>NZ_JALGRU010000001.1:0-237292 GCF_022815545.1 Rathayibacter sp. VKM Ac-2928
CTTCATCGTTCGACTTGCATGTGTTAAGCACGCCGCCAGCGTTCGTCCTGAGCCAGGATCAAACTCTCCGTAAAAAAATTACGAACACCAACCCCGAAAGGAAGGCACTCAAGTTTGACCTCTAGCAAATAAGACATCATTACTGACATCAATTTCCAAAGGAACCCAACCGGATCACAAGACCCGGACGGGGTTATAAATTTGGCATTGAACATAGTGCACGCTGTTGAGTTCTCAAGAATCGGACACGTCCCGCCTCCACACCTGAAGAGGTGCTTCACAACGGAAGTGATCGAAGATGTTGCCTTAGTCGGAAGACTTCGCTAAGCTGGAGAAGTTGTTCTCTCAGCCGCCGTGGCAACTTGACTAACTTAGCACATCCGCAGGCCGTGTCAAATCCGGCTTCTTCGCGATGCCGTTGCGCTCGTAGGCGCTCCGACGTTGCTCGGTTCCGGACCTGAGTCCGTCGCCGGGCGGCGAAGTTGCTGGATCCGAGGGATCCTGCGAAGGCTTTACATCCGTGCGGCAGACGTGACCCGAAGGACTGTCTTGCCGAGTGGATGGTGCCGAATGAGGCCGGGACGTTGAACCGTGCTCCCTGAGGAGCCCTGTTCTTCCGTTTCCCTGCGGCCTGTGTGGCGACTTGGAATAAGTTACGGCCCGATCCCGGCACTGTCAAACCGGGCCCCCGAAACCGCTCATCCCGGGCGTGTCGCGCTGGGGGTCCTCCCCAGGGCGCGGATGCCCGGACTCTCCACCGACCGAGCGGTCGGCCGTCCGCCGCCCCGGCACTGCTGGCCACAATGGGCCCATGCCTCTCCCCGACCAGCCCCGACCCGTGCTCGCCTCCCTCGAGGAGGCTGTCGCCGTGATCCGCACGGCGGCGTCGGACCGGCGTCTCCTGCTGGTGGGAGTCACCGGATCACCGGGCGCCGGCAAGTCCACGATCGTCGAGCGGCTGCGTGCTCGCCTTCCCGGCGCGCTCGTCCTCCCGCTCGACGGGTACCACCTGCCCCAGCAGCGGCTGCGCGAACTCGGCCGACGTGAGCGGATGGGAGCGCCGGACACCTTCGATGCGGTCGGATTCCTCGGGGCCTTGCAGAGTCTGCGGACCGCGCAGCCGGGCGACACCGTGCGGGTCGCCTCCTTCGATCGCGCGATCGAGGAGCCGGTGCCGGACTCGCTCGCCCTCCCCGTGGGTGAGCGGACCGTCGTCCTGGTCGAGGGCAACTACCTGCTGCTCGAGGACGACGGCTGGGGTGAGGTCGCCGGCCTCCTCGATCTGACGCTGCACCTGCGGGTCGAGCCGACCCTGCGCCGGCGGCGACTGGTCGCGCGGCACCTCCGCTTCGGCAAGACCCTCGAGGAGGCGATCGCCTGGACCGACGGGCCCGACGAGCGGAACGCGGAGCGGATCGAGGCGGCGGGAGCGCGGGCCGACGCGATCCTCGAGGAGGCCGCTCCCCGTGCCGTGCGGATCCTGCACCTCTCGGACACGCACCTGCTCGCCGACCCCGCCGCCCGCTACAACCGCGTCGTCGATCCGCGCGCCGCACTCGACGCGGTGCTCGCCGCCCACTCCGCCGTCGCCGACCTCGACGCCGTCGTGGTGTCCGGCGACCTGAGCGATGACGGCGATGCCGAGTCCTACCGGGTTCTGCGCGCGAGGCTCGAGGAGTGGTGCGCCGAGCGGGATGCCGCGCTCGTGCTCGCCCTCGGCAATCACGACGACCGCGAGGGCTTCGGCTCCGACGGGGCCTGGAACACCGAGGTCGTCGTGCGCGGGGTGCGGATCCTCGTGCTCGACTCCTCCGTTCCGGGCGGAGCGTCCTGGGGACTCCTCGCCGAGCCGACGTTGGCGTGGCTGCGGAATCGAGTGGCCGAGGACCCGGAGACGCCGACGGTCGTGGTGCTGCACCACCCGCCGATCGAGGCGGTCACCCCGCTGCACCGGGGGATGGGACTGGCGAATCCGCACGACTTCTGGGAGGCGGTCGAGGGATCGACGCTCCTGGCGGTGCTCGCCGGGCACTGGCACCACGCCTTCGTCGACACGACCCACCCGGCTCCGGTGGTGGTCGCTCCCGGTGCCGCGAATCGGACCGACGTCCTCGCCGGGCCGCAGCACGAGCGGTCGATCGCCGCATCGGGCTCCGCGATCGTGGAGATCCTGCCGAACGGGGTGCGCGTGACGAGCACCGAGATCGATGCTCCGCACCGGGGCAGCGAGCTCTTCGACGTCACCGGGGAGGTGCTCGCCGACTGGCAGCGACGCCTCGGTTTCCCGGGATGACGCCGTCGCACCGAGGGGTGACGCCCGTCGGACGGGGAAGCGGACGGCGCGGGGCCGCATGCGACAGCCCGCGCCGCCCGCTGCTCGGGGGCGCTCGGTCCGGGGGACCGGGCGGAGGTGCGCGGCACCGGGATCAGCCGGTACCGCGCACCAGGGGGTCAGGCGTGGATGCCGACCTCTTCCGGCGAGACGTCCGCGCCGGGGGCGGAGGGCTCGAGGGCCTCGGCGACGCGCTGCGACAGCGAGCTGTCCACGTTCGCCCAGTACTGGAGCACGCGCTGGCGCAGCTCCGGGCGGGTCACCTTGGAGACGTGGCCGGCGATGTTCGCGACCAGTCGCGCCTTGGCGTCGTCGTCGAGGACGTCGCGGTAGAGCGTGCCGGCCTGGCCGAAGTCGTCGTCCTCGGGGTGCAGGGTCGCCGCGGCCCGCGTGAGCGCGCCGTCGGTCTCCCAGCCGGGGCCCTCCGCCGCGCGGGCGGGGTCGGCGTGCGCGCCGCCCATCGTGTTCGGCGCGTAGACGGGCACCTCGGAGCGCTGGAAGTCGAAGCGCATCGCGCCGTCCTTCGAGTACGAGTGCACCGGCGACTTCGCGGCGTTGACCGGCAGCTGCGCGTGGTTGGTGCCCACGCGGTAGCGGTGCGCATCGGCGTAGCTGAAGATGCGCGCGAGCAGCATCTTGTCGGGGCTGGCCTCGATCCCGGGCACGAAGTTCGAGGGGGCGAAGGTCGCCTGCTCGATCTGCGCGAAGTAGTTCTCCGGGTTGCGGTCGAGGGTCATCGTGCCGACCTCGATCAGGGGGTAGTCCGCGTGCGGCCAGACCTTGGTGAGGTCGAACGGGTTGAACCGGTAGGACTCGGCGTCGGCGTACGGCATGACCTGGACGGAGAGGGTCCACGAGGGGTGGTCGCCGCGGTCGATCGCAGCGGACAGGTCGCGGATGTGGAAGTCCGCGTCCTCGCCGGCGATCTGGTCGGCCTGCTCCTGGCTGAGGATCTCGATGCCCTGGTTCGTCTTGAAGTGGTACTTCACCCAGAAGCGCTCGCCGGCGGCGTTGATCCACTGGTAGGTGTGCGAGCCGAAGCCGTCCATGTGCCGCCACGAGCTCGGCAGACCGCGGTCGCCCATCAGCCAGGTGACCTGGTGCGCCGACTCGGGCGAGAGGGTCCAGAAGTCCCACTGCATGTCGTGGTCGCGGAGGTGGGTGCCGGGAAGGCGCTTCTGCGAGCGGATGAAGTCGGGGAACTTGATGCCGTCGCGGAGGAAGAACACCGGGGTGTTGTTGCCGACGAGGTCGTAGTTGCCCTCGCTCGTGTAGAACTTCAGCGCGAAGCCGCGCGGGTCGCGCCAGGTGTCGGGCGAGCCCTGCTCGCCGGCGACGGTGGAGAAGCGGGCGAGCATCTCGGTCTCGACCCCGGGCTGGAACAGCGCGGCGCGGGTGTACGCGCTGACGTCGCCGGTGGTGACGAAGCGGCCGAAGGCGCCGCCGCCCTTGGCGTGGACGACGCGCTCCGGGATGCGCTCGCGGTTGAACTGCGCGAGCTTCTCGAGGAGGTAGTGGTCGTGGAGCGCGATGGGGCCGTCGGCTCCGACGCTGAGCGAGTGCTCGTCGCTGGCGACGGGGGCTCCGGCATCGGTCGTCGTGAATCGTTCCTCGGTCATGAGTCCTCCTGTCGGCGGAGCGCTGTCTCGCCCTCCGCGGCGGTGATGGCGGGCGCCGGCCGGGTCTCGGCCTGCGCGAGGCAGTCGGGGCAGGTGCCCCAGAACGTGATGTCGGCCGTGTCGATGGCGAAGCCGCTCGACGACGACGGGTGCAGGCAGGGCGCCTGGCCGACGACGCAGTCGACGTCGGCGACGGCGCCGCAGCTGCGGCAGACGACGTGGTGGTGGTTGTCGCCGACCCGGAGCTCGAAGCGGCGGGCGTGACCCTCCGGCTCGATGCGGCGGGTGAGGCCGGCCTCGGTGAAGGCGGCGAGGACGCCGTACACGGCCTGGGCCGAGGCGTCGGGCAGGTCGACGCGCACCCGCGCGAGGATCTGATCGACGTCGGAGTGCGGATGCCCCTCGAGCGCCTGCAGGACGGCCCGCCGGGTCGCGGTGGCCTTGAGCCCGGAGGCTCTCAGCCGGTCGTCCGTCATCGTCATGAGGACAAGGCTACCGAGTTGTGTTGAATAGTTCAAAACAACGGCGCGTCGCGGTGGGTGCGCCGGCGCCGCGTGCGCGTGCTGGCGGGGCGGGTCTCGATACGCCGCTCCGCGGCTACTCGACCAGCATGCGCGGTGCGCTCGCGTCCCTCGCCTTCATGCTGATCGAGCAGCCCGCGCAGCGGGCGTATCGAGATCCACCTGCGTCAGCACGCGCGTCTGCAGACCGCCCTGCTGGGCGCGGTGGGTCTCGATACGCCGCTCCGCGGCTACTCGACCAGCATGCTTCTCGCTGATGGACGAGCCCGCGAAGCGGACCGCTCCTAGGCGACCGGGCCCTCGACGAGGGTGACGGTCGCGGACTGCGAGGTGCCGGCGGCGGTGGTCCAGGTGAGGGTGACCGATTCGCCGGGCTCGCGCTGGGCCAGGTCCGCGGAGAGGGCGTCGCCCGAGGTGACGGCCGTGCCGTCGACCGCGGTGACGACGTCGCCCGCGACGAGACCGGCGGCGGCAGCGGGGGTGCCCTCGATCACGCCGGCGATGACGGCGCCCGCCGCGGTGCTCGCGCCCGAGACGGCTCCGGAGGCGGTGCCCGCCGTCGTGCCGGACGGCAGCGAGACGCCGAGGAAGGCCGGGTAGCCGATCGCGACGGTCGATGTGTCGGCGCCCGCCTCGATCGTCGCGACGATGTCGAGGGCCTTCGAGATCGGGATGGCGAAGCCGGTGATGTCCGCGGTTCCACTGGAGGCGGCGGTGTCGATGCCGACGACCTTCCCGGCCGCGTCGACCAGCGGGCCGCCCGAGTCGCCCGCGACGATGTCCGCGTCGACCTGGATCAGGCCGGTCAGCTTCTCGCCGGTGATGCCGGTCTCGGCCTGGGTGGTGATGCTCTGGCCGAGGGCCTCGACGGTGCCGGCCGCGGCGACCAGGTTGCCGGTGCCCTTCGCGTTTCCGACGGCGGTGACGGCGTCTCCGACCGCGACTCCGTCGGTGTCGAGGGTCGCCGGGGTGAGGCCCGAGGCGTTCTCGAGCTGGAGCACCGCGATGTCGTTCGTCTTGTCGGTACCGACGACGCGGGCGGTGTAGGCCTGCCCGGTGCTCTCGACCGTGACGGTGATGCTGGTGGAGCCCTCGACGACGTGGTTGTTGGTGAGGATCATGCCGTCGGAGGTGAGGATGACGCCGGTGCCGGCGGAGGTCGCGCCCTCGTAGGTGAGGTCGGAGGTGATCGTGACGACGCCGGCGGTCTGCGCGGTGCTCGCGGGGACGGCGTCGGTCGCCGTGGACGTCGAGGTGGAGCCGGAGGTCCCCGAGCCGGTGCCGCCCGAGCCCGAGCCGTATCCGTATCCGTAGGTCGACCCGCTGCCGGAGCCGTATCCCGAGGAGGACCCGCCCGAGTAGGGCAGCACGACGATGCCGCCGCCGAAGGAGCCGCGGGAGCCGCCGGGGTAGACGATGGTGCTGGCGGCGCTCGACGAGGCGGCCGAGGCGGACTCGGAGCGGCCGGCGAGCGAGACGCCGCCCGCGGTGACGCCGATCAGCAGGGCGAGCCCGGCACCGCCGGCGATCAGGGCGCGACGGCGACGGCGGCGGTCGTCGGTCCGGAGCGCCTGGCGCTCCTCGGCGCCGGTGGGGTCCGTCGCGGTGGCAGCGGGCTCACGCTCGGCGCCGTGGGATTCGGGTGACTCGTTCATGATGCGTCCTCGTGGCCGGGGCCGCCCCTGACGGCGACCGGAGTCCATTCGACGACCCGCCGCATCGCGCGGGCTGGACGCTGCCTATGGCGATCCTATGAACCCGGCGCCATCCCCACCTCCGCTTCCTCCCGTCAGGAAATAGTTGTGGCTACAACTGAGTTGGACCTAGCATGACCGGCATGACCACCTCCTCCCCCGACCTGCTCGCCCCCGACACCGTGATGGGCGCGGTCACCCTGCGCGTCGCCGACCTCGACGGCATGGTCGCCTACTACCGCGACGCCGTCCTGCTCGATCTGCTCTCGCAGGACGGCTCGGTCGCGGTGCTCGGCCGCGGCGGCGTCCCGGCGGTGATCCTCCAGCACGCTCCCGAGTTGCGGCACGCGGCCCCCCGCAGCGCCGGCCTGTTCCACACCGCGATCCTCTTCGAGTCGGAGGCGGCGCTCGCCGCCTCCGTGCACAGCGTCGCGACCCGGCACCCCGGCTCCTTCACCGGCAGCTCCGACCACCTGGTGAGCAAGGCGTTCTACTTCGACGACCCGGAGCACAACGGCGTCGAGCTCTACTGGGATCGCGACCGCAGCCAGTGGTCCTGGACGCACGGGCGGATCGAGATGTCGACGCTCTTCCTCGACCCCAACGCGTTCCTCCGGGAGCACCTGACCGAGGAGGCGATCGCGCAGCCGCGGCTCGGCGGCGCCTCGGTCGGCCACGTGCACCTGAGCGTCGGCGACGTCGCGACGGCGAAGGAGTTCTACGTCGACCGGCTCGGCTTCGAGACGACGATCGCCTACGGCGGGCAGGCGCTGTTCGTCTCGGCGGGCGGCTACCACCACCACATGGCGATGAACACCTGGAACTCGCTCGGCGCCGGGCGGCGGCAGCTCGCGCTCGGGCTGGGGCAGGTCGAGATCGTCGTGCCGGCGGCGGACGATCTGGGCGCGCTCGGCGAGCGCCTGCGCAGCGCGAAGGTCGCGACCGCGGACGACGGGCGGACGCTGTCCTTCGAGGACCCGTGGGCGAACACCCTGCGGGTGACCGCGGCGGCCTGAGCGGAAGCACCCGGAGGCCGGCGATCCCGGGACGGATCGCCGGAAAGCCGGGCGGGTACGATGGGCGCGCGGAGATCCGCACAGCCCCTCGAGACTCCGGAGAACACGGTGCCCACGATCGTCGTTGAAGTCATGCCCAAGGCCGAGCTGCTCGATCCGCAGGGGAAGGCCGTCGCCGGCGCGCTCTCGCGGCTCGGCCACTCCGCCGTCACGGGCGTGCGGGTGGGCAAGCGCTTCGAGATCACCGTCGACGAGGTGACCGACGAGGTCCGTGCCTCGATCGCCGCCCTGGCCGACGACATGCTGTCGAACTCGGTGATCGAGGACGTCGTCGGCATCCACTACCCGGAGGCGTGATCATGCGGATCGGCGTCATCACCTTCCCCGGTTCGCTCGACGACCGCGACGCCCAGCGCGCGGTCCGCTTCGCCGGCGCGGAGCCGGTGGCCCTCTGGCACGGCGATCACGACCTCGACGGCGTCGACGCGATCGTGCTGCCCGGCGGCTTCTCCTACGGCGACTACCTGCGCTGCGGCGCGATCGCCTCGCACTCGCCGATCATGCGCGAGGTGATCGACGCGGCGAACGCCGGAACCCCCGTCCTCGGCATCTGCAACGGCTTCCAGATGCTGACCGAGGCGCACCTGCTGCCCGGCGGCCTGATCCGCAACGACGTCGGCTCCTTCGTCTGCCGAGACCAGCGGCTCGTCGTCGAGAACGCCGCCACCGTCTGGACCAGCGACTTCGAGGCCGGCCAGGAGATCACCATCCCGCTGAAGAACGGCGAGGGCGGCTACATCGCCTCGGCCGAGACGCTCGCGGAGCTCGAGGGCGAGGGCCGCGTGGTCTTCCGCTACCTCGGCGCCAACCCGAACGGCTCGATGAACGACATCGCCGGAGTCGCGAACGCGCGCGGCAACGTCGTCGGCCTGATGCCGCACCCCGAGCACGCGGTCGAGCCGGGCTTCGGCCCTGACACCCCGGCCGCGATGCGCTCGGGCGTGGACGGGCTCGCGTTCTTCACCTCCGCGGTGCGCGCGCTGGTCGCCACGGCCTGACGCCCGGCCGCGCTACTCCCGCGCGGCGCGCAGACCTGCGATCTCGCGCGCTGCGCCGTAGAGCGCGAGGACGGCCGCGGCGTGCGCCTCGGGCGCGAAATCGGTGAAGGCGTCCCGGGCCGCCGCGGCCGCCGCGTGGACCGGGGCGCGGTCGCGGCAGAGCCGCTCCAGGTACTCGGCGAAGGCGGTCGGCTCGACGGGCGCGAGAAGTCCCGGGCCGTCGAGGCCCTCCGTGAGGGCCGGGTCGACGTAGAGGACTCCGCGGCCGCCCTGCAGCGCCTCGACCACGACCATCGGCTGATTGTCGAAGCCGGACGAGGTCAGGGCGACGAGGTCGGAGCGGCGGACGGCGTCGCCGATGAGGCGGTTCTCGACGAAGCCGCGGAAGACGACAGCCGGGGACCCCGCCGCGAGCCGGATCGCGGGGGCGAGCGAGGGACCGGTGCCGATGATCTCGACGCGGAGGGCGTCCGGGTCGCGGGCGAGGACCGCGAGGCAGGCCTCGACGAAGGGGACGAGCCGCTTCTCCGGTGCGCACCGGCCGACCCAGAGCAGGCGGAGCGGACCGGAGCCGTCCGGCGCGACGTCGCCGGCGCCGCGTTCCCGGGGGATCACGGTGTTGGGCAGCACCGCCACCCGCGGCAGGCCGGCGCGACGGAGCGCCTCGGCCTGGTGGGCCGAGGGGGAGATCACGAGATCGGGCCGGGCGGCGGCGCTCCGGGTGACGTCGCGGAGGAGCTCGCCGAGGAGGTCGCCACCGCCGCGTCGCGGGCGCGGGCGGTGGCCGGTCACGGCGGCGACGTAGGCCGCGGCGACCGGCGCCAGCAGGCGGCCGGCGCGACCGGGCACCCCGCGCCAGAAGAAGGTGTGCACGGTGGCGACCGAGGGGAGCGACAGCGCCGCGGCGACCTCCAGCGCGGCGACCGCGAGGCCGAACTCGGAGTGGACGTGGACCGCGCCGATCCCCTCCTCGCGGAGCAGCCGCTCGAGCAGGGCCCGGGTGCGACGGGAGTTCCGGACGACCGGCAGCTGCGCGACCGGGATCCGGGGTGCCGGGATCGGGCGCACGTCGATGCCGTCGAGCGGCAGCGTCGTGGCGGAGCGGGGGACGACCAGCAGGACGCGGACGCCCGCCTCCACGAGGCTCCGGCACTCCGCGACCATCGCCGTCTGCGCGCCGCCGGTGTAGTCGAGCGCGTAGTCGCTGACGACCGCGACGGTCGACTGCGCCGCCGGGGGAAACCGAGTACTGCTCATGACCATCGGGCGACGCTAGCAGCGGCCGGCGGGGCGGCTCCGCGGAGGCGCGTCGGGCGGCGCTGGGTGCGGGCGGGCGACACGGGAGGCGCGAAGCTTGCTGCGCGCTGCGCAGCATGCTGGTCGAGTAGCCCCGAAGGGGCGTATCGAGACCCCGCGTGCATGCGGTGGTGGATCTCGATACGCCCGCTGCGCGGGCTACTCGATCAGCATGGACGGCGCCCGCTCCGTGGACCGGTGTCTCGAAGAGGGCGCGCGGCGCAGCCGCTCGATCAGTGAAGAACGGGGTGCGGCGCAGCCCCTCCATCGCGAGCCGGGGCTACGGGCCCGTCAGCACCTCGGGCTCCGGGGTCATCGAGATGGTGGGGATGGAGGCGGTGATCACGGTGCCGTCCGAGCGGCGAGTGCCCTCGATGTCGGAGGTGGTCGGCGCTCCGGTGAGGCGGGGGCCCTGGTGGCCGAGGCCGACGCGGACCGGGTTGCCGGACTCGACGTGCACGCGCTCGCCGCGGACGGTGATCGCCGCGGCGTCGCCGTCCTCGACGGTCAGCAGCACCGCCTCCTGGGTCACCTCGACCCGCACCCGCGTGCCGTGCAGCGCGATGCGGAAGGTCAGGCGGTCCCAGTCGTCGGGGAGGCGCGGGTCGAGCGTGATCCGCCCGCCGTGGTCGCGCATCCCGCCGAAGCCGTAGACCAGGGCGGACCAGACGCCGCCGGTCGAGGCGACGTGGATGCCGTCGGCGGTGTTGCGGTGCAGGTCGGCGAGGTCGACGAACAGTGCCGAGAGGAAGTAGTGCCGGGACAGCTCGCTGTAGCCGACCTCGGCCGCGATGATCGACTGCACGACCGCCGAGAGCGTCGAGTCGCCGGTGGTCAGCGCGTCGTAGTACTCGAAGTCGGCGCGCTTCTGCTCCGCCGTGAACTCGTTGCCCTGCAGCAGCAGCGCGAGCACGACGTCGGCCTGCTTGAGCACCTGGAAGCGGTAGATCACCAGCGGGTGGAAGTGCAGCAGCAGCGGCCGCTTGGACGCCGGGGTGTTCTCGAGGTCCCACAGCTCCTTCTCGAGGAACGCCGCGTCCTGCGGGTGGATGCCGGCGCGCGCGTCGAAGGGGATGTGCATCTTGTCGGCCGCGCGGGCCCACTCGATGACCTCGTCCTCGTCCAGCAGCAGGCGGGCGACCATCCGCTCGTAGGCCGACGGCTCGACGGCCTTCAGCAGCTCGACGGCGCGGGCGGCCGCGCGCAGGTTCGAGCGGGCCATCACGTTCGTGTACAGGTTGTCGTTGACGACGGTCGTGTACTCGTCCGGCCCGGTGACGCCGTGGATGTGGAAGTGGTCGTCGCCGTTGCTGCGCCAGAAGCCCAGGTCGGCCCACATCCGCGCGGTCTCGACGAGGATGTCGATCGCGCCACGGGCGAGGAAGTCGTCGTCGCCGGTCGCGCCCACGTACTGCATCAGCGCATAGGAGATGTCGGCGTCGATGTGGTACTGCGCGGTGCCGGCGGCGTAGTACGCCGACGACTCCTGGCCGTTGATGGTGCGCCAGGGGAAGAGCGCGCCGCGCTGGTTGAGCTCGGCCGCGCGCGAGCGGGCCGCCTCGAGCATGTTCTGACGGAAGCGCAGGGCGTTCCGCGCCACGAGCGGCGCCGTGTAGCTGAGGAACGGGAGGACGTAGACCTCGGTGTCCCAGAAGTAGTGGCCGCCGTAGCCGGAGCCCGAGACGCCCTTGGCCGCGACGCCGCCGCCGTCCGTGCGGGCGGTGGACTGCGCGAGCTGGAAGAGGTTCCAGCGGGTGGCCTGCTGGATCGCCGGCTGGCCGTCGATCTGCACGTCGGAGCGGACCCAGAAGTCGTCGAGCCACTCGCGCTGCTTGGTGAACTGCTCCTCCACCGGGGTCTCGCGGGCGCGGTCGAGCGTGCGGTCGCAGCGGTCGGCGAGCTCGCGCACGGGGACGCCGCGCGACGTGTGGTAGGTCAACGTCTTCACCAGGCGCACCGGGACGCCGGCCTTCGCCTTCACCCGGTAGACGTGCTTGGCGAGGTCGTCGTCGATCTGGGAGGTCTGGTCCCACTCGTTCTCGGTCTCGAGCACGTGCTCGGCACCGCAGGCGACGGTCATCCGGGAGTTGGTGGTGCGGTAGCCGAGCAGATAGCGCGTGCCGCTGACCCGCTTGAGCTGCGGCTGCAGCACGCGGTCCTCGAACGACTCGGCCTTGCGCGGGTCGAAGCCGGCGGCCTCGCTGCCCGAGGGCGCGTGGTACTCGTCGACGCCGTCCTGGCGGTTGAGGATCTGACTCGAGATCAGCACCGAGGCGTCGTGGTCGAGCATCTCGACCTCGTAGTCGAGGATCGCGAGGTGCCGGTCGGTGAAGGAGACCAGGCGGCGCGAGCGGATCAGCACGCGCTTGCCCGAGGGGGTGCGCCACTCCAGCTCGCGGGTGAGCACGCCGTTCGCGAAGTCGAGGCGGCGCGTGTAGGCGAGGACGTCGGCCTCGCTCAGCACGAACGGCTCGTCGTCGACGTAGAGGCGGATGATCTTCGCGTCCGGCACGTTGACGATGGTCTGGCCGACGCGGGCGAAGCCGAACGCCTCCTCCGCGTGCCGGATGGGCCAGGTCTCGTGGAAGCCGTTGATGAAGGTGCCGTAGGCGTAGCCGTCGCGGCCCTCCTCGACGTTGCCGCGCAGGCCCAGGTAGCCGTTGCCGGTCGCGAAGAGCGTCTCGGTGCGCCCCTGCAGCTCGGTGGCGAACTCGGTCTCGATCAGCGACCACTCGTCGACCGGGAACCGGTTGCGGTCGAGCGGGTCGGAGGTGATGGGGTTCATGCGGCGTCCTCGGGGGCGGGGGCGGAGGGGAGGAAGGGGAGCAGCTCGGCCAGGTCGTCGACGACGATGTCGGCGCCGTGCTCGAGGAGGGTGTCGCGGCCGACGCCGCGGTCGACGCCGACGACGAGGCCGAAGGCGCCCGCGCGGCCGGCGGCGACTCCGGAGTGGGCGTCCTCGACGACCACGCACTCGGCGGCGGTCAGCCCGAGCAGCTGCGCGGCGTGCAGATAGGTGTCGGGGGCGGGCTTGCCGGCGATCGCGTCGCGGGCGGCGAGGAGGCCGTCGACGACGACCTCGAAGCGGTCGCGGATCCCCGCGGCCTCGAGCACCGGCACGCCGTTGCGGGAGGAGGTGACGACGGCCACCTCGACGCCCGCGGCGATCGCGGCGTCGACGAGCGCGAGCGAGCCGGGGTACGGGGCGACGCCGTTCTCGGCGAGGGTCTGGTTAAAGGCGTCGTTCTTGCGGTTGCCGAGTCCGCAGACGGTCTCGAGGGCGGGGTCGTCGCTCGGCGAGCCCTCGGGGAGGGTGATGCCGCGCGAGGCGAGCAGCGCGCGGACGCCGTCGTAGCGGGGGCGGCCGTCGATGAACCGGAAGTAGTCGGCGTCGGTGTAGCCCTCGGCGATGCCGCGCGACTCGAGGTACGGCGCGAAGAGACGGGCCCAGGCCTGCATGTGCACGTCGGCGGTGGGGGTGAGCACCCCGTCGAGGTCGAAGAGCAGCGCCTTCGCCCGGCCGAGGGCGGAGGCGTCGGGGCGCGTCGGTGAAGCAGTCACAGCGGGGAGGACCTCTGGTCGGGGCACGGGTGCGGTGGGCTCCGCCGTCGACAGGCCGTCCGCGCGGACACCGGGTATCGTATACGCCCCCCGGTCGCCGTCTGGAACCGTTTACACGTCCGACATCTGCGGGCCCCGGACGGTCTACACGGCGTGTGCGCGCCGGTGCGCGCGGAGTCGTCCGCGGAACGAAGGCCGGACGACCGGATCCGCGCGTTCGCGGGCGATCCCGGGCGCTCGGCCTTCGTTGTGCGGCTCGTCAGGCGGTGTCCGCGAGGGCGTCCCCCGCATCGGGGGTGGCCGCGAGCTGCGAGACGCGGGCGGGGCTGATCCCCAGGGCGGCCGCGACGGCCTCGACGGTGTAGCCGTCGGCGCGGAGGGTGCGGACGGCCTCGCGGCGGAGCGCGCCGGCGTGCCGCAGGGCGGCGCGGGCCGCCTCCTCGGCGCGGGCGCCCTCGTCCCAGATCGCGAGGACCTCGGGCGGAGCCTCGACGCTCACCCGCACGTCCACCTCGGCGATGCCGACGTGCACCGCGGCGAGCTCGCGGGCGGCGGCTGGGATGCCGCGGGTCGAGACCGCGCCTCCGGTCGCGACGATCTCGACGCCGTTCGGCGCGGTCGAGGTCAGCTCGGGGATCTCGATGGTCCACCAGGGAGTGCCGTCCCGGTAGGCGCGGGCCGCGAGGACCCGGGGTCCGCTCGTCATGGTCGGTTCCAATCGCTCGGGGTGTCCGCGAAGACCGCCTGCAGCTGGCGGACGACGCCGGGCGAGACCTCGCCCCGGTGCTGCACGAGGGTGACGGTCGCCCCGCCCTCGGCGGGGCTGCACGTCTCGTGGCTCCCTCTCTGCCGGGTGCGGTTCCACCCTTTCGAGCGGAGGAACCTCGTGACGTCGCGGTACTTCTGCGGCCTGGTCATCAGGGTATTCCAGCCCACCCTGCTGCTCAAGAGTCAGGGTGGGCTTGAACTTCGTGGAGAACGGAGGGATCTCGCGCCTGGGGAGGAGATCCGCGGCGGGCGGTCAGCCGAGGGGCTGCAGGTCGGCCTCGCCCGGGCCGGCGGTGAGGCGGTGCCGGCCGAGCGGGAGCATCAGCGGGGTGCCGGAGGTGGGATCGGTGATGATCCGGCTGTCCAGGCCGAAGACGGCGCGGACCGTGTCCTCGGTCAGGACCTCAGCGGGGGTGCCTGCGGCGTGCACGGTGCCGCCGGCGAGGGCGACGAGGTGGTCGGCGTAGCGGGCCGCGAGGTTGAGGTCGTGCAGGACCATCACGACCGTCGTTCCGCGGTTCCGGTTGAGGTCGACGAGGAGGTCGAGCACCTCGACCTGGTGGCTGACGTCGAGGAAGGTGGTCGGCTCGTCCAGCAGCAGCAGGTCGGTCTCCTGGGCGAGGGCCATCGCGATCCAGACCCGCTGGCGCTGGCCACCGCTGAGCTCGTCGACGGCGCGGTCGGCGAGGGCTGCGGTGTCGGTCGCGTCGAGCGCGGTCGCGACGGCCTCGTCGTCGTGCGCGTTCCAGCGGCTGAGGATGCCCTGGTGCGGATGGCGGCCGCGGCCGACGAGATCGGCGACGGTGATCCCCTCCGGAGCGATCGGCGACTGCGGCAGGAGGCCCAGGGTGCGGGCGAGCTGCTTCGCCGGCGTCCTGTGCACGGCCTTGCCGTCGAGCAGCACGGTGCCGGCGCGCGGCGCCAGCAGCCGCGACATCGAGCGCAGGAGGGTCGACTTGCCGCAGGCGTTCGCGCCGACGATGGCGGTGATCCGGCCGGGCGGGACGACGAGGTCGAGGCCCTCGACGACGGTGCGGTCGCCGTAGCCCAGGGTGAGCGTGTCGACGGTGAGGGTGTGCTCGGCGGTCACAGGGACCCTCCCGATCGGTTGCTGCGGACGATGAGGTAGATCAGGTACGGCGCGCCGAGCACGCCGGTGACGACGCCGACCGGGTAGCGCAGCCCCAGCGCGTACTGCCCGACGAAGTCGGCGACGAGCACGAGCAGCGCACCGACCAGCGCCGACGGGATCAGCAGCGAGCGGCCGGGGCCGACCAGCCGCGCGGCGATCGGGCCGGAGAGGAAGGCGACGAACGCGATCGGGCCGGCCGCGGCGGTCGCGAAGGCGATCAGGCCGACGGCGGCGACGATCACGACGAGGCGGGTGCGGTTCACCCGGATGCCCAGCGCGGAGGCGGTGTCGTCGCCGAGCTGCGTGCCGGAGAGGTCGCGCGAGCGGGCGAGCAGCACCGGGGTGAGGACGACCACGGCGATCAGCACCGGCACGACCTCGCTCCAGCGGGCGCCGTTGAGGCTGCCGGTGAGCCAGCGGCTGGCCTCCTGGAAGTCGAAGGCGGCGGCACGGGAGAGCACGTAGGCGGTGACGCTGTCGAGCATCGCGGCGACGCCGATCCCGATCAGGATCAGCCGGGTGCCGGCCACGCCGCTCCGGTAGGAGAGGGCGTAGACGACGAGCGCGACCAGGAGGCCGGCCGCGATGGCGAGGACCGAGACCTGCGTCGCTCCGAGCGAGAGCGTGACGATGGCGAAGGCCGCGGCGGCGCTCGCTCCGGCGCTGATGCCGATGATGTCGGGGCTGGCCAGCGGATTGCGCAGCATGGTCTGGAAGGCGACGCCGCCGAGGCCGAAGCAGAGGCCGACGAGCACGCCGAGGATCGCGCGCGGCAGGCGCAGGCGCCCGATCGTGAAGGAGGCGCCGGGGACCTGCTCGCCGAGGATCACCCGGACGACCTCGGCCGGCGAGTAGATCGTCTGCCCGACGATCAGGGAGACGGCGAAGACGACGACGAGCAGCGCGACGAGCACGGCGATGACGGCGCGCCGGCGGGCCCCGCGACGGCGGCGGCTCGCCGCGACGGCGAGGGCCGTGGCGGAGGGCGCGGCGGAGCGGGCCGCGGGCCGGGACTGCACGGCGGTCACAGCTCGCGCACCTTCTGCCGGCGGACGATCGCGATGAAGACGGGGGCGCCGATCAGCGCGGTGATGATGCCGACGTCGATCTCGCTCGGCCGCGCGACGATCCGGCCGACGACGTCCGCGCCGATGAGGAGGACCGCGCCGGCGACCGCGGAGAACGGGAGCAGCCAGCGGTGGTCGACGCCGACGATCAGCCGGCAGGCGTGCGGGACGACGAGGCCGACGAAGCCGATCGGCCCGGTGACCGCGGTGGTCGCTCCGCAGAGGACGACGGCGCCGAGGGCCGCCGCGCCGCGGGCCAGCGCCACCCGCTCGCCGAGGCCGGCCGCCAGCTCGTCGCCGAGGGCCAGCGTGTTGAGGCTCTTCGCCGAGAGCACGCAGAGCGCGAGTCCGACGGCGAGGAAGGGCAGGACCTGGCCGATGCTCGCGAAGGTGCCGCCGCCGACGCCGCCGATCTGCCAGGAGCGGATGCCGCCCGAGAGGTCGGCGCGCGGCAGGACGATGGCGCTGATCACCGAGACGAGCGCGGCGGAGGTGGCGGCGCCGGCCAACGCGAGCTTGAGCGGCGTCGCTCCCCCGCGGCCGAGCGAGCCGACCACGTAGACGAAGACGGCGGCGACGGCCGCGCCGCCGATCGCGACCCAGATGAAGCCGGTCGCGGTGGAGAGGCCGAAGAAGACGATGCCGGAGACGACCGCGAGCGAGGCACCGGTGTTGACGCCGAGGATCCCGGGGTCGGCGAGCGGATTGCGGGTGACGCCCTGCATCAGCACGCCGGCGACCCCGAGCGCGGCGCCCGCGACCGCGGCGAGGACGGTGCGCGGGAGGCGCTTGGCGACCGCGGCCTGACCGAAGCCGTCGGTGGAGCCGCCGAACGCGGCGACCACGTCGCTCCAGGCCACATCGCGCGAGCCGATCAGCACCGACACCACTGCGACGCCGGCCAGCACCAGCAGCGAGACGAGCAGCCAAAGGGCGCGCAGACGCCTCGGGCGCCGCACGGCGGCGGCACCCGAGACGGGAGGTGCGGTGAGGGTCACGCGGTCGGAGCTCACGCAGTCGGGCGGGAGTGGATCACTCCGCCTTGTCCGCGGCCTCGGCCAGCATGGCGAGGTAGTCGTCCAGCACGTACGAGATCGACAGCGGGGTCGGGTTCGCGGCGGTGCCGAGCGGCGTGGAGGGCAGGCGGACGATCGCGTCGTTCGCGACGGCCGGGATCTGCGAGAGCAGCGGGTCGGCCTTGAGGGTGTTCACGAGCTCGTCGTCGCCGTAGGTCACGATGACGTCGACGTCGTTGAACGCGTCGGCCTGCTCGGCGCTCTGGGTGAGCGAGAACGCGTCGGTGGTGGCCGAGGCGGTCGCGATGCTCTCGGGCGTGGTCAGGCCGAGGTCCTCGAAGAAGGCCGGGCGGGTGTCGTGCGTCGTGTAGAAGCTGACCTGGCTGAGGTCGGTCGGGTCGACGTGGGTCAGGAACATCGCCGAGGCGCCGGCGAGCTGCGGGTGCGCGGCGACCTTCTCCTCGATCTCGGTCTCGAGCTCGCCGATGAGCGCGGCGCCCTCGTCGGCCATGCCCATCGCCTCGCTGTTGAAGGTGATGGTGTCGCGCCAGGAGGTGCCCCAGGCGGTCTCGGGGTAGGCGACGACGGGCGCGATCTCGGTCAGCGTGTCGTAGTCCTCCTGGGTGAGGCCGGAGTAGGCGGCGAGGATCACGTCGGGCTGGGTGTCGGCGACGGCCTCGAAGTCGATGCCATCGGTCTCGTCGAAGAGGACGGGGGTCTCGCCGCCGAGCTCCTCGAGCTTCTCGGACACCCAGGGGAGCAGTCCGTCGCCGTCGTCGTCGCCGAAGTTCGCGGCGGCCATGCCGACCGGGACCACGCCGAGCGCGAGCGGGACCTCGTGGTTGGCCCAGTTGACGGTCGCGACGCGCTCCGGCTGCGACTCGATGGTCGTGGTGCCGAGGGCGTGCTCGATGGTGATCGGCTCGAAGCCGGAGTCGGCGGTGTCGGAGCCGGCCGCGGCGGACGAGCAGCCGGCGAGGCCGACGGTGAGCAGGGCGGTCGCGACGAGCGCGAGCGACTTGGTGGCGCGGGGCATTGTTCCCTTTCGGAAGGCTGTGGTCGTGGCGCGCAACGAGCGACGGACGCCGTGCACTAAGGACAGCCTAACCAAAGAATGTGCAGGTTCTCAGCCGGAAAGGGCTGGGGCGTCCTTACCTCAGGCCGTGACGAGCTTCTCCACGGTGCGGAGGTTCCGTGTCGTCGTGGTCGAGCGGAAGACCGCGCGGGCCAGGATCTTGGCGGCCGGCGTGTCGGTGGAGGAGCCCTTCGGGCAGCGCCAGTAGAGGACGCCGTCGCCGCGGGCGAGCAGCTCGACGGCCGGGTCGGTCGCGCCGACCGCGGACTCGGCGGCGTCGAGGGCGGCGGAGTCGGAGCCGAAGACGACGTAGGGGTGCGCGGTCTCGTCGATCCGCTCGAACGGGTAGGCGGCCGCGGCCGCGGCGAGCGCCTCCTGCGTGACGAGGACGATCCAGGCGTCGTAGCCGAAGCGCTCGCCGAGGGCCGCCTCCAGTGCGGGCTTCAGCTCGGCGGGGTCGCGGTCGGAGTCGAAGGCGGCGTTGCCGCTGGCGAGCACGGTGCGGACGGCCGTGCCGCCGACGCTCGCGACGGTGGCGGCGAGGTCCGCGCTGCGGACGGTGCGGCCGTTGACGTTCACTCCGCGGAGGAGGGCGACGAGGCGGGTCATGCCGCCGACGGTAGCGTGGCGGGATGGCGCGCGGTGGACGGATCTTCGGGGGCGGTGCGGGGCGGGCGGGATCGGACACGGGCTCGGACACGCTCGAGGCGGCGATCCTGCGCGCGAGCGCCCGTGGGCCCGGCGCGCGGACCCGGGCGGAGATCGTGCCGCCGTCGGGGCGGCACCTCGTGCTGCCGTCCACCTCGGGGACCGTGCTCGCCGTGGACGTCGACGCGCTGGTGGCGCTGGCCGCCTCGGAGGACCTGCTGATCGCGCTGGAGCGGCGGCCCGGCGACTTCGCCGTGGCGGCGACTCCGCTGCTCTCGTGGTGGTCGGCGGACGAGACGGTGCCGGACGAGGAGACGGAGCGACGGCTCGACGCGCGCGCGCTCGCCGCGGTGACGCTCGGGCCGGGTCCCGGGACGGATGTGGAGTCGCGGCTGCGCGGGCTCGTCGCGCGGGCGGACGTCGACGGGCTGGCCGCGGCGCTCGCGCTGCTGGCCCGGGTGCCGGATCCGCCGGCCGCGTTCCAGGACGCCGACGGGTTCTGGCGGCTGATGGTGCCGGAGGCGCCGTTCGAGCGGCGGCTGCTGCTGGCGCCGGCGGTCGAGGCGCCGGCCGAGCGGGTGCTCCTGCTGCTGCGCGACTGCGCCTTCACGGCGACGCTGCCGCGGCGACGCGCGGTGATCGCGGCGGCCTGCGCGCAGGTCGTGGCGGCGGCGCCGGACCCCGGGGCGCTCGCCGCACTGGCGGAGGCCGTCGACGACGCGCTGGAGAAGCGCTGGCGCGCGCTCTGACCCACCTCGGGCACGCATCGAGCGACCGCCGCTCCGGCGCCCGGAGCACCCGCGCAGGCCGGGTGCCTAAGCTGGACGGATGTCCCTTCCCGGTCTCGAATTCCGTCGCTTCCCCGCCGCCCTGACCGCCGAGGGCGGACCCGACGCCGCCACGGCCGCCTGGGGCACCGCGATCAACGCGGGCTTCCACGAGAAGGAGTACACGCCGGAGCAGTGGCGCGACTGGGCCGAGCACATGGTCGCCGACCAGCGCGAGCTGACCGCGGTGCACGACTCCGCCTCCCCCGAGGGCATCGACGGCGAGTCCGTCCCCGTCGCCACCTACGCCGCGTTCCCCGGCTCGCTGCAGGTCGGCCGCGGGCGCGAGCTCGCCGCGCACCTCGTCTCGCAGGTCACCGTCCGGGCCACGCACCGCCGCCGCGGGATCCTCCGCGCCATGATCACCGACGACCTGCGCCTGGCCCGCGAGTCGGGCGCCGCGGTCGCCGTGCTCACCGCGAGCGAGGCCTCGATCTACCGCCGGTTCGGCTTCGGCCGCTCGGCCTTCACCCGCTCGATCCGCGTCGACACCGGCCCGCGCTTCGCCCTCCAGGTCGAGCCGGCCGGCCGCGTCGAGGTCGTCGCGACGACCTGGCTGCAGTCG
Organism: Rathayibacter sp. VKM Ac-2928; assembly: GCF_022815545.1. NCBI lineage: Bacteria > Bacillati > Actinomycetota > Actinomycetes > Micrococcales > Microbacteriaceae > Rathayibacter > Rathayibacter sp. VKM Ac-2928. The sequence goes on from NZ_JALGRU010000001.1 coordinate 20,196, forward strand.
CGGGTGGAGGAGGTCTTCCGCGCCTTCCACGCGCGCACCCCCGGCTCGCTGACCCGCCAGTCGCGCTACGCCGCGAACGCCGTCGGCACCGAGCCCGGCGAGACCGCGCCGGGCCGCGCCGTCCGCTCCGCCGTGCACCTCGACGCCGACGGACAGCTCGACGGCTACGTCACCTACAAGGCCGTCGGGCCGGACGAGGACGACCGCACCCTCGAGGTCGTCGACCTCGTCGCCGCGACCGCCGACGCCTACCTCGGGCTCTGGGGCTTCCTCGGTGCCGTCGACCTCGCCTCGACCGTCACCTGGGACATGGCGCCCGTCGACGACCCGCTGACCTGGGCCCTGCGCGACGCGCGCGTCGTGGAGGTGACGAAGGTCGCCGACCTGATCTGGACCCGCGTGCTCGACGTGGCGGCGGCGTTCGGCGCGCGGCCGTGGACGAGCGACGGCACGCTGGTGCTCGCGGTCCGCGACGAGCTCGGCCTCGTCGACGGCACCTACCGCATCACGGTCGAGGGCGGCGAGGGCCGCGTGGAGCGCAGCGACGACGCGGCGACCCTGTCGCTGGACGTCGCCGACCTCGGCACGCTGCTGCTCGGCTCCGCCCGCCCGTCCACGCTGGCGCGGGCCGGCGCGGTGACGCTGGCGGAAGCGGACCACGAGGGCGTCGACCGCTTCTTCTCGCCGATCGCGGCGCCGTACTGCATCTCCTTCTTCTAGGCCGCGCGCAGGGGGAAGCCCTGCTGATCGAGTAGCCCGCGAAGCGGGCGTATCGAGATCCATCAGCGCCGGAACGGGGGTCTGCAGGCCTGCCCTTCTGAGGACGACGGGTCTCGATACGCCCCTGCGGGGCTACTCGACCAGCATGTGGCGGCGCGGCCGCGTCCCTTCGACCAGCATGCAGAGTCCGGGACTCGCAGGGTCCTCCGGGTGTCCCCGCAACCGCGGTCGGTCATGCTGGAGGATCCCGACCCGCGAGGAGTTCCGCATGGGCGCATCCGTGATCGTCGACGCCGTCGTCGTGCTGAGCCTCATCGGCGCGCTCGTCGACGGCCTGCGCCGCGGCTTCCTCCGCACGCTCGGCGGCCTGGCGGGCGTGGTCGCCGGGGCGATCGCCGCCTCCTTCGCCGTTCCCGCGGTCTCCGCCTGGGCGGCCGGCAGCGAGTGGCGGCTGCTCGCCGTGATCGGCACCGCGGTGCTGCTGCTCGGCGTCGGCTACGCGATCGGCGCGACCATCGGCGCCGTCTTCGGCCGCGGCGCCGACAAGGTGAAGCTCGGCCTCCTCGACCGCCTCGCCGGAGGGGTCGCCGGCGTCGCCATCACCGGGCTCGTCTGGATCGCCGTCACCTCGGCGGTCTCGCTGCTCGGCGTGCCGCTGGTCACGACCTCCGTCGCGGGCTCCACCGTCATCCGCACCATCGACGACCTCACGCCCGACCCGGTCCGCGGCTTCCTCGCCCAGCTCCAGTCGACCGTCGTCGACGAGGGCACCTCCTGGATCGTCGAGGCCCTCGACGCCCCGACCGAGGCGCCCGTCATCCCCAGCGTCGCGACGGACGACCCCGAGGTCGCGACCGCCGCCGATTCGGTCGTGCGCGTCTCCGGCACCGCCTGGGCCTGCGACGTCGGCGTCACGGGCAGCGGCTTCGTCGTCTCGGACGACCGGGTGGTCACCAACGCGCACGTGGTTGCCGGAGTCTCGCAGCCCGTGGTCGAGGCGCCGAACGAGCCGCCGCGCACCGGCCGCGTCGTCTACCTCGACGCCGCCGCCGACCTCGCGGTCATCGCCGTCGACGGGCTCTCCGCCGCGCCGCTCGCCCTCGACGACGCGGTCCTGGCCGGTGACGACGGCGTGGTGGCGGGCTACCCGTTCGGCGGACCGCTGACCCTCGGCGCCGCGCAGATCTCCTCCGACGCCACCGTCTCGCTGATGGTCGACGGCGCGCCGACCTCGCGCGAGGTGCTGACGCTCGCGGCCCTCGTCAACCAGGGCAACTCCGGCGGACCGCTGCTCTCCCTCGACGGCACCGTCTCGGGCGTGGTGTTCGGCAAGGCCGCCTCGGTCGACAACGTCGGCTACGCGATCCCGCTCTCGGTGCTCGGACCGGTGGCCGCCGAGGCGCCGTCGCTGACCGACACGGTCGATTCCGGGCCCTGCCGCTCCGCCTGAGCGCGCACTCCCGCGCACAACATCAGCTGAGAAGGGGGTCCCTCGCCCCACAGCGGAGGCACCCCCTTCTCAGCTGATGTTGTGCTGCGCATCCGCGCACACCCCGGTCACTCCGCCGGCAGCGGCCCGTCCGTGAGCACCAGCCGCAGCTCGTCGAGCTGCACCACGGTCGGATCGGTCGCCAGGTACTCCTCGACCCGCGGATCCAGCGGGAAGCGCGCCGACTCCTCGATCGCGATCGCGACGATCCCCTCCGACGCCGGATCCGTCGTGTACCGATCGCCGATGTAGGGCACGTAGACCCCCGACGACATCCCCTGCACCAGCACCAGCCCGCCGTCGAGCCCGCGCTCGTGCAGCGCGCCCGCCACCCGCGCGATCCCGGTCGGCCGCTCCTGCGCGATGCCGACGGAGGTCGCCGCCGCGATCACCAGCGAGGCCACCAGCAGCAGGACACCGACCGGCCGCGCGATCCGCCACGGCAGCACGAGCCCGTCGCGCAGCGCCTCGGCGATCCCCACCCCGGCCAGCACGCAGAGCAGCCACGCCCACGCCACGTAGTAGTGCGGCAGCGCGACCGCGCTGATCAGCAGGTGGAAGACCAGCAGGAGCAGCGTCGCGCCCGCCAGGTACAGCACCAGCGCCCGCCGCCGCGGCGCGAGCAGCGCCAGCAGCCCGCCGAGCACGAGCACGGCGAGCGCCGCCGGACCGACGCCCGACAGCATGAACCAGAGGTTCGCCCACCACGGCGGGAAGCGGTACGGCGCCCCCGCGACGTCGATCATGTGCCCGCTCGCGTTGTGCTCGCTCTGGAAGTCGAGCAGGTAGCGGATCGCCTCGACCGGGTGCACCGGCAGGTAGGCGAGCACCGCGGTCACGAGGAAGGCGAGCGCGAAGGCCGCGAAGCCCCGGAGCGCCCGGCGGAAGTCGCCGATCAGCAGCAGCGGCACGAGGAACACCGGCGCGAGCGCCAGGGTCGTCAGCTTCGAGGTGACCGACAGCGCGAAGAGGACGCCGGCGAGTCCGATCAGCCCGCCAGTGCGCTCCCCCGCCGCCCCGCGTCGCGCCCAGGCCCAGGCGGCGGCCATCGCGGCGACCGCGAAGAGCACCATGAACGGCTCCAGGAGCGCGAGCCGGTCGATCCGGGTGCCGCCGGTCGCGGTGGTCCGCGGGAAGAGAAGGAACAGGCCGGCCGGGATCAGCGCGAGGACGGTGCCGAGCTCGCGCTTCAGCCAGAACCAGAGGATGACGCCGGTGAGGAGGGTCGCCGCGCCGGCCGCGATCCGCCCCGCGAGCAGGCCCTCGCCGAGCACGACCTGCGCGAGTCCGATCAGGTACTTCGCGGTCGGCGGGTGCTCGAGATTGGGCGTCATGTCGCCGTGCAGATAGCTCCAGCCGGCGGAGAGGTAGACGGGCTCGTCCGAGGAGACGTTCGCGGCGCCGAGGTTGCCGAAGCACTGCCAGAGCGCCCAGAGGAGGGTCGCGAGGACGGCCGCTGACCGCGCCGTGCCGGTTCCGCGTGTCGTGCCGACGGCCCGCGCCGTCTCGCTTCCGCGCGCCGTGCCGATCCCCCGCTCCACCCGGCCGATCCTAGGCGGTGCCCGATCGACGGGCAGGACGCCCGGAGGCCGCCCCCGAGCGCCGAGCGCCCGCCCCGGTAGGATCGTCGCGCATCCCCACCCTCTCTCCTGGAGCCTCCAGCACATGGCAGACAGCCGCACCGCAGACGCCCGCATCGCCGTTCCCGACACCACCGCGAACGCGGCCGTCACTCCCGAGAAGGAGCAGCCCTACGCGGCGCTGGGGCTGAAGCCCGACGAGTACGCGAGCATCCGCGAGATCCTCGGCCGGCGCCCCACGAGCGGCGAGCTGGCGATGTACTCGGTGATGTGGAGCGAGCACTGCTCCTACAAGTCGTCCAAGATGTACCTCCGCCAGTTCGGGCAGAAGGTCTCGCCCGCCATGAAGAAGAACCTCATGGTCGGCATGGGCGAGAACGCCGGAGTGGTCGACGTGGGCGAGGGCTGGGCCGTCACCTTCAAGATCGAGAGCCACAACCACCCCAGCTACATCGAGCCGTTCCAGGGCGCGGCCACCGGCGTCGGCGGCATCGTCCGCGACATCATCTCGATGGGCGCCCGCCCCGTCGCCGTGATGGACGCCCTGCGCTTCGGCGACATCGACGATCCGGACACCGCGCGCGTCGTGCACGGCGTGGTCGCCGGCATCTCCTTCTACGCGAACTGCCTCGGCCTGCCGAACATCGGCGGCGAGACGTACTTCGACTCCGTCTACCAGGGCAACCCGCTCGTCAACGCGCTCGCGGTGGGCGTCCTCCGCCACGAGGACCTGCACCTCGCCAACGCCCGCGGCGTCGGCAACAAGGTCGTGCTGTTCGGCGCGCGCACCGGCGGCGACGGCATCGGCGGCGCGTCGATCCTCGCCTCCGACAGCTTCGCCGACGGCGGCCCGACCAAGCGGCCCGCCGTGCAGGTCGGCGACCCGTTCGCCGAGAAGGTGCTCATCGAGTGCTGCCTCGAGCTGTTCCGCAAGGACCTCGTCGAGGGCATCCAGGACCTCGGCGCGGCCGGCATCTCCTGCGCCACCTCCGAGCTCGCCTCCAACGGCGACGGCGGCATGTTCATCGAGCTCGACTCGGTGCTGCTGCGCGACCCCTCGCTGACGGCCGAGGAGATCCTGATGTCGGAGTCGCAGGAGCGGATGATGGCGGTCGTCCGCCCCGAGAAGCTCGACGCGTTCCTCGAGGTCGTCCGCAAGTGGGACGTCGAGACCAGCGTGCTCGGCGAGGTCACCGACTCCGGCCGGCTCATCATCAACTGGCACGGCGAGGAGATCGTCAACGTCGACCCGCGCACCGTCGCCGTCGACGGCCCGGTCTACGAGCGCCCGATCGCCTACCCCGCCTGGCTCGACGCCCTGCAGGCCGACTCCTCCTCGCGACTGCCGCGCTCGACCGAGGGCGACGCCCTCCGCGCCGAGACCCTCGCGCTGCTCGGCTCCGCGAACCTCGCCGACAAGAGCTGGATCACCTCGCAGTACGACCGCTACGTGCTCGGCAACACCGCGCTGAGCTACCCCGACGACGGCGGCATGGTCCGCGTCGACGAGGAGTCCGGACTCGGCTTCGCCGTCGCCACCGATGCCAACGGCCGCTGGTGCCAGCTCGACCCCGCGCAGGGCGCGCGCCTCGCGCTCGCCGAGGCGTTCCGCAACGTCGCCGTCACCGGAGCGACGCCCGTCGCCGTCTCGGACTGCCTCAACTTCGGCAGCCCGGAGAACCCCGAGGTGATGTGGCAGTTCCGCGAGGCCGTCGGCGCGCTCGCCGACGCCTGCCTCGAGCTCGAGATCCCCGTCACCGGCGGCAACGTCTCGTTCTACAACCAGACCGGCGACGTGCCGATCTTCCCGACCCCCGTCGTCGGCGTGCTCGGCGTGATCGACGACGTCGCCCGCCGCATCCCCTCCGGCTGGCAGGACGAGGGCGACAACGTCTACCTCCTCGGCGTCACCCGCGACGAGCTCGACGGCTCCGCCTGGGCGGGCACCGTGCACGACCACCTCGGCGGCCGTCCCCCGCAGCTCGACCTCGCCGCCGAGAAGTCGCTCGCCGAGCTGATCGCGGCCGGCTCGACCGAGTCGCTGATCGCCTCCGCGCACGACCTCGCCGACGGCGGACTCGTCGTCGCGCTGGCCGAGTCCGCGATGCGCTTCGGCGTCGGCGTGCGGATCTGGCTCGACGAGCTGATGGAGCGCGACGGCGTCGACGCCACCGCAGCCCTCTTCTCGGAGTCGACCGGCCGCGTGCTGGTGTCCGTGCCGCGCGAGGACGACGTGAAGTTCCGCGGGCTCTGCGAGGGCCGCGGCTACCCCGTGCTCCGGATCGGCGTCACCGACGCCGAGTCCCCCGTCGTCGAGGTCCAGGGCCTCTTCACGGTGCCGCTCGAGGAGCTGCGCACCGTGAACGGCGCCGTGCTGCCGTCCCGCTTCGCCTGACGCCGGGCGGCTCCGCTCCGGAGCCCACCCCACCCTCCAAAAGTTGCGGTAGTCGCGCGCCGCTACCGCAACTTCCGAGGACTCGCCCGCACCACCCGCCGGGGCCTCCGGCCGAGCCTCCAGAAGTTGCGGTAGTCGCGCGCCGCTACCGCAACTTCCGAGGACTCGACGCGCGCGTTCGCCCGCGCCCCGCGGCCGGTGCCCGCGCATGCCTGCGCACGCCTTCGAGCCCGCCCCACTCTCCAGAAGTTGCGGTAGTCGCGCGCCGCTACCGCAACTTTCGAGGAGTCGCCCGCGCCACCACCCGGCTCGCTCGGCCGAGTCTCCAGTAGTTGCGGTAGTCGCGCGCCGCTACCGCAACTTTTGAGGAGTGGGGCGGGCGAGTCTCCGCGGGTGCGTCGCGGGTGCGCAGAAGTTGTCGTGCTCGGGAAGCGCGTACGACAACTCTTGAGGAGTGGGCGCCGGGACTGGAGCGCGGGTTCCGGGATTACGGAATGTTTGCAATAGTGGAGGTATGACCTCCGAACGTGATCTCCCCGGCGAGCTCGACGAGCTGCGGGAAAGGCTCGAGCGGCTCGAGGGGGCCGCGCTCGTCGCGACGCCCGGCAGCACCGTGGCCGCCCCGGCGCAGGACGACCTGTTCTGGGCGCTCACCGCGCTCAAGGAGCGGCTGCCCTCGCCGGGCGGGGTCGTCTTCGCGGGTGCCGTCGCCACTCCGGCCGGGCCGGTCGAGTGGCAGTACGGCCTCAGCACCGACGCGTTCTTCGAGCGCGACTGGGGGTCGAGCCCGGGCCCGGCGGCGCTGGCCGCGCTGGGCAGCCCGGTGCGCCTGCGCTTCCTGCAGGCCGTCGCGGGCGGAGTCGAGACGGTCGCGCAGCTCGCCGAGAGCGAGGGCGCGGGCACGACCGGCCAGATCTACCACCACGTCAACCAGCTGGTCGCGGCGGGCTGGCTCGAGGCGCGAGGGCGCGGGCGCTACGGCATCCCGCCCGCGCGGCTGGTGCCCCTGCTGACGATCCTTCTCGCCGCAGGAGGTCCCCGATGAGAACCCGAACCCGCGTGATCGCCGCCGCCGCGGCCGTCGCCGTGCTCGGCGGCGGGGTGCTGCTGCGCCCGCCGGCACCCCGGCTCTCGGACGAGCGCACCGGCGACGCCGCGATCGCGCAGTGGCTGTCCGACCAGGCCGACGGCACGCGCGACCGGCTCGTCGCCGCGGTCGTCACTCCCGACGGCGTCCGCTTCGCCGGCCTCGGCGCCGACGAGAGCATGGAGGTCGAGATCGGCTCGGTGACCAAGACGATGACGGCGCTGCTCCTCGCGCAGAGCGCCGACACCGGGACGGTCGCCCTCACCGATCGCGCCGGCGACCACGCGGAGCTGGGCGGCTTCGACGGCACGCTGGAGGAGCTGGCGAGCCATCGCTCCGGGCTCCCGCGCCTGTCCTCGGCCCCGCTGGACCTGGTGGCGACGCTCGTCGCGCAGCTGCGCGGCGTCGATCCGTACACCACCTTCTCGCCGGACGACGTCCTGCGCCAGGCGGCGAGCGCCGGCGGCGGAACGGACGAGGTCGCGTACTCCAACCTGGGTGTCGCCGTCCTGGGGCAGACCCTCGCCCGGGCGGAGGGAGCCGACTACGCGGATCTGGTCCGGGAGCGGATCTTCACGCCGCTCGGGATGACCGGCAGCTCGGTCCCCGTCTCGGCGGACGCCCTCGCGCCGGACGCGCCCACGGGCTACTCCGAGAGCGGCCGCTCGGTCGGCCCGTGGACGCTCGAGGGCTACGCGCCGGCGGGAGGCGTCCGCTCGACCGCCGCGGACATGGCGCGGTACGCGAGCGCCCTGCTCACCGACGACCCCGCCCTCGGCGTTCCGGCCGCGACCGTTCTCGAGCCGCGCTTCGACGCCGGCGACGGCGACCGCATCGGCCTCACCTGGTTCACCTCCCCGGTGGACGACGGCGGCTCGACGACCTGGCACAACGGCGGCACCGCCGGCTACGCGACCATGCTCGCGATGGACCGGGAGCGCGGCGTCGCCGTCTTCGTCAACTCGAGCACCGCGACCTCGGTCGACGCGCTCGGCCTCGACCTGCTCGCCCACGTCCTGGAGGAGGAGGCATGATCCTCGCCACGCTGATCGCCCTCGCCGTCGCGGTCTTCACCGTCGGCCGCTTCGCACTCGGGAGCATCCCCTCGCGCCGCACCGCCGCGCATCTCGACCGCGACCGCTTGCGCGTGCTCACCCGCGGCATCGAGTCGGCGCTCGTGCTGCTCCTGGTGCGGGTGCTCGCCGACTGGACGCTGGTGACCCTCGTGCCGTGGTTCGCGCTCGTGGCGCTGGCGGCGGCCGGGGCAGCGGGCGCCGTCGTGCGCTGGAACGCCCTCCCCTGGCTCGAGGACCCGGCGAAGCGCCGCGCCCGGACCACCGGCCTCGCCGGCACGGTCGCCCTCTCGGCCGTGCTCGTCGGCGCGATCGGGCTTTGACCGACGCGCCGCCCATGGTGGTCGAGCAGCCCCGCAGGGGCGTATCGAGACCCACCACCGCCAGCAGGGCGGGACTGCAGACCCGACTCCCGGTGACGCGGGATCTCGATACGCCCGCTCCGCGGGCTACTCGATCAGCATGAGTCGGCAGCCGCCTCGATCAGCATGAGTCGGCAGCCGCCTCGATCAGCAGGATCATGCGGGCGCCTGCGCCCCATGCTGGTCGAGTAGCCCCGCAGGGGCGTATCGAGACCAACGGCCGGCAGGACGACCGGCTCAGCCGGCCTGGGTCGGCAGCGGCTCGGGCTCGGCGTTGTCGAGGACGCGGCCGTTCTGGTCACCGACGGTCAGGACCGTCGATGGGCTGAGGTTGAGGGTGTCGCCGCCGAAGAGGCTGCTCAGGGTGACGCCGTCGCGGCGGACGGAGTTCAGGGCGTCGAGGTAGTCGGCGCTGACGCAGAAGCGGTCGGCGATCCGGGCCGGGTTGTCACCGGCGGCGACGACATAGGCGGCGGGCGTGCCGTCGGTCGCGGTGCGCACCGTGCCGGCCGCGCCCTCGCGGGTCCCCCGGTCGCGCACGACCTCGAGGTCGACGTCGCCGATCGAGCCGCCGCCGGCGAGGTCGGAGATCACGCACTCGCCGGTCGCGGCGACGGGCACCGGCGCGAGCGAGACGCTCGGCACGGGACGCGGACCGGCGTCGACGCTCGGCGCGGTCGTGGCGGTCGCGGAGCTCGCCGCACCGGCCTCGGCGGTCGGCGCCGCGTCCGGGATGTCGGCCGCCGACGTGCAGCCGGCGAGCAGGAGGGTGCTCGCGAGCACGATCACGATGCGCTGAGTCGTCTTCGATGCCACTCCCAGACTCTAACCCGCACCGCGATTGACCTCCTCCCCCGCTGAATCCCATCGCCGACGCCTGTTGGACACCGGGCCCGCGACGGCGTCAACTGGAGGCATGCAGTACACGAATCTCGGCCGCACCGGTCTGTCCGTCTCCCGCGCCGTCCTGGGCACCATGAACTTCGGCCCGGAGACCAGCGAGCCCGACTCGTTCGCGATCATGGACCGCGCGCACGAGCTCGGCGTCAACTTCTTCGACACCGCGAACGTCTACGGCGGCGAGGGCGGACGCGGCGCGACGGAGGAGATCGTCGGCCGCTGGTTCGCGCAGGGCGGCGAGCGCCGCGAGCGCACCGTCCTCGCGACCAAGCTCTACGGCGACATGGAGCAGCACGCCGCTCCCGGCGCCGAGCGCGGTCGCGACTCCTGGCCCAACGGCGGGCGGCTCTCCGCCCTCAACATCCGCCGCGCGCTCGACGACAGCCTGCGCCGCCTGCAGACCGACCACATCGACCTGTACCAGTTCCACCACGTCGACCGCACGACGCCGTGGGACGAGATCTGGCAGGCGATGGAGGTCGCCGTGCAGCAGGGCAAGGTCCTCTACGTCGGCTCGAGCAACTTCGCCGGCTGGCACATCGCGCAGGCGCAGGAGGCGGCGCGCGACCGCCGCTTCACCGGCCTCTCCTCCGAGCAGTCCATCTACAACCTGCTCGTCCGCGACATCGAGCGCGAGGTCCTGCCCGCCGCCCAGCACTACGGGCTCGGCGTCATCCCCTGGTCGCCGCTGCAGGGCGGGCTGCTCGGCGGCGTGATCGAGAAGACGGAGTCGGGCAGCCGTCGCGCCTCCGCCCGCTCGCTCGAGGCGATCGAGAAGAACCGCCCCGCGCTGGAGCAGTACGAGGCCTTCGCCCGCGAGCGCGGGATCGCGCCGGGGGAGCTCGCGCTCGCCTGGCTGCTGCACCAGCCGGGCGTCACCGGTCCGATCACCGGGCCGCGCACGATGGAGCAGCTCGAGAGCGCCGTCGCGGCCGTCGACATCGCGCTCGAGCCCGCGGATCTCGCCCGCCTCGACGAGATCTTCACCGGGCACCGCACGGCGCCGGAGGACTACGCCTGGTGAGCCGCCCGCCCCGCTGATCGAGCGGGGCGCTCCCCTTCCATGCTGATCGAGCAGCCTGCGCACCGTGCGCATTTCATGCTGATCGAGCAGCCCGCGCAGCGGGCGTATCGAGATCCACCACCGCCGGAACTCGAGTCTGCAGACCCGCCCCTCCGACAACGGTGGTCTCGATACGCCCCTCCGGGGCTACTCGACCAGCATGTCGATCTCCCGTCCCATGACACCCCCTACCCGGAAAGAGACCCCATGAAGCAGCGCAGCCTCGGCGACATCAGCGTCGGCAGCATCGGACTCGGCGGCATGCCGATGTCGATCGAGGGCCGCCCCGACCGCGAGCGGTCGATCGCCACGATCCACGCCGCCCTCGACGCCGGCGTCACCCTCATCGACACCGCGGACGCCTACCACCAGGGCGGCGACGCCGACCTCGGCCACAACGAGCTGCTCATCGCGGAGGCGCTCCGCGGCTACGGCGGCGACACCTCCGGGGTGCTCGTCGCCACCAAGGGCGGGCACCTCCGCCCCGAGCCGGGAGTCTGGACGCAGGACGGCCGCCCCGAGTACCTCAAGGAGGCGGCCCGCGCCTCCGCGCAGCGCCTCGGCGTCGACGCGATCGGCCTCTACCAGTACCACCGCCCCGACCCCGAGGTGCCCTACGCCGACTCGATCGGCGCGCTCGCCGAGCTGCTCGACGAGGGAGTGATCCTCCGCGCCGGCATCTCGAACGCCGACCCGGACCAGATCCGCGAGGCGCACGGGATCCTCGGCGACCGCCTGGTCTCCGTGCAGAACCAGTTCTCGCCGAAGTTCCGCTCCAGCGAGCCGGAGCTCGAGCTCTGCGCCGAACTGGGCCTCGCCTTCCTGCCGTGGAGCCCGCTGGGCGGCATCACCTCGGCCGCCGAGCTGGGCACGTCGTTCGCGGCGTTCGCCACCGTCGCCGAGGCGCACGACGTCTCGCCGCAGGTCGTCTGCCTGGCCTGGGAGCTCGCGAAGTCGCCGACCGTCCTCCCGATCCCCGGCTCCTCGCGCCCCGAGAGCATCCGCGACTCGGCCACGGCGGCCGACCTCGAGCTGACGGCGGAGGAGCTCGCCTCGCTCGACTGAGCGCTCGCCTCATGCTGGTCGAGTAGCGCGCAGCGCGTATCGAGACCCACGCTCCGGACGACGGTGGATCTCGATACGCCCGCTCCGCGGGCTACTCGATCAGCATGAAGGGGCGGCTCCGAGGGCTGCTCGATCAGCATGCAGGGGCCCCGCGCGGGCCGTCGATCAGCGTGCGGCGGCGGCGGCCGGCAGGGCCGCGACGAAGGCGCGGGCCGCGGCCGTCGGCCGCTCGGGGAGGGCGACCATCGTGCGCCAGACGAGCAGCGGGTCCTCCAGCGGCACCGCGCGCAGGCCGGCCGGACGCTTCTCGGCGAAGTGCGCCGGCACGACGGCCACGCCCATGCCGTACTCGACGAGGTCGAGCAGGGTGTGCACGTCGTTCACCTCGAGCTCCACCTCGAACGCCAGGCCTTGCGCGGCGAACGCCTGGGCGGCGAGGTGGCTCGCGCCCCAGTGCTCCTGCAGGCCGACGATCGTCTGCCCCTCGAGGTCCGGGATCCGGCAGACCGGCCGGTCGGCCAGCGGATGCTCCGGATGCGCGAGCACCGCGAAGCCCTCACTGGCGAGCGGCCGCGTGACCACTCCCGCCGGCACCGCGCCGATGTCGGCGACCAGCGCGAGATCCAGCCGCCCGCTGCCCACCGCGTCCAGCAGCGTGCCGGACCCGTCATGGGTCAACCGCAGCCCGACGCCCGGGTGCTGCTCCCGGAAGGTCGCGAGCTCGCGCGGCAGGTGCACGCCGCCCAGGCACTCCTCGGTGCCGACCGCGAGACTTCCCCGCAGCACGCCCTGCACTGCCAGCACGGCGTCGCGGGCGGCGAGCGCGCTGGCGACCGACTGCTCCGACTCCGCCAGCATCGCGCGGCCGGCCGGCGTCAGCTCGACCCGGCGGGTGCTCCGGGTGAACAGCGGGCTGCCCAGCTCGCTCTCGAGCGCCCGGATCGACGCCGACAGGCCCGACTGCGAGATCTGCAGGGCGCTCGCCGCGCGGGTGAAGTGCTGCTCCTTCGCGACGGCGAGGAAGTGTTCGAGCTGGCGCAGTTCCATGGGTCCATCCTCCTCGCGCGCGGGCACCACCGGGACCGGTTGCGCCGGCGGCTCAGCGCCCCACGACCCAGCGCCCGACGGCTCCGCGCCCGGCGGACCGGCCTACCCGGCCTAGCGCTCCGCCGAGATCGCCAGCACCACGTCGGTGAGCGTCGCCCGGAGCCGCTCGAGCGCGGCCTCCTCCGAGTCGCCCTCGAGGATCGAGGTCTTCACCGCGTCGTCGTAGCTCGCGATCAGCAGGCGGACGGCCGTGGTCGGCGCCAGCGAGAAGTCGCGGTGCACCTGCTGCAGCGCCCCCCGCACGATGTCGACGAGGGTCGCGTCGAAGCCCGCCCGGAAGGCGCTGTACTGCGGAGCGATCGCCGCGTCGCGCAGCGCGAGCAGCTCGAACTCGGACTGCACGACGCACCAGCGCCGGCTGTCGGTGAACGGCCCCTGCAGGAAGTCGAGGATGACGACCGCGAGCGTCTCGGGGGTGAGCGGCTCGTCCGATTCGGCGACCTTGGGGATCGTGCGCCCCATCTGCTCGACCAGCCCGTCCAGGCGGGCGCCGTTCTCCCGCTGCATCAGCGCGAAGAACAGCTCCTCCTTCGTGGAGAAGTTGGAGTAGAAGGCGCCGCGGCTGAACCCCGCGCGCTCGCAGATCTGCTCGACCGAGGCGGTGTGCACGCCGGTCTCGGCGAAGACGTCGTACGCGGCGTCGAGGAGCCGCTCGCGCGTCCGACCCCGGCGGGAGGTCTCGACGGAGTCGGTCATCCTGAGTCCTTCCCGGGCGGGCGTCGGCGGTATTGAGATACATCACTGTATCGGATACATTCGCGTATCGGATACGTTCGTGTATCGAGCACGGTCGTGCATCGAACACGTCGCCTCCCGCGCGTTCGTGCTGACGGCACGACCGCGCTCTCCGAGCACAGAGTCGTGTCCCTTTCCGCTCCCCCGTCGTCAGGAGACACGCGTGTCGTCGATGCTCTACCGACTCGGCCGCTGGGTGTTCCGCGCCCACCGGCTGGTCGCCGTCCTCTGGCTCGCCGTCGTCGTCCTCGCGGGCGGCGGCGCGCTGCTGCTCAACCAGGGCACGGACAACACCTTCTCGATCCCCGGCACGCAGTCGCAGACCGCGCTGGACCAGCTCGAGCGCACCTTCCCGCAGGTCAGCGGCACCTCGGCGCGCTACGTCGTCGTCGCGCCCGACGGCGGCAGCGTCGAGGACGCGGACATCAGCGGCCCGGTCGGCGAGGCGGTCACCGCGCTGGAGGCGATCGACGGCGTCGCGGCGGTCACCGACCCCTACTCCGACACCGTCGAGGGCACGATCTCCGAGGCCGGCAACGCGCTCGTCATCACCACGCAGATGGACGGCTCCGCCACCACGACCTCCGAGGCGTCGCGGGACGCGCTCCAGGCCGAGGCCACCACCCTCCAGGACGCGCTCCCCGCGGGCGCCGTGGTCTCGCTCGGCGGCGACCTCTTCTCCCAGAGCCTGCCCGGCGTCACCGTCACCGAGGGGATCGGCCTCCTCGTGGCGCTGGTCGTCCTGGTGCTCACCTTCGGCTCGTTCCTCGCCGCCGGCATGCCGCTGGTGACCGCGCTGCTCGGCGTCGCGCTCTCGATGTCCGCGATCTTCATCGCGACCCGCTTCGCCTCGATCTCCTCCACCACGCCACTGCTGGCGCTGATGCTCGGCCTCGCGGTCGGCATCGACTACGCGCTCTTCATCATCAGCCGGCACCAGGACCAGCTGAAGCAGGGCATGGCGCCGGAGGAGTCGACCGCCCGCGCGACCGCGACCGCCGGCTCCGCGGTCGTCTTCGCCGGCCTGACCGTCATCATCGCGCTCGCCGGCCTCTCGGTCGCGGGCATCCCGTTCCTCACCACGATGGGCATCGCGGCGGCGGGCGGAGTCGCCATCGCGGTGGTCATCGCCCTCACGCTCACCCCCGCGCTGCTCGGCTTCGCCGGCGAGCGCCTCCGGCCGAAGGAGCGGAAGGCGAAGAAGGCCGCCGCGAAGCAGGCTGCCGCGACCTCCGGCGCCGAGAAGGCCGCCGTCACCACCGGCGCCCACACCGACCCCGACGCCGCCGAGGACGCGACCGCCCCCTCCCCCGGCTCGCACGTGCACGCCGAGGTCCCGCGCGGCTTCTTCCGCGGCTGGGTGCGCGTCGTCACCCGCTTCCCGATCCTCACGATCATCGCCGTCCTCGGCGTGCTCGGCATGGCGTCGATCCCGGCGCTGAGCCTCCGCCTCGCGCTGCCCGACGCCGGCTATCAGGCCGAGGGCACCCCCGCGCGCGACACCTACGACCTGCTCGCCGAGAACTTCGGCCCCGGCTACAACGGCCCGCTCATCGTCACCGGCACGATCATCGGATCGACCGACCCGCTCGGCCTGATGGCCGACCTCAAGACCGAGATCGAGGGCCTGGACGGCGTCGCCTCGGTGCCGCTCGCCACCCCGAACGAGACCGCGGACACCGGGATCATCCAGGTGATCCCCGAGGGCGGCCCGGACTCCGAGGCCACCAAGGCGCTCGTCGCCGAGATCCGCGACAAGCACGACTACTTCGAGGAGACCTACGGGGTCGACCTCGCGGTCACCGGGCAGACCGCGGTCGGCATCGACATCTCCGACACCCTGGCGAACGCGCTGCTGCCGTTCGGCCTGCTGGTCGTCGGGCTCTCGCTGGTGCTGCTGACGATGGTCTTCCGCTCGCTCTGGGTGCCGCTCAAGGCGACGCTCGGCTACCTGCTCTCGGTCGGCGCGTCCTTCGGCGCCGTCGCGGCGGTCTTCGAGTGGGGCTGGTTCGCCGACGCCCTGCACGTGGACAAGACCGGCCCGATCATCAGCTTCATGCCGATCATCCTGATGGGCGTGCTCTTCGGACTGGCGATGGACTACGAGGTGTTCCTCGTCTCGCGGATGCGCGAGGACTACGTGCACGGCCGTCCGGCCCGCGCGGCGGTCGAGTCGGGCTTCGTCGGCTCGGCGAAGGTCGTCACCGCGGCCGCGATCATCATGTTCTCCGTCTTCGCCGCGTTCGTTCCCGAGGGCGACACCAACATCAAGCCGATCGCGCTCGGCCTGGCGGTGGGCGTCTTCGTCGACGCCTTCATCGTCCGGATGACGCTCGTGCCGGCGGTGCTGCATCTCCTCGGCGACCGCGCCTGGCACATGCCGCGCTGGCTCGACCGAGTGCTCCCCTCCTTCGACGTGGAGGGCGAGGGCCTGACCAAGGAGCTCGCTCTCGCCGACTGGCCCGAGCCCGGCGCCAGCGACGCGGTCGCGGCCGAGGGGCTGTGCCTCGACGGTCCCGACGGCCCGGTGTATCGCGACGTCGACGTGCGGGTGCCCGCGGGCGGCGCACTCGTCGTGCACGGCCCGCACCGCTCGGGCCGCACCGCGCTGCTGCTGACGATCGCGGGGCGCCTCGCCCCCGACGCCGGCCGGCTCAAGGTCGACGGCCTCGTCGTGCCGATCCGCTCCTCCGCGGTCCGCGGGCGCGTCGGACTCGTCCGGCTCGCCGGCGCGGTCGATCCGGTGGCCGAGGTGCGCGCGGCGCTCGAGACGGCTCCGCCGCTGCTCGTGCTCGACGACCTCGACACCGTCACCGACCCGCAGCTGCGCGACGGCATCCGCGCCGAGCTCGACCGGGCCCGCGCGAAGGCCGCGCAGAAGGAGCACTCCTTCACGGTGATCGCCTCCTCCGTCGACGCGGACGCGCTCGACGACCTCCTCCCCACCGACCGCGGCGAGCTCGCGGTCTCCCCCGCGGCCGAGCGCCGCGCTATCGCGAAGGTCCGCTGACAGATGGCTCTCTTCTCCCTCGAACGCCCCCGCGGCGTCAAGAAGGTGTCCTGGGTGACCCTTCTCGGCATCGTCCTCGTCCCGCTGGTCATCGGCGGCCTGCTCGTCTGGGCGCTGTGGAACCCGACCGAGCGCCTCGACACCATCACGGCCGCGGTCGTGAACGAGGACACCCCCGTCGAGCTCAACGGGCAGACCGTGCCGCTCGGCCGCCAGCTCGCGGCCGGGCTCGTCACCGGCGGGGAGACGGACGCGGCGACGCCCGCGCCCTCCGCGTCCGGCACTCCCTCCCCCTCCTCGAGCCCCGCGGCGAACGTCTCGGGCTCCGACTCGACCGGCAACTTCACCTGGGTCCTCACCGACAAGGACGACGCGGCGAAGGGCCTCGCCGACGGCAGCTACGCGACCGTCGTCACCATCCCGTCCTCGTTCTCCGCTGCCGCGACCTCCTACGCCGGAGACGCCGCCGCCGCGACGAAGGCCACGATCGACATCACCACCAGCGAGAAGGCGAAGCTCGTCGACGACGCCATCTCGGCGACGGTCACCAGCACGGCGACGGCGCTGCTGAACACGCAGCTGACCACCGCCTACCTCGAGAACATCTACGTCGGCTTCAACACCCTGAACGAGCAGATCGGCCAGGCCGCCGACGGCGCGGGCACGCTCGCGGACGGCGCCGACCAGCTCGGCACCGGCGCCTCGACGCTCGCCGACGGCACCAGCACGCTCGCGGACGGCATCGACGACCTCGCCACCGGCGCCTCCGGCCTCTCGGACGGAGTGGCGCAGCTCGGCACCGGCGCGTCCTCCCTGGCGGACGGCGTCGCGCAGGTCGGCACCGGCGCCTCCGACCTCTCGGGCGGGGTCTCGCAGCTCGCGACCGGCGCGCAGCAGTCGGCCGACGGCGCGACGCAGCTCGCGACCGGCGCGGGCTCGCTCGCGGACGGCCTCGACGGGCTCGCCGCGGGAGTCTCGGCGCTGGGCGACACCGCCGCGACCGCCTCCGGGCTCGCCGCCCAGTCCGCGACCACCACCGGCACCTCGCTCGGCACCATCGCCGCGCTCGCGCAGTCCTGCGCCGCGACCGACCCCGTCTGCGCCGCCATCCTCGCGGAAGCCGGCAGCCAGCTCGACACCACGAACCAGGCCGGCGCGCTCTACCAGGCGGGCGCGACCGCTCAGTACGCCGCGGGCATCTCGGCCGGCATCACCGACGGAGTGAACGGTCAGCCGTCGCTCGTCGCCGGGACCGCGCAGTCGGCCGCCGGAGCGCGCGGCGTCGCCGACGGAGCGACCGCCCTCGCGGGCGGCCTGGGCCAGCTCTCGACCGGCGCCGCGACGGCCGCCGGCGGAGCGTCGCAGCTCGCCACCGGCGCCGCCTCCGCCGCCGACGGCGCCCGCCAGCTGGCGACCGGCGCGACCTCGGCCGCGGACGGAGCCGCGCAGCTCTCGACCGGCGCCTCCTCGGCGGCCGACGGAGCACGACAGCTCGCCGACGGCGCGGGCGGAGTCTCGGACGGCGCCCTCCAGCTCGCCGACGGCACCCGCTCGCTCGCGACCGGCCTCGACGCCGCGGTGGCCCAGCTGCCGACGTACACGGAGTCGGAGTCGCAGAACCTCGCCGACGTCGTCTCCGACCCGGTCGAGAACTCGAGCGGCACCAGCACGGACCTCTTCGGAGCGTCGAGCGTGCCGTTCTTCGCGACGATCGCGCTCTGGCTCGGTGCCCTGGCGACCTTCCTCGTCCTCGCCGCGTTCTCGCACCGCGCGCTCTCCTCGACCCGCTCCTCCGCGGCGCTGGCGCTGTCCTCCTACGTGCCGGCCCTCGTGATCGGACTCGTGCAGGGCCTCGCCGTCGCGATCGTGATGAGCGCGGTCGCGAGCCTGGACCTCGTGACCTGGTTCGGCTTCGCCGCGCTGGCGATGCTCGCGGGGGCCTCGTTCGCCGCCGTGAACCAGGGACTGGTCGCGCTGCTCGGCGGGCTCGGCCGGTTCCTCTCGATGGTCGCCGCGGTGATCGGCCTCGGCGCCGGCATCATCTCGACCGTCCCGGGCGTCTTCGACGACGCCCTCGCCTTCCTGCCGCTCTCGGCCGCGCAGAACGCGCTGGCCGGCGTGGTCGAGGGCACCGGCGGCGCCGGCGCCGCGGTGGTCGGCCTGCTGATCTGGCTGCTCTTCGGCCTCCTGCTGACGG
Source organism: Rathayibacter sp. VKM Ac-2928 (assembly GCF_022815545.1). Classification (NCBI taxonomy): domain Bacteria; kingdom Bacillati; phylum Actinomycetota; class Actinomycetes; order Micrococcales; family Microbacteriaceae; genus Rathayibacter; species Rathayibacter sp. VKM Ac-2928. Next base: position 38,979 of record NZ_JALGRU010000001.1, read on the forward strand.
TCGCCGCCATCGCCCGCCGCCGCGTCACCTCGGTCCGCGCCCTGACCCGCCCCGTCGAGGCCTGACCCCTCCCCTCCGCGAGATGCCACATGTGCACGCGACACGCCGTGTCGAGCGTGCACAAGTGGCATCTCGCGGAAGGGGTCAGGACGTCCAGCATCACGGAGCGGCCGCCGCAGGCGCCTCCCATGCTGGTCGAGCAGCCGCCGGAGGCGGCGTATCGAGACCCGCCGTCGTCAGCAGGCCGGGTCCGCAGACTCCACTTCTGACGCTGGTGGATCTCGATACGCCCGCTGCGCGGGCTACTCGATCAGCATGAAGCGGGGGCCGCTCGGTGAGCGGCCGCCCAGCATGTCGGGCGGGCGCCCATCCATGCTGGTCGGGTAACCGCCGCAGGCCCGCACCCATGCTGGTCGAGTAGCCGCCGGAGGCGGCGTATCGAGACCCGCAGGCAAGCCCGCCGGGCCGCCCTCAGTCCGCCGCGCCGCTCGCGATCTGCTCGTGGTGGTGGATGACCTCGGCGACGATGAAGCCGAGGAACTTCTCCGCGAAGGCCGGGTCGAGGTGCGCGTCCTCCGCCAGCGCCCGCAGCCGCGCGATCTGGCGCGACTCGCGGTCGAGGTCGGCGGGCGGCAGGCCGTGCGCCGCCTTCAGCCGCCCGACCTTCTGGGTGAACTTGAAGCGCTCGGCGAGCAGGTGGATCAGCGCCGCGTCGATGTTGTCGATGCTCTGACGGATCTGCTCGAGCTCGGCCAGCGCCTCGGCGTCCGACCCCTCGCGCGACGGTTCCTCGATCATGCCTCCGACCCTAACGGACGGGCACGACGCACTCCTGCCGTGGCAGACCTCCGGCTCGCGGAGGCACCTCCGGCACGCCGAAAGCCGCAGTTCCCGCGAGCCCGACCCGTAATCACGAGCCCGAGCTCGACCCCCGCCAAGCTCCGGCACGCAGAAACACCCCGGGCACGCGAAATCTCGCGATTTCCACGAGCCCCAGCCAGAATCACGAGCCGAAGCTCGACCCCACCGACCCCCGGCACGCACAAACGCTTCCGGCACGTCGAATCCCGCGATTCCCGCGAGCCGGAGCCGGAATCACGAGCCGAAGGCGGCGGCACGTCGAAGGCCCCCGCCCGTCACCGGGCAGGGGCCTTCGAGGAGAGGCGGCGTCAGTCGACGATGTTGAGGACGACGTCCACGTTGCCGCGGGTCGCGTTCGAGTACGGGCACATGGTGTGCGCCTTCTCGGCGACGGCGTGCGCGTCCTCCGAGCTCGCCTTGGGGACATAGATGTCGAGCTCGACCGCGAGGCCGAAGCCGCCGTCGTCGTTCTTGCCGATCGAGACGCTCGCCGACACCTGCGCGTCGGTGGTGTCGATCGAGAGCGCCTTGCCGGAGCCGTGCAGCGCGCTGAGGAAGCAGGCCGCGAAGCCGGCGGCGAAGAGCTGCTCGGGGTTCGTGCCCTCGCCGGAGCCGCCGAGCTCCTGGGGCGGGCGGGTGTCGAGGTCGAGCCGGTCGTCCTCGGTGCGGACGTGGCCGTCGCGTCCTCCACCGGAGGCGTGGGCGATGGCGGTGTAGAGAGCATCCATCCCTCCATCACACCACTGCGCGGCCGGGAGCGGGGTGAGCGTCGGGTGCACGTCCTCTCGACATCGCCGGCGCTCGGCACGGCCCTCACCCGGGAAGAGCCTCCGAACCGCGCCGTCCGGCCGTCAACCCCCTCGCGACTCCGCGCCGCCGGGTGTGGCCTGGAGAGGTACCCGGCGAGCGCCGGAGAACCACCGGCGTCAGCGCCGGGAGAAGGAGGAAGCATGCGCGCACTCACGTGGCAGGGCGTCGAGAAGGTCTCGGTCGAGACGGTTCCCGATCCCCGCATCCAGCAGCCGACGGACGCCATCGTCCGGATCACCTCGACCGCCATCTGCGGCTCCGACCTGCACCTTTACCGCCTGCTCGGCCCGTACCTCGACAAGGGCGACATCCTCGGCCACGAGCCGATGGGCGTCGTCGAGGAGGTCGGCGCGGGCATCACCAAGCTCAAGGTCGGCGACCGCGTCGTCGTCCCGTTCAACATCTCCTGCGGCGAGTGCTTCATGTGCCGTCGCGGCCTGCAGTCGCAGTGCGAGACCACCCAGGTGACCGAGTACGGCTCCGGAGCCTCGCTCTTCGGCTACACGAAGATGTACGGCCAGGTCCCCGGCGGCCAGGCGGAGTTCCTCCGCGTGCCGCTCGCCGACTACAACACCGTCGTCGTCGACACCGTCCTGCCGGACGAGAACTACCTCTTCCTCAGCGACATCGTGCCGACGGCCTGGCAGGGCGTCGAGTACGCGAACGTGCCCGACGGCGGCTCGCTCGTCGTCTTCGGCCTCGGCCCGGTCGGCCAGTTCGCCGCCCGCATCGGCGCGCACAAGGGCTACCGCGTGCTCGCGGTCGACCCGGTCGCCGAGCGCCGCGCGATGGCCGCCCGTCACGGCATCGAGGTCTTCGACTTCACGGACGACATCAACGACCAGTTGCGCGACCTCACCGAGGGCCGCGGCCCCGACTCCGTCGTCGACGCGGTCGGCATGGAGGCGCACGGCTCGCCGATGGGCTCGTTCGCGCAGACCGTCGCCGGGCTGCTCCCCGACCCGATCGCGCGGAAGGCGATGGACACGGTCGGCGTCGACCGGCTCGCCGCGGTCGTCTCCTCGCTCGACCTGGTGCGCCGCGGCGGCACGGTCTCGCTGAGCGGTGTCTACGGCGGCGAGGCGGACCCGCTGCCGCTGAAGTCGATGTTCGACAAGCAGATCACCCTGACGATGGGCCAGTGCAACGTGAAGCGCTGGATCGACGACCTGCTGCCGCTGGTCGAGGACTCGAGCGACCCGCTGGGCGTCAACGACCTCGTCACCCACCGCGCCCCCCTCGAGGACGCCCCCGGCCTCTACGAGACCTTCCAGAAGAAGGAGGACGGCTGCATCAAGGTCGTCCTGCAGCCGTAGCGGGCGGCGTGGGGTCTCGATATGCGCCTCCGGCGATACTCGACCAGCATGGGCCGCTCATGCTGATCGAGTAGCCGCGGGACGCGGCGTATCGAGATCCCTCCGCCGGGACACGACGAAGGCGGCGTCCCCGAGGGGGCGCCGCCTGAGTCGTGGTGCGGGGTAGACCTACTTGAAGACGTCCTTGATGTCCTCGCCGGTCTGCTTCGCGGAGGCCGAGGCCTGGTCCTTCTGGCCCTCGGCCTTCAGGCTGTCGTCGTTCTTGTGGTCGCCCAGGGCTTCCTTCGCCTTGCCGGCGATGTCCTGAGCGGCGTTCTTGATCTTGTCATCGAGCCCCATAGTGGTGCCTCCTTCGTGATCGTCGTGCGCTGAACTGTCACCCGAAGGTAGGAGCCGTTTCTGCTCGTCGGCTGGGAGCCGGAAGGGGCTTGCCCGGACGATCGCCGAGGTGCCACGATCGTCGGTTGCCCGCTCCCGGCGGGGTCACATGACGGGCGTCGCGGTGTCCGACGGCGCGGTCTGCGTCGGCTCCATCGTGGGCGTGCGGGTCGAGCCGTCATCGGCGCTGGTGGGCACGGCGCTCCCGGACTGGTTCGGGGTCTGCGCGTCGCCGGTGCAGCCCGCGAGCAGGCCGATGGTCAGGGCGGAGGCGCCGAGCGCGCCGAGGACGCGCACGGTGCGGGACGGTCGAGTGCTGAGCATGGGGTGCCTTTCCGGAAGCGGAGACGGGGCGGTCGTGCCCCCGTCCCCGTCGACGCTAGGCAGCGCTCTTCGCCGACGAGAAGGGCTTGACGCGCCGGTCCACCGGATCCGGAGCCGACGTCCAGGAAGCGCCGCCCGGGCGTCAGAGCACGGATGCGCGGGATCGTACGCCCTCACGCCTTCTGTCCGCTACGCCCTATCTCGGTGCGCGGCGCACTGCCCAGACTGGCGACGCCGGCACGCAGACCACCATTTCTCGATCCTGGAAGGGACAGACGATGTCGAACATCGATCCCGCTTCACCTCCGTTCGGAGACGGCGCGGCGAACGCCCGCGCCGCCGACCCCTCGTACGACAGCACCGACAGCACCTACGGAGCACCGCTCACCTCCGAGCCGTACTCGTCGGACACGACGACCACGGACACGACCTCCAGCGCGCACAGCGTCGGCGGGGGCACCTCGGGCAGCGTCTCGGACGCCGCCGGCTCCGCCAAGGAGAAGGCCGCCGAGACCGCGGGCGCTGCGAAGGAGCAGGCCGGCGCCGTCGCCGGCGACGCCAAGCAGGCCGCGGGCGACGTGCTCGCCACCGGCAAGGAGGAGGCCGCCAACGTCGCCCAGGAGGCGAAGGTGCAGGTCAAGGACCTCCTCGACCAGAGCCGCACCCAGCTCACCGAGCAGGCGCACGCCCAGAAGGAGAACGCCGCCAAGGGCGCCCGCGCCTTCAGCGACGACCTCACCGCACTCGCGAACGGCGAGGGCGGCGACGACAACGCGGCGTCGAAGCTCGTCTCGCAGGCCGCCGAGCGCGTCCAGGGCGTCGCCTCGTGGCTCGAGAACCGCGACCCCTCCGAGCTGCTGGACGACGTCCGGTCGTTCGCGCGCCGCCGTCCGGGTGCGTTCATCCTGATCGCCGCCGCGACCGGCCTGGTCGCCGGACGCCTCGTCCGCGCGCTGACCGCCGAGGCGAAGGACGAGAAGGCCGCGACCGCGGACACCTCCGGACCCGAGTTCGCCGCTCCCGCCGCCGCGGACTACTCCGGTGGCGCGACCACGACGACCGCGTTCGACGAGCGCGGCGATTTCGCGCCGACCGAGCCGGTCGCCGACCCGCTGAGCACGCCGATCACGCCCGGCTACGACGCCTTCCCGAACGGAACCCGGCCGTGAGCGATCCGCTGGGCGCGCATCGCGCCTCCGCCGAGCCGACGCCCGGAGAGCGCGCGGGCTCGACCTCCCTGGGCGATCTGCTCGGCGAGGTCTCCCGCGACCTCTCGACGCTGATCCGCCAGGAGATGGCGCTGGCGAAGGCCGAGATCAAGGAGTCGGCCGGCAAGGCCGGGAAGGGCGCCGGACTCCTCGGCGGTGCGGGCTACGCGGCGCTGATGGCCGTGCTCTTCCTCTCGATCGCCCTCTGGTGGGCGCTCGGGACACTGGTCGGCAACGGCTGGTCGGGTGTGATCGTCGCCGTGATCTGGGGCGTCGTCGCGGCGATCCTCTTCGCCGTCGGCCGCAAGAGCCTCAAGCAGGTCGACGGAGTCCCCGAGACGGTCGACACCCTCAAGCAGATTCCCGAAACCCTCAAGCCGAACGGGGCAGGACGATGACGTACGACGCAGGACAGAGCAAGACTCCGGAGGAGATCCGGGCCGACATCGAGCGCACGCGGCTCGAGCTCGGCGGAGACGTGGACGCGCTGGCCGAGAAGGTCAGCCCGAGCGCGATCGTCGACCGCCAGACCGACAAGGTCAAGGCAGCCGTCGGCTCCGTGCGCGACCGGGTGATGGGCTCGGCGCACGACGCCGGCGACTCGCTCTCCGGCACGGCCGGAGCGGTGAAGAGCAAGGCGAACGGCAACCCCTTCGCTGTGGGCCTGATGGCCTTCGGCGCCGGGCTCCTGATCGCCTCGCTCATCCCCGCCTCGGACGCCGAGAAGGACGCGGCCGGCAAGGTCAAGGAGCAGGCGCAGCCCGTCGTCGACTCCGTGACCGGTGCCGCGAAGGACGTCGCGAACGAGCTGCGCGAGCCGGCGCAGCAGGCGTTCGCCTCGGTGAAGGACACCGCGACCGACGCCGCGCAGAACGTCAAGGAGGCGGGTGGATCCGCCGCCGAGGACGTCAAGGACTCCGCCCGCGAGGCCAAGCACGCGGTGCAGGAGAACGTGACGCAGGACAGCGACCGCTCGTAACTCCCCCTCTCCGCGAGATGCCACTTGTGTACGCCTTTCACGGCGTGTCGCGTACACAAGTGGCATCTCGCTGTCTGGGACGGGGTGCGCGGGAATAGGGGGCGGCTCGCGGGGCTTCTGGGTCGTATGCGATCCATCGTCTACTCCCGCTCCGGTTCCTCCTCCGTCCTCTCGCTCGTCGACCGGGAGGCCGGCACGCCGGGCGCCGGCGAGGTGCGCGTGCGCGTCCTCGTCTCGGGCGTCAATCCGACCGACTGGAAGGCGCGCGCCGGTGGCGAGCCGCCCTTCGACGAGGTCGTCCCCAATCAGGACGGCGCCGGCGTGATCGACGCCGTCGGCGAGGGCGTCGACGGGTTCGCGGTCGGCGACCGCGTCTGGTTCTACCTCGCCGCCCACCAGCGGCCGACCGGCTCCGCGCAGGAGTCGACCGTCCTCGCCGCCGAGCACGTCGTGCGCCTGCCCGAGGGCATCGGCGCCGAGCTCGGAGCGAGCCTCGGCGTCCCCGCGATGACCGCGCACCGCGCCCTCACCGTGCACGAGGAGGGGCCCGTCCGCCTCTCCCCCGGCGCGCTCGCCGGCCGCACCGTCCTGGTGCAGGGCGGCGCGGGAGCGGTCGGTCACGCCGCCATCCAGCTCGCGGTCTGGGCCGGAGCGACCGTCATCGCCACCGTGAGCAGCGACGCGAAGGCGCGTCTCGCGACGGCCGCCGGCGCGCAGCACGTCCTGCAGTACCCGGACGAGCAGCTCGCGGAGAGGATCCTCGAGATCGCTCCCGACGGCGTCCAGCAGATCGTCGAGGTGGCGCCGACGCAGAACGCCGCCCTCGATGTCGAGGTGCTCGCGAACCACGGCAGCATCGGCTACTACGCGAACAACAACGGCGACGAGTTCACCATCCCGATCGTGCCGAGCTTCGCCAAGAACGCCCGCTGGCAGGGTCTGCTGCTCTACACGGTCGGCGAGGCGCCGCTCCAGGCCGCGGCGGAGGACATCACCGCGGCCCTGCGCGACGGCGCCCTCCCCGTCGGCGAGGAGGCCGGCCTGCCGCTGACCTGGTTCCCGCTCGAGGAGACCGCCGCCGCCCACGACGCCGTCGAGAGCGGAGTGACGGGCAAGGTGCTCATCCGCGTCGCCGCGGAGTAGGCCTGCTGATGCCGAGCGAGCAGCCCTCGCGCGGTTCCTGCTGATCGAGTAGCCCTCGCAGAGGGCGTATCGAGATCCACCGTCATCCGGTGGGCGGGTCTCGATACGCCGCTGCGCGGCTACTCGACCAGCATGAAGGGCGCTGCGCGCTCCTCGACCAGCATGGAACGCGCGTGCCCGCCCACGCCGTGCAGCGCGTTCGAGCCTTTCTTCGCATGCTCGCGCCGGAGGGCCTCTTCCTGCTGATCGAGTAGCCCTCGCAGAGGGCGTATCGAGATCCGCGGTCAGCCGCGCAGCGGCGGCGAGCCGGCGACCGTCGCGCGGTCGGCGAGGCCGTCGAGCAGCTCGCGCAGCGCCTCCTCGGCGGTGGTCGTCGGCTCCCAGCCGAGGACGGTGCGCGCCTTCTCCGTCGACATGACCGGCGTGTTCGTCGCGATGTCGAGCCAGCCCGCGTCGGTGCGCTGCAGCCGCAGCCGCCAGGTCGCGGTGACGATCGAGCGGAGCAACCCCACCGGCACCGTCACGAGCCGCGCGCCGACGACGTCCGCGATCCGCTGCGGCGTGAGCACCGGCTCCGCGGCGATGTTGAAGGCCCCGCCCGCCCGGCGGTCGAGCGCGCGCCAGAACGCGTCCGCGACGTCGTCGGCGTGCACGCCCTGGAAGATCAGCGTCCGCGGCAGCGGCAGCACCGGCGGCCGGACCGCCCGCAGCCAGCGCGTCGGGTACCGCGGCCCGGCGAAGAGCCCGGCGATCTCGGTCGCCGCCCCGCGCTGGAACACGAGCCCCGGGCGCAGCCGGGTGAGCACCACCTCCGGGTGCTCCGTCTCGAACACGTCCATCGCGCGCTCGTTCGCCGCCTTGTGCCGGCTGTAGGTCGAGGTGTGCAGCCCGCCGGTCGGCCAGCTCTCGTCGACGCGCAGGCTCTTCGGCGCCGCACTGTAGGCGCCGACGGACGACGCCACCGCGACCTGGCCGACTCCGCTCGCCGCCGCGGCCGCCAGCACCGCCGCGGTCCCGCCGACGTCGACCAGACGCTGGAACGGCTCGTCGTGGCTCGGCTGCAGCGCCCAGGCCAGGTGCACGACCGCGTCCACGCCGGTGAACGCCTCCCGCAGCTGCCGCTCGGCGTCGCTCGAGGCCACGTCGACCTCGTGCCAGCGGACGTCGCGGTACTCGTCCGCTCCGGGTCGCGGCTCGCGCCGGGCGATCCCGACGATCTCTGTCACCGCGTCCTCCCGCTGAAGGCGCCTCAGCAGGGCCGTGCCCAGGTTGCCCGTCGCTCCGACGATCGCGATCCGCATGATGTCCCTCCGCGGGCGGCATCCGCCGTCCTGCTCCGAGGCTAGGCACCGCTCCCCCGCCGCAGCAGCCGCTTGACACTCCCCGCCCCGCCGACCGCCCCGCCCGACCGCCTAGCCCACCCGACCGGCGCCGCGCACCCCCGCGCGCGCCGGCAGCGCCGTGCCTAGCCTGGAGGGCATGTCCCGCCCCTCGCCCGTCGTCCGCCACCGGATCGACGGGATCGAGCTCCGGACCCTCGCGACCGGTCGCGCCGACGCCGAGCACACCTTCGTCCTGATCCACGGCATCGGGATGTCGCACCACACCTTCTCGACCCTCGCCGTCACCCTCCGCGCGCACGGCCGCGTCGTCGCCGTCGACCTCGCCGGCTTCGGCGCCAACCGCTCGCCCCGCCGCCGCGTCGGCATCGCCGACCACGCCCGCCTGGTCGAGAGAGCGCTGGCGGAGCGCGGCGTCACCCGGGCGGTCGTCGTCGGCCACTCGATGGGCGCCCAGGTGGCGGTCGAGCTCGCCGCCCGCGCGCCCGGCCTCGTCGCGGGCGCGGTCCTGATCGGCCCGGTCGTCGATCCGCAGCGCCCCGGTGCCGTCCGGCAGGGCCTCGCGCTCGCCCGCGACTGCCTGGGCGAGCCGCTCGGCGTCGACGCCCTGCTCTTCGCCGACTACGTCCGCGGCGGTCTCGGCTGGTACCTGCGCCAGCTGCCCGAGATGCTGCACTACCCGATCCAGCGGCGGCTGGCCGCGGTCAGCGCGCCCGTGCTGATCGTGCGCGGACGGGACGATCCGATCGCCACCCGCGACTGGTGCGAGCGCCTCCTCGCCCACGCCGCCGACGGGCGCCTCCTCGAATTCGCCGGCTCCCGCCACGTGGTCCCGCGCACGCAGCCGGAGTCGCTCGCGCTCGCCCTGGCGTCCTTCGCCGCCGACATCGCCCGCGCGCCCGACGCCGCCCCTGCGCCCGACGCCGCCCCCGCGCCCGGCCCCGCCCCCGCGCCCGACGCCGACCCGTCCCCGGTGCCCGCATGACGCACCTCGTCCGCGACGCCGTCTGGTGGATCCGCGACTACGCCTACGCCGTCGCCTGGCAGGTCCGCGCCTTCGTCTCCCGCCGCGCCCCCGACGACTACCTCGACGGCACGGAGCGGCCGATCGTGGTCCTGCCCGGGATCTGGGAGACCTGGGCCTTCCTCCGACCGATCATCGACCCGCTGCACCACCGCGGCCACCCGATGCACGTGCTCACCAGCCTCGGCTGGAACGGCCGCCCGGTCGCCCGCACCGCGGAGGACGTGGCCGCCTACCTCGCCGAGCACGACCTCCGCGACGTGGTGATCGTCGCGCACAGCAAGGGCGGCCTGATCGGCAAGTACGTGATGACCGAGCTCGACCCCGACGGCCGCGTCGACCGGATGGTGGCGGTCGCCACGCCGTTCGGCGGCTCGCGCTACGCGCCCTACCTGCTGCTGAAGAGCCTCCGCTCGTTCTCGCCCCGAGACGCGACGACCCTGCTGCTCTCCAGCCGGGCGGGCGCGAACGCGCGGATCACCTCGGTCTTCGGCCTCTTCGACCCGCACATCCCCGAGGGCAGCATGCTCGAGGGCGCGGTCAACGTGCGGATCGAGACCGGCGGGCACTTCCGCATCCTCAGCGACCCGGAGACGCTCGCGGCGGTCGTCGCCGCGGTGGACGCGCCTACTCGGCCGGCGGAGTGATCGTCTCGGCGTCGGCCGGGCACTCGATGACCGCCACGCCTCCGCCGTCGGCGTCGTCGACCACGGCACCCGCCGCGGCGAACGGCGCGCGGAAGCAGTAGGCCTCCGGCAGATCGGCCACGTCCGGGAAGGCCGCGGCGTCGACCGGTGTGCGGAACGACAGCGCCCCGAACTCGCCGCCCTCGCTGAGAGCGTCGTAGGACTCGATCCCGATCAGGTCCACGCCCTCGACGGCCTGGTCGCTCGCGAGCCGGGCGTAGCCGAAGGCGTCGTCCTGCGGCCCGGCGAGGGAGGAGACGAGCGCGAGCACGCGGTCGCGCGACTCCTCGCGGGGCGCCACGTCGTTCGACACGACCACGTCCGGCGCGGGAGCGGTGCAGCCGGCGAGCGCGAGCACCGCCAGGGCCGCGCCGATCAGCAGGGCCGGCGGGGTCGCGCGGGCCGGGGAGGTCGTCGGGGCCGGTCGCGTCCGCATCAGCTTCACCCGACCGACCCTAGCCGCGTAGCAACTGCTCCGCACCGCGCGGAACCCCCTCGGCCGGGCGGGCGCCGGAGCGGAGCATGGAGCGATGAGCTCCTCCACCAGCCCCGGCCCGCGCACCTCCGGCCCCACCGAGCTCCTCCTCGTGCGCCACGGCGAGAGCGTCGCCAACATCGCGGCGAGCGCCGCCGAGGCGGAGGGCGCCCACGACATCGCCGTCGACCGGCGCGACCCCGACGTCGAGCTGTCCCCGGCCGGCCGCGAGCAGGCCCGCGCGCTCGGCCGCTGGCTCGCCGACGGCAACGCCCCGGTCGCCGCCTGGTCCTCGCCGTACCTGCGCGCGTCCTCGACGGCGCAGCTGGCCTTCGAGGAGGCGGGCCTCGACCTCGTGCCCCGCCTCGACGAGCGGCTCCGCGACCGCGATCTCGGCATCGCCGACCGCCTGACCACCGCGGGCTTCCGCGCGCGATTCCCCGAGGAGGCGGCGCGGCGGGACTGGCTCGGCAAGTTCTACTACCGCCCGCCGGGCGGCGAGTCCTGGACCGACCTCGCCCAGCGGGTGCGCTCGTTCCTCGACCACCTCGACGTCGTCGCGCCGGCCGGACCGGTCGCGCTGTTCTGCCACGACGCCGTCGTCCTGATCATCCGCTCGGTCTGCGAGGGCCTCACCGAGCGCGAGCTGCTCGACATCGGCCGGGCGACCCCGGTCGCGAACGCCTCCGTCACCCGGCTCGTCCGCGACGGCGACGCCTGGACGCTCGAGCGCTTCAACGAGACCGCGCACCTCGAGGAGTCGAGCGCGCCGGTCACCCGCCACGACACCGGCGAGGACACCGCCGTCGACACCGCCGTCGACGACCCGCGAGGAAGGACCGGCTCATGAGCGAGACCCGGCACAGGAGCGAGACCGCGCACAGGAGCGCCGTCGTCGACCGCGCCCTGCTCGAACGGCGCTGGCCGCTGCCCGACCCGGCGGGATCGAAGCACGCCCGCGGTGACGTGGTCGTGGTCGGCGGCGCCCGCAAGACGCCCGGAGCGGCGATCCTCGCCGGGATCGCGGCCCTCCGGGTCGGCGCGGGCCGGATCACCCTCTGCGTCGCCGAGTCCGTCGCCTCCGCCACCGCCGTCGCGCTGCCCGAGTGCGGCGTCGTGCCGCTGGAGGAGACCCGCGGCGGCTCGATCTCGGGCCGTGGGCTCTCCGCGCTGGAAGGCGAGCTGGGCTCCGCCGACGTCGCGCTGATCGGCCCCGGACTCGACGACCCGAAGGCGACCGCCGCGACGCTGCGCGCGATCGCTCCGCTGCTCGCCGACGTCCCCGCTGTGCACCTCGACGCCTTCCCGCTCGGCGTGCTGCCGGGCCAGCGGCGCGTCGCCCGCGCCCTCGCCGGCCGCCTGCTCCTGACGCCGAACACGGAGGAGGCCGCGCGGCTGCTCGGCGCGGAGGTGGACGACGTGGAGGCCGCCGCGATCGCCGTCGCGCAGCGCTACGGAGCGGTCGTCAGCCTCTTCAACGTGATCGCGGCGCCCGACGGCGACGCCGTCCGCATCGAGGGCGAGCACCCCGGCCTCGCGACGGCGGGCAGCGGCGACGTCCTCGCCGGCGCGACGGCCGGGCTCCGCGCACGGGGCCTCGACCCGCAGGGCGCCGCGGCGTGGGGTGCCTTCCTGCACACCGAGGCCGACTCGGTCCTCGTGCGCAGGCTCGGCCCGGCCGGCTACCTCGCGCGCGAGATCCCGGGCGAGTTCCCGGCGCTGCTCACAGGCTGACGCGGGAGCGGTCCGGGACGGCGGCCCGGAACGTGCGGCTCAGGACGCGCCGGTCAGGATCAGTGGTCAGGATCGGCGGCTCAGCCGGCGGCGGTCAGTGCGCGACGTCGGCGACGGAGAAGGCCACTCCCGGCGTGATCAGGATCGACGTCTCGCGGGGCTGGCCCTCGCCCTGGTTGACGGTCAGCCAGCGCGAGGCGGTGCCGTCGAGCGCCTCCTCGACGCTCGCACGGACCTCCGCGGCGGTGGTGTCGTGCAGGCTGTAGGGGGTGCCGCCGTAGATCAGCTCGACGCGCTTCACAGCAGGCCCTCCTCGCTCTGGCGGGCTCCGCCGTGCGGCTCCTCGCTGATGCGCAGGCCGTGGGCGCTGTGCGAATCGGCCAGGAGCTGGCGGATCCAGTCGGGGTTGATGGCCGGCGCGCGGCCGCCGTGGTACTTGAAGCGCAGCGGGATCGCCGGGTGCAGCCAGATCGACGTGCGACCGTCGCCGACGGACTGCGAGTCCTTCCACGAGAGGTAGAAGGACTCGTTGCGCGACAGCTTCGAGCCGATGACGATCTGCAGATGGGCGAGCAGTCGGTCGTCGAAGTCGGCTTCGAGAGTCGAGTCGTAGATCAATCGGCCCATGAGGGCGGTCTCCGTTCGCAGTGCAGTCCAGCCGGCGGGGGCACGGCCGGACGGTACGGGGCGATTCTAACCGCCCCGGGTCCGACGCTCAGCGTCGATCGTCATCCGAATCGAAGTGCGGGATCTCGAGGTCGGACAGGTGCGGCGAGGACGAGTCGCCCTCCTCGGCCAGCGGCTGGGACACTCCGAGCCGCGCCGTCTCCTTCGCGAGCCTCTCGACCAGGGCCGCGTCCACGATCTCCTCGCCGCCGTCGTCCTCGGTCTCCGAGAAGAGCTGGCTGGCCGGACCGATCAGCAGGGTCGCCCGGCCGAGCTCGCCGGTGGAGCGCCGGATCGGGATGTCGACCGACATCGCGCCCTTGCGCAGCGCGAGGGCCTCCGCGTAGCCGACGAGCGAGTGCGCGATCCGGCTGCCGGTGAGCACCGAGCTGCCGGCGTAGTGGATGCGTTCCATGCGTCCTTCCTACCGCTCAGCGCCCGATCGGAGCATCCGGGTTGCGCGGCGGGACCGGGCTTGATAGCGCCTCGATCCTCCGCTCGAGCCCCTCGCGGACCGCCGGCCACTCCTCCACCAGGATCGAGTGCACCGCCGTGTCGCGCCAGGAGCCGTCCGCCCGCCGCTGGTCGTGCCGCAGCACGCCCTCGAAGACCGCGCCGAGGCGGAGGATCGCCGCGCGGGAGCGCGCGTTCGCCGCGTCCGCCTGCAGCTTCACCCGCGAGAAGCCGCTGTCGAAGGCCAGGCCGAGCAGGAGGAGCTTGGTCTCGGGGTTCACGGCCGTGCCCCAGACCTCGGGGGCGTAGGCGGTCCAGCCGAGGTGCGCCGCCTCCCGCCGCTCGTCGAAGTCGGTCAGCGAGGAGGTGCCGACGACCCGGCCGTCGACGAGCACGGCGGAGGGATTGCCGGTCTCCCACGGGTAGTAGCGCCGGGCGAAGGCGCGGAACGCCTCGGCGCCGTCGGGGAGGCCCGAGGGCCCGCCGCCGTAGCCCGCGGCGAACACCTCGGGGCGGCCGATCGCGGCCCGGAGCGGCTCCAGGTGCTCCTCGGTGAGCGGCTCGAGGACGACGAGGCGGCCGGTCAGCACCGCGGGCGCCGGGCGGACAGGACGGCCGGGACGATCGGGCGAGGCGGGGCTGCTCATCCGGACATTCTGGGGCCACTGCGGCCCGCTGAGGAGTCCAGGACGCGTGCCAGCATGAGGTCCATGGACAGCACCGCGATGTTCGCCTCCTCGGCCGGCGCCCTGCTCCGCCTGGTCGAGCGGATCGGGGACGAGCAGTGGGCGCTGCCAGGGCTGGGCGTCTGGGACGTCCGCGGCCTGACCGGGCACGCCTCGCGGGCGATCACGACGGTCGAGACGTACCTGCTCGCGGAGGAGCCGGCCGCCGCGACCGTGCCCGACGCGCTCGGCTACTACGCGGCCCTGGCCGGCGGACGCGCCGACCCCGCGGCCGTGGCGCGGCGGGGCGTCGAGACCGGGGCGCTGCTCGGCGAGCACCCGGCCGAGGTGATCGCGTCGTCGCTGCAGCGCGCCCTCGCGCTGCTCACGCAGCAACCGCCCGGGCGCCTCGTCGCGATCGGCGAGCACGCCCTGGCGCTGGACGAGTACCTGCGGACCCGTGTGCTCGAGCTGGTCGTGCACGCCCTCGACCTGTCGCGGGCGACGGGCCTCGCGCACGAGATCCCGCCCGAGGCGGTCGAGGCCTGCTCCGCGATGGCGGGGGCGCTCGCCGCTCGGGCGGGACGGGGCGAGGAGCTCCTGCTCGCGCTGAGCGGGCGGGAGCGCCTCGCGGACGGCTTCTCGGTGGTGTGAGCCGCTCGGTCGTTCGAGCGGCCCGGTGGTTCGAGCCGCTCGCGAGCCGAGCGGCCGGCGCGCTCAGGCGACGGCGAGCGCCTCCACCGGCGGCACCCGGGTCGCGCGGCGGGCCGGCAGGACCGCGGAGACGGCGGTGAGGACGATGCTGACCAGGACGACGGCGACCAGGATCCCGACCGGGATCGTCGGCGGCACCAGTCCGATGCCCGGCAGCGAGCCGAAGATCGCGACCGCGCCGGCCCAGCCGTAGAACGCGCCGAGGACGAGACCCAGCAGCGCCGCGGCGATCACCATCTGCGCCGCCTCGACGACGACCATCCATTGCACCTGCGAGCCCGTGAAGCCGAGCGCGCGGAGCAGTCCCAGCTCGCGGCGGCGCTGCAGCACGCTCAGCGAGAGCGTGTTGACCATGCCCACGGCCGCGAGCAGCACCGAGAAGCCGAGCAGCACGCTCATGATCGCCGTGCTGACCGCGACGAACTGGTCGAGCGCCGCGAAGATCTCCGGGCTCATCTCGCTCGAGGCGCGCATGATCGACGAGAAGGTCGCAGCGGCCACCGCGAACATCGTGACGAGCGTCACTCCGATCACGAGGCCGATGACGGCGCGCGCGCTCCTGGCGGGGTTGCGGGTGGCGTTCGCTGAGGCGAGGCGCGCGACGGGGCTGCCGCCGAAGGCCCGGCCGACCAGCGAGATCAGCGGCGGGAGCAGCACCGGCGCACCGAGGACCACCCCGGTGAAGGAGAGCATGCCACCGGCGAGGCCGATCAGGACGCCGAGCGGGCTGACCAGCCCGACCACGACGCCGATCACGAGGAGCAGGACGCCGACCACGAGGAGGACGATCGCCAGGACGTTCCGGCCCGTGCGTCCGCGGAGCTCGTCGTAGCGGGGCTCGGCGGCGGAGCCGGCGGCCTGCGACGGCGCGACCGAGAGCACCCGGCGGGATCCGGCCCAGGAGGCGACGACGGTCGAGACGATCACGGCGAGGCCCGGCAGCAGCAGTCCCGGCGAGGCGAGCGGCACGGCGATGCGCGTGAGGGTCCCGGTGCTGAAGGCGATCTCGGCGCCCACGGCCACCAGGACGACGGCGGCGACGAGGCCGAGGGCCGCGCCGATCAGCCCCTGCACGAGGCCCGTCCGCACCACCTCGGCGCGGAGCGAGCGTCCGGAGGCGCCCAGCAGGCGCAGCAGCGCGATCTCGCGGGTGCGGCCGGCGATGACCGTCGACACCGCGTTGGAGGTGACGATCGCGCCGACGAAGACGGCGATGCCGAAGAAGACGCCGCCGACCACGCCCAAGGTCGTCGCGGCCTGCGCGATGCCGTCGAGACCGGCGGCGTAGAACGCCGCCACCATGTCGGCGATGACCATCACCAGGACTCCGCCGAACGCGGCCGAGAGCGCGGCGACCGTGATGATCGCGCCGCCGCCCTGGCCGGACGCGGCCCGGAGGCCCGTGCGGGCGCTCACGACGCTCCCTCCATCGAGAGCATCGCGCGAGAGATCTCCTCGGCGCTCATCCCGCGGCGGTCGTCGACGACGGCCCCGTCGCGGAGGAAGACGATGCGGTCGGCGAATGCCGCGGCGATCGGGTCGTGGGTGACCATCGCGATCGACTGGCCGTACTCGCGGGTCGAGGCGCGGAGGAGGCTGAGCACCTCGCGGCCGGTGCGCGAGTCGAGGTTGCCGGTCGGCTCGTCGGCGAAGATCAGCTGCGGGCGGGTGGCCAGGGCGCGGGCGATGGCGACGCGCTGCTGCTGGCCGCCGGAGAGCTCGTGCGGGCGGTGGGTGAGGCGCTCGCGGAGTCCGAGGGACTCGATCAGGCGGGCGATCCACTCCTCCTCCTCGGCCGTGACGCGGCGACCGTCGAGCTCGAACGGGAGGCGGATGTTGCCGCGCACGTCGAGGGTCGGGACGAGGTTGAACGCCTGGAAGACGAAGCCGACGCTGCGCCGGCGGAGCACG
This sequence comes from Rathayibacter sp. VKM Ac-2928, assembly GCF_022815545.1. Taxonomy (NCBI): domain Bacteria; kingdom Bacillati; phylum Actinomycetota; class Actinomycetes; order Micrococcales; family Microbacteriaceae; genus Rathayibacter; species Rathayibacter sp. VKM Ac-2928. The sequence continues at coordinate 55,666 of NZ_JALGRU010000001.1, forward strand.
GTGAGCTCAGCGTCGCCCATCGCGGTGATCTCGACGTCGCCGAGGAAGACGCGGCCGGCCGAGGCGGTGTCGAGGCCGGCGAGCACGTGCATCAGCGTCGACTTGCCGGAGCCGCTGGGGCCCATCACCGCGGTGAACTCGCCGCGCTCGATCGAGAGGGTGACGTCGTCGAGGGCGACGACGGGCGTCGTGCTGCCGTAGAGCTTGCGCACGCCCTCGACGCGCGCCACGACGGAGGAGGTCTGGTTCTGCATGTCTCCGACGCTACGGAGCCGCCTCTGTCGCGGGCGTCGCCCCGGGTGGCCGCCGCCGTCATCCTCCCGGGTGACCCGTGCTGGTCCCTGCGGCCCCCGCGAGATGCCACTTATGAGCGGGATCCGCGGCGTGTCGTGCTCATAAGTGGCATCTCGCGGCGGGGATCGGCGCGCGCGTCAGGGGGCGGCGTCAGGGGCGGAGGCCGGCTCGGCGGAGGGTGAGGGCGGAGAGGGCGGCGGTGGCGGCGGGGTCGCCGGCGCGCCAGGCGGGGACGGCGGCCGGGTGGGCGGCGAGGATCTCGCGCGGGGTCGCCTCGGTGAGGGCGCGGAGGGCCAGCAGCTCGGCGCCGCCGGGGGTCGTGCCGAGGGCACGCAGCTCGGCGGTGCGGCGGGCGAAGCGCAGGCGCGGGCGGAGCCAGACCACGGCGAGCAGGAGCAGCGGCAGCCCGCCGATCGCGAGGCCGGCCACGATCGCCAGCGCGCTCGCGAGCTGCTGCTGGTCGCGGCCGGCCGCGGCGAGCACCGCTCCGGCGCCGCTGGCCTCGTCGAACGGCGCGCGCACGGCGTCGCCGAGCAGCGGGATGCCGCCGAGCGTCGAGCCGGCGTCGCTCATGGTCGAGCCGAAGCCGCTGCCCGCGCTCTCGAGGCGGCGGCCGATCTCGGCGAGGCCCGCGATCAGCGAGCCGACGGCGATCCCGGCCGCGATCGCGATCACCGCGACGGCGAGCGCGAGGGCGTCGGCCGTGATCTGCCGGGCGCGGACGGCGGGGAGGTCGGCGTAGATCTGCACCAGCCGATCATCCCCCGCCCGCGGCCGTCGTGCGCATCGCTGCCGACGCGGACGGGTCTCGAAGCGGGTCGACCCCGTCGCGCCTCAGTCGAGGAGGTCGTGCAGGACGACGACCTGCTCGCGCTCCGGTCCGACGCCGATCGCGGAGAAGCGGGCGCCGCTCATCGCCTCGAGGGCGCGGACGTAGTCCTGCGCGGCCTGCGGCAGGTCGGCGAACTCGCGGCAGCCGGTGATGTCCTCCTGCCAGCCGGGGAACTCCTCGTAGATCGGCTTCGCGTGGTGGAAGTCGCTCTGCGAGACGGGGACCTCGTCGTGGCGCACGCCGTCGACCTCGTAGGCGACGCAGACCGGGATGGTCTCCAGGCCCGAGAGCACGTCGAGCTTGGTCAGCACGAAGTCGGTGACGCCGTTGATCCGCGCGGAGTAGCGGGCGATCGGGGCGTCGTACCAGCCGCAGCGGCGCGGGCGGCCGGTGGTGGTGCCGAACTCGAAGCCCTGCTTGCGCAGGTACTCGCCCCACTCGTCGAACAGCTCGGTCGGGAACGGGCCGGCGCCGACGCGGGTCGTGTACGCCTTGATGACCGCGATGACGCGCTCGATGCGGTTGGGCGCCACTCCGGAGCCGGTGGCCGCGCCGCCCGAGGTCGCGTTGGAGGAGGTGACGAACGGGTAGGTGCCGTGGTCGACGTCGAGCATCGTGGCCTGGCCGGCCTCGAAGAGCACCGTCTTGCCGGCGTCGAGCGCCCGGGCGAGGACGAGCGAGGTGTCCGCGACCATCGGGCGCAGGCGCTCCGTGTACTGCAGCAGGTCCTCCATGACCTGCTCGACCAGGATCGCGCGGCGGTTGTAGACCTTCACCAGCAGGTGGTTCTTCTGGTCGAGGGCGCCCTCGATCTTCTGCCGGAGGATGTTCTCGTCGAAGAGGTCCTGGATCCGGATGCCGACGCGGTTGATCTTGTCGGCGTAGGCCGGGCCGATGCCGCGGCCGGTGGTGCCGATCTGGCGCTTGCCGAGGAAGCGCTCCGTCACCTTGTCGAGGGTGCGGTGGTAGCTGGTGATCACATGCGCGTTGGCGCTGACGAGCAGCTTCGAGACGTCGACGCCGCGGGCGCTCAGCGCCTCGAGCTCGTGGAAGAGCACCTCGATGTCGACGACGACGCCGTTCGCGATGACGGGGACGACGCCCGGCGTGAGGATGCCCGAGGGCAGCAGGTGCAGCGCGTACTTCTCGTCGCCCACGACGACCGTGTGCCCGGCGTTGTTGCCGCCGTTGAACTTGACGACGTAGTCGACGCGGCTGCCGAGCAGGTCGGTCGCGCGTCCCTTGCCCTCGTCGCCCCACTGGGCGCCGGTGATGACGATTGCTGGCATGGCGTGTCCTTCGCTGTGCGAAACGGCAGTACCCGGAGACGCCGGGTGCGGGGCCGGCCGTGCGACGGAGGAGTCGCGACAGGGCGACCAGCCCGAGCCAGTTTACGGGAGGGCCGCCGCCACTCCCCCGATCACTACCGTCTCACTCGGACGCGGCGGAGGCCCTTCCTGCTGGTCGAGCAGCCCCGCAGGGGCGTCCCCATGCTGGTCGAGCAGCCCCGCAGGGGCGTATCGAGACCCGCCCTCATCAGCAGGGCGGATCTGCAGACTCGTCCTTCTGACGCTGGTGGATCTCGATACGCCCGCTCCGCGGGCTACTCGATCAGCATGGACGTCCCGACACCGACAGGGTGATCTGCCTCCGAGCACGAAGACCCTTCCGAGCACCCGCAGCCTCCGCTCCGCGCCGAGGATCGGATCGCGGACGAGCCCGCGCCGGCGACGGACCGCCCACACCACCGGCTCGGCGACCGACGCTTCAGGGACGTCGTCGCGAAGGAGGCAGAACGCCGTGCGGTGCACTCCGGAGATCGCCGCGACGTGCATCGACCGACTCGCCGACGCGACGACGGCGGCCGACAGTCCGCCTCCGCTGAGGGAGGCCACCCGCAGCAGCCGCCCGTCCCGCTCCACCGCGACGAGGCGACCCTCGCGCGCCAGCAGCGTTCCGAGCCGAGTCACCGAGTCCATAGATCAGGACTCGCTTCCCGTGTTGCTCTCACCGCTGTTCGTCTCGAAGCGTCTCCAGGGGTGCAGGGCATAGATCGGCTCCTCACCCGCGTCATTGAACGGACTCCTCACGACGAATTCGATGGCGGCCGCCTCCATGAGAGGCGGACCGACCTCGACGTCGAACTCCTCGACCAGAGCCGCGAGCCAGGCGCGGACGTTCTCCTCACGCCCCCACTTGACGACGACATCGGTCCGCACATCTCCGAGCTGGACGAACTCCCGGCTGAACGTGAGCTCGATGCACTTCTCGTCCGCCGGCGATGAGCACGGGCTGCACAGGACGTAGAAGGCCTCGACTCCGGCCGAGCCGGTGAAACCGACACCTCCGCGATCGAGCAGCCGGTCGATCCCCTCGTCGCCAGGCATCATTCCAACTCAGCGCGAGAGTCGTCCAGCAGGGCGTTGCGGCCGAACTCTCGCTGCGCTCTCCCGTTCTTCCTCTCCTCGGGCGCGTGGGTTCGAGCGAGGATCGCGCGGGTGGTCACGGTGAGCACGGCCGCCCCGGCGAAAATCGACGCCTCGATCCACGCGTGGGCCGCGAGAAGGAGCCCGAAGAGCGGAACGGACACCAGCACGGGAACCAGCAGGCCCTCGACGCCACCGCCGCGAGGGGAAGCACCAGACACCATCACCGACGCCCTTCCCTTCGAGTCCAGTCCTCCGCAGCATGATGCCGAGCTCCGCACGGGGGCGCGGACGACGATTCCCTGAGGGTGACGTCCTGCCACGTGTCCGCCGCAGCCTAGTTGACATACCCTCAGCATTGAGAGGGAGTGCACAAAGGGGACGCGATCCGCCCCGTCCGACCGATAGCCGAGCGATGCTCTCGAACCCGTAACGACGCGTTCACACCCGGCGCATAGATTCGAAGGCGTTCACACTCCACCGATCACGCGAACAGGAAACCGATGCGCACACTCCGCGCCGCAAGCCTCCTCGCCGTCATCGCGCTCGGGGCGGCCACCGCCGCTCCCCTCGCGAGCGCGGCCACCCTCGACGACGGCGTCGAGCTCACCCTGGTGTCGACGACCGACACGCACGGGCACGTCTACAACTGGGACTACTTCGCGAACGCGCCCTACGAGGGCGAGGACACGCTCGGCCTCACCCGCGTCGCGACCGAGGTCGACCGCCTCCGCGCCGAGAAGGGCGACGACTCCGTCCTCGTCTTCGACAACGGCGACGCGATCCAGGGCACGCCCCTCACCTACTACTACGGCCTCGGCGACGGCGCCGCGGGCGTCCTCTCGGGCGAGACGACGCACCCGATGGCCACCGCGTTCAACACCATCGGCTACGACGCGCAGGTCGTCGGCAACCACGAGTTCAACTACGGCCTCGACATGCTGAGCGCCTACGAGGGCGATCTGAACGCCCCGCTGCTCGGCGCGAACGTCGTCGACGTCGCGACCGGCGAGCCGTACCAGAAGCCGTACACCGTGATCGAGCGCGAGATCGACGGCGAGACCGTGCGGGTCGGCGTGCTCGGCCTGGTCACCCCGGGCGTCCGCGTCTGGGACAAGCAGTACGTCGACGGCGTGCTCGAGTTCCGCGACATGGTCGAGACCGCGAAGGAGTGGGTCCCGAAGGTCGAGGCCGAGGCCGACGTGGTCGTCGTCCTCGCGCACACCGGCCAGGGCACCGTCCCGGACGCCGAGTACGACCCGGCCGACCTCAACGAGGACGTCGTCAACAACATCGCGACGCAGGTCCCCGGCATCGACGTGGTCGTCGCCGGCCACAGCCACCAGGACGTCCCCGAGACGCTCTACACGAACGTCGCCGGCGAGCAGGTCCTCGTCACCCAGCCGTACTTCTGGGCGCAGGGGCTCACCGAGGTGACCCTGAACCTGGTGAAGGACGCCGCGGGCGACCTGCAGGTCGACTGGACCGAGGGCAGCGCTCCCGTCGTCACCCCGGTCTACGCGCGCGACATCGCCGAGGAGTCGACCGCCGTGGTCGACGCCCTCGCCGAGCCGCACGCGACCACGATCGAGTACGTGAACACCCCCGTGGCCGAGTCGCTCGAGGAGCTCTCGGCCGAGACCTCGCGCTACGAGGACACCCCGATCATCGACTTCATCAACAACGTCCAGGCCGAGACGGTCGACGCCGCGCTCGAGGGCACGGAGTGGGCCGACGTCCCGGTCATCTCGCAGGCGTCGCCGTTCTCGCGCACCGCGGTCTTCCCGAAGGGGCAGGTCACGATCCGCGACATCGCCGGTCTCTACATCTACGAGAACACCCTCCGGGGCGTCGAGATGACGGGCGCGGAGGTGCGCGACTACCTCGAGTACTCGGCGCGCTACTTCAACCAGGTCGCCCCGGGCGCTCCGTTCGACCCGGCCACCGGCACGAACGCGATCACCGCGGACCGCCCCACGGGCATCCCGGACTACAACTACGACGCGCTCTCGGGCCTCGACTACGTCATCGACATCTCGCAGCCGGCCGGCTCCCGGATCCGCGACCTGACGCAGCTCGACGGCACCCCCGTCGCCGACGACGACCGCTTCGTGATGGCCGTCAACAACTACCGGCAGAGCGGTGGCGGGGCCTACCCGGCCGTCGCCGCGGCTCCCCTCGTCTACGACGAGCGGCTCGAGATCCGGCAGCTGCTGATCGACTGGGCGAGCGCGCGCGGCGTGATCGACCAGGCGGACTTCTTCGACCAGAACTGGTCGCTGACGTCGGTCGCGGCCGAGGTCCCGGCCGAGCCCGGCACGCCCGGCACGCCCGGCCAGCCCGGCACGCCCGCGCCCGGCCAGCCTGAGCCCGGCCAGCCCGAGCCGACCGAGCAGCCGACGGCCACCCCGGTGCCGCTGCCCTCCGCCACGCCCGTCCCCGTCGCCGGGGGCTCGCACTCCGGACCGCTCGCGAACACCGGCGTCGACGCGGCCTCCTCCGCAGGAGGCGCGGCTCTGCTGCTGCTCGCCGGCATCGCGCTGACGGTGCTCCGCCGCCGCCGCTCCGCCTCGCACTCGGAGTAGCCGCCCGCACCACCCGCACGACCGGACGGCGCCGCCCTCATTCCCGAGGGCGGCGCCGTCTCGCGTTCCAGGCGGCGAGCACGCCCGTCGACCACAGCGCCCAGAGCACGAGCAGCGGCTGGAAGACCAGCCGGATCGCCCGGGCAGCGTCGGTCTCGAGGCCGAAGGCCGGAGTCCGGGTGACGAGCTGCGAGACGTTCCCGGGGAACACCGCGACGAAGAAGGCGGCGACGACGATCCCCACCAGCACCCGCCGGCGCCGCAGCAGCAGGAGCGCGAGCCCGAGCGCGATCTCGACGACACCGGATGCCAGGACGACGAAGTCCGCATCGAACGGCAGCCACGGCGGAACCTGCGCCTGGAAGGACCGCCGCGCGAAGGTCAGGTGCCCCGTCCCCGCGAACACGAGCACGAGGCCCAGGAGGATGCGGGCGATCGTGCGCGGGAGGCTCATCGCCCCAGTCTGCGCCCGCGGTTCCCGCGCTCCGGCTGCACCGCCCCGTATCCTCGATACCGCGCGCGCCGCGCCACCCCGTCATTACCGCCCTGTCCGCAGACCGTGAAACGAGTTCCATGAGCACCCTGCCCCGCCTGATGGCCTTCGACCTCGACGACACCCTCGCCGCCTCGAAGTCCCCCGTGGACCCGGTGATGGCCGACCTCTTCGTCAAGCTGCTGCAGGCGACGGAGGTGTGCATCATCTCCGGCGGCCAGATCGGCCAGTTCCGGATGCAGGTGCTCGACCGCCTCGAGGGCGCCGACCCCGCCGTGCTGGCGAAGCTGCACCTGATGCCCACCTGCGGCACGCAGTACTACCGCTACGAGAACGGCGACTGGGCGCAGATCTACGCCGAGAACCTCACCGACGACGAGAAGTCCCGCGCGCTCGCCGCCGTCGAGGAGAAGGCCAAGGAGCTCGGCTACTGGGAGTCCGAGACCTGGGGCCCGATCCTCGAGGACCGTGACTCGCAGATCACCTTCTCCGCGCTCGGCCAGGCCGCTCCGGTGCCGGTGAAGCAGGCCTGGGACCCGACCGGCGAGAAGAAGAACACCCTCCGCGAGGCCGTCCAGGCCGTGCTGCCCGACCTCGAGGTCCGCTCCGGCGGCTCCACCTCGGTCGACATCACCCGCAAGGGCATCGACAAGGCCTACGGGATGAACAAGCTCACCGAGCTCACCGGCATCCCCCTCGACGAGATGATCTTCGTCGGCGACCGCCTCGACCCCGACGGCAACGACTACCCCGTCAAGGCGATGGGCGTCGAGACCTTCGCCGTCGAGGGCTGGCACGACACCGCCGCCTACCTCCGCTCCTACGGCCTGTAGGTCTCTGCGAGCCCGGTCCTCCCCCGCGAGATGCCACTTGTGCGCGCGACACGCCGCGAAAGTCCGTCACAAGTGGCATCTCGCGGGGAGGGCCGGGCTCGGGTCAGGCGTCCTCGCTGAGGGAGCCGGTGGCGGTGCCGTCGAGGGCGAGGCGGAGGCGGCGCGGCAGCTTCGCGACGATGATCGCGTGCGACTCCGCGAGCAGCTCCTGGACGAGGCCCTCCTCGACCCGGCCGCCCGCGTCGACGGTCACCCAGTGCTTCTTGTTGAGGTGGTAGCCGGGCTCGATGCCGTCGACGCCCGCGACGAGGTGCACGACGTTCTCGGGCAGCGCTTTGACGCTGACGACGGGCCGGCCGAACCGCTCCATCTCGAGCGCGAAGACCTTGCCCTCGACCTTCCACACCCGCGTCTCCGGGCCGAAGGGGAAGCTCGCGCCTGCGCCCGGCAGGTCGGCGAGGAAGGACTCGAGCGCGGCGGTGTCCATGCGTCCATCATGCCCGCAGAGGTGCCGCCCGCGTAGGCTCGTCCTGTCGTCCGTCCAGCCAGTGGAGCAGTCTCCGCCGTCGGAACGACCGGAATCGGATCCGACCATGCCAGACCCCACGACCACCTCGACCTCCGCTCTGAGCCGTGCGACCGGGAGTTACGCGCGGGCGTTCGCCCTCCCGGGGTCGCTCGCCTTCTCCTCGGCCGGCTGGCTCGGCCGCTTCCCCAAGGGCAGCCTCGCGATCGGGGTGCTCGTCCTCGTGTCTGCGCAGTCGGGCAGCTACGCGCTCGGCGGCGCGGTCTCCGGCGCGCTGACCCTCGCCCTCGCCGTGACCGGGCCGCTCTGGTCGCGGGTGATGGACCGCTGGGGGCAGCGCCGGGCGCTCGCCCTGTCGCTCCCGGTCCTCGTCGCCGCCTCGCTCGGGCTCGTCGCCGCCGTGCTGCTGGGCGCTCCCGTCTGGACCTGGTTCGCGCTCGGGATCCTCGCCGGCGCGGCCGTCCTCGACGTCGGCTCGGCCGTCCGCTCGCGCTGGAGCGCCGCGACCTCGGACCCGGGGCTGCGGCACACCGCGTACTCGGTCGAGTCGGTGGCGGACGAGGCGGCCTTCGTGGTCGCGCCGCCGATCGTCACCCTGCTGGCCTCGCTCGTGCACCCGGCGGCCGGCGTCCTGGTCGGCCTCGGGATCGGCGTGGCCGGCGGTGTCGCGCTGCTCGTGCAGACGGGGACGCAGCCGGCGCTCGCTCCGGTGCGCTCGGCCGCGTCGCCCGCGCGGGAGCGGCTGCCGCTCGGTCTCGTCGGCATCGTGGCGGTCTTCGCGACCATCGGCGGGGTCTTCGGCTCGTTCAACGTCGCGGCGATCGCGACCGCGGAGGCGTCCGGGGCGGGAGCCGCCTCGGGGCTGCTGCTCTCGGCGTACAGCATCGGCAGCGTGCTCACCGGGGTGGTCGTGGGTGCCGCGCGCCTGCCCGGCGGTCCGCGCTCGAGGTTCCTGGTGGCGGGCGCCGTCTTCGGAGTGGTGGTGCCGGTGCTCGTGCTCGCCGGGTCGCTGCCCGTGCTGATCGCGCTGGCCTTCGTCGCCGGCCTCGCGACGTCGCCGCTGCTGATCACCGGCTCGAGCCTCGTCGAGTCGATCGCCCCGCGCAGCCGCCTCACCGAAGCCCTCGCCTGGCCGCCGACCGGCATCGCCCTCGGCGCCACCGCCGGCTCCACCCTGAGCGGCCTGGCCGTCGAGGCCCTCGGCCCGCAGTCCGGCTTCCTGGTCACCGCCGGCGCGGCGGCGCTGGGCGCCCTGCTGACCCTCGCGACGGTCCTGCTCCTCCGCCGCCGCGCCGCCCCTGCGGCGACGCACTCGTCCCGCTGACCGAACACCCAGCCGAGGAGCCCGCACAGCGGGCACACTTCTGCCGCGTCGAGCGGCCCGCGAAGAGGGCCCCGCTTCATGCTGATCTCGTAGCCCGCGCAGCGGGCGTATCGAGATCCACCCACCGAACGACGGTGGGTCTCGATACGCCCCTGCGGGGCTACTCGACCAGCATGCGGCGGGGACGGCAATCCTGCACCGCCTCAGCCTGATCGTCGTCCGGTCGCGGTGATCGCAAGGCGGAGGAGGGAGGCGTAGCGGAGCTACGGCGACCGACGACAACGCCGCGAGCGCCGCGGCCGGGCGGCGATCAGTCCGCGCCGAGGATGACGATGGCGGCCGTGGGGGGCAGCGCGTCCTCGTGGTAGCGCTCGATCTCGGGGATCGCGGCGGGGTCGGCCTGCTCGAGGAAGCCGGTGAGGCGCGCGACCTCGTCGGTCTCGCCGATCGACTCGGCGGCGCGGCGGAGGGCGTAGAGGGAGAGCAGGAAGCCGCGGTTGGGACCGTGGCGCCACGGGATGGGGCCCTGGCCGCGCCAGCCGGCGGTGCGGAGCAGGTCGAGGCCGCGGTGATAGCCGACGCGCGCGTAGGCGTAGGACGGCAGCGCCGCGTCGATCCCCCACACGCTGTCCGCGAGGAGAGCCCAGGCCAGCGGTGAGCGCGGGTGGGCCGCCGCGAGCGCGGCGAACTCGACGGCTCCCGGGTTCGCGTGCTTGGCGAGGGCCGCGGTGATCGCGGGCTCGTCCGGGAGGAGGGTCGGTTCGGGGCCCAGCAGGTTCTCGCCATTCATGTCCTCAGGGTAACCCGCTCCCGCTGTGCCCCTCCGGGGCAGCCCGTCGACTCCCCCGTCCGGGCTGCGCCGATAGCATCGACCCCATGGCGACGAAGCGCAGCGAGGTCGAGGCCTGGCTCACGGACATGGACGGCGTGCTGGTGCACGAGAACCAGGCGCTCCCCGGCGCGCCCGAGCTCATCCAGGAGTGGACGGACGCGGGCACCCCGTTCCTGGTGCTCACGAACAACTCGATCTTCACCCCGCGCGATCTCGCGGCGCGGTTGCGGGCGTCGGGGCTGCACGTGCCCGAGGAGCGGATCTGGACGAGCGCCCTCGCGACCGCCGACTTCTGCGCCTCGCAGATGCCGGGTGGCAGCGCCTTCGTGATCGGCGAGGCCGGCATCACCACGGCCCTGCACGAGGCGGGCTTCATCATGACCGAGACCGCGCCGGACTACGTCGTCGTCGGCGAGACCCGCAACTACAGCTTCGAGGCGATCACGAAGGCGATCCGCCTGATCGTCGGGGGCGCCCGCTTCATCGTGACCAACCCCGACGCGACCGGCCCGAGCGCCGAGGGCGTCATGCCCGCGACGGGCGCGATCGCCGCCCTGATCACGAAGGCCACCGGCAAGGACCCGTACGTGGTCGGCAAGCCGAACCCGATGATGTTCCGCTCGGCGATGAACAAGATCGGCGCGCACAGCGAGAACACCGGCATGATCGGCGACCGGATGGACACCGACATCGTCGCCGGCATCGAGGCCGGCCTGCACACCGTCCTCGTCCTCACCGGCATCAGCGACCGCGCCGAGATGGACCGCTACCCGTTCCGCCCCGACGAGGTGCTGACCGGCGTGCACGAGCTGCTCTCGACCGACCCGTACGAGACCGAGTTCCCGCCGGACGACCAGATCCTCTGACCGCCGCCCCGGCCCGCCGCTCCTCACCCCCGACCTGCCGACACTCCAGAAGCTGCGGTAGTCGCCCACTCCGACTCCTCCGAAGTCGCGGTAGTCGAGCGCGAGTACCGCAACTCTTGGAGAGTGGGAGGGGGAAGGGGGCGCCCGGCTGCTCAGAAGCGGACGTGCTGGAGGATCCAGGCGTGCATCGCCACGGCGGCGGCGGCCGAGGCGTTGATCGAGCGGGTCGAGCCGAACTGCGAGATCTCGAGCACGGCGACGGAGGCGGCGATCGCCTCCTCCGAGAGGCCCGGCCCCTCCTGCCCGAACAGCAGCACGCAGCGCTCCGGCAGCGCGAACGTCTCGATCGGCACGCAGCCGGGCACGTTGTCGATCGCGAGCAGCGGGACGTCCTCCGCCTCGGCCCAGCGGGCGAGGTCGGCGACGGTCTCGTGGTGCTGCACGTGCTGGTAGCGGTCGGTGACCATCGCGCCGCGCTTGTTCCAGCGCCGGCGCCCGACGATGTGCACGCTCTCGGCGCCGAACGCATTGGCGCTGCGCACGATCGAGCCGATGTTCATGTCGTGCTGCCAGTTCTCGATGGCGACGTGGAAGGGGTGCCGCGACGCGTCGAGCTCGGCGACGATCGCGTCCATCCGCCAATAGCGGAAGCGGTCGATCACGTTGCGGGAATCACCGCGCTCGAGCAGCTCGGGATCGAGGCGGTCGTCGTCGGGTCGCGGACCGACCCACGGCCCCACGCCGTTCGTCGTCGCCTCGGGGGAGGCGGAGGGCCCGGCCTCGTCCACGTGTCGCGCCGCCCGGCCTAGGCCGACGGGGTGCCGTCGACCGAGCCGAGCATGTCGCCGCCGCCGGCGCGGTCGACGAAGCAGTAGTAGCTGCGCTCGCCGGCGTCCCACTGCTCCTGGGTCACGGGGTAGGAGGCGGACACCTGCACGTCGCCGTACGCCTCGGCACCCGCGATGTCGACGACGCCCTGCGCCTGGCAGAGCGAGGAGACCGAGACGGCCAGCGCGTCCTGGCCCGGGAAGGTCGCGTCGGTCAGCTCACCGGTCGCGACCATCTCGCCGGTGTGGGCGGTGGCGCAGTCGACGACCGTGAACTGCTCGGCCCAGACCGTGTCGAACGGCTGGAGGCACTCCCCGCCCAGCAGCGCCGTCCAGGCGTAGCTGCCGGCCGGCAGCGGGCCGACGGTGGGCAGGGCGGCGGTGGGCGTCGCACTCGGCTCGGACGGAGCGGCGGTCGTCGCGGCCGGGGCCGGCGCGGCCTCCTGGTCGCCGTTCGAGCCGACGGCGATCCCGATGGCGAGGATCGCGCCGAGCAGGAGCACGACGCCGACGGCGATCAGGCCGATCAGCAGGCGCCGCCGGCTTCGGGCGCGGTCGGGGCCGGGCGCGCCGACGCTCGTGACGGAGGGGACGGGAGCGGGGGCCGGTGACTTCGCGGGCTTCTCGGCGCGGGGCTTCTCGGCGCGGGGCTTGCGGGTCGAGCGCTTGGCGGCGTTGACGTGCGCGCGAGCGGGAGTGCTGAACGGCGCGACGGCCGGGGCGGCGGACTCGTCCTCGCCGGACGTCCCCTCCGCATCGGTGGTCGCCTCGCCGGTCGGCTCGCCGGAGGCGGTGCCGTCGTCGTCCGGCTCGAGGTTCCAGGCGTAGGCGCCGGCGGTCTCGCGCCAGAGCTCCTCGTCGCCGCCGTCGTCCTCGGGCTCGTCGCGCGGGGCGACGACGTCCTCCCACACCGGCGGCTCGTCCCAGCCGCCGCGGGGGTCGGGCCACTGGTACACGCTGGGCGCCGCGGGCTCGCGCGGCTCGGGCTCGGTCGCACCCTCGGGTCGGTCGCGGCGCGCCTCGGAGCGGCGCCCTCGCTCGCGGAGCGCCGGGGGCGCGGTCGGCAGATCGTCGACCGGCGGTGCCGCGGGCAGGACGGGCGCGGCGGGCGCGGGCTCGGCCTGCGCGACGGGCGACTCCGGCGCGGGAGCCGCGACGGGGCCCGGGGCGGCCGGCGACTGCGGGAGCACCGGGCCGAGCGGGAAGCGCGGCGAGGGCGTGACCGGTCGCTCGGGAGCGGACTCCGCGGTGGTCGAGTCGTCCGCTGCGGGCCTCGACCGGGGAGCGGTGAAGGCGGCCCAGATGTCGCGGCGCGCGGAGGCGGCGTCGGCCTCCGGATCGGACGCGGGCTCCACGGGCGTCTGCGCGTCGTCCTCCGCGGGCGCCGCGTCCGTGGTCGGCGGTGCGGGGGCGGGGTCCGGCTGGACGACGGTCTCAGGAGCGGAGCCGGGCTCGGGCTCGACGGGCCGCACGGCATCGACCGGCTGCTCGACGTCGGCCTGCTGCTCGGGATCGACCCGCTGCTCGGAATCGAAGCGCTGCTCGGAATCGACGCGCTGCTCGGAATCGACGGGACGCTCGGCAGCGACGGGGCGCTCGTCCTCGACGGGGCGCTCGTCCTCGACGGGGCGCTCGTCCTCGACGGACTGCTCGGCAGCGACGGGGCGCTCGAACGGGCCGTCCTGCTCGGTCTCACCGGCCTGCTCGATCGGGCCGGCCTGCTCGGCCTCATCGGCCCGCTCGGTCCCGTCGGCCTGCTCGATGCTGACGGCCGGTTCGGACCCGGCGCGGCGCTCGACGTCCGCCGACTGCTCGACGACCGACTGCTCGACGACGGACTGCTCGCCCGCGACGGACCGCTCAGCGTCGATGGCGCGCCCCACCTCGGCAGGCTGCTCCACCTCGGTGGAGTTTCGCGTCTCCGCGGGCTGCCCGGCCTCGGTCGGGTCCTGCGTCTCCGTGGGCTGCTCCTCCTTGGCGGGCGCCGCCTCGGTCGCGGGCGCAGGCTCGGGTGCGGCCTCGGGCGCAGGGCTGCGCGGGGCGTCGAAGATGCTCTTCAGGCGGCCGCCGCTCAGCTGCTCGAGGAGCCACTCGCTGCCGCCGGCGCGGCGCTCGGGCTCGGGCTGCTCGTCGCGCCCGCCGTCAGGCTGGTCGCCGCGCTCGCGGCCGTCGTCGTCCACCATCAGCTCAGCCCGAGGTCGGCCAGCCCGATCGCGGCGAAGTAGGGGTAGCCGGCGCCCTCGATGATCTCGCGGGCCCCGGTCGCGCGGTCGACGACGACGGCGACTCCGGCGATCTCGGCGCCGACCTTCAGCAGGGCCTCGATCGCAGCGAGCGGGGAGCCGCCGGTGGTGGAGGTGTCCTCGACGACGACGACGCGCTTGCCGGCGAGGTCCGGGCCCTCGACCTGGCGGCCGCGGCCGTGGTCCTTGGGTGCCTTGCGCACGACGAAGGCGTCGTACTCGAGTCCGCGGAGGACGCCGCGGTGCAGGATCGCGGACGCGATCGGGTCGGCGCCCATCGTCAGACCGCCGACGGCGTCGACCCGCTCGATCGGGGCGATGAGGTCGAGCATGACGTCGCCGATGAGCGGGGCGACCCGGTGGTCCAGGCTGACGCGCCGCAGGTCGACGTAGTAGCTCGCCTTCTTGCCGCTCGTCAGGGTGAAGTCCCCGTGGAAGACGGCGTCGGAGCCGATGTACTCGATGAGCTGCTGGCGTGCGTCGGTCACGCGCCTACTCTACGGGGCACGCCTACGGCGCGGACTCGGCCCCGCCCGCGCGCGTCGCACCGGCCTTCTCGCCCTGTCCCTCCTCGGCTCCCCCGCGGAACTGGGTCATGTAGAGGTCGTAGTACGCGCCGCGGCGCTGGAGCAGCGCCTCGTGAGCGCCCTGCTCGACGATGCGGCCGGCCTCCATCACCAGGATCGTGTCGGCGTCCCGGATCGTGGAGAGGCGGTGCGCGATGACGAACGAGGTGCGGTCGGTGCGCAGCGCCGCCATCGCGTGCTGGACGAGCAGCTCGGTGCGGGTGTCGACCGAGGAGGTCGCCTCGTCGAGGATGAGCAGCGACGGGTTGGCGAGGAACGCGCGGGCGATCGTGATCAGCTGGCGCTCACCGGCCGAGACGCTGCCGCCCTCGGCGTCGAGCACCGTGTCGTAGCCGTCGGGGAGCTGCTGCACGAAGCGGTCGACCATCGTCGCCCGGGCGGCGTCGACGATCTCCTCGTCGGTCGCGTCGAGGCGGCCGTAGCGGATGTTCTCGCGGATCGTGCCCTGGAACAGCCAGGCGTCCTGGAGCACCATGCCGACCCGCGAGCGCAGGTCGCCGCGGCCGATCCGGGTGATGTCGACGCCGTCGAGCAGGATCCGCCCGCCCGTGAGCTCGTAGAAGCGCATCACCAGGTTGACCAGCGTGGTCTTGCCGGCGCCGGTCGGACCGACGATCGCGACCGTCTGGCCCGGCTGGGCCGAGAAGGTCAGTCCCTCGATCAGCGGCTGCTCCGGGTCGTAGGAGAAGGAGACGTCCTGGAACTCGACGTGGCCGTCGGTGCGCTCGGGCAGCGAGTCGACCGCGGTCTCCGGCTCCTGCTCGTCGGCGTCGAGCAGCTCGAAGGTGCGCTCGGCCGAGGCGACGCCCGACTGCAGCATGTTCGCCATGCTCGCGAGCTGGGTCACCGGCTGGGTGAACTCGCGCGAGTACTGGATGAACGCGGTCGCGTCGCCGAGGGTCAGCTGACCCGAGGCGACCCGGAGCCCGCCGACGACGGCGATCAGCACGTAGGAGAGGTAGGACACGAAGGTCATCGCCGGCATGATCATGCCCGAGACGAACTGGGCGCCGAACGAGGCCGAGTAGAGCGCGTCGTTCCGGCGGTCGAACTCCTCGAGCATCTCGCGGTCGCGGCCGAAGGTGCGGACGATCTCGAGGCCGGAGAAGGTCTCCTCGATGTGGCCGTTCAGCGCGCCGGTGTTCTTCCACTGCGCGGCGAAGAGCTTCTGCGAGCGGGCGCCGATGACGCCGGCGATCACGGCGGACAGCGGGATCGAGACCAGCGCGATCAGCGCGAGCTGCCAGGAGACGATGAACATCATCACGGCGATCCCGATGATGGTGAGCACCGACTGCACGAGCTGCGAGAACGCCTGCTGCAGCGCCGTCTGGATGTTGTCCACGTCGTTGGTCACCCGCGACATCACGTCGCCGCGCTGCCGGGTGTCGAAGTAGCGCAGCGGGAGGCGGTTGATCTTCGCCTCGATGTCCTGGCGCAGGCCGAAGACGACCCTCATCACGAGGCCGTTGAGGATGTAGCCCTGGGCCCACATCAGCACCGACGCGACGACGTACATCAGCAGCACGATGATGATCAGGCGCCCGAGGACGGTGAAGTCGATGCCCTCGCCGGGCACGATCGCGGTCTTGGAGAGCATGTCGGCGAAGGTGCCGTTGCCCTCGGCCCGCTGCTGCTCGATGATCTGCTCGAGCGGGACGCCGGCCGGCAGCTGCGAGCCGATGACGCCGTTAAAGATGGTGTCCATCGCCTGGCCGAGGATCTTCGGCGCGATGACGGTGAGGACGACCGACGCGGACACGAGCGCGACGACCAGGATCATCCGGGCGCGCTCGGGGCCGAGCAGGCTGAACAGCCGCTTGGCGGAGGGCCAGAAGTTCTGCGCCTTCCGGGCGGGCGGGCCGTCGCCGAACATGCCGCCGTCGCCCTCGCCGGGCTCGAACTCGGGCTCGAGCTCGGAGGACTCGGCGACCGGCGCCGTCTGGGCCTCGGTGTCGCGTGCGCGTGCCATCTCAGGCCACCCCTTCCACGCTCAGCTGGGATTCGACGATCTCGCGGTAGGTCGCGTTCGTCTCGAGGAGCTCGTCGTGCGTGCCGCGGCCGACGATGCGGCCCGCGTCGAGCACGACGATCTGGTCGGCGTTCCGGATCGTCGACACGCGCTGGGCGACGATGATCACGGTCGCGTCGGTGGTCGCCTCGGCGAGGGACTCGCGCAGGCGCGCGTCGGTCGCGACGTCGAGTGCCGAGAACGAGTCGTCGAAGAGGTAGACGCGCGGCTTCGCGACGAGCGCCCGCGCGATGCAGAGCCGCTGCCGCTGCCCGCCGGAGACGTTGGTGCCGCCCTGCGAGACCGGCTCGTCGAGCCCGCGCTCCTTCGCCCGGACGAAGTCCTCGCCCTGGGCGATGCGCAGCGCCTCCCAGAGCTCCGCGTCGGTCGCGTCGGGCCGGCCGAAGCGGAGGTTGGAGGCGATGGTGCCCGAGAAGAGGTAGGGCCGCTGCGGGACGAGCCCGACGACCTTCGCGAGCTGCGCGCGGTCGAGCGAGGAGACGGGCACGCCGTCGATGGCGACCGAGCCCTCCTGCGGGTCGAACAGCCGCGGCACGAGGCCGAGCAGCGTCGTCTTGCCCGCACCGGTCGAGCCGACGATGGCCGTCGTCCGGCCCGGCTCGGCGACGAGATCGAGCTGCGAGAGCACGGGGCGCTCGGCGCCCGGGTAGCCGAAGACCACGCCGGAGAACTCGACGCGGCCGCCGGTCGGCGCCTCGACGCCGCCGGTCGGCGTGGTGAGGCTGGTCCGGGTGTCGAGGACCTCCTGGATGCGCTCGGAGCAGACCACGGCGCGCGGGATCATCATCACCATGAAGACGCCCATCATCACGGCGGTGAGGATCTGCAGCAGGTACTGGAGGAACGCGGTCAGCGAGCCGATCTGCATCTGACCCGCGTCGACCCGGTGCCCGCCGAACCAGAGCACGGCGGCCGTGGCGAGGTGCAGGATCATCATGATCGCCGGGAACATCAGCACGAAGATGTTGCCGACCTTGATCGACACCTCGGTGATCGCCTCGTTCGAGCGGCGGTAGCGCTCCGACTCGAAGGGCTCGCGGACGAAGGCGCGGACCACGCGGATGCCGGTGATCTGCTCGCGCAGCACCCCGTTGATCCCGTCGATGCGGTCCTGCATCAGGCGGAACAGCGGCAGCAGCAGGAAGACCAGCACGCCGACGACGACGAAGAGCACGGGCACCGAGACCCAGACCAGCCAGGAGAGCCCGGCGTCCTCGCGCAGGGCGAAGACGATCCCGCCGATGCACATGATCGGCGTCGAGACCATGAAGTTGAGCGTCATCAGCACGAGCATCTGCACCTGCTGCACGTCGTTCGTGCCGCGGGTGATCAGGGTGGCGGTGCCGAAGCGGCCGACCTCGAGCCCGCTCAGCGAGTCGACCCGGCGGTAGACGTCGCGGCGCAGGTCGCGGCCGACGGCCATCGCGGTGCGCGCACCGAAGTAGACGCCGCCGATCGCCGCGGCGACCTGGACCAGGCAGACCATGAGCATCGTCATGCCGGTGGCCCAGATGAAGTCGGTGTCCCCCTGGCCGATGCCCTGGTCGATGATCTCGGCGTTGAGGCTCGGCAGGTAGAGCGCCGCGAGGGTCGCGATCAGCTGGAGCACCACGACCGCCGCGATCGACCGGGAGTAGGGCTTCGCGTACGAGGACGCGAGACGGAGCAGGATCATGGGTCCTCCGGTCGGGGCGGGGCGGGAGAGGGCGGCCGGATCAACGAGAGGCGGATCGGCCGAGCACGGGGACGGTCGGAGCTTCGGGGCTCGGGCCGAGCGGCGCGGAGGAGCGGCCGCTTCAGGGACGGCGCAAGACAACCATCGACCACCGACACCGGTTCCGCAATCGGTCGGCAGGAGGAGACCGCGCGCGCCCGGCCCCCGTGCGGGGAAGCTGTCGGCGGCGGCTCCTAGACTTCCGGAATGCGCATCGCCACCTGGAACGTGAACTCCATCCGGGCCCGCACCGGCCGCGTCGTCGACTGGCTCGTGCGCGAGGACGTCGACGTGCTCGCCATGCAGGAGCTCAAGTGCAAGCCCGAGCAGTTCCCGCACGAGGCCTTCGCCCAGGCGGGCTACCACGTCGAGATGGTCGGCCTCAGCCAGTGGAACGGCGTCGGCATCGCCTCCCGCCTGCCGATGGAGGAAGTCCAGGTCGGGTTCCCCGGGATGCCCGGCTTCGCCAAGGAGCCCGCGGCGGACGGCTCCTTCCCGCTCGAAGCGCGCGCGATCGGCGCGACCGTCGACGGCGTGCGGGTCTGGAGCCTCTACGTCCCCAACGGCCGCGCGGTCGGCGACCCGCACTGGCACTACAAGCTCGAGTGGTTCGCGGCCCTCGAGGCGAGTACCCGCGCCTGGCTCGCGGCCGAGCCCGACCTGCCGCTCGCGCTGGTCGGCGACTGGAACGTCGCCCCGCTCGACAGCGACGTCGGCGACCCGACGCTCGGCCCCGGCTCCACCCACGTCTCCCCCGAGGAGCGCGCGGCCTTCGAGGCCTTCACCGCCGCCGGCCTGCACGACGTCGTGCGCCCGCTCGTCCCCGAGGGCTACACCTACTGGGACTACAAGCAGCTGCGCTTCCCGCGCAACGAGGGCCTGCGGATCGACTTCGTGCTCGGCTCGCGCGCCTTCGGCGACCTGGTGACCGGCGCCTCCATCCACCGGAACGAGCGCAAGGGCGACGCCCCGAGCGACCACGTCCCCGTGGTGGTCGATCTCGACCTCGACACCTCGCTCGACGACGACCGCCCGATGATCTTCTGACCGTGGCGTCCTCGAAGAAGAAGCGCGCCCGCGCCGAGCAGCCCTCGAGCGCCCAGCGCCCCTCCACGACACAGCGCTCCTCCACCGCCCAGCGCGCCGCCGCGAGCCGCCCCGCCGTGGCCCGCGCGCACGACGAGCTCCGCGCCGACGCCTACCGCTCCGTCCGCGAGACCTTCGCCGCCGGGAAGCCGCTGCGCCGCCGCTGGGACCTGGTGCTCTCGATCCTCGGCTGCCTCGCGCTCGGGCTGCTCTGCGTGGTGCTCGGCTACCTCGCCGCGATCCTCGCCGTCTTCCCCGGCCAGTGCGAGGGGCAGAACATCGCCTGCGACTACGACCGGATCGACTGGGGCGTCTCGCTCGCCCTGATCGGCCCGCCGATCCTGACGCTGATCGCCGTGGGCGTGACGATCATCCGCTACCTCGTCGGCCGCCGGGTGTTCTGGATCCCGATCGTCGCCTTCGTGCTCTGCGTCGGCACCGCGTTCCTCGCGTCCTGGCTCGTCACCAGCTCGATCCCCGGCTCCGCGCTGGCCTGAGCGGAGCGGCCGTCCACCGGCCGCCCCGCTCTCAGCCGGCGCAGGTCGGGTCGTCGGCGAGCGTCACCTCGGTCTTGTTGATCATCGGGGTGACCCGGACGGCCTGCTCGCCGAAGGTCGCGGCGGGGTCCGCGGCGGTGAAGCCGATCGTCACCGTCGTGGACTCGCCGGGAGCGAGCTGCACCGAGACGCGCGCGACCGGCCGGCCGAGGTCGTCGGTCGGGTCGAAGATCCGGGCCGCCTCACCGAGCGGGTCGGACCAGGACGCCTGCGCCTGCGAGGTCGTCGTGCCGGGAGGGCCGTAGACGTAGACGTTGGTGACGAAGTCGCCGAGCGGGAAGCGGTTCCCGCCGTTCGCCGCCACGTACTTGGGCAGCGTGCGCGCGACCTTCTCGGTGATGGTGTTGGTCAGCGTCACCTGCGTCGAGAAGCTGGTGCCGCCGGCGGCGCAGCGGTTCGTGCTCGACTGGGTCACCGCGGTGTCGAGGTAGTAGTCCATCTTCGAGCCGACCGACGCGTCCTGGAAGAACACGCCCGTGGTCGAGGTGTCGTCGTTGTCCGTCGGCAGGACGCCCGCGATCGGGGTCGGCGCCAGCAGAGCCTGCTCCTCCGGATCGGTGCTGTAGGCGAGGATCCGGCTCTCGCCGACGGCCTTCACCACGGCCGGGAGCATCTTCGACGGCTCCATGTCGCCGCCGAGGATCTTGCCGAGGACGGTGGCGCTGGCCTCCGAGAAGAACGCGTCGGTCGCGTCGGCGACCGTGGCGTCCGAGTAGCGGAAGTAGACCTTGTTGAGCAGCGTCGAGACCGTGTTCTCGCTGGTCAGCTCGGTGCCGTCGGTGAGCGTCACCGGGCCGGTGGAGGCGAGCAGGTACTGCAGCGCCATCGGGTCGATCGCGAGCACGCCGTCGATCTTCTGCTCCGGGAACTTCTGCGCCCAGAACTGCGTCGCGATCGAGGACGCGGTCGGGAAGTCGGGGCGGCTGGTCGACACGTTGAACGTGGTCGCGAGGTTGCCGCCGAAGGTGTCGAGCGCGCTCTGGTCGACCGTGACCGGCTGCAGCCCGCGGAAGTCCTGGCTCGACTGCTGCGTCCCCACCGTGATCGCGCCGCCGTCCACGTTCAGCTGCATCACCGAGGAGGCGCCGCCGCCCAGGGCCTGCGCCTCGGCGAGGTTCTGGAAGAGCACGAGGTAGCTGCGCGGTCCGCTGGCGCCCAGGGCGTCGGGGAGGATCGCGGTGATCGGCTGGACCTGGTCCATCGCACTGGTCGCCGTCTCGAGCTGCGGGGCGAACGCGTCGAGCGCGGACGCGACCTGCGGCACGAGCGCGCCCCGGTCGATCCCCTCGACGCGGGCCTGCGCCTCGTCGACGACGCCCTTGGCGACGGTGATCTTGTCGGAGAGGGCGGTGATCGCGGCGATGTCGACCTTGCCGTCGACCGGCTTGAGGACGTCGAGCGAGGTGGAGGAGAGCGGGGTGACGATCTTGCCCGAGACGTCGTCGGCGATCTCGGTCGCGGCGCGCACGGCGGAGAGGTTCGGGCCGAGGAACGGCACGATCTCCATCACCCGCCACACCGGGTCGTCGGTCTCGTCGCGCGCCTCGCCGGTGAGGGTGGCGATCTGGCCGGCGGTCGACTCCGCTCCCGCCGTGTCGAAGCCGGTGAGCTGGTCGGCGACCTGGGAGACCAGCGGGATGGCGGAGGTGAGCTTGGCGCGCACCGTCATCGCCTTCTCGTAGGTCTGCACCGCGAGGAAGGCGGCGACGACCGCGCCGATCACGAGGACCAGCAGGACGGTCAGGGTGATCCAGAGGCCCCGTCTGCTGCGGCGAGGGGTGCCGGAGGCGCGGCGAGAGGAGGTCGTCGTGGTGCTCATTCGAGAGAGCCTAAGCGACGCCCGCCCGCGCACGGCGGTCGATCCGCGCCGTCGTCAACCCAGGAGGAGGGACACGGCGATGAGCACGGGCACCGCCGTGACGGTGGTCACCAGGGCCGTGTCGCGCGCCACGGCGACGCCGCGGTCGTAGCGGGAGGCGAAGTTGAAGATGTTCTGCGCGGTCGGCAGCGCCGCCGTCACGGTCACCGCGAAGAGGTGCTCCGCGTCGAGCGCGAAGGCGAAGCGGCCGAGCAGATAGGCGGTCGCGGGCATCACCAGCGTCTTGAGCAGCGAGGCGACGGCGACCTCGATCCGCCCGGGCCCCGGCTCCAGCGGCCGCTGCCCGCGCAGCGACATCCCGAACGCCATCAGCACGAGCGGGATCGACGCGTTGCCGATGATCGAGAACGGCTCGAGCAGCGGTGCCGGCAGCTGCACCCCGGTGACGGAGACGACCAGGCCGAGCGCCGAGGCGATGATCATCGGGTTCCGCAGCGGCTGAGTGAGGATGCCCGTGACGGAGGCGCGCCCGCTCGTCGAGACGTCGAGCACGGTGAGGATCGTCGGCGCGAGCAGCAGCAGCTGGAGGAGCAGCGTCGGCGCGACCCACTGCGGATCGCCGAGCACGTAGATCGCGACCGGCAGGCCGATGTTGTTGGCGTTCACGTAGGAGGAGGCAGCGGTGCCGATCACCGTCTCCGGCACGGGCCGGCGGAAGAACAGCCGCGACGCGACCAGATAGAGGACCGCCACGATCGCGACCGTGATCAGCGACACCAGGAGGAAGGAGGAGAACAGCACCGTCACGTCGGCGCGGGCGAGCACCGTGAACAGCAGCGCCGGCGTCGTGACGAAGAAGGCGATGCGGGTGAGGACGGCGCGACCCTCGGGCGGCACCAGGCCGAACCGGGCGATCAGGTAGCCGACCGCGATGACCGTCCCGATGATCGCGAACCCGGTGAGCACTCCCTCCACGGCGTCCTCCGTCTCGTCGGCGGAGCCGGGCGGCTCGCGGGCTGGGATCGTCGGCGCGGGTCGGCGCACCGCGTCCAGCCTAGGAGGCGCCGCCCGTTGCCCCGTCGCGAGGCCGGGCCTACGGTGGGCGCATGCCGCATCTCGAGGTCCCCGGAGCGACCCTGCACTGGGAGGCGGACGGCCCCGCCTCCGCCCCCGCCCTCCTGCTCGTGCACGCGGGCATCACCGATCTGCGGATGTGGGACCCGGTCGTCCCCGCGCTCGCGGAGGACCACCTGGTCATCCGCTACGACACCCGCGGCTTCGGCGAGACCCGGACGGACGACGTCGAGTTCGACCCGCGGCAGGACGCCCTCGACGTGCTCGAGCACCTCGGCGTCGAGCGCGCGACGGTGATCGGCTGCTCCCGCGGCGGCTCGCTCGTCCTCGACCTGACGCTCGAGCACCCCGACCGCGTCACCGGCCTGGTACTGATCGCCCCCGGCGTCGGCGGCTTCCCCTACCCGGACCTCACCGAGGAGGAGGACCGCCGCTTCGACGAGATCGACGCGGTGCTGACCGCTGGCGACCACGAGCGCGTCGCGCGGATGGAGGCGGAGCTGTGGGCGTTCGGCCCCGACCGCGACCCCGCCTCGCTCGATCCCGCGTTCGTCGAGACCGTGCGCGAACTCGCCCGCGGCCGCGCCGGCCACGAGGGCGAGAAGCCGCGGCCGACCGCGATCGAGCCGCCCGCCTACGACCGCGTCGTCGACATCGCCGTGCCCACGCTGGCGATGGTCGGCGCGCACGACGTCTCCGAGTCGCTCCCCGTGCACGCCTTCCTCTCGGCGACCGTGCCGGGCGCCGACGCCAAAGTCTTCGATGACGCGGCCCACCTCCCCAGCGTCGAGCGGCCCGACGAGTTCCTCGCGGTCCTCCGCCCCTGGCTGGCGACCCACGGCCTCTGACACGAGCCGCGACGGCGGACGCGCCCACGACGGCGCACACTCATGCTGGTCGAGCAGCCCCGCAGGGGCGTATGGAGACCCACCGACTTCAGCACGCCGGCTCTGCAGACTCGACGTCCGACGCTGGTGGATCTCGATACGCCCGCTGCGCGGGCTACTCGATCAGCATGGACGGGCCCACTGCGGCGGAGAAGCGTGAACATCCCCGCACACCTGCTGGTTGCGCAGCGCGCAGGGAACGGGCGCGCCAGCGCGCAATGTGGTCGCGGAGCGCGCAGGGAACGGGCGCGACAGCGCGCCATCATGCTGGTCGAGTAGCGCGCAGCGCGTATCGAGACCCCACGCCCTGCAGGAGGGTGGATCTCGATACACCCGCTGTGCGGGCTACTCGATCAGCATGGTGGGCCGAGACTACGCGACGTCGGCGAGGTCGAACGCCCAGTCGGCGTAGAGGACGGGCGGGTCGCCGGCCTCCACGACGTCGACGCGGTCGAAGCCGGCCTCGACGCAGATCGCGCTGTCCTCGGCGTCGTCCGCGGGGACGTACGCGTGCACGAAGCGCGGCAGTGGGAACGCCGCGGCCTCCTCGAGGAGCAGGCGCACCGAGCGCGCCACGACGCCGCGATCACGGGCAGCGGGAGCGATGCTCCAGCCCGTCTCGTAGGCGAGCGCGCCACGCGAGTGGCCGTACCAATAGCCGATGGAGCCGACGCAGTGCCCGTCGAGCTCGATCGCGTAGAAGAATCCGCTCCCCTCGGCCCAACCGCGCAGGTAGCGGTCGTGCCGGTCGAGGAACTCGTCTTCCGTCTCGAGACGCTCTCCGGACTCCGCGAGATCGCTGCGGAGTGCGGTGACGTCCGCCTGCGGCCAGGGCAGGAGGCGGAGGGTCTCGGAGTGCTGATCGATGCTGACTGTTCTGTGGTCGCTTCCGGGTTCGGGTCCCGTCACGCGATCCGATCCTTCCTCTTGAAGGTGGACCGACGCCCTGCCGCTCCGCCAGGTGTTCGGAGTCGCAGGTCGATCGGATGGCCGCCGGGTGTGTGCAGCCGAGATGTCCGCCCTATCTTCGACCCCTTGGAGGAGCCTTGGCAGGAACCTTGCGAATCTAGCCCCGGACGGGGGGTGCTACCTGCGAAAAGGCTGGTCGCGGCCTGATATCGCGCGCCGATTCCCCCGTCGATCCGCGCAGAGAGGGCCGTTTCGGCGGAGTCGTGCGCCGTGATCGCCGACCTCGCGGATTCGCTCCGGGCCCACGCAAGAAAAGCGCGCGCCGCGGCCCATACGCTCGGGGATGGGCCGGATCCGGCCCGAACCACCCGGTTATACGAGCGTGAGGAGGATCACCATGTCGCAATTCGTGCAGAGCACCGTCGTCGGAGAACCCGAGGTCGTCGAGGACCGCATCGAGACCTCCGGCGCCTGGCTCCGCCTCAAGGCCGCGGCCACCGCACTGCAGCCGCTTCAGGCGCAGGACGGCTCGCTGGCCGACCCGGACCGCCTGGACGACGCCCGCGCCGAGATCGACCGCCTCGTCGACGCGATCCGCACCCTCGCGCCCGCCTTCCCGCACGACGCCGCCTACCTCGAGGCGCTCGTCGTCGACTTCGAGCGCTGGAGCGCCGAGGGCCTCGGCGTCCCGGACTTCCTCGACTCGCTGCAGGCGTTCCAGCCGCAGCTCGACCGGATCGACGGACTGCGCCACCTGGTCGTCTTCCCGATGCTCACGCAGAACGGCAGCCGCGACCGCCACGTCGAGGCGGTGCTCGTCGAGGTCGTCTGGCCGCGCTTCGTCGCCGAGCTCGAGGCGGGGGACTACTCGAACGCGCTGTTCGTGCCCGTGCGCTTCGTCGACTTCACCGCCGGCTACGACACCGACAGCGCCGTGCTCTTCCCCGAGACCGTCGCGATGCGCGCCGTCCCCGCCTTCACCTGGGGCGCGATCTTCGCCGACCGCGAGGCCGCGCGCTTCCGCCGCGTCGTCTCCGCCGCCGCGGAGATCACGCGGCTCGAGCTGCCGGAGGACGCCCGCCGGATGCTCGAGGACCAGCACACCGCGGAGGAGGCCTTCGTGATGTGGGACCTCATCCACGACCGCACTCACATGCGCGGCGACCTGCCGTTCGACCCGTTCATGATCAAGCAGCGGATGCCGTTCTTCCTCTACTCCCTCGAGGAGCTGCGCTGCGATCTGACCGCCTTCCGCGAGTCCGTCGCGATCGAGCGGCGCCTGGCCGGCCAGGAGCACCGCGACGGCGAGGAGGAGGCGCTCGCGGCGCGGGCGCGCACGGTCCAGTACGCCATCCTCTTCGACCGGCTGTTCCGCTTCCCGCTGACCGGCTCGCGGGTGCGCAACTACGACGGGCTCGGCGGCCAGCTGCTCTTCGCCTGGCTGCACCAGCACGGCGTGCTGCACTGGACCGACACCCGGCTCGCCTTCGAGTGGGACAGCGTCGCGGACGTCGTCGTCGCGCTCTCGGACGCCATCGACGAGCTCTACTGGCGCTCGATCGACCGGCCGAAGACCGCGCACTGGCTCGCCGCCTACGCGCTGGTCGCGGCGACCGTGACGCCGCACCCCGCCTCCGCCTGGGCGCGCGGGCTGCCGGACGAGGTGCTCCTCGGCGCTCCGCGCGGGCTGACCGACGCGGTGCTGGACGACGAGTTCCCGCTCTCGATGTTCTACGAGGCCCTCGGCAAGAAGATGGGCGACGTGATCGCGTCGACCGCGGGCATCACCGGGCGCGACTGACCGCGCGGGCGGGCCGCGCAGCGGGCACCATCATGCCGATCGAGTAGCCCGCACAGCGGCCCCGCCCCTGCTGATCGAGTGGCCCGCGCAGCGGCCCCGCCCCTGCCGATCGAGCAGCCCACGCAGCGGCCCCGCCCCTGCTGATCGAGTAGCCCGCGCAGCGGGCGTATCGAGATCCACCGTCCCCAGCACGCCGGGTCTCGATACGCCGCCTCCGGCGGCTACTCGACCAGCATGGGGACGTGCACGACCGATTCGAATGGAGCGTCATGCGGCGACTCAGGCGGCAGCCTGCCCGACCGTCGTCGGTTAGCGTGGGGCGCATGCCTCCTGGCGCCGTCGCTGCCGACCCCTTCGATGCGGGCTGGACTCGGCGAGCGCCGACCCGTTCCGCCTACGTCCGCGACGCCGTCGCCGCCGGCGTCCTGCTGGTGGCGACCCTCGTCTCCGTCGCCCTCTACGCCTCGGCGGGCTTCACGGACGCCGCGCACCCCGCCGTGAGCACGCTCTGGGCGCTCGCGATGACCCTCCCGCTCGCCCTCCGCAGGCGCTTCCCGTCGACCGTGGCGGTCGCGCTCACCGCTGTCTACGCGCTCGGGCTGATCCTCCAGGTGCCGGAGTCGCTGTTCAACCAGATCTGCCTCTACCTCGCCCTCTACACGGTCGGCGCGTGGAGCCGCGACCGGCGCCTGGCGCTCGTCGTGCGCACGGTCATCGCCGTCGGCATGCTGGGCTGGCTGATCGTCACCCTCGCCACCGGCGCCCCCGTGAGCAGCCCGCTCCCGGCGGAGGAGTCGGCCGGGCTGCTCCCGCCCTACGTCGCGGAGTCGGCGCTGGCCGTCGTCGCGAACCTGCTCTACTTCGGCAGCGCCTACGTCTTCGGCGACGCGTCCTGGCAGTCGGCGCGGCGGCTCGAGGCGCTCGAGGCGCGCACCGCCGAGCTCGACGACGAGCGGGAGCGCTCCTCGCGCCAGGCGGTGTCGTCCGAGCGGCTGCGCATCGCCCGCGAGCTGCACGACGTCGTCGCCCACCACGTCAGCGTGATGGGCGTGCAGGCGGGCGCTGCTCGGCGGGTGCTCGCGCGCGATCCGGAGCGGGCGGCCACGGCGCTCAGCGCGATCGAGAGCGATGCGCGCTCGGCGATCGAGGAGCTGCACCGCATCCTGATCGCCCTCCGCGCTGAGGACACGGCCCTCGACCCGCTCACCGACGCCGCCTCGACCAGGGGGGTCGCGCAGCTCGAGGAGCTCGTCCTCGCCGCGGCCGGCTCCGGTCTGCCCGCCGTGTTCCTCACCGTCGGCGAACCCCGGGACATCCCGGCGACGGTCGGTCTCAGCCTCTACCGGATCGCGCAGGAGTCGCTCACCAATGTGCGCAAGCACGCCGGCCGCGGCGCCACCGCCGAGGTGCGGCTGCGCTACCTCGACGACGCGGTCGAGCTCGAGGTCTCCGACGACGGCGGCGAGGGCGCGCATCCCGTCGCCGCGACGTCCTGCGGGCTCGGGCACACCGGCATGAGCGAGCGCGCCGCGGTCGTCGGCGGCACGGTCGAGACCGGCCCGAGCGGCTCCGGCTACCTGGTGCGTGCCCGCGTCCCTCTGACGAGCGTCCGCGCGGGGTCCGGAGAGCCGGTAGCGTCGTCCGAGGTGTCGTGGGGGCGCCGGGAGCGAGCGAGCGGGGGGCGCGCATGACGGCCGATGTCCGGGTGCTGCTGGTCGACGACCAGGAGCTCGTCCGCGCCGGCTTCCGCACCATCCTCGAGTCCGAGCCCGGGATCGTCGTCGTCGGCGAGGCCCGCACCGGGATCGAGGCGATCGAGCGGGCCTCCGACCTGTGCCCGGACGTCATCTGCATGGACGTGCAGATGCCCGGGATGGACGGCCTGGCCGCTACCCGCGAGATCGTCAAGGATCCGCGGCTGTGCTCCAGCGTCCTCATCCTGACCACCTTCGACCGCGACGACTACCTCTTCGAGGCGCTGTCCTCCGGCGCGAGCGGCTTCCTGCTGAAGAACGCGTCGCCGGAGGAGCTGGTCGAGGCCGTGCAGGTCGTGGCCCGCGGCGACGCGATGCTCGCACCCGACGTGACGCGCCGCGTGCTCGAGCGCTTCGCGACGGCGCCGGCCCGCGCCGAGGTCCACCCCGGCATCGAGGAGCTCACCGACCGCGAGCGCGAGGTGCTCGTGCACCTGGCCCGCGGCTCGTCCAACGCCGAGATCGCCGCCGAGCTCTACGTCGGCGAGGCCACCGTGAAGACCCACGTGTCCAAGATCCTGATGAAGCTGCGCGTCCGCGACCGCATCCAGGCCGTCGTCTTCGCCTACGAGCACGGGATCGCGGTGCCGGGGCGGTCCTGACCGTTCCGGTCCGCGCGCCGGCCCGATCGCGCCCGTCACCGGGCGCTCGTGCCCGTTCGGGCGTCAGCGCCGAGGCTGGGCCGGAGCCGGACGTGGCGGGATTCGACGGACGAACTCCATGCGGATGTCGGGGACGATCTTCCTGTCGAGCACGACGGTCATGTAGCGGCCGTCGACCCGGGCGCCGATGGCGACCACGTCGGGGTCGGTGTCGACGCGGTAGCCGCGCAGCGCCTCGCCGTCGACGACGACCGGGACGCCGCGCACGACGTCCTCGTCGCGCAGGGCGGCGGCGACGACCGGCATGCCGCCGCGGCGGGTGCGGACGCGGCCGGGGAAGGTGTTCCTCAGCACGTCGCCCATGTGCGCGGCGAGGCGCGACTCGAGCGGGCGGCTGCGCTCGGCGGGGATCGGCACGGAGGTGCGCACCGCCTCCCACAGCACGGGGTAGCGCATCCGCGTGACCTGATCGACCATCCACGGCGGGAGGTGGTCGTTCTCGGCGCGCTCGATCGCGCGCTTCTGCTCGGGGGTGAGCGGGACGTGGTTGACCGGGTCGGCGCGGTTGCGCGGATTCTTGAAGAACGAGTAGGAGAGGGAGATCTCGACGAAGCGTCCGAGCGCCATGGTCTGCGCCGCCGCGAACTCCTCGAGGCGGGGCTGCGGGGCGAACGCGAGGACGGGGTCGCCGAAGCGTGCCGCGATCTCGTCCACCCCGGGAGGGGCGGGCATGTCGCGGACCGCCCCCGAAGTGTCCATGCGCATAGGACAAGAGTGGCCTGCCTCCCACGCGATACCAACTTCTTGACGGCAATCGGCTTTCAGGGGATGGTCCGTTCACATGCCGGAAACACAGGGAGCGGCGGCGCCCGCCACCAGGATCGATCCGCGGCGGGCTGCGAGGATGGGGGGATGAGCGCTCTGCACGATCCCGACCTCCGCGGCTTCGCCTCCGACAACTACTCCGGCGTGCACGAGGAGGTGCTCGCCGCGATCGCCGCGGCGAACGGCGCCCACCAGGTCGCCTACGGCGAGGACGTCTACACCGCGGAGCTGCAGCGCGTCTTCCGCCGCGAGTTCGGCGAGCAGGCCGAGGCCTTCCCCGTCTTCAACGGAACCGGGGCGAACGTGACCGGTCTGCAGTCGATGCTGCCCCGCTGGGGGGCGGTCGTCTCGGCCGGAACCGCGCACATCAACTCGGACGAGGGCGGGGCCCCCGAGAAGGTCGGCGGGATCAAGATCCTCACCGTCGAGAGCCCCGACGGCAAGCTCACGCCCGCGCTCGTGGACGAGCAGGCCTGGGGCTTCGGCGACGAGCACCGCGCCCAGCCGCTGGTCGTCTCGATCACGCAGTCGACCGAGCTCGGCACGGTCTACACGCCGGAGGAGGTCCGCGCGCTGGCCGACCAGGCCCACGAACGGGGGATGCGGCTCCACATGGACGGAGCGCGGATCGCGAACGCCGGAGCGGCCCTCGGGCTGCCCCTGCGCGCCTTCACCAGCGACGCCGGAGTCGACGTCCTGTCCTTCGGCGGCACCAAGAACGGCATGCTGCTCGGCGAGGCGATCGTCGTGCTCGACCCCGAGGCGTCCAGCGGGCTGACGTTCCTCCGCAAGACCAACATGCAGCTGTCCTCGAAGATGCGCTTCCTCTCGGCGCAGCTGCTCGCGATGCTCGGCGAGGACGGCGAGGCGGAGCCGCTCTGGCTGCGCTCGGCCCGGCACGCGAACGCGATGGCGGCGCGGCTGCGCTCGCAGCTGGACGAGGCCATGGCCGCCGGGCGGATCACCGGACTCGCCTTCACCCAGCCGACGCAGGCGAACGCGGTGTTCGCGACCCTGCCGGCGGGGGTCGCGGACCGGCTGCGCGCCGCCTACCGCTTCTACGACTGGAACCCGGCGACCGGCGAGGTGCGCTGGGTCTGCTCGTTCGACACGAGCGAGGACGACATCGACGCGTTCACGGCGGCGATCGAGCGCGAGCTGGCCGCGTGAGGGCGCGCGCCGTCGGGACCGGGGCGGCGCTGCTCGTCGCGGCCGGCCTGCTCGCGGGCTGCACGGCCGCCGAGCCGGAGGCGAGCGGGACGGCGTCCGCGACGGCCTCTGCGACTCCTCCTGCCTCCACGTCCGCGTCGCCGACCCCGAGCCGCTCCTCCGCCGCCCGGCTCGGCTGCGACGCCCTGCTGCCGGTCGCACGCGCGTCGAGCGCCCTCGGGGTCGCGGCCGGCTCGCTCGAGGGCACGCGGGACGAGACGGTGCGCTCCTCGGCCGAGCTGATCCGCGAGTCGGCGCAGGAGAACGGCGGGCTGCTGACCTGCGCCTGGTACGAGGAGGACGGCACGGCGTCGATCACCGCCTCGGCCGCCGAGGACGCCGCGGACGCGTTCGCCGCGGCCGGTCTCTCCGGGGGAACGCGACTCGCGACCGACGTCGAGGCCTACAGCGCCTGCTCGGTCGAGATCTGCTCCGTCGATCTGCTCACCGGCTCGACCTGGGTGACGCTCGCGCTGACCGGCTCGCCGGCCGACGCCGACCTCGCGGCCCTCGCCACGGCGACCGCCGCGGCGGCCGGCGGTCGGCTCGACGAGCCGGTGACCGCGACCGCACCCGCCTGCGCCGAGGTGCTGACCGGCGAGCAGCTGGCCGCGACGGCCGGGCTCGTGGACGCGACCCCGGGGAGCGGGACCGAGGGCGTCGCGCCGTCGACCGCCTCCGGAGCGGCCGCCGCCCGCGCGGGCTACGCCTCGTGCACCTGGACCGACGCGACCAGCAGCAGCTACGCGGGTCTGAGCGTCGACGTGCTCCCGAACGGCGAGGACGGCTGGCGCAATCTGTCTCTGACGACGGGGCTCGCCGTCACCCTGACTCCGCTCGACGGCCTCGGCGACCGCGCGCTCTCGGGCTGCGGCGGCGGCTCGTGCGAGGTCGACGTGCTGGCCGACGACACGTGGTGGCGCGTGCTCGTCACGGGCGACGCGGCCCGAGCCGAGTCCGTGGCGCGCGCGGTCATCGCCGGCTGATCCCCCGCCGCGAGATGCCACTTGTGCACGCGTTCCACGGCGTGTCGCGTGCACAAGTGGCATCTCGCGGGAGGGAGGGGGACGGTCAGCGGCGCCAGTACTCGTAGTGCGAGGACTCGCGGCAGCCGAGGGACGCGTAGAGGCGGCGGGCGGCGGCGTTGTCGGCGAGCACCTGGATCCACAGGCGGTCGACGCCTCGGGCGGCGGCCTGCTCGAGCAGGGCGCGGAGGAGCGTGGCGGCGTGGCCGCGGCGGCGCGCGTCCGGGCGCGTGGCCAGCGCGAAGAGACCGCACCAGGACTCGCCGTCCTCGGCGGTCGCCCAGGAAAGCCGGCCGCAGGCGGCGGGGCCGCTCCCGTCCCGCAGCAGGGCGTAGGCGGAGTCGCAGCCCGCGAGGATCCGCTCGGCGATCCCGCGCTCGGCGTCGCCGCCGCGGCCGTCGACCGACCACCAGAGCGACAGCCACTCCTCACCGGGCGCCTCCGTCGTCTCGACCTGCTCCGCGTCCTCCGGGGCGGCGGGACCGAGCGCGGCGAGCGCCTCCGTCACGGAGCCGGTGAGGACGAGGGTGCGCTCGTGCCCGGCGTAGCCGCGGCGGGCGAGCCGCTCGGGCAGGTCGGCGGGGAGCGTCGCGGGGCCGAGCTGGAAGAGCGGCGGGATCCCCTGCTCGCGCGCGAACTCCTCCGCTGCGGTGATCGCCTGGTCCACGTCCTCGACGGGACCGGAGGTGAGCACCGAGTTGGCGCGCTTCGTGACGCCGCCGGCCGCGCGCAGCCGCCAGCCGCCGAGCACGCGGCGCTCGAGGGGCGGCCAGGCGTCGGCGGCGAGTCGGTCGAGGAGTCGCGGATCCATCCGTCCACGCTAGCGGCGGCCCCGAGCCGGGCTCGTCGAGACGCGATACGGCTCGGGACGGGATCTCCGGCTCGCGGAAACAGCTCCGGCCCGCAGGATCCACGCGATCGGACGAGCTGAGGCGGATCCTGCGAGCCGGAGCAGGTGCGGCCGCGAGCCGGGGCGCGCGGTGCAGGTGGTGCGGGGAGCTACATGTTGATCATGTGGCCCTTGAGGCCGTGGAAGCCCTCCTGGAGCGCCTCCGACAGCGTCGGGTGGGTGTGCACGTTGCGAGCCAGCTCGGTCGCGGTGAGGTCCCACTTCTGCGCGAGCGTGAGCTCGGGGAGCAGCTCGGACACGTCCGGGCCGATCATGTGGGCGCCGAGGAGCTCGCCGTACTGCTTGCTCGCGATGAGCTTGACGAAGCCGGTCGGCTCGCCGAGGCCGTGCGCCTTGCCGTTGGCCATGAACGGGAAGGTCGAGACGGTGATCTCGTGGCCCTCGTCCGTCGCCTGCTTCTCGGTGAGGCCGAAGGAGGCGATCTGCGGCTGGCAGAACGTGGCGCGCGGCATCATCCGGTAGTCGCCGAGGGTCTGCGTCTCGGCCCCGGCGATGGTCTCGGCGGCGACGACGCCCTGCGCCTCCGCGACGTGCGCGAGCTGCAGCTTGGCGGTGACGTCGCCGATCGCGTAG
This sequence comes from Rathayibacter sp. VKM Ac-2928, assembly GCF_022815545.1. Lineage (NCBI taxonomy): Bacteria > Bacillati > Actinomycetota > Actinomycetes > Micrococcales > Microbacteriaceae > Rathayibacter > Rathayibacter sp. VKM Ac-2928. The sequence continues at coordinate 89,111 of NZ_JALGRU010000001.1, forward strand.
ATGTGCGGGACGTTGGTGCGCATGTACTCGTCGATGCCGATGGCGCCGCGCTCGGTGACCTCGACGCCCGTCTTCTCGAGGCCGAAGCCCTCGACGCGGGGGACCCAGCCGATCGACATGAGGACCTTGTCGACCTCGAGGGTCGACTGCGTGCCGTCCTTGCCGGTGTAGGTGACGGTGACGTAGCCGTCCTTGTCGACGACCGACTCGACCTTGGTCGAGGTGAGGATCTCGACGCCGAGCTTCTTGTACTGCTTCTGGATCTCCTTGGAGACGTCCGGGTCCTCGTTGGGGAGGGCGCGGTCCATGAACTCGATGATCGTCACGTCGACGCCGTAGTTCTTCAGGACGTAGGCGAACTCCATGCCGATCGCGCCGGCGCCCACGATGGCCATCGTGTCGGGCAGCTCGCGGGTCATGATCTGGGTCTCGTAGGTGACGACGTTCTCGGAGAGCTCGACGCCGGGGAGGAGGCGGACGCTCGCGCCGGTCGCGATAATCGCGTCGTCGAAGGTCAGCGACTCGGAGCCGCCCTTGGTGAGCTGCACGTCGAGGCCCTGCGGGCCGGTGAAGGAGCCGGTGCCGTCGAACTCGGTGATCTTGTTCTTCTTCATCAGGAAGTGGACGCCCTTGGTGCGTCCGTCCGCGACGGTGCGGCTGCGGTCGAAGGCCACGCCGAAGTCGAAGGAGACGTCGCCCGAGATGCCGAACTGCTTCGCCTGCGCGTGGAAGATGTGGGCGAGCTCCGCGTTGCGCAGCAGCGCCTTGGAGGGGATGCAGCCCACGTTGAGGCAGACACCGCCCCAGTACTTCTTCTCGACGATGGCGACGGACTTGCCGAGCTGGGCGGCACGGATCGCGGCCACGTATCCACCGGGGCCTGCCCCCAGGACGACGACGTCGAAGTGCTGGGCCATGGATGATCCTCCATCAGAGTGGTGAGTTGTCGCGCGCGGGGAAGCACGCCGCTCTCCAGGGTACCGTTCCGCACCGACAGGACCCCGTGCTCCTCCGTGGGCGAACGGCCGGTCGGCGCGACGAGCGGGAATGCCGGCGGAGCTCCTGCGGTTGGGTCCCTCGGGCGACGAGGCCCGCCCTGTTCAGCCATCTCCGGAGAGAAGCACCCCATGACCGACACCGCCACCCGCACCGCCTCGACCAGCGCCCCGATCCTGGACGTCCTCGCCGAGCGCTGGAGCCCCCGCTCCTACGACGCCTCCGCGGCGATCGCGGACGAGACGCTGACCGCGCTGCTCGAGGCCGCCCGCTGGTCCCCCTCGGCCGGCAACTCGCAGCCGTCGCGCTTCATCGTCGCGCGCCGCGGCACTCCGGAGTTCGACAGCATCGTCGGCACCCTCGTCGGCTTCAACGCCGCCTGGGCCGGCTCGGCCGCCGCGCTGATCGTCGCGCTCGCCGAGACGGTCGACGAGAAGGGCGAGGCGCGCCCGTGGGCCGTCTACGACCTCGGCCAGGCCGTCGCCCACCTCAGCGTGCAGGCGCACCACGAGGGGCTGCACGTGCACCAGATGGCCGGCTTCGACAAGGACGGGATCCGCACGGCGTTCGGCGTCGACGCGCGCTTCGACCCGGTGACCGTCGCCGCCGTGGGCGTGCTCGCCAGCCCCGACGCGCTCGAGAACGACGTGCTCCGCGAGCGCGAGACCGCTCCCCGCACGCGCCTGCCGCTCGAGGAGCTCGTGCTCGTCCAGGCGTAGTCCGCTCCCCCGAGGCCCCGTCGGCCGCCGCTGCGCGGTGCCGGCGGGGCCTTCGTCGTGCACCCTGTGTTACTCCGCGTTTCATCACGGAATCGGAGGAGTCGGCGCTCGTCCGTACGATCGGACGGTCCGCCCGCCCGCCCCGCCTCGGAGCCCTCATGACCGGAACCCCCGCCCGCACGAGCCTGGCCTTCGACGCCGCGCTCGGCCAGTCGGCGTTCCCGGTGCGCTTCGACGGGGTCGGCCGCACCTTCGCCCCGGGCGCCCCCGTGCTCGCCGACGTCTCGCTCGACGTGCGCGCCGGCGAGGTGATCGCGATCCTCGGCCCGAGCGGCTGCGGCAAGTCGACGCTGCTGCGGATCGCCGCCGGCCTCGACACGGCGAGCGCCGGCAGCGTGCTGATCGACGACTCGCCGGTGTCGGGCATCGATCCGCGCTGCGCGGTGGCGTTCCAGGAGCCGCGGCTGCTGCCCTGGCGCTCCCTCGCGGCGAACGTGGCGCTCGGGCTCCCGCGCGGCACCTCGCGCGAGGCCGGCCGCACGGCGGTCGACGAGCTGCTCTCGCTGGTCGGGCTGACCGCGCACGCCGGCTCCCGGCCGCGCGAGGTCTCCGGAGGCATGGCGCAGCGCGCCTCGCTCGCGCGCGCCCTGGCCCGCAACCCCGGTGTGCTGCTGCTGGACGAGCCGTTCGGCGCGCTCGACGCGCTGACCCGCCTGCGGATGCAGGACCTGCTGCTCGAGGTGCACGCGGCTGCCCCCGCGACCATCCTGCTCGTCACCCACGACGTGGACGAGGCGCTGCAGCTGGCCGACCGCATCGTGCTGCTCGGCCGCGACGAGCCGGGCGGCGTCTCGCGCATCCGGCAGATCATGACGGTCCCCGGTGCGCGGCCCCGCGACCGCGGCTCCGCCGAGCTCGCCGAGCGGCGGGTCGAGCTGCTCGAGGGGCTCGGGATCGAGCGGCACTAGGCCGCTGCGCCCCTCCTTCCTCTCCTCCCCAGGCGCCGATCCCGCCCTCCGTCCACGGATCCCACCGCTCGCGGACATCCCGTCCGTCCGCTCCCGCACACTCGTCCCACTCCCGCCACCGCACCGAAGTCGAGGCCCCCATGTCGTTCCCGTCGTTCAGCACCTCCCCGCTCACCCGCCGCACCGCGCTCGCGGGCCTGCTCACCGCCGCCGCGGTCCCGCTCCTCGCGGGCTGCGTCCAGGGCGAGGGCGGCGGCGGCGCGGCCGCGGCGCCCGCCGCCTCCGACGGCTCGACCGCGAAGACCCAGGGCGGCACGCTGACGCTCGACTTCGCGACCTACAATCCGCTGAGTCTGGTCATCAAGGAGAAGGGCTGGCTCGAGGCAGCCCTCGCCGAGCAGGACGTCACGGTCACCTGGGTGCAGTCGGCCGGCTCGAACAAGGCCAACGAGGCCCTGCGCGCCGGGGCGATCGACGTCGGCTCCACGGCCGGCTCGGCCGCGCTGCTCGCGCGCTCGAACGGCTCGCCGATCAGGACGATCGACATCTTCTCCCAGCCGGAGTGGTCCGCCCTCGTCGTGCCCGCCGGCTCGGCGATCACCAGCGTCGAGCAGCTCGCCGGCAAGCAGATCGCGGCCACCAGCGGCACCGACCCCTACTTCTTCCTGGTGCAGGCGCTCGAGGCCGCCGGCCTGAGCATCGACGACGTCACCGTGCAGAACCTGCAGCACGCCGACGGCTGGGCCGCGCTGCAGAACGGCTCGGTCGACGCCTGGGCCGGACTCGACCCGATCATGGCGGGCGCGGAGGCGGCCGGCGCGACCCTGCTCTACCGCAACGTCGACTTCAACTCCTACGGGCTGCTCAACGCCACCGAGAGCTTCCTCGCGGCCAAGCCCGACCTCGCGCAGACCGTCGTGAACGCCTACGAGCACGCCCGCGCCTGGGCCCTGGAGAACCAGGAGGAGACGGCGAGCATCCTCGCGTCCGTCGCCGGGCTCGACGTCGCCGTGGCCACCACGGTGATCTCCGAGCGCAGCAACCTCGACGTCGACAACGTCCCCGGCTCGGCCCAGACCGACGTGCTCGCCATCATCGGCCCGATCTTCGTCGCGAACGGCGACGTCGCCACGCAGGAGCAGGTCGACGCGGCCCTCGACTCGCTGATCGACGACAGCTACGCGTCGGCGGCGGACCCGTCCGCGATCGCCTGACGGCGCTCCTGACGCCCGCACGACCGCAGCACGACAGCACCGACCCGGGACAGACCGACCCGCGACAGCACTGACCGCGACACCGACCGAGGAGACGACGATGGCGACACGCGACGACGAGACCGTGACCGACGCCGACCTCGTGCGCCGGAGCACCGGGCTCGTGCAGGCGCCGGGTGCGGTCGGCACCGCCGTGGTCGGTCCGAGCGTCGAGGCGTCGCAGAAGCGGCTCCGCGACGACGAGGCGGCGCACGCCCGGCCGCTCACCTCGCGGCGCTGGTTCCTGGTCGTGGGCGGGGCGATCCTCCCGGTGCTGCTGCTCGCGGCCTGGCAGATCGTCACGACCACCGGGATGGTGTCGGTCTCGGTGTTCCCGTCGCCGGCGATGGTCTGGGCGGCGGCGGTCGATCTCGCGCAGCGCGGCGACCTCGGGCAGGACGTCGCGATCTCGACCCAGCGGGTGCTGATCGGCTTCGGCCTGGGCTCCGCGCTGGGGCTGCTGGTCGGCGCGCTCTTCGGGCTCTCCCGGGTCTGGGAGGTCGTGCTGGCACCGACGCTCGGCGCGATCCGCGCGGTGCCGTCGCTGGCCTGGGTGCCGCTGCTGCTGCTCTGGATGGGGATCGGCGAGGAGTCGAAGATCACGCTGATCACGATCGGCGCGTTCTTCCCCGTCTTCACCACCGTGGCGACCGCCCTCGGCCACGTCGACCGGCAGCTCGTCGAGGCGGGCCGGGCGTTCGGGCTCTCGGGGGTGCGGCTGTTCACCGCGGTGCAGCTGCCGGCCGTGATCCCCTCGGTGATCGCCGGGCTGCGCCTGGCGCTCGCGCAGTCGTGGCTGTTCCTGGTCGCCGCCGAGCTGATCGCCTCGTCGATGGGCCTGGGCTTCCGCCTGACCGACAGTCAGAGCAACGGGCGCATCGACCGCGTCTTCCTCGCGATCATCCTGCTGGCGGTGCTGGGCAAGCTGACCGACTCGATCGTCGGCGTGTTCCAGCGCTACGCGATCCGGAAGTGGGCGTGAGGATGACCGGCACGGCGCGTCCCACGACCGGCACGACGACCGGCACGACGACCACGGAGGCCCGCCGATGAGCGAGACGATCGCGAACCTGCTCGAGGAGTCCCGCCGCTTCCCGGCGCCCGAGGCCTTCGCCGCGCAGGCGAACGTCGGCCCCGGCGAGCACGCCCGCGCCGCCGCCGACCCGGTGGCGTTCTGGGAGGAGGCCGCCCGGCGCCTCGACTGGGTCGAGCCCTGGCACACCGCGCACCGCTGGGAGCCGGCTGTCCCGCAGGAGGACGGCACGCTGTCCGTCCCGCGCGCGACCTGGTTCGAGGGCGGCACGCTCAACGTCGCCGTCAACTGCGTCGACCGGCACGTCGACGCGGGCCGCGGAGACAAGATCGCCCTGCACTTCGAGGGCGAGCGCGGCGACCGGCGCTCGATCAGCTACGCCGAGCTGCAGCGCGAGGTGGCCCGCGCCGCGCACGCGCTCACCGCGCTCGGCGTCGGGAAGGGCGACCGCGTCGTCGTCTACCTCCCGGTGATCCCCGAGACCGTCGTGATCACTCTCGCGATCGCGCGGATCGGCGCGATCCACTCCCTCGTCTTCGGCGGCTTCTCCGCCGAGGCGGTGCGCTTCCGCGTCGAGGACACCGGCGCGAAGCTGCTCGTCACCACCGACGGCCAGTTCCGGCGCGGTCTCGCCGTCCCGGTGAAGGCGAACGCCGATCACGCGGTCGCCGGCGTCGCATCGATCGAGCACGTGCTCGTCGTCCGCCGCACCGGCGACGAGACGCCGGACCTCCCGTGGACCGAGGGCCGCGACGTCTGGTGGCACGACGTCGTCGACGGGCAGAGCGACGTGCACGAGGCCGAGGCCTTCGACGCGGAGACGCCGCTGTTCATCATCTACACCTCGGGCACGACCGGGAAGCCGAAGGGCCTCGTGCACACCAGCGGCGGCTACCTGACCCAGGCGTCCTGGACGCACTGGGCCGTCTTCGACGCGAAGCCGGACGACGTGCACTGGTGCACCGCCGACCTGGCCTGGGTCACGGCGCACACCTACGAGATCTACGGTCCGCTCTCGAACGGGCTCACCCAGGTCATCTACGAGGGCACGCCGAACACCCCGCACACCGCGCGGCACTTCGAGATCATCGAGCGCTACGGCGTCACCGTCTACTACACGGCGCCGACCCTGATCCGGACGCTGATGACCTGGTTCCCGGAGGGCGTGCCGTCCGAGTACGACCTCTCCAGCCTCCGACTGCTGGGCACGGTCGGCGAGTCGATCAACCCCGAGGCCTGGGTGTGGTTCCACGAGCGGATCGGCGGCGGACGCTGCCCGATCGTCGACACCTGGTGGCAGTCCGAGACGGGCGCGGCCGTGATGTGCCCGCTGCCGGGCGTCTCGACCCTCAAGCCCGGCTCCTCGCTGGGCGCCCTGCCGGGCCTCGGCGCCCTCGTCGTCGACGAGGCGGGCGAGCGGGTGCCGAACGGCTCCGGCGGCTACCTCGTGGTCGACCGCACCGGCCCGGCCCTCGCCCGGACGGTCTGGGGGAACCCGGAGCGGTACCGCGACTCCTACTGGGCCCGCTACGCCGACCGCGGCTACTTCTTCTCCGGCGACGGCGCGAAGTACGACGCCGACGGCGACATCTGGGTGCTCGGCCGGGTCGACGACGTCATCAACGTCTCGGGGCACCGGCTCTCGACCATCGAGATCGAGTCCGCCCTGGTGGCGCACCCGGCAGTCGGCGAGGCCGGCGTGGTCGGCGTCGAGGACGCGACGACCGGTCAGGCGATCGCGGCGTTCGTGATCCCCTCCGACGAGGCGATCGACCGCGCCGAGGAGGATCCCGCCTACTGGACGGCGCTCGAGGCCGACCTGTCGCAGGCGCTGCGCGAGCACGTCGCGACGGCGATCGGCCCGATCGCGAAGCCGCGCGACGTGGTCGTCGTCCCCGACCTGCCGAAGACCCGCTCGGGCAAGATCATGCGCCGCCTCCTCGGCGACATCCGCGACGGCCGCGCCCTCGGCGACGTCACGAGCCTCCAGGACGACACGGTCCCGGAGCGGATCGCCCGCATCGTCGCCGCGCGCGGCTGAGACGCGCGGGCGCCGCGTCCAGCAGGGTGGGTCTCGATACGCCGCCTCCGGCGGCTACTCGACCAGCATGGGGCGCCGCCTCCGGCGGCTACTCGACCAGCATGGGGCGCCGGACGCGCCGGAGGCGGGTCGGCGAGCGGACCCGCGAAGGGGTCCGGTAGCTGTGGAGAGCCCGATGTGCGTCCACTCGCGCAGGTCGGCACCGTCGAGTGGACGTGTGCGGGGGCCTGTCTCGAACAGGAGGCCCCTCGCGGGTCCGTCCGAGGATCTCCCGGATCAGCAGCCCGCGCGGCGGGCCCCCGGCATGCTGATCGAGTAGCCCGCGCAGCGGGCGCATCGAGATCCACCGTCATCAGAAGGGCGAGTCTGCAGACCTGCCGTGCTGGTGACGGCGGGTCTCGATACGCCCCTGCGGGGCTACTCGACCAGCAAGGGGGTGTGCGGGCGGGGCTGCTCGACCCGGCACGTGCGCGCCCGGACGGGGCCACCCGACCTGCAGGACGATGTGCGCCGCCTGAGGCTCGCGGTCGGCTCCGAAGCGGGGCGGGGCGGCGGCATCGGGAGTAGCGTTGGATCGTGCGCGATGTCCAGCAGCGAATCATCTCCGAGCTCCACGTCTCCCCCACCGTCGACCCGGCCGCCGAGGTCGAGCGGCGCAGCGGCTTCCTCGCCGACTACCTCCGGCACACCGGGGCCAAGGGCCTCGTGCTCGGCATCAGCGGCGGGCAGGACTCGAGCCTGGCCGGCCGGCTCTGCCAGCTCGCGGTCGAGCAGGTGCGCGCGGAGGGCGGCGACGCCTCCTTCATCGCGGTGCGGCTGCCCTACCGGGTGCAGGCCGACGAGGAGGACGCGCAGCTCGCGCTGACCTTCATCCGGCCGGACCGCCAGGTGACCTTCGACATCCACGCCGGGGTCGACGGCATCGCCTCCGCGTTCGGCGACGCCGTCGGAGAGCCGATCTCGGACTTCGTCAAGGGCAACGTCAAGGCGCGTGCCCGGATGGTCGCGCAGTACGCGATCGCCGGCCAGGCGGGCATGCTCGTCGTCGGCACCGACCACGCGGCGGAGGCGGTGACCGGCTTCTTCACCAAGTTCGGCGACGGCGGCGCTGACGTCCTGCCGCTGACCGGCCTCACGAAGCGCCAGGGCCGCTCGCTGCTCGAGCACCTCGACGCCCCGACCCGCCTCTACGAGAAGGCGCCGACCGCCGACCTGCTCGACGAGAACCCCGGTCAGACGGACGAGTCGAACCTCGGCCTCGTGTACGCCGACCTCGACACCTACCTCGAGGGCGGCGACGTCGCGACCGAGGTCGCCGAGGCGATCGAGGCCCGGTACCAGGCGACCGAGCACAAGCGGCAGGTGCCGCTGTCGATGTTCGACGACTGGTGGCGCGCCTCCGCCGTGTACACGCCCGGCAACCACTGACGCCACGAGCGGGCCGACAGCACGAGCCCACTGACACGACGAGCCGCCCCCGGGATCCCTCGGGGCGGCTCGCTCGTTCAGGGCGCGGGGCTCAGTCCGCGGCGCGCGCGTTGTAGACGAGCACCTCGCCCGCGTCGACGTGCGCGCGGTAGGCGCGGAAGACCTCGAGCGCCTCGTCGCGGAGCACGCCGTCGACGACCTCGATGCCGCGCGCCTCGAACTGGGCGGCCCAGTCCTCGCGCATCGGACCCTCGTCGAACGTGGAGATCTCCTCCAGCTCCGGACCCGACCCGGCGACCACCAGGCGCCGCACGCCCGACCACAGCGTCGCTCCGTAGCACTGCACGCACGGCCGCCAGTTGACGACCAGCTCGTGCGCCGGCAGGCCCTCGCCACCGAGATCCCACGAGCCGAGCGCGGTCTGCGCGAGACCGAGCGCGGTGACCTCCGCGTGGCCGGAGGAGACTCCGCTGCCCAGAACGACGTTCACGCCGACCGAGACCACGCGGCCGGAGTCGCGCTCGACGACGATCGCGGCGAACGGGCCGCCGTTGCCCTCGCGGAAGTTGCGGTCGGCCAGGGCGTGCACGAGGGCCATGCGGTCCTCGCGCTCGGGCAGGAACTCGGGGACGTCGCGCACGGCGTCCTCGATCCAGGCGGGCAGGGCGATCTCGTAGCGGGTGGCGAGGCGGTCGATGTCCATGCGTCCATGCTCCCATCCGGCGCAGCGGCCCCTCGCACGGCCCGACCCGCCGTCCGGTCCGGCCCGGATCGCAGGCCCTCAGACCCCCAGTGCCCTCCCGAGAGCGGCGGCCTTCGCCGCCCAGAAGCGCTTCGCCACGCCGGTGCGGGAGAAGAGGGCGTCGAAGCCGTGGAACGCGCCGTCGACGATCTCGAGCTCGCAGGGCACCCCGGCCGCGCGCAGGCGCTCGGCGTAGCGGACGTCCTCGTCGTGGAAGAGGTCGAGGGTGCCGACACCGATCCAGGCCGGCGGGAGGCCCGAGAGGTCGTCGCGGCGGGCGGGCGCGGCGTACGGCGAGACGTCGGGGCCGCCGGGCTCGGCGCCGAGGTAGGAGGTCCAGCCGAAGCGGTTGCTGCCCGGCGTCCAGACGCGGACGCCGCGGGGAACCGGTCCGGGTCGGGTGACGGTGCGATCGTCCAGCATCGGGTAGACGAGCAGCTGGAACGCGGGCTGCGCTCCCCCGCGGTCGTGGGCGAGGAGGGTCGCCCCCGCGGCCAGGCCGGCGCCCGCGCTCGCGCCGCCCAGCGCGATCCGTTCGGGATCGACTCCCCGCTCCTCGGCGTGCGCGGCGAGCCAGCGGAACGCGGCCAGCACGTCCTCGAGGGCGGCCGGCGCCGGATGGGCGGGCGCGAGCCGGTAGCCGACCGAGAGGACGGTGATGCCGAGCGTGCGGGCGAAGGCGATGTTCGACGACTCGTCGTCGAAGCGGCTGCCGAGCACCATGCCGCCGCCGTGCACCCAGACCAGCGCGGGCGCGGCGCGGCGGAGGGTGCGCGGACGGTAGCTGCGGACCGGGACCGGGTGCCCGTCCGGCCCCGGGATCTCGAGGTCCTCGACGAGCAGGTCCGGCGGCGCCTCCCCGCCGACGGCGGTGCGACGGGTGGCGAGGCGGAGCAGCCGCGGTCCGAGCACGATCGGCGGGACGAGGCGGCCGAGCGCGAGGTCGGGGTGGAAGCGCGGTGCGGCGCCGCGCGCGGACCCGCTCATGCCCGCGGGTCCGTGACGAGCGGCAGCACGTCGTCGTAGTGGCCGGGCACGACCGCCGGCTCGACGTCGTAGACGCGCACCGCGTCTCCCTCCGCGCCGTGCGCCGGCGGCCAGGGCAGCTCCTCGCCCCGGACGAAGGCCACCAGCTCGCCGTGCATCACCGTGGCGAGCGCCGCGGGCGGGTCCTCGCCCAGGACCCGGGTGGTCGCCTCGGCGTCGAGGTGGTCGAAGAAGAACGGCAGGTCGAGGCAGTGCGACGCGCCGCCGGTCGCGGGCGAGAGCCGGTCGAAGGCGTAGAGCCAGGTCGGCGCCGGTCCTGCGGCACGGTTCCGCGCCGCCTGCAGCACCGCGCGGCGGAACAGCAGGTCGGTCGTGCGGGGCACCGCCCCGGGCTCGCGCTCGAGGCGCGGGCTGTCGAACTCGTCGGCGGTGGACCCGATCAGGAGCGGCTTGTCGAGGCCGGTCGTCGCGGTCGCCTCGGACACGGGCAGGGGCAGGAGCGCGTCGCCCGAGACCGGCGCGAAGACGATCGCGTGACCTGAGCCGGGCATCATCGTGAGGGCGGCGGTCTCGGAGAGCCCGTCCTCGTCGAGCGAGGCGAGCGCGGCGCGGGTGGGCTCGACGCCGAGGGCGTGCGCGAAGGCGGTGAGCTGCTCCTCCGCCTCCTCGATAGGGACGCTGCGATCGGTCGGCGAGATCGCGACGGCGCGCGCGAAGAGCGGCTGCGCCTCGGCGCAGCCGAGCAGGGCGAGCACGGCGCCGCCGCCTGCGGACTGGCCCGCGATCGTGACCCGGCCGGGGTCGCCGCCGAACGCGCCGATGCTCTCGCGGACCCACTCGAGGGCGGCCAGCCAGTCGCGGACCCCGCGGTTCGCGTCGCCCTCGACGACGCCGAAGCCGTCGACCCCCAGCCGGTAGGCGGCGGTCACGACGATCACACCGTCGCGCGCGAACGCCGAGCCGTCGTGCCAGTCGCTCGAGGCCGCTCCGGTGACGTAGCCGCCGCCGTGCAGGTAGACCAGCACGGGGAGCGAGCCGGCCGGCTCGGAAGGGGCGAACACGTTCAGGGTCAGCGTGTCCTCACCCGGGATCGAGTGCTCGGGGATGGTCGTGAACTCGAACGGGCGGCCGCGCTGAGGCGTCGCCCCGTACACGTCCGCCTCGAAGACGCCGTCGAACGGCGCCCGCGGCTCGGGCGCGCGGAACCGGCGATCGCCCACCGGCGCCGCGGCGAAGGGGACGCCGAGGAACCGGGCGACGCCGTCCTCCGCGACCCCGGCGACGACGCCACGGGACGTCTCGACCTCGATGCGCACGACCGGCTCCCGCTACGGCCGCACGAGGGTCTTGATCGCGCGGCGCTCGTCCATCGCGGCGTACGCCTCGGCGATCTCCTCGAGCGGCAGCTCCAGGTCGAAGACGAGGCCCGGCTCGATCGCGCCGCTGAGCACGTCGGGCAGCAGCTCCGCCATGTAGCCGCGGACCGGCGCGACGCCGCCGTTGACGCCGACGTTCGAGCCGAACATCTGGCGCACGGGCAGCTCCGGGCCGCCGTTGGGGACGCCGACGTAGCCGACCATGCCGCCGGGGCGGGCCGAGTCGAGCGCCTGCTGCATCGACTCCTTGGTGCCCACGCACTCCAGGACGCAGTCGGCGCCGATGCCGTCGGTGAGCTCGCGGACGCGGGCCACGCCCTCGTCGCCGCGGGTGTCGACGATGTGGGTCGCGCCGAAGCGGGTGGCGAGCGCCTGGCGGGACTCGTGCCGCGACATCGCGATGATCGTCGTCGCGCCGAGGCGCTTGGCCGCCAGCACGGCGCAGAGGCCGACCGCGCCGTCACCGACGACCGCGACGGTGGAGCCCGCGGTGACGCCGGCCGAGACGGCGGCGTGGTGACCGGTGCCCATCACGTCGGCGAGGGTGAGCAGGCTCGGGATCAGCGTCGGGTCGACGTCGGTGCCGACCGGGAAGAGCGTGCCGTCGGCGAGCGGGACGCGGACCTTCTCGCCCTGCGCGCCGTCGGCGAAGCCCTGCTCGCCGACCTCGGCGCCCCACCAGCCGCCGGTGAGGCAGGAGGTCGAGACGCCGTTCGCGCAGTTGGCGCAGGTGCCGTCGCAGACGTAGAAGGGGGCGATCACGAAGTCGCCGACCGCGATGTCGTGCACGTCGTCGCCGATCTCCTCGACGACGCCGACGAACTCGTGGCCGATCCGGTGCGCCTCCTTCGTCGGGGTGACGCCGCGGTACGGCCAGAGGTCGGAGCCGCAGACGCACGCGGCGGTGACGCGCACGATCGCGTCGCGCCCGGTCGAGAGCACGGGGTCGGGCACCTCCTCGAGTCGGACGTCGCGCTCGCCGTGGATGATCGTTGCTCGCATGGGGACTCCTGATCGAGAGGGGGTGGGGGCTCGTCCACGGTACGCCGCCGTCGCGGGGCGGAAGGGTGGCCGGCCAGGGGCTTGCATGAACGCCCGCGGCTGCTACGGCGGCGCCTCCCGCCAGCCGTCGGCGCCGACGACGACGTGCGCGACGAAGCGCAGCCCGCAGGCCGCGCACGCCTCGGCCAGCGCCCGGGTCGCGGCGAGGTCGGAGGAGAGGACGTCCGCCGCGCCGGCGTGGCTGTGCGCGAGGCCGACGCCGGCCGCACCGCGCGCCAGGACCTCGGCGAGGATCTCGGCCACCGGCACCTCCGCGTGGGTGGGCGGTCCGTCGGCGAGCGCGATCACGTCGCGGACGGCCCCGGCGGCGGTCAGCGCGACGGCGAGCACGGTCTCGGTCGGCCGTGCGGCGAGCAGCGGCGTCACCAGCTCGGCGAGGCCGGCCGCGTCGACGACGCGCGCGGTCCGCCCGGCGCGGTTCATCCTCCGCCGCAGCTCGAAGGACGCGACGATGCGGCAGGCGGCGACCTCGCCGACGCCGCGCTGGCGGACCAGGTCGGCGACGCCCGCCCGCGACACCGCGTCGATGCCGCCGAAGCGTGCGAGCAGGCGCTGCGCGACGACCGTCGCGTTCGCCCCGCGGACCCCGCTGCCGATCAGCACGGCGAGCGTCTCGGCGTCGGTCAGCGCCTCGGGACCGCGGGCGCAGAGCCGCTCGCGCGGCCGCTCCTCGGGCGCGAGGTCGGCCATGCGGGCGCCGGCGGCGGGAGACGGGGAGTTCATGGGCGGGACGCTACCCGCCGACGCGACCCCGGCGAGGCGCCCGGGCTGCGTCTGTGGACGGCCCGTCCGCGATCACCCCCTGTGGAGGAGCCCCCGCCCCGAACCGCCCGTTCCATCCTCCAAAAGTTGCGGTAGTGGCGCGCGACTACCGCAACTTTTGAGGAATGGGAGAGGAGGGTCGGGGCGGGACGGGGGCGACAGGCGGGGCGGACCGGCCCGAGCTACGGCGTCGCGAGGCCCGCGGAGACCAGCAGGCCGTCCGGGCCCGCGTCGACGAGCACCACGTCGCCGTCGCGGATGGAGCCGTCGAGGAGGGCCGTCGCCAGCCGGTCGTCGATCTCCTGCTGCATCAGGCGGCGCAGCGGCCGGGCGCCGTACTGCGGGTCGTAGCCGCGCTCGGCCAGCCAGCCGCGGGCGGCGGGCGTCACGGCGAGGTCGAGACGTCGCTCCGCCAGCCGGCGCGAGAGGCGGTCGACGTAGAGCGAGACGATCTCGCCGAGCTCGGTGCGGTCGAGCGCCTCGAACACGACGATGTCGTCGAGCCGGTTCACGAACTCGGGCTTGAAGGCCTGGCGCACCATCTGCTGCACGGCCTCGACCTTCTGCGGGCGGGTCAGGGACTGGTCCACCAGGAACTGCGAGCCGAGGTTCGAGGTGAGGATGAGGATCGTGTTGCGGAAGTCGACCGTCCGCCCCTGGCCGTCGGTGAGCCGGCCGTCGTCGAGCACCTGCAGCAGCACGTCGAAGACCTCGGGGTGCGCCTTCTCGATCTCGTCGAGCAGCACGACCGAGTACGGCCGGCGGCGCACCGCCTCCGTCAGCTGGCCGCCCTGCTCGTAGCCGATGTAGCCGGGAGGGGCGCCGACCAGCCGCGAGACGGCGAACTTCTCGCCGTACTCCGACATGTCGATCCGCACCATCGCCTTCTCGTCGTCGAAGAGGTGGTCGGCGAGCGCCTTCGCCAGCTCGGTCTTGCCGACGCCGGTCGGTCCGAGGAAGAGGAAGGAGCCGGTGGGCCGGTCGGGGTCGGAGACGCCGGCGCGGGTGCGGCGGACGGCGCCGGCGACGGCCGAGACCGCCTCGTTCTGGCCGATGAGGCGCCGGTGCAGCTCGGTCTCGAGGTGCAGCAGCTTCTCGGTCTCGCCCTGCATCAGCCGGCCGACGGGGATGCCGGTCCAGGCGGCGATGACCGCGGCGATGTCGTCCGAGGTGACCTGCTCGTTGACCATGCGGCCCTCGGCCGGCTGCTCCTCCTGCTCGGCGGCCGCGAGCTCGCTCTCGGCGGCGGGGATGTCGCCGTAGAGCAGGCGGGAGGCGCGCTCGAGGTTGCCCTCGCGCTGGGCCCGCTCGGCCGCGATCCGCAGCGCGTCGAGCCGGTTCTTGAGATCGCCGATGCGGTTGAGGGAGGCGCGCTCGCGCTCCCAGCGCTGCTGCAGCTCGGCGAGGTGGGCGCCGCGGCGGGCGAGGTCCTCGCGCAGCGTCTCCAGCCGCGCCTTCGAGGCCTCGTCCTTCTCCTTCTTCAGCGCGAGCTCCTCGAGCTTCAGCCGGTCGACGGAGCGGCGCAGCTCGTCGATCTCGACCGGCGCGGAGTCGATCTCCATCCGCAGGCGCGAGGCGGCCTCGTCGATCAGGTCGATGGCCTTGTCCGGCAGCTGGCGGGCGGTGATGTAGCGGTTGGACAGCGAGGCGGCGGCGATCAGCGCGGAGTCGGCGATCGCGACCTTGTGGTGGGCCTCGTAGCGCTCCTTCAGCCCGCGGAGGATCGCGACCGTGTCCTCGACGGTCGGCTCGCCGACGAACACCTGCTGGAAGCGGCGCTCGAGGGCCGCGTCCTTCTCGATGTACTGGCGGTACTCGTCGAGCGTCGTGGCGCCGATCATCCGCAGCTCGCCGCGGGCCAGCATCGGCTTCAGCATGTTCGCCGCCGCCACAGAGCCCTCGCCACCGCCGGCGCCCATCAGCGTGTGCAGCTCGTCGATGAAGGTGATGATGCGGCCGCCGGAGTCGTTGATCTCGGCGAGGACGGCCTTCAGCCGCTCCTCGAACTCGCCGCGGTACTTCGCCCCCGCGATCAGCGCGGAGAGGTCGAGGCTGACGAGCCGCTTGCCCTTGAGGCTGTCGGCGACGTCGCCCGCGACGATCCGCTGCGCGAGCCCCTCGACGACCGCCGTCTTGCCGACGCCGGGCTCGCCGATGAGCACCGGGTTGTTCTTGGTGCGACGCGTGAGCACCTGGCTGACGCGGCGGATCTCGGCGTCCCGTCCGATGACCGGGTCGAGCTTGCCGCTCGCCGCGATCGCGGTCAGGTCGACGCCGTACTGCGCGAGAGCGGACGACTCGTCCTGCTGGGGTGTCCGACCGGCCTGCATCTGCATCTCCTCCTTGCGGTTCGAAAGTTGAGTTCGGGTGACTCAAGTTTACGCCCGTCGGAGCCGCCGCGGGGGAGGCGGCGAGTTCTCGAGGAGACGGCGCCGCAGATCAGGCGGTGAGGCGCCCGTCGCCGAGGCCGCCGCGGAGGGAGCCGAGCGCGTCGCGGAGGACCGCGCGCAGCCGCGACTCGCGGACGCCCGTGAGCGCGGCGATCTCGGGCTGGGAGTAGCGGCCGGCCACGGCGAGCAGCAGCAGCTCGCGGTCCGGGCAGGCCAGTGCGAGGAGCCCCTCGGCGAGCGGGCGGCGCGAGCCCTCCCGGGAGGAGCCGAGCGTCTCGCAGAGCACCTCGAGCAGCCAGAGCACCGGCTCCGGGGCGCTGGCGCCCTCCCGGGCACGGCGCCAGACGGCGGCGAAGGCCTCGGTGCAGAGCCGGTCGCGCGTGGAGGCGTCGGCGTGCACCGTGGCGATCGAGGCGGAGAAGAGCCCGCCGAAGCGGTCGAACAGCTCGGCGAACGCGGCGCGGTCACCGGTCGCGACGGCCCGGAGCAGGCGCGCGGCCGTCTCGGCCAGGGCAGGGCGGACCCGCTCCGCACTCGCGTCGTCGCCACCTGCATGCATCTGCACAGAGTGTCACTGGAAGCCGGACCTCGGCACTGCTTGCGATCACACCCGTCAGGGGGTATCGGCCCCGCGCCGCGCTCGCCTGTCACGGCTCCGCGCTCTCCGGCGGCGTCCTTCCGGGGATCAGGAGCCCGGCGACGGCGCAGATCGGGAGGGCGGCGTGGTGCGGATCCGGCGCGCATGGGCGGGCTCCGCGACGGCTATCGCGCCGAGCCCTCCCGCCGGCGCGACGTCGGTGCCCCGGCGGCCCTCCTCAGAGCTTCGGCCAGCGCGCCCGGGCGAAGCAGAACGCGCCGTAGGCGATCAGCCCGACGGCGACGACGCCGAGCAGCACCACGCCGAACGGCAGCTCGGTCAGCGTCTTCAGCGCCTCGTCCAGGCCGCCCGCCTGCGCCGGGTCGTGCGTGACGGCGGCGATGATCACGAGGATCCCGAGCACGCCGAGCACGACGCCCTTCGCGACGTAGCCCGCGATGCCGAGACCGGTGACGACGCGGCCGGCCGTCCCGCCCGGCAGTGCGACGTTCTCGAGGAACTTCTTCGACGCGCCCCGGTAGACGAAGACGCCGCCGACCGCGAGGATCGCGAGCCCGGCGATCACGAGCAGCACCACTCCGCCGGGAGCGGCGAGGACCTGCGCGCTCGCGCTCTCGGACGTCTCGGACGAGTCGGAGCTGCCGCCCAGCGCGAAGCGGAGGGTCGTGATGCCGAGCGCGAGGTAGACGACGGCCTTCGCCGCCTCCTTGAGGCGGCTGCCCCAGCGCGACGCCGCGCTGTCGCCGCCCGCCACGAGGAACGCTTCGAGCGCGCCCCAGAGCGCGAGACCGAAGAGCCCGATCGCGCAGACCCAGAGCACGACCAGTCCGCCGGGCTGCGCGGCGAGCGAGCCGAGCGCGCCGGACTGGTCCGCCTCGCCCTGGCCGCCGGTCGCGATCTGCAGGGCGATGACGCCGATGAGGACGTGGACGAGGCCGTTCGCGGCGTAGCCCCCGCGGGCGAGGGTGCGCACCGCGGTCGAGTCCTGAGCGTCGTCGGCGGCGCGCTTGGCCTGGGTTCCTGAAGGAGTGTTCACGGTCCGGACGGTACGCGGTTCCGCCCCCCGGCGTCGAACCGGGAGCCTGATCCCCCGTTCCAGGGGCGCGGGTTCACCGACCGGACACCTCGCGTTTCCACACCCTCTGCTCGGCCGGATCCGCTGCGGGACGGGCGATCCGCGGCGGCGGGCACCGGCGAGGACGCCCGTTCTCCACATCTCTCCACAGGTTTGTCCACAGCTGTGGAGATCTCTCGATCCTCTAGCGGAAAGGCCTGGCCGCGACCGTCGCGATCACACGTCGATCGCGCGGACCAGGCCGTCCTGGACGCTGCCGAGCCAGTCGTAGACCGCGCGGATCGCCTGGCCGGTCTCGCCGTCGGGCTCGACGTCGTCGGTGTCGACGATGCCGAGGCGGGCGGCGAGGGCGAGGCGCATGTCGGTGAGCCCGCGGAGCCAGGACAGCGCCTGCGGCGGCTCGAGCCGGACGGCGACCTCGCCGAGACCGGCGAAGACGCGGGCGTGGCCGGAGCCCTCGCCCGCGTCGAGCGCAGCGGTGATCGCGCGGGCGTCGTCCATCTTGCGGCCGGCCAGATCCGGGGCGGTGAAGCGGCGGAACTCGGCGGCGGCCTCGTCGTCGTCGCGGTAGGCGTCGGGCAGCAGCCGCGCCAGCGCCGGGTCGTTGCGCGCGTCCTCGCTCGTCCCGCGGTCGAGCAGCTCGAGCATCTCGCCGGCGAGGTGGCGGAGGATCCCGGCCTCCTCGCGGTCGAAGCGGGCGACGGCGGCACCGGAGGAGTCGCGGCGGAAGGAGCGCATCAGGGCCTGCCCGCCGTGAGTCGAGCGGTCATGCGTCGGCCTTCTGCAGTGTCGCCCACAGGCCGTAGCCGTGCATCGCCTCCACGTGCCGCTCCATCTCCTCGCGGTTGCCGGTCGCGACCACAGCGCGCCCCTCCGTGTGCACCTGGAGCATGAGCCGCTCGGCCTCGGACCGGCCGAAGCCGAAGTAGCTGCGGAACACGTAGGACACGTACGACATCAGGTTGACCGGGTCGTCCCAGACGAGCACGACCCACGGCAGCTCGGCGGCCGAGCGGGTCGCCAGCCGCTCGTCGGCGCGCTCGATCGTGTCCACCATCCCTCCAGCCTAGGTCGCAGCGACGGGCGTCTCCCTGCCTGCGGCCTCGCTGGTCGAGCAGCCCTCTCCATGCTGGTCGGGTAGACGCCTCCGGCGGCGTCTCGAGACCCGGCCTCTGCGAAACGGTGGATCTCGATACGCCCGCTCCGCGGGCTACTCGATCGGCATGAGGGGAGGCTCAGGCCGACAGGCGCGGCAGCACCTCGCGGGCGAAGAAGTCGAGGTGGTCGAGGTCCTGGAGGTCCATGAACTGGAGGTAGACGCGCTCGGCGCCGCCCTCGCGCAGGGACTCGAGGCGGTCGACGGTCTCGTCGACGCCGCCGGCGACGCCGTGCTCGCGCAGCTCGGCGGGCTCGCGGCCGATCGCCGCGGCGCGCCGGACGAACTCCGCCTCGTCCGCTCCGCCGACCGCGATCAGCGCGACCGAGTGCACGAGCGAGGACGGCTCGCGCCCGATCGCGACGCAGGCCTCGTCGACGCGCTCGAACGCGCCGGGGATCGCGTCGAACTCGGGGAAGGGCAGGTTGAACTCGCTGGCGAAGCGGGCCGCGAGCCGCGGGGTCCGCTTGGGTCCTCCTCCCCCGACGATCACCGGCAGCGGCAGGCGCGCGGGCTTGGGCAGCGCGGGCGAGTCGGTCAGCGTGTAGTGCTCGCCCGCGAACGAGTAGCGCTCGCCGACCGGCGTCGACCAGAGGCCGGTGACGATCTCGAGCTGCTCCTCGAGCAGGTCGAAGCGACGCGGCGGGAAGTCGATGCCGTACGCGGCGTGCTCCTCCTCGAACCAGCCGGTGCCGAGCCCGAGCTCGACGCGGCCGCCCGACATCGCGTCGACCTGGGCGACCTGGATGGCGAGGATCCCCGGCGGCCGGTAGGTGACGGAGGAGACGAGGGTGCCGAGCGCGATCCGCTCGGTCTCGCGCGCGAGGCCCGCGAGGGTCGTCCAGGCGTCGGTCGGGCCGGGGCCGGGATCGCCGTCGCCCATCCGGAGATAGTGGTCGGAGCGGAAGAAGCCGTCGTAGCCGAGGGCTTCGGTGGCCTGCGCGACCGCGAGGAGATCCTCGTAGCTCGCGCCCTGCTGGGGTTCGGTGAAGACTCTGAACTGCACGGGTCCAGCCTGCCGCACCGACCCGAGCGCACGCTCCGCCTGCGCCCGCGCCGCGGCCCCCGTGTACGGTGGAGCTTTTGCCGTCGACGAGAGGCCCGCGCAATGCCCGAGCAGAAGACGTCCGAGAGGCCCCCGCAGCGCCTCGCCCGCTGGGTGTTCTGGCCGGCCGCGGTGATCACGCTCTCGATCGCCGCGTTCGCGATCCTCGCCCCCGAGGTCGCCACCGAGGTCTTCGCCTCCCTGCAGACCACCGTCGTCAACACCTTCAGCTGGTACTACGTGCTGATCGCCGCGGTCTTCGTCGCCTTCGCGATCTGGATGGGCGTCAGCCGCTTCGGCGACATCACGCTCGGCGCCGACGACGACGAGCCCGAGTTCTCGATGCTCTCCTGGATCTCGCTGCTCTTCGCCGCCGGGATGGGCATCGGCCTCGTCTTCTACGGCGTCGCGGAGCCGCTCACCCACTTCGCCACCCCGCGCCCCGGCGTCACCGGCACCGAGACGGAGCTCGCGCAGAGCGCCATCTCGCAGACCTATCTGCACTGGGGCGTGCACGCCTGGTCGATCTACGTCGTCGTCGGCCTCGCCCTCGCCTACGCGATCCACCGCCGCAAGCGCCCGGTGTCGATCCGCTGGGCGCTCGAGCCGCTGCTGGGCCGTCGCGTCCGCGGCGGCTGGGGCAACGCCATCGACGTGGTCGCCCTCGTCGGCACGATGTTCGGCGTCGCCACCTCGCTCGGCCTCGGCGTCACGCAGATCTCCGCGGGACTGGAGGCGAGCGGCATCGTCGACTCCTCGCTCACGGTGCAGATCATCGTGATCGCGGTCGTGACGGCGCTCACCGTGTTCTCGCTCGTCTCCGGTGTGGGCAAGGGCATGAAGTGGCTCTCGACCGGCAACCTGCTGCTCGCCGCCGCGCTGCTCGTGTTCGTGCTGGTCGCCGGCCCGACCCAGTTCCTGCTGCGCGAGTTCGTGCAGTCGCTCGGCAATTACCTGCAGAACTTCATCGGCCTCACCTTCACGGTCAGCGCCTACGCCGGCCAGGAGGGCGAGGCCTGGCAGGCGACCTGGACGACGTTCTACTGGGGCTGGTGGATGTCGTGGGCGCCGTTCGTCGGCATCTTCATCGCCCGGGTCTCGAAGGGCCGCACCGTCCGCGAGTTCGTCGCGGGCGTGCTGCTGGTGCCGACCATCATGACCTTCCTCTGGTTCAGCGTGCTCGGCGGCACCGCGCTCTACCGCGAGCTGTACGGCGACGGCGGGCTCGTCGGCGCCGACGGCTCGGTCAGCACCGACGCGGCGCTCTTCTCGATGCTGCAGGGCCTGCCCGCGGGCTCGGTGCTCACGGTCGGCGCGATCGTCCTGATCGGCATCTTCTTCGTCACCTCCGCCGACTCCGGCGCCCTGGTGATGGCGATGATCGCCACCGGCGGCGAGGCGGAGCCGCGCAACGGCATCCGCATCTTCTTCGCGCTCGCGACGGCGCTGCTCGCGCTCTCGCTGCTGATCGCCGGCGGACTCGACGCCCTGCAGACGGCCGCGATCCTCTCGGCGCTGCCGTTCAGCGTGGTGATGATCCTGATGTGCGTCGCGACGGTGATCGCCTTCCGGAGGGAGATCCGCGCCTACGACCGCGCCCGCCGGGCCGCTTTCGTCGGCGACATCGGCTCGTTCTACGGCCTCGAGGTGGAGGAGCCGCTCGAGCGCGAGCCGGCGCACCCGCTGAAGCGGCTGGCGCAGCGGATCAAGCCGGGGCCGACCCCGCGGGAGTAGGCGGACGATCATGCTGGTCGAGTAGCCGCCGCAGGCGGCGTATCGAGACCCGGCGACGCCGCTCGCGTCGTGCCCGGCGCGCTCACCGTACGATCGCCTCGCACGAGACCGACGTCCGCACCCG
Source organism: Rathayibacter sp. VKM Ac-2928 (assembly GCF_022815545.1). Classification (NCBI taxonomy): domain Bacteria; kingdom Bacillati; phylum Actinomycetota; class Actinomycetes; order Micrococcales; family Microbacteriaceae; genus Rathayibacter; species Rathayibacter sp. VKM Ac-2928. The sequence continues at coordinate 110,600 of NZ_JALGRU010000001.1, forward strand.
CGTCCTCAGGAGCACCCGCATGACCGATCCCCGCCCGCTGCTCTTCAACGCGTTCGTGATGAACACGCCGTCGCACATCCACCACGGCCAGTGGCGGCGGCCCGGGGCGCGGCCCGGCGCGTTCGAGGACCTGGGGCACTGGATCGAGGTCGCGAGGACGCTCGAGCGCGGGGTGTTCGACGCGATCTTCTTCGCGGACGTCGTGGGCACCTACGGGGCGGTCGGCGCTCCGCTCGAGGTGAACGCGCGCGAGGGACTGCAGCTGCCGAACAACGACCCGTCGATCCTGCTCGCCGCGCTGATCGGCTCGACCGAGCACCTGGGACTGGCGATGACGAGCTCGATCCTGCAGGCGCACCCGTTCGAGTTCGCGCGGCGGATGTCGACGCTCGACCACCTCTCGAAGGGCCGGGTCGCCTGGAACATCGTCACCAGCTACCAGGAGAACGCGGCCCGCAACTTCGGCCTCGACCGCCTGACCGAGCACGACGACCGCTACGCGCAGGCCGAGGAGTACCTCGACGTCGTCTACAAGCTGTGGGAAGGGTCGTGGGACGACGACGCCTCGGTCCGCGACCAGGCCGGCGCGTACTCCCGTCCGGAGTCGGTGCACCGCATCGACCACGCCGGCGCGAGCTACCGGGTCGAGGGCCCGCACCTCTCGGCGCCGTCGCCCCAGCGCACGCCGTTCCTCTTCCAGGCCGGCTCCTCCCCCGCAGGGCGGGCCTTCGCGGCCCGGCACGCGGAGGCGCAGTTCGTCGGCGGCTCGACGACGGAGCAGACCCGCGAGCTGATCGCCTCGACGCGGGCGCTCACGGAGGCGGCGGGGCGCCGGGGCGACGACGTGCTGTTCTTCTCACCCCTGTCGGTGATCGTGGGCAGCACCGAGCGCGAGGCCCGGGAGCGCGAGGCCGAGCTCGACGAGTACAGCAGCGTCGACGCCCACCTGCTGCACGCGGGGCTGAGCGTCGACCAGGCCGACGGGACGCCCTTCCCGCCCGAGACGAGGCTGCGCGACATCGTCACCAACGGGAATCGCAGCACGCTCGAGTCGATGATCCGGCTGCTGCCCGACCGGGACGCGACCGTCGCGGACCTGGCGCGACTCACCGTCGGCCGGCACCAGCGCGTCGTCGGGACGCCCGAGCAGATCGCCGACCGGCTGTCGGAGCTGCGCGACGCGGGCGTCGACGGCATCAACCTCGCGCACTGGACGCTGCCCGACAGCTACGTCGAGTTCGTCGACGAGGTGATGCCGGTGCTGCGGGCGCGCGGCCTCGCCCGCTCGGAGTACGCGCCCGGCGGGCTGCGCGAGCGGCTGACCGGCGCCGCGCGGCTGAACCCGCGGCACCCGGCGGCGCGCCACCGCGGGGCGTTCCGCGGCTGACGAGGGTCGGCCGCCTCGTCACTGGCCGCCCGCAGCGACGTCAGCCGTCGAGCGTGTGCACAGCTCAGGCCGGCAGCGGCGGATCGTGTTTTCGGACCGATCCGGCCCTTCCAGCCTCAGTTGTGCACGCGCCGGGCCGGAGCCCGGTCCGTCGCTCAGCTGGGCGAGGGGACGAAGGGGTGCTCCGGCGGGTCCTGGTCGTCGTCGAGGCGCGCATCGTCGTCGAGACGGGAGTCGGCTCCCTCGTCGGTCGCCTCTCCGGTCGCCTCCGTGTCGTCGACCTCGGCCGGGTCCTCCGGGGGGACCGGCAGGGAGTCGGCGTCGGGACGGGTGGTGTCGGTGACGTCCTCGGGGGCGTCGAAGCCGAAGCTGCTCATGGTGTCCTCTCCGCGGCGCACCGGGAGGCGGCGCCGCTGCGGGCAGCCTAGGTCGCGCCTCCGGGCCCGGTCACCTGCTTGACGACGCCGCCCACTGCGAGAACCTTCGGCACGCGGATCCGACCTCGGCACGCGGGATCGCGCGATTCCGGCAGCCGGACGATGTTCCACGAGCCGGAGGTCGGCGAGCGCGGACCGCAGGGGAGCGAGCGGAAGCACGCGGCCGCTGCGACCGTCAGTGCACGTACTCCAGCAGGTCGACGCCCAGCGTGCGCATGCCGTCGAGCACCGCGAGGCGGTAGCGCAGGCTCGAGTCGTCGAACTGCGTGATGACGGCGTAGGCGACGCCGGCGCGCGGGCCGCGGAGCACGCCGACCTCGGCGCGGACGCCCACGTCGGTGCCGGTCCGGTTGACGAGCAGGACGCCGTGGTCGGGCTGCCGGTGCGAGAGCGCGTCGAGGCCGAAGGCGGAGGCGACCATCGACAGGTCGCTGTTCAGCGAGAGCCAGCCGATGACGCGCGAGCTGACCGCGGGGTCGACGACCTCGCCGTTCGCGAGGGTCGCGAGCAGCCAGGTCAGCTCGCTGGCCGAGCCGATGGAGAGCTGCGGAGCGTCGTCCGGACCGCGCTCGTCGCGGACGACGTCGAGCAGAGCGGTGCGCGAGAGGCCGAGCGCCTCGGCCCGCTCGCGGACGGCGTCGAGTCCGACCCGGCGCAGGAGGACGTTGGTGGCCAGGTTGTCGCTGGTCGCGCCGACGAGGGCGGCGAGATCCGCGATCGGCATCGACGGGATCTGCAGGTGCTGCCAGATCCCCGTGCCGGTGACGGCGTCGGCGGCGGTGCGGTCGACGAGGCGCAGGTTCTCCTGCGGGTCGGTGGCGAGCCGCGCCGCGACCTCGACCAGGAGCACGATCGTGCCGACGGACGCCGTCGGCATGGAGACGGAGTCGTCGACCGCGAAGAGGGCGCGGCCGGTGCCGAGGTCGACCGCGCGGGCCGACACCACGACGCCGTCCAGGGCGAGCCGGCCGAGCGCGTCGAAGCCGCGCTGGAAGTCGTCGTGGTCGTAGTCGCCCTTGTGGCGGCCGCGGCGGGCGCGACGACTCTCGCGACGGGTCTCGTGGGCGGGGATCACCACGGCTGCGGCCTCTCTCCGGGTCGGTGGAACGGTCGGTGCGGAGGGGAGGAGCGGGGTCCACCGCGACGACGCGTCGGTGGACGGACGGCGCGGAAGGCATCGGTCGGCTCTCGATGCCCGCCGCTCGCCCGTGGTGCGGGACGGCAGTCGGCGGCGACTACCAGATGGCGACGCGCTCGCTCGGCGGGAGCCAGAGGGAGTCGCCTTCGGTGACGTCAAAAGTAGCGTAGAACTCGTCCAGGTTCCGGACGATCTGGTTGCAGCGGAACTCCGACGGCGAGTGCGGGTCGATGGCGAGCAGGCGGATCGTCTCCTCGTCGCGCGCCTTCTGCTGCCAGGCCTGCGCCCAGGAGAGGAAGAAGCGCTGCGCGCCGGTCAGGCCGTCGATCACGGGCGACTCCTCGCCGTCGAGCGAGAGCAGGTAGGCCTTCCACGCGATGCCGAGACCGCCGAGGTCGCCGATGTTCTCGCCGATGGTGAGCGCGCCGTTGACGTGGTGGCCGGGCGTCGTCGCGGGAGCGAGGGCGTCGTACTGCGCGATGAGGGCCTTCGTGCGCTCCTCGAACGCGGCCCGGTCGTCCTCGGTCCACCAGTCGGTCAGGCGGCCGTCGCCGTCGAAGCGCGAGCCCTGGTCGTCGAAGCCGTGGCCGATCTCGTGGCCGATCACCGCGCCGATCGCGCCGTAGTTGGCCGCGGCGTCGCGGGACTCGTCGAAGAAGGGGAACTGCAGGATCGCGGCGGGGAAGACGATCTCGTTGAAGCCGGGGTTGTAGTACGCGTTGATGGTCTGCGGCGTCATGAACCACTCGTCGCGGTCCAGCGGCTTGCCGATCTTGCCGAGCTCGCGGTCGAACTCGAAGGCGGCGACGCGGCGGGCGTTGCCGACCAGGTCGGCCGGGTCGATCGAGAGAGCGGAGTAGTCGCGCCAGCGGACCGGGTAGCCGATCTTCGGCGTGAACTTCGCGAGCTTCTCCAGCGCGCGCTCGCGGGTGTCGGCGCCCATCCACTCGAGATCCACGATCGAGCGGCGGTAGGCCTCGATCAGGTTCGCGACGAGGACGTCCATCGCGGCCTTCGCCGTCTCGGGGAAGTGCCGCTCGACGTAGATCCGGCCGACGGCCTCGCCGAGCGAGCCCTCGACGAGCGAGACGGCGCGCTTCCAGCGCTCGCGCTTCTGCGGCGTGCCGGTGAGCGTGCGGCCGTAGAAGTCGAAGTTGGCGTCGACGAAGTCGCTGGAGAGGTACGCCGCGGCGCCGCGGATCACCTGCCAGGACAGCCAGTCGCGCCAGGCGGGGAGGCGGTCGTCGGTCAGCAGGCCGGCGAGCCCCTCGAGGAAGCTCGGCTGGCGCACGACGACCTCGGCGAGCGCCCCCTCCGGCGCGCCCATCGCGGTCAGCCAGACGTCGAGGTCGATGCCGGCGGCGAGCTCGGTGACCTCGGCCCAGGAGCGGAGGTTGTAGGTGGCCTGGCTGTCGCGGCTGCGCACCTTGTCCCAGTGCACGGCGGCGAGGTCGGTCTCGAGCGCGACGATGCGCTCGGCGCGCGACTCCGGCGAGTCGATGCCGGCGAACCCGAGCATCCGGGCGACGAAGGGCAGGTACGCCTCGCGGACGGAGGCGAACTCCTCCTCGCGGTAGTAGCTCTCGTCGGGCAGGCCGAGGCCGCCCTGGTTGACGAACACGAGGTAGCGCTCGGGGTCGCCCGGGTCGTTGTCGACGAAGAGGCCGAAGAGGCCGGGGACGCCTGCGCGCTCGAAGGTGCCGACGGCCTGCAGCAGCGCGGCGATCGAGTCGACGCGCTGCACGGCCGCGAGGTCGTCGGCGAGCGGGGCGGCGCCGAGCTCCTCGGCGCGCGCCTCGTCGAGGAAGGAGGTGTAGAGGTCGCCGAACATGCGCGCCTCGGTGCCCTGCGGGGCGGACTGCGCCTCGACGATGATGTCGCGGACCGCCTTCTCCGCCTCCTCCTGGAGCACGTGGAAGGAGCCGTAGCGCGCTTTGTCGCTCGGGATCTCGGTGCGGTCGATCCACAGCCCGTTGACGTGGCGGTAGAGGTCGTCCTGCGGACGCGTCGCCGGGTCGAGTTCGGAGAGGTCGATACCGGAGCGAGGCGTCGTCGAGGTCATGGCGTCAAGCCTACGTCGGGGGTCGGACACCGCGGCCCCGGGGCGCGGGTCCGGCTCGCCGAACCGCCCCCGGCACGCGGGAACCGGCCGATTCGACGAGCCGGAGCCGATTCTGCGTGCCCGAGGTGCTTCAGTCAGCGGCTCCGGCACGCGCGAGCGCCTCCGGCACGCGAGAACCGGACGATCCGGCGAGCCGGAGCGGATTCCGCGAGCCGGAGGTCAGCCACCGGCCGCAGGACGCGGCTCAGCCGGCGAGCTGCTCCTCGACGTAGGCGCGGATCGGGGTGGTCGGGCGGCCGATCAGGCGGGCGAGCGAGCCGTCGGTCTCGCCGAGGAGGCCGTCGGCGATGTTCGCGTCGAGGCCGACGACGAAGCCGACGCCGCCCTCGGGGACGCCGGCCTCGGTGAGGATGCGGGTGTGCTCGGCGGAGTCGACGTGCGTGATCGCGGCGTCGCGGCCGGCGACCTCGCCGACGAGGGCGGCGAGCTCGTCGAAGGTCCAGGCGGTGTCGCCGGAGAGCTCGTGCACCGAGCCGACGAGGGAGGCGTCGAGCAGGGCGACGGCGGCCGCCTCGGCGTAGTCGGTGCGGGCAGCGCTGGAGACGCGGCCGTCGCCGGCGCTGGAGAGGGTGGTGCCGGTCGAGGCGAGCTCGGCGACGGTCTGCGCGTAGTTCTCGTTGTACCAGCCGTTGCGGAGGATCACGGCGGGGAGGCCCGCGGCGGCGATCGCCTCCTCCGTCGCCTTGTGCTCGGGGGCCAGGATCAGAGGGCTGGTCGTCGCCTTCGGCGCACTCGTGTAGACCAGGCGCGCGCCGGCGCGGGCGGCGGCCTCGATCGCGGCGGTGTGCTGCGCGACGCGCTTGCCCACCTCCGAGCCGGAGACGAGCAGCACGGCCTCGGCGCCGGAGAAGGCGGCGTCGAGCGAGGCCGGGTCCTCGAAGTCGGCGACGGCGGTGCGGACACCGAGGTCGGCGGCGAGCGCCTCGAGCTTGGCGGCGGCGCGGCCGGTGGCGACGATGTCGGAGGCGGCGGTGCCGCGGGCGAGCAGGTGCTCGACGGCGAGACGGCCGAGGTGGCCGGTGGCTCCGGTGACGACGAGGGTCATGGGGGTGGTCCTTCCGTTCGGGAGACGGCGGGTGGGGCGCCGTCGGAGAGGGGAACCGGGCCGCACCGCCAGAACTTCCCGGAATGCAGTACCCACTATTTGGTTAGTACTCCTGTGACCATCATCGAGAGCCCTCTCCTCACCGGCGACGTCTACTCCGCCGACTGCCCGAGCCGCGAGGTCTTCGGCCACGTCACGAGCAAGTGGGGCGTGCTCGTCCTCGCCGCCCTGGCCGAGCGCGGCCTGCGCTGGGGCGAGCTGCGGCGGCGGATCGGCGGCATCAGCGAGAAGATGCTGGCGCAGACCCTCCGCACCCTCGAGGAGGACGGCTTCGTGCACCGGGAGGCGCACGCCGTCATCCCGCCGCGGGTCGACTACGCGCTGACCCCGCTCGGGGCCGAGCTGGCCGAGCGGCTGCTGCCGGTGGTCGAGTGGATCGCGGACAACGTCGGCGCGGTGCTGGCCGCCCGGGACGCCCGCCGGAGCGACGAAGGATAGCCTCACCTTCTTGTGAGAACGTTCATATTCCGTTCAGGGAGAGGCCTCCGCTGAGCGGGATGCGCGTCCCCTCGCACTGGTCCACTCGATCGCACTGCCTGCCGATCGAAGGACCTCGCATGACCGACACCGCCCGCCGCCCGCTCCTCCTCCCCATGGCGGGGCACGTGCGCGGCAAGCGCAGCCCCGTCACCTGCGCCCTGAAGTGCGCCAACGCGTGCTCGACCGCCGCCTGCAACACCTCGCACAACAGCTCGTTCCGCGACATCGTCGCCCGGCAGATCTCGCGCCGCAGCGCCCTCGGCCTGGGCCTGGCCGGCGCGGTCACCGTCGCCGTCGCCTCGGCCGGCGGCGCCCCCACCGCGGAGGCCGCCGTCGCCGGCGCCGCGGTCGGCGGGTCCCCGCTCGCCTTCACCCCGATCGCCCCGGTGCCGTACACGGTCGATGAGTTCACCGTCCCCGAGGGCTTCGCCTGGCAGCCGATCATCCGCTGGGGCGACCCGCTCTTCGCCGACAGCCCCGCCTTCGACATCCGGAACCAGACGGAGTCGGCCCAGGCCGCGCAGTTCGGCTACAACAACGACTACACCGACATCGTCGAGATCCCCGGCTCGAAGCGCCTGCGCGCCCTGCTGGTCGTGAACCACGAGTACACGAACGAGTCGATCATGTTCCCGGCCGCGCAGCTCGAGGCCGAGCCCGAGCGCGTACGCGCCGTCGGCCGCGCCGCCCACGGACTCAGCGTCGTCGAGCTGGTCCGCACCGCCGTCGACCGCCCCTGGGCGTACGTCCAGGGCGGCGAGCACAACCGCCGCTACCTGCTGGACACCCCCTACGAGGCCACCGGCGCCGCGGCCGGCTCGGCGCTGCTGAAGACCGCCGCCGACCCGACGGGACGCTCCGTCCTCGGCACGCTCGGCAACTGCTCCGGCGGCACCACGCCGTGGGGCACGATCCTCTCGGGCGAGGAGAACTTCAACGGCTACTTCCGCGCGACCGCGACCAGCGACGCCGAGAAGCGCTACGGCCTCACCGACGCCGAGACCGCCCGCCTCTGGGAGCTCGACGACCCGCGCTTCGACGCCCGCACGCCCGGCTACGAGAACGAGCCCAACCGCTTCGGCTGGATCGTCGAGTTCGACCCCTTCGAGCCGGAGTCGACCCCGAAGAAGCACACCGCGCTCGGCCGCCTCAAGCACGAGGGCGCGAACGTCATCGTCGCCCCCGACGGCCGCGTGGTCGCCTACCAGGGCGACGACGAGCGCTTCGACTACCTCTACAAGTTCGTCTCGAAGAAGCGCTACATCGAGGGCGACCGCGCGCACAACAAGACCCTGCTGGAGGAGGGCGACCTCTTCGTCGCGAGCTTCATCGGCGACTCCCCCGTCGCCGAGATCACCGGCACCGGCGCGGTCCCCTCGGACGGCGGCTTCGACGGCATCGGCGCCTGGCTGCCCCTGGTCCTCGACGGCGCGTCGATGATCGCCGGCATGAGCGTCGAGGAGGTGCTCGTGCACACCCGCATGGCCGCCGACATCGCCGGCGCGACCAAGATGGACCGCTGCGAGGACGTCCAGCCGAGCCTGGTCAGCGGCCGGATCTACGTGGCCTGCACCAACAACTCCAACCGCGGCACCGAGGGCAAGGAGGGGCCGACCGAGGTCAATCCGCGCACCGAGAACCGCGACGGCCACATCGTCGAGATCATCGAGGACGGCGGCGACCAGACCGGCCGCACCTTCACCTGGAACCTGCTGATGCTGTGCGGCGACGTCGCGCAGGGCGACACGGTGTACTTCTCGGGCTTCCCGGTCGACCAGGTCTCGCCGATCTCCTGCCCGGACAACCTCGCCTTCGACTCCGTCGGGAATCTCTGGATCTCGACCGACGGGGCCCCCAGCGGCATCGGCTACAACGACGGCCTCTTCAAGGTGGCGCTCGAGGGCGCCGAGCGCGGCCGGGTGGAGCAGTTCCTCTCGGTCCCGCGCGACGCCGAGACCTGCGGGCCGATCGTGCACGACCAGGACCAGCACGTGTTCGTGGCCGTCCAGCACCCGGGCGAGGAGGGCACCTTCGAGGCGCCGAGCTCGTACTTCCCGGACTTCGCTTCTGCGGGAGTCGTCGCCGCGGGTGCCGTCGCGGCGCCGCGCCCGGCGATCGTGCAGATCCTGCCGGCGTCGCAGCTCGTGACGCCGACGCCCACGCCGACCGCGGGGCCGACCACGGCGCCGACGGCGACTCCGACGGCCGGACCGACCGCGGTGCCGACCGCCGCGCCCACCGCCGGGCCGACCGCCGGGCCGACCGCCGGGCCGACCGCGGTTCCGACCGTCGCGCCGACCGGCACGCCCGTCCCCCTGCCCGTGGGCGGCGGCGGCGGACTCGCCTCGACCGGTGTCGAGAGCGTGGGCCTCGTCGCCGGCGCCGCCGCCCTGCTGACCGCGGGTGCGGCCGCACTGGGTCTGGGTGCGCGCCGCCGCGCGGCCGCCACGGAGGCCGAGCCCGAGGCCTGAGCGGGGACGCAGGTCCGTTGTGCAGGCGATCCGACGCTCGGCGGCGCACTCGACGCGGTGGAAAGTGTCTTCCGCCGCCCGGTCGCCTGCACAACGGTCGGACACCTGCACAACGGACGGGCGCCTGCACAACGGGGGCCTGAGGGGTGCGCTAGGTTGAGCGCGATGTCGACCCTCCGGAGCCGCGAGTCCGCGGTCATCGTCGCCGTGCAGCGCTCGCCGCTGGCACCGCCCCTGCGCCCGATCGCCCGCTGGCTCAGCTTCTTCGGCGAGCACGCCGCGGGCTGGCTGCTGCTGGGCGTGGTCGGTGCGTTCGCCGATCCGTCGCGCTTCTGGGCGTGGGCGCTCTGCGACGTCGCGATCGTCGTGGCGCACGGGCTGTCGATCGTGATCAAGCGCGTCGTCCGGCGGCCGCGGCCCCTCGGCGAGGGCGTCGAGGTGCGGGGGACGGCGCCGAGCAAGCTCAGCTTCCCGAGCTCGCACGCGTCCTCGACCACCGCGGCGGCGATCGTGTTCGCGGTGATGCTGCCCGCGCTCTGGCCGCTCGCCGTCCTCGTGGTGCTGGTGATGCTGCTGTCACGCATCGTGCTCGGGATGCACTTCCCGACCGACGTGCTCGCGGGCGCGGCGCTCGGCACGCTCGCGGCGCTGGCCGCGCTGCCGTTCCTCCCACTGCTCTCGTTCTAGCTTCCGGCGCGGGGGCGTCTGCCGTCCGTTGTCCGATCTGCAGGTGATCCGCGCGTCTGTCTTCCGCGCCTCGCTGTGGAAGGCGCCTTCCACAGCGGATCGCCTGCAGATCAGACGGGAGGCTCAGAGGAGGCGGCGGGCCGAGGCCCAAGCGGTCAGCTCGTAGCGGGAGGAGAGCTGGAGCTTGCGGAGCACTGCGGAGACGTGGGACTCGACGGTCTTCACCGAGATGAAGAGCTCGGCGGCGGCCTCCTTGTAGGCGTAGCCGCGGGCGATGAGGCGCATCACCTCGCGCTCGCGGGCCGAGAGGCGGTCGAGCTCGTCGACGGACTCCGCCTGCTCACCGCTGAGGGCGCCGAACGCGTCGAGGACGAAGCCGGCCAACCGCGGCGAGAACACGGCGTCACCGCCCGCCACCGCGAGGACCGCCCGGCTGACCTCGGCGCCGGAGCTCGCCTTGGTGATGTAGCCGCGAGCGCCGGCGCGGATGACGCCGACGACGTCCTCCGCCGCGTCCGAGACGCTCAGCGCCAGGAAGCGCACCGCGTCGAGGTGCGCGGCGCTGCGGCGCAGGACCTCGGCACCGCCGCCACCCGCGCCGCCGGGCAGGTGCACGTCGAGCAGCACCACGTCCGGACGCTCGGCCGCGACCAGCGCGACCGCGGAGTCGACGTCGGCCGCCTCGCCCACGACGTCGAGCTCGGGGGCGAGATCGGCGCGCAGGCCGGAGCGGAAGATGGAGTGGTCGTCGACCAGCACGACGCGGGTCACCGCTCGGCCCCCGCCGGCAGGCGCAGGTGGACCTCGGTGCCCGAGCCGCCCGCTCCGGGCCGCACGGTCGCACTGCCGCCGGCGCGCGCCATCCGGCCGACGATCGACTCGCGGATGCCGAGGCGGTCGCCGGGGAGCGCGCCGAGGTCGACTCCGGGGCCGCGGTCGCGCACGAACACGTCCACCCCGGTGGCCGACGACTCCACGTAGACCGAGACCTCGCCGCCGGCGTGCCGAGCGGCGTTGAGCATCGCCTCGCGGGTCGCAGCGAGCACGGGGGCGGCGCCCGGCACCGAGGCCCCGACCGCGACGACCTCGAGCGTCGCCGGCCAGTCGAGCTCGATCGCGGCGGCGATGGCGCGGATCTCGGCCGCCAGGTCGTTCGCGACCGGGACGTCGCGCTCGAAGAGCCAGTCGCGCAGCTCCCGCTCCTGCGCGCGGGCGATGCGGGCGACCTCGCTCGAGGCGCCCGCCCGGTTCTGGATCAGCGCGAGGGTCTGCAGCACGGAGTCGTGCAGGTGCGCGGCGATCTCGGCGCGCTGCTCCTCGCGCACCCGCGCCGCGCGCTCGCCCATCAGCTCGGTCCACAGCGTGACGACCCGGGGCGCGGCGAGCACGCCCGCGGCGACCAGGAGGACGCCGACGGCGAGGACCGCGTTGACCGCGCTCGGGCGGGCCGTGAGCACGGCGGCCCCGGCGACGACGAGCACGGCGCAGGCGGCGAGGCGGACCAGGGCGGAGGAGCGCGCCGAGCGCGACGGATCGCCGCGGTCGAGTCCGAGACTCCAGGCGACGGCGCCGCCCGAGAGCACCGCGACGGCGGCGAGCGCCCGGGTGACGTCGGCGTCGTCGCCCCCGCGCAGTGCGACCACGACCGAGAGCGTCGCGGCCCCGGCGACGCCGACGAGCAGCACCGCGACCGGAACGGACCGCCGCACACCGCCGGTCTGCGCACCGGAGTCCGGGCCCGCGTCGCGCAGGGGCACCAGCGCCCACAGCCACAGGTAGAGCAGCGCGCCGCCGCCGCCCAGCAGCGTCGCGACGATCATGAGGAAGCGCACCGTCCCCGGGCGCAGGCCCAGGTGCTCGGCGAGCGCCGCGCACACGCCGCCGAGGACCATCCGGCGCGGGCGGCGCAGCGGAGGCCGGGCCGAGGCGGGCCGGCCCGCGGACGATCGGCCCGGGGACGGCCGACGCCGCGGCGGGTGCGCCGCGGTGCTCGGGAGGGTGGGTGTGCTCACCCCTGCATCCAAACAGGTCGTCGGGGTCGCCGGGGCGGGAGTCGGGGTCGGATCAGGGGTTCCCCCGATGGTCGGCGCCTGTGGAGGAGCGTCACACTCGAGCCATGACAGCAGCGAGCACGACCCCGCCGGACCCGGCGCAGGAGACGGCGGGCGACCCACCGGCTCCGGACCCGACGCCGGGAGCCGGCGATCCCGGGAACGGCACTCCCGGGACCGGCACCTCCGGCCCCGGCGCCGCACCCGGCCCCTCCGCACCCGGCCCCTCCTCCGAGAACCGCTTCCTCCTCTGGCTGCGCTCCCTCGATCTCGCCCGCCGGCCCGGCTGGGTGGGCGGCGTCTGCTCCGGCATCGCCGATCGCCTCGGCATCGATCCGCTGATCGTGCGCGGGATCTTCGTCGTGGTCGCGGTCCTCGGCGGCCCGGCCTTCCTCTTCTACGCGGCGGCCTGGCTGCTGCTGCCCGACGAGGACGGCGTGCTGCCGGTCGAGGAGATGCTCCGCGGTCGCCTGACCCGCGTCCACGCCGGCATCGGCGCCCTGGTGCTCGCCTCGATGCTCCCAGTCGCGCAGGGCTTCTGGTCGCTCGGCGGCGCGTACACCGGGGCGGTGCCCTGGGCGCCCGCCACCGGCCGCGCCCTCTGGACGGTCGTCGTCCTGGTGCTCATCGTGGTCTTCGTGGTCTGGATCGCCCGCCGCTCGGGCCGCACCGACCCGGCGCCGCCGCCGTACGGCAGCCCCGAGGGACCCGGCGCCTCGGCCGCCGGCTACCCCGCCCCCACCGGCGAGCCCGCAAGCGGCGCTCCCCTCCTCCCTCCGCAGCGCCCGACCGAGCCGCGGCCGAGCACCCCCGAGGATCTCGCGCTGTGGCGCGAGCGCCAGGAGGAGTGGAAGGCCGAGCGGGAGGCGTTCCGCGCCCAGGAGAGCGCGACCGCCCGCGAGACGGCCCGGGCCCGAGCGGAGGAGTCGCGCCTGCGGGCCGCCGCGATCACCGCGGCGCGCCTCGAGCGGCGTCGGCTGCACCGCGAGGCGAACCCGCGGCTGCGGAGGAGCGTCACGCTGCTCGTGCTCGGCCTGGCCGCCGTCGCCGGCGCGATCGCGTCGCTCACCGTCTCCGGCTCGACCGCGACCGTTGTCGGCTTCAGCGTCGCGACCCTGGTGCTCGGACTCGCGATCGTGGCGGCCGGGCTGCTCCGCCGGCGCGCCATCCTCCTGATCGCGGTCTCGGTGGTCACGGTGCTGACGGCCTCGACGGCGTCGCTCGTCCCGCCGGAGCGGCAGCTGCTGCCCCTCCTGAGCTCGTACGGCGTCTCGAACGCGACTCCCGGCAGCTACGCGATGCTGGCGGGCGACCTGCAGATCACGATCGACCCGTCGCTGGGTGCTCCGGGGGAGGTGATCGACGTCTGGCAGGGCGCCGGGAACATCACCGTCATGCCGATGGCCGGAGCGGCGGTCCGCCTCGAGGCGTCCACGGCGAACGGCTACTACTGGCTGACCACCGCCTTCGCCGACGGTGACGTGGGGTCCGACCCGGAGGACGTCGAGTACAGCCGCGACGGAGCCACTTGGACGCAGACCTTCGGCGACCCGGACGCCGAGCCGGTCGTCGTCCGGATCGCGCAGGGCCGCGGCGGAGTCACCGTCTACGACCGGACCGCCGAGGACTCGACCAGCGGCGCCGCACTCGACCCGGACGGCACGGCGACCGCGGAGCCGACCTCGGAGGCGACCGCTGCCGCGACCGACCTCCCGACCCCGACGGACACCGGCGCCCCGACGGACACCGGCGCCCCGACGGACACCGGCGCCCCGACGGACCCCGCCACCCCGACAGACCCCGGCAGCACGACCGGGACCGACAGCACGACCGGGACCGGCAGCACGACCGGGACCGACAGCACGACCCCGACGGAGGCAGGACGATGACCGCGCAGAGCACCACCACCACGCAGACCAGCACCGCCCCCGAGACCGCTCAGCGGCCGAGGATCCGCGCCGGCGCGGTCGTCTGGGGACTGGTCCAGGCCGTCGTCGCCGTCCTCCTGCTCCTCGTCGCCGCCGACGCCGGGCTGCGGACCGCCGTCGTCGACTGGGCGCTCTCGCTCGGTCCGGCCGGAGCCGCCGCGATCGCGATCGCCGCGCTCGGCACGATCGCCCTCCTGATCGGCCTCGTCCGGGTCCTCGACCGGCGCTGACGAGCGGCAGCACCGCGCCCGCCGCCCGGAAGCGCGCAGAACATCAGCCAGGAGTGCCCCTCGTCGCCCGTCAGCGATGAGACCGCCTCCTGGCTGATGTCCGTGCACGCCCCGCGCCCGGAGCGACCGGCGCGCCCACCCGCAACCCCCTAGGCCGAGGCCGGACACGAGCGCAGACTCGCAGTCCGGCCTCGACCGCGCGCGCGAGCGCCCGCGCACGGACAGGCGCCTCCCCCTCCCCGAATCGAGACCGCCGATGCCCGACGCCGCCCGCAGGACGCTCTGATGGAGCTCGGCATCGCCGCCGTCATCGGCGTCGCGGTCCTGGTCGGCGTCGCCGCGTTCGCCCGCCGTCTCGGCGTCGCCGCGCCCATCGCCCTGGTGCTCGCCGGCGTCGGACTGTCCTTCCTCCCCGGCGTCCCCGAGGTCGTCGTGCCGCACGAGTGGGTGCTCGACGGCGTCCTTCCGCCGCTGCTCTACGCCGCGGCGATCAGCGTGCCGTTCGTCGACTTCCGCCGGAACATCGCCACGATCAGCGGCCTCTCGGTGGTGCTCGTGCTGATCTCGGCCGCCGGGATCGGCGCGCTGCTCTTCGTCCTGCTGCCCGAGCTGGGCCTGCCGCTCGCCATCGCGGTGGGCGCGATCATCAGCCCGCCCGACGCGGTCGCCGCCACGAGCGTGGGCCGTCGCCTCGGCCTGCCGCCCCGGCTGCTCACCCTGCTCGAGGGCGAGGGCCTGATCAACGACGCGACGGCGCTGGTGCTGCTGCGCTCGGCGCTGGCCGCCGCGGCCGGCACCCTCGCGACGCCGTGGGCGGCGATCGGCGACTTCCTCTACGCCGTGGTGGTCGCCGTGGTCGTCGGCCTGGTCGCCAGCATCGTGACGGTCTTCGTCCGCTCCCGCCTCGAGGACCCGGTGCTCAACACCGTCGTCTCCTTCGTCGTGCCGTTCGTCGCGTTCATCCCTGCGGAGACCCTGGGCGCCTCGGGCGTGCTCGCCGTCGTCGTCGCCGGCCTGCACACCGGGCACGCCTCCTCCCGCGCCTTCACCGCGCAGTCGCGCGTCAACGACCGCATCAACTGGCGCACCGTGCAGTTCCTCCTCGAGAACGGCGTGTTCCTCCTGATCGGGCTCGAGATCCGCAGCCTGATCCAGGACGCCGACCGCGCCGCCCTGACGATCCCCGCCGCGGTCGGCATCGGGCTGGTCGCCACCGCCGGGCTGATCGTGGTCCGCTTCGCCTGGGTCGGGCCGGTGCTCCTCGGCGAGCGCTGGCAGACCCGCCGGGCCGAGCGGCGGGCGCGCGAGCAGAAGGAGCTGCTCGAGTCGACGGACGGCGTGCGGCCGCCGCGCGAGGAGCTCGGCCGGGCCAAGCGCCGCTACCAGCTGCGCCGCTCCGACTACCGCCACTTCAGCAGCAACGGCCTGGGCTGGCGCGGCGGTCTCGTGCTGGGCTGGTCGGGCATGCGCGGAGTGGTGACCCTCGCCGCCGCGCAGTCGCTGCCGGAGGACATCCCGTACCGCCCGCAGCTCGTGCTGATCGCCTTCACCGTGGCGGTGTCGACGCTGCTGATCCAGGGCAGCACCCTGCCGCTGCTCATCCGCGCCACCGGGATCCGCGGGGTCGACGTGCTCGAGGACCAGCGCGAGCTCGCGGGCCTGCTCGACGAGATCACGGAGAAGGGGCTTTCGGTCCTCGAGAAGCCCGGCGAGGTGGTCGAGGGCGTCGACGACGTCGACCCCGACGTGCTCGAGCGCGTGCGCCAGACCTCCTTCCTCCGCTCGGAGGCGGCCTGGGAGCGGTCGCGCGGCTCCCAGCGCGACACCGCCGACACTCCGCACCGCCTCTACCGGGCGCTGCGGCTCGCCGTCGTCTCGGCCGAGCGCGAGGCCCTGCTCGACGCCCGCTCCCGCCGCGCCTACCCGCAGCGGATCCTCGGCCAGGCTCAGGCGCTGCTGGATCTCGAGGAGACCCGGCTGCGGCTGCGGCGCGGATCGACGTCGTAGCGGCGGACCCGGACGAGGCCCGACCCGCGACCTCAGCCCGTGGTCGTCCGCGTCATGATCGCGACGACGAACAGCCCCGCCCACAGCGCGCCGCAGACCAGCAGCCGCAGGTTGCCGAGCACGATGTCCTCCGGCGCCGACGCCCGCCCGCGCTCGATGTCGAGGGCGTAGAGGAACAGCGCCGCGCCGAACGGCACCACCGACGCCATCGACCAGAGCGAGTTCTCGCCGTTGATGAACAGTGCCCAGAGCGCGTAGGAGATCATCGTCAGCGACGCGGCGACCGACCAGATGAAGCGCAGGTACCCCGGCGTGTAGACCTTGAGGGTCGAGCGGGTGTGGCTCTCCTCCTTGCCCTCGCTCTGCAGCTTCTCGGAGTAGCGCTTGCCCGCGACCATGAACAGCGAGCCCGAGGACACCGCGAGCAGGAACCACTGCGTCAGCGGGATGTCCGCGATGGCCGCGCCCGAGATCGCGCGGAGCACGAAGCCGCCCGCCACGATCAGGATGTCGATCACCGGCTCGTGCTTGAGCCAGAGGCAGTACGAGATCTGCATCACCAGGTAGGCGGCGAGCGTCGCCGCGAACCAGGTGAAGCCGAGGAGGAAGGTGACCAGCACCGGCACGATCATCAGCACGAACGCGGCCGGCCAGGCGACCTTCAGCGGCAGCGCGCCGGAAGCGATCGCGCGGAAGCGCTTCTTCGGGTGCACTCGGTCCGACTCGACGTCGAGGAGGTCGTTCAGCAGGTAGCCGCCGGAGGAGGCGAGGCTGAACGCGATCACCCCGATGACGGTCGCGACGAGGATCTCGGGCTCGAGGATGCGCGCGGCGGCGACCGGAGCGGCCAGCACCAGGACGTTCTTCAGCCACTGGCGCGGACGCATGGCGGCGACGAGTGCGCGGGCGGTGTTCACGACGTCTCCCTCTCGGGGAACAGGGCCTGGAGCGGCCGGATCGGGCGGGATCGGGGTGACGCGGGCCCAACCTACAATCGGGGGTGAACGCGCTCCATCCGCCCGGATCCGCAGCGCTCACGACCGGAGCACCACGGAGGGAAGCGCATGCGGACGGCCGCGCTGTACGTCGTCTTCGCGATCCTTGCAACGGCGGTGAATCTGGGCACTCAGATGCTCGTCGAGCTCGCCGTCGACGCGGAGTGGGCCACGATCGCCGCCGTGCTCGCGGGCACCCTGACGGGGGTGATCGCCAAGTACGTGCTCGACAAGCGCTTCATCTTCAAGCACGAGACGATGAATGCGGCGCACGGGCTGAGGACGTTCCTCCTCTACGGCGTGATGAGCGGCGTGACGACCCTGATCTTCTGGGGCTTCGAGTTCGGCTTCGACTATCTGTTCGGCACGGACTTCGCCCG
Organism: Rathayibacter sp. VKM Ac-2928; assembly: GCF_022815545.1. Classification (NCBI taxonomy): domain Bacteria; kingdom Bacillati; phylum Actinomycetota; class Actinomycetes; order Micrococcales; family Microbacteriaceae; genus Rathayibacter; species Rathayibacter sp. VKM Ac-2928. Next base: position 128,018 of record NZ_JALGRU010000001.1, read on the forward strand.
CTACACCGGCGCCGTCATCGGCCTGGCCATCGGCTACGTCGCCAAGTACCACCTCGACAAGAACGTCACGTTCTCCGGCCCACGAGAGGAGCCCGCATGACCACCCCCGTCTCCTCCTGGGGCCTGCTCTCGCGCGACGAGCACCGCGTCACCCGGATCACGAGCATCGAGCAGGCGCAGGCCGCGCTCGCCGCGGGCGACAGCGGCATCGCCTACGGGCTCGGCCGCAGCTACGGCGACGTCGCGCTCAACGGCGGCGGGCGCATCTGGGACTTCAGCGGCTTCGACCGCCTGCTGGCCTTCGACGACGAGACCGGCGTGCTGCGGGCCGAGCCGGGCGTGCTGCTGCGCGACGTGCAGGCCGTCTTCTCCCCGCGAGGCTGGATGCTGCCGGTCACTCCCGGGACCAAGAACGTCACCCTCGCCGGCGCGATCGCGAACGACGTGCACGGCAAGAACCACGCCTCCGCCGGCACGATCGGCCGGCACGTGCGCTCCTTCACGCTCCTGCGCAGCGACGGGTCGTCCTCGCGCTGCACGCCCACCGAGAACGTCGAGCTGTTCCAGGCGACGATCGGCGGCCTCGGGCTCACCGGGCTGATCGTCGAGGTCGAGCTCGAGCTCGCCCGCGTCCCCGGGCCGTGGCTCGTCAGCGAGGACGTGCCCTTCCAGACCCTCGACGGGTACCTCGATCTCGTGCACGAGTCGATGGACGTCTTCGAGCACACCGTCGCCTGGATCGACGTCACCACGGGCGGCGGGCGTCGGGGGGTCTACTCCCGCGCGGACAGCACGGCCGCCCCGGAGCTGCCGGAGACCCGGCCGGGCTCGCTGAAGGTGCCCTTCGCCTTCCCGCTCTCGGTCGTCAACCGCGCCACGCTGCCGCTGCTCAACCGCGCCTACTACCGCCTGAAGGCGACCCGCGCCCGCCGCTCCGTGCAGCACTACGAGCAGTTCAACTACCCGCTCGACGCGATCGAGGGCTGGAACACGATGTACGGTCCGCGCGGCTTCTACCAGTACCAGAGCACCGTGCCGTGGGAGGGGGCGCTCGAGACGACCCGCGAGATGCTCGCCCTGATCGCGGCCTCGGGCACCGGCTCCTTCCTCGGCGTGCTGAAGACCTTCGGGGCGCTGGAGTCGCCGGGGCTGCTGAGCTTCCCGGCGCCCGGGGTCTGCTTCGCGCTCGACTTCCCGAACACGCCCGTCGCGCTGCCGCTGTTCGAGCGCCTCGACGCGCTGGTGCTCGCCGCGGGCGGCCGACTGTACCCGGCGAAGGACGCGCGCATGACGCGCGAGATGTTCGAGGCCGGCTTCCCGCGCCTCGCCGAATTCGCCCTCCAGCGCGACCCGGGGATCTCCTCCGGCTTCTCGCGCCGAGTCCTCGGGAGCTGACGTGAGCACTGGTACCCCCTCCAAGATCGTCGTGGTCGGAGCGACCTCCGCCATCGCCGAGCACACGCTGCGGCTGTGGCTGGGCACGGGCGCGCGCTCGGCGCTGCTGGTGGGCCGCGACGCCGGCCGGCTGGAGGCGCTGGCGACGGATCTGCGGGTGCGCTTCCCCGCGGCCGCGCTGTCGGTGGCCGCCGTCGACCTCACCGACCCGGCCGCGATCTCCTCGGTCGTCGCGACCTCGCTCGAGGGCGGCGCCCCCGACACCGTGCTGATCGCCCACGGCGCGATGACGACCCAGGACGAGGCGTCCGCCGACCTCGCCGTCGCCCGCGACGTGCTCGTCGTCACCGGCGTCTCGGTGGCCCTCTGGATGGAGGCGTACGCGAACGCGCTGACCTCCGGCAGCATCGGCGTGATCGGCTCCGTCGCCGGTGACCGCGGCCGCAAGACCAACTACGTCTACGGCTCCGCCAAGGGCCTCGTCGAGCGCTTCGCCCAGGGCCTGCAGCACCGCCTGGCCGGCTCGCGCCTGTCCGTCGTGCTGATCAAGCCCGGCCCGACCGACACCCCGATGACCGCCTCGCTCAAGCAGAGCGGAGCCTCGCTGGCCCCGGTCGACTCCGTCGCGAAGGACGTCGCCGCCGCGATGGCCTCCGGCCGCGCCGTCGCCTACGCCCCGGCCAAGTGGCGCGTCATCATGACGGTCATCCGCCTGCTGCCGTCCCCGATCTTCAACCGCCTGAACATCTGACGCGGACGGCTGCCGGGACCCCGGCGGCGGGGTCTCGATACGCCCCTGCGGGGCTACTCGACCAGCATGGATGGTCAGCGGCACGCCGCCTCATGCTGATCGAGCAGCCCGCGGAGCGCGGCGTATCAAGATCCACCGGAGCCAGAGGTACGGACGGCCCCGTCGCGCACAACCGCCTGCTCTCGAAGTTATACTTCGGCCCGATGTATAACATCGAGCGAGAGGTGAGATCGTGGCACTGAGTCCCTACACACCGGGTTCTGTCCCCATGAAGCTGCCGGGCCGAACCGAGACGCTGCAACAGTTCCGGCAGGCCGCACAGCGGATCGCGTCCGAGGGACGATTCGTCCCGCGGGTCCACGTCGACCACGGCCCCCGCGGCGTCGGGAAGACTTCTCTCCTCCGCGAGGCCCAGCGCATCTTCCGCGGCTACGACATCAGGACCGTCCTGATCACCGCCGACCCCGGCGAGGACCTCGTACGCTCGCTCCTCGCCGAACTCCGACTCGCCGTCGGCACCGGGCCTCGTCTTCGCCAGACGGCCCGCGACGCGATCGACTCCGCGACACTGTCGCTCGGCGCTCCCGGACTCGCGAGCGCGACGGTGACCGTCGCACCTCCCGAGGCGCGGGCAGCAGCCTCGGCCAAGGAGTTCCAGCGCGCACTCCGAGCAGCTCTCGACGCGGTCGTCGGCGACGGAGACGCCGGCCTCGTCCTTCTGATCGACGAGATCCAGGAGGCGGACGCCACGAGCCTGCGCACCATCGCCTACGCCTGGCAGGAGATGAACCCACTCGACGTGTCGGACCAGGGCCAGCCGCGCACCGCGCTCTTCGCGGTCGGGCTCCCGGGCGCACCGAGCACGATCACTCGTGCCGTCACCTTCAGCGAGCGCTTCAGCTTCCAGCCGCTCCACGGTCTGTCGGAGGCCGGTGCCCGCGAAGCACTGGAATCGACGGCGACCGACGTCGGTGTGCGCTGGGAGCGGGCCGCGCTCGATCGAGGTGTCACGGAATCAGCTGGATACCCCTACAAGGTCCAGCTCATCGGCGACCTCGCCTGGCGGGCCGCGGAGAGGCGCCTCGAATCGGACGGCCTCGGCCCCACCGATGTCATCACCCTCGACGACGTCCGCGCGGCCCTGCCCGGAGTCGACGCCGAGATGCTCACCCTCTTCCGCTCACGCTGGCGCAGTGCTTCGGCGAAACAGCGGGAGATGCTCGTCGGCATCGCACAGCTCGGCGGGGAGGACGTCCGACGCGGCGTGCTCGCAGACACCCTCGGAGCGACCACTCGATCGATCTCCGTCACCCGGCAGCGGCTGCTCGACAAGGGTCTCGTCGACGCCAACAAGCACGGACACCTGTCGTTCACGGTTCCCGGTTTCACCGCGTTCGTGCTCGATCAGGTCGAGAACGAGTAGGACGACGACACGCGGATTCCCGTCCGCAGCAGGACCGCCATCGCCCACGACCTCGTGTTGCTCGCACGCCGCGGGTTCATACTGGTCTGATGAGAATCGTCATGGTCACCGACGCACACGAGGGCCTGACTCTCGCCTCCGACAGAGCAACGACGCTGACGCAGACTCGTTCCGATGGATCGAGTGACGCAGGCGATGTCTCCGACGACACCGACACACTCTTCCGCCCGCACATGAGCAGTCAGAGCTTCCCGGACAGCAACGTCTACCGTTCGCAGAGTCAAGGCGCTGCAGTCGGCGCCGCACGAGCCACGTCGGGGTCGTACGATCCGCGTCCGAGCCAGGGTACGAAGACACCGCCGCAGAGGATCGTCCTCCATCCGGGCGGTACCTCCGCTCGATAGCCCTCCGCGGCTGCTCGACCGGCACATGCTGATCGGGTAGCCCGCAGGGCGGCCGCATCGAGACTCGTGTCTCCCCGTGGAATCACCTCCGGAAGGGGGATCTGCAAGGGGGTTCGCCGCAGACGGCCGCGTTCTACGCTCGGCGCATGCCCCTCCGCAGTGCTGCGAGCGCCCCAGCCGTCCTTCCGCAGATCGCCGCGCCCAGCGCTCGGCAGCGGGCCGCGGCCGAGGTGCTCGGGCACGTCGTGGTGGCTCTCGCGGTCGGGTCGGCGCTGCTGCTGCTGGCGTCGGCGAGCGTCGCGGGGCTGCCGTTCCTGCCCGGCGGGGGCCGCGTGCCGCCGTTCGAGGCGTGGTCGCTGATGCGGACGTCGGCGACGGTGCAGATCGGCGACGCGGTGCTCGCCGCCGGCCTCGCCGCGCTCGCCCGCGCGGGCGGCTGCCGCGTCCGCGCCGACCGCTGGTGCCTCGTCGCGGCCCTCAGCGCCGCCGCCGGCGCCGTGCTGCTGGCGGCGCCGCCGCTCTGACGCGTCCGGCCCCCTGCATGCTGATCGAGTAGCCCGCGCAGCGGGCGTATCGAGATCCACCGTCGCCCGAAGGCGAGTCTGCAGACCCGCCGGCTGGTGACGGCGGGTCTCGATACGCCCCTGCGGGGCTACTCGACCAGCATGCAAAGGGCGGCCTCACCAGCCCCTACGCCGGCGCGCCGATCGTGGAGTCCTCGTAGTCCTCCGTCAGGCCGTGGGGGGTCTTCTCCCACTTGTGCGGGCTGAAGACGATCTGCCAGGCCGCGCGCCAGGCCGAGATGGAGTGCAGCACCCAGTAGACGGGGTTCAGGATCGCGAACGCCGCGACCCGCCAGTTGTAGCGCTTCCACGCCGCGATCCCCGAGACGACGATCATCAGCGTGTTCGAGAAGAGCATGTTGGTCGTCCCCGCGACGATCAGCCACTCCGGCAGATCGAGCCCCAGGAACTGCACGCCGATGTAGGTGATCACGGTGAAGCCGAGCACCAGCGGGTAGAGCAGGAAGGCGACCGGCGTCCCCATGATCAGCGCCACCAGGCTCAGCGAGCCGAGCACCCCGTTCACCTTGAACCAGCGGATCGGGTGCCGCGTGTTCACGCCAGCGGTCATCATGTAGCCCTTGATCCAGCGGGTGCGCTGCTTGATCCACGCGGGGACCTCGGCGCACGCCTCCTCCCAGGTGTTGGAGTCGACGACGCCCACGCGGTAGCCGTGCGCGGCCACGCGCAGGCCGAGGTCGGCGTCCTCCGTCACGTTGTACGGGTCCCAGGCGCCGAGCTCGCGCAGCACGCGCGTCTCGAAGTGGTTCGAGGTGCCGCCGAGCGGGATCGGCAGGTGCGACTGGTCCAGGCCCGGCAGCATCGCGCCGAACCAGTGCGCGTACTCGACCGCGAACATCCGGGTGAGCACGTTGTAGTCGGCGTTGAAGTAGCTCAGCGCCCCCTGCAGGCAGACGAGCTGCTTCTGCTCCGGATCCACGTGCTCGCGCTCGAACGCGTCCTCGCGGAACAGCCGCACGCACTTGCGCAGCTGGTCGGGGTCGGGCCGGTCCTCGGCGTCGTAGATCACCACGAACTCGCCGCGGGCGAAGCTGAGCCCGTAGTTGCAGGCGCGCGGCTTGGTCTGCGGGCCGCCCGGGGGCACGATCACCATCCGCACGTACTCCGGCGGGCTCATCCGGCGCACCGCCGAGATCGTCTCGTCGTCGTCGGCCTCGAGCAGCACGAGCACCTCGAGCTTGGCCTTCGGGTAGTCGAGGGCGCCGATGTTCACCAGCAGCTTGCTGATGATGTTGGCCTCTTTATAAGCGGGGATCAGGATCGTGTAGATCGGCAGCTCGTCGTCCGTCATCCGCGGCGGCGAGACGTCCAGCCCGCGGCGGCCGCGCTCGAGCGCCACCTCCTCCTCCCACGCCTTCACCGAGCTCTGGTTGAGCGGCGCGCGCAGGCCGGCCAGCGCCTTGAAGGCGATGTTCATCAGGAAGAGCAGGTTCGCCGAGGCGAGCACGATCACGAAGGTGAGACTCGGCGCCAGCACCGCTCCGACGATCACGATCGCGGCGACGACGAGCGGAGTGATCACCTGCCAGCGGCGCAGCCCCGACTTGGCCGACTCGTCACCGCTCTGCACCGCGAGCGAGTCGGCCGCGCCGAAGAGCAGCGCGGCGCGGCAGGCGCTCTCGACCGCCTGGAAGATGTCCCAGTCGGTCGTGGTGCGCACGGTGACCACGTCGACCTCGAGCATCTCCCGCGCCTCGGCGAGCATCGCCTCGGTCGGCGGGACGGAGGTCGCGATGACGCCGGTCCCGTCGGGCAGCACCCGCCAGGGCACCCAGCCCGCGCCGACCAGGGTGGAGGCGCCGATGCGGGCCAGCAGCGCGGCTCCCGGCGGCTCCTCGACCAGGTCGAGCATCGGCGCGTCCCACTGCTCCGCGAGCGCGCCGTACATCTCGCGCCGGGTGACGGCGCCGTCGATGACGAGGTGCCGTCCGAGCAGACCGCCCTCGCGCTCCTGGCGGCGCAGAGCCTCGTCGAGCTGCTCGGCCGTGATCAGTCCGCGGGAGAGCAGGATCTCGCCCACCCGGGGCGTCGTCGTCGCCATGGTCAGCCTCCGAGCCGCTCGTAGATGACGTAGATCCCCTGCGCGAACACCGGCCGGTAGCGGGTGTCGAAGGAGGAGTCGCGGGTGATCGCGTCGTAGACGAGGTCGGCGACGCCGGTCTCGCTCAGCTCGGGGGCGTCCGCGGTGGTCACGAAGACCCACTTCGCGTGCGTGTACGGGGCGGCGAGCGCCTCGTCGAACAGCTCGCCGGCCGAGCGGTTGTAGTACTCGGCGAGCGGCACGCCGATCTCGGGCAGCAGCGCGTTGCCGGCCGCGCTCTCGTCGATCAGGATGCCGCCGCCGTCGTAGTTCTCGCTCAGGAACCGGGCCGCAGCGGTCGCGCCCGACGCCTCCTTGATCGAGACGTAGCCGGTCGCCTCCGCGATGACCGCGTTGCGGTCCAGGTCCTGCACCCACCAGGCCGTCTGCGCGCCGAGCAGCACCAGCACGAGGCCGAGCGCGCCCGCGCCGATCCGGGGAACCCGCCGCAGCGCGTCGACCAGCACGGCACCGAGCACCGCGAGGAACGGCAGCACCGACAGCGCGTAGCGGTTGTTCCACCAGTTCGTCGGCAGGGTCTGGTCGTTGTTCATGTGCGTCTGGCCGAGGTAGAGGCTCAGCAGCGAGAAGGCGTAGGAGACGATCATCAGCCAGATCACGAGCGCGTCGTCCGAGATCCCGCGCCGCCAGGCCAGCACCAGCGCGCCGGCCAGGCCGAGCGCGACCGTCAGCAGGCCCGAGGTCTCGAGCACCGCCCAGTTGTACGACCAGAGCGTGAGCCCCGCGTTGCCCTGGTAGGCGAGCAGCCCCGCGTCGGCGACCGCCTTCTGCAGGTTCGCGGCCGAGTACTGGCCGTTCATGAACTCGAGCGGGTTGCTGTAGACCGCGAAGTTGTAGACCAGCCACCAGACGATCGCGATCAGCGGCAGGATCCCGAACGCGCTCGCCATTTTGATCGCGTAGAAGAAGGAGCGCTTCTTCCGCCAGGCGACGATCAGCACCACGAAGGTGCCGCCGAACACGAGCACCCAGCCCTCGTAGCGCGAGAGCGTCGCGGCCGCCGCAGGCAGGCCGGAGAAGACCATCATCTCGCCGGCGCTGAGGTTGCGCCGGCTGGTGACCCAGTGCGCCAGCCCGGAGAAGCAGCCGACCATCGTGACGATCAGCACCGGCTCCGTCATCGCCGTCGAGAAGGCGTAGAGCACGCCGGGATTCGCCAGCACCAGCAGCACCGCGGTGAGCCGGCCGGCGCGCAGGTGGCCCACCCGCGCCGAGATCCGGTAGACGCCGCAGGCCGTGCCGGCCAGGCAGATCATCCCGAGCAGCCCGGCGGCCCAGCCCGTGTGCCAGAGCCAGAGCGACTGCACGAACGGGATCAGGATCAGGCTCGGCACCGGCAGCCAGACCGTGCCGAGCTGGGTGAAGCCGGGCGCCTTCGAGTCGAAGATGCGCCGCGAGATCGAGAGGTGGCTCTGGGTGTCGGCGTAGGCGAGGTTGATCCCGGAGGAGGTGGTCACCAGGCAGGCCGCGAAGCCGACCAGCAGCGAGACCACCAGGATCACGACCGTGCCGGGCACCTGCCGCCCGGTGACCGGCCGGCCGAGGCGCTCCCACGCCTCCCGCCACCAGGGGAGGCGGGCGGGCGCGCCGGCCACCGGCGACGGGGCGGCGATCGTGCTGGTCATCCGCTCGTCAGTCGGTCGAGGAGTGGCGCGCGGCGGGGTGGTCGCCCTCCGCGGCAGGCGCGGAGGCGGGTGTGGCGGCGGAGTCGGGGTCGACGGCCGCGGGCTCGCCGGCCGCCCGCTCCTGCGCGTCGACGTAGGCGGCGACCTTCCGCGACCGGCGGCGGCGCGCCAGCCAGCCGAGGAGGATCAGCAGGCCGATCACCACGACCGCGATCACGAACCAGATCGCGTAGGAGGAGTAGTCGTCCTTCACCTCGTCCTGCGGGGTGATCTCGTTGCTGTCGATCAGGACCGGATCGGCCTCGGCCGAGCCGGAGACGGCGAGGTTCCCGGACAGCGAGGTCCAGCCCTCCTCCGCCGCCCAGCCGGCGATCGAGGACTGCAGCCCGGAGGACGCCGTCGCGTCGCCGTCGGCGCTCCAGCCGCCCAGCAGCACGATCTCGCGGCCGTCCGTGGTGAAGGCCTCGAGGGCCGCGTACGGCGCCTCGGTGCCGACGCCGTAGCTGAGGCGCGAGGCGTCGATCGCGGTGAAGGAGGCGAGGCGCAGCGGCGTCCTCAGCGCCTCGGCCTCGTCGGTCCCCGCGCCGACGACGACCCCGGAGCGATCCGAGTCGAGGAAGTCGTCGACGCCGACGACCGAGACGGCGAGGGGGTCGGCGTCGACCCGCTGCAGCGCGGTGACCAGGTCGCCGGCGCTGCGCAGCGCGTCGGCGCCGCTCGCGGAGCCGCCGAACGCGACGGCGAGCTCACCGCCGAACGCCTGCGGGAAGCGGCCGAAGCCGGGGGCCGCGGACTCGCCCCGGACGCCGGTGACACTCGAGCCCGCGCCGTCGACGAAGAACTCGATCGGCACGGAGTCGGCCGAGCCGATGCAGGCGCCGTCGCTCTCGCGCACGGCCGAGAGCGTCACCGACAGGCCGTTGGACGCGCTGAGCTGCCCGGTCGGCACCGGCAGCGTCATCGCGACGTCGGTGTCCTGACCCAGCACCGTCGAGCCGATCAGGAAGTCGTTCCAGTAGACGTTGGCGGTCGCGGTGATCCCCTCGGGGACGGCGGAGTGCGTGCCGACCAGGTCCACCTCGACGCTCGAGACGGGTCCGCCGAACGCGGACTGCGTGATGGTCGTGTAGCTCGTCGACGCCCCGGTGCTGCCGAGGGCGATGCGCTCGGTGCCGAAGTCGGCCAGCGTGTGGTCGAGCGAGCTCGAGGGGACGACCTTCTGCGCGAGACCGGTGGTGGTCGCGCTCGAGGCGAGTCCGGCGTACTCGCTGCCGAGCGCCGCGCCGGCCGCGGCAAGGTCCGCCTCCGCCCCGGTGAGGGTGAGCTCGGGCACCCCGCCGGCGTCGCCGATCGCGCTGACGACGTCGCCGTCCCCCGCCGCGAAGCGCACGATGCGGCCCTGCGCGGCGTCGAGCGCCGGGCGGCCCTCGGTCGCGCTCTCCTCCGACACGGTGATCGCGGTTCCGGAGGAGTAGCGCGAGGCCAGCGAGGCAGCGGCTGAGAGGCCCGCGGCGCGCAGGGCGTCGTCGGCGCCGTCGGGCACGACGATCGAGACGCCGGTGACCGCGTCCGGGAAGAAGTCGCCGACGGTGGTCGGCGCGGTCGGGGTGCCGTCGACGACGACGCCCAGGCCGGAGACGCTCAGCACCTCGCTCCCGACCTCGCAGAGCGCGCCGGCCGAGTCGCCCGAGCCGCCGAGCTGGACGCCGACGGCGAGCACGCCGTCCACGACGTCGGAGGCCTGGACCGGCGCGTCGATCGCGGTCGCGGTGGCGGCGTCGAGCGTCTGCACGACCCGGCCCGACACGATGACCGAGAGCGTGCCGGTGAGCGGCTCGAGCGGTGCGAGCGACGCGATCACGCGGGTCGGCACGACCCCGTCGGCGACCGGGACGGTGACGAACTGCGGCGCGGAGCCGGCCGCGACCGAGACGACGGCGTCGCTCTCGAGCCCCTGGACGACGCCGCCGGTGACCGGATCGACGAGGTCGGCGGCGGACGCGGAGGTCGCGGCGCCGAGGACGAGACCGAGGCAGAGGACCGGGACGAAGGCCGGGACGAGGGCGCGTCGAGGCAGGAGCGAAGGAGCCATGGGGCGGGGTTCCGATCGGCATACGGGAGCCCGGGAGGTCCGGCGCTCGAGGATGGAGAGTGGAACGGTCGTGCACGAGGAGCGGCGGGAGACCGCGGAAGTGCGGGAGAGGACGCCCCGTTCTGGCGTCAGTCTAGGCAGTCGCCGACAGCCGATCCGGTGGTGAGCAACCGCTGCTCCGCCCCCGTCCGAGTGTCAGGCCGGCCGTAGACGAACCCCTGCACATCGGTCACTCCGAGCTCGCGCAGCACCGCGACCGTCTCCTCGTCCTCCGCCCCCTCGACGATCATCCGCACCCCGACCGCGACCGCGAACGACTGCATCGCCCGGACGATCTCGCGCTGCCGCAGCTCGGTCGTCAGATCGGCGATCAGGGCGCGGTCGAGCTTCACCACGTCGAGGGGGAACGTCGCCACGGCGAGTGCCGAGGAGCCCTCCGTGCCGAAGTCGTCCAGCGCCAGCAGCACGCCCGCGTCGCGCAGGAGCTGGGCCTGCGCGCGCAGCTCGTCCGTCGCCGCCGCGAGCGACCCCTCGCTGAGCTCGAGGCAGAACCGCAGGCCCGGGAACCGCTCGGGCACGGCCGCGAAGTACGGGCCGAGCCGCTCGGCGGCGAGCTGCTCCAGGTCCGCGTTGACGCTCATGCACTCCACCCCGGCGCCGGAGTCGCGGAAGCAGGCGGCGGCGGACATCGCCTTCTCCACCACCTGGACGGTCAGCTCGTCGAGCAGGCCGGCGTGCCGCACCGTCCGGATCAGCAGGGACGGGTCGATCCGCCCGAGCACCGGGTCCTCCAGCCGCACGAGCGCCTCGTAGGCCCAGATCCGGTCGGTGCCGAGATCGACGACGGGCTGGAAGGCGAGGTCGAGGGTGCGGTCGCGGAGGGCGCGCGACGCCACCTCGCGCACCGGGTCGGTCAGCACCGAGGTGACGTCGAGGCTGCTCGAGCGCCCTCGGCCGCTGCGGCCCCGCCCGCGCTTGAGCGCGAGCATGCTGCGGTCGGCCTCGATCACGATGGTCGTCGGGTCCGTCTCCTCGTGCGCCGAGAACGCGACGCCGACGGTCACGACCGGGGCGAGGGTGTCGCCGTCGACGGTCGCCGGCTCGCTCACCCGCTCGACCAGGGCCTGCACCCGCCGCCGCGCGTCCTCGGCCGAGTCGAGTCCGCGCAGGACCAGCGCGAACTCGTCGCCGCCGACCCGCGCGGCGACTCCGCCCTCGTCGGCCACCTCCGCGAGTCGCTCCCCGACCAGGCGCAGCATCTTGTCGCCGACGTGATGCCCGCGGCCGTCGTTGAGGTCCTTGAAGTCGTCCAGATCGAGGAAGAGCACCGCGATGCCCTCGAACGGCCGCCGGTCGCGGTTGGCGGCGGCGAGCGCCGACTGGAACACCCGCTGGTTCGGCAGCCCGGTCAGCGCGTCGTGGTCCACGGAGCGCCGCAGCGACTCGACGTCGTAGCGGGTGCTCAGCGTGTCCGCGCCCATGTGCGCGAGGGCGTCGAGGATCTGCTCGTCGTCGTCGTTGAAGGGGATCGCGCTCACCCGCTTCGATGCGACGACGTACCGGGTCCGGCCGTCGGGCAGGAGCATGGCGGAGGCGATCTCCCGCCCGGAGGCGGGCTCGTCGCGCACCTCGATCGCGTCCGCCTCGATCGAGGTCAGCGCGTGGCGGACGATCTTGCGCTCCGCCTGCTCCACCGTCCCCCAGGGCAGCGCGAGTGCCGCGTCGAGCACGCCGGCGAGCCGACGCCGCACGCCGCGCACCTCGATCCGCTTCGCCACGCCGAAGACCAGCGCGCCGACCACCAGGACGACCATCGGGCTCTGCTCGATGGCGGGGTCCCCGGCCATCGCCGGCACGACCACGGCGTCGAGGAACCAGACGGCCGTGCTCAGCAGCCAGACCAGGAGGAGGTAGAAGCCGACCCGCTTGGGCGACAGGGCGCCGAAGCCCCGCTCCCACTGCATCCCCCAGCGGCCGCGCTGGCGGAGGAGGTCGACGAGCAGGATGACGGCGAGGAAGAGCGCGCTCGCCGCGAGCAGCGCGATCGGCGGCGTCAGCACAGCCCTCCCCGCCTGGAAGACGATGACGTAGAGGAGCGCGGCGAGGGACCCCAGTCCCGTGACGTAGCCCGCGACCGCGAGGTTCCGGGTCTGCAGCAGCTGGGTGACCAGGCTCGCCGCCGTCCAGACGCCGAGCAGGCGGAACGGGTCGGCCTCCGGCTGCATGATCACGAGGAGCGTGACCGTCAGGCCCGCGACCGGCATGCCCGAGCGGCGGCCGAGGGCGATCCGGAAGGCCGCGGTGAGCGCGACGGCCACGCCGAACGCGGCGACGAACGCCCAGCTGACCGGCGGCGTGATGATGAGCAGGGCCGTCGCACGGGCGATGAGCACGAGCGCGAAGAGGCTCAGCACGCCCGCGATCGCCAGATCCAGGAGGCTCAGCTCGCGCGTACGGGGCATGGTGGCATGCTAGGCCGTGGGTCGTTCCGCGCCGCCTCCGCCGGACTGTCGACGATCCCTGCGGCCCCAACGCCCCACTTCGGAGGTCGGCACCGCCTCCTCGACCCGTCGACTGTGAGCGGATGCCCCCTCTCACCGCACTGACCGCCGACCTCACCCGTCGCAGTCTCCTCGCCTCCCCCCTGGGCGCCGCCGCGGCCGGCACCGCCCCCTCCGACCCCGTCCTGCACTCCGAGATCGCCTCCCCGGGCGGAGTCGCCGGCCTCGACTCCACCGCCACCGTCCCCGTCGCGCAGCTGCCCGAGGCGGTGCGCACCGTCTCCGGCGAGCGCCCCGTCGCGAAGGGCGAGCTCGTCTACAACGTCCAGGACTACGGCGCGACGGGCGACGGCAGCACCGACGACCTCCCCGCCATCGACGCCGCGATCGACGCGGCCGTCGCCAGCTACGGCGGAACGGTCTACTTCCCGCGCGGCATCTACCGCATCGCCGGATCGATCGGCCGCGCCGAGGGCCTGGCGAGCATCGCCTTCCGCGGCGCGGGCGAGCTGTCCACCCGGATCCGCTCGCTGACGAACGCCCCCGTCGTCACCGGCGCCTTCTCCGCCTGCCGCTTCGACAACCTGATCCTCGACGCGAACGGCCTCGGCTCGCCCTGCGTCTCCGCGCACCTGGACAAGACGGTGCTCGACTCGCTGCAGCTCTACGGCTGGACCGACTACGGCATGCGCCTGAACGACGGCACCTTCGGCGACCTCGGCCTGCTCAACCGCATCCAGCGCTGCAGCATCGACCAGTGCACCGGCACCGGCATCTGGACCGGCTACCGGATGATCGACTCCTGGATCGTGGAGAACAACATCGGCGCGAGCTACGCCGACCTCTCGATCGAGGGCGGCCCGATCCGGATCCTCGGCAATCACCTCGACGGCTCGCCGCAGATCAACATCGAGCTCCGCGGCAACCGCCGCATCACCATCGCGAACAACATCATGGAGGGGGCGCGCCGGCAGTCCCTCGTCTACACGATGCCGCCGTGGCTGACCGAGGACCTCGCGCAGATCCAGATCGTCGGCAACGCGATCAGCAACGGGGGCAAGGCCGCCGCGAACACCTACCCCGCCATCGCCATCCTCGGCGTCTCGCCGACCGCCCGCACCGTCGGCTTCAGCATCACCGGCAACATCTTCGCCTGCGAGGACGCCGGCTCCGGCTGGACCCACTGCGTCGAGGCCCTCAACGCCCGCGCCGTCTCCGTCCTCGGCAACCAGTGGGCGACCGGCCACGTCAACGCCAAGCCCGTCCGCGCCGTCGGCAGCACCGCCTACGAGGTCATCGGCAACCACGGCGACAACGCGGTGAAGACCACGTAGCCGCCGATCGAGCGGACCCGCCGCACGGGATGCTCGGCATGCCGGTCGAGCAGCCCCGCAGGGGCGTATCGAGACCCACCCGCCTGAGCAGAACTGAGTCTGCAGACCCGTCCGCCGACGCTGGTGGATCTCGATACGCCCGCAGGGCGGCTACTCGATCAGCATGCAGGCGCCCCGCCCGAGCCGTGGGCGGCCGCGCTCCATGCTGGTCGAGTAGCCCCGAAGGGGCGTATCGAGACCCACCCACCCCCGAACCTCTGCCACCGTGTCCCCATGCCCCGACTCGACGCCTCCACCACCGCGCACGTCGACGCGATGCACCACCCGCGCCGCGAGCAGATCGAGCGCACGCGCGAGGCGGTCCTCGCCGCCGACGAGCGCCTGGTCGAGTCGGTGAAGTGGAACGCCCCGAGCTACGCGATCGGCGCCCACCTGGTGACCCTCCGCCTCCGCCCCGGCGACCGCGTCGAGGTGATCCTGCACCGCGGCACCGCGCCCCTCCCGGACCGCCGCCTCGCCGACGCGCTGTCCGACCCGGACGGCCGCCTCGACTGGCGCGCCCCCAACCGCGCCGTCCTGGCACTCGCCCCCGGCGAGGACCCGTCCTGGCTCACCCCCCTCGTCGCACAGTGGCTGGCGGCCGTCTCCCCGCGCTGACCCGCTCGCCCCTCTCCCGACCGCCGACCCCCGGCACCACCTCCGGCACGCCGGAACCGCCCGATCCCACGAGCCGAACCCCGATTCCGCGAGCCCGAGGTCACCCGAGCCGCGCACCCGCCCCGCGCGTCAGCGCCAGGCCAGCGCCGACCGCTCGGCCCAGTACTCCCCCGGATCCTGCGCCGGCAGCCCCTCCGGCAGCGCGCCGGCCCGCGCGCGCACGTTCTCCCGCAGCTGCTCCGGAGTCGCCGCCCCGCTGAGCACCGCGTCGGCCCACGACTGCCCGAGCGCCGCACCGAGCGCGAGCTCCTCGGGAACCCCCTGCAGCCCCCGCAGCACCTCCGGCGCCCGGTCGCCGACCAGCCGCCCGTTCGCGAGCGCCTCCTTCACCACCACGGTCCACCCCGCGTCGTGCGCCTCGGCGAGCGCCGCCCCGGCCGAGCGCTCGAGCAGGTTCCAGGTCGTCTGAACCGTGCTGAACGGCGAGTCCGGGATCGCCAGGGCGAGCCGGATCGTCCGCGCCTGCTCCGGCCCGCTCGTCGACAGCCCGACCGCGACGCCCGACCCGGCGAGCCCGCGCAGCCGGTCGAGCAGCGCCCGGTCCACGAGCGCCGGGCTCTCCGGCGTGATCGAGTGCACGAGGTAGCGGTCCGGCGCGCTCCCCAGCGCCGCGAGGGTCGCCGACCACTGGCGCTCGAGCATCGCGACCGAGTGCTCCTTGCGCTCGTGCACCTCAGCGTCCATCGCCCAGCCGCCGACGTACTCGTAGCCCCACTTCGACTCGACCGTCAGCTCGGCGCGCCGCTCCGGATGCTCCGCCAGCCACGCGCCGAGGAACTCCTCCGCGCGCCCGTACGACCGAGCGACATCGAAGAAGCGGACGCCGAGACCCCACGCGGTGTCGAGCAGCTCGTGCGACCGCGCGCGGAGGGCGTCGACGCTGCGCCCCTCCGGCGGCCCGAGATCGCCGTCGCGCCCCGCGGTGATGTAGGCCGGTCGCCCGACGGCGGCCAGGCCGAGGCCGAGGCGGGGAGTGCGGGATGCCATGGTGCTCGTTCCGTCCGGGGGTGCCTCCACCGTAGCTACCGCCCGCCCACACCGCCCGCGCATCCCGCCCGCCCCGCTACCGTCGAGCGGTGACCACCACCGACCGCCGCACCCTCGACCGCAGCATCCTGCGGCTCGCCGTGCCTGCGCTCGGGGCGCTGATCGCCGAGCCGCTGTTCCTGCTCACCGACTCCGCCCTCGTCGGCCACCTCGGCGCCGTGCCGCTCGCCGGCCTCGCCCTCGGCGGAGCGGTGCTGCAGACGATCGTCGGCCTGATGGTGTTCCTCGCCTACAGCACCACTCCCCGGGTCGGCCGCGCGCTCGGCGAGGGCGACGAGCGCCGTGCCGTCGCGGCCGGCATCGACGGCGGCTGGCTCGCGCTCGCCCTCGGCGCGGTCATCGCGGTCGCCGGAGCCATCGCCGCCCCCGCCCTGATCGGCCTCTTCGGCGCGGAGCCCGCCGTCGCCGACGCGGGCGTCCGCTACCTCTCGGTGAGCATGGCCGGCATCCCCGCGATGCTCGGCGTCTTCGCCCTGACCGGCCTGCTCCGCGGCTTCCAGGACACCCGCACTCCGCTGATCATCGCGGGCGGCGGATTCGTGGTGAACGCGGCCCTGAACGCCGTGCTGATCTACCCCGCCGGCCTGGGGATAACCGGGTCCGCCCTGGGGACGGTGATCGCCCAGTGGGGCATGTTCGGCGCCTACGCGGTGATCGCCCTGCGGCTCGCCAGCCGCGTCGGAGCGCCGCTGCGCCCGCACCCGGCCGGGCTGCGCGCCTCCGCCGGCTCGGGCGGCTGGCTGCTGCTGCGCACCGCCTCGCTGCGCGCCGCCATCCTGCTCGCGGTCGCGGTCGCCGGCTCGCTCGGCGCGGAGGAGCTCGGCGCGTTCCAGGTCGCGATGACGCTGTTCTCCACGGTGGCCTTCGCCCTCGACGCCGTCGCGATCGCGGCGCAGGCGCTGCTCGGCCGCCTCCTCGGCGAGGGCGACCCGGCGCGCGCCCGAGCGGTCGCGAAACGCTGTGTGACCTGGGGAATCGGCGCCGGAGTCGCCCTCGGAGCGGTCATCTTCGCGACCAGCGGAGTGCTCCCGTTCGTCTTCTCGAGCGACCCCGACGTGCTCCGCCTGCTCCCCGCCGCCCTCGTCGTGGTCGGCCTGACGGCTCCGCTCGGCGGCTTCGTGTTCGTCCTGGACGGCGTGCTGATCGGCGCCGGCGACGGCCGCTACCTCGCCCTGAGCGGCCTCGTGAACCTCGCCGTCCTCGCCCCGCTGGCCCTCCTCGCGCCCCTCGCGCCCGAGGACTGGCGCCTCCTGGCCCTCTGGATCGCCTACGCCGCGGGCTTCCTCGGCGCCCGCGCGCTCACCCTCGGCCTCCGCTTCCGCGGCGACGTCTGGCTCCGCTGACCCTCGAAGAAAGTTTCGAACACCCTGTGGACAACCCTGTGCACAACTCCGGGTGACCCCCGCGTCCACCCCCTCCCGCGAGATGCCACTTATGAGCCCGACACGCCGCAGAATCCGCTCACAAGTGGCATCTCGCGGAGGGAGTCAGCGCGGCGGCGCGCTCGTGGTGCCGAGATGGAAGACGGAGGTGAAGCGCACCGGCTCGGCCTCGTCGCCGGCGATCAGCGCGAGGACGGCGCGGGCCGCGGCCCGGCCCTTCTCGACCGCGGGCTGCACCATCGTCGTCAGGTCGTACTCGGCCGCGAGCCCCGGCACCTGCACTCCGTCGAAGCCGACCACCGACACCTCGGCCGGTACCCGCAGCCCGAGCTGCTCGGCCGCGAGGACGACCCCGGCCGCCAGCAGATCGCTCTGCGCGATCACGGCCGTCGGCGGCTGGGCGGCATCGAGCAGCACCCGCCCGGCGGCGACCCCCTCGTCGACCGTGCTCGCCCCCGCCGCCACGACCTCCAGGTCGCCGAACACGTCCTGCGCCCCCAGCAGTCGCTCGACCGCCGTGATGCTCGGACTCGAGCGCCAGTCCGCCGGGATCGGGCCGCGGCGGCGGTCCTTCGCGAAGGGCAGCGAGACGACGGCGACGCGCTCGTGCCCGAGGTCCCGCAGATGCTCGGCCAGCGTCCGGGTCGCCTCCCGGTTGTCGAGGGAGACGACCGCAGCGCCGAGGTCGGAGACCCCCTCGACCACCACGACCGGCACGCCGCGGCGCCGCAGCACCGCCACGGAGTCGTCGACGGAGGGACTGCAGCCGACCAGGATCATCGCGTCCACCGGCGCCGTCGCCAGCAGCCCCGAGCCGCCCTCGGTCTCGGTGAGCAGCAGGATGCCCGCGCCGGCCCCGCCGAGCACGTCGGCGATGCCGTCGAGCATCGCGATCTTGATCGGGTCGCGGAAGGCGTGCAGCACGCGCTCGTCGACGACGACCCCGACGATCCCCGAGCGCCCACGCCGGAGCGACTGCGCCCGCGGATCCGGTCCGGCGTAGTCGAGCTCGGCGGCGGCCTGCAGCACCCGCTCGCGGGTCGACGCCGCGACCGGTCCGGAGCCGCTGAACACGAGCGACGCCGTCGACGGCGACACGCCCGCCCGGCTCGCGACCCGCGCGAGGGTCGGGCGCGACGTCGGCGATCCGCCGCTCTTCGACTCCACGGCCTTGCTCGACTCCACGGTGCTCCTCGTCCCCGACCCGGAGGGCCGGCGCCGGGCGACCCGTCCTTGACCGGTCCCGGCGTTCCGGATAGCTTAGACCGGCCCGCATCGAATCGATTCGATCATCGTCGATCAGGCCCCCACGACCGCCCCGCGATCAGCCAGGACCCCGCATGCCCTCGACCTCCGCCCTCAGCCGCCCGCAGCTCATCGCGTGGCGCAACGCCGTCTTCACGATCTTCGTGCTGAGCGGCCTCTCGATCGCGACCTGGGTCTCGCGCACCCCCGCCATCCGCGACGAGCTGCAGCTCCCCACCTCCGGCGTGGGCCTCCTGATCCTCTCGATGTCGATCGGCGCGATCGTCGGCCTCAGCCTCTCCACCGCGATCATGTCGGCCCTCGGCGCCCGCCGCGGCATGGTCGCCGGACTCGTCGTCTGCTCCTCCGGTCTCGCGCTCCTGGGCCTCGCGGCGGACGCGTTCGGCGCACTCCCCCTCGCCTTCGCGGGCATGGTCCTGCTGGGCTTCGGCAACGGCGCGGTCGACGTGATGATGAACGTCGAGGGCTCTGCGAACGAGAAGGCCTTCGGCAAGACCCTGCTCCCGCTCTTCCACGCCTTCTTCAGCCTCGGCACCGTCCTCGGCGCGATCCTCGGCGCCGCCGCCTCCGCGCTCGCCGTGCCGGTCGCCGCGCACCTCTCGGGCGTCGCCGTCGTCGTGGTGATCACCGTCTCCGTCGCGATCCGCTTCGTCCCCGTGCGCGACGAGCTCGACACCTCCGGGGTCGCCGTCGTCGCGAAGGCGCCGGTCCGCGAGCGCGTCGCCGCCTCGCTCGGCGTCTGGCGCGACCGCCGCCTGGTGCTGATCGGCCTGATCATGCTGGGCATGGCCTTCGCGGAGGGATCAGCCAACGACTGGCTGACCCTCGCCATGGTGGACGGCCACGGCACCGACAAGACCACCGCCGCCGTCGTCTTCGGTGTCTTCGTCGCGGCGATGACCGTCGGCCGCGTGCTCGGCGGCCCCGTGCTCGACCGCTTCGGCCGCGTGCCCGTGCTTCGCGCGTCCGCCGGCCTGGCGATCGTCGGCATCCTGCTCTTCATCCTCGCGCCGGTCGACGGCCTCGTGATCGCCGGAGCGGTCGCCTGGGGGCTGGGCTGCTCGCTCGGCTTCCCGGTCGGCATGTCCGCCGCGGCCGAGGGCCCGCATTCTGCGGCCCGGGTCAGTGCCGTCGCGATGCTCGGCTACGTCGCCTTCCTGGTCGGCCCGCCCGCGATCGGCTTCCTCGGCGAGCACTTCGGCCTCCTCAACGCGCTGTTCCTGGTGCTCGCGCTCGTCGTCCTCGCCGGGCTCGCCTCGCCCGCCGCCCGCCCGCAGAAGGAGCCCGCGGAGCGCGTGCAGGACGGCGCGCGAGCATGAGCGCCCCCGGCCTCGAGCCCTGCCGCGTCGCCGTCGTCACCGGGGCGAACCACGGCATCGGCGCCGCGATCGCCGAGCGCCTCGCCGCCGACGGTCTGTCCGTGCTGGTCGCCTTCCTCGCCGAGGAGCTGCCGGAGTACGAGCCGGAGCGCCAGCGTCTCGCCCACCGCACCGACGGCGAGCAGGTCGCCGAGCGGATCCGCGCCGCCGGCGGCCGCGCCCGCGCCGTCTCCGCCGACCTGCGCGACGCCGCCTCCGCCGCCCTGCTCCTCGACGCCGCGGAGGAGTCGCTCGGCC
Organism: Rathayibacter sp. VKM Ac-2928; assembly: GCF_022815545.1. NCBI lineage: Bacteria > Bacillati > Actinomycetota > Actinomycetes > Micrococcales > Microbacteriaceae > Rathayibacter > Rathayibacter sp. VKM Ac-2928. The sequence continues at coordinate 148,256 of NZ_JALGRU010000001.1, forward strand.
CGGTCGACGTCCTCGTGCACAACGCCACCGGCTCCGTCATCGACACCTTCCGCACCCGCCCGAACGACTGGATGGGCCGCCCCCAGCGCCGCGTCGACGCCGCGAGCATCGACCGGGTGCTCGACATCGACGCCCGCGCCGGCGCACTGCTGATCGCCGAGCTCGCCGAGCGGCTGGAGCGCCGCGGCGGCCACGGCGGCCGGATCGTCACGCTCACCTCGGGCGGCGAGCGCGGCTTCCCCGGCGAGGTCTCCTACGGCGCCGCCAAGGCCGCCCTCGTGAACTACACGATCTCCGCCTCGCTCGAGCTCAGCCCGCTCGGCGTCGCCGCCAACGCGGTCCACCCGCCCGTCACCGACACCGGCTGGGTCACCGACGACGTCCACGCCGCCGTCGCCGCGAACGACGCCTTCTTCGACGTCGCCCGCCCCGACGAGGTCGCCGACCTCGTCTCCTACCTCGTCTCCCCCGCCGGCCGCCGCGTCACCGGCAACGTCCTCCGCATGGCCTGACGCGCGCCGACCCCGGAGGGGCCCGCTTCATGCTGGTCGAGCAGCCCCGCAGGGGCGTATCGAGACCCACCGCCCCAGCACGACGAGCCTGCACTCCGCCCTGCCGACATCGCCGGATCTCGATACGCCCTCTGCGAGGGCTACTCGATCAGCATGAATCCACTTCATGCTTGTCGCCCAGCTCCGCAACCGGACCCTCTCATGTTGGTCGAGCAGCCCCGCAGGGGCGTATCGAGACCCACCCGTCCGACCGCTCCCGACCGCCCCCGTCTATCCTCGACGGGTGCGTCTCGTCATCGCGCGCTGCTCCGTCGACTACACCGGCCGTCTCAGCGCCCACCTCCCCCTCGCCACCCGACTGCTGCTGGTCAAAGCCGACGGCAGCGTCCTCGTGCACTCGGACGGCGGCTCCTACAAGCCGCTGAACTGGATGAGCCCCCCGTGCATCCTCAGCACCGGCGAGCCCGACGAGGACGCCCGGGCGGCCGGCGTCCACGAGCAGTGGACGGTCACGCACCGCAAGACCGGCGACGCCCTGGTCGTCTCGATCCACGAGGTCCTGCACGATTCGGCGCACGAGCTCGGCGTCGATCCCGGCCTGATCAAGGACGGCGTCGAGGCGCACCTGCAGCGCCTGCTGGCCGAGCAGATCGATCTGCTCGGCGAGGGCCACACCCTCGTCCGGCGCGAGTACATGACGGCGATCGGACCGGTCGACATCCTCGCCCGCGATTCGAGCGGCGCCTCCGTGGCGGTCGAGATCAAGCGCCGAGGAGAGATCGACGGCGTCGAGCAGCTGACCCGCTATCTCGAGCTGATGAATCGCGATCCGCACCTCTCTCCGGTCACCGGAGTCTTCGCGGCGCAGGAGATCAAGCCGCAGGCGAGGACCCTCGCGCAAGACCGCGGAATCCGCTGCGTCGTGCTCGATTACGAGTCGATGCGCGGCGTCGACGATTCGCACACGCGCCTCTTCTAGCGCTCGCGTCCCCCTTTCCAGGGGCTCTGCGAGAATCCACGAGCGGTCGCGGAGAACAGCACGCGAAAGGCCCCGTCGACGGATCGACGGGGCCTTTCGACGATGCGGGCGCGACCTCTCGGTGCGCCCGGCGCGGCTCTACTTGTGAGCGGCGGCGTAGGCCGCCTGGACCTCGGCGGGGATGCGACCGCGGTCGGACACCTGGTGTCCGTTGGCGTTCGCCCACTCGCGGACGGCCTTCAGCTGCTTGGGGTCGCTCTTCGACGCCGAGGCGACCGACGTGGCGGCAGCGGGGCGCGAGCCGACGCGGCGGCCGTTCGAGACGAACTTCTCGAGCACGGAGTGCAGCTCGGCGATGTTGTCCGGACCGAGGTCGATCTCGTAGTTGGCTCCGTCGATGCTGAAGCGGACGGTGCCGCCGTCCCCGGAGTCGATAGGGGTTCCGTCGATATCGTCGACAAGCGTGATCTTCTGGGCCACTTTTCCTCCTGGATGTCACTGACAGGAGGAGACATTACCCCCTCCTGTCGGCGGTCGAGCACTTATCGGCGCCATTCGTCCGATTCTCCGTCGTCATCTGCGCCGATACTCAGGATAAGCGTCGCAATCGGCCTGAGAATCGGCTCATCTCCCCGGCATCCGTCGTATAGCGCACTCGGACATCGAATGCGCGCGATTGTCGCGACAGATTCGAGAGATGGCGCGAACCCGGATACCGTGAAGACATGCCCCGGAGGAACGGACCCCCTGCCCGCCCGTCGCGACCCGGCCCGTACCGCAACACGGCGGCCCGCGAAGCGCTCGAGGCACTGGTCGCCGACGCGACCGCGGAGGGGGTCGAGCGCCTCCTGGCCGCCTGCCTCGAGGGCTCGCTCGTCGTCGATGTGACCGGCTCGCAGCCCGGTGGCGTGCCGCACGTGCGCGTGGTCGCGACGACCACCGGCGAGCAGGTGCTCCCGCTGTTCACCTCGACCGACGAGCTGCGCGCCGCCGTCCCCCGGCAGCAGCACCCGCGCGTGCAGATGCTGGTCCTGCCCGGCCGCGAGGCGTTCGCACTGATCCGCACCGCCGACTTCGTCGCCGTCCAGCTCGACGCCGGCTCGATCGCCCAGGTCGTCGCCCGGTCGTTCATCGAGCAGTCCCTCGACGCCCCGGCACCGTAGAGTGTTCCCCCCGACGGGGCACACCGCCGGGATCACGACGTCCCTCCGAGGGCAGGAGCCCGCCATGTCCGACACCACTCTCGCGCCCGACGCGCAGCCCGGCATCGAGGCGACCTGGAGCTGCATCCTCTTCGATCTCGACGGCACGATCACCGACTCGGCGCCCGGCATCACCGGCACCCTCGTCGACACCTTCGTCGAGCTCGGCCGCCCGGTGCCCACGCCCGTCGAGCTGCTCGCCTACGTCGGACCGCCGCTGCTCGACGCGTTCCGCGAGCTCGGCGGGATGAGCGTCGACGAGGCGCAGGCCGCCCTCGTCGTCTACCGCCGTCGCTACAACGCGGGCGGCCTCTTCGACTCCAGCGTCTACCCCGGTCTGCCGGAGCTGCTGGCGGGCATCGCCGCCGCCGGCATCCCGCTCTCGCTCGCCACCTCGAAGCCGGAGTCCGCCGCGCGCCGGGTCCTCGAGCACTACGGCCTCGCGCAGCACTTCACGATCATCTGCGGCGCCTCCGAGGACGAGGTCCGCAGCGCGAAGGCGGACGTCGTCGAGGAGGCGCTGCGCCGCCTCCGCGAGATCGGCGTCGACCTCTCGACGCCCGTCATGGTCGGCGACCGCGAGCACGACGTGCACGGTGCCGCCGCGCACGGGGTGCCGACGATCATGGTCGAGTGGGGCTACGGCTCCCCGCTCGAGGCGGTCGGCACGATCGCGGTGGCCTCCGGCGCGGACGAGCTGCGAGCGCTCCTGCTGCCCTGAGGCCGGGCGCCCTTCGCGCCCCGCGCCCCGTACGATGAGGGCATGACTGGTCTGGGCGTCGTCCTCTCTTTCGTGCTGTTCCTCGGCGGCATCCTGGTGCTCGGCAACTCGTTCCTGCTGCCCGATCTCGCCGGCTTCCTCTTCTTCGGCGGGATCCTGATGATCTCGGCGTCGCTCGCGCTCGCCTTCCACCTGCTGCCGAAGTCGGAGTAGCGCCCGGCGCCCCGCCGGCGATCGGACCGGCGCCGGCGGTCAGCCCAGGTAGTTCGCGTCGAGGTTGATGACGTTGCCGATGTAGACCGCCTCGCCCGCCCCCGCGACCCCGGGGTTCATCCGCAGGAGCTGCTGCACGGGGATCCCGAAGCGCTGGGCGATGTCGAAGAACGAGTCGCCCTCGACCACGGTGTAGGTCACGATGTCCCCCGCGGCGTTCGTCGTCGGCTCCCCGCTCGCTCCCGGGATCGCGCCGTTGTCGACGGCGAACGCCGTCTCGGGGATCACGGGCACGTCGTTCGGGGTGAAGGTGACGGTCGCCTCCGGCACCGGCACGAACACCGTGGCGGTCGACTGCGGAAGGGCGGCCGTGACGGTCGGATCGGGAGTCGGCGTCGCCGTGGCGTAGACCGTCACCGTGGGCGCCGGAGCCGGCGCCGAGCAGCCGGCGAGCACCCCCGCGGCCACCAGCGCGAGCAGTGCGCCTCCCAGAACTCGTGCGCGCATGTGCTCCCCCTCGTCGCGCCCACCCCCGGGCGCACGGATCCACCCTAGGAGACGTGCAGGGCGCGGCGATGCCGGACGACGCTCGGAAGCAGGCGTGCGGCGCGGATCAGGCGTGCGGCTCGGGCAGCAGCCGCAGCCCGCCGCCGCCGTTCGCCGCGTCCATCAGCACCTCGACCCAGGACGGGTTGATCGTGGGCTGGCGGCTACCGGCGAAGTGGAACTGCAGCGCGATGTTCGGGTTCATCCAGAACGAGTGGCGACCGCGCGCCCCCTCGGGCATCGAGTCGAGGGTGAGGCTGAAGCGCTCGTCGCGCCGGAACTTCGCGTAGACGACGATCTGCAGGTGGGCGAGGGTGCGGTCCTCGATCTCGATCACGGCCGGCGGTGTGCCGTAGAGGAATTGACCCATGACGCCAGCCTATCCCTAGTCCGGCTCTTTACTAGAAGGTCTAGCTACTTCTCGAGTTCGTCGTCTGCGGCGGCGTCGATCTCGTCGACCGCGGCGCCCATCCGGCGGAGGAAGTTGACGACGACCTCGGCCTCGCCCGCGTCGAGGTCCTCCGCGATCTCGAGCATCCGGCGGTGCATCTCCTGCAGCGTCTCGCGGACCTCCTGATCGCTGTCGACCGTCGCCTCGACGACGATGCCGCGGCGGTCGCTCGGGTGCGGCTTCCGCACCAGGTGCCCGCTGCGAACGAGCCGGTCGATCAGCACGGTGGTCGACGCGGAGGAGATCGAGAGGTGCGCGGCGAGATCCTTGGCGCTGACGAGGTCGCCCTCGCGCTGGCGCCGCAGCAGGAACTGGATCGCGATCAGGTCGGTCTCGCCCATCGCCATCTTCTCGCGGGTGCGGCGGCGCATCGCCACCTCGGAGACGCGGTACCTGCGCATCGCGCTGAGCACCTCGACGGCACGTCGCGTCGAGGACTCGTCCGGGTACCAGTAGCCGGCGCCGCCCCGGACCGTCGTCTCGCTCATCCGGCCATCCTAGACTCGCGTGCAATCAGAGCGTCTAGCGATCGGGGGCCGGTGCCGGCGGCCCGCCCGCCTACGCTGGACCGGTGACCGCCACCCTCGTCGCCAAGGGCCTCTCCGGAGGCTATGCGCACCGCACCCTGTTCGACCGCCTCGACCTCACGGTCGCCCCGGGCGACGTCGTCGGCGTCGTCGGCGCGAACGGAGCGGGCAAGTCCACCCTCCTGCGCATCCTCGCAGGCGAGACCGCCCCGCTCGAGGGCAGCGTCGTGCTCGCGCCCGGCGACGCGTTCGTCGGCTGGCTCCCGCAGGAGCACGAGCGCCGCGAGGGCGAGACCGTCGCCGGCTACATCGCCCGGCGCACCGGCGCCGCGGAGACCTCGGCCGAGCTCGATGCGGCCGCCTCCGCGCTGGCCGAGCCCGACCCCGACGGTCGGATCGCCGACCGCTACGCGCTCGCCCTCGACCGCTGGCTGGCGAGCGGCGCCGCCGACCTCGACGAGCGGACCCCGGTCGTCCTCGCCGACCTCGGCCTCGCCCTCGACCCGACGGGCCGCACCGGCGGCGTCTCCGCCGACTCCCTGATGACCTCGCTCTCCGGTGGCCAGGCGGCCCGCGTCGGCCTCGCCGCTCTCCTGCTCTCCCGCTTCGACGTCGTGCTGCTCGACGAGCCCACCAACGACCTCGACCTCGACGGCCTCGAGCGGCTCGAGGCGTTCGTCCGCGGCCTGCGCGGCGGAGTGGTGCTCGTCAGCCACGACCGGGAGTTCCTCGCCCGCAGCGTCACCCGCGTGCTCGAGCTCGACCTCGCGCAGAGCACCACCACCGTCTACGGCGGCGGCTACGACGCCTTCCTGGAGGAGCGCGAGACCGCCCGCCGCCAGCGCCGCGAGAAGTACGAGGACTTCGCGGACAAGAAGGAGGACCTCGTCTCGCGCGCCCGCACCCAGCGGGAGTGGTCGAGCCAGGGCGTCCGCAACGCGATGAAGAAGGCGCCCGACAACGACAAGATCCGCCGCAAGGCCTCGGCCGAGTCGAGCGAGAAGCAGGCCCAGAAGGTCCGCCAGATGGAGAGCCGCATCGCCCGGCTCGAGGAGGTGGAGGAGCCGCGCAAGGAGTGGCAGCTCGCCTTCACGATCGGCAGCGCCCCGCGCTCGAGCTCGGTCGTCTCGACCCTGAACGCAGCGGTGGCCCGCCGCGGCACCTTCACCCTCGGCCCCGTCTCGCTGCAGGTCGACGCCGGCGACCGGATCGGCATCACCGGCCCCAACGGCGCCGGCAAGTCGACGCTCCTGTCACTGCTGCTGGGCCGCTCCGCTCCGGAGGAGGGCGGCGCCTCGCTGGGCGCGAGCGTCGCCATCGGCGAGATCGACCAGGCGCGTGCGATGCTCGCCTCGGACGTCCCGCTCGCCGACGCCTTCGAGGCGCTGGTGCCGGAGTGGCCGACCGCCGAGGTGCGCACCCTCCTGGCCAAGTTCGGCCTCAAGGCCGACCACGTCTCGCGCCCCGTCGGCGAGCTCTCGCCCGGCGAGCGCACCCGCGCCGCCCTGGCGCTGCTGCAGGCGCGCGGCACGAACCTCCTCGTGCTGGACGAGCCGACCAACCACCTCGACCTCGCCGCGATCGAGCAGCTGGAGCAGGCGCTCGAGGCCTACGAGGGCACGCTGCTGCTGGTCACCCACGACCGCCGCATGCTCCAGACCGTGCAGCTGACCCGCCACTGGCACGTCGAGGCGGGCGTCGTCACCGAGCGCTGACCCGCGCGCCCGGGACGCCCCTCCGCTCCCTCACTCCCTGCACTCTCCAGAAGTTGTCGTACTCGACCACCCGCGACGACAACTTTCGGACCGCGGGTGCACCCCCGACTCCCGTCACTTCTTCCGCTCTCCGAGAGTTGTCGTACTCGACCACCCGCTACGACAACTTCTGAGGAGTCGGGGCGCCGGAGTCAGAGCGACGCGGCGCGCGCCAGCAGCAGGGCGCGGGTGCGCTCGTTGCCGGCCAGCGCGGCGGCGACGGCGAGCTCGGCGGCGACGGCGAGCTCGGCGGCGACGGCGAGCTCGGCGGCGACGGCGAGCTCGGCGCGCGCCTCCTCCCGCCGGCCGAGGCGCGCGAGCAGCTCGCCCCGCACGCTCGGCAGCAGGTGCGAGGCCCGCAGAGCACCCTCGGACGCGAGCCGGTCGACGATCAGCAGCGCGGAGGCGGGACCGGTCGCCATCGACACCGCGGCGGCGCGGTTCAGCTCGACGACCGGGCTCGGCGACACCCGCCCGAGGATCTCGTACAGCAGCACGATGCGCTCCCAGTCGGTCGCGGCGACGCTCGGCGCGATCGCGTGGCACTCGGCGATCGCCGCCTGCAGCCCGTAGGACCCGCGGCCCTTGCCCACGCGGTCGGCGCGGCGCAGCGCCTCCCGGCCGCGCTCGATCTGCCCGCGGTCCCAGCGGGTGCGGTCCTGGTCCTCGAGCAGCACCGGCGAGCCGTCGGGCGCCGTCCGCGCCGCGAACCGCGAGGCCTGCAGCTCCATCAGGGCGAGCAGCCCCTGCACCTCGGGCTCGCGCGGGAGCAGCGCGGCGAGCACGCGCCCGAGCCGCAGCGCCTCCCCCGCCACCTCCGTGCGGAGCCAGCGATCGCCCGACGTCGCGGCGTAGCCCTCCGTGAAGATCAGGTAGACGACCCCGAGCACCGCGTCGAGCCGTGCCCGCCACTCCGCCGGGTCCGGCACCTCGAACGGCACGCCCGACGCCGCGAGCGACTTCTTCGCCCGGACGATCCGCTGCTGCACGGTCGCGACCGGCACCAGGAACAGCCGGGCGATCGCCTCCGTGCCGAGCCCGCCGACGAGCCGCAGCGTGAGCGCGATGCTCGCCTCCCGCGAGAGGACGGGGTGGCAGGCGGTGAAGACCAGCCGGAGCACGTCGTCCTCGATCGGCCGCCACTCGTCGTCGACGCTCTCCTCGAGGGTGCGGGCGAGGAGGCGGTAGCGGTCGTCGAGCGCCGTCCGCCGCCGCCAGCCGTCGATCGCCCGCCGCTTCGCCACGGCCGTCAGCCAGGCCCCGGCGTTGCGCGGGACGCCGGTCGTGGGCCACTGCTCGAGCGCCTCGACCAGGGCCTCCTGCGCCAGGTCCTCGGCCAGGCCGACGTCGCCCGTCACCCGCGCGAGCGTCCCGACGATGCGCGCGCTCTCGATCCGCCAGACGGCGTCGACCCGCGCCCGGATCTCCTCCCCGGGAGGCGCCGGCGTCATGTCAGCCGTTCTCGGCGCGGGCCTTCTCGTCCTCGCGCCAGCCGGCCTCCTTCTGGAGGTACTCGTTGTCGGCGAAGTCCGCGAAGTCGCTCTCGTCGGTGACGCGGCGCACCTCCAGCGTGTTGCCGGGGACGAGCGGGCAGCGCAGCGCCCACTCCTTCGCCTCCTCCTTCGAGGAGACCCGGATGATCCAGAAGCCGTTGAACAGCTCGTGCGTCTCGCCGTAGGGGCCGTCGGTGATCGCGGCGGGCTCGGAGGAGAAGTCGACGACGAACCCGGAGGTCGCGACGTCGTCGGAGAGGCCCTCGCCGGCGAGCAGGACGCCGGCGGTGATCATCGCCTCGTTGTACTGCCCCATCCGGGTGATGATCTCGTCGAACGGGATCGCCTCGTAGGCGGCCTTCGCGGCATCGGTCGCGCGCATGATCAGCATGTACTTCACGGTGGTCTCCTCGGGATTCGCGGGCGCCCTCTGCGCCCTCCTACTATCCCGTCGAACGGCGCCCGCCGATATCGACATCCCCGTGAAAGAGATCCGAACGAGTCGCTGCCCCCGTGCTGATCGAGCAGCCCCGCAGTGCTGTCATCACACTGGTCGGCGTCTCGTCCGTGAGGGAGAGGACGCGCGGCATTCCGTTCATGCTGGTCGAGTAGCCCCGAAGGGGCGTATCGAGACCCACCACCCCCGGCACACCGGCTCCGCGGACCGCCCCGCGCCGCGGATCACCCCACCGCGTCCAGCAGCGCCCGCACCACGGCCGCCGAGCGGTCCGCCGCGTCGTCCACGTGCGCCTCGAACGACCCGGGCTCGCAGAGGTCCGAGATGCCGCGCACCGACACGAACGGCAGCCCGTGCACGTACGCGGTCTGCGCGAGCGAGACCGACTCCATGTCCGTCGCCAGCGCCCCGTCGTACAGTCCGCGCACCCGCGCGACGTGATCGCCCGAGACGAAGACGTCGCCCGAGACGATCAGCCCGCGCCGCACCGTGATCGCCGCGCCGTCCGGCATCGCCGCGTCGAGATCGACGGCGAGCGCCGGCGCGTGCCCGGAGTAGCGCGCCGGCATCCCCGGCACCTGCCCCATCGCGTAGCCGAACGCCTGCGCGTCCGCATCGGTCTGCACGTACTCGTCGCCGACGACCACGTCGCCGACGCGCACCTCGGCTCCGAGCCCGCCCGCCGACCCGGCGCTGATCACCAGCGGCGCGCCACCGATCCGGAGGACCGCCGCCGTCAGCCCGCCGGCCGCGTTCACGAGCCCCACGCCGGTGCGCACGAGCAGCACCGGGTGGCCGCCGACCTCGATCGACCACTGCAGGGCGTTGCCCACGGCGACGGGCTCCGGGGCGCCGCCCGCCGCCGCGAGGAACGGCTCGGCCTCCTCGTCCATCGCGACGAGGACGATCGCCTCGACCGCGCTCACGCGGTGACCTGCTCCCACTGGTCGCGCTCCGCGAGGAACGTGCGCGCCGCGTCCTGGGCGCCCTCGAGCGAGTGGTTCGCGCCCCAGCCGCACTGCGTCTCGTTGGCGGCGGGGACCTCGGTGGCCTCGGTGATGTCGCGGAGGGTCGACTCGACCAGGTCGAGCACCTCGGTGAGCTCGGGCTCGCCCTGCAGGATCAGGTAGAAGCCGGTCTGGCAGCCCATCGGCGAGAAGTCGACGACGCGGTCGGAGTGGTTGCGCGACTTCTCCGCGAACAGGTGCTCGAGCGAGTGCACGGTCGGCATCTCGAGGTGGCCGTGGTTGGGCTGGGTGAAGCGCACGTCGTACTTGACGAGGTGGTCCCCGGCCGGAAGCGTCTTCGCGTCGGCCAGGCGCACGTAGGGCGCGGCGACGGTGCGGTGATCGAGGTTGAACGACTCGACGTTCATGCGCGGCTGATCCACGGTGGTCTCCTTCTCCTGGGGTCCCTCCATTGTCCCCCGCGCCTCCGACAGCAGCCCGAGCGCCCTGCACGCTGATCGAGCAGCCCGCCCAGCGGGCGTCTCGTGATCCACCGTCACGCCTACCGACGGTGGACGGGTCTCGATGCGCCCCCGCGATCCATGCTGATCGAGTAGCCCGCGCAGCGGGCGTATCGAGATCCGCCGTCACCGAGAGCTCGTTCCGCAGCCCCGGCAGGGCCGACGGCGCCGGGTTGTGCATCGCGGCCGACCGGTGTCCGTCTGCGCGCCTACCGCGCCGCCGCGTCCTCGCCCGGCACGAAGCGGTAGCCCATCCCCGCCTCCGTCAGCAGGAACCGCGGGTGCGCGGGATCGGGCTCGAGCTTCTTGCGGAGCTGCGCGAGGTAGAGCCGGAGGTAGCCGGTGTCGGTCACGTGGGTCGGCCCCCAGATCTCGTCGAGCAGTGAGCGCCGGGTGACCAGCTTGCCCGCGTTCCGCACGAGGATCTCCAGCACCTGCCACTCCGTCGGCGTGAGCCGCACCGCTGCGCCGTCGCGCATCGCGCTCTTCGCCGCGAGGTCGACGGTCACGTCGCCGATCCTGACCGTCGGCTCGCCCTCGGCCGGCTGCACGCGCCGCGACAGGGCCCGGATGCGCGCGAGCACCTCGTCCATCGAGAACGGCTTGGTCACGTAGTCGTCGGCCCCCGCGTCGAGGGCACCGACCTTGTCCGCCGACCCGGTGCGCCCCGAGACGACCAGCACCGGCGCGCTCGTCCAGCCGCGCAGCGCCTGGATCACCTCGACCCCGTCGAGCCGCGGCATGCCGAGGTCGATCATGTAGACGTCCGGCCGCTCGTCGATGGCGCGGTTGATCGCCTCGGTCCCGTCGCCCGCGGTGACCACGTCGTAGCCGCGGGCGGTCAGGGTGATCCGCAGCGCGCGCAGGATCTGCGGGTCGTCGTCGGCGATCAGGATCTTCATGCGGCTCCTCCCGAAGCATCGGCTCCCGCGGCGCGCCGCTCGGCGGCATCGGTCTGGGCGGCATCGGTCTCGGCGGCCGCGTCGTCCGCCGCCACCGGCAGCGTCACCACCATCGTCAGCCCGCCGCCCGGGGTGTCCTCGGCCTCGAGCGTCCCGCCCATCCCCTCGGTGAACCCCTTCGACAGCGCGAGCCCCAGCCCCAGCCCGGTCATGTTGTCGTCGTCACCCAGGCGCTGGAACGGCACGAAGACCTCCTCCCGGCGCTCGGGCGCGATCCCGGGGCCGTGGTCGACGATCCGGAGCTGCGCCGTGCCGCCGAAGACGCTGGTCGACACCCGCACCCGCGTCCCCTGCGGCGCGTAGCGCACCGCGTTCGCCAGGAGGTTCACCACGACCCGCTGCAGCAGCACGCCGTCGGCGAGCAGCTCCGGCCCGGCCGGATCCAGGTCGAGGTCGACCTCCCCCGGGCCGAGCCCCAGCTCGTCGAGAGCGGGCAGCACGACATCGGCCGCGTCCAGCGGCGCGAGCGACACGGCGAGCACTCCCGCCTCGAGCCGGGTCACGTCGAGCAGGTCGGTGACCAGCGCGCCCAGGGTGGTGAGGCTCTCGTCCGCGGTCGCGAGCAGCTCCGCCCGGTCGCCCTCGCTCCACTCCACGTCGCGCGAGCGCAGCCCCGAGACGGCGGCGGTGGCGGCCGCCAGCGGCCGGCGCAGGTCGTGGCTGACCGCCGAGAGCAGGGCGCTGCGCATCCGATCGGTCTCGGCCAGCGGAGCCAGCGAGCTCGCCGTCTCGCTCAGCGCCTCCCGCTCGAGCGCGGAGTCGAGCTGCGCGGCGACCACCTGCAGCAGCCGCCGCTCGCTGCCCTCCAGCTCGCGGCCGTGCAGCTCGAGCTCCGCCTGCGCGCCCACCGGGATCCGCACGGGCTCACCCGCGGCCGTCGGCTCGCCGTCCGCGGCGACCACCGTGCCGTCCCGCACCAGCCGGACGCCGGTGAGGCCGAACGCCTCGCGCGCGCGCTCGAGGATCGCCTGCAGCGCACCCTGGCCGCGGATCACCCCGCCCGCGATCGTCGCGAGCAGCTCCGCCTCGGCTCCGGACCGCTTCGCCGCGCGGGAGCGCCGGGCCGCCCTGTCCACCACGGCGCTGACCAGCACGGCGTTCAGGACGTAGAGCGCGAGCGCGAGCTCGTGCAGCGGCTCGTCGACGGAGACGGTGTAGAGCGGATCGACGAAGAAGTAGTCGAGGGTCAGCCCTGAGAGGACGGCCGCGAACAGCGCGGGCCAGAGCCCGCCGACCAGCGCGACGAGCACGACGAGCAGCTGGTACGAGAGCACGTCGCTGGTGATCGACTCGTCGCTCCGCAGGCTCGCCATCAGCCAGGTGACCAGCGGCCCGCCGACCAGCGCGAGGGCCGTGCCGAGCAGCCGGCGCCGCAGCGTCAGCGCTCCGCCGAGGCGCGGCAGCACCGCCGCGCGACCGGCGGCCGAATGGCTGACGATGTGGACGTCGATGTCGCCCGACTCGCGGATCACGGTCGCGCCGATCCCCGGAGTGAGCGCCGCGGCGAGGCGGCTGCGCCGGCTCACGCCGAGCACCAGCTGCGTGGCGTCCACGGAGCGGGCGAACGCGACGAGCGTGCGCGGCACGTCCTCGCCGACCACCTGGTGGTAGCTGCCGCCGAGCGACTCGACGAGCGCGCGCTGCGCCGCGAGCACCTCGGGCCGCGGCGTCCGCAGTCCGTCCGGCGTCAGCACGTGCACGGCCAGCAGGTCGCCGCCGGAGGCGCGCGCGGCGATCCGCGCACCGCGGCGCAGCAGAGTCTCGCCCTCCGAGCCGCCGGTCAGCGTCACGACCACGCGCTCGCGGGCGGCCCAGGTGCTGTCGATGCCGTGCTCGCCGCGGTAGTCGCGGAGCGCACTGTCCACCTCGTCCGCGAGCCAGAGCAGTGCCAGCTCGCGCAGCGCGGTGAGCGTGCCGAGGCGGAAGCGGTGCGAGAGCTCGGCGTCGATCCGCTCGGGCGGGAAGACGCGGCCCGCGGCGAGCCGGTCGCGCAGCGCCTGCGGAGCGAGGTCGACGAGCTCGATCCGGTCGGCGGCGCGGAGCACGGCGTCGGGGATCGTCTCGTGCGGCCGCGCCCCGGTGATCGCCTCGACGACGTCGTTCAGCGAGGCGATGTGCTGGATGTCGACGGTCGTGAGCACGGTGATACCGGCGTCGAGGAGCTCCGCCACGTCCTCCCAGCGCTTCCGGTGCGACGAGCCGGGAGCGTTGGTGTGCGCGAGCTCGTCGACCAGCGCGATGTCCGGTCGGCGGGCGAGCACCGCCGCCGGGTCCATCTCCTCGAGTCGCGCACCGCGGTGCAGGACCGCGCGCCGCGGGACGACCTCGAGGCCCGCGATCCTCGCGGCGGTCTCGGCGCGGCCGTGCGTCTCGACGACCGCGATCACGACGTCGCGGCCCTCGGCGGCGAGCCGGCCGCCCTCCTCGAGCATCGTGGACGTCGTGCCGACGCCGGGCGCCGCTCCCAGCAGCACGCGCAGGCGGCCCTTCGTCATGCTCCGGCCCCCACCCTCGGCTCGCGAGATCGGCTCCGGCACGCACGATCGCGGCGTTCCGGCGAGCCGAGGGTGATTCTACGAGCCCGAGGTGCGCCGCGAGCCTCAGCGCAGGCGGTACGCCTTCCAGAACTGGCGCATGGTCAGGCCGTACTCCTTGCGGAACAGCCGGGCGGCGGTCACGTACTCGTGCAGTCCGCACCGTGCGGCGAGCACCTCGAAGCCGTCCGGGTTGTCGGCCGCGCTGATCTCCGCGGCGAGTGCCGTCAGGCGACTGGTCCGGATGTACTCGGAGAGGGTCGGTCCGTCGCTCGCGAAGAGCCGGTGGATCGTGCGGGGACTGGTGTGGAAGACCTCGGCCAGGGTGCCGACGGTGAGATCGCGCTGGGCGAGGTGGTCGCGCACGTAGCCCTCGACGTGCTCCCGGGAGAGCTTGATCCGATCGAGGTCGCCGACGGCGAGGTGCGACCGGTTCGCGAGCGACGCCTCGATCAACCCGGTCAGCTGCGCGAGCTGCGCGCGGAACGCGTCCGGCGAGATCGAGTCCTGCGAGGCGAGCTCGTGCGAGAGGGTCTGGAACAGGCGCATCAGTCGCGGCGGCGAGATCACCTCCAGCCCGTAGAGCGGGACGGAGGCCCGCAAGCGCTCGCTCAGCTGATCGACCGGAATGCTGATGAAGATGCACTCGGTCACGTCGTAGGTCTCCGAGGACACCGGCTCACCGCCGCCCGCGATGGCGATGGAGCCCCGCGTGAGGCGATAGCGCTGAGTGCCGACGGAGATGAAGCACTCGCCCTCGATCAGCGCCACGATCTCGATGCGATTGCTTCTCGGGAATCCGAGGGAACTCGAATCCGGTGAGGTGAAGTAATTGGCGCGCGCGGTCATCCGCTGAGCACTCACCTGATCGATGACCACTCGCTCCGACTCCGCCTCGAACGCCTCTCGACTGCGCGGATGGAATTCACCGACTCCCATCCACTCGCTGATCGCCTTCTCGGCGCCCGGACCGCTGAAGCGCTGGCGATCGATGCGGCAGGGCGAGCTCGGCCTGAGGGGGGAGTCCGTGGACGGGAGGGTCTCTTTCATCACTGCAGTTCCATCTCGAGGATCGGCTACGAGCGCCCGGAACGGGATCCACTCGCCACACGTCCGCGACGGCAGGACATGTGAATTCTCAAAGCCACAACCTGCTCATCCGCACGGTGAACGGGGACTGCTGCGGGGTGACCGAGCGGTGAGTGTAACAGGAGAGAGGGCGCCGAATTCAAGTCCGGCGCCAATTGAGTGATTCCCCGCCGGATCAGCTGATCTCCGCCATCTTCGATTCCCCGTCTTTCCGCGGATGGATGTCTTTCTATACGCAAGCATCGACCTTTATATACGTCCTCATGAACGAAGAGCACTTTCAGGTTCCGGACATGGATCACTGAGCCTCATCAGCCGTTCCCGCCACCTCCAATGATCCGTGCCAGAGATTTCGGGACGCCGCGCGGTCGGCTCACCATCGATGTCGACCCCGCGAAAACCGCTCTGCCGCCCACGAGGCCGGTTCAGATCGTCGTCCGCCGCGACCATCGCTCGCCCTCCCCACCCACGAAAGGGACACCCGAGAATGAGACCACGACTCCGCCGCCTCCTGGCCGCCGCCGCCCTCGCCGCCGCTGTCGCCGTTCCGAGCGCCGTCGCCGTGGGCGGTGCCGCACCGGCCGCCGTCGCCGACACCGCGAGCCCCGTCCCCGACCTCCGCGTCTCCTACCTCCAGCTCGGAGCGACCGGCTCGCTGGCGCAGATCGATCCGGCCGGCATCGCCGCCTCGAACGTGATCGTGTTCGCCTTCGCCGACCCGGCGAGCAGCACGGCCGATCCCGCGACCCTCGCGGCGATGCAGAAGGTCATCGACCAGGAGGCGAAGGGCACGGTGAACCTGCTCAGCCTCGGCGGGCAGACCGTCACCCGGGACACCGTGAACGCCGGCACGGCGAGCGCCGTCGGCTCCCGGCTGCTCGCGCAGATCGAGGACTACAACGCGAAGCTCAGCGGCGGGAGCATCACGGGCGTCGACCTCGACCTCGAGAACGGCATCGACGCTCCGACGATCAGCGCCCTCGGCGCGACCGTGAAGGGCGCGGGCCTCTCCCTCGCCGTCGCACCGCAGGTCTACCTGAGCAGCGGGACCGAGGTGGACCCGGCCGCGCCCACCAACCTGACCCTCACCTCCGGTGTCCACGACGGCGCGAACGACCAGTTCGGTCCGCTCCTGAAGAGCGGCACGGTCGACTACCTGCTCGCCCAGACCTACAACACCGGCGGCTGGACGGTCGGCGGCGCCGCCGAGAAGGACCCCGGCTTCTTCAGCACGATCGCCCGCGCGCTGAACAGCGCGGTGCGGTCCGACTGCTCCGCCGCCACCTCGCTGTGCATCGGCGAGGGCACGAGGATCGTGATCGGCCAGGTCAGCAACGCCGGCGCCAGCGGCACCGCGAACAACGTCTTCGGCGGATCCGGCGCCGCCGCCTACGACCAGGCCGCGGTGCTCGCCGACCTCGCCGCGCAGTGGAAGGCGATGAAGGCGAAGCCCGAGCTCTACGGTCACGTGACCGGCGTGATGCAGTGGTCGCTCAACAACGACTACGCGCCCGCGGCCTGGGGAGACACCTCGGCCGTCCCCGGCGCCTTCAGCGTCGCGCTCTTCGGGGCGGCCGCGCCGGCACCGGCTCCGTACTTCCTCCTCCAGGTGAGCAACACCGGCCCGGACAGCCCCGACTCGGGCGCCTACGCCTCGGCCACGCTCGTGGTCGACGGTCAGTACTGGATCTTCGGCAACAAGTGGGGCTCTGCACTGAGCCCGGGCGCCAACGAGTCGTTCGGCACCTCGGCGTCCGCCAAGAACCCCGCGACCCCGTACGTGATCAACAGCAGCAGCCTCGACTCGATCTTCAGCGGCGGGAAGAAGTCCTTCACCACCTCGCAGGTGCTGATCAACGGCTACTCCGCGCAGAGCGACGTCGCCTCACCGGGTGAGCAGTACGCCTGCCCGGTCGGATCGGGCTACACGTTCGAGGCCGGGCACTCCTACAACGTGCAAGTCAACGCGAACTCGGGCTTCAAGTCCTGCGCCATCTCGAAGGTCACTTCAAGTCCTGCGCCATCTCGAAGGTCAACTGACCCTTCCCGCACTCCTCGGGCGGGCCGCGCCGTTCCCACACTCCGCTGCGGCCCGCCCGAGGTCGCGACCGGCTCCCCTCCGGTCGCCCTTCCGCTCTCCCGGTCACCCCGACCCGGAGAGCCAGAACGAGAGGAACACCCCATGTCCCGTCACCTGCTCCCCAAGGCGATCGCCGGAGTCGTCCTCGTGGCCGGCGTCCTGACCGGCTGCGCGCCGGCCACCGGAACCGCCTCGCAGTCGTCCACGAGCTCCAGCTCCGCCGCCGCGAAGACCACGGCGCCGTCGACGGTCGCGCCGGCCGGCGAGAGCCGCGAAGGCGCGTTCGAGGGCCTCAACGGCAAGAAGGTCACCGGCACCGCGACCGTGTCGGGAAAGACGGTCGACCTCAGCGGCTTCTCCTCCGACGAGGGCCCGGACCTGCACCTCTACCTGACGAACGGGACCGACGAGAAGGCCGTGAGCGCCGGAGTCGAGCTGGGCCCGGTCTCCTACGACACGAAGACCCAGAGCTTCGACGTGGGCGACGCCGCCGACTACACCTACGTGGTCGTGCACTGCGACAAGGCGAAGGCCGTCTTCGGCGCGGCGAAGCTCTCGTGACGCGGCCCGGGTGGCGCTGGGCGGCCGCGGCCCTGGGCACCGCCGTCCGCGTCGCCCTGGGCCTGCTCTGGATCAACGAGGGCGCGATCAAGCTGCGATCCGGATTCGGAGCCTCCGACATCCTCCTCGTCGCCGACGGCGCCGCGGAGAACGGGCGAGTGCCCGACTACTTCCAGCTCTTCGCGTCGACGATCCTGCACGATCAGGCCGGTCTCTTCGGCTTCGTCACCCCGCTCGTCGAGATCGGGCTGGGCGTCGCGCTGATCGCGGGGATCCTCACCGCGCCGGCCGCGCTCGCCTCGCTCGCGACGCTGCTGATGTACTGGTCGGCCGATCAGCTCATCGACGAGTACCCGGTGATGGCGCTGCTCTCGGGCCTCGTCCTCGCCTTCGCGGCGACCTGCTCGCAGATCTCCGCGACCGGTCTCCTCGTCCGCATCATGCGGACCCGGAACCGCACCCTGGCCGGCGTCCTGGAGCGGCCGGGCCTGCGCCGCTGGCTCTGACGACGGCGCTGAAGAACACGGGGACCCCGGAACGAGCTCGGCTCGTGCCCGGGGTCCCCGCTTTCATGTCGCCTCCTGAGAGCGGTCTCACCCAGCGCTGGCGCGGAGACACCGGTGGAAGGTCACGGTTCGGCAACGCCGCGGATCGATCTCCCGTCGCGCTTTACAGACCGGTGCACGCGCAATATGTTGTCTCCGTGGACAAAGCCCCTCGGGGCTCCCCGCCCCTCCCGGGCGACGACACGACGACGTGCTCCCACCTGCACGCTCTCGCGCCGTCCTCATCCTCGGACACTGCTTTCAGAGAGGAATGCACTCCATGAAGTTCTCCCGCAGCATCACCACGCTGGCCGCCGCCGGCATCATCTCCCTCGGCCTCGCCGCCTGCTCCGCCAGCCCCGCCAACTCGGGCGGCGCCGCTGCCGGCGCGGGCGCCGAAGGCGACTGCACCGTCGGCATCTCGATGCCCACCCGCAGCCTCGAGCGCTGGATCAACGACGGCGAGGGCCTCCAGTCCCAGCTCGAGGGCGACGGCTGCACCGTCGACCTGCAGTACGCCGACAACAAGACCGACCAGCAGATCTCGCAGATCCAGAACCAGATCGCCGGCGGCTCGAAGATCCTCGTCGTCGCGGCCATCGACGGCGAGGCGCTCGCCCCCGTCCTCGCCGAGGCGAAGAAGCAGAACGCGACCGTCATCGCCTACGACCGCCTGATCAACGGCACCGCCGACGTCGACTACTACGCGACGTTCGACAACTACAAGGTCGGCCAGCTCCAGGGCCAGTACATCGAGTCGACCCTCGACCTCGCCAACGCCGCGGGTCCCTTCACCCTCGAGCCCTTCGCCGGCAGCCCCGACGACAACAACGCCAAGTTCTTCTTCTCCGGCGCCTGGGACGTCCTGCAGCCCTACATCGAGAGCGGCAAGCTCGTCGTGCCGTCCGGCAAGTCGCCCGCCTCGGACGACGACTGGGCCTCCATCGGCATCCAGGGCTGGGCCTCGGACAAGGCGCAGTCCGAGATGGACAACCGCCTCTCCTCCTTCTACACCGGTGACCAGAAGGTCGACGTGGTGCTCTCCCCCAACGACAGCCTGGCGATCGGCATCGAGGCCTCGCTGAAGTCCGCCGGCTACGCGCCCGGCGCCGACTACCCGATCATCACCGGGCAGGACGCCGACAAGGCCAACGTCAAGGCGATCCTCGCCGACGAGCAGTCGATGACGGTCTGGAAGGACACCCGCACCCTCGGCGACCGCGTCTTCCAGATGGTGCAGTCGATCGTCGCGGGCGAGGAGCCCGAGGTCAACGACACCGAGACGTACGACAACGGCGAGAAGGTCGTCCCGTCCTACCTCCTCGAGCCGCAGGTCGTCGTCAAGGACGACGTGCAGTCGGTCCTCGTCGACTCCGGCTTCCTCACGGCCGGCGACGTCGGACTCTGATCGGTCGGGCGGGGCAGGGGAGGAGTGATCCTCCCCCACCCCGCCCCTCTCCCCCTTCTTCCCCTCGAAGCCCATCCTCTGCACAACGAAGTGAGGCCCTGTTGGCCAGTCCCATCCTCATCATGCGCGACATCGTCAAGGAGTTCGGCGGCGGCGTCCGCGCCCTCGACGGCGTCTCGCTCTCGGTCCAGCCGGGCGAGGTCCACGCCATCTGCGGCGAGAACGGCGCCGGCAAGTCGACGCTCATGAAGGTCCTCTCGGGCGTCTACCCCGTCGGCAGCTTCGAGGGCTCGATCGAGTTCGAGGGCCGCCAGGCGCAGTACCGCTCGATCAACGACAGCGAGGCCGACGGCGTCGTCATCATCCACCAGGAGCTCGCTCTGAGCCCCTACCTGTCGATCGCCGAGAACATCTTCCTCGGCAACGAGAAGTCCACCCGCGGCGTCATCAACTGGAACGCCACCAACGCGGAGGCGGCCAAGCTGCTCGCCCGCGTGGGCCTCGCCGAGAGCCCGGCGACGAAGATCCTCGAGCTGGGCGTCGGCAAGCAGCAGCTCGTCGAGATCGCCAAGGCGCTCGCGAAGGAGGTGAAGCTCCTCATCCTCGACGAGCCCACCGCCGCGCTCAACGACGAGGACAGCGACCACCTGCTCGGCCTGATCGACCAGCTGCGCCGCCAGGGCATCACCTGCATCATCATCAGCCACAAGCTGAAGGAGATCCGCGCCATCGCGGACACGGTGACGATCATCCGCGACGGCCGCACCATCGAGAGCTTCGCGATGGCCGGCGAGGACGCCTCCGAGAGCCGGATCATCCGCGCGATGGTCGGCCGCGACCTCAACAGCATGTTCCCGCCGCGCGATCCGCAGATCGGCGAGGAGAAGCTCCGCGTCGAGAACTGGACGGTCCACCACCCGGTCGACATCAATCGCGTGGTCGTCGAGGACGCCTCCTTCACCGTGCGGGCCGGCGAGATCGTCGGCTTCGCGGGGCTGATGGGCGCCGGGCGCACCGAGCTCGCGATGAGCATCTTCGGCCGCAGCTACGGCACCGGCATCTCGGGCCGCGTCTTCAAGGACGGCAAGGAGATCCAGACGCGCACCGTCGAGGAGGCGATCCGCAACGGCCTCGCCTACGCGACCGAGGACCGCAAGCGCTACGGCCTCAACCTCATCGGCGACATCACCGTCAACGTGTCGGCCGCGGCGCTCTCGCGGCTCGCCCGCCTCGGCGTGATCGACAAGCACCGCGAGTACAAGGTCGCCGACTCGTACCGCTCGAAGATGAACATCAAGGCCCCGAGCGTCTCCGCCGTCACCGGCAAGCTCTCGGGCGGCAACCAGCAGAAGGTCGTCCTCTCGAAGTGGATCTTCTCGGGCCCGGACGTGCTGATCCTCGACGAGCCCACCCGCGGCATCGACGTGGGAGCCAAGTACGAGATCTACGGCATCATCAACGAGCTCGCGGCCCAGGGCAAGGCGGTCGTCGTCATCTCGTCCGAGCTGCCCGAGCTGATCGGGCTGGCCGATCGGATCTACACCATCTCCGAGGGGCGCATCACGGGCGAGATCGACCGTGCCGACGCCACCCAGGAGCACCTCATGCACTACATGACCGCCGGAAAGGAACAGGCCCGATGAGCGCCACGACCACGACAGCCCCGAGCGGCACGCCGGCGAGCACGCCGTCGACGCCGCCCAAGCGGGCGCGCCGACTGAACATCAACCTCCGCCAGTACGGCATCCTCGCCGCGCTCGCGATCATCATCCTGCTCTTCCAGGTCCTGACGAACGGCCGCCTGCTGCTGCCGGGCAACGTCAACAACCTGATCCAGCAGAACGCCTACGTGCTGATCCTCGCGATCGGCATGGTGATGGTGATCATCGCCGGCCACATCGACCTCTCGGTCGGCTCGGTCGTCGCCATGGTCGGTGCCATCTCCGCGATCGCGATGAACAACTGGGGCCTGCCCTGGTGGGCCGCCGTGATCGTCGCCCTGGTCACCGGTGCCGCCGTCGGCGCCTGGCAGGGCTTCTGGGTCGCCTTCGTCGGGATACCGGCGTTCATCGTGACCCTCGCGGGCATGCTGATCTTCCGCGGCTTCACCCTGGTCCTGCTCACCGGCGGCACGATCAACGGCCTGCCGACCGAGTTCACCGCGATCGGCGCGGGCTGGCTGCCGGGCGTGCTCGGCGGCATCGCCGGCCGCGACGCGCTCACCCTCGTGCTGGGGCTGCTCGTCTGCGTCGCCCTCGTCGTGCAGCAGGTGCGCACCCGCGCCACGCTGCGCCGTCTCGAGCTCCCGCGCGAGCCGATCGCCTCCTTCTACGTGAAGGCGGTCGTCGCGGTCGTCGCGATCATGGCCCTCGCCTGGCTGCTCGCGGGCTACAGCGGCACGCCGATCATCCTGATCGTGCTCGCCGTGCTGATCCTCGCCTACAGCTTCGTGCTCGGGCGGACGGTCTTCGGCCGCCACATCTACGCGATGGGCGGCAACCTGTTCGCCGCGATGATGTCGGGCGTGAAGACGAAGTGGGTCAACTTCTTCATCTTCGTCAACATGGGCGCGCTGGCCGGTGTCGCCGGCATCGTCAGCACGGCCCGCGCGGGCGGCGCCGTCGCCTCCGCCGGTCAGAACTACGAGCTCGACGCGATCGCCGCGGTCTTCATCGGCGGCGCGGCCGTCCAGGGCGGCGTCGGCACGGTGGTCGGCGCGGTCATCGGCGGTCTCGTGATGGGCGTGCTCAACATGGGCCTGTCGATCCTCTCCGTCGACGCCGCGTGGCAGATGGCGATCAAGGGCTTCGTGCTCCTGCTGGCCGTCGCGTTCGACATCTTCAACAAGAGGAGGGCGGGCGGGCGCTAGCCTTCTCTCCTCCCTGCACCGTGCCCGGGCGCGTGCTCTCTCCACGGAGGGCCCGCGCCCGAGCGCATCCCCGGACCGGTGCCCCATCGCGCCGACGAGAGGCTGAGCAGCATGGCAGGAGCAGTCGGAGCATCGAGCAACGCTCTGCTCCGTCGGCACAACCTCGCCGCCATCGCGACCCTGGTGCACCGCTCCGGACCGATCAGCCGCGCCGAGCTGGGCCGCCTGACCGGCCTGAACCGCTCGGCGGTCGCCAACCTCGTCGGCGAGCTGAGCGAGGTCGGCTGGGTGGAGGAGGAGACCACCGCCTCCGACGGCCGCATCGGCCGCCCGAGCGCGACGGTCGTCCCCGGCCGCACCTTCGCGATGGTCGGCGTCCACCTCGACACCGACGCGATCATCGTCGGCCTGGTCGGCCTGCACGGCGACCTCCTCCGCCGCGTCCGCTTCGACACCCCGAAGCCGGCGAGCCCGGCGACCGTCGTCCGCGTGGTCAGCGGCATCGTGGCCGGCTTCCGCGCCGAGCGGGAGACCCATCGCGTCCTCCTCGGCGCCGGCGTCGCCGTGCCGGGCCTCGTGCAGGCCGACTCGGGCTTCGTGCACCGCGCGCCGCACCTGGGCTGGCGCGACGTCGACCTCGCGTCGCAGCTCAGCCGCGCGCTCGACCTCCCCGTCTCGGTCGGCAACGACGCCACGCTCGGCGCGATCGGCGAGTCGCTGTTCGGAGCCGCGCGGGGCGTCGCCGACGTCGTCTACGTGACCGGCGGCGCCAGCGGCATCGGCGGCGGCGTGATCATCGGCGGCGTCCCCCTGCAGGGCTCCTCCGGGTTCGCGGCGGAGCTCGGCCACACCCTCGTCGCCGCGAACGGCCGCCTCTGCGGCTGCGGGCGGCACGGCTGCCTCGAGGCGGAGGTCCGGATGCGCTCGCTCCTCGACGTGCTCGGCGCCCGCGTCCTCGATCAGGACGAGCTCGACATCGCGCTCGGCACCTCCCGCGACCCCGCCGTCCTCGGGGAGGTGGCCCGCCAGGTCGACCTGCTCGCCGAGGGCCTCTCGACCTACATCAACCTCTTCAACCCGACCGCGGTCGTCCTGGGCGGCTTCCTCGGCTCGCTGCTCACCGTCGACCGCGAGCGCCTGGCGGCCCGCGTCTCGGCGCGCGCCCTCAGCGACCTCGCCCGCGGCGTCCGGATCGAGCGCGCGGCCCTGCGCTCGAGGCTGGAGCTGGTGGGGGCCGCGGAGCTACCCTGGCGTCGCGCGCTCGCGGATCCCGCGGCGGCGGTCGGCGGCTCGGAGCCGCCTCCCGCGTCCGGCCCCGGCTCGCGGACGGACGCCCTCGGCGCCCGCGCCTGACACCGACGTCGAGGAGCACGAGCATGGCCGACTTCAACGAGCAGATCATCGCGGAGTTCCGCGCGAACGGCGGGACGGTGACGACCGCGGGCTTCGGCCGCAGCCTCGTCCTCGTGCACCACACCGGCGCGCGCTCCGGCGAGGAGCGCATCGCCCCGCTGATGGGCCTGCACCCCTCCGACGACGTCTGGCTGATCGCCGCCTCCGCCGCCGGCGCCCCGAAGCACCCCGCCTGGTTCCACAACCTCGAGGCGAACCCCGACACCGTGATCGAGACCCCCGACGACGGCACCGTCCCCGTCCGCGCCCGCGTCCTCGAGGGCGCCGAGCGCGACGCCGGCTGGAAGCGCTTCACCGACGCCTCCGAAGGCTTCAAGGGCTACGAGGCCAAGACCACCCGCACCATCCCGGTCGTAGAGCTGACCCGCCGCTGACCCCCGCCCCCCTCTCCCCCTCCGCGAGATGCCACTTGTGCACGCGACACGCCGTGAAAGGCGTGCACAAGTGGCATCTCGCGGGAGCGGAGCGGTCAGCCGAGCAGGCGGGGGAGCTGCAGCACGAGCCAGGGGGAGAAGGCCCAGGGGGTCGCTCGGACGGCGGCGAGCGTCGCCTCGGGGTCGACCCACTCGACGTCCATGACCTCGTCGGCGCGCGGGTTCAGCGCATCGCGGCTCGACACGGTCGCGGTGTAGACGGGGCAGATCTCGTTCTCGACGATCCCGGAGGCGTCGACCGCGCGGTAGCGGAAGTCCGGCAGCGCGACCTCGAGCGTCTCGAGGCGGGCACCGAGCTCGCGCTCGGCACGGCGCACCACCGCGTCCTCGATCCGCTCGCCGGGAGCGGGGTGCCCGCAGAACGAGTTGGTCCACACGCCGGGCCAGGTGCGCTTGCCGAGCGCGCGCCGGGTGACCAGCAGCGCGCCGTCGGGGGCGAAGACGTGGCAGGAGAACGCGAGGTGCAGGCGGGTCTGCGTGTCGTGCACGGTCGCCTTGTCCGCCACGCCGACGGCGGCCCCGGACTCGTCGAGGAGGACCACCTCCTCGAGGAGATCCAGCTGCTCGAGCTCGTCGGTGCGCACGGCGATTCCTTCCGAAGTCATGACCGTAAGTCAAGCACGACGACGGAACTCAGCCGGCTTATTGCTAGAGAAGCGAGTTTGTTAGCCTCGACCCCGTGGATACGCGCGACCCCGTGGTTCTCTCCCGAAGGCGGCAGGAGCACGTCGATGCTGTCCTCGACCGGTTCTTCTCGCTGGCGCGCTCGCGCGCGACCCGGCTCGGACCCCGCTACCTGACCCTCTGGCAGACCATCGAGGCGAACACCCGCGGCGGCAAGCGCTTCCGCCCGCTGATGGTGATCTCGGCCTACGAGGCGCACGGCGGCCAGGACCCGGAGGCGTCCGCCCACCTGGGCGCGGCCTTCGAACTGCTGCACACCGCGCTGATCGTGCACGACGACGTGATCGACCGCGACTTCGTCCGCCGCGGCGGCCCCAACGTCTCCGGCAGCTACCGCGACGAGGCGACGACCGCCGGCCTCTCGATCCCGATCGCCGAGCACCGCGGCACCTCCGTCGCCGTCATCGCGGGCGACCTCGCGCTCACCGGCGCGCACCGCCTGGTCGAGGGCGTCGGCGCCTCCGACAGCGTCCGCGCCCGCCTGCTCACCCTGCTCGACGAGGCCGTCTTCGCCTCCGCCGCGGGCGAGCTGGCCGACGTCGACTTCTCGCTGATGCCCGGCATGCCCTCCGTCGACGAGGTGCTCGAGATGGAGCGGATGAAGACGGCGGTCTACTCGTTCGAGGCGCCGCTGCAGGCCGGCGCGATCCTGGCCGGCGCCGACGACGCGGCGGTCGAGGCGCTCGGCGAGTTCGGCCGCGGCATCGGCATCGCCTACCAGATCGTCGACGACCTGCTCGGCGTCTTCGGCTCCGAGGGGCAGACCGGCAAGACCACGCTCGGCGATCTCCGCGAGGGCAAGCGCACGGTGCTGATCGCGCACGCGGCCGGCACCGACCGCTGGCCGGAGATCGAGGGGCTGATCGGCGACGAGCACCTCGACCCGGACACGGCGGAGCGGGTGCGCTGCATCCTCGAGGAGTGCGGCTCGCGCGGCTACGCGGAGGCGCTCGCGAGCGACTTCGCGAACCGGGCCTGGGACGCGCTGCACACCCCCGCGGTCACGGAGGCGTTCCGCACCGAGATGCGGCCCCTCGTCTCCAGCGTCCTCGGGCGCACCCGATGACCGCTCGCCACGCGCGGATCTCGGCCCCGATGCCGGTCGACACCCGCCTGCGCCGTACGGTGGCACGATGAGCCGGCAGAGCGAACTGTACGACCGCGTCGCCCACGAGGCGTCCGCGCAGGTGATCCGGCGCTACTCCACCTCCTTCGGCCTGGCGACCCGGCTGCTCGGCGCCGGCGTGCGCGAGCGCGTCGAGGACGTCTACGCGCTGGTGCGCGTGGCCGACGAGATCGTGGACGGGGTCGCCGAGGAGGCGCACCTCGATCGCGCCGCCGTCGAGGAGTCGCTCGACGCCTTCGAGGCCGAGACCGAGCGCGCGCTCGTCAGCGGCTACAGCGCGAACCTCGTGATCCACGCCTTCGCCCGGACCGCGCGGGCGACCGGCTTCGGCACCGAGCTCACCGCACCGTTCTTCGCCTCGATGCGCGCGGACCTCCGCGAGACGGTGCACACCCCCGAGTCGTTCGAGAGCTACGTCTACGGCTCGGCCGAGGTCGTCGGGCTGATGTGCCTGCACGTCTTCCTCGCCGCACCCGACGCGGGCCTCGTCTCGCCCGCCGCGCGCGAGCGCCTCGTCGCCGGCGCCCGTCGCCTGGGCTCCGCGTTCCAGAAGGTCAACTTCCTCCGCGACCTGGCCGCCGACGTCGACGGCCTCGGCCGCAGCTACTTCCCGGGCGTCGACCCGCGGGCGTTCTCGGAGACCGACAAGGCGGCCCTGCTCGCCGACCTCGACGACGACCTCGCCGCCGCCGGCGCGATCGTGCCGGAGCTGCCGCGCTCGAGCCGCCGCGCCGTGCTGCTCGCGCACTCCCTCTTCGCCGCCCTCGCCGACCGGATCCGCGTCACCCCGGCGGAGGAGCTCCTCCGAGCTCGAGTCAGCGTGCCGACCGCGACGAAGGCGGCGCTCGCCGCCCGGGCAGCGGTCTCGACCATCGGCCCGCGCCTGGGCACCGGCCCCGCCCGCGCCTCGCGCTCGGCGAGCGGCCCGCACCGCGCCGTCGTGATCGGCGGTGGCATCGGCGGCCTCGCCTCCGCCGGCCTGCTCGCCCGCGACGGCTGGGACGTCACGCTGCTCGAGCAGCGCGAGGTCGTCGGCGGCCGCGCCGGCTCCTGGGAGCGCGACGGCTTCCGCTTCGACACCGGCCCCTCCTGGTACCTGATGCCCGAGGTGTTCGACCACTTCTTCCGCCTGATGGGCACGAGCGCCGCCGAGCGCCTCGACCTCCAGCGCCTCGACCCGGGCTACCGGGTCTACAGCCAGGGCATCGAGGAGCCGATCGACGTGCTCGCCGATCTCGAGTCGAACCTCGCCCTGTTCGAGAGCATCGAGCCCGGCGCGGGGGCCCGGATGCGGGTCTACCTCGAGTCGGCCCGCGACACCTACGAGGTCGCCAAGCGCCGCTTCCTCTATACGAGCTTCGCGTCCTTCCTCCCGCTGCTGCGCCGCGACGTGCTCAGCCGCACCGGCCGGCTCGGCCGCCTCCTGCTCACCCCGCTCGACACCTTCGCGGCGACGGCGGTCACCGACAACCGGCTCCGGCAGATCCTCGGCTACCCGGCTGTCTTCCTCGGCTCCTCGCCGTTCGCGGCGCCGAGCATGTACCACCTGATGAGCCACCTCGACCTGGCCGACGGCGTGCTCTACCCGATGGGCGGCTTCACCCGCCTGATCGCGGCGGTCGCCGAGGTGGCGGAGGAGGCGGGCGTCACCGTCCGCACCTCCTCGCCCGCCACCCGCATCCTCACGACCCGCGCCCCGCGCGGCAGCCGGCGCGGTGCCGAGGTCGTCGGCGTCGAGTACGAGGGGCCGGAGGGGACGAGGCGGCTCCCGGCCGAGCTCGTCGTCAACGCCTCGGACCTCTTCACCACCGAGCAGTCGCTGCTGCCCGACGAGCTGCGCAGCTACCCGCCCGAGTACTGGGAGAACCGCGAGCCCGGCCCGAGCGCCGTGCTGGTGCTGCTCGGCGTCCGCGGCGCGCTGCCGCAGCTCGAGCACCACACGCTGCTGTTCACGAGCGACTGGCGCGAGAACTTCGGCCGGATCTTCGGCGAGAACCCCTCCGTCCCCGATCCCGCGTCGATCTACGTCTGCCGCCCGAGCGCGACCGACCCCGGCGTCGCTCCCGAGGGTCACGAGAACCTCTTCGTGCTCGTGCCGATCCCGGCCGACACCTCGATCGGCCACGGTGGCGTCGACGGCGCCGGCGACGCGCAGGTCGAGGCGATCGCGGACGCCGCGATCCGCCAGATCGCGACCTGGACCGGTGCCGAGGACCTCGCCGAGCGGATCGTGGTGCGCCGCACCATCGGCCCGGCCGACTTCGAGAGCGACCTCGGCGCCTGGCGCGGCTCGATGCTCGGACCGGCGCACATCCTCTCGCAGAGCGCGTTCTTCCGCTCCGGCAACGCCAGCGCGCACGTCGACGGGCTGCTCTTCGCGGGCAGCTCGACCATCCCGGGCATCGGCCTGCCGATGTGCGTGATCAGCGCCGAGGTGATGCTCAAGCGCGTGCGCGGCGACGTGTCGACGGAGCCGCTGCCGGTGCGCGAGGCGCCCTCGGCGCCGGTCGCTCCGAGCGTGGCTCCCGAGCCCGAGCCCGTGGCCGAGCCCGTGCCCGAGCCCGTGCCCGAGTCGGTCGCGGTCGCGGGGGAGTAGCGCGTGGGGGTTCTCTACCTGCTCGCGCTCGTCGTCTCGATCACCGGGATGGTCGTGCTCGACCGGCGCTTCGGCCTGTTCTTCTGGGCGGACGCCCGCCGTGCCGCGATCGTGCTCCCGGTCGGCGTCGCGTTCTTCCTGCTCTGGGACCTCGCCGGGATCGGCCTCGGCGTCTTCTTCCGCGGTGAGACGCCGTACATGACCGGGCTGCAGATCGCGCCGGAGCTGCCGATCGAGGAGGTCCTCTTCCTCACGCTGCTCTGCTACCTGTCGATGGACGTGCACGGGTTCCTCGCGAAGCGGGCGGAGGCGCGCGCGTGACCTACCTGCTCCTGAACGCGGTGTTCCTCGCGGCGGTCGCGGTGCTGCTCGTGGTCGCGCTCCGCCGCGGCCGGCTCCGGCTGCCCGCGCTGCTCGGCACCCTCGCCGTGCTGCTCGTGATGACCGCCGTCTTCGACAACATCATGATCGGCGTCGGGCTCCTCGTCGCCTACGACGACGACCTGATCTCCGGCATCCGGATCGGCGTCGCGCCGATCGAGGACTTCGCCTACGCGATCGCCGCCGCGCTCGCCCTGCCGGCGCTCTGGACCCTCCTGCCCGCCCGGCGCCGGAGCGCCCCGTGAAGCGGCTGCGCGCGCTGTTCGTCTCGAGCCGCCCGCTGAGCTGGGTCAACACCGCGTACCCGTTCGCCGCGGCCTACCTGCTGACCACCCGCGAGATCGACCTCGCCTTCGTGCTCGGCACCCTCTACTTCCTGATCCCCTACAACCTGGCGATGTACGGGATCAACGACGTCTTCGACTACGAGTCCGATCTGCGGAACCCCCGGAAGGGCGGCGTCGAGGGCGCGGTCCTCGATCGCAGCGAGCACCGCGCGACGCTCGTCGCGGCCGTGGCGACGAACGTCCCGTTCCTGATCGCGCTCGTGCTGCTCGGCTCGCCGCTCTCCTGGCTGGTGCTGGCGATCAGCGTCTTCGCCGTCATCGCCTACAGCGCGCCCGGGCTGCGCTTCAAGGAGCGGCCGTTCGTCGACTCGCTCACCTCGGCGACGCACTTCGTCAGCCCCGCGGTCTACGGCCTCGCGCTCGCGGGCACGACGGCGACGCCGGGTCTGTGGGCCCTGCTGGTCGCGTTCTTCCTCTGGGGGATCGCCAGCCACGCCTTCGGTGCGGTGCAGGACATCCTCGCCGACCGGGCCGGCGGCATCGGCTCGATCGCCACGGTGATCGGCGCGAAGGCGACGGTGCGCTTCGCGATCGGCGCCTACGTCGCCAGCGGGCTGCTCCTGCTGCTGCTGCCCTGGCCGGGAACCCTCGCCGCGCTGCTGGCGATCCCCTACGCGCTGAGCGTCTGGCCGTACCGCTCGCTGACCGACGAGCAGGCCGAGCGGGCGAACGCGGGCTGGAAGCGCTTCCTTGCTCTGAACTTCCTCACCGGGTTCCTGGTGACGCTGCTGCTGATCCTGTTCTGGCTCGCGACCTGATAGGAGCTGCTGATCAATCGCTCGTCCGGGCGGCGGCGGCCGGCGTCTTGACCGGCAGCAGCAGCGCGAGCCCCGCGGCCAGCACGACGACCAGCCCGAGGATGCCCCAGTACTGCACGTCGGCGTCGCCCGAGACGCCCGCGGCGATCGAGACGGCCGCGGCGAAGGCGGCCGGCGCGAGGAACGACGCCGCACGACCGGTCGTGGCGTAGAGACCGAAGATCTCGCCCTCGCGCCCCTCCGGGATCAGCCGGGAGAGGTAGCTGCGGCTCGCCGACTGCGCGGGGCCGACGAACAGGCACAGCAGCAGGCCGAAGACCCAGAACGCGGTCGCGCCGGCGTCGTGCAGGAGGAAGACGGCGCCGCCGCAGACGATCAGCCCGATCAGCGAGGCGACGATGACGGACTTGGGCCCGAGGCGGTCGTCGACGGCGCCGACGGCGATCGTCGCGACCCCGGCGACGATGTTCGCGGCGATCGCGAAGAGGATGACCTGGCCCGCGCTGAAGCCGAAGGTGCCCTGCGCGAGGACGCCGCCGAAGGTGAAGACGCCGGTCAGGCCGTCGCGGAAGACGGCGCTCGCGAGCAGGAAGGCGAGTGTCGTCGGGCTCTCGCGGCGGAGCGCCCCGATCTGGCGGAGGAGCGCGCGGTAGGACTCGAGGACGCTCACCCGCTCCCCGCCGCCGACCCGTCCCGGGAGCTCCGGCACCGCGAACAGCACCGGCAGTGCGAAGACGGCGAACCAGACACCGGCGAGGAGGATCGAGACGCGGACGTCGAGGCCGTCCTCGCCGGTGACGCCGAAGAGCCCGACCTCGGGGGAGATGAAGCCGAAGTAGAGGATCAGCAGGAGCGCGATGCCGCCGACGTAGCCCATGCCCCAGCCGAAGCCGGACACGCGACCGACGCTCGCCCGGGTGGAGACCTGGCTGAGCATCGCGTTGTAGTTGACGCTCGCGAACTCGAAGAAGACCGTGCCGACGGCGAGCAGGCCGAGCCCGAGCCAGAGGTAGGCCGGGTCGGGGCGGACGAGGAACATCAGCAGGATGCACGCGACGACGACCGCGGAGTGCAGGCCGAGCCAGCGGCGCCGGCTCCCGCCGAGGTCGGCGCGGCGACCGGTGACCGGGGCGATCACCGCGACGACGACACCGGCGCCCGCGAGGGTCCAGCCGAGCGCGGCCGAGACACCGCTCGGCGTGCCGAAGAGGCCGTCGGTGGTGAGGTAGACGGTGAAGACGAAGGTCGTGACGACGGCGTTGAAGGCGGCGCTGCCCCAGTCCCACAGCCCCCAGGCGAGGACGGGCCAGCGGCCGGTGCGGGGGCGGGGGGCGGTTCCGGCGGTCATGGACTCACCGTAGGGGGAGCCGGAGAACGGGAGGTAGCGTGACGTTTTCTGCAGCCTGAGAGTTGAGTCGAAGCGACTCAGGTTTTCAGCTCTCGACTTGACTCCCCGCGGCCCATGCGTAAACTTGAGCGTGCGGGGCTCAACTCCCGCGAACGACTTTCCCGCAGAAGATCCACCAGTGAGGGGCGGCCCGACGGCCGCCCGCGAAGGAGAAACACGCATATGTCCCGTGCCGTAGGCATCGACCTGGGAACCACCAACTCGGTCGTGGCCGTCCTCGAAGGTGGCGAGCCCACCGTCATCGCCAACGCCGAGGGCTTCCGCACCACCCCGTCCGTCGTCGCGTTCACCAAGGACGGCGAGGTGCTCGTCGGCGAGACCGCGAAGCGCCAGGCCGTGACGAACGTCGACCGAACCCTCGCCTCCGTCAAGCGCCACATGGGCACCGACTGGACCTTCGCCGTCGAGGACAAGAAGTACACGCCGCAGGAGATCTCGGCGCGCATCCTCGGCAAGCTCAAGCGCGACGCCGAGCAGTACCTGGGCGAGAAGGTGACCGACGCGGTCATCACCGTCCCGGCCTACTTCAACGACGCCGAGCGTCAGGCCACGAAGGACGCCGGCGAGATCGCCGGCCTGAACGTGCTCCGCATCATCAACGAGCCGACCGCCGCGGCGCTCGCCTACGGCCTCGACAAGGGCAAGGAGGACGAGCTCATCCTCGTCTTCGACCTCGGTGGCGGAACCTTCGACGTCTCCCTCCTCGAGGTGGGCAAGGACGACGACTTCTCCACCATCCAGGTCCGCGCGACCTCGGGTGACAACCGCCTCGGCGGCGACGACTGGGACCAGCGCGTCGTCGACTACCTGGTCAAGCGCTTCAAGGACTCGACCGGCGTCGACGTCTCGAAGGACAAGATCGCACGCCAGCGCCTCAAGGAGGCGGCGGAGCAGGCCAAGAAGGAGCTCTCCTCGAGCACCTCGACCAGCATCCAGCTGCCCTACCTCTCGCTCACCGAGAACGGCCCCGCGAACCTCGACGAGACGCTCACCCGCGCCAAGTTCGAGGAGCTCACGAACGACCTGATCGAGCGCACCCGCAAGCCGTTCACCGACGTCATCGCGGAGGCCGGTGTCAAGGTCGACGACATCGCGCACGTCGTGCTCGTCGGCGGCTCGACCCGCATGCCGGCCGTGGCCGAGCTCGTCAAGAAGCTCACCGGCGGCAAGGAGCCCAACAAGGGCGTCAACCCGGACGAGGTCGTCGCCGTCGGCGCCGCGCTGCAGGCCGGCGTCCTCAAGGGCGAGCGCAAGGACGTCCTGCTCATCGACGTCACCCCGCTCTCCCTCGGCATCGAGACCAAGGGAGGGATCATGACCAAGCTCATCGAGCGCAACACGGCCATCCCGACCAAGCGGTCCGAGACCTTCACCACGGCCGACGACAACCAGCCGTCCGTCGCGATCCAGGTCTTCCAGGGCGAGCGCGAGTTCACCCGCGACAACAAGAACCTGGGTACCTTCGAGCTGACCGGCATCGCGCCGGCGCCGCGCGGCATCCCGCAGGTCGAGGTCACCTTCGACATCGACGCCAACGGCATCGTGCACGTGTCCGCCAAGGACAAGGGCACCGGCAAGGAGCAGTCGATGACGATCACCGGCGGCTCGTCGCTGCCCAAGGACGACATCGACCGCATGGTGCGCGAGGCCGAGGAGCACGCCTCCGAGGACAAGGCCCGCCGTGAGGCCGCCGAGGTCCGCAACAACGCCGAGACCCTCGCCTACTCGATCGACAAGCTGATCAAGGAGAACGAGGACAAGCTGCCCGAGGACGTCAAGACCGAGGTCCAGGGCGACGTCGACGCGCTGAAGACCGCGCTCGCCGGCGACGACGACGCGGCCGTCAAGACCGCGTTCGACGCCCTCAACGCCTCGCAGACCAAGATCGGCCAGGCCATCTACTCGCAGGACCAGGCCGCGCAGAGCGCTCCGCAGGACGCGCCGGCCGAGGACGAGAAGAAGGACGACGAGGACATCGTCGACGCCGAGGTCATCGACGAGGACGAGCCGAAGGACACGAAGTAGCGATGGGGAAGCACAACCAGGAGCCGGACAACGGCGTGCCCGAGGACGAGCCGACCAGCGGAGCCGAGGCGGCCGAGTCCGCCCAGGACACCGAGGGCCTGATCGAGGCCGAGGGTCCCGACGTCGAGACGACGCTCTCCGACGCCGACCTCTCGTTCCTCTCCGGTCAGTCCGACGCCGAGACGCTCGCGGCCGAGCACCTCGCCGACCTCCAGCGGGTCACCGCGGAGTACGCGAACTACCGCAAGCGCACCGAGTCGAACCGCCAGGTCGACAAGGAGCGGGCGATCGGCGACGCGGTGAAGGTCATCCTCCCCGTGCTCGACGACATCGACCGCGCCGAGAAGCACGGCGACCTCGCCGAGGGCGGTCCGTTCACCGCCATCGCGCAGAAGCTGCGCGGCGGCATCGAGAAGCTCGGGCTGGTGAAGACGGGCGCCGTGGGCGACCTGTTCGACCCGAACATCCACGAGGCGATCTTCCAGCAGCCCACTCCCGGCGCCGAGACCTCCACGGTCGCGGACGTCGTCGAGTCGGGCTACTACCTCGGCGGCTCGCTGCTGCGCGCCGCCAAGGTGGTCGTCGCGGTCCCCGCCGACTGACCCGCCTCCCGCACCACTGCGGAGCCTCCGCTCCCGAGCAGGGGCCGTCCCGAGCACGGGCGGCCCCTGCCGGGGGGCGGGGGCCGCGCACCACGACGCAGGCCGCAGGACGGCACCGGGCCCCACGACGACCCGGGCCGCAGGACGGCACAGGCCGCACTACCGAGAAGAAAGAGGCGCATGGCCAGCCAGGATTGGTTCGACAAGGACTTCTACAAGATCCTCGGTGTCTCGAAGGACGTCTCCGCGGCGGACCTGAAGAAGACCTACCGCAAGCTCGCCCGGCAGTTCCACCCCGACTCCAACCCGGGGGACGCGAAGGCCGAGGCGCGCTTCAAGGAGATCAGCGAGGCGTACACCGTCCTCTCCGACGCCGAGCACCGCAAGGAGTACGACCAGATCCGCGCCATGGGCTCCGGCGCCCGCTTCACGGCCGGCGGCCAGCCCGGCGGCTTCGACGACGTCTTCGGCAACGTCTTCAACCAGGGTGGCGGCGGCCGCACCTCGTACAGCACCCAGCAGGGTCCGCCCGCCGGCTTCGAGGACATCCTCGGCGGCATGTTCGGCAACGCGGGCGGCGGCCGCTTCGGCCAGCCCAGCGGCGGATTCCGCGGCTTCGGCGGCCCGCAGAAGGGCGCCGACGTCACTGCCAGCACCACCATCGACTTCCGCACCGCCACCCAGGGCGACACCGTGCAGCTGCAGACCGGCGAGGGCCGCGCGCTCTCGGTCCGGATCCCGGCCGGGGTCGCCGACCAGCAGAAGATCCGCGTCCGCGGCAAGGGCCGCCCGAGCCCCGACGGCGGCGAGCCCGGGGATCTCGTGCTCACCGTCGCGGTGCGCAAGCATCCGGTCTTCGAGCGCGACGGCCTGAACCTGCGCGTCACCGTCCCCGTCACCTTCGTCGAGGCCGTCTTCGGCGCGACGATCGAGGTGCCGACCCTCGGCGGCGACCCGGTCAAGCTCCGCGTCGCGCCCGGCACGCCGAGCGGCCGCGTGCTGCGGGTCAAGGGCCGCGGCGTCGCGACCGGCAAGGGCACGGGCGACCTGCTCGCCGAGATCCAGGTCGCGGTGCCCGACCACCTGTCCGGCGCGGCGCGCGACGCCCTCGAGGCCTACGCGGCCGCCGAGCCGTCGGACAACCCGCGGGACGACATCCTGGAGAAGGCCCGCTACTAGCGCGGTCCGGTAGGAGCGCTGCCCGGTCCCGTGCGGGCCGGCCGGAGAGGAGGAGACGTGGACGAGAGCACCCCGGTGTTCGCGATCGCGGTCGCCGCCGACCTCGCCGGCATGCATCCGCAGACCCTGCGGCAGTACGACCGGCTGGGCCTCGTGCGGCCGACCCGGACGGCCGGCAAGTCCCGCCGGTACTCGATGCGCGACGTCGTGCAGCTGCGCGAGGTCGCCCGGCTCTCCTCCGAGGGTGTCTCGCTCGAGGGCATCGCGCGCATCCTCCAGCTCGAGAACCAGGTGCTCTCGCTGTCGCAGCGGGTGCGCGAGCTGGAGTCCGCGCTGGCCGACGAGCTGCTCAACCGTCCCGGCCGCCGGGTCTTCGCCGCGGGCCTCGAGGGCGACGTCGTCACCCTCCGGCACGGCACGCGCGCGCAGCGGCGGACCGAGCTCGTGGTCTGGCGGCCGCTTCCGCGCGGTGCCGACGGGGATGCCGACACCCCCTGAACAGGGCTAGCCTGACGGGGTGCTCGGGACGGACCGGGCCGCTGAGAGGGCACCATGACTCAGGACGACCGCGGCGACGATGCCGCGACGCCGGACGCCGAGACTTCCGACTACAGCCGCGAGGACTACGCGATCCACGCGACCCGGAGCGAGCTGCCGCTCTTCGCGGACGCCGTCGCCGACCGGCGCAACGACTCCGACTGGCTGTCCTCGCTCTCGGGTGTCCTCGGCGGCACCGAGAAGGACACCGCCGCGGCCGCCGCGCAGGCGGCGCTCGAGCGCCGCGCGCGCCGGACCGACGGCGCCTGACCCACCTGCTGCGGCCGGCGGGTCTCGATACGCCCCTGCGGGGCTACTCGACCAGCAGGTGAAGGCGAGGGCCGCCGGCTACTTGCGGGCCGGGATGCGCAGGGGTGCCGGGGCGCCGAGGCGGCCGCCGCTGAGCCGCTGCAGGATCTCGGAGCCGAAGGGCACGGCTCCGACGAGACGGCGCGCGTCGACGTGCTCCTCGTCGGAGTAGCTCACGAGCACGTAGACGCCGACGACGACGATCGCGGCGATGGTGGCGACGCGGACCGGGATCTGGTCGACCGCGCCGCCTCCGCCGTCGACCGGCTCGGCGAGCGTGACGCACATCAGGAAGACCGTCGCGTAGACCGCCAGGTGCCGGTGGGTGCTGCGCCAGGGCCGTGAGAGCGCGGCGATCGGCAGGATCCACAGTGCGTACCACGGGTGGATGGCGGTCGACGCGGTGACGAAGGCCAGCAGCGCGCCGGTCAGGCGGGCGAGCGGGTCGATCGCCCGTCGCGACAGCATCAGTGCACCGGCGATCAGCCCGGCGGCGAGCAGGGCGAGCATCTTCACCACGGCGATCGCCGTCGCCGGGTCGTGGCCGGTCATCTGCACGGCCGTGGAGACCGCGACGACGACCGCGGACATCGGCGCGTACCAGTGCAGGATCGAGCCGGGCACGATCATCGCGCCGATCCAGCCCACGCCCACGCCCGCGGCGAGGCCGATCGCGACCACGACGGCGAGCGCGCCGGCGCCGCTCCAGGCCCAGGCGCGGATCCGCTCGCGCAGCGTCGCGTCGTGGCGGAGCCAGAGCAGCGCGAGCACCGGCAGTGCGATGACCGCCACCGGCTTGACCGCGATCGCCGCCCCCATCAGCAGCACCGCCGCCACCCGGCGGTCGGTGTGCCCGTAGTAGAGCGAGGCGAGGATCAGCGCGATCATCACCGAGTCGTTGTGCCCGGCGACGACGAAGAGGACGAGGGTGAGCGGGTTGGCGACGAGGCTCCAGGCGGTGAGCGGGACGGACAGCCCGCGCAGCCGGGCGAGCCGGAGCGCGTAGACGGCGCTGACCGCGACCCCGGCGACGGAGAGCGCCCGGAGCATCGCGATCGAGAGCTCGGGGAAGGTCCAGCCGGCGACGTGCACGGCGGTCTGCTCGGCGAGCAGGTAGAGCGGGCCGTAGGGCGTCGGGGTGTCGGCCCAGCGCGGATCGACGCCGAGGGCGAACCAGCCGGGGAGGGTGGCGACCCCGCTGGAGTACGGGTTCACGCCGGCCGTCATCAGCCGGCCCTGCGCGACGTAGGAGAACATGTCGCGGCTGAACAGCGGGACGGCGAGCAGCAGGGGAGCGGCCCAGGCCAGCGCGGCGACCAGGATCGCCCGGACCGAGCCGGGCCGGTCGTCCAGCGCGACCGCGCGCAGGCGCAGCCAGGCGACGAGCAGCAGGATCCCGCCGCCGACGACGGCGACGACGCCGAGCTCGGTGGCGCCGGCGGAGGCGCGCAGTGCCGCGATCAGCGGCCAGCTCCGGATCGGCGAGTCGAGCGGCAGGTAGCCGACCGCGAGGGAGCCCGCGAGGATCGCGAGCGAGCCGATCAGCCCGACCGCCAGGGGCGCCGCCGTCGACAGCAGCGGCGCGCGCAGGCGGATGCCCTGCGTCCGGACCTCGTTCGGTCGTCGTGTCGTCCCCCGAGTCACCATCCCGGCCACGCTAGGGGACTCGAATCGGAAAGCGGTGGACAGGCGGTGAACGGTTGACCAGCGGACTCTCAGGCGTTAGCGGTGTCCGGCGCGGCCTCGGCGAAGCGGATCTGGTTGCCGAACGGATCGATCAGATCGAGCGCGAAGCCGAACGGCGACCGGGTGATCCGCGGATTCAGGTACGGGTACTCCTTCGAGTCGAGCTCGGCGTGCAGCTCGCGCACCCCGCGCAGGGCCACGTGCACCGCCGCTCCGGGACTCCCGTCGCGGTGGTGCTCGCTCAAGTGCAGCCGCAGACCGGACCTCGAGACCTGCAGGTAGAGCGGTGCGTCGCGCGAGGCGCGGTGCTCCCAATCGACGGTGAAGCCGAGGTAGTCGACGTAGAACTCGCCCGCCTTCGCGACGGAGAAGATCCTCAGGATCGGCACAGCCGCCTCCAGCCGGACCGCTTCCAGGCGCGGAACGTCGCCTCCGGTCGGATGGTCTCTGGCGCGTCGTCTCGTCTCCACGCCACGAGGCTAGCCGCCTGCGCGAGGGCCGCTCGCCAGCGTCGTCGGCCGACGCCGCTCCGCTCAGTCGAGGAGGCCCCGCTCAGTCGATGAGGTCCAGGGCGCGCAGCCGCGCGAGCGTGTCGACCCCGGCGGGCGGGCAGCGGTGCGCGTCGGCGCCGGTGATCCAGTGCAGCGCGTCGATCTCGCCGCTCGCGCGCGGCTCGCCGGCGAGCTCCGCGGCGAAGACGGTCATGTGCACCTCCCGCCCCTCCGGCTCGCCGTGCGCCTGGGTGCGGACGGTGAAGAGCTCGCGCAGGGCCGTGGGCGCGGTGCCGAGCTCCTCCTCCGTCTCGCGCGCCGCCGCCTCGGCGCTCGTCTCGCCCGGGTCGACCTTGCCGCCCGGGAGGTAGACGACGTCGCGTCCGCGGGCCGTCACCATCAGCACGCGGCGCTCGCGCAGGACGGCGACCGCGGAGACGACGAGGGGAGGGAGGCTGCTCATCCCGCCATCATGCCCGCGGACGGACCCCGCCGCGGTCGGCCGCCGGGCCCGCGGCTACCATGGACGCACACCAGAAGGACGCGCGCAGCCGGCGCGCGCCAGGGCCCCGTGCGCCCGAACAGCTAGGAGCTCCCCGTGGCAGAACCCACCACCCTCGACAAGGTCGTCACCCTCGCCCAGCACCGGGGGTTCGTCTTCCCCTCCGGCGAGATCTACGGGGGCACCCGCTCCGCCTGGGACTACGGCCCCCTCGGTGTCGAGCTCAAGGAGAACATCAAGCGCCAGTGGTGGAAGGCGTTCGTGCAGGGCCGCGGCGACGTCGTCGGCCTCGACTCGGCCGTGATCCTGCCGACCGCGATCTGGAGCGCCTCCGGTCACGTCGGGGTCTTCTCCGACCCGCTGACCGAGTCGCTGATCACCCACAAGCGCTACCGCGCCGACCACCTCTTCGAGAAGTACGAGGAGGTCAACGGGCACGCCCCCGAGAACGGCCTCGCCGACATCCCGGACCCGGAGCACCCCGACAAGATCGGCCAGTGGACCGAGATCAAGCAGTTCTCCGGGCTGATGAAGACCTACCTCGGCGTCGTCGACGACGAGTCGGGGCTGCACTACCTCCGCCCCGAGACCGCGCAGGGCATCTTCACCAACTTCGCCAACGTGCTGCAGAGCGCGCGGAAGAAGCCGCCGTTCGGCATCGGCCAGATCGGCAAGGCGTTCCGCAACGAGATCACCCCCGGCAACTTCATCTTCCGCACCCGCGAGTTCGAGCAGATGGAGCTCGAGTTC
The DNA here is from genome assembly GCF_022815545.1 of Rathayibacter sp. VKM Ac-2928. Taxonomy (NCBI): domain Bacteria; kingdom Bacillati; phylum Actinomycetota; class Actinomycetes; order Micrococcales; family Microbacteriaceae; genus Rathayibacter; species Rathayibacter sp. VKM Ac-2928. The sequence continues at coordinate 187,855 of NZ_JALGRU010000001.1, forward strand.
TTCGTCGAGCCCGGCACGGACGAGGAGTGGCAGGAGACCTGGATGCAGCTGGCCTGGGACTGGTTCGTCGACCTCGGGATCTCGCCCGAGAACATCCGCCAGTTCGAGCACCCGAAGGACAAGCTCTCCCACTACTCCAAGCGCACCGTCGACATCGAGTACCGCTTCAGCTTCGCGTCGGGCGAGTGGGGCGAGCTGATGGGGGTCGCGAACCGCACCGACTTCGACCTCAAGACGCACATGGAGCACTCCGGCAAGGACCTCTCCTTCTTCGACCAGACGAGGAACGAGCGCTTCGTGCCGTTCGTGATCGAGCCGTCCTTCGGCCTGACCCGCGCGCTGATGGCGTTCCTCGTCGACGCCTACGAGGAGCAGGAGCTGCCGCCGAACGCGAAGGGCAAGGTCGAGACGCGCACCGTGCTGCACCTCGACCCGCGTCTCGCGCCGGTGAAGGTCGCCGTGCTGCCGCTCTCGCGCAACGAGGCCCTCTCGCCGCTCGCCCGCGAGGTCGCCGACCGGCTCCGCGCGCTCTGGAACGTCGACTTCGACGACTCCGGCGCGATCGGCCGACGCTACCGCCGCCAGGACGAGATCGGCACGCCCTACTGCGTGACCATCGACTTCGACTCGCTCGAGGACAACGCGGTGACCGTGCGCGACCGCGACACCATGAAGCAGGAGCGCATCCCGCTCGACCAGCTGGAGACCCACCTCTTCACGGGCCTGCGCGGCGCCTGACCCTTCTCGCGAGAGGCCACTTGTGCACGCCTTCCACGGCGTGTCGCGTGCACAAGTGGCATCTCGCGGAGGGCGTCAGCGCTCGCGGGCGAGGAGGGCGTAGACGAGGGTCGAGGTCCACTCGCCCTTGCAGAACTCGTCGTCGAGGTGGTGCGCCTCGAGGCGCAGGCCGAGTCGCTCGCAGAGGCGGGCGGAGGCGGTGTTGCGCGCGTCGAGCTGTGCGACGATCCGGTGGGCGCCGAGCCGGTCGAACGACAGCTCGATCAGGGCGCGGGCGGCCTCCGTCGCGAAGCCCTGCCCCTGCGCCTCCGGGTGCAGGACCCAGCCGATCTCGACGCCGGCCTGCTCCGTCGAGGTCGCGATCAGCGTGAGATCCCCGACGACCCGGCCGGCGAGCGGCCCGGAGCGCGGCACGATCGCGAGCACGACGACGTCGCCGTCGGCCGCGAGCCGGTCCGACGGCAGCCGGACGGCCAGGTGCGCGCGCGACTCCTCGGGGGTCCGCACCGGCCAGCGCAGATAGCGGACGGCCTCCGGGTCGCCCTGGTAGCGGGCGTGGTCCTCGGCGTCGTCGAGCGAGAGCGGACGCAGCAGCAGCCGCTCCGTCTCGATCGGCTCCGCCTCGTACGGGAGCCGGAGCGGCGTCACGCCGAGGCCGCGGACGCGCCGCCGGCCTCGAGCGGGCGGGCGGCGGTGCGCTCGGCCGGCACCTCGATGCCGAACAGCGCCTCGAGGCCGGTGAGGTACGCCTCCTGCTCGCCGGCGCGGGCATAGTCCCGGGCGCGGACGCTCGGGGTGTGCAGCAGCACGCCGGCCAGGTGCCGCAGCGCCTGCTCGGTGCGGCCGTCCTCGTCGCCGCGGGAGCGGGCGCGCTCGATCTCGGCGTCGAGCGCGTCGAAGACGTGGGCGCGGAGGGCGACCACGGCGGGGGTGAGGCTCTTCTCGTCGGCGACGTCGGAGAACTTGCGGACGGCCTTGTCGACCAGGGCGCGCGCCTGGGTCGACGCGTCGAGCACGTCGAGCGGGGCGTGCAGGCTGATCGTCTCGAGGTCGAGCAGCTCGACGCCGGTCACGGTGGTGACGTCGGCGGCGACGTTGCGGGGGAGGCCGAGGTCGATGATCAGCTGGCGCTCGCGGGAGAAGCCGCGCAGGCGTCCCTCCGCGAGGATCGCCGCGTCGAGGACGGGCTCCTGAGTGGTGGTGCAGGTGATGACGACGTCGGCGGCGACGGCCTCGGTCGCCAGCTCGGCGCCGTCGATCGGGCGCAGCGCGCGGCGGGTCGCGAAGCCCTCGGCGCGGCCGGAGGGGGAGTGGACGGCGATCTCGAGCACGCCGCGGTCCCGCAGCGCGGCGACGGTCGCGCGGGCGTAGCTGCCGGTGCCGATCAGCAGCACCCGGGCGGCGCGCCAGTCGGTGATGCGGCTGGAGGCGAGGTCGAGGGCGAGGCGCACGATCGAGCGGCCGGCGCTGCCGAGGCCGGTGCGGTTCTTGATCCCGCGCGAGGTCTGCGAGGCGCGCTGGAAGAGGCGCTCGAGCTCGGAGGAGGTGGTGCCGAGGCGGCGGGCCTCCTCGAGCGAGCGACGGACCTGGCCGGCGATCTCGCCCTCGCCGACGACGACGGACTCGAGCCCGCTGGAGACGGCGAAGAGGTGCTCGGCGACGCGGTCGCCCGAGACGACGGTGACCGAGCTGCGCAGCTCCTCCTGCTCGACGCCGGTCGCGGCGCTCACCGCGGCGGTGGCGGCCTCGACGGTCACGGCCTGCGCGGCGGTGAGCGGCTCGTCGATGTCGAGGTAGGCCTCGAAGCGGTTGCAGGTGGCGACGACCACGGCACCCGAGACGAAGTCGATGCCGTCCGAGAGCGCCGACGCGACGGCGGAGGAGTCGACGGAGAGCTTCTCGAGGAGATCGAAGCTGGCGTTCTTGTGCGACGCCGTCAGACACAGAAGCACCAGGGCAGTCTACCCGGGGCGTCCGGGGGTCGGCCGCGGTCCTGGGGAAGACTGCACGAATGCTCCCGGATCAGCGGGGCCTGGAATAATGCCGCGGTGACCTCCCCCATCGCCGGCCTGCTCGATCCGCTGCACCCGCTCGCCTCCGGGCGCACGGCCGACTCCTCCCTCCTGCGGGCCTACCGCTCCGATCGACCGGAGTCGACGCCCGTCTGGTTCATGCGCCAGGCCGGTCGCAGCCTGCCCGAGTACCGGGCGCTGCGCACCGACACCCAGATGCTCGACGCCTGCCTCGACCCGGCGCTCGCGAGCGAGATCACCCTGCAGCCGATCCGCCGTCACGGCGTGGACGCGGCGATCTTCTTCAGCGACATCGTCATCCCGCTGCGCCTCGCGGGCGTGGCGGTCGACATCGTCCCCGGGCGCGGACCCGTTCTCGAGAAGGCGGTGCGCACCGCCGCGGACGTCGACGAGCTGGTCGCGCTCGATCCGGCCCTGCTCGACGAGACGCTCGAGCCGATCCGCGAGGGCGTCCGCCGCACGGTCGAGGGTCTGCGGGAGATCGGCGAGGGCGGGACGCCGCTGATCGGCTTCGCCGGCGCCCCCTTCACCCTCGCGGCCTACCTCGTGGAGGGCGGGCCGTCCAAGGACCACATCCGCGCCCGCACCCTGATGCACGCCGACCCGGAGGCCTGGGCCCGGCTGATGGAGTGGACCGCCGAGGTCACCGGCCGCTTCCTCCGCGCGCAGGTGCTGGCCGGGGCGAGCGCCGCGCAGCTCTTCGACTCCTGGGCCGGCGCGCTGTCCCTCGCCGACTACACGGCGCACGTGGCTCCCGCCTCCTCGCGGGCGCTGACCCACGTGCGCGACCTGGCCTACGACCACGGCGAGATCCGCCGGAACGTGCCGATCGTGCACTTCGGTGTCGGCACCGGCGAGCTGCTCGGCGCGATGCACGGGATCGGCGCGGACGTCGTCGGCGTCGACTACCGGATCCCGCTCGACGAGGCGAACCACCGGCTCGGCGGCTTCGTCCCGGTGCAGGGCAACGTCGACCCGGCGCTGCTCTCCGCCCCGTGGGAGGTGCTGGCCGGGCACGTCGACGACGTCCTCCGCCGCGGCACCAGCGCGCCCGCGCACGTGCTCAACCTCGGCCACGGCGTGCCGCCCGAGACCGACCCCGACGTGCTGACGCGCCTGGTCGCGCACGTGCACGCCTGGCGGCCATGACGGAGGGGAACAGCACCGAGGGGCACGGCACCGGGGCCGGCGCCGACTACGACGTCGCGGTCGTCGGCGGGGGAGTGGCGGGGCTCGCCGCCGCCGCCGAGTGCCTGCGGATCGGCCTGCGCGTGGTGGTGCTCGAGGCGGGCGACGCGGTCGGCGGCTCGGTCGCCCCGCTCGAGATCGCCGGAGCCGTCCTCGACGCCGGCGCCGAGAGCTTCGCCACCCGCGGCGGTCACGTCGAGAAGGCGCTCGCCGCGCTCACCCTCGACGGCCGGCCGCTCGCCGAGTCGATCGTCGAGCCGCGGACCGGCGGATCCTGGCTGCACCTCGCGGGCGGGCGCTCCGTCCCCTCGCCGCGCGCCGGGATCCTCGGCATCCCCGGCACCCCGCTCGCACCCGACGTCGTCCGCGCGATCGGCCGCCGCGGCGCCGCGCGCGCCTGGCTCGACGCCGTGATGCCGGTGCTGCGGATCGGCCGGGCCCACTCCCTCGCCGAGCTGGTGCGCACCCGGATGGGGCAGCGGGTCCTGGACGATCTCGTGGCGCCCGTCGTCTCCGGCGTCTACTCCAGCCGCCCCGAGGACATCGACGTCGACGCGGCGGCCCCCGGGCTGAACGGGGCGATCACCCGGGCGGGCTCGCTCGCCGGCGCGGTCGCCGCCCTGCGCGCGAACCTCCCGGCCGGCGTGGCCGTCCGCGGGATCGACGGCGGGATGCACCGGCTGGTCGCCGCGCTCGTCGAGCGGATCGACTACCTCTCCGGCGAGATCCGGGTGCGGACCGGCGTGACCCGGCTCGAGGGCGACGGCGAGCCGTTCCTGCTCACCCTCGGCGACGGCGCGGTGCTCAGCGCCCGCGCGGTAATCGTTGCGACGCCGGAGCGCGACGCGCGCGAGCTGCTCGCCGGGATCGTCCCCGCCGTGCGCGACGAGGCGGCCGAGGTGCTGCACGACTCCGTCGAGCTGGTCACCCTCGTCGTCGACGACGCCCGCCTGGACGCCGCCCCGCGCGGCTCCGGCGTGCTCGTCGCGCCGACCGCCCGGGACGTCACGGCGAAGGCGATCACCCACGCCACCGCGAAGTGGGCCTGGCTGGCGGCCGGCCTGCCCGCGGGTCGGCACGTCCTCCGCCTCTCCTACGGGCGCCCGGGCGAGCATCCGCCGCTGGAGGGCGCGAGCGACGCCGAGGCGGCCGCGACCGCCCTGCGCGACGCGTCGATCCTGCTGGGGATCGAGCTCGACCCGGCGACCCTCGTCGACTCGGCCCGGGTGCGCTGGGCGAACGTCCGCCCGGCCGCGGCGCTCGGCCGCCGCGCGCACCTGGAGGCCTTCCGCGCGGCGCTCGCCCCGGTCGCCGGGATCGCCGTCACCGGCACCTGGCTCGCGGGGACCGGGCTGGCCTCGGTGCTCCCGCACGCCGCCGAGACCGCCGCTCTTATCCGCCGCCGACTGGTGCGTCAAGGCGTCGGCATACCGCGCGAAGAATATGACGGCGACGGCTACTCTGGGTCGGAGGCTCCCGCATGACTGCGGCGTGCCCCGACACGAGTGGTCATCGACCGCGTGAACGAGCCGCGAGAGCGGCCCAGGACGAGGAGTAGGCGTGAAGGGCAAGATTCTTTTCGTGGCAGGAGCCGCAGCCGGCTACGTGCTGGGAGCGCGTGCCGGTCGGAAGCGGTACGAGCAGATCGCCTCGGCGGCGAACAAGTTCTGGCAGACGCAGCCCGTGCAGGACGTCGCGGGCGCCGTCGGCGGAGCCGCCAAGACGCAGCTCAGCACCGTCTCGGACAAGGCCTACGAGCTCGTCCGCACCGTCGTGGTGAAGGCGGTCTCCGGCGGCAAGAAGGCCCAGGGCGCCTCCTCGGCCGAGGCGACCGCCGCGGCCCGCTCGGCCGCGTCGAAGGTCGACGAGGCCGCCGCCGCGGCCGGCTCCGGAGGATCGACGTCGTCGTCCTCCACCAGCAAGGCGTAGTCCTCATCCCTCCGGGCCGTCCGTTCGGCCGAGGCCCGGCACGACCACCCTCCGAGGAGCCCCCGTGGTGAACGAACGCAATCCGAAGAACGCCCGATCGCTGGGCGAGCTGGTCAGCGACCTCCCCGGTCTCGTGATCGAGCTCGTCAAGGCCGAGATCGCGTCCCTCAAGAACGAGCTGTCCGGGAAGGCGAAGAGCGCCGGACTCGCGGTCGCGCTGTTCGCGGTCGCGGCCTTCTTCCTCCTCACCGCGTGGGCGACCCTCGTCACCTTCGCGATCATCGGCATCGCCTCCTGGCTCCCCGCCTGGCTGTCGGCGCTGATCGTGACCGTGTTCTTCCTGCTCGTGGCGGTCGTGCTGATCCTGGTCGGCGTCAAGTCGATCAAGAAGGCCGTCCCGCCCGTTCCGCAGGACTCGATCGAGAGCATCAAGAAGGACGTCCAGGCGTTCAAGGGAGTCGGCAGCTATGACAACTGATCGCGCTGTATCCAGCACCACGCCCCGCTTCGTCGACCCGGCGGAGCTCCAGCCGAGCCAGCTGAAGGCGGACATCGAGCGCGCGCGCACCGAGCTCGCCGCGACGCTCGACGCCATCGAGTACAAGGTGAACGTCCCGCGCAAGGTGCGGAACGTCCAGCGGACGCTCGAGCGCAAGGTCTCCGTCGTGCGCAAGCACCACCCCGAGGCGCTGATCGCCGGGGCCGCCGGTGCTGCCGCCGCGGTCGGCCTCGTCGTCTGGGGCATCGTCCGCGCCGTCGTCGAGGACTGACCCCACCCGCCTCACCTCCTGCGCCGAGGGGTCCGGATCGCTAGCGCTCCGGACCCCTCGGCGCCAGAGCTCCTCCCGCTTTTGTGCATCCGCACGAGCGGAGGGATGATGGATCAATGACCGATCAGACCGCCGACACGGCGGGTCCCGTTCAGTCCGCCCCCGACACGAGCGCCGCTCCGGCGCCGCAGCCCCCCGCCGATCAGGATCACTCCGATCAGGCCCTGGGATACACGCTCTGGGCGGTTCTCCGCAGGGATCCCTCACGTCCGTTCACCCTCTCCGCCGACGAGGCCGCCCAGGCGGCCGCCGGCTACGAGGACACCGTCGCGCGGCTCGCGGGCGAGGGCGTCACGGTGCGCGGCACCTACGACGTCTCGGCCCTGCGAGCCGACGCCGACATCATGCTCTGGCTGACCGGAGCCGCGCCCGAGGAGCTGCAGCGCGCCTACCGGGATCTCCGCCGCACCGAGCTGCTCTGCGCGCTGCTGCCCACCTGGAACGCGATGGGCGTGCACCGCGACGCCGAGTTCAGCGCGAACCACCTCCCCGCCTACATGCGCGGAAAGGCGCCCGCCCGCTGGCTGACGGTCTACCCGTTCGTCCGCTCCTACGAGTGGTACATCCTCCCCGAGGAGGAGCGCCGCACGATGCTCGCCCAGCACGGCCGTCAGGGCTCGCGCTTCCGCTCCGTCCTGACCAACACGGTGGCCTCGTTCTCGCTCGGCGACTACGAGTGGATCCTCGCGCTCGAGGACGAGGAGCTGGTCAACCTGGTCGACCTCATGCGCGATCTGCGAGCCACCGAGGCCCGCCGCCACGTGCGCGAGGAAGTCCCCTTCTACACCGGTCGGCGCATCGAGGCCGACCAGATCGCCGAGGTCCTCCGATGAGCAGCACCGTCCCCGCCCCCGAGGCGCGCGACTTCGCCGAACCCGTCCCCGAGGTCGCCGAGGGCGTCCTCGTCCGCGGTGCCACGCCGGCCGCGGCGTCGGGCCCCGAGCACGTCACCGAGCCGGTCGCCTACGACGCGATCCTGCTCGCCGGCTTCGGCGGCCCCGAGGGCCAGGACGACGTCATCCCGTTCCTGCGCAACGTCACCCGCGGCCGCGGCATCCCGGAGGAGCGCCTCGAGGAGGTCGCCCACCACTACCGCCACTTCGGCGGCGTCAGCCCGATCAACGCGCAGAACCGCGCGCTCAAGGCCGCCCTCGAGGCCGAGCTCGCGAACCGCGGCATCGACCTGCCGGTGCTCTGGGGCAACCGCAACTGGGCGCCGTACATGAGCGAGGCGGTGACGGAGGCGAAGGAGCGCGGCTTCTCGAACCTGATCGCCATCGCCACCAGCGCCTACTCCTCCTTCTCCTCCTGCCGGCAGTACCGCGAGGACTTCGCGGCCGCGCTCGACGCGACCGGCCTCGAGGGCGAGCTGCGGATCGACAAGGTCCGCCAGTTCTTCGACCACCCCGGCTTCGTCATGCCGTTCGTGAAGGCCGTCCACGACGGGCTCGACGAGCTGCGCTCGCGCCTGCCCGGGCTGGACGTGGCGACCGAGGTCGAGGTGCTCTTTGCGACGCACTCGATCCCCTCCACCGACGCCGCGCGCAGCGGCCCGCACGAGCGGCACGAGGACGGCACGGTCGTCGACGTCCACCACTTCGGCGACGGCGGCGCCTACGAGGCGCAGCACCTCGCGGTCGCGGAGGTCGTGATGGCGGCGGCCGGCGCGGAGGACGTGCCGTGGCAGCTCGTCTACCAGTCGCGCTCCGGCCCGCCCACCCAGCCGTGGCTCGAGCCCGACATCAACGACGCGATCGCCGAGCTGCCCGCCAAGGGCCGCAAGGCGCTGGTGATCGTTCCGCTCGGCTTCGTCTCGGACCACATGGAGGTCATGTGGGACCTCGACAACGAGGCGCTCGAGACCTCGGAGGAGCACGGCCTCGTCGCCGTCCGCGTGGCGACGCCGGGCACCGACCCGGTCTACGTCTCCGGTCTCGTCGACCTGGTGATGGAGCGGGTCAACGGCACGCCCGTGGAGGACCGTCCGTCGATGACGGCGCTCGGCCCCTGGTACGACGTCTGCCGTCCCGGCTGCTGCGAGAACGTGCGCGCGGGCTTCAAGCCGGCGCTGGCGGGGATCGCGCCGTGACGGGCGGGGTCGCCCTGTGACGGGGAGCATCGCCCCGTGAGCATCCGAGTCGGCACCCGCGCGAGTGCGCTCGCGGTGGCGCAGACCCGGATGACCGCCGATCGGATGGCACAGGCCGCCGGCGTGCCCGTCGAGCTGGTGCGCATCGAGTCCGACGGCGACCGGATGCGCGGCTCGCTCGCCTCGCTCGGCGGCACCGGGGTCTTCGTGAGCGCGCTGCGCGACGCGCTGCTGGCCGGGCGCTGCGACGCGATCGTGCACTCGCTGAAGGACCTGCCGACGGCGCCGGTCGAGGGCCTCGTCCTCGGCGCGGTGCCCGAGCGGGAGGATCCGCGCGACGCGCTCTGCGCCCGCGACGGCGCGACGCTCGCGACGCTGCCCCGCGGTGCGCGGGTCGGCACCGGCTCACCGCGGCGTCGCGCGGCGCTGCTCGCAGCGCGCCCCGACCTCGAGATCGTCGACATCCGCGGGAACATCGACACCCGGCTCGGCCGGGTGGCCGACGGGAGCTCGTCGCCGCTGGACGCGATCGTGCTCGCCCTGTCGGGGCTGCGGCGCCTCGGGCGCACCGACGCGGTCACCGAGGTGCTCGACTTCAGCGTCTCGCCGCACGCGCCCGGTCAGGGTGCGCTGGCGATCGAGGTCCGGGACGAGGAGCCGTCCGACGATCTGCGCGCGGCCCTCGCGGCCGTCGAGCACGCCCCCACCCGGGCGGCGATCACCGCCGAGCGGGCGCTGCTGGCCGTGCTCGAGGCGGGCTGCGCGGCGCCGATCGGCGCGAGCGCGACGGTCGAGGCCGGCCGTGTGGTGACGCGCGGCGTCGTCTTCGCGGTCGACGGCTCTGCGTCCCTCTCTCGGGAGGTGGCGGAGCCGATCGATAACGGTTCGGTCGACGGACCTCGACACCTGGCGGTTTCGCAGTATGGTGGTCGCGAACTGCCCGTCGTCGAAGCCGCGTTCCGTTGCGGCTCTCTGCTCGCTGACGCGCTTCTCGGTGCGGGTGCCGCCCAACTCGCACCTCTGGGAGCCTCTTCGTGATCGTGCCCGCCGCCTACTCCCAGTGGGAGAAGCCGTTGCAGGGCTGGCGTGTCCTCGTCCCCCGCGGAGGTCCGTGGGGCGACGGCGTCGCCGGTGCCCTGCGCGCGAAGGGAGCGTCGCCCGTCGTCGCGCCCATGATCAACTTCGCGCCGACCGACGACTTCCCGGCGCTCGAGCAGGCCCTGGCCGACCTCGAGGCCGGCGCCTTCGACTGGATGACGGTGACCAGCGCGACCACGGTCGACGTGCTGTCCCTGCTGCGCACGACCGTGCCGGCGGGGACGAAGGTCGCCGCCGTCGGCGAGACCACGGCCGCGGCACTCGTGGCGGCCGGCTACTCCGTCGATCTCGTCCCGTCCGAGGACAACTCGGCGAAGGGCCTGCTCGCCGAGTGGGAGCAGGCGACCGGCGGGCAGCACCCGCTCCGGGTGCTCACGCTGCGCTCCGAGATCGCGAAGCCGCTGCTGACCGAGGGCCTGAAGCGCATCGGCCACGACGTCCGCTCGGTGGTCGCCTACCGCACCGTCGGCGTGCAGGTCGAGGACCGCGTCGTCGCCGATGTCGCGAGCGGCGCCGTCCACGCCATTCTGATCACCTCCGGGAGCGTGGCCGAGCAGGTGCAGAAGCAGCTCGGCCCGGTGCCCGAGTCGACGCTGGTCGCCGCCATCGGCCCGCAGACCGCCAAGGACGCGCGCGCCTTCGGCCTGCGCGTCGACGTCGTCGCCGACGAGCGCTCGGCCTCCTCCCTGATCGAGGCCGTCGCCGGCGTCGCCGCGGAGCGCGCGCCCCGCTGACCGACGCTCTTCGCGCACAACATCAGCCAGGAGTCGATCTCATCGCCCACGGGCGATGAGACGGCCTTTCAGCTGATGTTCCTGCGGCGGCGCTGTGCCGGCGTCCAGAGGTGCTTCTGTCTTCGGATGAGCGTCAGCAGGACTTCCTCTGTCCGCGGCCGATCGTCCATGATCTGGTGGTTGTCGAGCCGGATGCAGAGGTACTCCTGGCGGGCGAGTTCGAGGTCGCGCCGCCGGTCCTTGTAAAACTGCTCTGCGCTCGAGTGGTAGCGGTAGCCGTCGCTTTCGACGACCATCCGCTCGCCGACGATCCCGCTCACTCGGCCGACACGGGGGATGTGCACCTGGGGACGGAACTGCACGCCGAGTGCGCGCATGCAGACGCGGGTCTTGCTCTCGAGTCCGGACTGACTGCGTCCGTCGACGCGGTCGAAGACCGAGCGCTTTCCGGCGGGAGCGACGGTGCGGAGTGCCTGCACGTCGTCGACGCCCAGGAGCCCGATGTCGAGGGCGGAGTCGATCGAGGCGATCGCGTCCACCTCGCTCACGCAGGTCACGAGATGCAGAATCGCGGCGCCGATCCCGTCTCGCGCGAAGGACCGGCGGCCCTGGCCCGGCCAGCGACGCCAGTGCCCGACGACTCCGGGCCGGGAGTCGTGAACGGACGAGTCGCCCAGCGCCACGTGGAGGACCGGTCGCTCGGACGTCCAGACGCCGAGATGACGGAGGAGGGACACGCAGGTCAGCACTCCGCCTGCTCTGATCGCTGCGACCTCGATGGGCGACGCTCCGGCGAGGGCGTACCAGCCGCGACGCACCCGGACGACGGTTCCATCGTCGAGAGCACGATCGAGGGTCGAGCGGTTGATGCCCGCGTCGACGAGGGCGCGTGCCGGAGCGAAGCCGCCGCCGGCCGCGAGGAGAGGAGAGAATGCACGCGCTGAAATCTCGCGGCTGCCGACCTGGTGCGGGGCTCAGCGGAGTCGATTCAGGGGACAGACCGGCAAGCGGGGCGCTTGGTGAGGACTCACCATCAGCTGTGCACCACGGTCACCGGCGATGGCGGTCGAGATGGACTGTCAGCTGATGTTCTGCGGTCAGGGGGCGCGACGCGAGCCCGGCTTAGGCTGGAGGCATGACCGCGATCCGCCCGCGGCGCCTCCGCACGACCCCGGCCCTCCGCCGGCTCGTGCGGGAGACGCGCGTCCACCCCGCCCAGCTCGTCCTCCCGCTCTTCGTCGCCGAGGGGATCACGGAGCCTCAGCCGATCGGCTCGATGCCGGGGGTGTCGCACCACTCGCTGGACAGCGTCCGCCGCGCGGTGACCGAGGCGGCCGAGGCGGGGCTCGGCGGCGTCATGCTGTTCGGCGTGCCGACCACCCGCGACGCGGTGGGCTCCGGAGCGACCGACCCCGACGGCGTGCTCAACGCCGCCACGCGGGTCGTCGTCGAGGAGGTCGGCGACGCGCTCGTCGTGCAGACCGATCTCTGCCTCGACGAGTTCACCGACCACGGGCACTGCGGCGTCCTCGACGCGCACGGCCGGGTCGACAACGACGCGACGCTGCTCCGCTACGAGCAGATGGCGCTCGCGCAGGCCGAGGCCGGCTCGCACCTGCTCGGGCTCTCCGGGATGATGGACGGCCAGGTCCGCGCGATCCGCGCGGCCCTCGACGGCGCCGGCCACCTCGACACGGCGATCCTCGCCTACTCCGCGAAGTACGCCTCCAGCTTCTACGGCCCCTTCCGCGAGGCCGTGCAGTCGACGCTCGAGGGCGACCGCCGCACCTACCAGCAGGACCCGGCGAACCGCCGCGAGGGGCTGCGCGAGGCGACGCTCGACCTCGCCGAGGGCGCGGACGTCGTGATGGTGAAGCCGGCGATGTCCTACCTCGACGTGCTCTCGGACGTCGCCGCGATCTCCGACGTGCCGGTCTGGGCGTACCAGGTGTCCGGCGAGTACGCGATGATCGAGGCCGCCGCCGCGAACGGCTGGATCGACCGCGAGGCCGCGATCGTGGAGTCGGTCACCGGCATCGTCCGCGCCGGCGCCGACGCCGTGCTCACCTACTGGGCCGTCGAGCTGGCGAACGATCTGCTGAAGTAGGCACATCCTCCGTGAAGGGTCCGCGCCGTATCGTGGTCGGGTGACTCCCACCGCGAACGACACCCTGTACGAGCGTGCCCGGCACGCGATCCCCGGCGGCGTGAACTCGCCGGTCCGCGCCTTCCGCTCGGTCGGCGGGACCCCGAGGTTCATGGTGTCGGCGACCGGCCCGTACATCACCGACGCCGACGGCCGCGAGTACGTCGACCTGGTCTGCTCCTGGGGTCCGGCCGTCCTCGGCCACGCGCACCCCGAGGTCGTCGCCGCCGTGCAGGAGGCGGCGGCTCGCGGGCTCTCCTTCGGCGCGTCGACCCCGGCCGAGACCGAGCTCGCCGAGCTGGTGGAGGCGCGGATCACGGCCGGCGGAGTGTCGCCGATCGAGAAGCTGCGCCTGGTCTCCACCGGCACCGAGGCGACGATGACCGCGATCCGCCTGGCCCGCGGGGTCACCGGCCGCGACCTGCTGATCAAGTTCTCCGGCCACTACCACGGCCACTCCGACGGCCTGCTCGCCGACGCCGGCTCCGGCCTCGCGACGCTCGCCCTGCCCGCGTCGGCCGGCGTCACCGCGGCCACCGCCGCGCAGACGATCGTGCTGCCCTACAACGACCTCGACGCGGTGCGCGCGGTCCTCGCCGAGCGCGGCTCCGAGATCGCCGCGGTGATCACCGAGGCGGCCGCCGCGAACATGGGCGTCGTCCCGCCCGCGCCGGGCTTCAACGCGGCACTGGCCGAGCTCGTGCACGCCAACGGCTCGCTGCTGATCATGGACGAGGTGCTCACCGGCTTCCGCGTGAGCGCCGGCGGCTGGTGGGGGCTGGAGAACGCGGGCGCCGGTGCGGATGGTGCCGAGGCGCCCTACGTCGCCGACCTCTACACCTTCGGCAAGGTCATCGGCGGCGGGATGCCGGTCGCGGCGCTCGGCGGCCGCGCGGACGTGATGGACCACCTGGCCCCGCTCGGGCCGGTGTACCAGGCGGGCACGCTCTCCGGGAACCCGGTCGCCGTGGCCGCCGGCATCCGCACCCTGCAGCTCGCCGACGACGCCGTCTACGCCTCGCTCGACCGCACCGCCGTGACGCTGCAGCGCGAGGTCTCGGCGGCGCTCTCGGCCGAGGGCGTCGTGCACACGGTGCAGAGCGCGGGCAGCCTCTTCAGCTTCATGTTCACCGACATCGGTGGACCGGTGCGCGACTACGCCCAGGTCCAGGCGCAGGAGTCGTACCGCTACCCGGCCTTCTTCCACGCGATGCTCGACGCGGGCGTCTCGCTGCCGCCGTCGGTGTTCGAGGCGTGGTTCGTCTCGGCCGCGCACGACGACGCGGCGATCGGCCGGATCGTCGACGCGCTGCCGGCCGCCGCGAAGGCCGCGGCGGCAGCGCGCCCGCAGGAGTAGGCGGTCGCGCCGGGGATCAGCCCCGGCGTGACACCGACTTCGGCAGCACGAAGACGAGCGCGAAGGCGGCGATCGCCATCAGCGCGCTGACCAGCATCGCCGGGGCCGCGGCGTCGAGGAAGCCCGAGGCGACGGTGTCCGGGCCGGTGATGACCAGGCCGCCGAAGAGGATGCTGCCGATCGCGGCGATGCCGACCGCCGAGCCGATCCGCTGGATCGCCGAGATCACGCCACTGGCCGCGCCCGCGTCCTGCGGGTCGACCGTCGAGACGATGAACTGCACGTTCGGCGCGATGAAGAAGCCGTTGCCGATGCCCGCGATGAACAGCGGCGCGAGCAGCTGCCAGTTGGTGATCGAGTCGGGCGTCGCGGTCAGCAGCACCAGCCACACCCAGATCAGGCCGACGGCGAGCAGTCCGCTGCCGAGCACCAGGACGTTGCGGCCGAGCTTCGCGGTGAGGCGGTTGCTCTGCGAGGAGCTGACGATGCTGCCGATCGCGAAGGGGATCGAGACGAGGCCCGACTCCAGCGCCGTGTGGCCGAGGCCGGACTGCCAGAGCAGCGAGATGGTGAAGAAGATGCTCGTGAAGGCCGCGAAGTAGACCAGCGCCAGGATCACGCCGCCGGTGAAGGCGGGGTGGCGGAACAGGGTCGGCGGGACGAGCGGCGCGCGGCCGCGGCGGGTGTACGCGACCTCCCAGGCGCCGAACGCGGCGAGGAGGATCACGCCGCCGGCGATCGAGAGGAAGGTCCAGAGCGGCCAGCCCTCGTCCTCGCCCTGGATCAGCGGCACGAGCAGCGCGACGAGCCCGCCCGAGACGAGGATCAGCCCGAGCCAGTCGACGCCGCCGCTCGGGGCGCGGTCGCCGTCCTGGAGCTCGCGGCGGGTCGGCAGCAGCATCGCGGCGGCGATGAGCGTCGCGACGCCGATCGGCAGGTTGACCCAGAAGACCAGGCGCCAGCCGTTCTCGTCGCCGAAGGCCTGGATGATCAGACCGCCGATGATCGGGCCGAGCGCCGACGAGACGCCGAGGACGGCGCCCATCACCGCGAACGCCTTGCCGCGGGCGGGGCCGCGGAAGAGGATCTGGATGTAGGCGTTGACCGCCGGGACGAAGATCCCGCCCGCGAGGCCCTGCACGACGCGCGCGATGACGAGTTGGACGTCGTCGGCGGCCAGGCCGCAGGCGAAGCTCGCGACGGTGAACAGCGCGACGCCGCTGACGAAGACCCACTTGTGCCCGAAGCGGTCGCCGAGGCGGCCGGCCGGGATCAGCGCGAGGCCGAAGGCGAGCGCGTAGCCCGAGATGATCCAGGAGAGCGTCGACTCGGAGGCGTCGAGGGTGGTGCGGATCGTCGGCAGGGCGACGTTCACGATGGTGGTGTCGAGCAGGGCGATGAACATGCCCGCCAGGAGGACCACGAGGGAGCGCCAGGCGCGGCGGTCGGGGGCCGGCGGGGCGCCGGTCACGCGGTCGGACGACGTCTCGGTCATGCGGAGGGAGGCCTTTCGAGAGGCGGGAGAAAGGGGGAGGGGGAGCGGGACCACCCATCGGGGGTACGACCGCATGTGAACTCTCGCAGGAGCACCCGGGTTTCTGCACGCCTTGGCCTGTGGGGGCCTTCAGGTGCGGGGGCGGAACCGCCGTCAGCGGGGGCGGAACCGCCGTCAGCGGGGGCGGAACCGCCGTCAGCGGCGGCGGGACTCGGCGGCGCGGGCGCAGTCGATGCAGAGGTCGGCGGTGGGGCGGGCCTCGAGGCGGGCGGCGCCGATCGGGCGGCCGCAGCGGGCGCAGTCGCCGTAGTCGCCGGCGGCGAGGCGCGCGCGGGCGGCGGCGAGATCGCGCTCGGTGCGCGCGAGAGCGTCGCGCACCCCGGCCATCCGCGACCACTCCGCCGAGAGCGGGGTGCCCTCCGGATCGTGCTCGTCGTCGGCGGTGCCGTCGGCGCGGTCGAGGAGGAGCTCGCGGAGGGACTCATCGAGTGCGGCCGCCTCGCGCCGAGCCTCGGCCTGCCGCTCGGCGAGGCGCACGTCGAGGAGTCGCCGCTCGTCCGGATCCGTGGCCATCCCTCCATGCTGCCACCGCGACCCCCGGGCGCCGAGTGCGATGGGCGGGGCAGACTAGGGGCATGCCCGTCGTGACCGTGCTCCCCGACCGCCTCGAACTCCGCCTGACCCGCGCCGAACGGGTGCTCGCCCTGCACCGCGGCGACGTCGTCGTCGAGCGCTCGAGCATCCGCTCGGCGACCGTCACCGAGGATCCGTGGATCTGGGTGCGCGGGATCCGGGCGCCGGGGACCGCGGTGCCCCTGACCCTCGCGGCCGGCACCTGGAAGTTCCACGGCGGCAAGGACTTCCTGCTGATCAAGCGGACGGCCGCTGCGGTGGTGATCGACCTCGTCGACGAGGAGTACTCGCGCCTGATCGTCAGCACGAAGCACGCCCCGGAGCTGATCGCGGCGCTGCAGCTGGGGACCGCGACCTCGGCGATCCCCGTCATCGAGACGGACGACCTCGTCGTCGTGCCGGCCGTCGCCGAGCAGGCCGCCGAGCGCCTGGCTGCAGCGCAGGCGGAGGCGGAGCGCAGGGACGAGCAGACGCCCGCGGAGGAGACGCTCGCGGAGGAGACGCCTGCGGAGGAGACGCCGGCCGAGAAGGAGACCGTCGCGAAGAAGCCCGCGGCGAAGAAGGCGCCCGCGAAGAAGCCGGCGCCCGAGAAGTCGGCGCGCGAGAAGCCGGTCGCTGAGAAGACCGCCACCGAGGCGCCTGCGCCCGAGAAGCCCGCAGCGAAGAAGCCGACCGCGAAGAAGCCCGCCGCGAAGCCGCGCCCCGACTCCTCCGTGGGTCACGCCTCCGCCGAGCCCAGTGGCGCGACCGAGGCCGCCGAGTAGCTCGGACCGCCGCGCGACCCGAGCTCCGGAGCGTCAGCCCCGGACGTCGACCAGCGTGCGCCCGTGCGCGCGCCCTTCCAGCAGGTCGGCCGCGGCGTCGATCGCGCCCGCGAGCGGCACCGCCGTGGTCAGGCCGTCGAGCAGCTCCAGGTCGAGGTCGTGGGCCAGCCGGCGCCAGGCCTCCTCGCGGAGCTTCCTCGGTGCCTCCACCGAGTTGATGCCCGCGAGCGTCACTCCGCGCAGGATGAACGGCATCACCGTCGCGGGCAGGTCGCCGCCCTGCGCGAGACCGCAGGCGGCGACGGTCCCACCCCAGCGGGTCTGCGCGAGCGCGTTGGCGAGGGTGTGCGAGCCGGCGGAGTCGATCGCGCCTGCCCAGCGCTCGGACTGCAGCGGCCTGCCCTTCTCGGACAGCTCGGCCCGGTCGAGGACCTCCGTCGCGCCCAGGCGCTGGAGCAGCTCGCCGTGCTCGTCCGCGCGCCCGGTCGAGGCGACCACCTCGTGGCCGAGCTTCGCGAGCAGCGCGACGGCGAGGGAGCCCACGCCGCCCGAGGCGCCGGTGACCAGCACCGGTCCGTCGCCGGGGCGGACGCCGTGCCGCTCGAGGGCGAGGACGGCGAGCATCGCGGTGAAGCCGGCGGTGCCGATCGCGCCGGCGCGGGCGGAGGAGATCGCGCCGGGGATGCGCAGCAGCGACGCGGAGTCGACGCGGGCCCGCTCGGTGAAGCCGCCGTCGAAGCGCTCGCCGAGGCCGGCGCCGTTGAGCACCACGCGGTCGCCGGAGTCGAAGCGCTCAGCTGCGGCGCCGTCCGCGTACTCGACCGTGCCGACGACGTCGATGCCCGCGATCAGCGGGGTGCGGCGCACCACACCCGGCCGGCCGGCGAGAGCGAGGGCGTCCTTGTAGTTCACGCTCGAGTACTCGACGGCGAGGGTCACGTCCCCGTGCGAGCGGTCGGGATCGTCCCGCTCGGTCAGTCGTGCGCGATTCGGGGTCTCGGTGTCGGAGGAGGAGTGCTGCTCGACGACGACGGCTCGGAACATGAGCCCACGCTACGCCCGAGCGCGCGGAACGCGCCCGGGCGGCGGGGTCAGTTCAGCGGCCGGGTGCCCTCGGGCAGCGCGCCGCCGGCGTAGAGGGCGGTCGCCGCGTCCTGCAGGGCGGTCAGCGCGACGCGCTGCGTCCACGGTCCGTAGGAGACGCGGGCGAGGCCGAGCTCCTCGAATCGCGCGGGCGATTGCGAGCCGGGGACGCCGATCACGCTGACCCGCTGGCGGCCGAGCGCGGCCACGAGGGCCTCGAGCTCCGCGTCCTGGAGCAGGCCGGGGACGAAGAAGCAGGTCGCCCCCGCGTCGAGGTAGGCGCGTCCGCGCTCGATCGCGTCGGCGAGCACCTCGCCGCGGTCGCGGTCGCCGGCGCGGAGGAAGACGTCGGTGCGGGCGTTGAGGGCGAAGGGCACGGCCTCCTCCTCGGCGGCGGCGACCGCCTTCTCGACGGAGCGCAGCGCCTCGGCGAGCGGCTTCGCCTGGTCCTCGAGGTTCGCGCCGACGACGCCGACCTCGATCGCGCGGCGGATCGTCTCGCCCGCGTCGCCGTAGCCGGCCTCGAGATCGGCCGAGACGGGCACGTCGACCGCGGCGACGATCCGCTCGATCATCCCCAGGTGCAGGTCGAGCGGGATCCGCTCGCCGTCCTCGTAGCCGAAGGTCGCGGCGATCGAGTGGCTCGCCGTCGCGAGCGCCCGGGTCTCGGGGAGGGCGGTGATCGTGGTCGCCGAGACCACGTCCCAGACGTTCACCACGCTCAGCAGCTCGGGGGCGGTGTGGAGGTCGACGAGGGTGCGGCCGCGCGCTTCGATGCTCATCCGAGCACCGTAGCCCGCTCCGCGACGTCCCCGCGGTGCGCCGCGCAGGCCGCGCTCCCGCAGCCCTCGCAGACGACGAGCTGGGCGCGGCAGGCGGGATCGGCGCAGTTGCGCATCCGGCTGGTCGGCGCCGCGCAGACGGCGCAGCGGCCGAGCACCTCGGCGTCCGGGGAGAAGGTCAGCGAGCCGCGCCCGTCGAAGACGTAGAGCGCACCGCGCCAGAGCCCCGTGTCGCGGCGGGCCTCCTGGTAGCGGACGATGCCGCCGTCGAGCTGGTACACCTCGCCGAAGCCGCGGGCGAGCATCAGGCTCGAGAGCACCTCGCAGCGGATCCCGCCGGTGCAGTAGGTGACGACCGGCCGGCCCTTGAGGTGGTCGTAGGCGCCGGAGTCGAGCTGCTCGACGAACTCCCGGGTGCTCGCGACTCCCGGCACGACGGCGCCGTCGAAGCGGCCGATCTCGGCCTCGAAGGCGTTGCGCCCGTCGAAGAAGACCACGTCGTCGCGCTCGGCGACCAGGGCGTCGACCTCGTCGGGCGCGAGCCGAGTGCCGGTGCCGACGACGCCGGACTCGTCCACCCGCAGCTCCTCGGGCGCTCCGAACGACACGATCTCCTCGCGCACCTTCACCGAGAGCCCGGGGAAGTCGACGCTGCGACCCTCCTCGTCCAGGCCCGAGCCGTCGCTCCACTTCACCTCGAGACCGCGGAAGGCGGAGTGCTCGCGGGTGCGGCGGACCCAGCGCTTGAGCGCATCCATCTCGCCGCCGAGGGTGCCGTTGACACCGTCCTTCGAGAGCAGGACCCGGCCGCGCAGGCCGAGGTGCTCGGCGAGCTCGCGCTGCCAGAGCCGGACGGACTCGGGGTCGGCGAGCGGCACGAAGCGGTAGAACAGCAGGATCTTCGGCAGCACCGGGTCATCCTACGAGGGCCGGGCCGGGTCGGCCGAAACGCTCCGGCAACGCGGGTGTGACAGCATCTCCCGGTGACCGACGCCCCTCTCCCCGTGCCGCACAGCCGCTTCGAGGACGTCTTCGGCCTCGTGACCGGTGCGTTCGTCGTCTCGCTCGGCCTGTTCCTGCTCCGCGCGAGCGAGGCGGTGACCGGTGGGACCGCGGGGCTCGCGCTTCTGCTGGGCTACGTCGTGCCGATCCCGTTCGGTGTGATCCTGATCGTCGTCAACCTGCCGTTCCTGGCGCTCTCGCTGTGGAAGAAGGGCTGGCGGTTCACCCTCCGGACGATGTCCTCGATCGTGCTGGTGTCGGTGCTCGCCGGGCTGCACCCGCTCGCCTTCGGCACGATCCGGATCGATCCGGTCTACGGGGTGCTCACCGGCGACGTGCTCGCGGGGATCGGCCTGCTCATCCTGTTCCGGCACGGCTCGAGCCTGGGCGGTTTCAGCATCCTGGCCCTCCTCGCCCAGGAGCGGCTGGGCTGGCGGGCGGGCTACGTGATGATGGCGCTCGACGCCTGCGTGGTCGTCGCGGCGCTGCTGGTGGTACCGCCGCTCAACGTGCTGATCTCGGCCGCGGGCGTCGTGGTGCTGAATCTGGTGCTCGCCTTCAACCACCGGCCCGGGCGCTACCTCGGTTCCTGAGCGGCGTGGCGTGAGCGGCGCAAGCCCTCGACCTGCGGCCGTCGGTTCCTAGGCTGGTCGGAGGCGCGCGACTGCCGCGCCCGAACGGAGAACCGGATGTCCGACTGGAACTACGACCCCTACGCCCGCCTCGGCGAGGTGCCGACCTTCACCCTCGAGAGCGACGACATCAGCGACGGCGCAGCGCTCGCCCCGCGCCACTACGGCGAGGGCTCGGGCGGCGAGGACGTCTCGCCGCAGCTGCGCTGGTCGGGAGCGCCCGCCGAGACCAAGAGCTTCGCGGTGACCGTGTTCGATCCGGACGCGCCCACCGGCTCGGGCTTCTGGCACTGGGCGGTCTACAACCTGCCGGCCGACACGACCGAGCTGCCGACCGGCGCCGGGGCGGCCGGATTCGAGCTGCTGCCCGCGGGCGCTCAGACGCTGCCGAACGAGATGCGGCTGCGCCAGTTCATCGGAGCGGCACCGCCGGACCGCGAGCACCGCTACTTCTTCGTCGTGCACGCGCTCGACGTCGAGGAGCTCGAGCTCGACCCGGAGTCGACGCCGGCGATCCTCGGCTTCAACGTGCACTTCCACACGCTCGCGCGTGCGGTGCTGGTCGCGACGGCGACGCCGGACGGCGCGAAGGGCTGACGACGGCGGGTCTCGGTGCGCCGCTGCGCGGCTGCTCGACCAGCAGGGAGCTTGCTGATCGAGCAGCCCGCGCAGCAGGCGTCTCGAGATCCGCGCTACCCGAAGAGGGTGCGCGCCTCCTCGTAGCGGGAGTCGGGCACCGTCTTCAGGGTGCCGAGGGCCTCGGCGAAGTCGACGTGGTAGATGTCGGTGCCGCGCAGGGCGACCATGCGGCCCCAGTGCTCGGCGACGACGGAGTCGGCCGCGGCCATGCCGAGGCGGGTGGCGAGCACGCGGTCGAAGGCGCTGGGGGTGCCGCCGCGCTGGATGTGGCCGAGTGTGGTGGCGCGGGTCTCGATGCCGGTGCGGTCCTCGATCATCGGGGCGAGCATCTCGCCGATGCCACCCAGGCGCGGACGGCCGAAGGCGTCGAGGCCGCGCTCGGAGTGCGCGTCGTCCATCGAGTCGAGCGAGAAGCCCTCGGCGACGACGACGAGCGGGGCGCGACCGCGGTCCTGCGCGCTCTGCACCCACTCGACGATCTGCTCGATCGAGGTCTTCTTCTCGGGGATGAGGATCACGTGCGCGCCGGCGGCCATGCCGGAGTGCAGCGCGATCCAGCCGACGTGGCGGCCCATGACCTCGGCGACCATGCAGCGGCCGTGCGAGTCGCCGGTGGTGCGCAGGCGGTCCATCGCGTCGGTGGCGATGCCGACGGCGGTGTCGAAGCCGAAGGTGTAGTCGGTGGCGCCGAGGTCGTTGTCGATGGTCTTGGGGACGCCGACGATCTTGAGGCCCGCGTCGGTGAGGCGCTTCGCGGCGGCCAGGGTGCCCTCGCCGCCGATCGCGATGATCGAGTCGATGCCGTTGCGGTCCATCATCTCGGCGATCTTCTCGGGGCCGCCGTTGTCGCCCTCGAAGGGGTTCGTCCGGCTCGTGCCGAGGATCGTGCCGCCCTGCTTGGCGATGCCCTGGATCTCGGGCCGCCCGAGGGGGAGGAGGTCGCCGTCGACCACTCCGCGCCACCCGTTGCGGAAGCCCACGAATTCTTGGTCGTACACCTTGATGCCCTTGTACACGGCACCGCGGATGACGGCGTTCAGCCCGGGGCAGTCGCCCCCGGAGGTCAGGATCCCGATCTTCACCCGCTCAGAGTAGAGGACGCGGGCACGGGGTCGGGTCGCCCGCTCCGGCCGGAGACGACGAAGGGCCCCTCCTCGCCGCCTCGAGGAAGGGCCCTTCGTCGTTCAGGGACTAGAGAGTGTCAGTGACTAGTTGGCCTGGCTGGTGTTGACGACGCCGTTGACACCGGCGGGGAAGAATCCACCGGAGGTCGCGGCCTTGCTGTTCAGGTAGACGACGTTGAGGACCTGGCCGGGGTTGCGGCTGAAGGCGATGCCGTTGGCGTCGGTGGGCTGGATGTTGGCCTGCCCGTCGACCTTGACGCCCTGGTCGTCGTCGGTGGGGCCGTCGAGGCTGTCGCGCGCGTCGGACAGCTTGCCCGCCTGCACGTCGAGACCGGCGCTGTAGATCGCCGAGCGGATGGCACCGGCGTGGTACGCCTCCACCGCGAGGATGCCGGCGGCCGCCTCCAGGTAGAGCTTCGACTGGATGAGGGGGGCAGCGCCCTTGTAGGCGGTGACTCCGACGTCCTCGAAGACGAAGGCGCCGAGCAGGAAGTTCTGCTCGTTGAGGAACGGGTCGAACGTGCCGCCCGCGGGGATGAGGCCGGCCGCGGCTGCCGCCGCGTTGAAGCTGGCCTCGAGGTTGATGGAGGGGCGGGCGACGGCGGCAGCGCCGAGCTGGCCGCGGAGGAACTTGACGTGCGCCTTCTCGTCGTTGGCGACCTCGCGGGCGAAGGACTTCAGCCACGGGGTCTTGAACGGGACGGCGCGGCCGCCCTTGACGCCGCCGAGCTTGCCGGTGCCGCCGGTGTCGCTGCTCGCGAGGCCGGAGCCGGTGACGGCGCGGAGGTAGAACTCGGCCTCGAGGTACTCGAGGTTGAGCGCGAAGTTGAGGACGGCGGCGTCGCCGGGGCCCTCAGCGGCGACCTCTTCGGCCGAGGCGGCGGGGGCGGAGGCCAGGGCCGCCGCTCCGATGCCGAGTCCGGCGACGCCGGTGGCCTCGAAGAAGCGGCGACGGTCGAGAGCCGTCTCCGAGCTCCTGACGATCGCGTTGCGGATGAATGTGGTGTCGAACATGTGCGCATCTCCAGTGATAGGCGGTTGGCCGGGCTGACGGACTGTGCCGCGACAGCGCGAAACTACGCCCGGGATCGGGGCGCTGCCTAGCGGAATCGGGGGATCCAGATTGCGCATGTGTTCTTCCGGGTTGAACCAATCCGGGACGGTCACCGCTCCGAACACGTGGTGGATGGCAGTTCTGCGGGACACCCGATCAGCCCGCCGTTCCGGGTCCCTCGGCGAGTGTCGGCGGCCGCGGCTAGCATCGCTGCGTGTCGTCCGCCCTCCCCGCTCCCGTGCCGTCCCTGGCCACGGTCTACGCGCCCGCCGTGCCGGTGAGCCTCGCGCTCACCCTGCGCACGCTGCTGCGCGGCTCGGGCGACCCGACGAT
Source organism: Rathayibacter sp. VKM Ac-2928 (assembly GCF_022815545.1). NCBI lineage: Bacteria > Bacillati > Actinomycetota > Actinomycetes > Micrococcales > Microbacteriaceae > Rathayibacter > Rathayibacter sp. VKM Ac-2928. The sequence continues at coordinate 211,538 of NZ_JALGRU010000001.1, forward strand.
GCTCATCGACGCGACCGGCTTCTGGCGCGCCTTCCGCACGCCGCTCGGCCCCGGCACGCTGCACCTGCGGCAGGCGGCCGACGGCGCCGTGCACGCGCGGGCCTGGGGCGAGGGCGCGGAGTGGCTGATCGATCACGTGCCCGAGCTGCTCGGCCATGGCGACGACTGGAGCGCGCTCGACCTCTCCGCGCACGGCCCGCTGGCCGAGGTGCTGCGCCGCTCGGCGGGGCTGCGGCTGACCCGGGCGAACCTCGTCTTCGAGATGCTGGCGCCGTCGATCCTGGAGCAGAAGGTCACCAGCACGGAGGCGTGGCGCGCCTACCGCGCGCTGGTGCGGCTGCACGGCGAGCCGGCTCCCGGGCCGGTGCCGCTGCACGTGGCGCCGTCGGCCGAGCAGTGGCGCCGGGTCCCGTCCTGGGACTGGCACCGGGCGGGTGTCGACCCGCGGCGCTCGCGCACCGTGCTGACGGCGGCGCTGGTGGCGAAGGGGCTCGAGCGCACGCTGGCGCTCGGCCGCGGCGGCGAGGTCGTGGCGCAGCGCCTGCAGTCGGTGCCCGGCATCGGGCCGTGGACGGCGTCCGAGGTGATGATGCGGGCCCACGGCGACCCGGACGCGGTGAGCGTGGGCGACTACCACCTGGCCGCGGCGGTCGGCTTCGCGCTGACCGGGCGCCTCGGGGTCGACGACGACGGGATGCTCGAGCTGCTCGAGCCGTGGCGCGGGCACCGGCAGCGGATCATCCGCCTGATCGGGACGAGCGGCGCGCGCAAGCCGCGGCACGGCCCGCGGATGACGATCCAGGACCACCGGTGGCACTGACCCGCCGGGTGCTCTGAGGCGGTCCCGCTCTCAGGCGCCGAGCGCCTCCAGCACCGCCATCGCCGCGTTCTGGCCGCCGATCCCGGAGACCCCGCCGCCGCGGCGCGCACCCGCGCCGCAGAGCAGCACCCGCGGGTGCTCGGTGGCCACGCCCCAGCGCTGGGCGGGGGTGTCCAGCGGCTCGTCGTCCTCCGCGAACGGCCAGGACAGCGGTCCGTGGAAGATGTGGCCGCCGGGCAGGCCGAGGTTCTCCTCCAGGTCGCGGGTCGTGCGGGTCTCGATGCAGGGGTTCCCGTCGGCGTCCAGGAGCAGCAGGTCGCGGATCGGCTCGGCGAGCACGGAGTCGATCGAGTCGAGGATCGCGGTCTCGAGCTGCTCGCGCGTCGGAGCGTCGTCGCCGGTCAGCAGCCGGTCGGGGACGTGCAGGGCGAAGACGGTGAGCGTGTGCGCGCCGCTCGCGGCGAGCTCCGGGGAGAGGATCGTCGGATCGGTCAGCGAGTGGCAGTAGATCTCGCAGGGGATCGGCGAGGGCACGCGGCCCTGCTCCGCGGCGCGGTGGGCCTCGTCGAGCTGGCGGTAGCCCTCGTTGACGTGGAAGGTGCCACCGAAGGCCGCCTCCGGGGCGACGCTCTCGTCGCGCAGGCGCGGCAGGCGGCGCAGCACCAGGTTCACCTTCACCTGGGCGCCCTCGGGGCGGACGGCCTCCGGGCGCACGGTCTCGGGGCGCAGGGCCTCGCCGCCGCCGCTCAGCAGCCGGTCGAGGACGAACGGGGCGACGTTCGAGAGCACGAACCGCGCCCGCACCCGCCGACTGCGCGGTCCGCGGCGGTAGACGACGTCGCCGGCCGGGTCGACGCTCGTCACCTCGGCGCCGGTCAGGATCCGGGCGCCGGCGTTCCGGGCCGCCCGCTCCAGCGCGCCCGAGACGGCGCCCATGCCGCCGACCGGGACGTCCCAGTCGCCGGTGCCGCCGCCGATCACGTGGTAGAGCAGGCAGCGGTTCTGCGCGAGGTCGGCGTCGCCGGCCCCGGCGAAGGTGCCGATCAGCGCGTCGGTGAGCAGGACGCCGCGCGCCGTGCTCGATCACCTCGCCGATCGGCCGCTCGATCATCGCCCGCCAGATCGCGTCCTCGCCGACGCTTCGCCGCGCCTCCTCCCGGCGCAGCAGCGGCTGGGTGAGGGTCGGCCAGAGGGCGCGCGCCAGCCGCGAGGTGTGCCGGGAGAAGTCGGCGAAGGTCTCGGCGTCCTCCGGCGTGCCCATCCGCGCGAAGGAGTCCGCGGTCGCCAGGGCGTCGCCGGTGTCGACGAGCAGCCCGCGCGTCGGATCGGCGGGGTCGGGTGTGTAGGAGGAGTAGCGGCGGCGCACGAGCGGCACGTCGACCCGCAGATCGGCGAGGATCGACGGCGGCAGGAGGCTGACGAGGTAGGAGTAGCGGCTGAGCCGCGCCTCGACGCCGCGGAACGGGTACTCCGAGACGGTCGCGCCGCCCGCGCGCGCGCCGCGCTCGAGGACGAGGACGTCGAGTCCGGCTTGGGCGAGGTAGGCCGCCGCGACCAGGCCGTTGTGACCGGCGCCGACGATCACGACGTCGACCGAGGGATCGACCGCGGCGGGGGTGTCGGAGCGCAGCGGGCCGGGCGCGGTGCCGCTGCGCTCGGAGAGGTCTCGGGTGCGGTGCCTGTCGCGTCGGGCCATGGTCCCCAGTCTGGCGCGCGGCGGTCAGGGCTCGTCGCTGCGCAGCGCCTCGGTGACGAACTCGCGCAGGGAGAAGAGGATCTCCTCGCTCGAGCGGCCGCTCGCCTCGACGAGGCGGCCGGTCAGCCAGGTGAGGCAGATGACCGCGGCGCCGGCGACGTCCGAGGAGGTGGGCACGACGACGCCGTCCTCGTCCAGCACGCCGTTCTCGATCGGGCTCAGCGCGCGCTCGAGGACGGCGCGGTTGACGGTGCCGGTCGCCTCGCCGTCGTAGGACGCGGAGCTGTCGATCAGGGCCTGCGCGGCGATCATCGCGGCGCGGGGGATGGGCAGCGGATCCATCGGGGTCTCCGATCGGGAGCGGGAGTGTCGGGTGCGCCCATGGTGCTCCTCCGCCGGGCTCGCGTCCATCGCCCCTCGACGGCGTCGTCCACAGCGGCAGTTCTCCGTCGAGTGTCCACAGACGGGGCGACACGACCGGCCGTCGCACCGGCTCGGGCATAGCCTCGGGGGATGGAGAAGTCGACGCCCTCAGCCGTGCCCGGGAACGACCCGGAGCAGGACGAGACGATCGACCCGCAGGACCGGACGGACGAGACGGACGAGACGGACGAGCCGACCGAGCCGGACGAGCCGACCGAGCACGACGAGCCGACCGAGCGCGACGAGAAGGTCGACCGCCACGCCCTGAGCGACACCGGCCAGTACCAGACCGGCATGGCGCTGCGGCTGCCCCGGCAGAAGCCCGAGTTCGACGTCGAGGCGCCGATCCTGTCGCGCGTCGAGGCGCTGGTGCGCCGCTGGCTGGTGCGCAGCCGGGCGTTCCCGGTCGACCCCGCGGCGCAGCGCCTCGCCGGTGTCCTGCAGGATCCGAACGGTCTCGACTTCACGGTCGGCTTCGTCGACGGGGTCGCCCGCCCGGAGGACCCGGTGGTCGCGGCCGAGAACCTCGCCGCGCTGACCGCGAAGACCCCCGCGTTCCTCCCCTCCTACCTGCGCGCCGCGGTCGCGACCGGCGGCGCCGTCGGCCCGGTGCTGCCGTGGGTCGTCGTCCCGGCGGCCCGCCAGGTGCTGCGCCGGATGGTGGGCCACCTCGTCGTCGACGCCTCCGACGCCCGGCTCGGCTCGGCGATCCGCCGGCTGCGCGAGGGCGGCGACCGCCTCAACCTCAACCTGCTCGGCGAGGCCGTGCTCGGCGAGCGCGAAGCCGACCGGCGCCTCGAGGGCACCCGGCGGCTGCTCGAGCGCGACGACGTCGACTACGTGAGCATCAAGGTCTCCAGCATCGCCAGCCAGCTCTCGATGTGGGCGTTCGACGAGGCCGTCGACCGCGTCGTGCAGCGGCTGACCCCGCTCTACCAGTTCGCCGCGGCGAGCCCGGAGCCCAAGTTCATCAACCTCGACATGGAGGAGTACAGGGATCTCGACCTCACGGTCGCGGTGTTCCGCCGTCTCCTCGAGCAGCCGGGGATGCAGCAGCTCGAGGCCGGGATCGTCCTGCAGGCGTACCTCCCCGACGCCCTCGGCGTGCTGGCCTCGCTGACGGAGTGGGCGACCGAGCGCCGGCGGCTCGGCGGAGCGCCGATCAAGGTCCGCGTGGTGAAGGGCGCGAACCTCGCGATGGAGCGGGTGGACGCGGCGATCCACGACTGGCCGCTCGCGACGGTCGGCAGCAAGGCCGAGGCCGACACGAACTACAAGCGGCTGCTCGACTACGCGCTGCGGCCCGAGCGGACGGACGCGGTCCGGATCGGCGTGGCCGGTCACAACCTCTTCGACATCGCCTGGGCCTGGATCACCGCCAACGAGCGCGGCGTCGCTGACGCGGTCGACATCGAGATGCTGCTCGGGATGGCGACCGGTCAGGCGCGCGCCGTCCGCGAGGACGTCGGCCGGCTCCTGCTCTACACGCCGGTCGTGCACCCGCGCGAATTCGACGTCGCGATCTCGTACCTGATCCGCCGCTTGGAGGAGAACTCCAGCCCGGAGAACTTCCTCTCGGCCGTCTTCGAGCTCGAGGACGAGAGCGTGCTGCAGCGCGAGCTCGGCCGCTTCCGCGCCTCGCTCGAGGCGCTCGACGACACGGTGCCGACCCCGAACCGCACCCAGGACCGCCTCCGCGAGTGGTCGTCCGGCTCCGGCCTCCGCCTCGTGCGCGAGCACGCCGGCGCCGGCGCCCGCGTGCAGGACCCCGCCGCCGAGGGTCTCACCGAGGCGGTGCTGGGGCTGCGCCGCGGCTCCGGGGCCAGCGCGGCGACCAGCGCCTTCCGCAACGAGCCCGACACCGACCCGGCGCTGCCGGGCAACCGCCGCTGGGCCCGGCTGATCACCGATCGCATCGCGCGATCGACCATCGGCACCCTCGCGGCCGACCGCGCCCGGATCACCGACGCGGCGGAGCTGCAGGAGCTGCTGCGCCGGGTCGCGCTCCGGGCGGAGCGCTGGGGCGAGCGCCTCGGCTACGACCGCGCCGCGATCCTCGACCGCGCGGGCCTCGCCCTCGCGGCCAACCGCGACCGGCTGATCGAGGTGATGGCCTCCGAGACCGGCAAGACGGTCGCCGAGGCCGACCCCGAGGTGTCCGAGGCGATCGACTTCGCCCACTACTACGCCACCCGCGCCCGCGAGCTGGACGCCGTCGGCGGCGCGACCTTCGTGCCCGAGCGGGTGACCGTGGTCGCGCCGCCGTGGAACTTCCCCGTCGCGATCCCGGCCGGCTCGATCCTCGCGGCGCTCGCCGCGGGCTCCGGAGTCGTCGTCAAGCCGGCCCCGCAGGCCCGGCGCTCGGCCGCGGTGCTCCTGGAGGCGCTCTGGGACGCCGGGATCCCGCAGGACCTCGTCGCGCTCGTCGACCTCGACGAGGAGACGCTCGGCCGCGCCCTGATCACCGACCCGCTGGTCGACCGGGTGCTGCTCACCGGCTCCTACGAGACGGCGAAGCTCTTCCGCTCCTGGCGCCCCGACCTGCCGCTGCTCGCCGAGACCAGCGGCAAGAACGCGATCGTCGTCACCCCGCACGCGGACTACGACCTCGCCGTCGCCGACATCGTGCGGAGCGCCTTCGGGCACGCCGGGCAGAAGTGCTCGGCCGCCTCCCTGGTGATCCTCGTCGGCTCGGTCGCCCGCTCGAAGCGGTTCCGCGCGCAGCTGGTCGACGCCGTGACGTCCCTCCGCGTCGGCTGGCCGAGCGACCCGGCCGCCGCGATGGGCCCGCTGATCGAGAAGCCGACCGGCAAGCTCGCGCACGCGCTGACCACCCTCGGCGCGGGGGAGTCCTGGCTCGTCGAGCCGAAGCGCCTCGACGACTCCGGGCGGCTGTGGTCGCCGGGTGTGCGCGAGGGCGTCACCGAGAACAGCTACGCCCACCTCACCGAGTTCTTCGGCCCGGTGCTCGGCATCATGCACGCCGCGACCCTCGAGGACGCGATCCGCCTGCAGAACGCCACGGACTACGGCCTCACCGCCGGGCTGCACTCGCTGCACTCGGACGAGCTCGCGCTCTGGCTCGACTCGGTCGAGGCCGGCAACCTCTACGTCAACCGCGGCATCACCGGGGCGATCGTCCGCCGCCAGCCGTTCGGCGGCTGGAAGCGCTCCTCGGTCGGCGGCGGGGCCAAGGCCGGCGGCCCGAACCACCTGATCGGGCTCGGCTCGTGGAAGCCCTCGCCGGCCCGCCCGTCGACGACCCTGCACCTCCGGGGCCTCGACGACCGCGCCCGGCAGTTCATCGAGGCCGCGCAGTCCTCGCTGCAGTTCGAGCAGTTCGACCTGCTGCGCCGCTCCGCGCTCTCGGACCAGCTCGCCTGGGCGACCGAGTTCGGCGTCGTCACCGACATCTCGAAGGTCGGCGTGGAGCGCAACCTGTTCCGCTACCTCCGGGTGCCGGTCGCCGTGCGGCTGGCCGACGGCGGCGACCTCGGCGAGCTCCTCCGCGTCATCGCCGCCGCGCTGCTCGTGCGGGCGCGCCTGGACGTCTCGACGTCGATCCCGCTGCCGCCCAAGGTCGCCGGGATGCTCGCCGGCGACGAGCTGCTCGAGATGGCGGGCCTGGCGCCGAAGGTGGTCGTCGAGTCGGACGCGCAATGGCTCGCCCGCGCCGCGGCCGGCCGGATCACCGCCTCGCGGATCCGGATCGTCGGCGACATCGTCTCGGACCGGGTCGACGAGTTCGGCGGACCCCAGGGCGGCACCGCGCCGTCGCTCGGCCCGGACTCCTCGATCGAGGCGCTGCAGAGCGTCCGCGACTCCACCCGCTCCTTCACCGACGTGGTCAGCGGGATGACCCGCGGCAGCACCGGCAAGCCCGTCCCGCTCGTGCGCGCGGACGGCTCGCGGGTGCCGCTGTCGACGGCGCTCGCCGAGGCGCTCGGCGGCTCGCCCGACGTCGCGATCTACGCCGACCCCGTCACTCCGGCCGGCCGCGTGGAGCTGCTGCCCTTCCTCCGGGAGCAGTCGATCTCGATCACCAACCACCGCTTCGGAGCGCCGATCGACCTGTCCGACGACGTCGTCTGAGCTTGATTCCGAGCCGCCCCCTGTGCGGCTCGGCGCGGTCGGCTCGCGAGGGGGGCGTGTTCCAGGGAGCGGGGTGCGTTCGGCTTCGTGGATTCGCTGGCACGCGAATCCGCGGATCGCCTCGTGCGTGGTCGTCGATCTCGGAGGCGGGACGTCGCACAGTCCTGCTCGCTTGCTTACTTGTCGCGGCAACAAAGCGGTAGGGTGGGGAGATGGATGACGGGGGAGCGGCGGGTGCGGCGGGTACGCGCTGGCTCACGCAGGAGCAGCTGGCGGCGTGGCTGCGGTTCGTCGCGGTGGTCGAGCTGCTGCCCGGCGCGCTCGACACCCAGCTGCAGCGCGACGCGGGGCTGACGCACTTCGAGTACATGACGCTCGCGATGCTGTCGGAGGCGCCCGACCGGGCCCTGCGGATGACGACGCTCGCCGCCCGCACGAACGCTACCCTCCCGCGGCTCTCGCACGTCGTCACCCGGCTCGTCGCCCGCGGCTACCTGGAGCGCCGGCCGTGCCCGACCGACGGGCGCGCGACCAACGCGGTGCTCACGGATGCCGGGCTGCAGAAGATCGTCGACACCGCCCCGGGTCACGTCGCGACGGTGCTCGCGGACGTCATCGACCCGCTCGACGCGGAGCAGATCCCGCAGCTCGCCGACATCATGACGCGGATGCTCACCCGCCTCGATCCGGAGGGCCGGATGACCGTCGACGCCGTGCGCTCGGCGCTCGGCGATCCCGGCCGGCAGGACGGCGAGGACCCGGCCGACCGCGACTGCTGAGCCCCTGGCGGGCATCCCCACCGCGTGCCATCCTCGTCCCGTGCGCTACACGACGACGCTCTTCCAGATCGGCAACAACACCGGCATCGAGGTTCCGTCCGAGGTGCTCGACGCCCTCGGCGGCGGCAAGCGGCCCGCGGTGAGCGTCGTCGTCAACGGCTACGCCTTCCGAGGCACGGTCGGTGCGATGGGCGGCCGTGCGCTGATCTCCTTCTCGTCGGAGAAGCGCGCCGCGTCGGGTCTTGCCGGCGGGGACGCGATCGAGGTCGACCTCGAGCTCGACTCCGCCCCGCGCACGGTCGCCGTGCCGGAGGACCTCGCCGCCGCGCTGAGCGCGGCCGGGGCCACCGCCGCCTTCGACGCCCTCTCGCCGAGTGCGCGGAAGGCCCACGTCACCGCCGTCGAGGGCGCGAAGGCCGCTGAGACGCGGGCGCGCCGCGTCGCTGCGGTCGTCGCGAAGCTCGACTTCTGACGCCGGTGGATCTCGATACGCCCGCTGCGCGGGCTACTCGATCAGCATGAGGCGGGGGGGGGGGGGGGGCGGGGCGTCCGCCCCCGGAGTAGTCACAGCGGCTGACGCGCGGTGCGCCACGCGGTCGATAGGCTGCCGATCGGCGCGCCACGGGGGAGTGCCGCAGGGCGCACGGGCGCCGGAGTCGGGGGACAGACATGGGTGCGGTTCGACGATGGGTGTTCCCGATCCTCTGGCTGGTGGTCATCGGGGCCGTCGCGGTCGCGCTGGTCAAGATCGCGTTCTTCCCGGACGGATCCGCTGAGGCCGACCCGACCGTCCCCACCGGTGAGCTGACCGAGCCGACCGTCGTCGTCGGCCGCGGCACCGTCACCAACGACCTCACGCTGCAGGGCACCGTCGCCGCCGACCCGGCCGTGCCGGTCAAGGCGACCGCCGTCGGCACCGTCGACGACGTCTACATCACCCAGGGCGCGACCGTCGCCTCGGGCGACCTGATCTACGACATCCGCGTCGAGACCGTGCGCGATCCCGTCGAGACGACCGGCGCGGACGGCCTGGTCACCGTCACCCAGCCGCCGCCCTCCGTCCGCTTCGAGCGCGTCTACGCGCCGGCCGCCGGCGTGCTCAGCGCCCTCGGCGTCATCCACGACCAGGCCGTCGCCGTCGGCGAGGTCACCGGCCAGGTCGCCCCGCCGACCTACGCCGTCACCGGCTCGATCGACGCCGAGCAGCTCTACCGGATCCAGAACCGGCCGACCGAGGCGCAGATCGCCGTCACCGGCGGGCCGGCCGCCTTCACCTGCACCGGGCTCACCATCACCACCCCGCTCGCCGGCGAGGGCGAGACGACCGCGGGCGAGACCGGCGGCACGGGTGCGACCGGCGGGTCCGGCACCAGCTTCCGCTGCCAGGTCCCGGGCGAGGTGACCGTGTTCCCCGGCCTCGCCGCCACCGTCACCCTCGCGGGCGGCCTCGCCGAGAACGTGCTCGTCGTGCCGACCACCGCCGTCGAGGGCACCGCCGAGTCGGGCGTCGTCTACCGCCTCGCCGAGGACGGCTCGACCGAGGAGGTCCCGGTCACCCTCGGCCTCACCGACGGGATCAGCATCGAGGTCACCGGCGGCGTGGACGAGGGCGCCGAGATCCTGCAGTTCGTGCCGGGCGCCGCCGCGGGCGAGGGCGAGCAGCTCGAGGGGAACTGCGTGCAGAACGCCGACGGCTCGGTGTACTGCTCGTGACGGACGGGCTCGTGACCGACGGGAAGCGCACGATCCTGCGGCTCGAGGGGATCCGCAAGGTCGTCCCCCTGCCCGACGCACCCCCGCTGACGATCCTCGACGGCGTCGACCTGGAGGTCGGCGAGGGCGACCACGTCTCGGTCGTCGGCCGCAGCGGCTCCGGCAAGTCGACGCTCCTGAACATCCTCGGCCTGATCGACGAGCCGACCGAGGGGCGGATGCTGCTCGAGGGGAAGCCCACCGAGTCGCTCTCCTCGCGGGCCCGCGCGCGGATCCGCGGCGGCAGCATCGGCTTCATCTTCCAGCAGTTCAATCTGCTCGAGGGCCGCACCGCCCGCGAGAACGTGATGACGCCGCTGCTCTACGCGACCGGCACCGAGTTCTGGCGGCGGGCGTCGCTGGCCGCCGAGATGCTGGAGCGGGTCGGGCTGGGGCACCGGGTCGACTCGATGCCCGGCCGGATGTCCGGCGGCGAGCAGCAGCGGATCGCCATCGCGCGCGCTCTCGTCCGCCGTCCGCGGCTGATCCTCGCCGACGAGCCGACCGGCGCGCTCGACACCGACACCGGGGAGAGCGTGATGAGCCTGCTCGACGAGATCGCCCAGGAGTCCGGCTCGGCCCTGGTCACCATCACCCACGACCCGGCGATCGCGGCGCGCGCCGAGCGGCACTACCGGCTCGACCACGGCAGGCTCAGCGCCTCGACGTCCGCGACCGCCGCCCCCGCGACGAGCTCGGGGCGGCACTGATGGGCGGCCTCACCGGCGTCGTCGGCGCGATCGTCGAGGCGTGGACCGAGCTGCGGATCCACCGCGGCCGCGTGCTGCTCTCGCTGATCGGCGTGGCGGTGGCCGTCGCGGCGCTCACCGGCGTCGTCGCCGCGGGCGGGATCGCCCGGCAGGCGAACATCGAGGTCTCGGAGCGCAGCGGCGGCCGGCCCGCCAGCCTGTACATCAGCGCCTACACGACCGGCCCCGAGGGCGTCGTCGACCCGGTCGTGATGCAGAACGCCTGGGAGAAGGTGCTCGAGCGCTACCGCATCGACTACGCGAGCCGCACGACCTACGGCGGCACCCGCGTCCAGTTCACCGACGGCGCGGTCGACGTCGGGATCACCGCGGTCGACCAGCCCTACGCGGAGATGCACCGGGTGGAGCTGACGAGCGGCAGCTGGTTCGCCGAGGGCGACGAGCGGCGGCTCGCTCCTGCTCTCGTGATCAACGAGGTCTTCTGGGACCGCCTCGGGCGCCCGGACCTGCGGACCCACCCGACCGCGACCCTCCTCGGCGGGGAGCACGACACGACCGCGGTCGTGATCGGGGTGACGCCCTCGAACCAGTACGACACCACTCCGAGCGCGATGATGCTCGTCGACGCCTACTCGGCCGTCGCGCCCGAGGCGGACCCCGCGTTCGGCGGGCCGCAGCTGCCGAACTACGAGATGTGGGTGCCACTCGAGATCGCGGACCCGTTGATCGAGGCCGTCAAGCGCGACGTCACCGCGGCCCTCGGCCCGGGCTTCGAGGCGGACGTCTACCGGCAGGACTACCTCAGCTACGACTCCGACCCGTTCGCGGTGCTGACCTGGGTGATCGGCGGTGTCGCCGGCCTCGTGCTGGCGCTCGGCGCGCTCGGACTGCTCAACATCGCGCTCGTCACCGTGCGGCAGAGGATCCGCGAGATCGGCATCCGGCGCAGCTTCGGCGCCTCCTCGGGGCGGATCTTCTTCTCGATCATGATGGAGAGCGTCGTCGCGACGGTCGTCGCCGGCGTGGTCGGCGTGACGATCGCGGTGATCCTGGTGACGAACCCGTGGACGGTCGCACTCGTCAAGGAGAACGGGATCAGCGACATCCCGCCGTTCCCGGTCGAGGCGGCGCTGCTGGGGCTCGGGGCGGCGACGCTCGTGGGCGCGCTGGCCGGGCTCGTGCCCGCGATCGTGGCGGTGCGGGTGAAGGTGATCGACGCGATCCGGTACTGAGCTCCGGAGGCGCGTGCCGGCTCAGGGCAGGGTGAGCACCAGCTCGTCACCGTCGCGCTCGACGGCCGCGTCGACGTAGTGCGGGATCCGCGGGAGCCCGCGGGTGGTCTCGGACTCGTGCGCGCCGACGACGACGACGCGCATGCCGGCGGCGAGACCCGCGAGGATCCCGGCCTCGGCGTCCTCGAAGACGACCGCGTCGGCCGGGTCGACCCCGAGGAGTCCGGCGGCGGCGAGGTAGCCGTCGGGGGCGGGCTTGCCGTGCACGACGTCGTCGGCGGTGACGACGGCGGCGGGGGAGGGGACGCCCGCGGCGGCGAGGCGACCGGCGGCCAGCGCGGGGCTCGCCGAGGTGACCAGCGCGACGCGGTCGCGGGGAAGCGCGGCGAGGAAGGCGACGGCGCCGGGGATCTCGACCGTGCCCTCGGTGTGCTCGAGCTCGTAGGCGTTCAGCTCGTCGACGATCCCGGCGACGTCGCTGCCCGCGGGAGCGAAGCGGCGGACGCTGTCCTCCGCGCGGACCCCGTGCACGGCGCCGAGGACGACGGCGGGGTCGAGGGCGAAGCGCTCGGCGAAGGAGCGCCAGATCGTCTCCACGATCGCGGTGGAGTCGACGAGGGTGCCGTCCATGTCGACGAGCAGGGCGCGGGCGCGGAGGAGGTGCGGCATCCGTCCATCCTGGCGGAGGTGGGCGCACGGCGTCCGCTCAGGCGCGGCAGAGGCCGCGGCAAGGCCGCGCCCAGGTGCGACCGGGGATCGCGGCGATACGCTCGTCTCCGATGGCGGGCAGAGCGCCCGAAGGGGAGCGGAGGACGCGATGACGGACGACCAGGGCGGCAACGAGCACGGCGACGACCGGAACGGCGAGCAGGAGCGGGGCGCTGCCTCGGCCTCCGGACCGCGCGCCGGCTGGTACCCGGATCCCGCGGGCTCACCGCGCCAGCGCTGGTGGGACGGCCAGGGCTGGACCGACTCGCTGCGCGACGCCCCCGCCGCGGCTCCCGCTGCCCCGACCCCTCCCACTGCGCAGAACGCACCGCAGCCGCCCGCGGCGCCGCAGGCGCCGATCGTGCCGCCCGTCTCCGGGCCCGCCTACGGCGAGACCTCGAGCGGCCAGGCCACGAGCTACGGGCAGTCGGCGTCCGGTCAGTCCGCGCCCGAGCGCGAGATCCCGCAGCAGCCGCGGTACGGCGAGCAGACGCCGCAGCAGCCGTACGCTCAGCAGCCGCAGTACAGCCAGCAGCCCCAGTACGGCCAGCAGCCGCCGCAGGAGTACAGCCAGCAGTACCCGCAGCAGTACGGCCAGCAGCCCGCCTACGCCGGCCGCCCCGCGCCGCAGCCGCGCGACCCGAGCATCGTCACCAGCACCCCGTGGATCTGGGTCGTCGTGCTCCTGCCGCTGCTGTCGGCGCTGTCGATCTTCCTGCTCTCGCCGGGGGCCATCGCCGACTCGGCGGTCTCGTCGACCTACGGACCGCGAGCCTCGATGGGGATGTCGACCGCCTACCTCGTCGGGCTCGGCGCCGTCCAGGTCGTCGGCTTCCTGATCTACGCGGCCGAGGTCGTCTTCGCGTTCCTCGACTACCGGCAGCTGAAGAAGGCCGGCGTGCAGCGCCCGTTCCACTGGGCCTGGGCGTTCCTCGCCGCTCCGTACGTCTACGTGATCGGGCGCAGCGTCGTCGTGAAGCGCGTGACCGGCGGGGGCCTGCTGCCGCTGTGGATCTTCCTCGGCGTGGTGGCGGTCTCCTTCATCATCGCGATCGGCTGGACCGCGGCGCTGTTCTCGGAGATGATGCAGACGTTCCCGAGCTCGGGACTCTGATCCTTCGCGGGACTCTCGCCCGCTGAGATCCGCGAGACCGGGGGAGGCCCACTGTGATCAACGGCGACGTGTCGTTCTGGTGGGCCTCCCTCGGTCGTTCCACGCCCCGGGCCGCGCTTCCCGGTCCGCTCGATGTCGACGTCTGCATCGTCGGCGCCGGCTACACCGGCCTGTGGACGGCGTACTCGCTCGCGAAGGCCGACCCGTCGCTGCGGATCGCGATCCTCGAGCAGCGCTTCGCCGGCTTCGGCGCCTCCGGTCGCAACGGCGGCTGGCTGACCAACGAGATCACCGGCGGCGTCGCCTCGTACGCCCGGACGCACGGGAGCGAGGCGGTCGACCGCTTCCAGCTCGCGATGAACGAGACGGTCGACGAGGTGATCGCGGCCGCGGCCGCCGAGGGGATCGACGCCGACATCGTCAAGGGCGGCGAGTTCCAGGTGGCGCGCGGCGAGGCGCAGCGGGCCCGCCTCCTGGCCACCGCGGCGGCGGCCCGTGCCCGCGCTCACACCGACGTCGAGCTGCTCGACGAGCGGGAGACGACCGTGCGGATCGCGGTCAGCGGCGCGTCGGCGGGCCTCTGGCACCCGCACTGCGCGCGCCTGCACCCCGCGAAGCTCGCGGCCGGGCTCGCCCGCACGGTCGAGGCGCTGGGCGTGCGGATCTTCGAGGACACCCGGGTGGAGGAGATCCGACCCGGCGCGGCCGTCACACCCCGCGGGGTCGTCCGCGCGCCGATCGTGCTGCGCGCGACCGAGGGCTTCACCGCCGGGCTCTCCGGACACCACCGCGAGTGGCTGCCGATGAACTCGTCGCTGATCGCGACCGAGCCGCTCGCGCCCGAGGTCTGGGACGAGATCGGCTGGGCCGGTCGCGAGACCCTCGGCGACGCGGCGCACGCCTACATGTACGCGCAGCGGACGGCCGACGACCGCATCGCGATCGGCGGGCGGGGGGTGCCCTACCGCTTCGGCTCCCGGATCGACCGCGACGGGGCGACCGACCCGCGCACGGTCGGCCGGCTGCGCGAGATCCTCGAGCGGTTCTTCCCGGTGCTGCGCGGCGTCGGGATCGAGCACGTCTGGTCCGGCGTGCTCGGTGTCCCGCGCGACTGGCACGCGACCGTCGGGCTCGACCGCGCCACCGGTCTCGGCTGGGCGGGCGGCTTCGTCGGCACCGGCGTCACTGCGACGAATCTCGCCGGGCGCACGCTGCGCGACCTCGTGCTCGGCGAGAGCACGGCGCTCACCGAGCTGCCGTGGGTGGGCCACCGGGTGCGGCCGTGGGAGCCGGAGCCGCTGCGCTGGCTGGCGGTCACGTCGCTCTACCGCGCCTACGGCCTGGCCGACGCGGCGGAAGCGCGGGGCCGGGCGACGACGTCACCGCTCGCGACGCTCGCCGACGTGGTCGCGGGCCGCTCGCACTGAGGCGGGAGCGCTCTTGCTAGGCCTCGCCGCGCTGGATCAGGCGGGAGAGCACGATCGCGGAGCGGGTGTGGTCGACGTTCGGCGCGATGCGCACCTTCTCGAGGGCGAGCTCGAGGCTCGGGATGTCGCGCGAGCGGATGTGCACGATCGCGTCGGCCGAGCCGGTGACCGTGCCCGCGTCGACGACCTCGGGGACGGCCGAGAGGATGCGGCGCAGCTCGTCGGGGGCGACCGTGCCGCGGCAGAACAGCTCGACGTAGGCCTCGGTGGCCATGCCGTCGACGGCGGGGTCGACCTTGATCGTGAAGCCGCGGATGACGCCGTCGGCCACCAGCCGGTCGACCCGGCGCTTCACGGCGGACGCGGACAGCCCCACGACACCGCCGATGTCGCCGTAGCCCGCGCGGGCGTTCTGGCGCAGCAGATCGAGGATCTTCCGATCGATGTTGTCCATGCGTCGAGCCTAGGGGCGGGGTCGGAGCCGCGCCGGGCACCCGCGCGATCACGGCGGGTCCGCGCCTGATCACGGCGGGTCTCGATACGCCCTGCGGGCTACTCGACCAGCACGAAAGGCGCGCCGGCGCGCACGAGCGCCACATCATGCTGGTCGGGCGGGCCGCAGAGCGGACCGCTCCATGCTGATCGAGTAGGCCGCGGAGCGGGCGTATCGAGATCCACCCGCGTCAGACGGACGAGTCTGCAGACCCGCCCTGCTGAGGGCGGCGGGTCTCGATGCGCCCCTGCGGGGCTGCTCGACCAGCATGACTCGGCGCGGGGGAGGGAAGGATAGCCTTGCCTTCTGCCGAGCGAGGAGAGGGAGGCGCCGCATGCCCGCCTTCCTGGACGAGCTGGGGTTCGCGGAACTGCTCGCGGCGCTGTTCGTCATCGTGCTGGTGCGGGCGCAGGCGACGTACTGGGTCGCGCGGGCGGTCGTCACCGGGGCGGCCTCGCGGCGGTGGGGGCGGTGGCTGGAGTCCCCGGCGCTGAAGCGCGCGTCGGCACTGCTCGCTCGCTACGGCGCGCCCGCGGTCACCGTGAGCTTCCTCACCGTCGGACTCCAGACGATGATCAACGCGGCGGCCGGAGCGGCCCGCATGCGCTTCGGCGTCTACCTGCTCGCGATGCTGCCGGGCTGCGCGGCCTGGGCGCTGATCTACGCGACGGTCGGCTTCGCCGTGCTCTGGGCGGTGATCGGCGCCGCGGCCGGCTCGCCGCTCGGCGTCGCGGTCCTCGTCGCGCTCGCGGCCGCGGTCGTGACGGCGGTCCTGCTGCTCCGCCGGCGCGGCATCGCCCGCTGACAGCCCCGCGAAAGCACCTCGGCACGGCACTGGCCAAAACACCTCGCTCGGCTATATAGTTGCACTCGGTCAATAGTTGACCGCCGTCAACTAGTACCGCCGCATCGCCACCGGTGCCGCACGTGAACAAGGAGCCGTATGTCCCGCGCAGAGCGCACGCGCACTCGAGAAGAGCGCACCACCCCCACCGGCCCCGACGGGGCCATGTCGCACCGCCAGGTGCTCGAATCCCTCAGCGGACTGCTGCTGGGCATGTTCGTCTCGATCCTCGCGGGCACGGTCGTGTCGACCTCGCTGCCGCTGATCATCTCCGACCTCAAGGGCGACCAGAACGCCTACACCTGGGTCGTCACCGCGACGCTGCTCGCGACCACCGTCTCCACCCCGCTCTGGGGCAAGTTCGCCGACCTCTTCAACCGCAAGCTGCTGATCCAGCTCGCGCTCGCGATCTTCGTGATCGGCTCGGCCGCGGCCGGGTTCTCGCAGGACACGAACATGCTGATCGTGTTCCGCGTCTTCCAGGGCCTCGGCGCCGGCGGACTCGCCGCGCTGAGCCAGATCATCATGGCCGACATCATCAGCCCCCGGGAGCGCGGCAAGTACGCCGGCCTCTTCGGCGGCGTGATGGCCATCGGCACCGTCGGCGGCCCGCTGCTCGGCGGCGTCGTCACCGACGCGTTCGGCTGGCGCTGGAACTTCTTCATCGCGCTGCCCGTCGCGATCGTCGCGATCATCCTGCTCCAGGTGACGCTGCGCCTCCCCGCGCACCCCAAGCGCACGGTCAAGATCGACTACCTCGGCGCGGTCCTCATCGCCGGCGGCGTCTCGCTGCTGCTGATCTGGGTCTCGCTGGCCGGCAAGAACTTCGAGTGGGCCTCGTGGGAGACCGCGGTCATGGTCGGCGGCTCCGTCGTGCTGCTGGTCGCCGCGGTGATCACCGAGCTCACCGTCGCCGAGCCGATCATCCCGATGGGGATGTTCAAGAACCGCACCTTCAGCCTCGCCGTCGTGGCGAGCATCTCGGTCGGCGTCTCGATGTTCGGCGTCGCGGTCTTCCTCGCGCAGTACATGCAGCTCTCGCGCGGTGCCACGCCGACCCAGTCGGGTCTGCTGACGATCCCGATGATGGCGGGCCTGCTGATCGCGTCCACCATCTTCGGCGGGATCATCTCGCGCACCGGCAAGTGGAAGGCGATCATGGTCTCGGGCGGCGTGCTCGCGGTCGTCGGCACCTTCCTCCTCAGCACTCTGCGCTACGACACGAACCTCGTGCTGGTGGGCGTCTTCATGGCGATCCTCGGCGCGGGCCTGGGCATGCTGATGCAGAACCTGGTGCTCGTCGTGCAGAACTCGATCGACGTCAAGAACCTCGGCGTCGCGACCAGCGCGGTCACCTTCTTCCGCAGCCTCGGCGGCACCGTGGGCGTCTCGGTGCTGGGCTCGATGCTCGGCACGGTGATCGCCGACCACATCAAGACCGGCATCGCCGGCCTCGCGCCGGCCGACCAGGCGATCGCCGCCCAGGCGCTCGGCAGCGGCACGATCCCGCAGGTCAACACGCTCCCGGACGCCGTGCGCGTCGTGGTCGAGAGCGCCTACGGCATCGGCGTCGGCGACGTCTTCCTCTACAGCATCCCGCTCGCCGTCATCACGCTGATCGCGGTCCTGCTGCTGCCGAACGCGCCGCTCGGCACGATGAACGCCGTGCAGCGCAAGACGGAGCCCTCGGGCGTCGTCGCCGGCGCGGAGGACGCGCTGATCGCGGCCTCCGACGGCCAGGCGGGCCTGCGCCCGGTCGGGCAGAGCGTCCGGAGCGACAGCGCGGTGCACGCGGAGGACGCCGTCCACGACGACAGCTCGCACGGCCGCCACGCGGCTCCCGTCGCCCACGCCCGGCACGCCGAGACCACCACCGGCGCGATCGACGTGGCCGAGCGCCCCTGATGACCGCCGCACCGGCCGTCCCGACCGCCGCCCCGGCGAGCGCGCTGCTCCAGGTCGAGGAGCAGATCACTGCGCTCGCCGTGCAGGTCCGGACGGCCGTGCGCGACGCGGCGGCGAGCATCGACCCCGGGCTCCCGCCGTTCGGGCTGCGGCTGCTCCGGATGCTGGAGCGCTGCGGTCCCGTGCACTCGAGCGTCGCGGCCGAGCGCCTCGGCGTCGACCGCAGCGTGATCAGCCGGCAGATCCGCCAGCTCTGCGCGCTGGAGCTGGTCGGGACCGCCCCCGACCCGGCCGACGGCCGCGCCCGCTTCCTCACGCTCACCGAGCACGGCCGCGAGCGGATGGGGGACCTGGGCGGGCAGCAGCGCCAGCGGATGCAGGAGGCCCTGAGCAGCTGGCCCGAGGCCGATCTGCTCGCCTTCGCCGGCTACCTCGAGCGGCTCACGACCGCGGACTGACCCCGGTCGGCCCGTCGGCCGGCGACCCCACCAGCGCCGCCACGTGCACGACGAAGGCGCGGCGGCGCTCGCGGGTGCCGTCACCCCCGCGCTGGGCGAACGGCGTCAGGTGCCAGATCTCGCAGAGCCCGAGCAGGGCGATGAAGAGGTCCTCCGCCGACCAGCTCGCGTCGACGATCCCCGCCTGCTGCCACTCGAGCACGCGGGCCTCGGGAGCGGGTCGGCTGCCGAGGCGCTCGCCCGCCTCCTCCCAGACGCCGCCGCCCTCGAGTCGTGCCCAGGTGAGCAGGCGGAGGAACTCGGGGCGGTCCCAGACGTGGTCGAACATCCGGCCGGCGAGGTCCGGCAGGTCGGCCGCCTCGGCGAGCAGTGTCGCGTCGAGCGCCTCCAGGGCGCCGACCACGGTCGAGACGAACAGGCCGCGCTTGCCGCCGTAGTAGGCGTAGAGCCGCTCCTTGTTCAGGCCTGCCGCCGCGGCGACCCGGTCGACGCGCGCTCCGGCGAAGCCGTGCTCGGCGAACTCGGCCGTCGCGGCGCGGAGGATGCGCTCGCGGGCGGGGACCGCCGCATCGTGCTCGATCTTCTTCTCGCTCACGCTCACACCTCCGGGCGCTCGAACTGTACACTCGTCGATGCCCAACCAACCAGTTGGGGTGGTTCAGCCCCAGAGACGCGGCTCGGATCCGGACCCGCCGGTCCCGCTCCCTCCGCTTCGAAAGGCTCAGCAATGCCCGCGCCCTCCTCCTCCCGCCGCTGGTGGGTCCTCGTGATCCTCGCGATGACCCAGCTCGTCGTCGTCCTCGACGGCACGATCGTCACCATCGCCCTGCCCGCCGCGCAGGCCGACCTCGGCCTCACCGACGTCGAGCGCCAGTGGGTCGTCACCGCCTACGCACTCGCCTTCGGCGCCCTCCTCCTGCTCGGCGGCCGCATCGCCGACTACACGGGCCGCAAGCGCACCTACCTCATCGGCATGGTCGGCTTCGGCGCGGCCTCGGCCTGGGGCGGCGTCGCCTCCTCCGGCACCGAGCTGATCGCCGCCCGCGGTCTGCAGGGCGCCTTCGCCGCGCTGCTCGCCCCGGCCGCCCTCGCGCTGCTCACCGTCTCCTTCCCGGGCGGGCGCGAGCGCAACACCGCCTTCGCGGTCTTCGGCGCGGTCGCCGGAGCGGGCGCCGCGGTCGGCCTCGTCCTCGGCGGTCTGCTCACCGAGTTCGCCGACTGGCGCTGGTGCCTCCTGGTCAACGTCCCCGTCGTGCTGGTCGGCGTCGTCGCCGGCGCGCTGCTGGTGACCGAGAGCCGCGCCGAGGGCCGCAACCGCTTCGACATCGCCGGCACGATCACCGTCGCGCTCGGCCTCGCGAGCCTCGTCTACGGCTTCACGCTCGCCGAGCAGGGCTGGCTCCGCGTCGACACCCTCGGCTTCCTGCTCGCCGGTGTCCTGCTGCTCGCGGTCTTCGTCCGCATCCAGGCCCGCTCCGACCACCCCCTGCTGCCCCTGCGCATCGTCACCGACCGCATCCGCGGCGGCGCGTTCCTGATCCAGGCCATCGTCGGCAGCGTCATGATCGGCTCGACCCTCTACCTCACGCTGCACCTGCAGCTCGTGCTCGGCCTCGCGCCGCTCGAGGCCGGCCTCGCGAACCTCCCGATGACCGTCACGATCATGATCGTCGCGGGCATCGCCACCAAGCTGCTGCCGACCGTCGGGCCGCGCCTGCTGATGATCGTCGGCCCGCTGATCGCGGCCGCCGGCCTGCTCTACCTCAGCCGCATCACCGCGGACGGCTCCTACCTCGTGCAGGTGCTGCCCGGCCTGATCCTGCTCGGCGTCGGCATGGCGATGATCTTCGTGCCCGTGCAGAACGTGGCGCTGACCGGGATCGCCGGTCACGACGCCGGTGCCGCGGGAGCGACCGCCAACGCCGCGATGCAGATCGGCGGCTCGATCGGCCTCTCCGTCTTCACCACGATCTACGCCGGAGTCGCGGGGGAGCAGTCCTCGCCGGTCGCCTTCGTCGACGGCTACTCCGCGGTGTTCGTCGCCGCGGCCGTCGGCCTGGTGCTCGCCGCGGTCATCGCGTTCACGATGATCCGGATCAAGAGGGAGCAGTTCCTCGCGCAGGCTCCGCGGGAGGCCGTCGCGCACCTCGGCTGATTAGGCTGGAGAGGACATGCGCGCCCTCACCGACCAGCAGATCCGCGACTCCTTCGTGAACGCCTCACGCAAGGAGGTCGCGGATCTCTCGCTCCCCGCCGGCTTCGACGACCTCGACTGGGAGTCGTTCGACCATCTCGGCTGGCGCGACAAGAAGATCGGCCGCCGCGCCTACGTCGTCGTGCCGCTCGAGGACCGGCTGGTGGGCGTCCTGCTCCGCCAGGCCGACGCGAACCCGCGCTCGCGGGCGCAGTGCTCCTGGTGCCGCGACATCCGCCTGCCCAACGACGTGGTCTTCTTCGGCGCGAAGAAGGCCGGCCCGGCCGGGCGCGCGGGCGACACCCTCGGCACGCTGGTCTGCGCGGACTTCCAGTGCTCGGCCAACGTCCGCACCCGGCCCTCGGTCGCCTACGTCGGCTTCGACGTCGAGGCGGCGAAGGCCGAGCGGATCGCGACCCTGCGTGCGAAGACGACCGGCTTCGTCCGCGAGGTGCTCGGCGAGAGCTGAGCCGCCGCCCTCAGTGCCGCCGTCTCAGCGCCGCGTCGACGCGCGGACGTGCATCCGCTCGCCCTGGCGCCCGAACAGGCTGAGGAACTCGACCTGCTGCTCGTCGGCCCGGCCGAACCAGTGCGGCACCCGGGTGTCGAACTCCGCGGCCTCGCCCGCCGGCAGGACGATGTCGTGCTCGCCGAGCCGCAGCCGGAGCCGGCCGATCAGCACGTAGAGCCACTCGAAGCCCTCGTGCGTGCGCTGCTGCTCCGGCGCGGGAATCGGTCCGGCGGGGATCGTGGTCTTGAAGGCCTGCAGGGCGCCCGCGTCGCGGCTGAGCGGCTGGATCCGCATCCCGTGCCGGGTGAACGGCCGCCCGTGCACGCGCGGGTCCTCGGGCGCGGCGCCGACCAGCTCGTCGAGCGGCGTGCCGAGGGCGCGGGCGATCGGGAGCAGCAGCTCGAGTGTCGCGCGCCGGCCGCCGCTCTCCAGACGGGAGAGCGTGCTCGCGGAGATGCCGGTCTCCGCGGCGAGTGAGGCGATCGTGCGGTCGCGGCGCAGGCGGAGGCGCTTCAGCCGCGGTCCGACAGCGGCGACGATCTCGTCGTCGGAGGGAGTGTCGTGCTCGGGGTGCATGCCCCGATCCTGGCACGCGGGCCGCGCGGTCGTGCCGGAACGGCACGGATCCTCGACGCGACCGCCGCCGCCGCCGGATGCTCGGGACATGACCGCTTCAGACCTCCCCGACGTCCTCATCGCCGGCGCCTCCTTCGCCGGCCTCGCCGCCGCCACCGCCCTCGGCCGCAGCCTCCGCGACGTGCTCGTCGTCGACGGCGGGCCGCCCCGCAACGCGCCCTCACCCGGCGCCCACAACGTGCTCACCCGCGACGGCACCGCGCCGGTCGAGCTCGCCCGCCTCGCCCGGATCGAGGCCGAGGGCTACGGAGTGCGCGTCGTCCCGGGGCGGATCGTGTCGGCCTCGACCGCCGACGGCGGCGTCACCGCGACCCTCGCCGACGGCACCGTGCTCCGCGCCCGCCGCCTGCTGCTCGCCAGCGGCTCCACCGACCGGCTGCCCGGGATCCCGGGGCTCGCCGAGCGCTGGGGCCGCGACGTGCTGCACTGCCCGTACTGCCACGGCTTCGAGGTGCGCGGGCGCCGGATCGCGGTGCTCGGCAGCGGCTTCTCCGGCCACCAGGCGCAGATGTTCCGCCAGCTCAGCGACCGGGTGTCGATCCTCACGAACGGCGTCTTCGCGCCGGGGGCGGAGGAGGCCGAGGGACTCGCCGCCCGCGGCATCGAGCTGATCGACGGCGCCGTCACCGAGGTCCTCGTCGAGGACGACCGCCTGGTCGGCGTCGTCGTCGACGGCCGCCGGATCGAGCTCGACGCGCTGGTCGTCGGCCCCCGCGTCGAGGGCAACCTGCCCGACGGCCTCGGCCTCGAGCTCGTCGACCACCCCTCCGGAGCCGCCCGGCACCTCACCGTCGACCCGATGGGCCGCACCACCGCGCCGCGGGTCTTCGCCGCCGGCTCGCTGGTGGAGCCGATGTCGCAGGTGATGGCGGCGGCCGCCGACGGCCTGCGCGTCGCCGCCGCGATCAACTACGACCTCATCGAGGAGGAGATCGCCGCCGCGGTCCGCGCCACGAGGGGCTGACCGGCGCTCGGGGTCGTCGGCCGGTGAATACTGGACCGATGACCCCGCCGCGCCCCCTCGAGCAGTCCTCCAAGCTCCGCAACGTCCTCTACGAGATCCGCGGCAAGGCGCTCGTGGAGGCGTCGCGGCTGGAGAGCGAGGGGCACCGCATCCTCAAGCTGAACACCGGCAACCCGGCCGGCTTCGACTTCGAGGCGCCGCACCAGATCGTCCGCGACATGATCGCCGCGATGCCCAGCGCGCACGGCTACAGCGACAGTCGGGGGATCCTCTCGGCCCGCCTCGCGGTGACCTACCGCTACGAGGAGGTCCCCGGCTTCCCGCCGGTGGATCCGGAGTGGGTGTTCCTCGGCAACGGGGTGTCCGAGCTGATCACGATGACGCTGCAGGCGCTGCTCGACGACGGCGACGAGGTGCTGATCCCGGCGCCCGACTACCCGCTCTGGACGGCGATGACGAGCCTCGCCGGCGGCACCGCGGTGCACTACCGCTGCGCGGAGGACGACGGCTGGCAGCCCGACCTCGAGGACATCCGCTCGAAGATCACCGCGCGCACGAAGGCGATCGTCGTCATCAACCCCAACAACCCCACCGGCGCCGTCTACACCCGCGAGGTGCTCGAGGGGATCGTGGCGCTCGCCGAGGAGCACTCGCTGCTGCTGCTCGCCGACGAGATCTACGACCGGATCCTCTACGACGACGCGCAGCACATCCCGCTGGCGTCGCTCGCACCCGACCAGCTCTGCCTCACCTTCAACGGGCTGTCCAAGACCTACCGCGTCGCCGGCTACCGCTCCGGCTGGCTCGCCATCACCGGGCCGCGCGAGCACGCCGCGGGGTTCCTCGAGGGGATCACCCTGCTCGCCTCGACCCGGCTCTGCCCCAACGTGCCGGGGCAGTACGCGGTGCAGGCGGCGCTCTCGGGCGTGCAGTCGATCGAGGCGCTGATCGCGCCCGGCGGTCGGCTTCGGCGCCAGCGCGACGCCGCCTGGAAGGGGCTGCAGGCGATCCCCGGAGTCTCCTGCGAGCTGCCGATGGGCGCGCTCTACGCCTTCCCGCGGCTCGATCCGGAGGTGCACGAGATCCGCGACGACGGGCGGCTCGTCTACGATCTGCTGCTCGCGGAGCACATCCTGCTGGTGCCCGGCACCGGCTTCAACTGGCCGACGCCCGATCACCTGCGGATCGTGACGCTGCCGGAGGAGCGGGTGATCTCGGAGGCGATCGAGCGGCTGGGGAACTTCCTGTCGTCGTACAAGCAGTAGCCGCTCAGACCCTGCGGTACTCCAGCTCCGGCCGCCCCGGCGAGCCGTAGCGCGGGGCCCGCTCGGCGAGGCCCGAGTCGGCGAGGTGCTCGAGGTAGCGCCGCGCGGTGACCCGCGAGACGTCGAGCCGGGCGGCGAGCTCCCCGGCGGACAGGCCGACCGGGCCGAGCAGCGCGGTCACCGCGTCGAGCGTCTCCGCCGAGAGTCCCTTCGCCAGCCCGGGTGCGTTGGAGGTCCGCAGCGCGGCGAAGGCGCCGTCGACCTCGTGCTGGCTCGCGACGTCGGCGCCGTGCATCCGCTCGCGGTACTGGCGGTAGCTGGCGAGCTTCGCCGCGAAGACGCTGAAGACGAACGGCTTGATCAGGTACTGCACGATCCCGGCGGCGACGGAGGCGCGCACCACGGCCGCGTCGCGCACGGCGGTGATCGCGATCACGTCGACGTCCAGGCCCGCGGTGCGCACGGCGCGGCAGAGGTCGAGCCCGCCCATGTCGGGCAGGTTCATGTCGAGCAGGATCAGCGCGATCGCGGGATCGGCGCGCAGGGCCCGGATCGCCTCCGCGCCGCTGCCGGCGACCGCCGCGACCTCGAAGCCCTCGACGCGCCGGACGTAGTCGGCGTGCGCGCTCGCGGTCAGCGGCTCGTCCTCGACGACGAGGACGCGGATCGGCGCGGCGGTCACCGGGGCGCCCCGGCCGGGTCCCGCAGCGGCAGCTGCACCGTGAACACCGCGCCGACGTGCCGGGTCACCTCGATGCTCCCGCCGAGCCGCTGCACCACCTGCTGCACCAGCGCGAGGCCGATGCCGCGGCCGAACGCGTCGGACTCCTTCGTCGAGTAGCCGCGCGCGAAGACGTCGGCCGCCTCCGCGACGCCGGGTCCGCTGTCGGAGACCTGCAGCACCAGCTCGGCGCCCTCCGCACCGGACGCCTCGGCCAGGCCGAGGTAGACCTCGACCCACGGCTCGCGGTCGGCGGCGGAGGAGGCGGCCGCGTCGAGCGCGTTGTCGATCAGGTTGCCGAGCACGGTCACCAGGTCGCCGGGCTCGAAGCCCTGCGCGCCCGGCTCGAGGTGCGTCTCGAGGTGCAGCTCGACACCGCGCTCGCGGGCCTGAGCGGCCTTGCCGAGCAGCAGCGCGGCGATCACCGGCTCCTGCACCGAGCCGAGCACCCGGTCGGCGAGCCGCTGGCTGAGGTTCAGCTCGCCGGCCGCGAAGGCGAGCGCCTCCTCCGGCCGCCCGAGCTCGATCAGCGAGGCGATGGTGTGCAGGCGGTTGGAGAACTCGTGGGTCTGCGAGCGCAGCGCGTCCGAGAGGGTGCGCATCGACTCCAGCTCGCCGGACACCCGCTGCAGCTCGGTGCGGTCGCGGAGCGTCGTGACGGTGCCGAGCGGCCGGGCACCGGGGGAGGCGGCCGGCCGCTCGTTGACCACGAGGATCCGCTCGTGCGCGACGACCAGGCGGTCGGCGACCGGCTCGTCGGCGAGCAGCACCGTGCGCAGGGCGTCGGGGAGGTCGAGCTCGGCGACGGGCACGGGGATCGACACGCCCTCGAGGCCGAGCAGCTCGAGCGCGTGGTCGTTCGCGAGCACCAGCCGCCCGCGGTCGTCGACGAGGAGCAGCCCCTCGCGCACCGAGTGCAGCACCGACTCGTAGTAGGCGAAGACCTGGCTCATCTGCTCGGGCCCCCGGCCTCCCGTGACACGGCGGAGGTAGCGGGCGAGCAGCCAGGAG
>NZ_JALGRU010000001.1:237392-703684 GCF_022815545.1 Rathayibacter sp. VKM Ac-2928
AGGCGAAGACCTGGCTCATCTGCTCGGGCCCCCGGCCTCCCGTGACACGGCGGAGGTAGCGGGCGAGCAGCCAGGAGCCGATGCCGCCGAGCGCCACCGCGCCGAGGACGCCGCCGGCGACGACCTGCAGGCGGGGGAGGAAAGAGGCGTCGACGCGGCTGAGGGTCACGCCGGCCGAGACCAGCGCGACGACGGTGCCGTCGGCGCTCTCGATCGGCGCGACGGCGCGCACCGAGGGGCCGAGGGTGCCGGTGTAGGTCTCGGTGAAGGTGCGGCCCTCGAGTGCCGGGGCGATGGTGCCGATGAACGGCAGGCCGATCTGCGCGCGGTCGCGGTGGGTGTAGCGGGTGCGGTCGGGGTTCATGATCGTGAGGAAGTCGACGCCGGTGTCGGCCATGATCTCCTCCGCGTAGGGCTGGAGCGAGGCGGACGGGTCCGCGCCCTGCGCCGCGTCGAGGACGAACGGGTTGTCGGCGACCGTGCGCGCGACCACGAGGCTCCGCTGGGCCGCGTCGTCGCCGGCGCGCCCGCGGGCGTCGAACGCGAGGACCAGCACCGCGATCGCGCCGATCACGAGGATGCAGATCAGCTGCACGGCGAACAGCCGCGCGGCGATGCTGCCGCGGGGGCTCGTTCCGGGCATCCGACCTCCTCGTCCGCGACCTGGACCTCGACGTCCGTGAACAGCTCGATGTCCGTGAACAGTATGAACGCAACACCGGCCGGGCGACCCGCGGGGGCGAGCATCGTCTCACCCCCTCCCAGCTCGACGAAGAGACAGGACACGCGCATGGCGAAGACGCCCGGCGGCCCCGACCGGCTCAGCCCCTCCCTCACCCCCGTGAAGACCCGCCGGCGGATCGACCGCAACCACTGGCTCTACATCGCCGTGATCATCGCGGTCGTCGCCGGCGTGATCGTCGGCCTCGTCGCCCCCGCGTTCGCCGCGACGCTCGAGCCCGTCGGCAAGGCGTTCGTGGGCCTCATCAAGATGATGATCGCGCCGATCATCTTCTGCACCATCGTGATCGGCATCGGCTCGATCGCCAAGGCCGCGACGGTCGGCAAGGTCGGCGGCCTCGCGCTCGGCTACTTCATCGTGATGTCGACCTTCGCACTGGCCATCGGCCTCGTCGTCGGCAACATCCTGCACCCGGGTGAGGGCCTCGACATCTCGAGCGCCACCTACGACACCAGCGACCTCAAGGCCGAGTCGACCAGCGACTTCATCCTCGGGATCATCCCGGTCTCGCTGTTCTCCTCGCTCGTGGACGGCAGCATCCTGCAGACGCTCTTCGTCGCCCTCCTGGTCGGCTTCGCGCTGCAGAAGATGGGCGCCAAGGGCCAGCCGATCCTCGGCGCGATCAAGCAGCTCCAGGTCCTCGTCTTCCGCATCCTCTCGATGGTGCTCTGGGTCGCCCCGATCGGCGCGTTCGGCGCGATCGCCGCGGTGGTCGGCAAGACCGGCTGGGGCGCGGTCGTCGCCCTCGCCACCCTGATGATCGGCTTCTACCTCACCTGCGCGATCTTCGTGGTCGTCATCCTCGGATTGCTGCTGCGCCTGGTCACCGGCGTCAGCATCTTCTCGCTGATGAAGTACCTGGCCCGCGAATACCTGCTCATCGTCGGAACCTCCTCCTCCGAGGCCGCTCTGCCCCGCCTGATCGCCAAGATGGAGCACCTGGGCGTCTCCAAGCCCGTCGTCGGCATCACCGTCCCGACCGGCTACTCCTTCAACCTCGACGGCACTGCGATCTACCTCACGATGGCCTCGCTCTTCATCGCCTCGGCGACCGGCGCTCCGATGTCGATCCCGGAGCAGATCGGGCTCCTGCTCTTCATGATGGTCGCCTCCAAGGGCGCCGCGGGCGTCACCGGCGCCGGCCTCGCCACGCTGGCCGGCGGTCTGCAGTCCTTCCGCCCCGACCTGGTCAACGGCGTCGGCGTCATCGTCGGCATCGACCGCTTCATGTCGGAGGCCCGCGCAGTCACCAACTTCACCGGCAACGCGGTCGCCACCCTCCTCGTCGGCACCTGGACCAAGCAGATCGACATGGTGCAGGTCCGCGAGGTGCTCGGCGGCCGCGCCCCCTTCGACGAGGCCACCCTCGGCGCGGACGAGCACGAGGCCCCCGCCTCGGGCACCTCGATCACCGAGGGCATCGCCTCCATCCAGGACTCGGACGAGGCCGAGCGCACCCGCGCGGAGCTGAGCGCGAAGCGCTAGCCGGCGCAGCCACATGCTGGTCGAGCAGCCGCGGAGCGGCCCCCTCATGCTGGTCGAGTAGCCCCGCAGGGGCGTATCGAGACCCACCGTCTGCACCACGGTGGATCTCGATACGCCCGCTTCGCGGGCTACTCGATCAGCATGAAGGGAGCCCGCTGTGCGGGCTCCTCGATCAGCATGAAGGCGCAGGCCGCGCGATCAGGAAGCGCCGTCAGCTGCGGCGGACGCCCAGCAACGGCAGCGTCACCGCGCAGAGGGGGCCGATCAGCAGGGCGAAGGCGAGGGTGCCGAGGCCGACGTCGCCGCCGAGGGCCCAGCCGATCAGGAGCACGGTGAGCTCGACGCCGCCGCGGGCCGCCCAGATCGGCAGCCCGAGGCGGTTGTGCAGGCCGGTCATCAGGCCGTCGCGCGGGCCGGCGCCGAGGCGGGCGCCGATGTAGATCCCGCTCGCGACGGCCAGCAGCACCAGCCCGCCGGCGAACAGCAGCGCCTTCCCCCACCATTCGGCGGGGACGGCGAGCAGCTCGATCCCGACGCCGATCGTGGTGCCGACCACCAGCACGTTCAGCACCGTGCCGAGACCCGGCCGCTGCCGCAGCGGGATCCAGAGCAGCAGGACGAGCAGTCCGATCATGTTGGTGAGCAGTCCGATCCCCAGTCCGGTCTGGCGCGCGACGCCGAGGGCGAAGACGGTCCACGGGTCCACGCCGATCGAGGCGCGGATCATCATCGCGTCGGCGAAGCCGTAGAGCACGAGCCCGACCAGTAGCCGCGGCACGGGTCGCAGCCGCCACTGGCTCACCGGGGGAGCGGGGACGGCGAGGGGCGCGGTGATCGTCATGCCGAGAATCCCATCGCAGGAGTGGCCTTCTTCGCGCGGTCCAATCCGGCTATCTTGGACGCATGGCTGATGTCCACTTCGGCGTACGCGCCCTGCAGACCCTCCTCGGCGACTGGCGCGAGCAGCGCGGCACCCGGCCCGCGTACCTCGCCCTCGCCGACCGCATCCGCCTGCTCAGCATCGACGGCCGCATCCCGACGGACAGCCGGCTCCCCGCCGAGCGCGAGCTGTCGGCGCGGCTCGGCGTGAGCCGCACCACCGTGGCCGCCGCCTACCGCGAGCTGCGCGACAGCGGCTACCTCGTCAGCGTCCGCGGCTCCGGCAGCGCGACCCGCCTCCCCGGCGCCGCGGTGCACGCCGTGCCGACCCTCGCGCCCGACTTCGTCGACTTCACCAAGGCGGCGCTGCCCGCGGTGCCCGAGCTCGCCGAGGCCTACGCCCGTGCCGCG
Organism: Rathayibacter sp. VKM Ac-2928; assembly: GCF_022815545.1. Lineage (NCBI taxonomy): Bacteria > Bacillati > Actinomycetota > Actinomycetes > Micrococcales > Microbacteriaceae > Rathayibacter > Rathayibacter sp. VKM Ac-2928. The sequence continues at coordinate 240,910 of NZ_JALGRU010000001.1, forward strand.
CGCCTCGCGCCGGAGTACTTCGAGGACGGCTCCTACGACACCGTCGGCCTGCCGCTGCTGCGCCGCGCGATCGCCGAGCGCTACACCCGCCGCGGGCTGCGCACCGAGCCCGGCCAGATCATGGTGACCATCGGCGCGCAGCACGCGATCGCGCTCGTCGCCCGCACCCTGCTCGCCCGCGGCGACCGCGCCCTGATCGAGGCGCCGACCTACCCGCACGCCTACGAGGCGCTCCGGCTCGCCGGCGCCCGCCTGGTGCCGGTCAACGTGGACGGCGCCGACGGCTGGGACGGCGAGGGCCTGATCGCGGCGATCCGCGGCACCAGCCCGACGCTCGCCTACCTGATGCCCGACTTCCACAACCCGACCGGCCGCTCGATGGCCGTGGATCTGCGCGAGCGCGCGATCGCGGCCGCCGCGCGCCAGGGCACGCTGATCATCGCCGACGAGACCACCGCCGAGCTCGACATCGACCGGCGGATGTCGCCGCTGCCGTTCGCCTCCTACGGTCCCGAGGGCACGGTGATCTCGATCGGCTCGGTCGGCAAGACGCTCTGGGGCGGCATCCGGATCGGCTGGATCCGCGCCGAGCGGAGCGTCATCCGGAAGCTCGTCGCCGCGCGATCGGCGGGCGACCTCGGCAGTCCGATCGTCGAGCAGCTTCTGGTCGCCGACATGCTCGGCCGGATGGACGGCGTGCTGGAGCTGCGCCGCGAGCAGCTGCGGGCCGGCCGCGACCACCTCGAGGCGGCGCTCGCCCGCGCGATCCCGGAGTGGAGCGTGCCGCGGGTCTCCGGCGGCCTCTCCACCTGGGTCGGCCTCGGCCGCCCGGCCAGCTCGCAGCTCGCTCTCGCCGCCCGCACCTCGGGACTGCTGATCACCGCCGGCCCGCGCTTCGGGATCGACGGCGCCTTCGAGCGCTTCCTGCGCATCCCGATCGGCTACTCGCCGGAGATCACCGACCGGGCCGTGGACGCGCTCGCCGTCGCGTGGAGCCAGGTCGCGCGCCACCCGGCGGCCGACACCGGCTACCTCGCCGACGTCGTCTGATCCTCCAGGTCCTCCCGGAGGGGGACGAATACTCAGCCAGCTGATGGAAGACTCACGGCGTGCATCTCCTCGCGGTCCTCAGCATGAAGAACCGGGCGCTGATCGCGCTCGTCACGGTCGTCATCGCCGTCTTCGGCGGCGTCGCCCTCACCGGGCTGAAGCAGGAGCTCGCGCCGTCGATCTCCTTCCCGCAGCTGGCGGTGATCTCGAGCTACCCGGGTGCCGCTCCGGAGGTGGTCAACGACGACGTCTCGACGCCGATCGAGACCGCCATCCAGGGCGTTCCCGGGCTCGAGACGACCAGCGCGACCTCGTCCACGAACTCGTCGCTGATCTCCGCCTCCTTCGCCTACGGCACCGATCTGGCGACCGCCGAGCAGAAGATCCTGCAGGCGATCAACCGGATCAAGAGCACGCTCCCGGACGGCGTCGACCCGCAGGTGGTGACCGGCTCGTTCGACGACCTGCCGGTGCTGCAGCTCGCCGTCTCCAGCGACGGCGACGCGAAGGCGCTCGCCGACCGGCTGCGCACGAGCGTCATCCCGGACCTGGAGAAGGTGGACGGCGTCCGCGAGGTCGCGCTGGTCGGCGAGAGCGCCCAGCGCGTCACGATCACCCCGGACGACACGGCGCTCGCCGCGGCGGGTCTCTCGACCGCCGACATCCGCACCGCGCTGCAGCAGAACGGCGTGCTGGTCGCCGGCGGCGAGATCACCCAGGACGGCAGCACCTTCTCGGTGCAGTCCGGCGTCAAGCTCGACTCGACCGACGCGATCGCGGCGCTGCCGCTGATCCCGTCCGCGAGCGCCGCGGCCCTCGCTCCCACGGCGCCCGCCACCGCCCCCACCCTCGGCTCCGTCGCCGCCGTCGCCGTCACCGACGCCCCGATCACCTCGATCTCGCGGGTCAACGGCCAGCCGGCGCTGACCCTCTCGATCACCAAGCTCCCCGCGGCGAACACGGTCGAGGTCTCCACCGGCGTCACGGCGCTGCTGCCGGATCTCGAGGCGTCGCTCGGCGAGAACGCGACCTTCACCTCGGTCTTCGACCAGGCCCCCTACATCCAGGACTCGATCGAGTCGCTCGCGCAGGAGGGGGCGCTCGGCCTCGTCTTCGCGGTGCTCGTGATCCTGCTGTTCCTGCTCTCGGTGCGCTCGACGCTGGTCACGGCGATCTCGATCCCGACCTCGGTCCTGATCACCTTCATCGGCCTGCAGACCGCGGGCTACACGCTGAACATCCTCACCCTGGGCGCGCTGACGATCGCGATCGGCCGCGTGGTCGACGACTCCATCGTCGTGATCGAGAACATCAAGCGGCACCTCGACGCGGGGGAGGAGCGCGCGGCGACCATCGCGGTCGCGGTGCGCGAGGTCGCGGGCGCGATCACCGCCTCGACGATCACCACGGTCGCGGTGTTCCTGCCGATCTCGTTCGTCGGCGGCACGACCGGCGAGCTGTTCCGGCCGTTCGCGCTGACGGTGTCGATCGCGCTGCTGGCCTCGCTGCTCGTCGCGCTGACGATCGTGCCGGTGCTGGCCTACTGGTTCCTCCGGCCCTCGAAGCGCCCCGGCGTCCGCGAGGCGGCGCAGGCGGCGCTCGCCGAGGAGCGCGGCGCAGCGGGCGAGATCGTCGCGCCGGCTCCCGAGCCCGAGCCCGAGCACGCCCGCCACAGCGCCCGCGCGATTCCCCGCCGCGCGGCGGGCCTGCAGCGGGTCTACGGCCCCGTGATCGCCTGGACCCTCCAGCACTCGGTCGCGACCGTCCTGCTCGCGCTGCTGGTGCTCGTGGGCACCGGCGCGCTCTACCCGCTGATGAAGACGAACTTCCTCGGGGCGAGCGGTCAGAACACCTTCACCGTCACCCAGACCGTGCCCGACGGCCAGAGCCTGGACGCGCAGGACGCGACCGCGCAGCAGGCCAGCGCGGCGATCCTCGAGGTCGGCGGCGTGCAGACCGTGCAGCTCTCGATCGGCTCGGCGGGCGGCGGGCTGCAGAGCGCGTTCGGCGGCGGGGGCGGCGGCACCTCGATCCGCTACTCCGTCACCACCGACGAGTCGGCCGACCAGGAGACCGTGCAGGCCGACGTCCGCACGGCGCTCGGCTCGGTCGCCTCGGCCGACGACATCAGCGTCGCCGCGTCCTCCGGCTTCGGCGCCTCCTCGAACATCGAGGTCGACCTCTCCACCGCCTCGCAGAGCGACCTGCAGAGCGCGAACGACGCGCTGCTCACGGCGCTGCGCGGCACCGACGGCATCAGCCAGGCCGAGAGCAACCTCTCCTCCTCGCTGCCCTACATCGCGGTGCGGGTCGACCGCGCCGCCGCCGCCGACGCCGGGCTCACCGAGGTCGCCGTCGGCACGCTGGTCAGCCAGGCGCTGCAGCCGACGCAGACGGGCAGTGTCGTGATCGACGACCGCACCCTCTCCGTCTACCTCGCCGACGCGCAGCCGCCGGCCACCCTCGACGAGCTGTCGGCCCTGGAGATCCCGACGCGCACCGGCACGGTGCCGCTCTCCTCGCTCGCCGTCGTCGAGCGGACCGACGGGCCCGCGAGCATCACCACCGAGCGCGGACAGCGCACCGCCACCATCACGGTGACGCCGGAGGGCGACGATCTCGCCTCGGCGAACGTCGCGGTGCAGAGCGCGATCGACGACACGGAGCTGCCGGCCGGCGTCTCCGCCTCGCTCGGCGGCGTCACGGCCGACCAGAGCGACGCGTTCTCGCAGCTCGGGATCGCGCTGCTGGTGGCGATCCTGATCGTTTACGTCGTGATGGTCGCCACGTTCCGCTCGCTCCTGCAGCCGCTGCTGCTGCTGGTGTCGGTGCCGTTCGCGGCGACCGGCGCGATCCTGCTGCAGGTGCTCACCGGCGTGCCGCTCGGCGTGCCCTCGCTGATCGGCGTGCTGATGCTGATCGGCATCGTGGTCACCAACGCGATCGTGCTGATCGACCTGGTGAACCAGTACCGCGAGCGGGGGATGCCCGTGCGCGAGGCGCTGCTGCACGGCACCGAGCGGCGGCTCCGGCCGATCCTGATGACGGCGCTCGCGACGATCTTCGCGCTGCTGCCGATGGCGCTCGGCATCACAGGCCACGGCGGCTTCATCTCGCAGCCGCTCGCGATCGTCGTGATCGGCGGCCTGGTGTCCTCGACGGTGCTCACCCTGGTCGTGCTGCCGGTCGTCTACAACCTGGTCGAGGGGTATCGTGAGCGGCGGCGTGCCGCCCGCGCCGGAGAGGCGTCGGCATGAGCGACACAGGATTCAGCACCCCGGCAGTGAAGACCACGGCAGCGGAGGTCGTCGCGGCGGCCCCCGAGACGATCGGCTCCCGCTGGACGAGCGGCCCGGACCGCGCCGCTCGCGCGATCGCCGAGATCGGCCCCGAGCGCTTCGTCGCCGCGGACCACCGGCCCGGCACCATCCGGCACATCGTGCTGTTCCGCTTCCGGCCGACGGCGCTCGTCGCGGAGGTGGACGGCGTGATCGCAGCGTTCCTCGCCCTCGGCGAGGAGTGCCTGCGCGACGGCCGCCCGTACATCGTCTCGATCGAGAACGGCCCGCAGCTCAGCACCGAGGGCGCGGGCGAGGGCTTCGACCGCGCGTTCCTGCTGACGTTCGCGTCCGAGGGCGACCTCAACTACTACATCGGCCGCCCGGCGGTCGACGGGCCCGGCCTGTTCGATCCCGCGCACGACGCCTTCAAGGGCCTCGTCGGCCCACTGCTCGACACGGCCGGGGTGGTCGCCTTCGATTTCCGTCCCGAGCCGTTCGACGCCGGCGCGCTCGCGAGCTAGGCGCGGGAGCGCGCGCGATGGCGACCCCCGACTTCGTCCTCCGGCTCCGCGAGCAGGTGGGCACCGAGCTGCTCTGGCTGACCGGCGTCACCGCGGTGATCGTCCGCGAGGAGCCGGTCCGCCAGGTCCTCCTGGTCCGGCGCGCGGACACCGGCGCCTGGACCGCGGTCACCGGCATCATCGACCCCGGAGAGACGGTCGCCGGCACCGCGCGGCGCGAGGCGCTGGAGGAGGCGGGCGTCGAGATCGAGGTCGAGCGCGTCGTCTGGCTGCACACGCTGCCGCCGATGGAGTACTCCAACGGCGACCGCGCGCAGTACCTCGACCACGTGCTGCGCGCCCGCTACCTCTCGGGCGAGGCGCACGTCGCCGACGACGAGTCGACCGAGGTCGGCTGGTTCGCCCCCGACGCGCTGCCGCCGATGAGCGCGGAGCACCGCGAGCGGATCAGCCGCGCGCTGTCCGACGAGACGGCCTGCGCCTTCGACTGAGCGCGAGCGCCTTCTCAGACCTGCTCCGAGACGAGCACGGCGCTCGTCCCGGGCTCGAGGGCGTCGAAGACGTGCGGCTCGTCGCCCGGGTAGGACAGGCAGTCGCCGGGCGCGAGCTCGACCGGGGCGTCGGCCGGACCGACCAGGGCGCGTCCGGTGGCGAGGATCAGGTGCTCGACGGTGCCGCGGGCGTGCGGCTCCGAGTTCCGCGCGGCTCCGGGCTCGGCGGTGAGGCGGTACACGTCGCGGCGGGCTCCCGGCGGGCAGGCGCTGAGCAGGGTGGCGGCGTAATCGGAGGCCGCCGAGGCGATGCGCGGCCCGTCCCCGGCGCGGATCAGCTGCACGGAGCGGCGCGGCGGCTCGACCAGGTGCGAGAACGGCACCCCGAGTGCGCCGCCGAGTGCCCAGAGCGTCTCGAGGCTCGGGTTGCCCTCGCCGGCCTCGAGCTGCGAGAGCGTCGACTTCGCGATCCCGGCGCGGCGGGCGATCTCGGAGATGCTCAGGCCGAGGCGCCCGCGCTCGCGGCGGAGCGCGGAGGCGACCAGGTCGCGGGGTGAGACGGCGTCGGTCATCGCACCGAGCGCGCGAAGCAGACGCCCGAGTCGTCGCCCACGTGCGCGCCGAAGCCGTCGATCTCGGTGAAGCCGAGCGCGCGGGCGGCGGCGAGGGCCGCCTCCGCCTCGACCGGCACGCGGAAGCGGAGCGTGCGGATGCGCTGCACGCTCGCGTAGGAGAGCGCGGCGGCGACGAGCCGGCGGGCGACTCCGCTCCGCCGCGACTCCGGGGCCACCTCGAGGGCGAGCAGCTCGGCGAAGTCGTCGGGACCGGGCGTCAGCGCCAGCACGCCGATCGGCTGCTGCGCGTCGCGGTCGCGGGCGACGAGGAGCCGGGCGTGCGGTGGAAGGTCGGCGGTGAGCAGCGAGGCGAGCGCCTCCGTCCCCGGCCGCTCCAGCCGGACGACGACCGCGGCGGTCATGACGACGGCGCCGCGGCCGGCTCGGTCTGCGCGGCGGGCTCGAGCGAGAGCGTCTGCTCGCCCGGCGCGTCGAGCTGCTCGTGCAGGAAGTCGACGACGGTGCGGCGGAGCGAGTCGTCGAGCATCGCGATCGAGTGCCGGGTGCCGGGCACGAGGACGAAGTCGACGCTCGCCCCGGCCGCGTCCAGCGCCTCGGCGAAGTCCTGCGACTGGCTGAGCGCCACGCGCTCGCCGGCCGAGTGGGCGATGAGGAAGGGCGGCTCGGAGCCGTCGACGTGCGTGATCGGCGAGGCCTCCTCGGCGACGGCGCAACCGTCGAGGTCGGCGCAGTCGAGGTAGCCGCGGACCGCCGCGCCGACCCCGACGATGGGGTCGTCGTCCGCCAGACCCGCCGCGGTGAGATCCGCGGGGCCGCTGAGGTCGACGACCGCGGCGAGGCGCGAGGTGCCGGCGTCGTCGGCCGTCAGTGCGTCGTCGGTGCCGAGCAGGGAGACGAGGTTGCCGCCGGCCGAGCCGCCGAACGCGGCGACCCTCGACGTATCGATCCCGAAGCGCTCGGTCTGCGCCGGCTCGAGGATCCAGTCGAGGGCGGCCGAGACGTCCTCGATCTGCGCGGGGAAGACGTCGGCCGGGGCGAGGCGGTAGTTCACCGAGACGGCGACGAAGCCCTCGGACGCGAGCCACTGGCAGAGCGGGCGCCAGTTCGGGTCGGCTTTGTCGCCGCGGGTCCAGCTGCCGCCGTGCACGACGAGCACCGCAGGGAGGGCGGCTCCGGCCGCCGCGTCGACGGGCGAGCAGACGTCGAGCGCCTGGCCGGTCGCCTCGTCGTAGACGAGGTCAGCAGTGACGGGGACGTCGTCGTAGGCGGTGACCGCGGCGGCTCCGGCCGCCTGCGCGATCGGCTGCGAGACGGGGGCGCTCGAGCAGCCGGCGAGGCCGACCGCGAGCAGCGTCAGGATCGCCGACGAGAGGGCGATCGGTCGCGTGGGTCGGCTGGGCTCGCGCATGGGTGAGGCGAGCATAAGGGAGAAGGCGGCGCCCGCCTAGAGCGGCCCCGCGATCAGGGGGTGGACAGCGGTACCGGAGGCCGGTCGTCGCTCTCCTGCCGCTCCTCGGCCACCGGGCCGGGCGCCTCCGCCTGCAGCCGGACGAGCACCACGCCGACCAGGATCAGCGCCCCACCGCCGAACTGGATCGGCGCCGGCAGCTCGCCGAGCAGGGCCCAGGCGGCGACGATCGAGAACAGCACCTCGGTCAGCCCGACGAAGGAGGCGATCCGGGTGCCGAGCCGCGAGCCGCCCTCGATCCCGAGCAGGTAGGCGAGCACCGTCGACATGCCGAGGATGACCGCCGCGGGCAGGAACCAGGGCACGTCGTTCCCGACGAAGACGACGTCGCCGAAGGTCGCCCGCAGCGGCACGAGCCCGGTGACGCCGAGGATCAGCAGGAGCCCCGCGCCGACCGTCATCGCGCCCGCGGTGAGCGCGATCGGCGGCAGCTCCGGGTCGATCCGGCCGGCGATCACGTAGTAGACGCAGAGGCCGAGCGACGCGGTCAGCGCCCAGGCGACGCCGACCAGCTCCGGCGTGGACTCGCCCGAGAGGTCCAGCACCAGCACCAGGCCCGCCAGTGCCAGCGCCGAGCCGGCGAGGGTGAAGCGCCCGGGGTGGCGGCGGGTGCGCGCCCAGGCGAAGAGGACGAGGAACACCGGAGCGAGGTACTCGATCAGGAGCGCGACGCCGACCGACATGTGCTCGATCGCACTGTAGAAGCAGAGCTGCGCGGCGATCACGGCGAAGACGCCGTAGAGGCCGACCGTGCCGAGGTTGCGGCGCAGTACGTGCCAGCGACCGCGGAGCGACAGCGCGGCCGGGATCGCGAGGATCAGCGCCGCACCGCCGGCCCGCCAGAGCACGGCGGCGGAGGGACTCCAGCCCGCCTCGAGCAGCGGCTTCACGAAGGGCCCGCCCAGGCCGAACGCGGCGGCGGCGGCGAGGGCCAGGAGCAGGCCGGAGCCGAGCTGCCGCGGTGGCGCAGTGGGAGTCACGTCAGCCTCTTTCAGGAGTCAAAGTCGTTATGCTCGTGACAGTACTGAGCGAACGTGTCAGGAGTCAACATGGTCTTCGCCTATGACGTGGAAGCGGCCCTCACCTCGACGGCCGTCCTGGTCAACACCCTCCCCGAGCTGTCGCAGTCCGGCGAGGACGAGATGGCGTCGATCGAGCAGCTCGACGAGTTCCTGCTGGAGAACCGCTACACCGGCAGCCGCGACGGCTCGACCGCCGAGCTGGAGGCGGTGCGCTCGGTGCGCGCGCCGCTCCGCTCGCTCTGGCGCAGCCGCGCCGAGGAGGACCTGGTCGCCGTCGTCAACGGGATGCTCGAGGACGGCCGCGCGCTGCCGCAGCTGGTGCGGCACGGCATCTTCGGCTGGCACCTGCACGCGACCCGCGACGAGAGCCCGCTGGCCACCCGCATCGTGGTGGAGGCGGCGATGGGCTTCGTCGACGTGATCCGCGGCGACGAGCGCGACCGGATCCGCATCTGCGCGGCGGACGACTGCGAGGCCGTGCTCGTCGACTTCTCCCGCAACCGCTCGAAGCGCTACTGCGACACCGGCAACTGCGGCAACCGCGCGAACGTCGCGGCGTACCGGGCGCGGCGGGCGTCGAGCTGAGCGGGCGGGCTGCCGGTGCCCTAGCCAGCGCCCGGGGTCGCGTGTAAACTCCCTGGGTCGGCTCTTGACTCCGTGCGTCGCCGCGCGGATGGGTTTGTCAGTCAAGCGGGCCGGATCTCCGACAGTCGTCGCGAGATGAATCACATGTGTGAATCGGCCCCGGTCAGCGTCTCAGAGCAGCGACTCACCCGGGTTCCCGCAGCGCCCTGTCCGTTCGCACCCCACGAGGGTGATCGATCGGCGTGTGCCTGCTCGCGCAAGACCTGAACCCAGGAAGCAGCCATGCCCAAGAACAAGAAGCCCGCCGGCGGACGCCCCGCCAAGAACTTCGAGCCCAACCGCTTCGGCGCCTCGAGCGGCAAGTCGCAGCTCGGCGGTCGCCCGCGCTTCGCGGCGCCGAAGACCGGCTCGCGCAGCGAGGGCCACCGCGGCTACCGCCCCGTCGACGAGAACGCGCCCAAGAAGGCGCGCTGGAACGCCGAGGAGCGCGCCGCCAAGCTGACGGAGCGCGGCGAGACCCGCGGCGAGTCCCGCGGCAACGACCGCGGCGAGTCCCGCCCGGCCCGCAGCTACGACCGCGACGACCGTCCGGCTCGCTCGTACGACCGGACGGACCGTCCCGTGCGCTCGAACGACCGCGACGACCGTCCGGCGCGTTCTTACGACCGGAGCGACCGTCCCGCGCGCAGCTTCGACCGCGACGCGCGTCCGGCCCGCTCCTACGACCGGACCGACCGTCCGGCCCGCTCGAACGACCGCGACGACCGTCCGGCGCGTTCCTTCGACCGGAGCGACCGCCCCGCGCGCAGCTTCGACCGCACGGACCGCCCGGCGCGCTCGTTCGATCGCGATGCGCGTCCGGCCCGCTCGAACGACCGCGACGACCGTCCGGCCCGTTCCTACGACCGCTCCGACCGCCCCGCGCGCAGCTTTGACCGCACGGACCGCCCCGCGCGCTCCTTCGACCGCGACGCCCGCCCGGCCCGCTCGTTCGACCGCACCGAGCGCCCGGCGCGCGGCTTCGACCGCGGCACCGAGCGCCCCGCCCGCGGCGGCTACGACCGGAACGACCGCGGCCCGCGCCGCGACTCCGGCTCGGACTTCTACCCCAAGCGCGACGGCCGCGCCTCGCACCAGGCCGACGACGTCGTGCTCGAGCGCCTCGAGGCGACCGCCACGCTCGCCGTCGACGTCGAGGGCGTCAGCTTCGGCGACCTCGGTCTCGGCGCGAACATCGTCCGCCAGCTGACCCAGATGGGTGCGGCCTCGCCGTTCCCGATCCAGGCCGCGACGATCCCCGAGGTCCTCGCCGGCAAGGACGTCCTCGGCCGCGGCAAGACGGGCTCGGGCAAGACGATCGCGTTCGGCGCCCCCGTCGTCGAGCGCCTGATGGAGAACGACGGAGCCAAGGGCCGCAAGCCCGGCCGCGCCCCGCGCGCCCTCATCCTCGCGCCGACCCGCGAGCTGGCGATGCAGATCGACCGCACCATCCAGCCGATCGCCCGCTCCGTGGGCCTCTTCACCGCGACGATCTTCGGCGGCGTGCCGCAGTACAAGCAGGTCGGCGCCCTCCAGCGCGGCGTGGACATCATCATCGCCACGCCGGGCCGCCTCGAGGACCTGATCGAGCAGGGTCGCCTCGACCTCTCGACCATCACCGTGACCGTCCTCGACGAGGCCGACCACATGTGCGACCTCGGCTTCCTCGAGCCGGTGCAGCGCATCCTCCGCCAGACCAAGCGCGGCGGCCAGCGCCTGCTCTTCTCGGCCACCCTGGACAAGGGCGTCGCGACGCTCGTCGACGAGTTCCTCGTCGAGCCGAGCGTGCACGAGGTCGCGGGCGAGGACCAGGCGTCCTCGAGCATCGACCACCGCGTCCTGCTGATCGAGCACCGCGACAAGGGCGCGATCATCGAGGAGCTCGCGGCGCGCGCCGGCAAGACGCTGATCTTCGCCCGCACCCGCGCGTTCGCGGAGCAGCTCGCCGAGCAGCTCGAGCACGCCGACATCCCGGCGACCAGCCTGCACGGCGACCTCAACCAGTCCCGCCGCACGCGCAACCTCGCGTTGCTGACCAGCGGCCGGGTCGACGTCCTCGTCGCGACCGACGTCGCCGCGCGCGGCATCCACGTCGACGACATCGACCTGGTGATCCAGGCCGACGCCCCCGACGAGTACAAGACCTACCTGCACCGCTCCGGCCGCACCGGCCGCGCGGGCAAGAAGGGGACGGTCGTCACGCTGATCACGCGCAACCGCCGTCACCGCATGGAGGAGCTGCTCGAGCGCGCCGAGATCCGCGCCGACATGATCCAGGCGTACCCGGGCGACCGGGTGCTGGCGGAGATCAGCGCCGGCGAGTAGAGCTCTCGCGCGAGAGCCCTGAAACGCCGAAGGGCGGACACCCGGTAGGTGCCCGCCCTTCGGCGTTTCTTAGTGCGTGCGGTCTGACGACCGCGTCCGGCTTAGGAGGCCGGGGGGGTCAGAACGGTGTCGATGAGGTACACGGTCGCGTTGGCGGTCTGGACGCCGCCGCAGATGACCTTGGAGTCGTTGACCATGATGTCGTCGCCGGAACCGGTGACGGTGACGTCGCCGCCCTGGACGGTGGCGTGCGTGCCGTCGATGTCGTCAGGGGCGATCTGGCCGGGGACGACGTGGTAGGTCAGGATCGAGGAGAGCGTGGCCGCTCCCTCGGGGGTCTTCAGCGTCTCGAGCGTCGCGGCGTCGAGCTTGGCGAACGCGTCGTCGACGGGGGCGAAGACGGTGAACTCGGCGCTGTTCAGCGTGTCGACGAGGTTGACGTCGGGGTTGAGCTGACCCGAGACCGCAGCGGTTAGGGTGGTGAGCAGCGGGTTGTTCGACGCGGCGGTGGCCACCGGGTCGAGGGCCATTCCGCCGACCGAGCCGGCGCCGTCCGGGACCTGCTCGGCGTACGCGGCGCAGCCGGAGCCGACGAGGTTGGCGGCCGGGTCCATGGTCGCCATGGGGGTGGCGGACTCGGTCATCATCGGGGTCGACATCTCGGAAGCGGTGTCGCTGGCGGCGTCGGTGGTGCCGGCGCCGGACGAGCAGGCGGTGAGGCCGAGGGCGGCGGTGCCGAGCAGGGCGAACGCGGCGAGGGTGGTGCGCTTGGTGGATCGCATGGAGATGCTCCTTCGTGATACGGCCCCCACGGGATGCGGAGGACCTGGCTGTGTGTGGACCGTTTCGCGGCCGTTGAACAGTCTTCGGAGCCCTCCCCGAGGGGGTTTGGAATCGATCGGAGCAATCGGGTCACGGGTTCATAACGGCGGAGGCAGGGCGATTACCCTGGATGTCGGTCCGCGCACGCGGTGCGTCACGAGAGACCAGCGACACGAGAGACCAGGAGTCGAGCAGGTGCAGACGCGCAGGGCACGGACGGCACGCGGAGTCGTCGCCGCCGTCGCCGCGACCGCGACCGCCGCCGCCTCGCACACCCTCGCCGGCGCCGAGGCCCCCGCTCCGGCGATCCTCGCGCTCGCCACCGCCTTCGCGGCCGTCGTCTGCGTCCTGCTCGCCGGTCGCACGCTCTCGCTCGCGCGCCTAGCGGTGGCGGTGCTGCTCAGCCAGCTGGCCTACCACTCCCTCTTCCTGGTGACCGGCGGTGGCGGTGACGTCAGCGTCGTGGGCGCCACCGCCGGCGGCCACTTCCACGGCGGCGGAACGGTCGAGCTGATCGCGGGGGCGTCGGGTCACGCCGCGCACACCCCGCTGATGCTCCTCTCGCACCTGGTGGCCGCCGTCGTCACCGTCGCGGCGCTCCGCCACGGCGAGCGCGTCTTCTGGACCCTCGGCACCGCCGTGCTGCGCGTCGTCGTGCGCCTGGTCGCGCGAGCGTCCGCCCTGCTGGCACCGCTCGGCGCCTCGGTGGCCGTCCTCGGCGCCGTCGAGCCGAGCGCGCCCCGCGCCCTCGACGCGGTCCTGCGGGTCCTGCGGCACCGCGGCCCGCCCGCGCGCGCCCTGCTCGCCGTCTGACGTCCCGCCCGCTCGAGTGGGCCATGTCCGCCGGTGAGCCCGCGCGCACCGCGATCCCGCGCTGCGCCCTCACCCTTCTCGGTGCCGCCCTCTCGCGGCTGCGCCGACTCCCGCTAGGACTCCTCACGATCATGACCACCACCCGCACCTCCTCCTCTGCCTCCGCCTTCTCCTCCCGCGTCCGCCTCGTCGGCGGCGGTGCGCTCGTCGCCGCGGGCTCCGTCGCCCTCGCGCTGGCCGCTCCGACGGCCGCGAGCGCGCACGTCACCGCCGCGGCCTCGAGCACGGCCGCCGGCTCGTACACGGTCGTCACCTTCTCGCTCGCCCACGGCTGCGAGGGCTCGCCGACGACCGGCCTCAGCATCACCATCCCCGAGGGGATCAACTCGGTCAGCCCGACCGTGAACCCCAACTGGGACGTCGTGAAGAACGAGGTCGAGATCGCCGACCCGGTGACCGACTCGCACGGGAACACCGCGACCCAGCGCGTCTCCAACGTCGTCTACACCGCGAAGACCGCGCTCGCGGACGGCTACCGCGACACCGTCTCGCTGCAGCTGCAGCTGCCGGAGGACGCGGCCGGCTCGACCCTCGAGTTCCCGGTGCTGCAGACCTGCGAGACCGGCTCGACCGCCTGGGACCAGCCCACCGTCGAGGGCGAGGACGAGCCGGAGCTGCCCGCGCCGACCGTCGCCGTGACCGCGGCGATGGAGGGCTCCGGCCACCACGACGACGACGGCGACGGTGACGACGCGGTCGCGACCACCGCCTCCGCCACCACCGCGGCCGGCCAGAGCGACGACGTGCTCGCGCGCGTCCTCGGCGTCGGCGGACTCGTCCTGGGTGCCGTCGGCGTCGCCTTCGGTCTCGCCTCGCGTCGCCGCAGCCCGAAGGCGTCCGCGTGACGGTCGCCCACCGGAAGGGCGGACGCCTCGTCCTCGCCGCCGCCGCGATCGGGCTGATCGGCTCGGTCGCGGTGGCGGCGCCCGCCAGCGCCCACAACTACCTCGTCTCGACGACGCCCGCCGTCGACTCGACGGTGACCGAGCAGCCCGGCACGCTCGCTCTGACGACCAATGACGACCTGCTGGTCCTCGGCAACGACGGCGCCGCGGCGGCCCTGCGCGTCGTCGGGCCGGACGGGCTCTACTACGGCGACGGCTGCGTCAGCGTCGTCGGACCGGAGGCGTCGATGCCGCTCGAGCTGGGCGCGGCCGGTGCCTACGAGGTGACCTGGCAGGTCGTCTCGACCGACGGGCACCCCGTCTCCGGGCAGTACGGCTTCGACTGGCAGCCGGGAGCGGACGTCGCCCTCGCCGAGGGATCGGAGTCGGTCCCCGACTGCAACGGCACCGTCGCGGTATCCGACGCCTCGGCGCCGTCCGCTGACGAGGCCGAGGCGGCGACCGGGTCCGACCCGGCGCTGCTCGGCGACGTGCTCTGGATCGGCGGCGCGCTCGTCGCCGTCGTCGCGGCGATCGGCATCACGCTGCTCGTGCTGCGGAGGCGTCCGAAGAGCTGACCACGGGGCGGGCCTCCCTGCTCTCCTCCCGGGGTCAGCGCAGGAGGCTCGCCAGCGGTCCGCCCTCGAGGTCCGCGAGGATCGCCGCGGCGTCCTCGTAGACCGCGACGGCCCCGGCCTCGCGCAGCTCGTGCTCGCCGGTGCCGCCCGACTGCACCGCGACCGTCGCGAGGCCGGCCCGCTCGGCGGCGAGGATGTCCCAGGTCGCGTCGCCGATCATGATCGCGCGATCGATCGAGACGCCGGCGCGCTCGAGCGCGATGCTGATCACATCGGGCGACGGCTTCGCGGTCTCGACGTCCTCGCCGCTCGTCACCGCGTGCACCGCGTCGCCGAGGTCGAGGACGTCGAGCAGGATCTCCAGCTCGTTCTGCGGCGCGGAGGTCGCCAGCACGATGCGGACGCCCTGTCCGGCGAGCGCCCGGATCAGCTCGCGCGCTCCGGGCAGGAGCGCGATCCGGGCGGACGCCTCGGCGTAGTTCTTCGCGTGCAGGCCCTTCACCAGGGTGCGCGCGTCGTCGTCGACGTCGTCCTCGAGGAGCAGGTCGAGCAGCTCCGACGAGTCGGCGCCGATCGCCCGCTGGATCCGCCAGGTCGCGACGTCGAGGTCCGCCTGCCAAAAGGCGCGCGACCACGCCTCCACGTGCAGGAAGTTGGTGTCGGCGAGCGTGCCGTCGATGTCGAAGAGCACGGCGGTCGGTGTCGTGGGCATGTGGTTCGTCCTCTGCTGGTCGTGGAAGCCGAGTGCGGGAGCCGAGTGTCTCACCAGGCCGAAGTGGGAACCCTACGCCTGCGCGCGGGCATCAGCAGGACCCCTTGACTCGTGATCGGCGGGTCCTGACGGGCGACACCGCGGGCGACCTCGTCGGCGAGGACCTCGAGCCGGGCGACGCCCTCGAGATCGCCGGACAGGATCACGCGGTCGTCGCCGAGGTTCACGACGAGGTGCTCGGGCCCGAGTGCCCAGTGCAGTTCGCCGGCGCCCGCGGTGTGCGGGACGATGCTCGCCTTCCTGCCGCGGTCGGCGGACCGGATGCCGATCCGGCCGCGCCACGCGTCGTGGAGGCGGACGAGCAGCGCGTGCAGAGCGGCGACGACCTCCGGGTCCGGCGTCCGAGTGTCGGGGGTGGACTCCGGCGGCTCGCACGGCGGCGGGAGCTCGGCGTCCGCGTCGATCTCGAGGGCGACGCGGAGGGTCGCGCCGCCGGTGGAGCGGTCCCAGGACGCGAGTCGCCGCAGCCTCCGCTGGGAGGGGTCGGGGACGAGGACGCCGCCCTCGCCGATCGCCGGGATCGCGCCGAGCACGGTCTCGTCGACGATCCCGCGCACGACCCCGGTCACCGTGAGTGCGTTGGGCAGAGCCTGGTGGTGCTCCTCCGCGTAGCGAGCCGGACCCGTCGGTCGGGCCGGGTAGCTCAGAAGCGACCACGTGGCACGGTCACCTACCGCGAACGGCGCGCCGCAGCAGTCCATCTCCCAGCCCTCGCGGACGACCTCGATCAGGCGCGTCGAACAAGCGATCACCGATGACCCCCGATTCCGTTCTCTCGCTGAAGACGTCCCCCTTCCGATCCTCGCATCGACACCCTCCCGACCTCAGAACGGCGGTGACTCGTTCTTCACGGCGTCCGGTTCTCTGTCCGGTGCCGCGCGGCCTCTCGGCGGCCCGGTGCGCGCGGGGTGGGTGACGTGCCGCCTGCCGGTCGGGCTCGTCCAGTGCAGGACTCCGGCGGGCCGGTGCTCGACCTGCCAGGTGCTGGTGTGCCGGAGCCTGTGGTGGTGGCGGCAGAGGTGGGCGAGGTTGTCGGCGTCGGTGCGGCCGCCGTGCTGCCACTCGACGCCGTGGTCGACGTCACCCGCGGAGGCCGCGCGCGTGCAGCCGGGGAAGCGGCAGGTCTCGTCGCGGTGCAGCAGGTGGCGCCGCAGATCGGCGGGCACCCGGTACGAGGTGCGTCCCACGGAGAGCACAGCGCCGCTCTCCGGATGGGTGAGGATCCGCGTGAAGGAGGGCGCATCGGCCGCGAGCCGGCGCGCGGTCTCGGGGTCGATCGGCCCGTAGCCCTCGAGGGTGCCGGGCTCGTCGGAGCGGCCGAGGAGCGTGAGGACGGGGACGGTGACGGCGACCCGCGGCCGGATCCCGACGGGGACGGCGGTGCCGGTCGAGCGCCGCTCGGCGCCGTCGGTCTCGCCGTCGATGAGGAGCGCTGCTCCGACGTCCGCCCGCAGCTGCCCGATCGTCCGCTTCTCGCCGGGCAGCTCGCGCAGGGAGCGCGCCGCGCGGTCGATGCGGTCGAAGGCGCCGTGCGCCTCGGGGGCGGGGAGGTGCAGGAGCAGGGTGGCCATGCCGTCGCTCCCGTCGTCGAGCCAGACGTCTCGCCGCGCGGCGCAGCGGCGGTGGCGCTCGGTCGTCGACTCGGGATGCAGTCGCTCCCGCAGAGTCCGGAGGCGACGCTGCAGCTGCGGGGGAGTGCGGTCGGCCGCGACCACGGCGGCCTCCTCGTCGAGGCGCCCGCGCACCTCGGGCGGCAGCTCGGCGGCGGCGCGGAGGATCACCCGCGCGTGCTCGGGCGAGATCAGACCCTCGCGGAGCGCGGCGAGGGTGAGCGGGAGCTCGTTGACGAGCAGCCGGCTCTCCTCGATCAGCCCGGAGACGTGCGCTTCCGACATCCGCAGCGCGGTGGCGAGCTCGGCGACGAGCGCCCGCTGCGCCGCCTCCCGCCGCTCCGCGCGGCTGCGCACCAGCGGATCGACGAGCACCTCGTACGAGGCCGCCGCCGCGAGCCGGGCGCGCTCGACCAGCTCGGCACGCTGCGCCTCCGCTCGCGCCCGGAGCGGATCGGCCGCGCACACCGCATCGACCGCGGAGGCGAGCGCAGCATCCGCGCCCGCGCGCCCTTCGTGGGGTCGCTCCCCGTCCTCGTTCTGAACCATACGAGAATGGTTCCAGAGACCACCGACGCGCGGTCGCCTCCTCCGACGGATCGTCAGAGAACTCGCCGAAGTCGTCCCTGTGGAGGAGTGCCGCGCCACTCCGGAGCCGTCGTCACCCGCCGATCGCGACCCGGAAGCCCCCGGTCGGGCTCGCGCAGCTCGCGCCGTCGGAGCACGCCGAGAAGTCCCACGCGTCGATACCTGCGAAGGCCTCGCCGACGGGGAAGTCCTCCGGAATCCGCACCTCGGCCGAGAACCCCTCCGAGAGCCGACCGTCGACGCCCACCCGGACCCGGTCCTCCTCACCCGGCCCCACCGGCGCCGCGACCACGACCCAGCCGCCGTCCGGAGCGTCCCGATCGCAATCGTCGTTCACCACCACCGTCACCGTCCCGCCCGGAGCGACGACCGCCGGCTCGACCCGCACGAGCGGCACGCAGGCCGCGGTCCCGACAGGGCCGGCGACCCACCGGTCGTGCAGCCGCCCAGCGTCAGCAGCGCAGCGAGCGCGCCGATCAGGCGGAGCGGAACGGTCGCGGACGGACGCATGCCGTCAGGGTACGGGCGCCCGCATCACACCCGCCGCGGCACCGTGAACACCGTCTCCACGCCCGGGGAGTACAGCACCGAGTCCGGTGTCCGCGTCGCCAGCCCCGGGAAGCCCGCGACCTCGAGCAGCCCGTCGTCGAGCGCGAGCAGCTCCGCCCGCTGCAGCGGCCACGGCCGATGCCGGTTGCGGCCGTACCAGGTCGAGCCGAGGTGTCGCTCGTGATAGGCCCAGCGCGAGGTCAGGAAGCCGCCGATCGGGTCCTCGGAGGCGTCGGTGCCGGGGGTCGGCCGCACCACGATCCGCGAGCGCGCGGCGGGATCGCCGATCCGCTCGGTCGTGTAGATGACCGCTCCGTGGCGGTGCTCGATCCCCATCCGCGCCCAGCGGTACGGCAGGCCGAAGACGGCCTGCGCGGTCAGCACCGGGAGCAGGTGCGAGGCCTCGAGCGAGACGAAGACGACCCCGCGTCCCCCGTGCCGGTCGATCGAGTAGAGCCGCACGTTCACCTCGGGGAAGGTCCCCAGCCACGGCACGCGCGGCCCGCCGAGGAACGCCGTCCGCGACAGCCGGAACGGGATGAGGCCCACCCAGGAGGCGCCGTCGTGCTCGTCCGGGCGCACTCCGGGCGGCAGGTGCGGCGCGACCAGCGCCGGGTCGACTCGCCAGTGCAGGAAGGCGGCCTCGGTCCAGCGCTGGCGGAGGATGCGCGGCCCGCCGAGCGCGGGCGCGGAGCGGGTCACGGATTCGACGGAGGTCACGCGGCCATCGTGCTCCCCGCTGCTGCGAACCGGCCTGTGCAGCGCAGTATCGGCGCGCCCCGCGGCATCCGCGGCGCGATTCACCGCCCGGAGCCGGCTCCCGCGAGCTCCACCAGCGCCGCGACCGCGACGCGCACCGGCGCGGACGACGCCACCGACCCGCGCACCACCGCGTGGATCGACCGCAGCGGGCGCGGCCGCACCAGCGGCACCGCCACGAGCCCGGCCGGCAGGGGCTGGGCGGCCAGCGCCGGCAGCACCGTGAGCCCCATCCCCGCCGCCACGAAGGCGACCGCCGTCACGTGATCGTTCGCCTGCACGTGGAAGCGCGGCGTGAACCCCGCCGCCGCGCAGGCGTCGACGAGGGTCCGGCGGCACCAGCCGGTCGGCAGGTCGTTGTCGATCCAGCGGTCGCCTGCGATCTCGGCCAGCTCGATCTCGGCGCGCCCGGCGAGCGGATGCGACCGGTCCAGCACGGCGAGGTACGGGTCGTCGATCAGATGGTGCGCCGTGAACCCGGGGGAGTCCGCCGACCCGCCCGGCTCGGCGACCAGCAGCTGCACGTCCGGCCGCTCCGCCGGGTCCTCCGCCACCTCCTCGCCCAGGCGCAGATCGAGTGCCAGCTGCGGGAAGCCGGCGATCAGCCGCCGCGCGACCTCGGGCATCCATGCGCTGCCGACGGAGGCGAAGTAGGTCATGGAGAGTCGCCCGGCCCGGCCCGCGCGCAGGTCGGCGACGACCGCCTCCGCCTCGCCGAGCCGCTCCAGCACCCGGTCGGCCTGCTCGGCGAGGGTGCGGCCCGCGGCGGTCGGCCGGACCCCGCGACCGACCCGCTCGAGCAGGGTCAGCCCGGTCTCGCGCTGCAGCGCGGCGAGGTGCTGACTGATCGCCGAGGGCGTGTAGCCGAGCGACGACGCGGCGCCGACGATCGAACCGGCCGCGACGACGGCGCGGAGGACGCGGAGGCGCTGGACGTCGAGCATGCGCCGACCCTAGCGATCATGAAGCCGCACTGCACGATCCGGTAGAACCGTGGACTGGTGCTGACGCCCGCCGTCCCGCCACGATGAGTCCATGACCAGCACCGCGCCCTCCCGCACCACCGCCGCCCCGAGCCGCCGCGACGCGGTCCTGCTCTGGTCGGCGATCGCGGTGACGGTGCTGCTCTGGGCCTCGGCCTTCGTCGGGATCCGCTTCGCCGCGGACGACTTCGGCCCCGGCGCCCTCACCCTCGGCCGGATCGTCGTCGGCTCGATCGCCCTGACGGTGGTGCGCCTGGTGATCACGGCACGCCGCCACGGCGACCGGCCGGAGCGCAGCCGGGTGCCGCGCGGCCGGATCCTCCTGCTCGTGCTCGTCTGCGGCGTCGCCTGGTTCGGCGTCTACAACCTCGCGCTCAACGCGGCCGAGCGGCATGTCGACGCCGGCACCGCGGCGCTCCTGGTCAACATCGCGCCGATGATCACTGCGGTCCTCGCGGGCCTCCTCCTCGGCGAGGGCTTCCCGCGGCGGCTGCTCGGCGGCATGGCGGTGGCGCTCGCCGGAGTCGCGGTGATCGCGTTCTCGACCTCCTCCGGGCAGTTCGACGTGATCGGCGTCGTCCTCGGCCTCGCCGCAGCGGTCCTCTACGGCAGCGCCGCGACGCTGCAGAAGCGCCTGCTCGGGCACGTCGACGCGATGACGATGACCTGGATCGGCTGCCTGGCCGCGACCGTCGCCTGCCTGCCGTTCGCCCCGGAGCTGCTCGCCTCCCTCCAGGCCGCGCCCGCCTCCTCGATCGCCGCCGTCGTCTACCTCGGCGTGTTCCCGACGGCCGTCGCCTTCACCACCTGGGGCTACGTGCTCTCCCGCTCCAGTGCCGGCCGCACGGCCGCCACCACCTACGCGGTCCCGGCCGTCGTGGTGCTGCTGTCCTGGCTCCTGCTCGCCGAGACCCCGCCGACCGCCGCGCTGATCGGCGGCGCGATCGCGCTGGCCGGAGTCGCGGTCGCCACGCTCCGGCGGCGGCCCGCGGGAGTCTGAGGGAGCGCTCACTCCCCGGCGATATGCTGGGGCCACGTTCGTCCAGTCGGCGCCGAGCGCCGGTCACGGTGCGCGCCCGTTACGGTGAGGATCCCCCGATGACCGAGGCCCTGCAGCCGCCCCAGAACGCCCTCTCGCTCACGCCGCCCGAGCCCGTCGCCGCCGTCGCGACGACCTCGGCGCCGTCGATCGCGCCGAAGGTCCCCGAGCAGGCGCTGCCCGGCCTCGAGGCGAAGGTCGACGGCTATCTCGCGTCGCTGATGTCGGCCGAGGCCCGCAGCCCCGAGTTCGCGGCGAAGGCCAACGACATCCGCACGATGGGCGACGCCGACATCCGCTCGGCCGCCGACTCCTCGAACCGACTGCTGAAGACGCCCGTGCGGGCGCTGCAGGAGGGCGGGCTCTCCGAGGGCTCGACCATCGGCAAGACGCTGCTGGAGCTGCGCCGCACGGTCGAGGACCTCGACCCCTCCGAGGACAACATCCAGAAGAAGATCCTCGGCTTCATCCCCTTCGGCAACAAGATCACCGACTACTTCCGCCGCTACGAGAGCGCGCAGTCGCACCTCAACGCGATCATCCAGGCGCTCTACGACGGCCAGGACGAGCTGCGGAAGGACAACGCGGCGCTCAACCTGGAGAAGCAGAACCTCTGGGACACGATGACGCGCCTCAACGAGTACATCTACGTCGCGGAGCGCCTCGACGTGAAGCTGTCGGCGAAGATCGCCGAGCTCGACGCGACCGACCCGGACCGCGCCCGGGCGCTGCGCGAGGACGTCCTCTTCTACGCGCGGCAGAAGCACCAGGACCTGCTGACCCAGCTGGCCGTCTCGATCCAGGGCTACCTGGCGATCGACGTCGTGATCAAGAACAACGTCGAGCTGATCAAGGGCGTCGACCGCGCGACCACGACGACCGTGTCGGCGCTGCGCACGGCGGTCATCGTCGCGCAGGCGCTCGCCAACCAGCGGCTCGTGCTCGACCAGATCACGGCGCTGAACACGACGACCTCGAACATGATCGAGGCCACCTCGCGGATGCTCGCCGAGCAGTCCGCGAGCATCCAGTCGCAGGCGGCGTCGGCGACGGTCGGGCTCCCGCAGCTGCAGGCCGCGTTCGCGAACATCTACCAGACCATGGACTCGATCTCGGACTTCAAGATCAAGGCGCTCGACAGCATGGCGCAGACCGTCGGCGTGCTCCAGGTCGAGACCGCGAAGGCCGGCGAGTACGTCGAGCGGGCCCGGCGCAGCAACTCCGACATCGACGCGGCCTCCTCGCTCGATCTCGGCCGCTAGCCGATGGGCTGGCTCTCCCGCCTGTTCGGCGGCACCGAACCGGTGCCGGAGGAGACCGCGCCCGCACTCCCGCGCGTGCCGTCCAGCGACGACATCCTCGCCGCGCTCGACCGGGTCGCCGCGGAGACCGCGGGCAAGGTCCCGGCGATCGTCGCGGCCCGCATCCGCCGGGTCGACGAGACGGTGCGCGAGATGGTGCCGCGCCTGGACCGCCTCGGCGGGATGAGCCGGCAGGGCCACACCGTCGTCGCGACCGCCACCAGCTACCTGCCCGAGGCGGTCGAGGGCTATCTGCGCCTGCCGCGCGACTTCGCCGACCGCCGCGCTGTCTACAAGGGGAAGACCTCGCTGATGATCCTCTGCGACCAACTCGACCTGCTCGGGGGCACCCTCGACCGGATCTCCGACGCCGTCTCGCGGCAGGACGCCTCGGCGCTGATCGCGCACGGGCAGTTCCTCGCCGAGAAGTTCACGGAGTCGTCGCTGTCGAGCGGGCTCGACGCGCCGGCCGCTCCGACGACGCCCACCGCCCCCGGCTCGCTGACCCCGCCGAGCGCCTCGTGAGCACGCTGCCGGCGTCGCTCGACGCGCTCGTCCTGGTCGGATCCGCGGCCGGGCTCGACGGCGCCGCCGTGCGCGCCGAGGGCGCCCGGCTCGCGGCGGCGGTCGCGGAGTCGATCACCGGGGCGGGGCAGCACTGGCTCGCCGAGACCGGGACGACCGGCGGCCTCGAGGCGTTCTTCACCGCGGCGTCGAGCGCCCGGCGCTGGCGCAGCTCGCCGACCGATCTGCTCGCCGGGCTGGTCGCGGCGCGGTCGGAGCAGGCCGGGGCGTACGCGCGGGCGCTGACCGAGGTCGTGTCCGCGGCGAGCGCGCTGGGGGAGCCGGGCATCGGCGGGATCGCGGCGGCGTCGGCGACGGCGGCGGCGCAGCTGGGCGCGGTGCAGGGAGCGGCGGCTTCGCCGGCCGGCTCCTCCGCGCCCGAACTCCCGCGCGACCTTCCCGCCGGAGTCCCCGGCGTCGACGAGATCCTCGCGCGGCTGCGGCGGACCGAGCACGACGGGCCGCAGGACGAGCCGGGGCCGGTCGCCGCCGCGCCGCCCGCCTCTCCCGCGCCGGAAGCCGAGCCCGAGCCGGTCGAGCCGCCCGAGGCGATCGAGGACCTGCTCGCCGAGCTCGACGCGCTGATCGGCCTCGACCGGGTGAAGAGCGAGATCAAGCGGCAGACCCAGCTGCTCCGGATCGACACCCTGCGCCAGGCCGCGGGGCTGACCACGCCGACGCTCACCCGGCACCTCGTCTTCACCGGCAACCCCGGCACCGGCAAGACCACCGTCGCGCGGCTCGTCTCGCGCATCTACCGCTCGCTCGGCATCCTCTCGAAGGGCGTACTCGTCGAGGTCGACCGCTCGGAGCTGGTGGCCGGCTACCTCGGCCAGACCTCGATGAAGACCGCCGAGGTGATCGCCTCGGCCCGCGGCGGCGTGCTCTTCATCGACGAGGCCTACGCGCTCGCGCTCGACCAGTACGGCGCGGAGGCGGTGACCACCCTGGTCAAGGACATGGAGGACCACCGCGGCGACCTGGTCGTCATCGTCGCGGGCTACTCCGGGCCGATGCAGGGCTTCCTCGACACCAACCCCGGGCTCGCGAGCCGCTTCTCCACCACCATCGACTTCGCGGACTACAGCGACGAGGAGCTCTCCGCGATCTTCGCGCGCCTCGCCGCCGCCGCCGATTTCACCCCGACGGAGGAGGCGGTCGCCGCCTTCGCCGACGTCGCCGCGGCGCAGGAGCGCACCGAGGCGTTCGGCAACGGGCGCTGGGTGCGCAACGTGCTCGACGCGGCCATCGCGCGTCACGCCTGGCGCCTGCGCGACACCGAGGAGCCGACGCTCGACGAGCTGCGGACCCTGGAGGCGGAGGACGTCGTGGAGGCGGAGCTGCCGGACGCGGAGTCCCCGGCAGCGGAGTCCGAGACCGACGCATCGACCGAGGAGATCGCATGAGCATCGCCACTGCCGCGCCGCCGGCTCCGCCCGCACCCGCGCAGACCGCGCCGGCCGCTCGGCGGCCGAACCTCCTCGCCCGCGCGACCTCGACCACTCCGCGCACCCTCCGCCTGCTGCTGGTGCTCACGGCGCTCGCCGCCGTGCTGTTCGGTGTCTTCGCCCAGCAGGCCGCGTCGCTGCAGGCGCGCGCCGCGCAGGAGGCCCGCGAGCAGGCCGCCCAGCTGATCGGCGTGCAGGACGTGCGGAATCTGCTCGTCGACGCCAACGCGATCGCGGCGAACACCTTCCTGGTCGGCGGACTCGAGCCCGCGGAGCAGCGGCAGACCTACGTGGACAACCTCGCCGGCGCGTCCTCGCGGATCGCCCAGCTCGCCGCGACGCAGCCCGACGACGCCGAGACCCTCGCCAAGGTCGCCACCAAGCTGACCACCTACAGCGGGCTGATCGAGCAGGCCCGCGCCAACAACCGGCAGGGCTTCCCGGTCGGCTCCGCGTACCTCGACCAGGCCTCGGCGCAGCTGACCGATTCCGAGAAGGGGATCCTCACGGATCTCAACGGGCTGGTCACCCGCGGGGCGGACCGCGTCGCCGCCGCCTACGACACCGTGCGCTTCAGCGTGCTGCTGCTGATCGGCTCGCTCGCGATGCTGCTCCTGCTGATCGCGGCGCAGGTCTGGCTGGCGCGGCGGACGCACCGCTACCTCAACCGCCCGCTCGCCACCGCGACCGGGCTGCTGCTGCTGGTCGGGATCGGCGGCGCGCTCCTGCTCGGCTCGATCGCGGGGCGTGCGGCGGCGGTGCGCGCCGAGCCGTACCAGGCGACGCTCGTCGTCTCGCAAGCGCTCACCGCGGCGAGCGACGCGAAGTCGCTGGAGAGCTTCACGCTGATCAAGCGCGGCTCGGGAGCGGCCCTCGAGGCGGAGTTCCAGGCGGCGGCGAAGGACGCGGGGGACCGTCTGCAGGCCGGGGTCGACGACGGCATCGTCGACGGGGCGCTGCTGACGGAGCTGAACGCGTGGCTGGACCTGCACGCGGCGATCCGCGATCAGGACGACGGCGGGAACTGGGACGACGCGGTGGACCTCGCCACCGCCACCGGGGACGGCACCGCCAACGGCGCGTTCACCGCTTTCGCGAACGACGCGCGCACGGCGATCGTCGACGACACGACCACGACCCGCACCGAGCTCGACGACGGGAGCGCGACCGCCTCGATCGCCTCCTGGATCCTGCTCGCCGCCGGACTGGTGGGCGCCCTGCTCGCCTGGCGCGGCGTCGCGCAGCGACTGGAGGAGTACCGATGACCCGCCTCAGCACCCTGCGCACGGGCGCCGTCGCGCTTCTGCTCGGCACCGTGCTCGCCGTCTCCGGCTGCACCAGCGGCGCGAGCGACCTCGGCAGCATCACCGAGGCGACCACGCCGACCCCCACGGCGTCCGCGCCGTCGACCGCCGCTCCGGCCACGGCGGAGTGCTCGCCCTCGGCGGTCACCTCCTACGCGCCGACCGGCGTCACCGACAGCACCCGGCTCGCCCAGATCCGGGACCACGGGAAGCTCCGCGTCGGCGTCTCCGCCGACACTTTGCTGATGTCCTCCCGCAACCCGCTGACCGGCGAGATCGAGGGCTTCGACATCGACATCGCCCGCGAGATCGCCGGCGCGATCTTCGGCGACCCGACCGCGATCGAGTTCGTCGTGATCACCTCGGCGCAGCGCCTGCCCGCTCTCAGCGGCGACGCCGCGACCCCGCAGGTCGACCTGGTCGCCCGGACGCTGACGATGACCTGCGATCGCTGGGACAGCATCGCGTTCTCCTCCGAGTACTACGCCGCGGGGCTGAAGGTGCTCGTCTCGGAGAAGAACAAGGCCAAGAGCATCGACGAGCTGGCCGGCGCGAGGGTCTGCGCGCCGCGGAGCACCACCACTCTCAGCCGGCTCGAGAGCGACTACCCCGACGTGGAGGCGGTCGCCGCCGACACGCACACCCAGTGCCTCGCGCAGTTCCAGGAGGGCTCCGTCGACGCCATCGCCGGCGACGACACCATCCTCGCCGGCTTCGTCGCGCAGGACCCGTACGCCAAGGTCATCGGCGACCAGCTGAGCTCCGAGCCCTACGGCCTCGGGATGCCGGCCGGCGACACCGACTACGTGCGCTTCGTCAACGCGGCGCTCGAGAGCATCCGCGCGGACGGCCGCTGGCAGAGCATCTACCAGCGCTGGCTCGGCGATCTCGGCACGGCGACGCCGCCCGCCGCCGTGTACGGGCGCTGATGGCGGCCGGGACGAGCGCGCAGGGGGTCTCGGGGGCGGGCGTCTCGGAGGGGACGCCCGTCGCTCCGGGGCGCCTGGGCGAGGCGATCCCGCAGCGTGCGCTCTTCGACTACCTCGCTCAGCTCGGCCGCTGGCTGGAGCGGACGACCCGCGAGCTCTCGCGGCTCGACGCCGCCGCGCTCGCCTCGCCGCAGGCCGACAGCTACACCGCCGACGTCGTCCTCGCGCAGTCGCTGCGCGAGTCGGTCACCCGGCGGCTGGCCGAGCTCGAGGTCGTCTGGGACTCCGGCCGCGTCGACACCGTCGCGCGCGAGCGGATGTCGCAGCTGATCTGGGGACGGCTGGACTCCTCCGGCTCGGGCGGGAGTGCCGCCGTCTCGCTGGTCGAGGCCGTCCGGCTCTGCGACGCCGTCATCGGCCAGCTGAAGTCGCGCCTCGAGCTCGACCCGAGCGGCACCGACGTCGCCGGCCGGATCGTCGGGGTGCGCGCCGAGATCGAGCGCTGCCGCGACCTCACCCGCGACGCGCGCGGCACCGTCGACCAGGCCGCCGCCCAGCGCGTCGCGGTGCTCCGCTCGCGGCTGGACGCCCTCGCCGAGAAGGCCGGCCGCGGCGCCGACGTCTCCGGCCCGCTCGGCCAGCTGGAGAGCGACTCCGCCCGGCTGGAGCGCGACCTGATCATCGCCGCCTCCGAGCGCCGCGGACTCGAGCACGACCGGGTCCGCGCCCGCGAGCTGGCCGCCGCCGCGGAGCTGCGCGAGGCACCGCTGCGCGAGCTCGTCGCCCGCTGCCGCCGCGAGATCGCGGATCCGCCCCGCCTCGCGGTGCCCGACGTCTCGCGCCTCGGCGAGCCGCCGACCGGCCGGGAGGCGCTCGACGCGCACCTCGCCCGCCTCACCGCCGTCGGCCGGGCGTTCGACGCCGTCGAGGCCGCCTACACCTCGCCGCTACGCGAGCGGGCCGCCCTCGGCTTCCGGCTGCGGGCCCTGCGCGAGCGCGCCGCCGCCAACGGCCGGGCCGCGTCGCCCGTCGGAGTCGCGGCCGACGCCGAGGTCCGCGCCGCGCTCGACGCGGTGCCCTGCTCGGTGCCGCTCGCCCGCCACCTGGTGGAGCAGTACGACGTGGTCACCCGCGACCTGCCCACCGCCCCGTCTCCCTCGCACCACCGGAAGGCCAGCTCATGAACGGCGACCCCTGCACCTCGACCCCGGGCTGCACCGGCGTCATCGAGGACGGCTACTGCAACGTCTGCGGGCTGCCGGCGGAGGCGCCGGCCGTCGCGGTGTCCGCTCCCACCGCGCGCCGCCCCGCTCCCGCGGCCGGCCCCGCGCCGGCCACCGCCTCCGCCGCCTTCGGCACCGGCTTCGCCGAGGGCGCGCCGAACGCGCAGGCCCCCGTCGGATCGAGCACCGAGGAGGCGGCCACCGCCCGCAGCGGCCGCACCTCCTCCGCCCGCCTCGCGACCGCCGCGCTCGGCTCGGCCCGCACGGCGCAGACCGGCTCGAAGACCACCCGCCGCGTCGGCACCACCTCCACCCGCCTGCGCGGGCCGCGGCTCGGCGCCGGGCTGACGACCGTCCCCTCGCGCCCCGCCGCCGATCCGATGGCCGCGCTGATGAAGGAGGCGGTGCTCCCCGAGCGCAAGCGCTTCTGCTCCAACTGCGGCACCGCGGTCGGCCGCGGCCGCGACGGCAAGCCCGGCCGCACCGAGGGCTTCTGCCCGAACTGCCGCACCCCGTTCAGCTTCACGCCGCAGCTCGCGAAGGGCGACGTCGTCGGCGGCCAGTACGAGGTCGTCGGCTGCCTCGCCTACGGCGGTCTCGGCTGGATCTACCTCGCCCGCGACCGCAACGTCTCCGGCCGCTGGGTCGTGCTCAAGGGCCTGCTGAACTCCGGCGACCCGGACGCGTACGCCGCGGCGGTGACGGAGCGGCAGTACCTCGCCGAGGTCGAGCACCCGCTGATCGTCGAGATCTACAACTTCGTCCTGCACGAGGGCGCCGGCTACATCGTGATGGAGTACGTCGGCGGGCCGAGCCTCAAGCAGATCCTGCAGGAGCGCCGCGACGCGAACGGCGGCTCCGCGGATCCGCTGCCCGTCGACCAGGCGCTCGCCTTCGTCCTCGAGGTGATGCCCGCCTTCGCCTATCTGCACGACCACGGGCTGCTCTACTGCGACTTCAAGCCGGACAACATGATCCAGGTCGGCGACCAGGTGAAGCTGATCGACCTGGGCGGCGTGCGCCGCGCCGACGACGAGGAGTCGGCGATCTACGGCACCGTCGGCTACCAGGCGCCCGAGGTGCCCGAGCTCGGGCCGTCGATCGCCTCCGACGTCTACACGATCGGGCGGACGATCGCCTCGCTCGTCCTCGACTTCCGCGGCAACCAGACCACCTACGTCGCGTCGCTGCCGCCGGTGTCCGAGACGCCGCTGTTCCAGAAGTACGACTCGTTCTACCGGCTGGTCGCGAAGGCCTGCGCGCCCGACCCTCAGGACCGGTTCGCCACCGTCGACGAGATGCGCGGGCAGCTGCTCGGCGTGCTGCGCGAGGTCGTCGCGACCGACCGCGGGCCGGGGCACCCCGCGCTGCACTCGACCGAGTCGGCGCTCTTCGAGGCGCCCGTCGCCGACGTGGTCGACCGCCCGCTGCCCTGGGACGCCCTGCCGGGGCTCAAGACCGACGAGTCCGACCCGGCCCGCGCCTGGCTCGCGGGCGTCAACGTCGCCGACCCGATCGTCCGGCTGCGCGCGCTCGCGCTCGCGCCGACCGTGACCGTCGAGGTGCGGCTCGCTCGGGCCCGCGCAGCGATCGAGGCCGAGCGCTGGGAGGACGTCGCCCGCGCGACCGGCGAGATCCTCACCGAGGACCCGTGGGAGTGGCGCGCGGTCTGGATGAGCGGGCTGGCCCAGCTCGCCCGCCATGACGACATCGGCGCCCGCGCCTCGTTCAACACCGTCTACGGTCAGGTGCCGGGCGAGCTCGCCCCCAAGCTCGCGCTCGCCGCGGCCTGCGAGTCGAGCGGCGAGCCCGAGGTGGCGGAGTCGCTCTACGTGATCTGCGCCCGCGCCGACGCCAACTACACCGCGCCCGCCGCCTTCGGCCTCGCCCGGGTCCGGCAGCACCGGGCCGACCTCGACGGCGCGCTCGACGCGCTCGACATCGTCACACCGACCCGCTCCTCCTACGTCGACGCCCGCCGCCGCCGCGCCGAGCTGCTGGCCGGCTCCGGCCGCGGACTGCCGGCACTCTCCGCCGCGCTCGCCAGTGTCGACACGGTGGCGATCGACTCGCGCACCCGGCTCGAGCTGACGACGGGGGTGCTGGAGTCGGCGCTCGAGCTGGTCCGCCGCGACGGGCCCGCCGAGGGCGCGACGATCGGCGGGATCGACGCCACCGAGCCCGCCCTCCGGGACGGCCTCGAGACGTCGTACCGTTCGCTCGCGGCCGCCACCCGCGAGAAGGAGGAGCGCCTGCGCCTCGTCGACCGGGCGAACGCCGTGCGCCGCTGGACGCTGACGTGAGCGGGGAGAGCGACGTGAGCGGGGAGAGTTCCGTGAGCGCCGAGCTGTCGACACCCTGCCCGAACTGCGGCGAGCCGGTCTCCACCGGGGACGCCTTCTGCGAGGCCTGCGGGACGACGCTGATCGTCCCGGCCGCCGCGGCCGCACCGCCCGCCGCCGGGTCGGAGGAGCCGACCGCCTGCCTGCACTGCGGGGGAGCGATCGCCGACGACGGCTACTGCGAGCAGTGCGGTCAGCGCGCGCCGACCGAGCGCGAGCACTGGGCGGAGGCGCCGCACCCGCTGGTCGGCGGGGTCTGCGACCGCGGTATCCGGCACGCGGCCAACGAGGACGCGATGGCGCTCGGCGCGACGGCCGGCGAGGACGGCGGCCTGCGGACCGCGCTGCTGGTGGTCTGCGACGGCGTCTCCTCGACCCCCGACTCCGACACCGCCTCCCTCGCCGCGGCCCGCGCCGCGCTGAGCGCGCTGCGCAGCGAGGTCGGTGGCGAGGTGCACGGCGCCGAGCGCTGGGGCGCGCTGCTGCAGATGGCGGTCGCGCGCGCCTCCGGAGCGATCGACGCCGCGGTGCCCGAGAAGCGCGACAACCCGCCCTCCTGCACCTTCACCGCCGCGATCCTCGACGGCGCGCTGCTGGTCACCGGCAACGTCGGCGACAGCCGCAGCTACTGGATCCCCGACGCGGGCCCCGCCCGGCAGCTGACCGTCGACGACTCCTGGGCGCAGGAGCAGATCGCCTCGGGCGTGCCCCGCACCGAGGCCGAGTCCGCGCCCGACGCGCACGCGATCACCAAGTGGCTGGGTGCTGACGCCCACGACGAGTCGCCGACCCTCGCCTCCACCGTGCTCGACGAGCCCGGCTGGGTGCTCGTCTGCTCCGACGGCCTCTGGAACTACGCCTCGCCCGCCGACGATCTCGCGACCGTGCTGCACGACGCCGTCGCCCGCGTCGGCGACGACCCCGTCGCGCTGGCGGAGGCGCTCGTCGCCTGGGCCAACGAGCGCGGCGGCCAGGACAACATCACCGCTGCCTTGGCGCGCTTCGCCCCTGCGGCGGAGGCTGCGCCGCCCCCTTTCATGCTGATCGAGTAGGCCGCGGAGCGGCCGTATCGAGATCCCCCCGCCGTGCCGCTCCGTCCATCCGAGGTGCCGGTGCCTGGACACATCCGCTCCCCGCGTCCGCGCCGTCCCCGCCTACCCTCGACCCCATGAGCATCGCCGAGTCGCCCGCCACCTCGCTGTCCACCGTCGGCCACTGGATCGACGGCGCAGCCTCACCCTCGTCGTCCGGCCGCACCGCGCCGGTCTACGACCCCGCGCTCGGTGTCGCGACCAAGGAGGTCGCGCTGGCCGACGCCGCCGAGATCGATGCGGCCGTCGCCTCCGCCAAGGCCGCGTTCCCCGCCTGGCGCGACACCTCGCTCGCCAAGCGCCAGCAGATCGTCTTCAGGTTCCGCGAGCTGCTCGAGGCCAAGAAGGGCGAGCTCGCCGAGATCATCACCTCCGAGCACGGCAAGGTCCTCTCCGACGCGATGGGCGAGATCACCCGCGGTCAGGAGGTCGTCGAGTTCGCGACCGGCCTCGCGCACCACCTCAAGGGCGAGTACTCCGAGCAGGTCTCGACCGGCGTCGACGTCTACTCCGTGAAGCAGCCGCTCGGCGTCGTCGGCATCATCAGCCCCTTCAACTTCCCCGCGATGGTGCCGATGTGGTTCTTCCCCATCGCGATCGCCGCCGGCAACACGGTGGTCGTGAAGCCGTCCGAGAAGGACCCGTCGTCGGCGATCTGGCTCGGCGCCCTCTGGAAGGAGGCCGGTCTCCCCGACGGCGTCTTCACCGTCCTGAACGGGGACAAGGTCGCGGTCGACGGCCTCCTCGAGCACCCGGACGTGAAGTCGATCTCCTTCGTCGGCTCCACGCCGATCGCCCAGTACGTCTACGAGACCGGCACCCGCAACGGCAAGCGCGTCCAGGCGCTCGGCGGGGCGAAGAACCACATGCTTGTGCTGCCCGACGCGGACCTCGACCTCGTCGCGGACTCCGCCATCAACGCGGGCTTCGGCTCGGCGGGGGAGCGCTGCATGGCGATCTCGGTCGTCGTCGCCGTCGAGCCGGTCGCGGACGAGCTGATCGCGAAGATCCAGGAGCGCGCCGCGACCCTGCGCATCGGCGACGGGCGTCGCGGCTGCGACATGGGACCCCTGGTCACCGAGGCGCACCGCGACAAGGTCGCCTCCTACATCGCGATCGCGGAGGAGGACGGCGCGAAGGTGGTCGTCGACGGCCGCGGCGTCGAGGTCGACGGTGACGAGAACGGCTTCTGGCTCGGCCCGACCCTGCTCGACGACGTCCCGATCACCTCGAAGGCCTACACCGAGGAGATCTTCGGACCGGTCCTCTCCATCGTCCGGGTGCAGTCCTACGAGGAGGGCGTCGCGCTCATCAACAACGGCGCCTTCGGCAACGGGACCGCGATCTTCACCAACGACGGCGGGGCGGCCCGCCGCTTCCAGAACGAGGTCGAGGTCGGGATGATCGGCATCAACGTGCCGATCCCCGTGCCCGTGGCGACGTTCTCGTTCGGCGGCTGGAAGTCGTCCCTGTTCGGCGACACGAAGGCCCACGGCGCGGAGGGTGTGCGGTTCTTCACGCAGCAGAAGGCCATCACCTCGCGCTGGCTCGACCCGTCGCACGGCGGCATCAACCTCGGCTTCCCGCAGAACTGAGCCGGGCCGCGAGATGCCACTTATGAGCGACTTCTACGGCGTGTCCTGCTCATAAGTGGCATCTCGCGGGGCCACCGCACACCGACCATCGCAAGGTCGAGCGCAACCGGCGAATCGCGTGTCAGCGATTCGTCGTGGGCGGACGTGCGTCTCTCTGCGGGGCGTCCCCCTCTCGCTCGGCCGACCGCGGCCGATCGACGACGGAGGAGGAGACCGGCGCCGAGAAGCACAGCGCCAGCCAGAGCTCCGTCCGAGCATCGACGTCATCCAGGTCGACACCCAGCGCCCGCTCGACAGCCGCGACGCGGTTCCGCAGCGTGTGCCGGTGCACGCCGAGCTCGCGGGCGGCCGGCTCCCAGGCGCCGTTGCAGCGGAGCCAGACGCGGGCGCTCTCGAGCAGCACGCCGCCCTCGGGGCTGAGCAGCGGCGCGAGCAGCCGCCGCGCGAGCGGCTCGGCACCCGCCGCCGTGAGCAGGCCGCGCATCCCCTGCGCCGACACGTCCTCGAAGCGGAGCAGCGGATGCTCCGCCGTCGCCCGGTCGGCCGCGCGCCGCGCCTCCACCAGCCCCCGCTCCAGCTCCGACCAGGCGATCGGCGCCGAGGACCCCGCCTGTGCAGTGTGCCGCTCCAGCACCCCCGCGATCAGTGCCAGATCCTCCGCACCCGTGATCACCACGAGGGCTCCGTCGCGCTCGGCGAAGAACAGCCGCGCCCCGTTCTCCTCCGCGAACACCTCCAGCTCGTCGAGCAGCGAGTCGCCGCGCACCGGCTCGCTCAGCACGCTCACGCGGACCGGCTCGGCGGGCAGCGTGCCCCAGAGCTGCCGCGCTGTGCGGGCCGCGACGTCGAAGGCCCCGGCGCCGAGCAGCTCGAGCAGACCCGAGCGCAGCTGCCGCCGCGAGGTGTCGAGGGCGCGCCGCTGCTCGAGGGCGATGCTCGCGAGCCCGATGACGCTCGCCACCAGGTCGTTGCCGGCCGGATCCAGGGGAGTGCCGGTGCCGACCGCGAGCACCCCGCGCAGGTGGTCGCGCTGCCCGAGAGTCTGCAGGGTGACGCCGCCGCCGTCGTCGAGGCGGAGCCCCGCGCGGCTGCCCCGCGCGAGCGCCTGGCGCACGGCCGCGGCGACCGAGCGCTCCGCCGCCTCCGGCACGTCGAGCCGGGTCGGCAGGTGCACCCGCTGGCCGACCGCGTCGTAGAGCGCGACCCAGCAGTCCAGCTGGCGCTCCAGCTCCGAGAGGATCGCCGCGAGGCCGTCCGGGCGCAGCGCCGCCCGCGCGACCCGGCGCTGCGCCTCCAGCGACCACTCCAGTCGCTCGCGCTGCTCGCGCGAGATGACGTCCGCGACGAAGCGGATGATCCCCATGAACGGCGTCAGATCGGCGACCTCGAGCAGCGGCAGCCCCTGCCGCGCGCAGGCCGCGACGAGGGGAGCGGGCACCTCGTCGTGCACGATGCCGGTCGCGAAGCCGAGGGCGCGGATGCCCCGGCCGCGCAGGCGCGCGACGTACGCCTCCGAGAAGTCGGCGCCCTGCGTCCCGGGAGCCTGCTCGAAGTGCACCCCGTCGGTGAGCAGCAGCTGCCCCGACTCGAGCCACGGCGTCGGATCGACGAGGTCGGAGGAGTGCGCCCAGACCAGTGGAGCGTCGAGGGCCGCCTCGTCGTGCACGCCCGCGAGGACGTGGAGGCGGAAGGCCGGCTCGGCGAGCAGATCGCGGACGGTCGCGGGCACGGGCGGCTCCCTCGGGATTCGACGTTCTGTCCATCGTAGGGCGGTGGCTTCGACAAAGCGGGCCGCCCGCGACGGGCCCCCGCGCGGCACGATGGAGGCATGACGCTCTCGGACACGACCTCCTCGGACACGACTCCCACCGGCAGCACCAACGCCTCCGTCACCGCCGCCGACCGCTCACGGGTCTTCCACTCCTGGTCCGCGCAGGGCGCGCTCAACCCGCTGCCGATCGCCGGCGGCCTCGGCGCCGAGGTCTGGGACGTCGACGGCACCCGCTACCTCGACTTCTCCAGCCAGCTCGTGAACGTCAACATCGGCTACCAGCACCCCAAGGTCGTCGCCGCGATCCAGGCGCAGGCCGCCGTGCTCACCACCGTCGGCCCGGCCTTCGCGAACGAGACCCGGGCGGAGGCGGCGCGTCTGATCACCGAGCGCGCGCCCGAGGGCTTCGAGAAGGTCTTCTTCACCAACGGCGGCGCGGACGCCAACGAGAACGCGATCCGGATGGCGCGCCTCTACACGGGCCGCGACAAGATCGTCTCCTTCTACCGCTCGTACCACGGCAACACCGGGGCCGCGATCGTCTCCACCGGAGACTGGCGCCGCATCCCCAACGAGTACGCCCGCGGGCACGTGCACGCCTTCGGTCCCTACCTCTACCGCTCCGAGTTCTGGGCCGAGACGCCCGAGCAGGAGTGCGAGCGCGCGCTGCACCACCTCGAGCGCGTCGTGCAGGCCGAGGGCCCGGAGTCGATCGCGGCGCTGCTGCTGGAGACCATCCCCGGCACGGCAGGCATCCTGACGCCGCCGCCCGGCTACCTCGCCGGCGTGCGGGCGCTCGCCGACCGCTACGGCATCCTGCTGATCCTCGACGAGGTGATGGCCGGCTTCGGCCGCACCGGTGAGTGGTTCGCGTTCGACGCCTTCGACGTCCGGCCCGACCTGATCACCTTCGCCAAGGGCGTCAACTCCGGCTACGTGCCGATCGGCGGCGTCCTCATCGACGACCCGATCGCGCACCACTTCGACGAGCGCGTCTTCCCCGGCGGGCTCACCTACTCCGGCCACCCGCTCGCCGCGGCCAGCGTCGTCGCGACCCTCGGGGCCATGGCGGAGGAGGGCATCGTCGACAACGCGAAGACCATCGGCTCCGAGCACCTCGCCCCCGGCCTGGCCGCCCTCGAGGCGAAGCACGATCTGATCGGCGAGTTCCGCGGCTCCGGCGTCTTCTGGGCGCTCGAGCTCGTCACCGACCGCGCCACCCGCGAGCCGCTGCCCGCCGCCGCCGTCGGCCGCCTGAAGGCCGACCTGCTCTCCCGCGGCCTCCTGCCCTTCACCGCCGACAACCGCATCCACGTCGTCCCGCCCGCCGTGGTCACCCCCGCCGAGGTCGCCCGCGGCCTCGCGATCCTCGACGACGCCCTGACCGCCTTCAGCGGCTGACCGGCTCCCCCTGCTGATCGAGCAGCCCGCGCAGCGGGCCTTCCAGCTGATCGAGCAACCCGAGCAACGGGCGCTTCTCATGCTGATCGAGTAGCCCGCGGAGCGGGCGTATCGAGATCCACCGTCCTGCAGAGGCCGGGTCTCGATACGCCCCTCCGGGGCTGCTCGACCACCATGCATCTCTCCCCGACCATCGGCCGGCGGTCCTCCGAGCCACCCGGCCACGCACGAGCCGTATCCGGGAATCCGCGTGCCAGCGGATTCCCGTCGGCGAACGCGAGACGCTCCATGGAACGCGCGCGGCACTCCGCCGACCGCGAGACGCCGCTCTGCGGCGTCTCAGGAAATGGAATGCAGCGCGAACGCCGTGATGAATCCGAGGACGGCGTACAGCCCGGTCAGCACATCGTCCCGGTCGAACGCCTCCGGGATCATCGTGTTCGAGATCATCGCGAGGATCGCGCCCGCCGCGACCGTGGTGACGAACGCCACGACCGCTCCGGGCGCGCTCGCGAACACGAGGAAGCCGACGAGCGCGGCGATCGCGGACAGTGCGGCGATGCCGCCCCAGACGGTGAAGACGTAGCGGGCGGAGCGCCCGTCGGTCTTCATCCCGACGGTGGAGGAGAGCCCCTCGGGCAGGTTCGAGATCGCCACGGCGGCCACGATCGGCACGCTGATCGCCGCTCCCGCACCGCCCTGCGCCACGGAGAGGCCGAGCACGATCGACTCGGGGATCCCGTCGATCAGCGCGCCCGCGGCGATGGCGGTGCCGCCGCCCGCGGAGCCGGAGCCCTTCGCGCTCTTGCGATTCCCGGCGCCGGCGCGGGTGAGCAGCGCGTCCGCCCCGACGAAGACCACGGCACCGGCGAGCGTGCCGAGGATCGTCGGCAGCAGTCCGCCGTCGTCGGCCGCCTCCTGCACCAGCTCGTAGGCGAGCGCCGAGATGAGCACGCCCGCGCCGAACGCCGAGATCGCGGCGGTCAGCTTGGGTGGGACGCGGACGAACCAGGCGAGCGCCGCTCCGACGAGGAGGGTCGCTCCGCCGATGGCGCCGCTGAGCAGCGCGAGGGACCAGGGAGGCACGGCGCCCAGCCTGCCAGGCGGAGGCGGGCCGCGGACCGGGGTTGACGGAGCTCGGGCACGCGCGGCTGAGCGCGCTCATGCTGGTCGAGTAGCCCCGGAGGGGCGTATCGAGACCCACCGTCGCCAGCACGGTGGGTCCAGGGGCTCGTCCTCCGACATGGCCTTCTCAGCACCGCTCCGAGACGTACCCCTCGTCGCCGGGCGTCAGCAGGTCGCGGTCGCGCAGCAGCACGCCGATGCCGTCGCCGCGTGCGCACGCCCGCGCGAACACCGCGTCCGCATCGTCGACGTCCGTGTACTCCACCTCGTAGACCCGCTCGCCGTAGACGTCGGTGTAGGCGTCGCACTCCGTGAACACCTCGCACTCCTCCGTGATCGCGAAGTCGAAGCCGAGCGCGCGCATCTCCTCCGCCCGCTCGGCCGCGTTCTTCTGGCCGATCGCGAGCCCGGCCCGGTGTGCGGCGTCGACGAGGTCACGCGCGAACGCCGCCGTGTCGTCGTCGGTCAGCAGCCCCTCAGAGCGGGTGGCGGAGTCGAGGTTGTCGGCCTCGACGGCGTCGAAGCCGCTCTCGGCGCAGCCCTCGAGCCACGGCCCGACCGCCTCGAGCAGCGCCTCCCGCTTCGCCGCCGTCGACACGTCGAGGAGCGTCTCGTCCGGCCAGTCCGGATCGGTGATCGGCTCCCCGTCCGCGTCCCGCAGCAGCAGCTCGGGCCGCGACTCCCACTCCTCCTCCTCGCCGGGCTGCGTCTGGAAGGCGTTGACGTAGCAGACCGAGTACACGCCGGGCGCGGGCTCGGCCTCGCGGTCGCGGACGACGAGCTCGACGCCGTCGGCCGGCGGGTAGCTGCCGCCGAGCTGGTAGTCGAAGCCCGCGCCCGCCGGGGGAGGGGCCGACTGCCCGACGGTTGCTGCGCATCCGGCGAGGAGAAGGGCGGTCGCGGCCAGGCAGCACAATAAACTGGCCGAATGGCGGAGTTCAGCGCGAGTGTCTTTCAGAACGAGTTCCTCTCGGACGGCGCGACGGATGTGCACGCGATCGTGACGGTGACCGCCTCCGGCACCGGCGCGGCCGGCAGCGACGGAGCGGCCGCCGAGATCATCATCGTCGACTGCTCGGGGTCGATGACCGGCGAGAACATGACCGCGGCCAAGCGCGCCGCCGCCGTGGCGGTCGACCAGATCCTCGACGGCACCTTCTTCGCCGTCGTCGCCGGCTCCGAGCGCGCCGACCGCGCCTTCCCGTACCCGAACGCCTCCGTCTCGATGGTGCGGATGGAGCCGGGCGCCCGGGCTGCCGCGAAGGAGGCCATCGGCTTCCTCCAGGCCGACGGCGGCACCGCGATGGGCACCTGGCTGACCCTCGCCCGCCAGCTCTTCTCCAGCGTCCCCGAGGCGAAGCAGCGGCACGCCATCCTGCTCACCGACGGCAAGAACGAGCACGAGTCGCGGATGCAGCTCGACGCGGCGATCCGCGCGGCCGGCGGCGTCTTCCAGTGCGACGTCCGCGGCGTCGGCTCCCGCTGGGTCGTCGAGGAGGCGCGCACCATCGCCAGCGCGCTGCTGGGCACCGTGGGCCTGATCGCGAAC
Organism: Rathayibacter sp. VKM Ac-2928; assembly: GCF_022815545.1. Taxonomy (NCBI): domain Bacteria; kingdom Bacillati; phylum Actinomycetota; class Actinomycetes; order Micrococcales; family Microbacteriaceae; genus Rathayibacter; species Rathayibacter sp. VKM Ac-2928. The sequence continues at coordinate 279,367 of NZ_JALGRU010000001.1, forward strand.
CCGGCCGACATGGCCGCCGACTTCGAGCAGCTGATCCAGGCGTCGATGGGCCGCGGTGTCGCCGACGGCGAGCTGCGCGTCTGGACCCCGCAGGGCTCGCAGCTGCTCTTCGTCCGCCAGGTCGCGCCGAACCTCGAGGACCTCAGCTCCCGCCGCACCTCGGTCAACCCGCTGACCGGCTCCTACCCGACCGGCGCCTGGGGCGACGAGTCGCGGGAGTACCACGTGGCCGTCCGCGTCGCCTCGAAGCCGGTCGGCGCCGAGCAGCTGGCCGCCCGCGTGCAGCTCAGTGTGCGCGACGAGGTCGTCGCCTCCGCGCTGGTGAAGGCCCGCTGGACGGACGACTCCGCACTCACCGCCCGGATCGACCCGGCGGTCGCGCACTACACCGGCCAGACCGAGCTCGCCTCGGCGATCCAGGACGGCCTCGCCGCGAAGGCCGTCGGCGACGACGCCACCGCGACCGTGAAGCTCGGCCGTGCCGTGCAGCTCGCCGCCGCGACCGGCAACGACGAGGCGACCGCGAAGCTGCGCAAGGTCGTCGAGATCGACGACCCGAACGAGGGGACGGTGCGGCTGAAGCGCGGCGTCGCGCGCCTGGACGAGATGGCGCTCGACACCGCGTCGACGAAGACCACGCGGGTGCGCAAGTGAGCTACCGCTGCCCGGAGGGGCACACCTCCCAGTCCGGCGACTACTGCGACGTCTGCGGTGCGCCGATCGCGCCCGCAGCGCCGTCCGCCCCCGCGCCCCGCGCCGCCGACCCGACCACGGCGATCCCGACCGGTCCCGCCGTCTGCCCGAACTGCTCGTACCCCAACGAGGCCGGCGCGCTGTTCTGCGAGAACTGCGGCTACGACTTCACCACCGGCTCGCTGCCCGAGGCCGACCCGTTCACCGAGTCCGGCGCCGTCCGTGCACCCGGCGAGGTCGGCGGCTCCGCCACGCCGGCCGGTGATCCGACCGCCCACCTGGGCGAGGCGCCCGCGCCGGCCGCTCCCGGTGCGCCGCCCGCGCTCGTCCCGGAGGAGGAGGCCGGCTTCGACGTGCCCGTCGCCACCGCGCCGCCGACCGCGCCCGCCACGGAGGTCCTCTCCGAGGTCACCGGGAGCACGCCGACGGCAGCACCCGCCGCCCCCGCGGCTGCGGAGGAGGACGACCCCTGGATCGCCGAGATCTGGGTCGACCCCGACTGGTACGCGGAGCAGCGCGCCGAGGACCCGATGCCCTCCGGCGGCCCGCCGACGATCGTCGTGCTCCGCGAGCGCTCCCTGCTCGTCGGCCGGCCCTCCGTCTCGCGCGGCATCTCGCCGCAGATCGACTGCGGCACCGACTCCGGCGTCTCCCGCCGCCACTGCCAGCTCAACACCGACGGCTACCGCTGGTGGGTCGAGGACCTGCAGTCCGCGAACGGCACCTACCTCGCCGCGGCCGGCGCCCCGCTCCCGCAGACCCCGATCCCCACCGGCCAGCGCCGCGAGATCGAGGAGGGCGACCGCGTCTACGTCGGCGCCTGGACCCGCATCGTCCTCCGCCAGGCCCTCCCGGGCGAGGCCTGACCGGCCGCTTGCATGCTGATCGAGTAGCCCGCGCAGCGCGGGCGTATCGAGATCCACCGTCACCGAGAGCTGAGCCGTCGGGCCTGCGTTCTGAAGTCGGTGGGTCTCGATACGCCGCTGCGCGGCTACTCGACCAGCATGTCTGCGGGCGCCTCTTCCCAGTAATCCACCGTCACCGAGGCCTGAGCCGCCGGGCTCACGTCAGGGAGGGGTGGGTCTCGATACGCCGCTGCGCGGCTACTCGACCAGCATGCAAGGCGGCCGTTGCGCGGCTGCTCCACCAGCATGTGCGGTGGCGGCTGCTCGGCCGGCGGGGGATCCGCTCAGCGGCCGGCGAGCATCCCGAGCATCCAAGAGAGGGCGGCGACGGCGCCGACGCCGACGACGCTCGAGCCGATGATGACGGCGCGGCGGAGGCGGACGGCGCGGCCGTCGGGAGCGGTCGCCGCATCCAGCCCGGAGGGGGAGGACGCGGTCATGCCCGCGCGCAGCCGGTGCGCGACCTGGTCGGCCGTGGGCCGCTTCGCCGGGTCGCGCTCGGTCATCGAGGTGAGCAGCGCGCGCCAGGATGCGGGCAGCGTCGCCGGGACGACGGGGGAGCGGTTGAGGCGCGCGATCGCGGCCTCGAGGACGGTGCCGGAGTACTCGCGGTGCCCGGTGATCGCCTCGAGCAGCACGAGGCCGAGCGAGAAGACGTCGCTGGCGCCGCTGATCGGCTCGCCGGCGACCTGCTCGGGGCTGACGAAGCTGGCGGTGCCGATCACGATGCCGTCGCTGGTGAGGCGCGAGCCGTCCATGAAGTGGGCGACGCCGAAGTCGGTGAGCTTGGCGGTGCGGGCGTAGCCGCTGGAGGCCACCTCGCTGACCAGGATGTTCGCGGGCTTCACGTCGCGGTGCACGACGCCCCGCTCGTGCAGGTAGGCGAGCGCCTCGGCCAGCTGCGTGCCGATCGCGGCGACCTCGTCCGGCGCCATCGGGCCGGGCTCGAGCCGCGCCTCGAGGGTCGGGTCGGCGACGAGCTCCATCACGACGTAGCGGCGCACCTCGCCGCCGAAGTTGTGCAGGCCGGCGTCGAAGAGGTTGACGATCCCGGGGTGCGCGAAGGAGCTGAGCATCCGCACCTCGCGCTCCTGGCGGGCGACGTCCTCGGGATTGGAGGCCTCGGCGCGGAAGACCTTCACGGCCACTTCGCGCTGCACGGTCTCGTCGCGGGCCCGGTACACCGAGCCCATCCCGCCGGAGCCGATCCGCTCGATCAGGTAGTAGCGACCGGCCACCCGCTGCTGGGCGGCATTGGCGGCGATGGTGCTCACGACGACCCGCCTTCCGCTGGAGCGGAGTGCTCCGTGGCGCTCAGGACGAGCACCTGGGTAGACGGTACCGCGGTGCCGCGACAACGGGGAGCGCAATAGCCGGGATTGACATACGGCCGTGATAGAAGCAGTCGATCCGGCGCCGAGTGGGACCGCTCAGCGCAGCCCGCTGCGGGCGAAGCCCTGCACGAAGTAGCGCTGGAAGATCAGGAAGAGCACGACCATCGGCAGCACGTTCACCAGCGCGAAGGCCATCGTTCCGCCGTAGTCGCTGCCGAACTGCCCCTGCAGATAGAGCAGCCCGATCGGGAGGGTGAAGAGGACGTTCTCCTTGAGGGCGATCAGCGGCCAGGCGAAGTCGTTCCAGGAGCCGAGGAGCGACATGAAGAACAGAACGGCGATCAGCGGCTTCGAGAGCGGGAGCACGATCCGGGTGAAGACGCGGAAGTGGCCGGCCCCGTCGATCCGGGCCGCCTCGATCAGGTCGCGAGGGATCGCGAGGATGAACTGCCGCGCGAGGAACAGCCCGAAGGCCGAGGCCGCCGTCGGCAGGATCACCGCCCAGTAGCTGCCGTAGAGGCCGAGATCGGTGACGAGCCGGAAGAGCGACACCATGATCACCTGCACGGGGAGCGTCAGCGTCGACAGGGCCAGCAGGAAGAGCACGCCGGAGCCGCGGAAGCGCAGCTGCGCGAAGGCGTAGCCGCCGAGCAGGTTGATCGCCACGGTGATCAGCGCGGTGGTGAGGCTGATCGCGACCGAGTTGCCGAACCAGGTCGCGACCGGGAACGAGTCGAAGACGCGCTCGAAGTTGGCGAGGGTGAACTCGCGCGGCCAGAGCCGCAGCGTGCCGCCGAGCAGCTCGGCGCGCGAGGAGAACGCGACGACGAGCATCCAGTAGAGCGGGAAGAGGATGACGAGGGAGACGAGGATCGCCAGGACGAGCCGGAGCGCGGTCGTCGAGCGGGAGACGCGGTTCATTCGACGAGGTCCCTCGAGCGGTTCGTGCGCCACTGCACAGCGGTGAAGATCATCGTCAGGATCAGCAGGACGATGCCGATCGCCGCCGCGTAGCCCTGGTCGCGGGTGACGAAGCCGGTGTCGTAGGCGTAGGTCACCAGCACCGAGGTGGAGTTCTGCGGCCCGCCGCCGGTGAGGACGAAGACGATGTCGAAGACCTGGAACGAGTAGATGACGTTGAGGATGAGCAGGAAGAACGTCGACGGGCCGACCAGCGGCACCGTCACGTGCCGGAACTGCTGCCAGCCGTTCGCGCCGTCCAGCCGCGCCGCCTCGTAGAGCGCGGGGTTCACGCCCTGCAGCCCGGCCAGGTAGATCAGCATGTTGAAGCCGACCCGCCACCACAGGGTGACGAGGATCACGGAGGCGAAGGCCGCGGCTCCGCCGGACTGCCAGGCGATGCGCGGCAGTCCGATCGTCTGCAGAAGTCCGTCGAGCACGCCGCTGTTCTCGTCGAAGATCAGCACGCCCATCAGCGCCGTCGCGACGCCCGAGACCGCCATCGGCAGGATCAGGATCGAGCGGAAGACGGGCCGGGCCGGCAGCACCGAGTTCAGCAGCACCGCGGCGCCCAGGCCGAGCGCCATCGAGAGCGGCGTGACGATCAGCGTGAACAGCGCGGTGTTGAGGGTCGAGCGCCAGAACAGCGGGTCGCTGAGCAGCCGCGCGTAGTTGTCCAGGCCGATGAAGACGCCGTCGCCGAAGCCGTTGGTGCGCTGGAAGCTGAGCAGGAACGCGCCGACCAGCGGCACGAAGACGAACAGCGCCAGCATCAGCAGGTTCGGCGCGAGGAACCCGTAGGCCGCGACGGTCTCGCGGGCGGCGGGCGCCCGGGAGGAGCGGCGCGGTCGCGCCGTCACCTCCTCGGGCGCGGGGAGGGTGCGGGTCACCGGATCCTGCCGCTCACTGCACGGCGGTGGCGATGCCGGAGCTGAGCTTCGCGATCGTGTCCTCGGTGCTCTGACCGCCGACGAACGCCTGCTCCAGCTGGTCCTTCAGCACCGCGATGATCGCGGCCATGTCCGGCGAGGCGACCTGCGCCGCATCGGACGCCTGCACGGTGCCCGCCTGGCCGAGGAAGACCTCGGCGAGCTCGGGGCGCACCTCGAACTCGATGCCCGACTCGGTCAGGTCGCGGCGGGTGGGCAGGAGCGAGGCGCCGGCGCAGAAGTCGCGCATCGACTCCTCCTCGGTCACGAAGGCGAGGAACGCCGCCGCGAGCTCGGGGTTCGCGGTCGCCTTGGTGGCGACGAGAGCGTTGCCGCCGAAGTCGCCGCCGCCGCGCACGTTCCGCGGCGAGTAGGTCGCGCCCCACTCGAAGTCGAGCGTCGACTCCGCGTCCGGGATGAGGAACGCCCCGCCGAAGGTCATCGCGGTCGTCTGCGAGTACCAGAGGTCGCTCGCGTAGGTCGTCGCCTGGATCGAGCTGCTCGGCGGCACGAGGCCGTCGGTGAAGAAGCTGCGGCTGAAGTCGATCGCCGCGCGACCCGCGTCCGAGTCGATGGCTGGGGCGGACAGGTCCTCGGTGAGGAAGCGGCCGTCGGCCTGGAAGAGCAGGCTCAGCCAGCGGGTGACGCCGTTGCCCTGCCAGTTGTAGGCGAAGGGGTAGCGCTCGGCGGGGAGCGAGGCGCGTAGCGTGCGGCCGATCTCGGTGAACTCCTCCCAGGTCCAGGCCTCCTCCGGGGAGGCCGGGAAGTCGGTGATGCCCGCGGTGGCGAGCGCCTCGGTGTTGTAGAGGATCAGCGAGGTGTCGGTGTGGTGCGGCACGCCGAAGGGGCTGCCGTTGCTCTGCACCGCGGCCCAGGCCGGGTCGGTGAAGCGGTCGGCGACGTCCGCCTCGAGGTGCGGGGTGAGGTCGAGCAGCTGGTCGCGACCCGCGTAGCTGCCGAAGGTGTAGTACGGCACGCGGAAGACGTCCGGCGGGTTCCCCGCCTGCAGCTGCGCGTCGATGTTGGTGAACATCTGCTCGTACGGCACCGAGTTCAGCGCCACGGTCGAGCCGGGGTTCGCCTTCTGGAAGCGGTCGATCGCCCGCTGGAAGCCGGCCAGCTCGGCGTCCGTGCCCCAGGTCGTGAAGGTCAGCGTGCCGCTGTCAGCGCTCGCCGCCGGGCGGGCCGGCGCGAAGCCGCAGCCCGCGAGCACCGGGACCGAGGCGGCGACGCCCAGGGCGCTGAGGAAGCGGCGCCGATCAAGCGTCACCCGATCGAAGGCGCTCCTGCGGAGCGAAGTCGTGTCCAGAGCCATCATGGCCTCCCCTCGGGGGCCATCGTCGAGCCCTCCGAGGGGAGGCTAACTGCGGGCAAAGGCGTGCGCCGCTACTGGACGGATCCGCGCTCCTGTGAGAGAAGCGGTGCTCAGCTCCGGCGGCCGAGCATCCCTTCGAACGAGCCGTCGAGCGCCCACGGGTCCGCCGGAGCGCGCGAGGTGCGCGCCGCCTCGGTCGCGAGCTCGCGGCCCGCCCGCTCGATCCGCGAGGGCAGCGCGCGGCCGTCCTCGGTGGCTCCGCCCCAGTCCTCGGTCGCGGCGAAGACCGTCGTCGACAGGGGAGCGGCGTGCAGGTAGCTGAAGAGCGGGCGCATGGCGTAGTCGACCGCGAGCGAGTGGCGGGGCGAGCCACCGGTCGCCGCGAGCAGGACGGGCAGCCCGCGCAGCGCCTCGGTGTCGAGCACGTCGACGAACGACTTGAAGAGCCCGCTGTAGCTGGTGGTGAAGATCGGCGTCACGGCGATCAGGCCGTCCGCGCCGGCCACCGCGTCGAGCGCGGTCTGCAGTGCGGGGCTCGCGAAGCCGGTGAGCAGGTTGTTCGTGACGTCGTGCGCGAGGTCGCGCAGCTCGACGACGCTGCGCTCGACGGCGAAGCCCTGCTCGGTGAGCGAGGCCTCGGCCGCGTCGGCCAGGCGGTCGGCGAGCAGGCGGGTGGAGGACGGCGTGCTGAGGCCGGCCGAGAGGACGGTGATCCTGCGGGTGTCCATGGGCGGGGCCTCCTAGGCGCTGACGGGGACGGGGCTGACGGGGACGGGCTGCTCGGCGCGGGCGGCGACGAGCGAGGAGTGGGTGGGCGCGTCCGGCACGTGTGCCGGGCGGCCCTCGGCGAAGCCGGCGCGCAGAGCGGGCAGGATCTCGCCGAGCATGTCCATCTGCTCGAGGACGGTCTTCAGCGGCAGGCCCGCGTGGTCCATCAGGAACAGCTGGCGCTGGTAGTCGCCGACGTACTCGCGGAAGCCGAGGGTGCGGTCGATGATCTCCTGCGGCGAGCCCACCGTGAGCGGGGTCTGCTCGGTGAAGTCCTCGAGCGAGGGGCCGTGGCCGTAGACCGGGGCGTTGTCGAAGTAGGGGCGGAACTGCGAGACCGCGTCCTGCGAGTTCTTCGCCAGGAAGATCTGGCCGCCGAGTCCGACGATCGCCTGGTCGGCGCTGCCGTGGCCGTAGTGCTCGAAGCGCTGGCGGTAGAGCTGCACCATCTTGGCGGTGTGCGAGGCGGGCCAGAAAATGTGGTTCGCGAAGAAGCCGTCGCCGTAGTAGGCGGCCTGCTCGGCGATCTGCGGGGAGCGGATCGAGCCGTGCCAGACGAAGGGGGCGACGCCGTCGAGTGGGCGCGGAGTCGACTGGAAGCCCTGGAGCGGCGTGCGGAACTGGCCCTCCCAGTCGACGAACTCCTCGGTCCACAGGCGGTGCAGCAGGTCGTAGTTCTCGATCGTCAGCTCGATGCCGCGGCGGATGTCCTTGCCGAACCACGGGTAGACCGGGCCGGTGTTGCCGCGGCCGAGCATCAGGTCGACGCGGCCGCCGGCGAGGTGCTGGAGCATCGCGTAGTCCTCGGCGAGCTTGACCGGGTCGTTCGTGGTGATCAGCGCCATCGCGGTGCTGAGCTGGAGCCGCTCGGTCTTGGCGGCGATGTAGGCGAGCGTCGTCGTGGGGGAGGAGGACCAGAACGGCGGGTTGTGGTGCTCGCCGAGCGCGAAGACGTCGAGGCCGATCTCCTCCGCCTTCTGGGCGATCGCGACGGTGGCCGCGATCTTCTCGGACTCGGTCGGGGTGCGGCCGGTCGTGGGGTCGGTCGTGATGTCGCTGACCGTGAAGATGCCGAACTGCATCGGGCGCTCCTTCTCTCCGTGGCCCCGTCCTGGCGAGACCTGATTCATGCGTTCGCATGTACATCCTCATCCAACCACGTGCAGCCGGGGATATTCCCGCGGCTTCAGCCGGGGGAGTGGAGGAAGCGCACTGAACGCTGAACCTGCCATTCAGCGCTAGTCTGCAACCTACAGAGTTCAGGAGTCCTCACATGGTCGCACGACGATCGCCTCGCCGCTCCCTCCAGCTGGCCGAGATCGGCGCCAACATCCGGCGCTGGCGAGCCGTGAACGGGATGACCGCGTCCTCGCTCGCCGAGCGGGCGGGCGTCACCCGCGAGACGCTGCGCCGCCTCGAAGCCGGAGACGGCTCGGCCCGCCTCGACTCGGTCGTCGCGGTCCTCGGGGCGCTCGGCATCGCGGACTCCCTCGTCCAGGCGACCGACCCCTACCGCAGCGAGACGGCACGGGCCCGCATCGACGCGATCCTCGGCGCGGGCGGCTCAGTGTGACGGTCGGGCAGCAGGCCCTCGCCCTCGAGTGACGGGCGGTCTCCTCGCCCTCCGGCCGCCCGAAACATCCCCGCAATCTGCCCCGCACTAGAGTCGTGCCATGGGTGACCTCTTCGACGGATACGGGTCCCAGAAGGTCGAGCGGCCCCGCACGGCCGCCCCACCCTGGGACGAGATGTTCGCCGATGTCGCGGCGACGAGTGGCCCCGCCGGCGTCCGCGACTCGTACCGCGACATCTACTCCTCGCTCGCGCGGATGACGCAGGAGGAGCTGCGCGGTCGCACCGATGCGCTCGCCTCCTCCTACCTCGCACAGGGCGTGACCTTCGACTTCGCGGGCGAGGAGCGGCCCTTCCCGCTCGACGCCGTGCCGCGCGTGATCGAGAGCGCCGAGTGGAACGAGGTGCAGAGCGGCATCAAGCAGCGCGTCCGCGCGCTCGAGGCCTTCCTCGCCGACGTCTACGGCCCGCAGAACGCGGTGAAGGACGGCGTGATCCCCGCCGCCCTGCTCTCCAGCTCCAGCCACTTCCACCGCCAGGCCGCCGGGATCGAGCCGGCCAACGGCGTGCGGATCCAGGTCTCCGGCATCGACCTCATCCGCGACGAGGTCGGCGACTGGCGGGTCCTCGAGGACAACGTCCGCGTGCCCTCCGGCGTCTCCTACGTCATCTCGAACCGCCGGGTGATGGCGCAGACGCTGCCCGAGCTGTTCGTCTCGATGCGGGTGCGCCCGGTCGGCGACTACCCCAACCGCCTGCTCCAGGCCCTGCGCGCCTCCGCGCCGGAGGGCGTCGACGACCCCACCGTCGTCGTGCTCACGCCGGGCGTCTACAACTCGGCCTACTTCGAGCACACCCTGCTCGCCCGCCTGATGGGCGTCGAGCTGGTCGAGGGCCGCGACCTCTTCTGCACCGGCGGCAAGGTGTTCATGCGCACGACCTCCGGGCCCACCCGCGTCGACGTGATCTACCGCCGCGTCGACGACGAGTTCCTCGATCCGCTGCAGTTCCGTGCCGACTCGATGCTCGGCTCGCCCGGACTGATGCTCGCCGCGCGCCTGGGCAACGTCACGATCGCGAACGCGGTCGGCAACGGCGTCGCCGACGACAAGCTCGTCTACACCTACCTGCCCGACCTGATCCGCTACTACCTCTCGGAGGAGCCGGTGATCAAGAACGTCGACACCTGGCGCCTGGAGGACCCGGGCGCGCTCGAGGAGGTGCTCGACCGCCTCGACGAGCTCGTCGTGAAGCCGGTCGACGGGTCCGGCGGCAAGGGCCTCGTGGTCGGGCCGGCGGCCTCGGCGAAGGAGCTGGCCGAGCTGCGCTCCCGGCTGCAGGCCGACCCGCGCGGCTGGATCGCTCAGCCGGTGGTGCAGCTCTCGACCATTCCGACCCTGGTCGACGACGGCATGCGGCCCCGGCACGCGGACCTCCGTCCCTTCGCGGTCAACGACGGCAAGGACATCTGGGTGCTGCCCGGCGGTCTGACCCGGGTCGCGCTGCCCGAGGGCCAGCTCGTCGTCAACTCGTCGCAGGGCGGCGGCTCGAAGGACACCTGGGTCGTCGGCCTCGAGGGCGCGCCGCTCACCGAGCCGGACGCCCACGACATCTCCGGGCTCGTCGAGGACCAGGCGGCCGTGACCAGCTCGATCCCGATCGTCTACCCGCTGAACCACACACCCGACCAGTCGCCGCAGGACGCGGCCAACCACGACCAGGACCAGCAGCAGCAGCAGCAGACGCTCGCCGCGGGGGAGGACGCCTGATGCTCTCCCGGATCGCCGAGTCGCTGTTCTGGATCGGCCGCTACATCGAGCGGTCCGACGGCACCGCCCGCATCCTCGACGTCCACCTGCAGCTCCTGCTCGAGGACCCGTGGATCGACGAGGACACCGCCTGCCGCTCGCTGCTGTCGGTGATGGGGTCCACCGCCCCGGACGACATGAAGGAGGTCACCCGCGCCGACGTGCTGACCATCCTCGCGATCGACCGCACCAACCCCGCCTCCATCGCCTACTCGCTCGGCGCCGCCCGCGAGAACGCCCGCCGCGCCCGCGAGATCGTCTCGACCGAGCTGTGGGAGTGCCTGAACACCACGCGCACCCGGATGCCCCGCCGGGTGACGGGGGAGCGGGTGTCGGAGTTCTTCGGCTGGGTGCGCGAGCGCTCGGCGCTCGCCGTCGGCATCATCGAGTCGGCCACCTCGCGCGACGAGGCCTGGCAGTTCTTCACCCTCGGCCGCTCGATCGAGCGCGCCGACATGACGGCCCGCCTGCTGGCCACGCGGTCGCTGACCGAGGCGAGCGGCCCGTCCTGGACGACGATCCTGCGCTCCTGCGGGGCGTACGAGGCGTACCTCCGCACCTACCGCGGTGTGCCGAGCGCGCGCAACGCAGCGGAGTTCCTGCTGCTCGACCGCCTCTTCCCGCGCTCGATCCTCTTCTCGGTCTCGCGAGCCGAGATGTGCATGCGCGACATCGAGCCGCGCACCGGTCGCGTCGGGCACACCGGCGACGCCCAGCGGGTGCTCGGCCAGATCCGCAGCGAGCTGGAGTACCGGCCGATCGCCGACATCCTCGAGGACCTGCCCCGGCACATGGACAGCGTGCAGGAGGCGACCTCGTCGGCCTCCGAGGCGATCCGCCAGCGCTACTTCCCCACCAATGTCATGCCGAGCTGGATCGGGGAGGCGCTGTGAGCAGGCTGCGCATCACGCACACGACGGGGTTCACCTACCGGGGCGACGTCGTCGCCTCCTACAACGAGGCGAGGATGCTTCCCGCCTCCTCGGACGGGCAGCTCGTGCTCTCCTCGAACCTCGTCATCCGCCCGGTCACCTCCGCGCACACCTACACCGACTACTGGGGCACCCGGGTCTCGTCGTTCGACGTGCTCGACCCGCACCAGGAGCTCTCGCTCACGGCGACCTCGCTCGTCGAGATCCGGCCGAAGGCGCACCCCGACCACCCGGTCGGCTGGGAGCAGCTCGCGGACCAGGTCGAGACGCTCACCGAGTACGTGGAGCAGCTCAAGCAGACCAACCGCACCGCTCCGCCGGAGGACCTCGTCGAGCTGGCCCGCCGGCTGGCCGACGCCGCGGAGGGCCCGTGCGATGCGGCCCTGTCGATCGCCGAGACGATCGGCCGCGAGATGACCTACCGCCAGGGCGTCACCGGCGTGCACTCGACGGCGACCGAGTCGTGGACCGCCCGCGAGGGCGTCTGCCAGGACATCACCCACATCGTCCTGGGCGCGCTGCGCTCGACGGGCATCCCGGCGCGCTACGTCTCCGGCTATCTGCACCCCAAGCCGAACGCGGCGATCGGCGAGACCGTCGTCGGCGAGTCGCACGCCTGGGTCGAGTGGTTCTGCGGCGGCGCCTGGCGCGGCTACGACCCGACCAACCTGATCGACATCGGTGACCGCCACGTGATCGTCGGCCGCGGCCGCGACTACAACGACATCGCTCCGCTCCGCGGCGTCTACGCCGGCCCGCACTCCTCGAAGCTGTTCGTCCGGGTGGAGATCACGCGCGAGGCGTGAGGGCGGGGGTCGTCACCAGGGCGACCTCCTCCTGGGCGGCGGGCTCGCCGGCGCGGGCGCGGCGGCGGGTGCGCAGGTACCAGCCGAGGCCGACGCCGGCGGCGAGCGCTCCGGAGGCGGCGCCGACGAGCATCGCCCAGCGCGGGCCGTAGGCGTTCGCGACCCAGCCGATCAGCGGGGCGCCGATCGGGGTGCCGCCCATGAAGATCGCCATGTAGAGCGCCATCACCCGGCCGCGCATCTCCGGCGTGGTCGAGAGCTGCACGTAGCCGTTGGCCGAGGTCATCAGCGTCTGCGCGGCGATGCCGACGAAGGGCAGCAGGATCGCGAAGGCCCAGACGGTCGGCATCAGGCCGGCGAGGGCGAGCGCGACACCGAAGGCCGCGGCGGCGCCGACGATCAGGCGCAGTCGCGGGCGGTCGCGACGGGCCGAGAGCAGGGCGCCGACCACCGAGCCGACGGCGATGGCGGAGGAGAGCAGGCCGAACTCGCTCGCCCCCATGTCGAACTCGACCGTCGCCATCGTCGAGGCGAAGATCGGGAAGTTGAGGCCGAAGGTGCCGATCAGGAAGACGATCGAGAGCACGACCAGGATGTCCGGCCGCCGGGAGACGTAGCGGAAGCCCTCGAGCAGCGCGCCGGGGCCGCGGGTCGCGCGCGGGGCGGAGCGCAGCTGCTCCCGGTGCAGGAAGCGCAGCGAGACCAGCACCGCGATGAAGCTCGCCGCATTGAGGAGGAAGACCCAGCCGGAGCCGACCGCCGCGATCAGCACGCCCGCGAGGGCCGGGCCGATCATCCGCGCGGAGTTGAAGGAGGCCGAGTTCAGCGACACCGCGTTGGAGAGGTCGCGCTCCTCGACCAGCGCGGAGACGAAGGTCTGGCGCACCGGAGCATCGATCGCGGCGGCGAAGCCCAGGAGCAGCGCGAAGACGTAGACCATCCAGAGCTGGACGATCCCGGTCACCACGATCAGGCCGAGCGCGAGGCCGAGGACGGCCATCGCGGCCTGCGTCGCCATCAGGAGCTTCCGGCGGTCGAAGCGGTCGGCGATGAAGCCGGAGAAGGGGACCATCAGCAGCTGCGGGCCGAACTGCAGCGCCATCGTCACGCCGAGCGCGGTCGCGTCGTGGTCGGTCAGATCGTTGATGACGATCCAGTCCTGGGCCGTGCGCTGCATCCAGGTGCCGATGTTGGAGACCATCGCACCGGCGAACCAGATGCGGTAGTTCGGCACCGCGAGCGAGCGGAACATCGCGCTCATCGGTCCGCCACCTCGCGCAGGAGCGCGGCGGCGTCGTGCAGCAGCCGGCGCTGGTCGGGGTCGAGCTCGCGGAGGCGGGCGATGAGCCAGGCGTCGCGGCTGCGCCGGACATCGAGGACCAGCTCGGAGCCGCGTGCGGTCGCGCGGATGCGGGTGACGCGGCCGTCGGCCGGATCGGCGAGGCGCTCGACGAGTCCGTCGTCGGCGAGGCAGCCGACGGTGCGGGTCATCGAGGGCGGACGGACGCGCTCCGCCTCGGCGAGCTCGCCGAGGGTCCGCGGTCCCTCCCGGTGCAGGAGGGCGAGGACGCCGAACTGCGCGTCGCTCAGCTCGTGCTCCGCCTTCTCCTGGCGCAGGCGGCGGCCGAGCCGGCCGACGGCGATGCGCGTCTCGCCGGCGAGGGCGGGGAGATCGATGTCGGCAGGAGTCACATAGTTAGCCTAACAAAAGAGTTGGCCCGCTGCATGCTGAACGAGCAGCCCGCGCAGCGGGCGCCCCCCCCTTTGCTGGTCGAGTAGCCGCGCAGCGGCGTATCGAGACCCCGGGTCCGCCGATCCCCCCCCGTTGTGGCCACACCGTTCGCGACAGCTTGGCGGGACGGGCGGCGCTCAGTACGGTCGGAGGCAGACCAGGCCGGGGACACGACGCGTACGGTGACCTGGTCCGATCGGCCGCCCGACCCGAAAGGGCGGCTCCCGCGCCCCGGCCTGGCCTCCGCCTCCCGTCGTTCCGCGACGGCAGCGGGACGTGCGGGTCAGGTCCGACGGGCGGTGCGCACCGCGCCGACACTCGCCGCCACGACGAGGGCGATGCCGACCGCCTCGATCGCGGTCAGCCGCTGGCCCAGCACCAGGAACCCCGAGAGCGCCGCAGCGCCGGGCGCCAGCGCCATCAGGATCGAGAAGGTCGACGAGCGCAGGCGCCGCAGCGCCAGCAGCTCCAGTGCGTAGGGCAGTGCCGACGACAGCACGGCGACCGCGAGTCCGAGCAGCAGCACCGGCGGCAGCACGAGCGCGGGCCCGGCCGTGGCGATGCCGAACGGCAGGGACACGATCGCGCCGGCGGTCAGCGCGAGCGCGAGGCCGTCGAGCCGCGGGAAGCGCCCGCCGGTGCGCCCGGCGAAGACGATGTAGGTGGCCCAGAGCGCCGCCGCGCCGAGCGCGAAGGCGACGCCGACGGGATCGAGCGACGAGAAGCCGCCCTGCGAGAGCACGACCACGCCGCCGAGGGCGAGGGCCGCCCAGAGCAGGCTGACGAGGCTCCGCCCGGCGATCACCGACAGCACCAGCGGACCGAGCACCTCGAGCGTCACCGCCGCGCCCTGCGGGATCCGGGCGATCGCCTCGTAGTAGCAGGCGTTCATCCCGCCGAGGGCGAGGCCGTAGGCGCCGACCGTCGCCCAGTCCGAGCGCGAGTAGCCGCGGATCCGCGGCCGGCAGACGACGAGCAGCACCAGCGCCGAGAAGACCAGGCGGAGAGTCACCGTGCCGATCGGCCCGGCGGCGGGGAAGAGCAGGACGGCGAAGGACGCGCCGAGCTGCACGCTCGCGATCGAGCCGAGCACGAGTCCGATCGACCCCGCGCTCGCCCGGGCGGGCGGGACGGCGTTCAGCTCGAGCGCCGCTGCTTCTGCACGGGAGGGACGTTGTAGCCGAGCAGGCCGACGCCGGTCTCGTCCCAGAGCAGGGTCGTCAGCGAGACGTTGTCGACCGACGGGAAGGTGTGCCGGTAGGTCTCGGGATTGATGCCGAGGTAGGCGCAGAGCAGCAGCCGGATGAGGGTGCCGTGCGCGACGACGAGCACGCGGCCGTCCGGGTGGTCGCGGTGGATGCGGGCGAGCGCCGTGTTGGCGCGGGCGACGGCGTCGAGGCCGGACTCGCCGCCGGGCATCGGCTGGATCGCGGGCGCGGCGACCCAGGCGCGGTACTCGTCGGGGAAGCGCTTCTCCATCTCGGCGTTCGTCAGCCCCTCGCCCTGGCCGAAGTCGACCTCGACGAGGGCCGGGTCGAGCTGGACCTCGAGGTGGGCGGCCCGGGCGGCGGGCACGGCGGTGCGCACGGCGCGGACGAGGGTGGAGGAGTACACCGCGTCGAGCTGGGCGTCGACGGCCCAGGAGGCGAGCGTCGCCGCCTGGTCCTGGCCGAGCGTGGTCAGCGCGATGTCGGAGGAGCCCGCGTAGCGGTTCTCGGCGTGCCAGACGGTCTCTCCGTGCCGGGCGAGGATCAGGGTCGTCACTCGACGAGCCTACCGAGGCGGCCCCTGGGAGCCCGACCGCAGCGGGGAACCCGGCCGCTCATGCGGCGCGCACGTCGTAGTGCGCGTCGACCAGCACCGGGAGGTGGTCGGAGACGCCCTGCGGCAGGGTCGAGACCCGCTCGATCCGCACCGAGTCGCTGATCGCGAAGTCGAAGTGCCCGCTGAAGTAGCGGTAGCGCGCGTAGGTCGGGGAATCACTGCGCGACACGAGGTAGCCGTTCCGCGTCATCTTGCGGTCGAGTCCGCGGAAGAACCAGGGGTAGTTGTAGTCGCCGACCATCAGCGACGGGGTGTCCGGGGCGTAGTCGCGGAGGCGGTCGAGCGCCTCGCCGATCTGCTTCCGGCGCAGCGCGTTGCCGGCCGAGAGCGGAGCTGCGTGGAAGGACGAGACGGCGATCGATCCGCCCTCGCGGTCCTCGAGCCGGACGGCGAGCAGACGCTCGTGAGCGGGGGACATCACCCGGTCGTGCATCGACTTGCTGAGCTCGAACGCGGCGCTGCCGAGGAGCTCGAAGCGGGCGTGCGAGTAGTAGACGGCGAGCCCGAGGCGGTTGCGCGCGGTCACCGAGGCGAGCCGCAGATCGCCGAGCTCCTGGGGGAGCTTCGTGGTGTCGCACTCCTGGAGGCAGAGGACGTCGACGTCGTGCCGGGCGGCGAGAGGGGCGATCTCGCCGTGCGCCCGGTGCTCCCGGAGGTTGTAGGAGATCACGCGGAGAGCGCGTTCGTTCGGCTGCATTGCGCCAGTGTAGGGCCGCCGGCGGGGGCCTCCGGCGACGTTCCGGCGAACACGGAGGGACGGCGCAGGGCCCCCGCGCTTCCCGGCCGGCGCGGTGCCGGAGGGGAGGTGCGAGGGCCCTGCGGAGGGGCGGTCAGTGCCCGGCGGTGCCCGACGCGTCGGTGCCTTCGGCGGTCTCCGCGTCGGTGCCGTGGACGCCGTCGGTGGGTCCCCAGTCGGGCAGGGGCGGGTTCTGCTCCTCGCCCGCGGCGTCGACGCCGTCGGGTCCATCGGGGGACGGGCTGCCGACCTCGTCGAGGCCGGCGGGGTTCCCGGTGCCGGCGCTGCCGGTGGTCTCCTCGGGGTCGACGGGGGTGGTCTCGATGTCGTTCTCGGAGCTGCTCATGGGGCAACGCTAGGACGCCTCCTCCGCGCCCGGAAGCCCCTTGCGTCTCGCCCGGAAGCGGCTGTCGACCGGACGCCGTCCCACTGACGGGGGACAGGCTCCGCGCGCTGGCGCCGTCCTGCGCTTCTCGCGAGCATCGAGCCGGACCACCCGTCACCGTCGCCGGTGTGGCGCCGCAGCCCGCGCACCTCGACCGGAAGGCCACACCGTGACCCACGACTCCTCGCCCCGCCCCGATTCCGACCGCCTGGTCACCCGCCGCTCCGTCACCGCCGCCGCCGCGTGGACCGTGCCGGTCGTCGCCGTCGCCGTCGCCACCCCGTCCGCTGCGGCGTCGATCGTCGATCTCGGCGCGTACGCGCTCCGCGGCACCTGCGGCACCCTCGGTCTGCTCGGCCCCGGCTTCCTGCTGCAGGCGGGCCCCACGGAGCCGCTGCCGACCGGCACGACGATCATCATCACCGGCTCCGGGGTCGCCAACATCGGCGTCTTCTCGGTCACGGGAGGCTCGGCCTCCGTGGCCGTGCTGAGCAACACGTCCCGTCAGATCACCCTGACCGCCCCGCTGGCAGCGGGAGCGACCATCGCCGTTCGCACGACGCTCTCGATCAGTGTCGCCTTCCAGCTGAACGCCGTCTCGACGCTGCCCTCCGGCTACAGCGGGACCGGCTCGAAGACGGCGGCGAACGTGTCGAGCACGCTCATCCTCTGCTCCGCGAACTGACGCGCGGAACGGCGAAGGCCCTCCTCCTCCTTCTCGGAGGGGAGGGCCTTCGTCGTTCCTGCGGTGCGGAGCGGCGGCTCAGCGCCCGTAGGCGCCCGCGGCGGGGCAGTCGAACGGGTCGCCGCCGGCCGAGAGGCCCACGCGGTTGAGGTAGCGGACGACGATGCCGTACGACTCGAGCAGCGAGGTCTCGGTGTAGGGGATCTGGTGCGTCGCGCAGTACTCCTTGGCGATGACCTGGGCCTCGCGCAGGGCGGGGCGGGGCATGTTCGGGAAGAGGTGGTGCTCGACCTGGTAGTTCAGGCCGCCCATGAAGTAGTCGTTGAACCAGTTGCCGCGGATGCTGCGCGAGGTGAGGACCTGGCGGCGCAGGAAGTCGACGCGCGCCTCCTTGGGCAGGATCGGCATGCCCTTGTGGTTCGGGGCGAACGAGGCGCCCATGTAGAGGCCGAAGACGGCCATCTGCACACCGACGAAGGCGAAGGCCATGCCGAGCGGCAGCGCCCAGAAGACGACGGCGAGGTACAGGCCGACGCGGGCGACGAGCATCGAGATCTCGACCCAGCGCTTGTCGACCTTGCCCTTGCCGAACACGGTCCGGAAGCCGTGCAGGTGCAGGTTGATGCCCTCGAGCAGCAGCAGCGGGAAGAAGGCGTAGCCCTGGCGGCGGGTGAGCCAGGCGTAGGCGCCGCGCGAGCGGGCCGCGTCCTCCGGAGTGAACGACACGACATCGCGGACGATGTCCGGGTCCTTGCCGAGCACGTTCGGGTTGGCGTGGTGGCGGCTGTGCTTGTTCATCCACCAGGAGTAGCTGATGCCGACGACGAGGTTCGCGAGCGTGCGGCCGGCGACGTCGTTGGCCTTGCCGGACTCGAACACCTGGCGGTGCGAGGCCTCGTGCGCGAGGAAGGCGAACTGGGTGAGGACGATGCCCAGCGCGGCGGCGAGCAGCAGCTGGAACCAGGAGTCGCCCAGCAGGACGAAGCCGGTGACGATGCCGCCGAGGGCGAGCGTCAGCACGGAGAAGAGGATGTAGTAGAAGCCGCGGCGGCGGCGGAGGAGCCCGGCGTCGCGCACGGTGCTCAGCAGACCGGAGTACTCGGTCGTCGGGTTCGTGTTGCCCTCGCCGCGGGGGCGGGTGCGGATCACGCGGGGGGAGGCCTGGACCCGGGGGGAGGTCTCGACCCGGGGGGCGGTGGGGACGTTTCCGTCGGACAGTGCGGTGGGGGTGCTCATCGGCGCCTCGCTCGTTCGGGGTGGCCGTCCTCGTCGACGGCCGCTCGGTGAGCGATCCCCGGGAGGTCCGGGTCCGCTCATGGTGTTCACCGCGTCGGTAGGGGCCGGACGAGGCTGCGGCCAACCGGGTTCCGGGGCGACCGAGGTCAACACTATGGGGTGCCGCGCGGCCCCGCATCAGGGCGATTGCCAGTCTTCGAGAGGCATGCCGGAGGGGGTATGCGATGAGGAGAACTCCGGGCCGACCAGGCGATCGTCGGCCCGGAGCTCCCCGCGCGGTCAGGAGCCGATCGAGTCCTGCGGACGGCCCGACTTGAGGGCGGCCAGGCGCGCCTCGACCTCGGTCATCTCGCCGAGGTCCTCGAGCGATTCGAACTGCGCGTCGAGGCTCGAGGAGGCGAGCTCCTCGGCGCCCCGGACGCGGGCCTCCTCGCGGCGGATCTTCTGCTCGAAGCGGCTGACCTCGCTGGTCGGGTCCATGATGTCGATGCTCTTGATCGCGTCCTGGACCTGCGACTGGGCCTCGACGGTCTTCGAGCGGGCGATCAGCTCGTCGCGCTTGGAGGAGAGCTGGTTCAGCTTCTCGCGCATCTGGTTGAGGCCCGACTTGAGCTTGTCGACGACCTCGGTCTGCGAGGCGATGGTCGGCTCGGCGTCCTTCGCCTCCTTCTCGGACTGGATCTGGCGGGTCAGGGCGACCTTGGCGAGCGCGTCGAACTTGTCGGCGTCGCCGGCGTTGCCGGAGGTGCGCAGCTCGTCGGCCTTGCGGCTCGCAGCGAGGGCCTTGCCGCCCCACTCGTCGGCGTTCTGGACGTCCTCGCGGTAGTCGTCCTCGAGCAGGCGGAGGTTTCCGATGGTCTGCGCGATGGCGGCCTCGGCGTCGCGGATGCTGTCGGTGTAGTCGCGGACCATCTGATCCAGCATCTTCTGCGGGTCCTCGGCCTGATCGAGGAGCGCGTTGATGTTGGCCTTCGCGAGCTGCGCGATGCGGCCGAAGATCGACTGTTTCTGGGCCATGCTGTCTCTCCTTGGGTGAGGTGCTTGCGGGCGGGGGGCCGAGCGGATGCGGGCCCGGGGTCTGTGAGTGGGGTCGTCGGATCGAGCGGGTGGTCCGGAGCGGATCAGAAGCGTCCGCCGCCGCCGCGACGGCCGCCGCCGCCGCCGCCGAAGCCGCCCCCGGAGGAGCGACGGGAACCGCCGCCGCCGAAGCCGCCACCGCCGCCGAAGCCGCCGCCCCCGAAGCCGCCGCCCCCGAAGCCGCCGGAGCGGTAGCCGGAGCGCCGGCCGCCGCCGCCGCCGAGGAGGGACTCGACGAGGATGCCGCCGAGGAAGGCGCCGGTGGTGTTGCCGCCGTAGCCGCCGCCGAGGCCGGGGGCGGAGTAGGCGCTCGCGTCGGAGCGGGCGGCCTGGAGCGCCTGCTGCGCGAGGGCGGAGGCGCGCTGGGCGGAGGCGAGCGCCTCGGCCGGGTCGGTGGCCGCGATCTGCGCGGCGTACTCCGCCGAGCGCGCGGCCTCGGCGACGCGGGTGCGCGCCTGCGAGCCGACGGCCCCGCGCCGGGCGGCGATGAAGTCCTCCGCGGCGGACACACGGCTGCGGGCGGCGCCGATCTCGGCGGCGAGGGCGGCCCGCTGGCGCTCGCGCTGCGCCTGGGCGTCGCGGTAGCCGCCGACCGCGGCGTCGATGGTCGCGTCGGCCGCCGTTAGGCGCTCAAGCAGCGCGAGCGGGTCGCGCGGGCTCGCGGCGGCGTCGCGCTCCACGGCGTCGAGGGCGGCCTCCGTCGTGGCGACCGCGGACTGCACGTTCGCGACGAGGGGTGCGCTCGCGGCGTCGGCGGAGTCGCCCGCCGCCACGATCGTGCGGCCCTGGGCGACGTCGGCGCGGATCTCGGCGACCCGCCCGGCGAGGGTGCGCTCCGCCTCCTGCAGATCGGTGGAGCGGGTGGCGACGGCGTCGAGGAGGCCCGAGGCCTGCTCCGCCGCCTGCTGGCCGGCGCGCAGGAGCACGGCCGCGCGGCCCGAGTCGCCGGCGGTGAGGGCCGTCCGCGCCTCGGTCACCTGGTCGTCGGCGAAGCGGAGGCGGTCCTCGGCCTGGTCGGCGTCGTCCTCCACGTCGTCGATCGCGGTCGGGGCGTAGCGGGTGGAGAGGTCGGCGAGCAGGGCGCGGGTGGGGGAGAGGCGGGCCCGGACCTCCGCGGTGCGCGCGGTCAGGCGGGCGGCCACCTCCGGGGCGTTCTTCTCGAGGGCGCGGAGCTCCTCGAAGGCCTCCGCCTTCTCGTCCAGCACCTGCTCGGCGTCGGCGCAGAGCTGCAGGATCCGGCCGTAGCCGTCGCGGCGCTCCTGATCGGTCTCCGGTTCCGCGTCGTCGAGCCGCTGCTGCAGGGCGAAGGCCTCGCCGAGGAGCCGCTTCGCGGTCGTGAGCGCCTCGCGGAAGGGGCCGGTCGCGTCCGAGCCGAACTGCGCCTCCGCGAAGCCGACCTCCTGCTCGCTGGTGCGCACGGCGTCGTCCGCGTGCACGAGGGCGGAACCGGCGCGGGTGGCGAGCTCGTCGATCGACGCCTCGACCGCCTCGGCGGCCTTCCGGCGGCGCGCGCGGCGGACGAGGAGCCGGACGATCACGCCGACGACGACCAGCCCGGCGAGCACGGCGAGGACGACCAGGAGACCGGAGCCGAGCGACTCGCCCGCGCTCGGGGCGTCGAGGCGGGTGCCGATGCCCTGGGCGGCGGCGACCGCGGCGCCCGCCCAGTCACCGTCGACGAGCTGCGGCTCGATGTCGTCGGTCTCCAGCGCGGAGACCTGGCCTGCGTCGAGGGCGAAGCCGTTGTCGACGGACACCTGGTACTGCCGGGACTCGACCGCGACGGCGAGGAGGACGTCGTTCGTGCCGAGTCCGTTGAGCTCGGCGGTCGCGTCCGACCAGCGCTCGTCGCCGGTCGTGCCGGTGAAGGTGTCGACGTAGGCGACGAAGAGCTGGACGCTGTGCTCCTGGTAGAGCTGGGCGGAGGCGGCCTCGATGTCGCCGATCTCCGCTGAGCTGAGGACTCCGGCCGAGTCGAGGACGACGGAGGAGCCGAGCGTCGCGGGCGGCTCGGCCGCGGCGCCGGCGGCAGGGACGAGCGCGAGCGCGGCGGCGGCGAGCAGGGCGAGGAGCGCTGCGATCGGCGATCGGCGGGCGCCCTGGCGGGCCGCGGCCCTCGTCGGGGATGAATCGTTCGGCATCGCGCACTCCCTCGTCGTTCGCCTCCCGAGTGTAGACAGCCCGGGTGTCACCCGAGCGAGGGCTGTCCGCGAGGGGGAGAGCGGGGGAGTGGGAGCCGGAGCGAGCAGCCCCCTGCTGATCGAGTAGCCCGCGCGGCGGGCGTATCGAGATCCACCGGCGTCACAGGGCGAGTCCGCAGACCGCTCTGTCGGTGACGGCGGGTCTCGATACGCCGCTCCGCGGCTACCCGACCAGCATGACTCGCGCGATCACGCGCTTCGAGCGGGGCCGTCCATGCCGGCGGCTCTGACCGCCGCCGCCTCGACGAGCAGGTGACCCTACCGGCCGCGCAGGTCCGGGTCGGGCGAGACGGAGAACGTCCAGGGCAGGTCGCGGAACTCGCCGTTCTCGAGTACCGCGAGCAGAGCGAGACGCATTCTCTCGACGGTCTCGTCATCGGCCAGGACGCCGATCGTGAACTCGGTGAGGTCTGTGGTCATCAGCTCGACTCCTTCATCCGGCGCAGGGAACAGCAGCACTGTAGGCCGGGCGACGAGCGTCCGTCCCGGATGGCGTGAGGTGCTGTCGCGTCGTGCTCCTGACCATGCTGATCGAGTAGCCCGCGCAGCGGGCGTATCGAGATCCACCAGCGTCACAGGGCGAGTCTGCAGACCGCCCTGTCGGTGACGGCAGGTCTCGATACGCCGCTCCGCGGCTACTCGACCAGCATGTTCGCGCCCGTCCCGGCGCACCGTGGGTGGGAGAACGCCGGGAGGCGGAATGCGCGAGCGCTGGGCGCCGTTGCCTCCGGGGTGCGTCCCGGGAACGGTGACGTGCCCTCCCCCCGCTCTCCGATCGAAAGGCGATCCGTGGATCCCTTCTCCCCCCTCACCGCCGGCGACCTCGAGCTGCCGAACCGTCTCGTGATGGCGCCGATGACGCGCCTGCGCGCCGACGAGCAGGGCGTCCCCGGCGACCTCATCGCCGAGCACTACGCCCAGCGCGCCTCCCTCGGCCTGATCATCAGCGAGGGCGTCTTCCCGAGCGCCGAGTCGAAGGCGTACCCGGGCCAGCCCGGCATCGTCACCGCCGAGCAGGCCGAGGGCTGGAAGGGCGTCGCCGACGCCGTGCACGCCGCCGGCGGCCGCATCGTGATGCAGGTCATGAACGGCGGGCGCGTCACGCACACCGACGTCACCGGCACCGACCGCATCGTCGCGCCGAGCGCCGTCGCGATCGACGGCGAGGTCCGCGTCCCGAGCGGCGAGAAGAAGCCGTTCCCGGTGCCGCACGCGCTGACCACCGAGGAGCTCGCCACCGTCCGCGACGAGTTCGTCGCCGGTGCCCGCCGCGCCGTCGACGCCGGCTTCGACGGCGTCGAGGTGCACGGAGCCAACGGCTACCTGCTGCACGAGTTCCTCTCGCCGGTCTCCAACGTCCGCACCGACGCCTACGGCGGAAGCCCCGCCGCCCGCGCCGCGTTCGTGGTCGAGGTCACCCGCGCGGTCGCCGAGGAGATCGGTGCCGGCCGCGTCGGCATCCGCCTCTCGCCCGCGCACAACATCCAGGACGTCGTCGAGACCGACGAGGCCGACGTGCGCGCCACCTACGAGGCGGTCGTCGACGGCCTCGCGCCGCTGGGCCTCGCCTACCTCAGCGTCCTGCACGCCGAGCCGGCCGGCGAGCTGGTCCAGGACCTGCGCACCCGCTTCGGCGGCGTCTTCGTCGCGAACAGCGGCTTCGGCAGCCCGACCTCCCGCGAGGAGGCGACCGCGCTGATCAGCGACGGCCACGCCGACGCCGTCGCGGTGGGCCGTCCGGTCATGGCCAACCCCGACCTCGTCGAGCGCTGGCAGGGCGGCCACCCCGAGAACGAGCTCGTCCAGGAGACCGTCTACGGCGGCGGCGCCGAGGGCTACACCGACTACGAGCGCCTCTCGGCGTAGTCACCCGCCGCTCGCCCGGCACGATCGGAAGGCCCGCTCCCTCACCGGGGAGCGGGCCTTCCTGCGTTCTCGTCGCCGGCGCGCGTCGCGCCCAGCGCGGGGTTCGCCTGGACGGGCCGCGTTTCGCGACAGCACTCGAAGGAACCATACGCAGATGGTATTCCTTTTCGAGCGGGAGCTTTCTCCCGTGGTGGGGGAGGACTCGAACCCGCCGGCTGCTGACCAGGATCGGGCAAAGATGTCATTCCGTTCACCGCTCAAGAAGACCGTCCTCGCCGCGATCATCGCCGTGGCAGTCCCCGTCGGTGCAGGCACACCTGCGGAAGCGGCGCCGTCGGTCTGCAACCGTCAACTTCCGAGGACGTCGACGGAATCCGATGGCGTCCCCGGAACGAACTTCTGGAAGCTCCTCCAGTGCTACGCCGCCGATGGCGGCTACAGCGGCCCGATCGATGGAGACCTCGGGCGCAACAGCTGGGTCGGCGTGGAGAGGCATCTCAAAGGCCAGCTCTTCTACTCCTCCGGGTCCTTCCCCGGCGTCCTGGATCAGGAGACGACCCGGGGGCTCGAGCGTTTCGGCGGTCACTACGGCAGCGGCCGCGCGACGGTCAACGGCTCGCTCGGCCCGGAGGACTACCGGGACATCGCTCAGGCACTCAACAACAAGTACGGAGCATGAGGCAGAGGTACCCGGGCGGCTGGGCCCTCGTTCGAGTTCCGGCTCCTGACGCAGATGCGGTCGAGTGGCGGTCGCGCGGAAGCGCGCGGAAGCGACGGAGTCGCCGCCTGTGAGGCGCTCGAGTGCGGTGCCGGTCCGGCACGGCCGGCTGCGCCGAAGGTCCGCGGCGCGGGATGTGGTGAGGGTCGCGGTCTCCGTGGTCGCCGTGCTCGTCGTGGGCTGCGGGTCCGTGGTCGCCATCGCGGCGGCGAGCATCGGCCGCACCGTCGCGGAGAACGCCGTCGATCTCGACGTCGGAGCGGCACTGTCCGCGTCGGCGACGCCGCGTCCGATCGGCGAGGTGGAGGGCGGCTTCAACCTGCTCGTCGTCGGGGCGGACAACGATGCGGCGCAGGGCAACGAGTACGGCGGCAGGGACGCGACGCTGAACGACGTCAACATCCTCCTGCACGTCGCGCGCGACCACCGGAGCGCGGTCGTCGTCTCGCTGCCCCGCGACCTTCTCGTCAACCGGCCCGACTGCACCGATCCGGAGACGGGGGTCGTCACGGCGGGGGAGGGCGACGTGCCGCTGAACTCCACGTTCTCGGCCGGCGGGCTCGCCTGCGTCAACCGCTCGGTGGAGCAGCTGACCGGACTGGACATCCCCTACGCCGGCTGGATCTCCTTCCAGGGTGTCATCGAGATGAGCGACGCGGTGGGCGGCGTCGACATCTGCCTGACGGGAGCCGTGCGGGACACGGATTCGGGGCTCGATCTCCCCGCCGGGACGAGCACGGTCTCCGGTGCGACAGCGCTCGCGTTCCTGCGGACGCGGCATGGCGTCGGGGACGGCAGCGACCTGGCCCGGATCTCGTCGCAGCAGCAGTTCCTGTCCTCGCTGATGAGGAAGGTGAAGTCGTCCGGCACGCTCTCGGACGCCGGCGCCCTGTACGGACTGGCGCATGCGGCGTCGCACGCGATGCACCTGTCGACGTCGATGACCGAGCCCCGGACATTGATCGGGCTCGCCCTCGCACTGAAGGACGTGGAACTCGATCGGCTGGTCTTCGTGCAGTACCCGGGCAGCACCGGCGATTCCGACTTCCCCGGGAAGGTCGTGCCGGACCCGTCGCTCGGCCCTGACCTGATGGCTAAGGTGCGCGACGACGTCCCGTTCACCCCCGCGGCGCCGCAGGGAGTCGAGGGGGCGGAGAGCGGCGCCGAAGAATCGCCCGCGGTGCCGGAAGCAGCCGCGCCCGTCGCGACCGGCGCCGTCGCGCCGGACGCCGATCCGCTCCCTGGCGTCACCGGTCAGAAGGCGTCGGACCGCACGTGCGCTGTACCGGCGGAGTGAACTTCGTCTTCGGCTCAAAACGCAGGAAGGCCCGTGCCCTGGAGGGGAGCGGGCCTTCTGCGTTCTGCGTTCGGTCAGTCGAGGTCGAGGCCGCCCTTGAGCTCCTGCTCGACCTGCTCGACGGTCTGCGGGTCGCCGTGCTCGACGTCCGACTCGCCGGCGGCGTCGCCGCGGCGGCCCTCGCCGACGGCGCGGATCGAGGCCAGCTCGTCGGCGAGCGCCGGGTCCACGGCTCGGCCGGTGTCGCCGTCGTCGGCGCTCACGACTCGATCTCTCCCGCGGAGACGGCCTCGGCGTACTTGCGGAGGTCCGGGCCGGGCTCGAAGTCGATGAACTGATCTTTCAGTCGTGCGTTGAGCTCGGCGAAGACGTCCTCCCAGGGCTCGCCCTTCTTGGTCTTCGCGAGGTCGAGCACCGCCTCGCGGAGGACCCTGTCCGAGTCCTCGAGGATCTTGTCGCGGGCTTCGTCGTTCCAGCGGATGTCCTGTGCGTCCATGCCTCGACCGTAGGCGCGCGGCCCGCCCCGACGCAGGGACTTGCGGACCGCGCGGGCGAGGCGTAGGCGCGCTGCCGATCCGTCAGGAACGGTCGTCCCGCCCGTGTGGCGAGAGCCGTTCGCGACGGATCGACGGCGCGGGTCAGGACAGGTGCGGGACGACGTCGCGCTCGAAGAGCTCGAGGCCGGAGCGGTCGTAGGCGGCGTCCGGGAAGTACGTGATCGCGTAGTCCATGCCGCGGTCGCGCATGTCGCCGAGGCGGTCGACGATCTGCGCGGGGGTGCCGACCGCGAGGGCGTCGGGGCTGCGGTACTCCGCCACGAACGCCGCGGCCGCCTCGGCGCCGAGCGCGGGGGTGACGCGCTGCTCCAGGCGCTGCAGGCCGTTCTCGACCTCCGCCTCCGTCTCGGCGATCATCACGTTGTAGTTGGAGCTGCGGGTGATCGCGGAGTAGTCGGTGCCGAGCCGCTCGCAGTGGCCGCGGAGGACGGCGCTCTTGTGCTCGAACGCCTCCGGGGCGCCCGCGAAGTTGGTGTACTGCGCGTACTGCGCCGCGATGCGCAGCGTCACCTTCTCGCCGCCGCCGGCGACCCACAGCGGAATCCCGCCGTCCTGCAGGGGGAGCGGGCGGTTCACCGCGCCGTCCACCTGGTAGTACCGGCCGTCGAGGGTCGAGACGCCCTCGGTCCAGGCCTGGCGCATGATCTGCACGCCCTCGTCGAGGCGGCCGAGGCGCTCGGCGATCGGCGGGAAGCCGTAGCCGTAGGCGCGCCACTCGTGCTCGTACCAGCCGCCGCCGATGCCCATCTCCACCCGGCCGCCGGAGACGATGTCGACGGTGGTGGCGATCTTGGCGAGGTGCGCGGGGTTGCGGTAGCTCATGCAGGTGCACATCTGGCCGAGCCGCACCCGCGAGGTGGCGGCGGCGAACGCGGCCATCAGCGTCCACGCCTCGTGGGTGGCCTCCTCCGTCACCACCGGGACGGTGTGGAAGTGGTCGTAGACCCACACCGACTCCCACGGGCCGGCGTCGGCGTGCTGGGCGAGGTCGCGCATGGTGCGCCACTGGTCGGCGGGATCGATGCCGACGAGGTCGTGGCGCCAGCCCTGGGGGATGAAGAGTCCGAATCGCATGCCGCCGACCCTAGGGTGGCGCGACGCCCGGGTCGAGGGGGTGGCGGCGGCCGGATACGCTTCCGACCGATGCTGACGTTCACCGAGGACCTCGCCCTCCCCGTCATCCTGCTGATGATCCTGGCCGCGTTCGCCGCGGGCTGGATCGACGCGGTGGTGGGCGGCGGCGGCCTGCTCCAACTCCCCGCCCTGCTGCTCGTGCCGGGCATCTCACCCGTGCAGGCGCTCGCGACCAACAAGCTCGCCTCGATCTTCGGGACGACGACGAGCGCGATCACCTTCTACCGGCGGGCGAGGCCGGACCTGCGGACGGCGCTGCCGATGGCGGCGGTGGCGCTGGCCGGCAGCTACGGGGGAGCGAACCTCGCGGGGCTGCTGCCCGGGTCGGTGTTCAAGCCGATCATCGTCGTCGCGCTGATCGTCGTGGCCGTGGTGACGATCGCTCGGCCCGCGATGGGCGCTGTCACCGCCCTCAGGCACGCCGGGCGCCGGCACCTGGTGACCGCGGGGGTGCTCGGGCTCGTCATCGGCTTCTACGACGGGCTGATCGGACCGGGGACAGGGACGTTCCTGATCATCGCGCTGATCACGGCGCTGGGCTACGACTTCCTGCTCGCGAGCGCGAAGGCGAAGATCGTCAACGTCGCGACGAACCTCGGTGCGCTGCTGTACTTCGTGCCGGGCGGCCACGTGATCTGGCTGCTCGGGCTGTTCATGGGGCTCGCGAACGTGGCGGGCGCCTACCTCGGCTCGCGGATGGCCGTGGCGAAGGGCAGCCGGTTCATCCGGATCGCGTTCCTCGTGGTCGTCGGCGCGCTGATCGTGAAGCTCGGCTTCGACGTCTGGGCGGAGAACCTGGCGCCGCTGCTGGGCTGACGCCAGGTCCCCGGATCAGCCGAAGGGGATCGCTCCGACCAGGACCCCGACCGCGAGCATCACCAGCGACACGATCACCGCGCGCCAGAGGACCTTGCGGTGGTGGTCGCCCAGGTTGACCGCGGCGAGCGAGACCAGCAGCAGGATCGCCGGCACGAGCGGGCTCTGCAGGTGGACGGGCTGGCCGGTGATCGACGCGCGGGCCATCTCGACCGGGTCGATGCCGTACTGCGCGGCGCTCTCGGAGAGCACCGGGAGGATGCCGTAGTAGAAGGCGTCGTTCGACATGAAGAAGGTCATCGGGATGCTCAGCACGCCGGTGATCACGGCGAGGAACGGGCCGAGCGCGGGCGGGATGACGTCGACGACCCACTCGGCCATCGCGTCGACCATGCCGGTGCCGTTGAGGACGCCGATCAGCACGCCGGCCGCGAGGACCATCGAGACGACGCCGACGATGCTCGGCGCGTGCTTGACGATCTCGGACGCCTGGTCCTTCATCTTCGGGAAGTTGATCAGCAGCGCGACCGCGGAGCCGACCATGAAGACGTAGGGGAGCGGGAGGACGTCGGCGACGAGGAGGGTCATCACGGCGAGGGTCAGCACGAGGTTGACCCAGATCAGCTTCGGGCGGAGGGTCTCGCGCTCGGGGTCGAGCATGGTGTCGGCCATCGCGGTGTCCGCGTCGTCGGCCTGGACGCGGGCGGCGACGGCGACCTGGGCGCCGCGCAGCGACTCCGGGCCGCGGAGGAAGGAGAAGCGCTCGCGGGCGACGGTGCGGATGCCGCCGGTGAGGGCGGCGAGGCCGCCGGTGCGCGAGGAGCCGGAGTGGGCCGCGCCGCCGCGGGACGAGCCGGCGCCGACGAGCTCCTGCTCGAGCATCGGCTCGGCGAGGGCGAGCGAGCCGAGGCGGCGGCGCTCGCCGAGCCCGAGGAACCAGGCGAAGACCAGCGTGACGGCGAGGCCGACGGCGAGCGAGGGCAGCATCGGCACGAAGATCTCGCTCGGCGAGACCTGCAGCGCCGCGGCGGCGCGCACCGTGGGGCCGCCCCAGGGGACGATGTTGAGCGTGCCGTTGGCGAGGCCGGCGACGCAGGTGAGGACGACGGGGTTCATCCCGAGGCGGAGGTAGATCGGCAGCATCGCGGCGGTGGTCACGATGAAGGTGGTCGAGCCGTCACCGTCGAGCGAGACCGCGCCGGCGAGCAGCGCGGTGCCGAGGACGACCTTGGCCGGGTCGTCGCCGAGCGCGCGGACGATGAAGCGGATCAGCGGGTCGAAGAGGCCGACGTCGATCATGATGCCGAAGTACATGATCGCGAACATCAGCAGCGCGGCCGTGGGAGCGAGGCTGCCGATCGCCTCGAGCACCATGTCGCCGATGCCGAGACCGGCGCCGGCGAAGAGCCCGAAGATCGTCGGGACGACGATCAGGGCGACCATGGGCGTGAGCCGCTTGGTCATGATCAGGGCCATGAAGGCCAGGATCATCGTGAATCCGAGTACTACCAACACTGCTGACTCCTTCGTCGTCGTGCGTCCGGGATCCCGCGGCGGGCTCTCCAGGTCGTGGACACACTAGGCAGCCCCCGGCGCCCGGCCCGGGTATCGCTCATTAGCGCGCGATCTGCGCATAGTGTGGGTTCTGCGCATTCTGCGCATCCCGACCGGACCGAAGGTGCTCGCCCGGCCCGGCCGTCTCGACGACGAGGAGTTCGATGCGCTTCGCGACCCACGTGCTCGTGCTGCAGCTCGCGACGGTCACGGCGGCCGTCCTGGTCTGCGCGGGGCTCGTCACGGCGCTGAGCGTGCAGCAGCTGCAGGGCGAGGCGGAGGAGACGGCGCTCGCCATCGCCCGCACCGTCGCCGAGGACGCCGACGTGCGCGACGCGGTCGCCGCCTCCTCCGCCGACCCGGCCGTGCCCTCCCGGGCCGAGCTGGAGGGCGGGACGCTCGAGACCGCCGCCGAGGCGGTGGAGGACCGCACCGGCGCGCTCTTCGTCGTGATCACCGACGACCGCGGCATCCGGCTGGCCCACCCCGACCCCGAGCGGCTCGGCGAGGTGGTCTCGACGAGTGCGGAGGAGGCGCTCGCCGGCCGGGAGTCGGTGTCCTGGGGCACCGGCACGCTCGGCGAGTCCGCGCGGGCGAAGGTGCCGGTCTACGGGCCGGACGGCGCGCGCGTGGTCGGCGAGGTGAGCATCGGCTTCGCCCGCTCCAGCGTCTTCGACGACCTGCCGACCGCGCTGCTGGGCGTGCTGGCCGCGGCGCTCGCCGGGCTCGTGCTCGCGGCCGTCGCCTCCGTCTTCATCCGGCGCCGGCTGCTGCGGCTCACCCTCGGGCTCGCGCCGGAGGAGCTCACCGCGCTGGTGCAGGACCAGGCCGCGGTGCTCGACGGGGTCGACGAGGGGGTGCTCGCCCTCGACCGCGACGGGCGGGTCGGCGTCTGCAACGCGCGCGCCGCCGCGATCCTCGGCTCGGAGGACCCGACCGGGCGGGCGCTGCACGGCCGCGCGCTGGGCGACCTCGGGCTGCCGCAGCCGCTGGCCGACGCGATCGCCGCGGCCCTCGCCTCGACGGAGCGCTCCCGCGGGACCGGCGAGGAGGGCTTCGTCGTGCGCTCCCGCATCGTCTACGTCGACATCCGGCGGGTGACCCGGGGCGACCGCGATCTCGGCGTCGTCGTGGTGCTGCGCGATCGGACGGCGCTCGCCGCGCTCAGCCGGCGCCTCGACGCCGTCGGCGCGATGACCAACGCGCTGCGGGTGCAGCGGCATGAGTTCGCGAACCGGCTGCACGTGGTCGCCGGGCTGCTCGACGCCGGTCGGACCGGCTCGGCGCGCGAGTACCTCGACGAGGTGCTGACCCGCGGGCCGCTGAAGTACCCGGTGCAGCACGCCGACCGGCTGCAGGAGCCGTACCTCCAGGCGCTGGTCGGCGCGAAGGGGATCGAGGCGGCCGAGCGCGGCGTGCTGCTGACCCTCGGCGAGGAGACGCTGGTGCGCGGGACGGTGATCGAGCCGGAGGACGTCGCGACGGTGGTCGGCAACCTCGTCGACAACGCGGTGCGCGCGGCGGTCGAGGGGAGCCGGGACGTCCGCTTCGTCGAGGTCGAGCTGCTCGACGACGGGGACGCGCTGTTCGTGACGGTCGCCGACTCGGGGGACGGCGTCGCGGACCCGGAGTCGCTCTTCGCCCGCGGGCCGGGAGCGGTGGAGGAGGACGACGACCGCGTGCACGGCCGCGGCTTCGGACTGCCGCTCTGCCGCGAGGTCGCGGCGCGGCGCGGCGGCGAGGTCTGGCTGGCGGACGCCGGTGGCGAGTCCTCCGGGGCGGTGCTCTGCGCGCGGCTGCCGGGCGCGGTGCTGCCGCCCGACGAGGAGCTGCTGAATGACGAACTGCCCGACGAGGAGGAGGACCGATGACCCCGGATCAGCAGGAGCGCAGCGTGCTCGTCGTCGACGACGACTTCCGGGTGGCG
Organism: Rathayibacter sp. VKM Ac-2928; assembly: GCF_022815545.1. Lineage (NCBI taxonomy): Bacteria > Bacillati > Actinomycetota > Actinomycetes > Micrococcales > Microbacteriaceae > Rathayibacter > Rathayibacter sp. VKM Ac-2928. The sequence goes on from NZ_JALGRU010000001.1 coordinate 311,134, forward strand.
CAGCTGCACGCCGATCTGGTCGACACCCGGCAGGGCCTGCGGGCGCTGCCGCCGGTGCACACCGCCCGGGCGGCGCGGGCGGCGGTGCTCGAGCACGCGCCGGACCTGCTGCTGCTCGACGTGCACCTGCCGGACCAGAGCGGGATCGCGCTGCTGCGCGAGCTGGAGACGGACGCGTTCGTGGTGAGCGCGGCCTCCGACGGAGCGACGGTGCGGAGGGCCCTGCACGCGGGGGCCCTCGGCTACCTGATCAAGCCGTTCGACGCGCGGCTGCTCGGCGAGCGCCTCGACGCCTACGTGCGCTTCCGCAACGTGCTGCGCGAGGACCGGGTCGCCGACCAGGAGGCGGTGGAGCGGGCGCTGCGCATCCTGCACTCGGGCGATGCGGCGGCGACCCAGCCGTCCCGCTCCGCGACGGAGCAGCTGGTGCTGGCGCGCCTGTCCGAGTCCGGCGCGGAGCTCTCGGCCCTCGACGTCGCGGAGCGCGCCGGCATCTCGCGCGCGACGGCGCAGCGCTACCTCTCGGGCCTCGCGGGACGCGGCCTGGTGGAGATGACCCTCAGCTACGGGACGACGGGCCGCCCCGAGCACCGGTACCGAGCGAAGTAGCGGCACAACGAAGGCCGGGACGCACGATCCGGGGGATTCCTCTCCGGATCGGCGTCCCAGCCTCAGTTGTGCAGGTCAGTGCCCGGCTTCGACGTCCGCTCCGGCCTCGGCGGCCACGCGCTTGCGCTCCGCGGCCTCGGCGGCCATGCGGCGGCCCTTCGGGCTGACCAGCGAGGCGATGACCGTGACGGCCAGGACTCCGATGATCACGGTGAGCGAGAGGCCGGTGCCGATCTCGAAGACCTCGACGTGCTCGCCGCCGTTGATGAACGGCAGGTTGTTCTCGTGCAGCGCGTGCAGGATCAGCTTCACGCCGATGAAGGCGAGGATCGCGGCGAGGCCGTAGCTGAGGTAGACGAGGCGGTCGAGCAGGCCGTCGATCAGGAAGTAGAGCTGACGCAGGCCGAGCAGCGAGAACGCCGTGGCGGTGAAGACCAGGAAGACGTCGCTGGTGAGGCCGAAGATCGCGGGGACGCTGTCGAGGGCGAACAGGATGTCCGTGCCGCCGATCGCCGCCATCACCAGGATCATCGGCGTGAGGACCTTCTTGCCGTCGATGTGGGTGTAGAACTTGTCGCCGTCGTACTGGTCGCTCGTCTTGAAGACGCGCTTGGCGAGGCGGACCATCACGTTGTCGCCGGCGTGCTCGTCGCCGGGCTTCACCAGGTTGAACGCCGTCAGCAGCAGGATCAGGCCGAAGAGGTAGAAGATCCAGGCGAAGGAGTTGATCAGCGCGGCGCCGAGGAAGATGAAGCCGGTGCGGGCGATCAGCGCGAAGACGATGCCGAAGAGCAGCACCTTCTGCTGGTCGGCGCGCGGCACCTTGAAGCTCGCCATGATGATGAGGAAGACGAAGAGGTTGTCCACCGACAGCGCCTTCTCCGTGATGTAGCCCGCGAAGTACTCGGAGCCCGGGGTCGGTCCGCCGAAGACGAGGACGCCGACGCCGAAGAGCACGGCGATGCCGACGTAGAGGGCCGACCAGAGCGCCGACTCCTTGAGAGTCGGCTCGTGCGCCTTGCGCACGTGGAAGAAGAAGTCGAAGAGCAGGAGCAGGACGATGAAGACGATCGTCAGGGTCCAGATCAGGGGCGACACGGTCATGTGGGGGCTGGCCTCGCTCGAGAAGGGGGATGGGGACGGTCGTGGGGGCTCCGCACGGCGGTAGAACGCTAGCGATCAGGCGGGCAGGCAGGACCGTTGTCCGACGGATCGTGAGTATCTTCTCAGTTCCTCCGCTCGTCTTCGCGCTCAGCGGCCGGAGGGCCACACTGGTCCCATGCCCGGCACCGCGGTCGACAGGACCTTCCAGGACGCCTACGGCGTGACGATCCACTGGCGCTGGTGGTCGCACCCGCGCCCGAGGGCGATCGTGCAGATCGCGCACGGCGTCGGCGAGCACTCCGGCCGCTACGTCGAGCTCGCCGAGGCGCTGGTCGCCGCGGGCTACGCCGTCGCCGCCGACGACCACCGCGGGCACGGGCGGACCGGCCTCGAGCAGCACGGCGGTGACGTCGCCGAGCTCGGCCGGCTCGGGCCGGGCGGTCTGCGCGCGGCGGAGGAGGCGATCAACCGGCTCACCCGCGAGCTCGCCGGGGAGAACTGCGGCGTCCCGATCGTCCTGCTCGGCCACTCCTGGGGCTCGCTGATGGCGCAGCGGATCGTCGACCACCGCTCCGCCGACTACGCGGCGCTGATCCTCAGCGGCACGGCCTACCGGCTGCCCGGCTACATGAATGCCGGCGATCTGGCCCGCCGGCACCGGGTGCCCGGCGGGCTCGGGCTCGAGTGGCTCTCGCGCGACCCGGCGGTCTGGCAGCTCTTCCACGACGACCCGCTGACCTTCACCACTCCGCTCGCGAAGCGGATCGGGCTGCGCGAGACGCTCCGGCTGATCGGCCGGCCCGCGCGGCGGCCCGAGCATCCCCTGCCGCTGCTGCTCGTGGTCGGCGCCGACGACACGCTCGGCGGCGAGCGCTCGGTGCGGGCGCTGGCGCAGGCCTACCGGCGCCGCGCGGGCTACAGAGACGTCAGCGTGCGGGTGTACCCGGAGGCGCGGCACGAGCTGTTCCAGGAGCTCAACCGCGTCGAGGTCACGGCCGACCTGACCGGCTGGCTCGACGAGCGGTTCCCGGCGGCAGGGGAGGACGTCGCTCCTCCGGCCTAGGCTGACGTCATGCATGGCGAGTACAAGGTCCCCGGTGGAAAGCTCGTGGTCGTCGACCTCGACGTCGTCGACGGGAGGTTCGCCGGCTTCCGGCTGGCGGGCGACTTCTTCCTCGAGCCCGACACGGCGCTCGACGACATCGACCGCGCGGTCGTGGGGCTCCCCGCCGAGAGCGACGCGAAGACGATCGCCGCCGCCATCCGGCAGGCGCTCCCGGCCGACTCCGTGCTGCTCGGCTTCACGCCCGAGGCCGTCGCGGTGGCGATCCGGCGCTCGCTGCAGAAGGCGACCAGCTGGCGCGACTACGACTGGCGGATCGTGCACGCGAAGGCGGTCTCGCCGTCGATGCACCTCGCGCTCGACGAGGTGCTCACCGCCGCCGTCGGCGAGGGGCGCCGCGAGCCGACGCTGCGGATCTGGGAGTGGGACCAGCCCGCCGTGGTGATCGGCAGCTTCCAGTCGCTGCGCAACGAGGTCGACCTCGAGAACGCGGAGAAGTACGGCGTCGAGGTCGTCCGCCGCATCTCCGGCGGCGGCGCGATGTTCATGGAGGCGGGCAGCGTCGTCACCTACTCCCTCTACGTGCCCGGCGACCTGGTGCAGGGCCTCACCTTCGCCGACTCCTACGCCTTCCTCGACGAGTGGGCCGTCAGCGCGCTGCAGTCGCTCGGCATCGACGCGGTCTACCAGCCGCTCAACGACATCACCTCGCCCTCCGGCAAGATCGGCGGAGCGGCGCAGAAGCGGCTCGGCTCCGGCGCCGTCCTGCACCACGTGACGATGAGCTACGACATCGACGCCGAGAAGATGGTGCAGGTGCTGCGGATCGGACGCGAGAAGCTCTCCGACAAGGGCATCGCCTCCGCGGTCAAGCGCGTCGACCCGCTGCGCAGCCAGACCGGGCTCAGCCGCGCCGAGATCATCGAGCGGATGAAGGCGACGTTCGTCCAGCTGCACGGCGGGACTCCGGGCGACCTCACTGCCGAGGAGTACGCGGAGGCCGAGGAGCTCGTGACGTCGAAGTACTCGACGCCGGAGTGGCTGCGCCGGGTGCCGTGAGGCGGGGCGCCCTCCGGGGCGCGGGCTCCGCTCCGCTCAGCTCGCGAGGAGCTCTTGGTAGTCCGGGTGCTCGGCGATGAAGTCGGCGACGAAGGGGCAGAGCGGGACGACGTGCGCCCCGCGCTCGTGGGCGTCGTCCAGGGCCGCCTCGACCAGGCGGTCGCCGAGGCCCTCGTGCCGGTGCTCCGGCGCGATCTCGGTGTGCAGGAAGACCACGTCCGCCCCGCGGACCGCGTAGTCCGCGACGCCGACGGCCTCGCCGTCGACCCACAGCGTGTACTGGGACCGGTCCTCGTCGTGGCGCACCTCGGAGATCATCGCGTCACTCTACGCCGGGGCCCGCGGCGGCCCGGGCAGCTGCCCGCCGGGGCGTGTCGGAGGGACCGGCGCCGTGTCGGAGGGGCCGCCGCCCCCGTGACACCATTGCGGAGTGCCCAGGACGATCCAGATCGCGGACGGCGTCCCGGAGACCCGGAGCGCGGTGATCCACGCCGAGAACCTCGAGGTCCTGCCGCTGCTCGCGGACGGGTCCTTCACCGTCGTGTACCTCGATCCGCCGTTCAACACCGGCCGCGCGCAGGTGCGGACGTCGACCACCTCCGTCCGCTCGGCGACCGGGACCATCTCCGGCTTCAAGGGCCGCAGCTACGAGCGCATCCGCGGCGACCTCCTCCGCTACGACGACCGCTTCGACGACTACTGGTCCTTCCTCGAGCCGCGCCTCGCCGAGGCCTGGCGCCTGCTCGCCGACGACGGCACCCTCTACCTGCACCTCGATTACCGCGAAGCGCACTACGCCAAGGTCCTGCTGGACGCCCTGTTCGGCCGCGAGTGCTTCCTCAACGAGATCATCTGGGCCTACGACTACGGCGCCAAGGCCACCAAGCGCTGGCCGACCAAGCACGACACGATCCTCGTCTACGTGAAGGACCCCCGCGGCTACCACTTCGACTCCGCCGCCGTGGACCGCGAGCCGTACATGGCGCCCGGCCTCGTCACCCCCGAGAAGGCCGAGCGCGGCAAGCGCCCCACCGACGTCTGGTGGCACACCATCGTCTCGCCCACCGGCCGCGAGAAGACCGGCTACCCCACCCAGAAGCCCGAGGGCGTGCTCCGTCGCATCGTCCAGGCCTCCAGCCGCGAGGGAGACGCCGTCCTCGACTTCTTCGCCGGCTCCGGCACCACCGGCGCCGTCGCCCACGCCCTCGGCCGCCGCTTCGTCCTCGTCGACGAGCACGCCGACGCCATCGCCGTCATGCGCCGCCGCTTCGCCGCCCACGACCCGGAGCCGCTGTACCTCTGAGGCCCGCCTCGCCACGTGGCACGGGCCCGAGCTCCCCCTCCCATAACTCAAAAGTTGCGGTAGTGGCGCGCGACTACCGCAACTTTCGAGGAGTGGGCGGCGGATCCGGCGCGGGAGGCTCCTCCACAGGGGAGTCGCGGGGGAGCGGGGCTGTGGAGAGCCGGTGGGGGTGCGGAGGGCCGTGCACCATCGGGGGATGAGCGAAGCAGTCGGTCCCCTCGGAGCCTTCACCCGCGGTGCCGCGATCAAGGCCGGCTGGACGGAGGACCGGGTCCGGAGCCGCGCTCTCGCCCGCCCCTTCCACGGGGTGCGGACGCTCGTCGAGCCGAGGACACACCTCCAGCGGGCGCAGGCCTACGTGCCGAGGCTGCGTGCCGGGCAGTTCTACTCGCATCTCACCGCGGCTGTCGTCTTCGGGATCCCCCTGCCTGCTCGCGCCGCCGAGGACGATCCGGTGCACGTGTCCGTCTTCGATCCGGCTCGTCCGCCCCGGTGCCGCGGGGTGATCGGGCACGTGATCTCGGCGACCAGGGTGAGCGTGGTCGAGCGACTCGGGCTCCCCGTCACCGATGCCGCCTCGACCTGGCTGCTCCTCGGAGCGGAGCTGCCGCACAAGGAGCTGGTCACGGCGACCGACCACCTCCTGTTCGTCCCGCGGGCAGCCTCGGTCGATCGTCCTTTCGCGACGAAGGAGCAGCTCGCGCTCGCGCTCGACGCCTACCACGGGCGAGGGTCACGGGCACTTCGAGCGGCGCTGGCCGTCGCGTCGGACGCCGCCGCCTCGCGACCTGAGACCGATCTGCGTCTCGCCGTCGTCGAAGCAGGTCTCCCCGCGCCGCGGGCGAACGCCCCGATCAGGGCGGGCGGTCGCCTCATCGCGATCGGCGACCTCGTCTTCGAGGAGCGGAAGGTGCTGGCCGAGTACGACGGAGCTCATCACCGCACCGGAGACGCCCAGTTCGCCCGCGACCGGCAGCGCCTGCTCGACCTCCAGCTCGCGGGCTGGATCACCGTCCCCGTCCGCGCCGAGGGCCTGGCCCGCGGACGCGCGCGCACGATCGCCGAGATCCGCGCCGCCCTCCGCGCCCACGGCTGGGTCGGCTGACGCCGCGCCCACCCTCGAGAAGTTGCGGTAGTCACGCGTCGCCACTACCGCAACTACTGAGGAGTCGGGGAGGGCTCAGCCCTCCGTGCCGCACGCCCCGCACCGATTCGGCCGGTCGCGCTCCCGACTCGGTCACTCTCCAAAAGTTGCGGTAGTCGCACGCCACTACCGCAACTTTTGAGGAGTGGGAGAGGGGCCGCCTTCGCGCTCCCGGCTGGGGGTCGGCCGGACGCCGCTGCCGACGCGGCGACTCCTCGAAAGTTGCGGTACTCGCGTGCGACTACCGCAACTTTTGAGGAATGGGCGGGGAGGACGGGCGGGGAGGACGGGCGGGGAGGACGGGCGGGGGAGGACGGGCGGGGGAGGACGGGCGGGGGAGGGCAGGCGGGGGCTCGCGGGGAGGGGAGGTGCGCCGGGCGCCGTCAGGAGCTGGCGCGGACGATCAGCTCGGTGGGCATCAGGGTGCGGTGCTCGACGTCGGCGCCCTCGATGCGGGCGGTCAGCAGCTCGGCCATGCGGGCGCCGAGCTCGACGGGGACCTGGCGGACGGTGCTGAGGGCGGGCACGGCGGAGCGGGCGAAGATGTCGTCGTCGAAGCCGACGACGGCGACGTCCTCGGGGACGCGCCGGCCGGCCTCGCGGAGCGCGGCGTAGGCGCCGACGGCCATCTGGTCGTTGGCGGCGAAGAGCCCGTCGATGGCAGGGTCGCGCTCGAGGAGGCGGCGCATCGCCTCCGTGCCGCTCTCGGGCGAGAAGTCGCCCCACTCGACGAGCGAGTCGTCGAGCCCCGCGTCGGTGAGGGCGCTGCGCCAGCCGATCAGGCGGTCGACGCCGGGGGGCATGTCGGCCGGGCCGGCGATGGTCGCGATGCGGCGGCGGCCGCCCGCGATCAGGTGCGCGGTCGCGACGGCGGCCCCGTCGGCGTTGTCGACGTCGACGAAGTAGGAGTCGCGCTCGTCCGGCGAGAGCGGCCGGCCGCCGAAGACGATCGGCAGCGAGTTCGACAGCGCGGCGTAGGAGTGGTCGCCGGAGTGGTGCGAGACGACCAGGGCGCCGTCGACGTTGCCGCCGAGGAGGTAGCGGCGGGTCTTCTCGCCGCTGGTCTCCGACGCGATCAGCATCGAGAGCGTGTAGTCGGTGTCGGCGAGGCGCATCGCGGCGCCCTGCACGATCGCGGCGAAGAACGGGTCGGCGAAGACGCGCGCGGTCGACTCCGGCACGATCAGCGCGATCGACTGCGTGCGGCGGGAGGCGAGCATCCGCGCGGCCCGGTTGGGCACGTAGTCGAGCTCGGCGATGGCCTTCTGCACGGCGGCGACGATCTCGGCGGCGACCTGCGGCGCGTTGTTGACGACCCGCGAGACCGTGGCGCGGGAGACGCCTGCCCGCGCGGCGACGGCCTCGAGCGTCGGCGAGCGCCCGCCTCCCCTGATCCCCTCGGACACGGTCTAGTCCAGCGCTTCGGCCGCGGCGCCGCCGATGAGGCGCGAGTAGACGAGTCCCGAGTCCTTGATCAGCCGCTCCTGGCTGGAGTAGTCGACGTGGACGATGCCGAAGCGCTTCTCGTAGCCCCAGGCCCACTCGTAGTTGTCGAGCAGCGACCAGACGAAGTAGCCGCGGACGTCGGCGCCCTGGTCGATCGCGTCGGCGACCTTCTCGACGTGGTCGAGCACGTACTGCGTGCGGTCGACGTCGTGCACGCGGCCGTCCTCGACGACGTCGTCGTACGCGGCGCCGTTCTCGGTGACGTAGAGCGCCGGCAGGTTCTCGTACTCCAGGCCCAGCCGGGTGAGCAGGTAGCGCAGCCCGTCGGGGTGCACCTCCCAGTCCATCGCGGTCCGGGGGAGGCCGCGCGAGGGGAAGGTGATCGACTCCGAGCCGACCCACGGCGAGCCGACCTCGCGCTCGGTCGCCTGGGCGAAGTCCTCCGCGCCGGCCGGCAGCGGGTGCCCGGAGACGTTGTCGTCGTGGTAGTGGTTCACGCCGAGGAAGTCGAGCGGCTGCGCGATCGTCGCCAGGTCGCCGTCCTGGATCAGCTCGTCCAGGCCCAGGCCAGCGACGTCCTCGAGCAGGTCCTCGGGGTATTCGCCGAGCAGCAGCGGGTCGAGGAAGATGCGGTTCTGCAGCGCGTCGAAGCGGCGGGCGGCGTCGAGGTCGACCTCGTCCTCCGGGTCGTCGGGGACGGCGTTGGAGAGGTTGAGCGTGATGCCGAGGTTCTGCGCGCCGAGCTCGCGCAGGGCCGAGACGGCGAGCCCGTGCGCGAGGTGGGTGTGGTGCACGGCGGCGAGAGCGGCCTGCTGCGAGATCACGCCGGGCGCGTGGATCCCGGCGCCGTAGGAGAGCAGGGTCGAGCAGAACGGCTCATTGAAGGTGGTCCAGTGCGCCACGCGGTCGCCGAGGCGCGCGTGCACGGCCTCCGCGTAGTCCCGGAAGCGCTCGGCGGTGTCGCGGTTCGTCCAGCCGCCCGTCTCCTCGAGGGCCTGCGGGAGGTCCCAGTGGTAGAGGGTCAGCCAGGGCAGGACGCCGGCGCCGAGCAGCTCGTCGACGAGGCGGGAGTAGAAGTCGAGTCCCTCGGTGTTGACGGCGCGGTCGCCGGGCTTCACCCGCGACCAGCTGACCGAGAAGCGGTAGGAGTCGAGGCCGAGGCGCTTCATCAGCTGCACGTCGGCGGGCATGCGGTGGTAGTGGTCCACGGCGACCTCGGGGGTGTCGCCGTTCGCGACGGCACCGGGGACGCGGGAGAAGGCGTCCCAGATGCTGTCCTCCTTGCCGCCCTCGTGGCCGGCGCCCTCGATCTGCGCGGCGGCGGTGGCGGAGCCCCAGAGGAATCCGGCGGGCCAGTCGCGCGCGGCGAGGCGCTCGGCCAGGGCGATCTGCTCCGGCAGGGTCGGCGAGGCGGGGGAGGGGGGAACGGTCACTGCGGACTCCTTCGGCGGCTGTCCCGTCATCCTACGACCATCCCGGTGGAGCGCTCTCTCACCGCGCTGGCGGGGTGGGCGGTGGGCAAGGCGGCATGGCGGGCGGAGGCACGGCTCCGGGAACGCCGACGGCCCGGCACGCCGAGGCGTCCGGGCCGTCGAGGGTCGCGGGGAGTCGACCGGGCGGAGCGCTCAGCCGCGCCGGTCGCCGTCCTCCGTGCGCCGGGGCGCCGTGGCGACGGAGTCGGTCCGCACGTCGGGCTCGATGCTCCCGGCGGCGAGATCGGCACCGGCGCGGGCGGCCATCTGCGGGTCGGTGCGGCGCAGCTCGGCCGCGGCGTCCTCGTTCGCGAGGTCGTGAGCCTCCTGCATGGCCGACTTCGCCCGCAGCGGCGGGGTCTTCAGGAACCAGGAGAGCACGAAGGCGAGCAGGACCACGCCGAGCGCGACCTGGAACACGGTCACCGTCGCGTCGTTGAAGCCGGTGAGGAACGGCGCCGAGAGCGCGTCGTTCGCCGTGTTCAGGAACGAGGTGTCGCCGTCGAGTGCGGAGCCGATCGCCGACGAGTCCTGCGACTGCAGCAGCTTCAGGATGCCGGCGTTGGCCGGGTCGGCCGCGATGGTCGGGTCCGAGGCGGCGGCCTGCAGGTTCGCAGCGATCGTCGGGTTCTTGAACGCCGCGGCGATCGTCTCCGGGATGCGGCTGAACAGCACCGAGAAGATGACCGCGGTGCCCAGCGTGCCGCCGATCTGGCGGAAGAACGTCGAGGCGCTGGTCGCGACGCCCATGTTCGCCGTGTCGACCGAGTTCTGCGAGGCGAGGGTCAGCGTCTGCATCATCTGGCCGAGGCCGAGGCCGAGCAGCAGCATGCCGCCCATCACGAAGATCACCGGCTTGTCGATCGAGACGAAGGACAGGTAGAAGAACGCCGCCGACATCAGGAAGGTGCCGAGGATGGGGAAGGCGCGGTAGCGGCCGGTGCGGGAGATGATCTGGCCCGAGACGATCGAGGCGATCATCAGGCCGAGGATCATCGGCAGCATCAGGAAGCCGGACTCGGTCGGCGTCGCGCCGTTGACGAGCTGCAGGTAGAGCGGGAGCGCCATCATCCCGCCGAACATGCCGAAGCCGACGAGCACGCCCAGGACGGTCGCCATCGAGAAGGTCGGCGAGCGGAAGAGCTTGAGCGGGATCAGCGCGTCGTCGCCCATCATCCGCTCCGCGGCGATGAAGCCGACGATGCCGAGCACGCCGACGACGTAGCAGACCCAGGCGATCGGCGAGCCCCAGCCCCACTCGCGGCCCTGCTCGGCGACGAGCAGGAGCGGCACGGCGGCGACGATGACGAGCGCGGCGCCCCACCAGTCGATCCGCACGGAGCGACGGGCGGCGGGCCTGGGCAGGTGCAGGAAGCGCACGACGATGAAGAGCGCGACGGCGCCGATCGGCAGGTTGATCAGGAAGACCCAGCGCCAGCCGGTGATGAAGAGGATCTCGGGGGTGCCGGCGAGGAGCCCGCCGATCAGCGGACCGACGACGCTCGAGATGCCGAAGACGGCGAGGAAGTAGCCCTGGTACTTGGCGCGCTCGCGCGGCGGGAGGATGTCGCCCATCACCGTGAGGGCGAGCGACATCAGTCCGCCGGCGCCGAGGCCCTGCACCGCGCGGAAGCCGGCGAGGCCGAGCATCGAGGTCGCGAAGCCGGCCAGGAGCGAGCCGATCAGGAACAGGACGATCGCGATCAGGTAGAGCGGGCGGCGGCCGAAGATGTCGGAGAGCTTGCCGTAGATCGGCGTCGCGATCGTCGAGACGATCAGGTACGCGGTGGTGACCCAGGCCTGCTGCGAGAGGCCGTCGAGGTCGTCGGCGATGGTGCGCATCGACGTGCCGACGATGGTCTGGTCGAGCGAGGACAGGAACATCCCCGCCATCAGGCCGAAGATCACGAAGAGGATCTGGCGGTGCGTCATGATCGCGCCCGACGGGGAGGCGGCGGTCGCGGGCGGGCGGGCGGAATCGGTCACGGGGGTCCCCTTGTCTGGCGGACGCCGCCAGGGCACGGCGGACCGCCGCAAACGTTGCGTGCTGCGCAAAGTTACACCGCGTGCGAGCTCACCGGCACTGCTTCCGGCGAGCCTGTGGAGGATCTCAGAGGGGACCGCCCGATCCGCGGTCCGATGTCGTCGATCAGGGTCCGGGAAGGCCGTCGATCAAGGATCCCAAGCGCCGGCGATCAGCTGTGCGCCGGTACCCCCGCCTCGGCCCAGCCGGCCTCGCGGAGCGCCGCCCGCGCCTCCGCTCGTGCCGAGTACGGCGTCCGCACGCCCTCGATGTCGCGGTAGTTCTGGTGCCCGGGTCCCGCCCAGAGGATCGAGTCGCCCTCGTGCGCCAGCGACACCGCGACGCGGATCGCCCGCTTGGGGTCGTCGACCTCGTGGATCTCGCCGTCGGGACGCGCCGCCCGAGCCGCCGCCAGCAGCGTGGCGCGGATCGACGCCGGATCCTCGAAGCGCGGGTGGTGGTCGGTGATCACCAGCACGTCGCTGCCCGAGACCGCCGCCTCGGCCATCGCGGGCCGCTTCAGGGCGTCGCGGTCGCCGTCGGCGCCGAAGACCATGATCACGCGGCCCGTGGTGACCTCGCGGACCGCCTCGAGCGTGCGGGCGAAGGCGTCGGCGCTGTGACCGAAGTCGACGTAGACGGTGGGGCCGCGCTCGCCCGAGACGCGCTCGGTGCGGCCGGGGAGCGAGACGTCGAGGCCGCCGTCGCGGTGCAGGGCGGCGCGGATCTCGCCGATCGGGCGGCCCGCCTCGATCAGCATCACGATCGCCAGGGCGGCGTTGGCCGCCATGTGCGAGCCGATGATCGGGACGGAGGTGGTGATCGCCCGGTTCTCCCGGTTCTCGACGCGGAAGTGGGTGCGGCCGAACTCCTGCTCGAGGATGCTCACCCGCCAGTCGGCGTCGACGTCGGGGAGCGAGGTGATCGTGGTGACGGGCACGCCCGCCTCCGCCACGACCCGCTGCCCGGCGGGCGAGTCGAGCGAGACGACCGCGCGGCGGGAGCGGTCGGGCTGGAACAGCTGCACCTTCTGGGCGAAGTAGGTGTCCATGTCGCCGTAGTCGTCGAGGTGGTCGTGGCTCAGGTTCGTGAACGCCGCGACGTCGAAGACGACGCCGTCGACGCGGTGCCGGGTGAGGGCCTGCGCGCTGACCTCGATCGCCGCGGCGCCGACGCCCTCCTCCTGCATCCGGGCGATGAGAGCGTGCAGCTCGGTGGCCTCGGGAGTGGTCAGCCCGCTCGTCACCGAGGTGTCGCCGATGTGGCGCTCGGCTGTGGAGCTGAGGCCGGGCACGACGCCGAGCTGGCGCAGCATCCCCTCGAGCATGTGCACCGTCGAGGTCTTGCCGTTGGTGCCGGTGACGCCGAGGAGCAGGGGGGCGCGCTCGGTGGTCGCGTAGACGACGGCGGCGACGGCGCCGAGGCGGGCCCGCGGGTCGTCGACGACCAGCACGGGCAGACCGGTGGCGCGTGAGGCGGACTCGCCGGCCGGATCGGTGAGGACGCCGACGGCGCCGCGCTCGGCGGCCTCGGCGACGAAGTCGGAGCCGTGGCGGTGGACGCCGGCGAGAGCGACGAAGAGGTCGCCCGGCTCGACGTCCGAGGCGGTGAGCGTGATCCCGGTCACCTCGACGGGCGGGACGTCGCCGTCGGGCAGCTCGATCGCGCGGGCGAGGGCGGGGAGGGGGACTGCTCGGACGTGCAGGGGGCGCAGCATGGGGTCCTCTCGTCATCGGGACCGGTGGGCGGCTCATCCGAGGGGGCGGATGCGCGCGGTCGCCGAGGCTGGCACTCAAGCTAGGGGGTCTGCTTATGTGAATCCTTTGAGGATATTCGACACCCCCATGGAGGAGCAGTGCTGAACGGATACACCCCTCAGTGCTTGACATCCCTCGAGGGGGGCGGGATCGGGCTCCCGCGTAGGCTCGGAGCATGACCTCGGACGAGAACCCGACCCCGGAGGGGCGCCCCCTCCGGCGCCGAGCACTGGTGATCGGCGGAGTCGCCGTGGCCGCCGGAGTCGCGGCCGTCGGCGTGAACGCGGCCCTCGGCGCCGGCCGCGCGAACGCTCCGACCGCGTCCGCGACTCCGAGTGCCACCCCGGGCGCGTCGGCCGGCGCCTCCGCCACGGCGAGCGCCGCTCCGGTCGAGACCCCGACCGAGACGCCCACGCCGACGCCGACTGCGACGCCCGGGATCGACCTCTCCGCCCACTCGAACGACGACCCGGCCAGCATCTGGGTGGTCGTCAACAAGCTCCGCACCCTGAACCCGGTCGACTACGTGCCGGCCGACCTCGTCTACCCCGACGTCCGCTACGTCAACCGCCAGCCGATGCGCCAGGCGACCGCGGACGCGCTGGTGCCGATGTTCGCGGCGGCCTCGAGCGAGGCCGGGCTGACGCTCGCGGTGCAGAGCGCCTACCGCTCCTACGACACCCAGGTCAGCGTCTACGCCGGCTGGGTGTCCTCGCGCGGCCAGGCCGGAGCGGACGCGACCAGCGCGCGCCCGGGGCACAGCGAGCACCAGACCGGCTGGGCCGTCGACGTCGTCGGCTCCTCGGGGACCTGCGCCCTCGAGATCTGCTGGGGCGACACCCCCGAGGGCCAGTGGGTCGGCGCGAACGCGCACCGCTTCGGCTTCCTCGTCCGCTACAAGCCCGACACCACGCCGATCACCGGCTACGAGTCCGAGCCGTACCACCTCCGCTACATCGGCGTGGAGCTCGCGCAGCACCTGCACGACGCCGGCATTCCGACGCTGGAGCGCCTGTTCGGGCTGCCGGACGCCCCCGACTACGCGCCGGGCACGGTCTCGTAGCGGCGTCCCCGGACGGTTGATCGGCGGCTCGAGATCACCCCCTCGCGCCTCCTGGCGCGCCCTGTCGGGCGTCCCACGCCACGCCTTCCGTTCGAACGAGCGCGTCCCTAACCTCTCCTTCAAAGCGAGGCAGGCTCGCTTTCGATCGAAGGAGATCTCATGACATTCCCGCTGCTCGCCTCCTCGAGGCGCTCGTCCGCACTGTCCTTCACGGCCCTCGTGGCCGTCTCCGCACTCCTCGCCCCGGCGGCCATCGCCGCCGAGGATCCGGGCCCGCCGACGCTCGCGCCGAAGACCGTCGCCGAGGCCCTCGAGAACGTCGAGAGGGTCGATCCGACTCTCCTCCACGACGCTGTTCTCGAGGGTGCCGGGGCAGCTGCCCTGGGCTCCGGCTCGGTCGTCGTGCCGTCCGATCCGTCCGCCGGTGTCCGGATCGGCGACGGTGCTCGGACCGTGATCGTCGATCTCCCTGGCGCGGAGAGCGCCGGTCCGGCTGCCGCCCTCGCGGGCGGCGGAGTCGTGTACCCCGCGGTTCACAGCGCGACCTCCGTCGTGGTCGGCGATCGAGGCGTGCAGATGCTGACGACGATCGCGGATGCTCAGGCTCCGGCCGACTACTCCTACGACGTGACCCTCGCCGAGGGGCAGCGGCTCGAGCTGCTCGGCGAAGGAGCGGCGGTCGTCGACGCCGACGGCGGCCTCGCGCTGCTCATCGGAGCAGCGTGGGCGATCGACGCGGACGGGGATCGGGTCCCGACGCACTACTCCGTGTCCGGTTCGACCCTCACTCAGACCGTCGATCACACGGCGCCCGGAGTGTCCTACCCGGTCGTTGCCGATCCGGCGTGGCTGGCGCCCTTCGTGTTCAAGTGCCTCATCGGATTCGGAATCAACGGGCCGCAGATCGTGTCGATCATGGCGTCGGGCGGGCCGGGATCGATCGGTGGAGGGCTGGCCGTGTCGATCATGGTCTGCCTCCGGGGAAAGTAGGGCCGGAGCGTGTTCCGCCGACGCTCACCTGAGCGCTTATCGCGTGAGCTCCGCTCGATCGATGACGCCATTGAAGCGCATCCCTTCAGGTCCGAGACGATCACGCGCGCCTTCGCCGTCATCGAGGACGGCGACGGGGACAAGGAGCTGATCAGCGCGCGACTGCGTGAGCAGGGCCTGCCGGAACTTCAGACGATCGGAGCTTCCACGCTGCGGTACTCGCTCAGCTGGTGGTGGCTGCACAACCGGCGGCGCGCGGCCGTGCGGAAGATCGAGCGGCATCGGGGTTGAACCCGCTCGTCGTCCGTCGGCGAGCCTGCCCTGTGCTCGAACGGACTGGGGAGCTGTCGGCGCATCCGCTGGAGGGTGACAAGCCTGTTGAGACGCGGGCGGGAGGGGTTCCCGCCCGCGGGGCCGAGAGGCGGAAGGGAAGCGCGGTGCTCCGGAGACCGACGCGGGAGAAGCTGCAGCGCGAGCTGGAGGCGATCGACGCCGCGATCGCCGGACATCCGTTCTCCTCCGACGTGCTCGTTCGCCTCCAGTCGGTCTTCGCCGAGAGCGACGGCAGTGGGAAGGACGGGCAGCGGATCAACGCGCGCCTGGCGGAGGAGGGTCTGCCGACCATCCCGGGAATCTGGATCTTCTACGCCCGGAACTTCTCGAGCTGGGGGTGGCTGCACAATCGGCGGCGTGCGGCCGTTCGCAGGATCGAGCGGCTCGAGGGCTGAAGGCGTGTCCGTTCGGACATCCGGATGTGTCCGGAAACCGGTGCGCAAGGGCTTGCGGAGACGGCCGCGATCAGAAGCGGACGTGACAGACGGGCGTTGTTACCGTACCGTTACTCGGAGTGCTTTCGGAGGTCACCCTTAGGGGACTCCGACTCCCGCGTGGTGACATGGCCGCTTCCCCCTGAAATTCCGCACGCCCCCGCCCCCGTGCGCACCGACCCGTGAGTTCCCCTGTGCCCCACAGTTCCACCCGTTCCACCGTGCCCGCTGCCGCCGAGGTCGCCCCCGCCGACGCTCAGCTCGCACCGCCGCTGACCCGCCGTGAGGCGCGCGAGCGCGAGGGCCGCGTCCGCGCGACTCCGGTCGCCGCTCCTGCCGCTGCCGCCGCTCCCGCGGTCGAGGCACCGGCCCCGGCCGTCCTCGCTCCCGCCGCGCTCGCGCCGGCCGCCGAGGGCATCCGCCCCTCCGCCGGAGCCCCGCTGCACCCCGCGAGCGGCGACGTCTTCCCCTCCCGCCGCGACCGCCGCGCCGCCGAGGGGCACCGCCAGCGCGTCGAGCCCGCTCGTCGCGGCTCCTCCTTCTTCCGCCCCTCGCGCCGGCACCTCGTGCTGGCGATGTCGGGCGGGCTCGTCCTCGTGGCCGCCGCCTCCGGCGTGAGCCTCACCGTCGGCGCCTCCGCCGACGCCGAGTCGGCGACCGCCTCCACCGCCTCCACCGCCGCCCCGACCGCGACGGCCGCTCCCGTCACCGTGCTGCCGGCCACCACGGCCGACGCCCGCGTGGTGCTCAGCAGCGTCTCGACCACCACCGGCACCGTCGCCGGCGGCACGAGCGTCACCATCGCCGGCTCGAACCTCGACTCCGTCGCCACGGTCCGCTTCGGCGACGCCGAGGGCAGCGTCACGGTCGACAACCCCGACCAGATCACTGTCACCGCGCCGCCCGCGGACGGCGAGACCGAGGGTGTCGTCCCCGTCGCCTTCTTCGACGCCGGTGGCGCGCCGATCACCTTCGACGCCGTCACGGACTCCGTCGCCGCCGCGACCGTGGACGGCACACCGGTCGAGACGGTGCAGCCCGCCGTGGACACCACGACTCCGACCGAGGAGCCGCTGACCGCGACCACGGTCACTCCGGCCGCCACTCCGAAGGCCGCCGACGCGACCGCCACTCCGACCGCGACGCCGGCCGCCGCCGCGACCGAGGCGCAGCCCGCCGAGCTCGTCGCCCCCACCGCGACCGCCTCGCCCAGCCCGACCGCCACCGGCGTGCTCGCGACCACCAAGGTCGTCGCCTCCGCGATCACGTTCGCCTACACGCCCGACCCGGCGATCGAGGCCGCGAAGGCCGCCGCCGCGCTCGAGGCCAGCCGCCTCGCCTCGCAGCTCGACTACCTGCAGACCTACTGGTCCGACTACAACTCCGCGCAGTACGGCGTCATCGGCGGCAACGACTGCGTCAACTTCACCTCCCAGTCGCTGATCGCCCGCGGCTGGGAGATGGACGCCGAGTGGAGCTACTCGCGCACCGGCGGCTACAGCTCGGCCTGGGCGTCCTCGACCGCCTTCAACTCCTATCTGGCCGCGCACCCGGAGCGGGCGACGCCCCTGACGAACGCGCAGCGCGCGGACGTGAAGCCCGGCGACGTCGTGCAGTTCGACTGGGACGGCTCGGGCGACTGGGACCACACCGGCGTCGTCACGAGCGTGAAGGGGAGCACGATCCTCTACTCCTCGCACACCGCCGACAACCTCGACCAGAGCATCGACTCGGCCTCCGCCGGACGCATCATGTTCTGGAGCGTCTGAGCCGGAACCGGAGCCGCGAGTTCAGGACTCCGCAGGGAGCCCGGACACAGCGAAAGAGGCCGCCGTCGCATCAGCGACAGGCGGCCTCTTCGTCGTTCGACGCGGGCGTCAGTTCTTGAAGACGTCCTTGACGTCCTCGCCGACCTTCTTGGTGTGCGCCTTGGTCTGGTCGGCCTGGCCCTCGGCCTCGAGCTTCTCGTTGTCGGTCAGCTTGCCGGCCGCTTCCTTGGCCTTGCCGAGCAGGTTCTCGGCCGCGTTGCGGATCTTGTCGTCAGCACCCATGAGGGGCTCCTTCCGTTCGATTCGGTTCGTCCTCCGGCGACGGCCGTCGGAGGAAGTGGTGGGCGAGCGCGGGCGCTCGCGGGTCAGGCGACCCGGTCCTCCTTGGAGAACCCGGCCCGGGCGCTCGAGGCGACCTCGAGCACGACGGGCAGTCGCGCGCCGAGCAGGCGATCGAGCTCCAGGACCTCCTGGTGCACCGCGTCCACGACCGTGCGGGGCGAGACCCCGCCGCGGGGCAGGACCCGGACCTTGAGCGCCGTCGACGAGCCGTGGCGGTAGGCCGAGACAGTGACGTCGATCAGGTCGGTGCGGCCGGCCAGCGCGTTCTCGAGCACGTCCTCGGCGAAGCCGGTGGCGATCTCGACCTCTCCGGCGACCCCGCTGGACGAGCCGGCGTCGGTGAGGACGGTGCTCGTGCGGCCGTGGCCGTGCGCGGAGATCAGGACGATCGCGAGCACGATGCCCAGCAGGCAGATCCCGACGATCGCGTAGAGCGGCCACAGCACGGCCGCGTCGCTCCAGGCGGTGCCGTCCTCCGGCGAGATGCGGGAGACGAGGGCCGCGCCCTGGCCGTCCGCGAAGTCGGCGACCGCGTCGCGGACCGGCTGGGAGACGGCGATCAGGACCAGGCCTGCCGTGACGGCGGCGAGGACGAGGCCGACCAGGAAGAGGATCAGCCGGTTCACGAACCGGTTGCTCGTGGTCATCAGATCCTCCCGGATTCGGAGATGCGGACGGTGGCGCGGGTGGCGGGCGTCGCCGCGATGCGGCTCAGCTCGTCGTCGACCGCGGACTGCACGGAGTCGCGGTCGACGGTGATCCCCGAGGAGGGGGTCACCTCGATCACGGCGGTGCGGCGGCCGATCGAGGCGCGGGTGTCCTCGCGACGCGACCGGGCGGCCGAGCGGGCCGAGCGGGCGAGCGAGGAGGCGATCACGCCGTCGTCGATCACCACGGCGAGGCGGTCGTCCGCAACGGTGTGGCGGGCGCGGGCACCGGGGGCGAGGGCGAGGACCAGCAGGATCAGCGCCAGCACCGCGGTGCCGACGGCGATGCCGATGATCGCGCCGGAGGCGAGATCGGTCACGCCGACGATCGCGCCGAGGAGCGCGGACGGTGCCAGCAGCAGCGGAGCGGCGCCGAAGATCGCGAGCACCGCCTCCGTTCCGACGTACGCGGCGATCAGGATGATCAGCACGAGCACGACGATCTGGGCGGCCGAGCGCGAGCTGTGCGTCTCGCGGCGCAGGTAGCGGCGGTAGCGCGCGTCCGGCGCCGCGTCGCGCGGTGTGGCTGCGGGGCTCATGCGACTCTCCTCGTGGCTCGGGTCGGGGTGCGGGTGCCGGTCACGCGGATGTCCACGCGGCTGACGGTGCGGCCGGTGAGCGCGCCCATCCGGGAGGCGATGGCCGCCCGGTCGCGGTGGAGGCGATCGAGCAGGCTCCCCTCGGCGGTGGAAGCGCCCTCGGTCAGGACCGGGGCGGAGACGGCGAGCGCGAGGCCGCCGCTGTCGTCCGACAGCCGGACGCGGATCGCGGAGACCTCGACGCCCAGCTCCTCGTGGACGACCGCCACGGCCATCCGCTCGAGGGAGCGGACGGAGATGGTGACGGTGCCCGGCTCCGACGGAGCGGTCCGCTCGCCGGGACGCTGGTCGAGTGCGGTCACGGCGACTCCTAGCGGGAGGTGGTGCGGCCGCGGAACACGTCCACGAGGCTGCGCACGTCGAGCGAGCCGTCCAGCATCCGCGCGATCAGGACGCCGAGCGCCATGAAGACGGCGGTGAGGACGAAGCCCCAGAAGCCGAAGAGCAGGGCGGCGAAGGCGAGGACCGCGCCGACGACGAGGCCCAGCGTGGTGCTGCGGCCGGCCGGGGCGGGGGCGGGGGTGCGGGGGTCGCTCATCGGACGCGGCTCTCGGTCTCGGTGTCGCCCTTGTCCTCGCCGGGGATGTGCACGTCGACGATGGCGACGTTGATCTCGGCGACGGACATGCCGACGAGCTCGGTGATGGCCTCGGAGACCGCGGCGCGGACCTGGTCGGCGACCGACTGCATCGGCACCGGGTACTCGACGACGAGGGTGACGTCGGCGGCGACCTGGGTCTCGCCGACCTCGACGCTGACGCCCTGGGCGTGGTCGTTGCCGCCGACGGCCGAGCGGATCGCGCCGAAGGCACGGGCGGCGTTGTTGCCGAGGGCGAAGACGCCGGGCACCTGGCGCGCGGCGATGCCGGCGACCTTGGCGATCACGGCGTCGTCGATGACGGTGCGGCCCTGAGCCGTGCCCGCGGCGGCGCTGTTGCCGAGGCTGGTGACGGTGTCGACCGACGCCTTGTCGACGCGGGGGGCGGTGGGAGTGGCGGGGGTGGCGGGGGTGCGCGTGCTGTCGCTCATGGTGACTCCTGTGCGTGTCGTCGGCCGCTGGTGGTGCGCGGCCGGGGTCGGGGAGTCCGGCGGATTTCCCGTCGGGCTGTGCTTTCATGAGTGAGACGGAGCCCGACGGGGATTCGTCACGGTGCGATCCGGAGTTTTTCCTGACAGTCACCTGATGGTCGATGCCGGCTCGAGCCGGTGCCCGCTGGAGGAGTCCCATGCCCGGTCTGGAGACGGCGAGCGACGCGCTCCTCGCCGAGCGCTCCGCCGAGGGCGACGTCCGCGCGTTCGAGGTGCTGGTCAAGCGGCACCAGTCGATCCTCCGCGCCTACGCCTGGCGGCTGACCGGCTCGCAGGCGGACGCCTCCGACGCGGTGCAGAACGCGCTGATCACCGTCTGGGCCCAGCTCCCGCAGCTCCAGGAGCCGGCGAGCGTGCGGAGCTGGATGATGCGGATCGTCAGCCGCTCCAGCGTCGACCTGCTCCGCCAGCGCAAGCCGGTCGACGACGTCGACGCCGTCGAGCACCCGCCGGCGCGCGAGCCCGGGCCGTTCGAGTCGGTCGAGCAGAGCGACGCGATGCGCGCTCTCGCCCAGGCGCTGGCCGAGCTGCCCGAGACCCAGCGGCAGTGCTGGCTGCTCCGCGAGGTCGGCGGCGAGTCGTACAGTGAGATCGCCGAGCACCTCGGCATCACCGCCACCGCCGTCCGCGGCAAGCTCGCCCGAGCACGGGAGTCGCTGGTCGTGGCGATGGAGGACTGGCGATGAGGGCCCGCGGAGAAGGAGTCGGCGCGATGAAGGAGTCGGCGCGATGACCCCGGACGAGACGCCCGGCGGGACGCCCGGCCTGCCCGGCACCGGCGAGGACGCCGTGTTGCCGCTGCCCGTGCCGCTGGTCGCGGACGACGCCGACGCCGAGCCGGACGACGGCTCCGCCGACGCGATCGGCATCGACGAGCTCGGCGACTACCTGGACCGGGGCCGCCTGCCCTACGACCCCGCCATCGAGGAGTCGCCGGAGCACCGGCGCACGCTGCGCGCCCTCGAGCGCGTCCGCGCGCTCTCCGGTGCGCTGATCGACGACGACGCGGCGCACCTGCCCGCGCCCACCGAGAGCTGGTTCGGCTCGATCCTCACCCAGGTGCGGCGCGAGGCGCGGGCCGGACGCGACATCCCGCTCGCGAGCACCGACCCCGACGTCGAGCTGACGATCACCGAGGGCGCCGTCCGCGGCATCGTCCGCGAGGCGGGCGACAGCGTCTCCGGAGTCCTCGTCGGCCGCTGCCGGCTGCAGGGCGACGTCGCCGATCCGGGTGCCGACATCGCGGTCGAGGTGACGATCTCGGTGTTCTGGGGCGTGCCGATCGCCGACGCGGCCCAGCAGGTGCGCGAGCGCATCCACTCGCGGCTGCTCACCCAGACCGAGCTGCGCGTCTCGACGATCGACGTGCGCGTCGAGGACGTCTACGTGCCGGGAGGGGAGGAGTCGTGAGCGGGTCCGAGCCGATCCCCGTCGCCCCGGCCGTGCTGGTCCCCGCGGTCGCCCCCGCTGGATCCGCGCCGAGCGCGGCCGCCGTGCTCACCGCCGAGATCCGCGCCCTCGCGGGAGTGGCGATGCTCGTCCCGGCGCGCGGCCAGGTGCGCGACGTCCTCGCCCACGCGGCCGGCGCGCTGACGCCCGCCACCGTCGATCCCGCGGACGGCCCGCTCGGCGCGGTCTCCGGCGGCACCTTCGCCGAGCCGGTGCTCGTGCGCGTCCTCGGCGACGAGGTGTCGGTGTCCGCGGAGGTCTGCGTCGCCGCCGAGTCGTCGGCGCCCGACATCGCCCGCGCGGTCGGCTCCGCGGTGCGCGAGTGGTGCCGGCGCGAGCACCCCGGGCGTCGCGCGCGCATCGCGGTCCGGATCGCCTCCGTCGACTGACGCGGAAGCGCGCCGTCCTCGAGGGCGCCGCTAGGCGCCGTGCTCGGCGAGGAAGGCCTCCGTCTCGGCGGCCGTCGGCGTCGAGACCGCCGCGCCGGCCCGGGTGACCGAGATCGCCGCGGCGGCGGTCGCCCAGCGGACGAGCTCGACCAGCGCGACCGGGTCGTCGAGCCTCTCGCCGCCGCTCGCGAGCCGTGCCGCGAAGACGCCGCAGAAGGTGTCGCCCGCGCCGGTCGTGTCGACGACGGAGACGCGGAAGGCGGGTGCGCGCACCGACTCGCGGTCGCGGACGGCGACCACGACGCCGTCCGCACCGAGGGTGACCAGCACCACCGGGACGAGCGCGGTGAGGGCGACGGCGAGGGCCGTGTCGTCCGCCGCCGCGATGCCGCGCTCGGCGCCGAGCTCGCGCGCCTCGTGCTCGTTGACGATCAGCACGTCCAGCTCGGCGAGCAGCTCCTCGGGCAGCGGGCCGATCGGCGCCGCGTTGAGGATCGTGGTGGTCCCCGCCGCGCGGCCGGCGCGCGCCGCCGCCAGCACGGTCGGGACCGGGATCTCGAGCTGCAGCAGGAGCGCCGAGGCGCCGGCGATCAGCGCCTCCTCCTGCGCGGTCAGGTCGGTGAAGGCGGCGTTCGCCCCGGAGTCGACGACGATCGCGTTCTCGCCGGAGTCGTCGACCGTGATCTGCGCGGTGCCCGTGCGCTCGTCGCCGCGGCGCGCGTGCAGCTCGAGCGGCTCCTCCGCCAGCAGCCCCGCGAGCTCGTCGCCCGCGGCGTCGCGGCCGAGGCTCGTGACGAAGCTGCTGCCCGCGACCGTGCGGGCGGCGGCGACCGCCTGGTTGAGCCCCTTGCCGCCGGGGAAGGTGCGGGAGTCGAGGGCGAGGACGGTCTCGCCGGGGGCGGGGATGCGGGCGACCCGGTGGACGTGATCGAGATTGGCGCTTCCGAGGACGACGAGGCTCATGCTCCGACGGTAGGGCACGCGCAAGGGGCTGCTCGCATCCTCCGGCCGCACCTACGGTGGAGGAATGGAAACTCGAATCTTCGGCCGCACCGGTGCGCCCGTCTCCGTCGTCGGCCTCGGAACCTGGCAGCTCGGTGCCGATTGGGGTGACGTCGCGGAGAGCGACGCCCTCGCGATCCTCGACGCCGCGGCGGAGTCCGGCGTCACCCTCTTCGACACCGCCGACGTCTACGGCGACGGCCGCAGCGAGCGGACCATCGGCGCCTGGCGCGCCGCGCACCCCGACGCGGGCGTCTTCGTCGCGACGAAGATGGGCCGCCGCGTCGAGCAGATCCCCGCGAACTACGTGCTGGACAACTTCCGCGCCTGGACCGACCGCTCGCGCTCGAACCTCGGCGTTGACACGCTCGATCTCGTGCAGCTGCACTGCCCGCCGACCTCCGTCTACTCCGACGACGCCGTCTTCGACGCGCTGGACACCCTGGTCGACGAGGGCGCCATCGCGCACTACGGCGTCTCGGTCGAGCGCACGGAGGAGGCGCTCACCGCCATCGCGCGGCCGAACGTCGCGAGCGTCCAGATCATCCTGAACGCGTTCCGCCTCAAGCCGCTCGACGCGGTGCTGCCGGCGGCCCGCGAGGCCGGCGTCGGGATCCTGGCGCGCGTCCCGCTCGCGTCCGGCCTCCTCAGCGGCCGCTACACGACGGAGACGACCTTCGCACCCGACGACCACCGCAACTACAACCGCGACGGCTCCGCCTTCGACGTCGGCGAGACCTTCTCGGGCGTCGACTTCGCGACCGGCGTCGAGGCCGCGCAGGAGTTCTCCCGCCTGGCCGCCGACCACGGCCTGGCCCCCGCCGCCGCCGCGCTGGCCTGGATCATCCAGCAGGACGGCGTCACCGCCGTCATCCCCGGCGCCCGCTCCGTCGAGCAGGCGAAGGCGAACGCCACCGCCGCGGACGCCGCCCCCCTCGGCCCCGCCTTCATGGAGGCCGTCAACGCCCTCTACGACACCCACTTCCGCCCCACGGTCCACCCCCGCTGGTAGCCGACACCCGCTGAGTCGCCCGAGAAGGCTCGTTCTCCACCCCGAGAACTCGCCTTCTCGGGCGAGTCAGTGGTGTAGCGCCGCGCGCACCTGGGCGACGACGGAGGCGAGGTCGGCGAGGTCGTCGCCGGTGAGCTCGATCACGGTCCAGCCGGCCGCGCGGAGGCGGCGGGCGCGGGCGACGTCCCTCCGCCACTGCCCGGGCTCGGAGCGGTGGTAGTCGCCGTGGTACTCGATGACCACACGGGCCCGAGCGATGCAGAGATCGACCCGGCCGAGGAAGGCGCCCGCCTCGTCACGGATCTCGACGTTCGCCTCGAGACCCGAGATCCCCGCGAGCACCAGAGCCACACGGACCTGCGACTCGGGACGGGACTCCGCCCGGCCGTCGAGCAGCCCGAGGGCTCGACGCAGGCGTGCGATCCCGCGTCGACCCGGATACCGGTCGAGCGCGGCACACAAAGACTCCTCGGTGAGGAGACGTCGGTGGAGGAGGTCGTCGCCGACCGCGACGAGGTCCGCGAGCTCGAGGACGGCGCCGAGGTCGCACCAGGTACGGGCCGGAGTCGTCAGCGCGCCTCGCCTGCCGACGACGAGGTCGACGTCACGATCTACGGAGAGGCTGCGTCCTGCAAGACCGCGCGCATGCGGCGCCCGAGCCGGTGCGACGACGGCGACGTCCAGGACGAGCCGCTGCTCCCAGCGCCGGTCGAGCGGCGCACCCCAGAGGAGAGCCGCGGTCGGCCCGCAGACGAAGACGTGGTCGCCGAGCCGGTGCAGCATCGCCGCACAGCGATCCGCGAGCGTGACGGCCGGAGCCGTCGATCTGACTCCGTAGGCCGGCGACGCGTACTCCGCTGACCGCATCCGCGCACGCGACAGCCCCGCGGCGCTCCCCGCCGCCACGCTGAAGACGCCCTCCGGCTCGTCGCCACTCACCGCGCCATGCTGGCGCCTCTGGCCCTCCCGTGCGCGGAGTTGTCCACAGGCCCCACTGACTCGCCCGAGAAGGCTCGTTCCCGGGGTGGAGAACGAGCCTTCTCGGGCGACTCGGCGGGGGCGGCGCGGGCTAGGAGCCCAGGGCGGCGTCGACGATGGTGCGGGCCTCGGCCTGCACCTCGTGCAGGTGGTCGAGGCCGCGGAAGGACTCGGCGTAGATCTTGTAGACGTCCTCGGTGCCGGAGGGGCGCGCAGCGAACCACGCGTTCTCGGTGACGACCTTGACGCCGCCGACGGCCGCGTCGTTGCCGGGGGCCTTCGAGAGCTTCGCGACGATCTCCTCGCCGGCCAGGGTGGTCGCCGAGATGGCGTCGCCGTCCAGCTTGCCCAGCGCCGCCTTCTGAGCCTTCGTGGCCACCGCGTCGACGCGCTCGTAGACCGGGTCGCCGAAGCGCTCGGTCAGCTCGCGGTACAGCGCCGAGGGGCTCTTGCCCGTGACGGCGACGATCTCGGAGGCGAGCAGCGCCAGCAGGATGCCGTCCTTGTCGGTGGTCCAGACGGTCCCGTCGAAGCGGAGGAACGACGCTCCCGCCGACTCCTCGCCGCCGAAGCCGACCGAGCCGTCGACCAGCCCGGGCACGAACCACTTGAAGCCGACCGGCACCTCCCAGAGGCGGCGGCCGAGCGACTCCGCGACCCGGTCGATGATCGAGGAGGAGACCAGCGTCTTGCCGATCGCCGCGTCCTCGCGCCAGCCGGAGCGGTGGCGGTACAGGTAGTCGATCGCGACCGCGAGGTAGTGGTTCGGGTTCATCAGGCCGCCGTCGGGCGTGACGATGCCGTGGCGGTCGGCGTCGGCGTCGTTGCCGGTGAGGATGTCGTAGTCGCCGGCCCGGGCGACGACCGAGGCCATCGCGCTGGGGGAGGACGGGTCCATCCGGATCTTCTCGTCCCAGTCCAGGGTCATGAAGCCCCAGGCCGGGTCGACCTCGCCGTTGACGACCGTCAGGTCGAGTTCGTACATCTCGGCGATCAGCTGCCAGTAGTGCACCGAGGCGCCGCCCAGCGGGTCGGCTCCGATCTTCACCCCGGCCTTCTTGATCGCGTCGATGTCGATGATGTTCTTCAGGTCCGCGACGTAGTGCGTGCGGTAGTCGTAGGTCTCGACGGCGCTCGGCTCGGCCGACTTCACGTCGCGGTTGCCGTCGGCGATCAGCTCGTTGGCGCGATTCGCGATCCAGGAGGTGGCGTCGGAGTCGGCGGGGCCGCCGTGCGGCGGGTTGTACTTGAAGCCGCCGTCGCGGGGCGGGTTGTGCGAGGGGGTGACCACGATGCCGTCGGCCCGGTCGGTGTGCGACGGGTCGTTGTTGTAGCGGAGGATCGCGTGGCTGAGCGCCGGGGTCGGCACGTAGTCGTCGAACTCGTCGACGAGCACGCGCACCTCGTTGGCGACCAGCACCTCGAGCGCGGTCGTCAGCGCCGGGCGCGAGAGGCCGTGGGTGTCGGCGCCGATGAAGAGCGGCCCGGTGATGCCCTCGTTCGTCCGGTACTCGACGATGGCCTGGGTCACCGCCGCGATGTGGTCCTCGTTGAAGGCGGTGTCGAACGACGAGCCGCGATGCCCGGAGGTGCCGAAGACCACCTTCTGCAAGGGGTCGGACACGTCCGGCTTCTTCTCGTAGTACGCCCTCACGAGGGCCTCGACGTCGATGAGATCGGAGGCCTCTGCCGGCTTCCCTGCGCGATCGGTCATGGGGTCCATAGTGGCAGTCGCGCCGGGGCCGCGATACCGGCTGGACAGGCGCTGGCTAGGCTGTCCGCCATGCCCGACCGCGCCTCCGACGGTGTCCCCGACACCGCCCCCGCCCCCCGCACCTACAGCTATCTCGGGCCCTCCGGCACGTTCACGGAGGCGGCGCTCGCGCAGGTCCCCGAGGCGCGCGGGCACGTCTGGCGGAGCGTCGGGAACGTCGGCGAGGCGCTCGACGACCTGGTGTCGGGGCGCAGCGACGGCGCGGTGATCGCGATCGAGAACTCGGTCGAGGGCGGGGTGACGGCCGCGCAGGACGCGCTGGCCCGGATCCCGGGCGTGCGGATCGTCGGCGAGTACCTCGTGCCGGTGTCCTTCATCCTGGTCGGCCGCCCGGGCGCGCGGCTCGAGGACGTGCGGATCGTCGCCGCGCACCCGGTCGCCTACGGGCAGTGCCGCGAGTGGCTCGACCGGACGATTCCGAGCCACGAGCACCTGCCCGCGTCGAGCAACGTGCAGGCCACGATCGACCTGCTCGCGGGCTCGCCCGCCCAGGCCGCGATCGCACCGCCGGGCATCGTCCGCCACCACGACGTCGAGGTGCTCGCGGAGCGGATCGGCGACAACCCGAACGCGGTCACCCGCTTCGTGCACGTCTCGCGCTCGCGGGTGCTGCCCGAGCCGACGGGCGCCGACAAGACCAGCCTGATCGTCGAGCTGCCCTCCGACGCCCCCGGCGCGCTGCTCGACATGCTCGAGCAGTTCGCGACCCGCGGAGTGAACCTGAGCATGATCCAGTCGCGGCCCATCGGCGACGCCCTCGGCCGCTACCGCTTCGTCATCGACCTCGACGGCCACGCGCACGACGAGCGGGTCGCCGACGCCCTGCTGGGCCTTCGCCGCTTCAGTCCGCGGGTGATCTTCCTGGGCTCGTATCCCCGTGCGGATCGCCGTCCGGTCTCGTACGTGCGACGCTACGACGACGAGGTGTTCATCGAGGCGCGTGACTGGCTGCGCGGGATCCTCGGCAGCGAACCGGAGGTCGACGATGACTGAACGAGGCGGAGCCGAGCGCGAGCGCGTCGATCCGCGGTACGACGCCGCCTTCCAGCGGGGCTTCACCGGGGGAGTGGACCGGGTGCGCGGCGACGAGCGCGCCTTCGCCCGGCCGGTGGCGGCACCGGAGGGGATCGCGCGTCGGCGGCCGCCCGCGCTCGCCGACATCGCGACCACGGCCGACAGCCGGCGCTCGCGGCGGGCGGCCGAGAGCGGCACTCCGATCAGCGCACCCGCCCGGCTGCCCTCGGATGTGGCACTGTCCCGGGAGCCGTTCGCCGATCCCGCGCCCGAGGAGACGTCCGTCCGCCGCGTCGAGGTCGCCGTGGAGCCGTCGGCGCCGCTCTGGCGGAACCCCTGGCTGCTCGCCCTGCTGCTCGCGGGGCTGGCCGGCAGCGTGCTCGGCGTCGCGCTGCTCTACAGCGGCTACTCCTCGCCGCCCGCGTCGTACTACGGCGACTCCGACACCCCGTCACCGGAGTGGATCCAGCGCCAGATCACCTACTACGCCTCGATCCCGCTGCTGGGCAGCCTGCCGTTCGCGCTGCTGCTGGCGATGGGCGTCGCCGCACTGCGCTGGCGGGCCCGGCCCGCGAAGCAGGCGCCCTCTGACGACGTCGAGACCGAGGCGACGACCCTCTGACGGCGAGACCTCCGGCGGCGAGGGGATCCCCTTGGAAGAGACGGCCGCAGCCATGCTGGTCGAGTTGCCCCGCAGGGGCGTATCGAGACCCACTGTCACCAGCACGTCCGGCGGAAGTGGATCTCGATACGCGCGCTGCGCGCGCTACTCGATCAGCATGGGATGCCGCTGCGCGCGCTGTCCGATCAGCAGGGGCGGCGCTCGTCGGCGAAGGGGTGGGGTCGCTGGATCCTGCTGGTCGAGTAGCCCCGAAGGGGCGTATCGAGACCCGCGACCGCCAGCACTTCCCGCGGAGGGTGGATCTCGATACGCCCGCTGCGCGGGCTACTCGATCAGCATGAGCACGCCGGCTCCGGCCGGCCGCTCACACCCCCGACGCGCCGAACAGCAGCCCGAGCAGGTAGGTGACGAGCGCCGCTCCGTAGCCGATGCCGAGCTGGCGCAGGGCGCGCGCGAGGGGCGGCGCGCCGGAGAGCAGGCCGACGATCGCGCCGGTCGCGAGCAGCGCCAGGCCGACGAGGACGGACGCGAGGACCACCGCGGCCAGCCCCGACATCCCGAGCAGGTACGGCAGCACCGGGATGATCGCGCCCGAGGCGAAGAAGCAGAAGCTCGACAGCGCCGCGCCCATGCCGGTGCCGATCGACTCGTACTCGTCGACCGACGGGTCGGCCTTCACTCCGCCGATGGTGATCGGCGAGGTCGGCGCCGCGCCGCCGCGCAGTCCCGCGAAGACCCGGGCCGCGCGGGCGTCCGCGTCCTCCTGCGAGAGCCCGCGGGCGCGGTAGACGAGCGAGAGCTCGTTGGCGTCGACGTCGAGGTCGGGGACGACGTGGTTGGTGTCGAGGTCGGGGGAGGAGGCGGAGAGCAGCTCGCGCTGCGAGCGCACCGAGACGAACTCGCCGGCGCCCATCGAGAGCGCGCCCGCGAGCAGCCCGGCGATGCCGGTGAACAGGACGACCCCGGTGCCGACTCCGCTCGCACCGACGCCGAGGACGAGGGCCAGGTTCGAGACCAGGCCGTCGTTGGCGCCGAACACCGCGGCGCGGAAGGTGCCCGAGAGCCGGTTGCGACCGCGCTCGGCGAGCCCGCGGACGACCTCGCCGTGGATCCGCTCGTCGGCGGCCATCGCCTCCGTCGCGTCGTCGTCGTCGGCGTAGGGCGAGCGGGCCTCGGCGCGCTGGATCAGCGCGAGGACGAAGACCGAGCCGAACTGCCGGGTCAGGAAGCCGAGCAGCCGCGTGCGCAGATCGGGTCGGGGCTGCGGCTCGGCCGCCGGCCCGAGCAGCTCGCGCCAGTGCTCCTCGTGCCGGCCCTCGGCCGCGGCCAGGGCGAGCAGGATCTCGCGCTCCTCGCCGGAGCGGCGCTCGGCGAGATCGCGGTAGCTCGCGGCCTCGGCCAGCTCGTCGGCGAGGTAGCGCCGCCAGCGGCGGATCTGCACCGGCGTGGGGGAGGAAGGGGTGTCTCGGGCGATGGTCGCCATGGGATCTCCTGGGCTTCGGCACCCCGGCCGACCCGCGCGAGAGGACCGGCCAGGACACGTGTCGACTGACCGAAGGTCTCGTTCGCCCGATTCCGCGAGGATCCGGGTGGCGCGCCGGGTCCGGGACTCTCCGGACCAGCATGTCGACGCGCCTCGTCGTCCGCTCGGCGGACGGTGGGAACTACTCCCCTTCGCAGGGTCCACCGTAGCCGAGAAGGCAGCGCGGCGCTCCTCCGATCGCAGGGCGGCGCCCGCGGGTACAGTCGAGCCGCGGCGGAGCCTCCCGGCCCCGCCCCCGCGCCGCACCGGCGCCCTCGAAGGGGAGGCCGCCCATGACAGCCGACAGCACACCGACCCGCCGACTCGTCGCCGAGCTGGAGGAGCGCGCCCGCGAGGTGCTGCCCTGGTTCGTCGCCGACTACTACGGCGCCGTCGCGGGCGGCCGCTCGGAGCGCGACGCCGACCTCGCGGCCTGGGACGCGATCCGCTTCCGGCCGGCGGCGCTGCGCGGCGAGCTCGACGGCGACACCACGACCTCGGTCCTCGGCACCGAGGTGCGGGGCCCCGTGCTGATCGCGCCGATGGCGCAGCAGAACGCGGCGGATCCGCGCGGCGAGATCGCGATGGCGGAGGCGGCGGCGCGCGCCGGCACCCTGCTCGGCGTCTCGACGAACACGGCGCTGCCCTTCGAGCGGATCGCCGCGGCGGGTGCGCCGTGGTGGTTCCAGGTCTACCTGCTCGCGGACCGCGACGTGACCCACGCGTTGATCGAGCGGGCCGCTGAGCACGGCGCCCGCGCGCTGATGCTCACGGTCGAGATGCCGGTGCTGCGCGGCGAGCGCCCCGGCATCGAGCCGCTCACCTGGCCGGAGATCCCCGGGAAGGCGCGGCTCGGCAATCTGACCGAGCAGGAGCGCGCACTGGTCCTCGGCCGTCCCGTGCCGAACCCGGGACTCGACGACATCGGCCGGCTCCGCTCGGTCAGCGGTGTGCCGGTCCTGGTGAAGGGCGTGCTGCGCGGCGAGGACGCCCGTCGCGCGGTCGACGCGGGCGCCTCCGGGGTCGTCGTCTCGACGCACGGCGGCCGGCGGATGGACGGCTCGATCACCGCTGTCGGGGCGCTCGCCGAGGTGGTCGACGCGGTCGGCGCCGACGCCGAGGTCTACATCGACAGCGGGGTGCGCACGGGCCGGCACGTGCTCGCGGCGCTCGCGCTCGGGGCTCGCGCGGTCTTCGTCGGGCGGCCGCTGATGTGGGCGCTCGCCGTGGGCGGCGCCGACGAGGTCGCCGGGCTGCTCGGACTCCTCGACCGCGAGTTCCGGGTCATGCTGCAGCAGTCGGGGGCGGCGTCGATCCGCGATCTCGGCGGGCTCGTCGCCCGGTCCTGACGGGGGTCCCCGGTCAGGCCGCGATGCTGCTGCGGGCCCGGCGGCGCTGCTGCCGCTCGTGCTCGGCCTCGAGCAGCGCGCGGGTGCGCTCAGTGGCGAGCAGCTCGACGAGGGTGTCGGTCTCCTCCTCGATCCGCTCGCGGAGGTCGAGCGGCTCGGTGGTCAGCAGTCGCTTGGCGGCGGCGGCCACCAGCGGCGGGCGGGCGGCGAGCGCCCGGACGCGCTCGTCGACGCGGGCCGCGAGCTCGGCGCGGGGGACGACCTCGGTGACGAGCTGCCACTCGAGCGCCTCGGCGGCCCGGACGGAGCGGCCGGAGAGCACGAAGTCCAGGGCGCGGCGGCGCCCGATCGTCGCGGGCAGGGTCGCCGTGACGCCGCAGTCCGGCACGAGCCCGACGTCGCCGTAGGCGCTGACGAAGGTGGCGGCGGGCGTCGCGACGACGATGTCGGCGGCGAGCGCGAAGGCGATCCCGGCTCCCGCGGTGATGCCGTCGATCGCGCAGACGACGACGGCGCTGCTCTCGCCGAGCAGGCGGAAGGCCTCGCCAGCGGTCGTCGCCAGATCGCGGAGGTACCGGTCGGGGCGGTCGGCGCCCAGGATCGCCGAGACGTCGCCGCCGGTGCAGAACGCGCGACCCGCGGACTCGACGACGAGGACGGTGCAGCCCGCGTCGGCGTTCAGCGTGATCAGGGCGCGCACCAGCTGCAGGGCCGTGTCGAGGTCGAGCGCGTTGAGAGCGTCCGGCCGGTCGAGGATCAGGCGGGCGACGGGGCCGGAGCGCTCGACGCGCACGGTCGGGGGTCGGGGAGTCATGGCGGGGCCTCTCGGGGTGAGGTCGGGGAGCTGTGGTCGGAGCGCTGCGGCCCGCTCGCGGGGGAACGGAGGGGGCCGGCGCCGTCCGTCGGAGGAGGTGGCGCAGAAGTGGTTCGCAGCCCCGGCCCCGCCGGTTCGGTCCGCCCGGCCGATCCTCAGGCGCGCCTCCCGGCCCCTCTAAACTGCTGGGGTGATTGATCCCGTACTTCTCCGCGAGAACCCGGACGTCCTGAAGCGCTCGCAGGAGGCGCGCGGCGACTCCGTCGAGCTCGTCGACGACGCCCTCGAGGCCGACCGAGCACGCCGGGCCGCGATCACCGAGGCCGAGCGCCTCCGCGCCGAGCAGAACGCCTTCGGCAAGACCGTCGCGAAGGCGCCGAAGGACGAGAAGGCGGCCCTGGTCGCCGAGGCGCAGCGCCTCGCCGCCGCCGCGAAGCAGGCGCAGCAGGAGGCCGCCGAGGCCGACGAGCGCTTCGGCTCGCTCGTGAAGCGGCTGGCCAACCCGATCATCGACGGCGTTCCCGCCGGTGGCGAGGACAAGTTCGAGCTCGTGCGCACCGTGGGCGAGCGCCCGGTCTTCGACTTCGCGCCCCGCGACCACCTCGAGATCGGCGAGCTGCTCGACGGCATCGACATGCAGCGCGGCGCGAAGGTCAGCGGCGCGCGCTTCTACTTCCTCAAGGGCCTCGTCGCCCGGCTCGAGATCGCGCTGATGAACCTCGGCCTGGAGCGCGCCCTCGAGGCCGGCTTCACCCCGCTGATCACGCCGACGCTGGTGCGCCCCGAGATCATGGACGGCACCGGCTTCCTCGGTGAGCACGACGACGAGGTGTACCGCCTCCGCGACGACGACCTCTACCTCACCGGCACCAGCGAGGTGGCGCTCGCCGGCTACCACGCCGACGAGATCCTGGATCTCGCGGGCGGCCCGAAGCGCTACGCCGGCTGGAGCACCTGCTACCGCCGCGAGGCCGGCTCGGGCGGGCGCGACACCCGCGGCATCATCCGGGTGCACCAGTTCAACAAGCTCGAGATGTTCGTCTACACGCTGCCCGAGGACGCGGAGGCGGAGCACGCGCGCCTGCTCGCCCACCAGGAGGGCGTGCTGCAGAGCCTCGGTCTGCACTACCGCGTCATCGACGTCGCCGCGGGCGACCTCGGCCAGAGCGCCGCGCGCAAGTTCGACGTCGAGGCCTGGGTGCCCACCCAGGACGCCTACCGCGAGCTGACGTCGACCTCGAACTGCACCACCTTCCAGGCCCGCCGCCTCGACACCCGGTACCGCACCGAGTCGGGCAAGACGGCGCCCGTCGCCACTCTGAACGGCACGCTGGCGACCACCCGCTGGATCGTCGCCCTGCTCGAGACGCACCAGCAGGCCGACGGCTCGGTGCTCGTCCCCGAGGCGCTGCGCCCGCACCTGGGCGGCCTCGAGGTCCTCGAGCCGGTCCGCACCGCATGAGCGCCGGCCGCCGCCTCATCGCCCTCGACATCGACGGCACCGTCATGCACGAGGACGGCACCATCACCGACGCGGTCGTCGACGCGATCACGCGGGTGGTCGCCCAGGGCGACGAGGTCATGCTCGCGACCGGCCGCTCGCCGTCGACCACGCTGCCCGTGGTCGCGCGCCTGGGCATCGCTCCGGAGTTCGTCATCTGCTGCAACGGCGCCGTCACCCTGCGCCGCGACCCCGAGGCGGAGGGCGGCTACCGCCCCGACGTCGTCGAGACCTTCGACCCCACCGAGGTCCTCGAGACCATCCGCCGGCACCTGCCCGACGCGCACTACGCCGTCGAGGACGCCGACGGCGCCTTCTCCTACACCGAGGCCTTCCCCGGCGGAGCGGTCATGGGCGCCGAGACGGTGCACGTGCCCTTCGAGGAGCTGCTGGGCGTGCAGTCCACCCGCGTGGTCGTCATCTCGCCCGGCACCGGCATCGAGGAGTTCACCGAGCTCGTCGAGCGGATGGGCCTGCACCAGGTCAGCTACGCCATCGGCTGGACCGCCTGGCTCGACATCGCCCCGCACGGCGTCAACAAGTCGACCGCGCTCGAGCTGGTCCGGAACCGCCTCGGCATCGAGCGGAGCGACGTGGTCGCGCTCGGCGACGGCCGCAACGACATCGAGATGCTCACCTGGGCCGCCGAGCACGGCGCCGGCCTGGCGATGGGGCAGGCGCCCGCCGAGGTCCTCGCCGTCGCCTCCGCGATCCTCCCTGGCGTGCACGAGGACGGCGTCGCCGTCGCCCTCGCCGACCTGCGCTGACCCGACGCGGCGCCGCCCGCTCCCGCGTCGCGCGGGCCGTCGGTTACCATCGACTGTCTCTCCCCGCGGGGCGAGGCAGGGAGGGCTGTCCGAGCGGCCGATGGAGCCAGTCTTGAAAACTGGTGGGCAGAGATGTCTCTAGGGTTCGAATCCCTAGCCCTCCGCCATCGTGGTCGAGCGGCGACGCCGCCCCCCTGGTGACGAGGCCGAGAACGCGATCCCGCCGTCACGCCGGCTGAGTAGCCCGCGGGGCTGTGCATGCTGGCTGAGTAGCCCGCGGGGATGTGCATGCTGGCTGAGTAGCCCGCGGGGATGTGCATGCCGGCTGAGTAGCCCGCAGGGATGCGCATGCCGGTCGACTGGTAGGCAGGGATGTGCATGCTGGTCGAGTAGCCCCGCAGGGGCGTATCGAGACCCACCAACGTCAGGAGGGCGGGACTGAAGACTCGCCCTTGATGCTGGTGGATCTCGATACGCCCGCTGCGCGGGCTACTCGATCAGCATGAATGGCCCGCTGCGTGGGCTGCTCGATCAGCAGGGAGGTCGCTGCGCGTCCCTGGCGCGCAGCGACCTCGTCGTCGGACCCGACTCTAAAGTGACGTTCTGTCGATGATTGAGACGGGTCGCCTCCGCCGAGACGCATCTTCTGAGCTTCGGGCCGCCCGCCTCTCGATGGAGAAGGAGCCGTCATGAGCGACGAGAACGTTCCCGGACCCCGTGTCGAGCGCCTGCGACCGGGGGTGTACGCGACACGGGACGCCAACGGCACGACCGTGATGGCGTGGCCACGAGCCCTGGCGCTCGGCGACGACGCGGCGGTCAACGAGCGACTCCGGCAGCTCGTCGAGGGCGGGCCGGGCGGTGCCGACGACCCCGTCACGGAGCGACTGCGCGAGGACGGCTGGCTCGTCCAGGAGTTCGGGGACGACGACGGTCCGGGCTTCGTGGTGAATCCGCTGAGGGCCGCGGTCGAGCCCGCTCCTGAGCCGTCCGCCGACCTCGACCTCTCGAGGTTCGCCGTGGTCCGCCGCGACGGCCCCGACCTGCTCGTAGAGTCCCCGCTCGCCAGTGCCGAGATCGTGCTGCACCGGCGGTCCTTGCTCTCCGACGCGCTCTCGGACTCCGGCGGTCTCGCCGCCGCCCTGCGCCGCGAGCTCCAGCGGCACGGGTTCCTCGCGCTGCCGGGCGGACCGGAGGAGACCGAGTTCCGCTACCGGCAGTGGGCACCCCACGAGCTGCTCTTCCACGACCGCAGCAGGCAGGGCTGTCGCGGCCCGGCCGCCGACTTCGGCGGCACCTGGTGGGGTGGGAGGGCGGGCTTCCCTCCGGTAGGCGCCAGCCCGGTCCCGTTCGGCGGGCGCCGGGTCGCCCTCCCCGCGGTCGACCTCGCCGCCCTTCGCGCGAGCGACCCGCCCTACGCCGAGGTCGTCGAGCGCCGGATGTCCCTGCGCGACCACGACGACGCCGCGCCGATCGACGTCGCCGAGCTCGGCGAGCTCCTGTACCGGACGGCCCGGGTCCGCGGGCTGCGCGTCGACCACGGGACGGAGGTGGTCAGCTCGCCGCGTCCGTCCGGCGGCTCGCTCGCGGAGCTCGAGCTGTACCTGGCCGTCTCGCGCTGCGCCGGGATCGAGCCGGCCTTCTACCACTACGACGCGCATCGCCACGAGCTGGAGGAGGTGTGCGGCATCGGCGCTCCCGCCGTGCGCCGGATGGTCCAGGTCGCGAGCGGGGTCGCGGCGACCGGGGTCGCCCCGCAGGTCCTCATCGTCGTCTCCGCCCGTGTCGGCCGGGTGATGTGGAAGTACCAGAGGATGGCGTTCGAGCTCGTGCTGAAGGACACCGGGGTGCTCTACCAGGCGCTCGCCGGGGCGTGCAGCGCGAGGGGGCTGGCGGGCTGCCCGCTCGGAACCGACGACCCCGTCGCCTTCGCCGAGGCGACCGGTCGCGACCCCCTCCTCGAGTGCAGCGTGGGCCAGTTCATCGTCGGCTCGATGCCGCGACCGGTGCCGGCGGTGACGCGATGACCCTCACCGTGGACACCAGCGCCTGCGTGATCGACCACGAGGGGCGCACCTACGGCATGACCGCCGGCGGCGACATCGAGCTCACCGGCGAGGTCGCGGGCTGGATGCGCGTCATCGCGGCGTGGATCCTGGCCGGCGACGACGTCGAGGAGCGGGCGCGATCGCTCGATCCGGCCCGGGCCGACCAGCTCCGGCGCGTGCGGAGCGCGATGCTCACCCTCGGCCTCCTCCGGGAGGCTCCCATCGCCGGTCGCGTCCGCCTCCTCGGCGAGACGGTCCTCCTGCAGCGCGCGGTGGCGCGGAGCGGCCGTGCGCTCCCCGAGTGCTCGCTCGCGGTCGGCCCGGTCGGGGGGCGGTGGCTGATCGACGAGGTCCGCGAGCACCCGGAGCGGACGTACGGGGCGGTGCTGCTGCGTGACGGCGCGGCGCTCGTCGTCGGCCCGGCGCCCGGGGCGGAGCTGCTCCCGGTGCTGGTCGCCGTGGCGGAACGCGGGGTGGAGGTGGGCAGGCCCGAGGAGGACGTGCTCCGGCTGGCCGTCGCCCAGCTGGTCCGCCGCGCTGCCTCCGGTCGCACGGATCCGTGGCGGGCCACGACGGTCACTGCGAACGGAACCGTGCTCACCCGGATCAGCCCGCACCCGTGGCAGGCCGAGCAGCCGGAGGCGACCGGCCCGTTCGAGGAGCGCGCGATGACCCTCGTCGATCCCGACTTCGGTGTCGTCCGGCTGATCGAGGAGGCGGACCTGCCGCAGGTGCCGCGGCACCACTCCCGAGCGCTGGTCGCCTGCGACGCCGTTACCGACCGGCGCGACGTCGAGGTCGTCGGCGAGGGCGCGGACTTCGCGGAGGCACGGGCGGACGCCGTGCGCCGGGCACTCGCGATCCGCGCGGAGTCGGTCCTCGATCCGCGCCGGGTGTCCGACGCCGCAGGGCGCGCCGTCGCCGCGCCGACCGCGACCCTCGAGCAGCTGCGCGCGGCGGTCCGCGTCATCGTCGCCGCACCCGCGGAGTGCACGGTGCCGGGCCGGTGCCTGGCCGACAGCGCGACCGTCCGGGTCCCGGTCACCCTCGCCTTCCGCTGCTCGGACGCCCCTCCGGCGACTGGCGGCCTCGGGGTCGCCGCCACCGAGGAGGAGGCGCTGAGGCTCGCCGTCGAAGCGGCTCCCACCTCCGATCCGCGGGCGGTCGTGGTCGACCTGGACCACGATCCCGTCGTCGCGCGACTCGGGCTCGTCGTCCGGAAGGTGGTGATCCTGCCGTGAGCACGGGTGAGATCGACGCTGCGGACGCCGCGGACGGACTGCTCCAGCGCGCGCTGGCCGGTATCGGCGCGGCGATCGGGGTCGCCGTCCGGGCGTCCGACACCTGGCGTGTCCCGAGCCGTCCCGCGGCGGACGTCCCGTGGCTGCCCGTGCACGTCGAGGTGAACCGCATCGTGATCGGGCCCCTCGTCCGTCCCGGAGTCCCGGGCTGTCCGCGGTGCCTGGTGCTCCGGCGGGAACGCCTCCGCGGCGCGGAGCCGTGGCGTGTGCGGCTGACGGCGGAGTACGCGGAGCAGCTCGAGGGCCGCCGCCCCGAGGCCCTCGACGAGCTGGCGGCCGACGTCGCGGCGATCGCGCTCGAGCGACTCCTGGCGCAGGAGCACGAGGCTGCGAGTGCCCAGCGCCGCGTCGCGGTGGTCCGCCTCGACACCCTGGCGGTGGAGCACCACGCCTTCCTCCCCGAGCCCCTCTGCGAGCTCTGCGGCGACCTCCCGGAGGACACCGCCGCGGCTGCCCAGCACGTCCTCGCGCCGCAGCCCAAGACCGCTCCGTTCGGCGCGCGGATCCGCGACGTCGTCGGCGAGGCCGACGTCCTCCGCTCCCTCTACATCGACCCCTTCTGCGGCACGATCGCCGCCACACGGCGCGGGGACGAGGGCGGGCTGGTCATGGCGGCCGCGCCGATGCCGATGCGCCTCGACGGTCTCGTCGAGCCGGGCTACGGACGCGGCCGCGACTACCGGTCCGCCGAGGTCACCGCGGTGCTGGAGGCGCTCGAGCGCTACGGGGGAGTCGCGCCGGGCGGACGCCGGTCGACGGTGCGCGGAAGCTACCGGGAGCTCGCCGCCGAGGCCGCGCACCCCGACGTCTTCGGCCGCCATCCGGACGAGTCCTACGACGATCCGGCGTTCCGATACCGGCAGTTCGACGAGGACGTGCCGATCCAGTGGGTCTGGGCGCACTCCTTCGCCGAGGGCCGCGCGCGCCTGGTCCCCGAGGCCCTCGCCTACTACTTCTCGCAGCGACTGCGCGGGGACGACCCCGTCTCGTACTACGAGGTCTCGAACGGCTGCGCGCTCGGCTCCTCCTGGGAGGAGGCCGCCCTGCACGGTCTGCTGGAGACGGTCGAGCGCGACGCGTTCCTCTGCACCTGGTACACCCGTAGCACGCCCGCCGGCATCGACCTGAGCAGCTGCCGCGACCCGCTCGTCGCGGAGCAGGCGGCGGCGATCACCGCGGCGACCGGCTACGACGTCGCCGCCTTCGACGTCACGACGGACTGGGGCATCCCGGCGGTGTGGCTGCTGGCGACGCGGCAGGGCGGCTCCGGGCCGGCCGCGCTGTGCACCGCCGGGGCGGGCCTGGACCCCGAGCGCGCCCTGCTCGGCGCGATGAACGAGCTCGGCCCGATCCTGGCGGACCTCCTCCGGCGCTACCCGGGCGAGGAGGCGCACGCCGCGGAGATGGTGCGCGACCCCTCCGCCGTGCGCGCGATGCTCGATCACTCGGCCCTGTATGCGCACCCGGACGCCCGCCACCGCCTCGACTTCCTCCGCGGCGGTCCGACGATCCGCGCCGACGACATCGGTGGCGCGGACCGCGTGCGCCCGGACGCCACGGACCTGGCGGTCGATCTCCGCGCCGCGGTGGACCGGATCGGCGAGGTGCTCGTCGTCGACCAGACCACGCCGGAGCACCGCGCGGGCGGATTCGCCTGCGTGAAGGTGCTCGTGCCGGGTGCCGTGCCGATGGCGTTCGGCCACCGCAACCGCAGGATCGACGGGCTTCCCCGGCTCCTCGAGTTGCCGCGGCGGCTCGGCACGCTCGACCGCGATCTGCGCCCGGACGAGCTGAACCCCGATCCGCACCCGTTCCCGTGACGTCCGCATCAGGGAGCGAAGGCGCGTCGACCGACCCGGGTCTCCGCCGGGGCTCGGAGGTCGCCCATCCGCGCCGACCCGAGACCGCAGACCCGCAGCGGCGGGAGCGCATCCTCGACGCGATGCGCGATCTCGTCCTCCGCTGGGGCTACCGCAAGGTCTGCATGCAGGACGTGGCCGACGCCGCGCACGTCGGCAAGGGCACGCTCTACCTGCACTGGAGCAGCAAGGACGAGCTCCTCGACGCCGTCCTCGTCCGCGAGGCGGGCCGGATCGACGCCGAGCTCGGGGCGGCCCTCCTGCGCCGGCCGGAGCTGGTCGCGTTCGGCCTCACCGCGGCGATGCTCTTCCACGGGACCATGGCGG
Organism: Rathayibacter sp. VKM Ac-2928; assembly: GCF_022815545.1. Taxonomy (NCBI): domain Bacteria; kingdom Bacillati; phylum Actinomycetota; class Actinomycetes; order Micrococcales; family Microbacteriaceae; genus Rathayibacter; species Rathayibacter sp. VKM Ac-2928. Next base: position 351,168 of record NZ_JALGRU010000001.1, read on the forward strand.
TGCCGCTGCTCGGCGCCTACAACCGCGGAGACAGCACGGTCCTCGGCTCGCGCGGCGCCCGGCCCGGAGCGCCCGACCGGCTCGGGCTCTCGCTCGTCTCCCGGCTCTCCGACCCGGGCTACCTCGGCGTTCTCAGCCGGCACCACCTCGTGCTCGGCGACGCGCGCTCGGAGTCCGGGCGACTGGCCGTCGGAGCGGTCGTCGGCGGCTTCGTCCTGCGGCCGGCGGGGGCCGGCGACGCGGATCGCAACGGCGACTGCGCCCGGCTCCTCGGCACGGTCCTGCAGCGGTCCTTCGGGCAGCCGACCCACGACCGGCACGCCGAGTACGCCGCGGCGGTCGCCGAGACGGTCTCGCCGGAGGGCCGGTGGACCGCTCCTCCGGCGTCGCCGCGGACAGCAGAAGGCTCCCGTCCTGCGTGAAGCGGGACGGGAGCCCGGTGCGGCACGCGGAGGGACGCGTGCTCGCGAGCCGCGTCGAGCGGGCGACCGGCGCGCACTCGGCGCTCAGGCGGCGGGGCCGCCGCAGCAGATGTAGCAGACGCAGTTGGAGTCGGCGAGCTCCTTCATGCCGTGACCGGCGGTGAGGGACTCGACCACCCCGCCCTGATCCGCCACCTCGAACACGGTCATCGGCAGGTCCCGGACGTCCGTCAGGTGCTTCTCGTTCATGGTCTCTTCTCCTTCACTCGGTGCGCGTCGCGCCCGGGACGATCCCCGAGGCGTCTCCCCGACTCTGCGCCGGTCACCGTCGGGCCCACCCCTCCGATGAACGGGTGACCGGGATCCGCGCTCGGTCACCCGACCGCGCGGCGCATCCGTGGTGGCGCTGCCATCCGCCAGATGGCGGGTGAAAGCGCGTCGCTGTCCGGATGACTCCGGGCCGCTGCGTCGGCAGAGTGGCCGGTGGCGTCGATCCCCTCGCGAGGAGTCGCCCCACCCGCACTGCCTGTCGAAGGAGACACGATGCACGTCCACGGACCCACCACGAGATCCCGCCGCCTGACGTCAGCACTTGCCGCGGCCGCGGTGGTGCTGCTGCCGCTGACCGGCTGTCAGAGCGCGACCCCGTCGCCCCCGGCCGGCGAGCGCCCGGCCGAGTGCGACGGCGTCGGGCTCACCCGCGTCGGCTACTCGCCGTACTCCAACTCGGGCGGCTACTTCCCGCTGGTCGAGAAGGGACTGCAGAGCGTCCTCGGCGACTGCGACATCGACGTCGTCACCTCCGACCCCGACGGCGAGTCCGGCGAGCAGGTCTCCGGCATCGAGAACCTCGTCGCGGCCGGCGCCAAGGCGGTGATCGTGTGCCCGACGGACCCGAAGGCGATCTCGCCGGTGGCGCGCCGCCTGGCGGGGCAGGACGTCCTCGTCATCGGCCTCGCGACCGACATCCCCGAGGCGGATGTCGTCTTCAACCTCGACGACCGCGCCTTCGGCGAGCTCGAGGGCGAGAGCGCCGGCGGCTGGCTCGCGGCGAACCGCGCGGACGAGAAGCCCACCGTCGCGATCCTGCACCAGGACTCGGGCGGTGCACCGCTGATCGCCCGGCACGAGGGCGTGATCGCGGGGCTCGACGCGGCGCTCGGGGAGGGGGAGTGGACGCTCGTCAGCGAGGTCGAGGCGTATCAGGAGGACACCGGCAACGCGCAGACCTCGACCGTCCTGCAGGCGCACCCCGATCTCGACCTGATCGTCGGCCTGAACGACTCGAGCGCGCTCGGGGCGCTCTCCGCGGTCAAGGCCTCGGGACGCACCCCCGGCGAGGACGTGGCGATCGTCACGGGCGGCGAGGACGCGCGGATCCTCCAGGGAGTCCTGTCCGGGGAGGTCGTCTCGACGGTGGGACTCTTCCCGGTCCAGCAGGGCGAGATCATCGCCCGGGCGGTCCTCGAGCTCTCCTCGGGCGGCGACGTGGAGCGCGAGCAGATCGTGCCCGTCGAGCTCGTGACGGCGGAGAACGCCCAGGGGATCCTGGACTCCCTCGGATGACGGCACCGCACGGCAGCGCCCCCGTCCTCACCGTCTGCGGAGTGAGCAAGTCCTTCGGCGGGGTCGCGGCCCTCACCGGCGTCGATCTCACGGTGCACGCGGGCCGGATCCTCGGACTGGCCGGCGCCAACGGGGCGGGCAAGTCCACCCTGATCAACATCCTGACCGGCCAGCTGCCACCCGATTCCGGCGAGCTGCGGGTGGACGGGGAGCCCGTCTCGTTCTCCAGCCCTCGGGAGGCGCAGCAGAAGGGCATCGGCGTGGTGCGCCAGGAGCTGGATCTCGTTCCGGATCTCACGATCGCCGAGAACCTCTTCCTCGGCGATGAGCGGGTGTTCCAGCGGGCGCTGCGGCTCGACCGGCGGCGGATGCGCGAGGCCGCTCGCGCGCTGCTGCGCCGGATGGGGCTCGAGAACGACGTCGACACCCCAGTGCGCGACGTGTCGATCGGCGACCGCCAGCTGATCGCGGCCGCCCGCGCGCTGCGCAGCGCCGGATCCGTCCTGCTCCTGGACGAGCCGACGTCCTCGCTCACGCCGTTCGAGGCGGCTCGCCTCTTCCGCGTGATGCGCTCGCTCAGCGACGAGGGCGTCGGCGTCGTCTTCATCTCGCACCGGCTCGACGAGGTCGTCCAGCTCTGCGACAGCATCGTCGTGCTGCGGGACGGGCGCGTCGCCGGCGAGTTCGGCGCCACCGCGGCCGTGCTGCCGCAGGTGGTCGACGCCATGGTGCCTGGGTCCGCCGCTGTCACCCGGGTCGAGCGGGCGGCCGTCTTCGGCGAGCCCGCCTTCGTCGGCAGTGCTCTGGTGGTCAAGGGACGCCCGCCCGTCGACCTCGCGATCCGGCGGGGCGAGGTGCTGGGCGTCTTCGGGCTCGTCGGCGCGGGCAAGTCGTCGATCGGCCGCTCGATCGCCGGGCTGGAGGCCCTGCAGTCCGGCTCGATGCAGCTGGCCGGCCGGCCCTACCGTCCCCGCTCCGCCGCCGCCGGCTTCGCCCGCGGTGTCGCGTACCTCTCCGAGGACCGCCGCAGCGAGGGAATCCTGCCGCACCTCAGCGTGCGGCGGAACATGATCGTCCGGGCGCCGCGGAACGTCGCTCGAGGCGGCGTCTTCGACCGGCGCGCGGTGACCGCCCTCGTCGCCGAGATGACGTCCCGGCTGCGGATCAAGGCCGCGAGCGACGCCCTCGACATCCGCTCGCTCTCCGGGGGCAATCAGCAGAAGGTCCTCGTCGGGCGCCTGCTCGCCGAGGACCTGTCCCTGCTCGTCCTCGACGAGCCCACCCACGGCATCGACGTCCGGGCCAAGGCCGATCTCATCGACACGGTCTGGGATCTCACCGCGCAGGGCGTCGCCGTCCTGCTCATCAGCTCGGAGATCGCCGAGCTGCGCGCCGCCTGCGACCGGATCGTCGTCGTCCGCAACGGCGCCGTCGTCCGGGAGCTCCCGGCGACCACAGCCACCGAAGGAGAACTCATGTCCGCAGCGACCGGAGGCGTGTCATGACCCGCCTCGACACGCCCGTTCCCGGAGTGGCCCGCGCTCCGCGCCGCGGGTTCGACCAGGAGCGCCTCGCCACGATCGTCCTCCCGGTGGCGCTGGCCGTGATGATCGTCGTCTTCGCCGTCAGCTCGACGACGTTCTTCACCGTGGACAACCTCTTCGTCGTGCTGCGGCAGTCGGCGGTGCTCGGCGTCGCGGCGATCGGCGCGACGATCATCCTGATCGCCGGCCGGCTCGACATCAGCCAGGGCGCGCTGATCGCGGCGTCCGGGATCACCTGCGTCTCGCTCCTGCAGGCCGGGCTGCCGCCGCTCGTCGCCGTCCTCGGGGCGATCGCGCTCGGGGCCCTGCTCGGCCTCGTCAACGGCGTCCTGACCGAGAGCCTCCGGATCCCGGGGTTCATCTCGACGCTCGCGGTGGCGCTGGTGGTGCGCGGTGCCGCTCAGGTCTGGACCAGCGGGCAGTCGATCGCGGCGCCGGTCGTCGAGGGCTTCGACCTCCTGCTCTGGGTCGGCACCGGGTCGATCGGCCCGCTCCCGGTCGCAGTGGTGCTCGTGACCGTCCTCTACGTCGTCGCGTGGCTCGTGATGCGCACGACGACCTGGGGACTGCGGTCCTACGCGATCGGCTCGTCCGGGCGGGCCTCGAGGGTCGCGGGGCTGCGGGTGAACCTGCACGCGATGCAGGTCTTCGTGGTCGCCGGGGCGCTCTCGGCGGTGGCCGGCGTGCTCCTCGCGGGGCGGCTCGGCTCCGGATCCGCGAACAACGGCCAGGGCGCCGAGTTCGACATCTTCGCCGCGGTCGTACTCGGCGGGACCTCGCTCTTCGGCGGCCGCGGCAGCATTCCGCGCACGGCGCTCGGCATCGTCTTCCTCTCGACGCTGAGCAACGGCCTCGTGATCCTGAATGTATCGTCCTACTGGCAGGGCATCGCGACGGGGACCGTGCTGGTGCTCGCCCTGGCGATCGACCGGTTGCGAGCACGCGATGACGAGTGAGGCTGTGACGCATGGAGGGTCTTCTCCGGCGGCTGTCCGAGGGCGGCGAGAGCGGTGCGGACGCGCTGCGCGTCGTCAGCTTCTTCGACAAGCTCCAGCAGTTCCGGGCCGGAATCGACGAGCTGGTGCGCTCGACGGCGATGCTGATCGGGACCGAGGCGGGGTTCGCTGGTCCGGGCGGCGGCTGCGGCTTCGACAGCCTCGGACGCGCGAGGCCGCACGATCCGCCGACCGGGGCGATCAGCACGGCGATCGGCGGGGACACGGCGGACGCCGGCCTGGTCTGGGTGGTGCCCGCGAGCAGCGACCCGGACATGGCGCAGCTGATCCTCGAGCGCATGTCCCTGACAGCGGCCACGATCCTCATCCGGCAGGCCGACGCGGCCCGGCTGGGCGACGGCGAGCCGCTGCGGATGCTCATCGAGGCGCTGCCCTCGATCACGGAGCACCGGGAGGAGGCGCTCCGGCGGCTGGGCTTCCGGCCGGACTGGCGCGTGCGCGTCGTCCTCGCCCGGGGCGCGAGCGGACCGCTCTCGGATCCGCGCGGCTGGCGGGAGTGGTGCGGGCCGGAGCACCGCTGCACCGCTCCCGTGCGCTTCGGGACGGCGCACGCGGTGCTGCTGCACGGTCCCGGGACGCGGCCGGGCACGCTCCCCGAGGGCGCCGAGACCGTCGCCGTCGGCGCGACGGCCTCGGCGCTCTCGCCGCGGGACTCCTACCTCTCCGCGCTGCGCACGCTGCGGCTGTGCTCGCCGGTGCTCGGTCCGCGCGCGCTCGCGCACGACGCGCTCGGCTCGTTGCGCTGCCTCGCCCGGGTCTCCCCGGCGGAGGCCGCCGGCTCGGAGCTCGTGCAGCGGATGCAGCTCCTGGTGCGGACGCCCGTCGGTCTGGGCGAGATCCTCGCCCTGGACGCGTACTGCCGCCACGCGAACGTCCGCGCGGCGGCGACGGAGCTCCTGCTGCACCACAGCTCGCTGGGGCACCGGCTGAAGAACGTGGGCGCGAAGCTGGGGATCGACGTGTTCGACGCCGTGCAGCGCAACGACGCGTGGCTCGCGCTGCAGCTGCTGCGCATCGCCGAGGCGGAGCCGGACGAGGCGTGAGCGCCCTGGGCGCGGCAGGCGGTGGCCGCCGTGGACGCTGAGCTCGCCGCCGCCACCGAGCTGATGCTCCGGCCCGATCTGAACGACGTCGAGGGCACCCGGCGACTGATGGGCTCGTCGACGATGCAGCCGTCGTCCGCCGAGGTGGAGTTCGGCGGGTCCGTCGCGATCGAGTCGCGCTCGGTGCGCCTCGACGGACACGACATCGGCCTCCGGCTCTATCGCCCGTCGGCGTCCGTCGGGTCCGCGCTGCTCTTCCTGCACGGCGGCGCCTTCGTCGCGGGGGACACCCTCTCCGAGAATGCCCGCTGCCTGCGCTACGCGGGGGACGCGGGCTGCCTCGTCGTCTCGGTCGACTACCGTCTCGCGCCGGAGCGCGCGTATCCGCACGGCCTCCGCGACTGCCGGGCGGTGCTCCGGTGGATGATCGAGCGAGCGGCCGAGCTCGGGATCGATCCCGCCCGGATCGCGGTCGCCGGCGTCAGCGCCGGCGGCGCACTGGCGGCGGGAGTGAGCATGCTCGCCCTCGACGAGGGGGAGCGGGTGCCGCGGGCGCAGCTGCTGCTGTTCCCCGTGCTGGACGACCGCCTGCACAGCACGTCGATGCGGGAGTTCGACGCCACGCCGGTCTGGGACAACCGCAACGCCGCGGTCATGTAGCGGCTCTACCTCGCCGGTGCGCCGGCCGACGAGTACGCGGCACCGGCGCGACGGGAGTCGCTGATCGGACTGCCCGAGACCTATCTCCTGGCCGCCGAGCTCGATCCCCTGCGCGACGAGGCGCTCCGATTCGGAGCGCGGCTCCTCGAGGACCGGGTCCCCGTCGATCTGCGGCTCTGGGCCGGCACGTACCACGTCTTCGATCAGCTGGTGCCGGACGCCGCCGTGTCGCAGGCCAGCCTCGAGGATCAGGTGCGGTTCCTCCGGCGGACGCTGCGGCCCTGAGCCCGGGCGTCGGCGCGTCGGTCAGCCGGTGTCTTCGCCCGGGCGCGCGGCGTCCACTGCTCGCGCGGCCAGGCGGGCGAACGCCGCGCGGAGCTCGACCGGCTCCACGCCGCTGATCGGTGCGTCGAAGCGGGCGATCGACGCGGCGACGCCGGGCCAGGACCAGGAGCCGACGCGGATCCGGCAGCGGCCGTCCGGCTCGACGGTCAGCGTCCCGTCGCCGAGGTACGGGGCGATCTGCACGGCGTCGGCGTCCAGGATCGCCGAGCCCCGGCACGGCCAGGTGTCCGCTCCGGTCGAGCCCTTGAAGCGAGCGGAGAGGAACGCCGCGGGGTCACCGCCGGGCACCGTCCGCGGAGTGAAGACGGCGCCGTTGTGACTGCGGAGCCGGATCCGGTCGACCCGGTAGGTGCGCCAGTCGTCGCGCTCGGGAGTCCAGCCGATCAGGTACCAGCGGCCGCCGGCGAGGACGAGGTGGTGCGGCTCGGTCGTGCGGGCGGCGGGTTCGGCGTCGGCCGGTCCTGCGGGGGAGTCGTAGTCGAAGCGGAGGGTCAGCGCGTCGCGGATCGCGTCGCCGATCCGCAGCAGCACGCCGGCGTCGGCGCGCGCCTCGGCCGGGCGGGTCGCGGTGCCGGCGCTCGCCGCGAGCCCGTCGATCCGGTGCGCGAGGCGGCTCGGCAGCAGTCGGCGGATCGTCAGGAGCGCCCGCTCGGCCGCCTCGTCCAGGTCCGTGCCGAGGGTGCCGGCGGTCCGCAGCGCCAGGGCGATCACGACGGCCTGCTCGTCGTCGAAGAGCAGCGGCGGCAGCTCCGTGCCGGCGGCCAGGCGGTAGCCGCCGTCGGGGCCGCGCGTGGTCTCGATCACGTAGTCGAGCTCGCGCAGCCGCTCGACGTCGCGCCGGACGGTGCGCTCGCTCACCTCCAGCCGGTCCGCCAGCACTGGAGCGGACCAGTCGCGGCGCGACTGCAGCAGCGACAGGAAGGCGAGCAGCCGCTTCGAGGTGGAGGGCGAGGAGGAGGTGGGCACGGAACGATCATCGCGTGCGAAGCGGACGTTCCCTGGCCGGTACCGACGAGATCGTGTCTTCAAGCCCCGGAGGAACGGGGAGAACCGCGGCCCACCCACCGCGCAGCGAAGGAGTACACCATGACCGCAGCAGTCGTCGCCCACCTCAACTTCACCGGCGAGGCCCGCGCCGCCCTCGAGTACTACGCCGCCGTCTTCGGCGGCCGGGCCGTCGTCCGCACCTACGGCGACTTCGGGATGCCGGCCGGCCTGCCCGACACCGATCGCGTCGTCCACGGCCAGGTCGTCGGCGCGGGCGGCTTCACCGTGATGGCGTACGACGTCCCCTCGAGCGAGGCGGACCTGCAGGCGGGAGCCACGCGCCGCGAGAACGGCACGACGATCACCGACCGTCCCTTCTTCCTGGCCCTGCAGGCCGCGACGCTCGGGGAGGCGACCGGCCACTGGGACGCGCTCATCGACGGAGCGAGCGTCGTCGAGCCGCTCACGGCGTCGGCCTGGTCGGCCGGCTTCGGCATGCTCACCGACCGCTTCGGGGTGGTCTGGGCGATCAGCGTCGTCGAGCAGCAGGGCTGAGCGCGGGGCGGGTGGCCGTGTGGCGCGGCCGCCCCTGCCCTCCGGCGCGGATTCCGGGCGACGGATGGCTTTCCGGAGCGCTCTGGGTACTATGTCCCGACGCGGTGGGAGTCCCCTCCTCCGCGCCCGCGGGTCCCAGGCCCGCCCTCAGCTCCACACCCCAGCCCCACCACCCCCAGCCCACAGACGAACGGGAGACGGATGCGCACGACGCGCCCTTCGACGGACCACTCCGCCGCGGACGAGTCGGCGCGCACGCCGCGACCCCACGTCCGGCACGGACGGCAGAAGCGCCACAGCCTGCCGCGGACCCTCGTCAAGGCCGCTGCGACCGTCTCGGGAGTGGGCATCGTCGCCTCGATCTCGATCGTCGCGATCGCCGCGACGCTGCTCGTGCAGTCCGCCCAGCCGTCCGTCAGCCTGCACCCGATCGCGGCGGGCTCCGAGGTCGCGGCCGGCTCGGTCCCCGAGATCGGCGCCCTCGAGGGCGGCTTCAACGTCCTCGTCGTCGGCAGCGATTCGCGCCAGGGTCAGGGCGACGCCTACGGCGACCCGGACGAGGAGACCAGCGTCCTGAACGACGTCAACATGCTGATGCACGTCTCGGCCGACCACAGCAACGCGACCGTCGTCAGCTTCCCCCGCGACATGTACGTCGACATCCCGTCCTGCGTCAACGCGGTGACGGGGGAGACCATCCCCGCCCGCTACGACACCAAGATCAACGAGGCGATGGGCAAGGACGTCAGCCTCGGCTGCGTCGCCGGCGTCGCGGAGGAACTGCTCGGCGTCCGGGTCGACTACGGCGCGGTCGTGCAGTTCAACGGCGTCATCGAGATGTCGAACGCGATCGGCGGAGTCGACGTCTGCGTCGCGACCGAGATCGCCGACCCGTACACCAACACCTATCTCGAGCCGGGCGTGCACTCGCTCGAGGGCATGGCCGCGCTGCAGTTCCTCCGCAGCCGGCACGGCATCGGCGACGGCAGCGACCTGACCCGGATCAGCAACCAGCAGGTCTTCCTCTCCTCGCTGGTCCGCCAGGTCAAGAGCGCCGACACGCTGCTCAACCCGGTCGCGCTCTACGGACTCGCCAAGGCCGCCCTGGGCAACATGACGCTCTCGGACGAGCTGAACAACGTGAACACCCTCGTGCAGATGGGCCTCGCGCTGAAGGACGTCGACATCGCGAACGTGGTGTTCGCGCAGTACCCGACCGGCTCGGTGTCCGGCGGCGTCGTCCCCGACCGCACCGCGGGCGACGTGCTCGCCACCGCCCTGCAGACGGACCAGCCGATCGCCCTCACCGGCGGCACCGGTGCCGGCGCGACGACCACGGGTGAGCCCGCGTCCCCGGCGGCGACCGAGGCCCCCGCCGCCGGCCCCGCCACGACCGACCCGCTCGCGACCGCGGAGGCCACTCCCGGCGCGACCGCCGCGCCCGGCACGCCCGCGGCCGGCGCACCGGTCGAGCTGCCGGAGGCCATCACCGGCCAACCCGCCGATCAGCAGACCTGCTCGGTCGGGTTCTTCGGCTGACGCCGGAGGCGGATCCGATGACCGACCCCGTCGTCGCGCGCCGGACAGCGGCCCGTCACGGGCGGCTGCGGCCGCACAGCGGCCTCCGGTTCGCCGGGCGGATCCTCGCGGCCTGCGTCGGCGTCGGCGTGCTCAGCACGATCTCGATCGTGGTGATCGCCCTCTCGATGATCGCGGGCAGCGCGCGTCCCTCCGTCGACCTCGGCATCGGCTCGACCGACGCCGGCTCCGCCGTCCCGGAGATCGGCGCGATCGAGGGCGGCGTCAACATCCTGCTCGCGGGCAGCGACAGCGCCGAGGGCTCCGCGGCGGGCGCGTACGGCGACCGCTCCGAGAACCTCAACGACGTCACGATGCTGATGCACATCTCCGAGGACCACTCCACGGTCGAGGTGATCAGCTTCCCCCGCGACATGTACGTGCCGATCCCGTCCTGCACCGACCCGGCGACCGGCACCGTCTCGGACGCGCTGCGCTCCGCCAAGATCAACACGTCGCTCAGCTACGGCGGGCTCGCCTGCACCGTGCAGACCGTGGAGCAGCTCACCGGCCTCGAAATCCCCTACGCAGCGCTGATCCAGTTCGACGGCGTGATCGAGATGTCGAACGCGGTGGGCGGAGTCGACGTCTGCGTCGCCACCCCGATCGAGGACGAGTACACCGGTCTGAACCTCACCGCCGGCACGCACACGCTGGTGGGCGCGGAGGCGCTCGCCTTCCTGCGCACCCGGCACGGCGTCGGCGACGGCAGCGACCTCACCCGCATCTCCAGCCAGCAGGTGTACCTGTCGTCGCTGGTGCGCAAGGTGAAGGACGCCTCGACGCTCTCGAACCCCGTCGCCCTCTACGGCCTCGGCAAGGCGGCCGTCTCGAACATGCAGCTCTCCACGTCGCTCGAGAACGTCAACACCCTCGTGTCGATCGGCCTCGCGGTGAAGGACGTGGACCTCGCCAGCGTCGTCTTCGTCCAGTACCCGACCTACATCGACGGCGATGGCGTCTACCCGAGCGAGGAGGCGTCGGCGACGCTGAACGCCGCCCTCCTGGCCGACCAGCCGATCGCCCTCACCGGCACCACCGGCGGCGGCTCGGAGTCGGCTGACGGGTCGACGCCCGCCGCGACCGGCTCGGCGGCTCCCTCGGATCCGGCCACCTCGGACCCCGCTGCGACCGCGGACCCGGCGACGCCGGCTCCGGGCGAGACCGCCGTCGCCCTCCCGAGCGACGTCACCGGTCAGACCGCCGACCAGCAGACCTGCACCGTCGGCCGCACCCTCGACGAGCAGTAGCGCCGCAGCGCCGGGTGTCACGCCCGGCTCCCGGGTGCGGTTATAGTGGTCGTCGTGCGTTCGCCTGGCGGGCGCTCAGGAGACGTCGCATAGTCCGGTCGAGTGCACCACCCTGCTAAGGTGGAGAACCCTTCATTGGGTTCCGTGGGTTCAAATCCCACCGTCTCCGCACTCCTCGAGAGCCCGCTTCCCCGCGGGCCGATAGCCCTCTGCTCCTCCGGTGCCTGCATCGTCGAGGGTCGTGCAGCCCTCGTCTCAGCGCATCTTTCTCGCTCGACCGGCTAGCCTGGCGGGATGTCCAGTGCGATCCTCGAGGCCCTGTCCGCAGCTCCCGCCCGGCGGGACGTCGCGTCGATCCGCGGGGCCCTCGCGGAGGTCTCGATCGGCGACTCGGTGCGGGTGCTCGTCCGCTCGCCGCGCTACGGGCTCTACGGCATCGAGGGCGTCGTCCGGCAGGCGGTCGGCGGGGAGCTCGTCGTCGCCGACGTCTTCCTCAACACGGGGACCGAGATCCAGAGCATCGCGCTCGCGCCCGAGCCGGACGCGGGAGCCGACGGGGACCGGTCCGTCGACGGGCTCGCCCACGGAGACCCGGTGCGGGTGACCTTCTCGACGCCGACGATCGGCTCCTTCACCGTGACCGGGCCGCTCACCGCCGGCGGCCGCGACCCCTACCTGCTCGTCGGCAGCTGGATCGTCGCCGAGGACGCGAGCGCCGCCCGCCACGTCGACCGGATCGAGCGGCTCAGCGACGTCGCCCTGCACGTCAAGCACGTCCCCGGGCACCGCTCGGCTGCCGTCGAGGAGTAGCGGGCACGCAGCGCGACAGCGCCGGGCGTCAGGTCTGGCAGCGCGGACACCAGTAGGTGACCCGCAGCTGCAGCTCGTCGTCGCCGAGCTCGCCGCGGCGGATCGCGGTGCCGCAGCGCCGGCACGGCTTGCGGTCGCGGCCGTAGACCCAGAGCTGCTGGCCGGGGCGGAGGTTGCCGGTCGTCGTGCGCTCGATGCGCTCGCGGTTCACGGTGATCAGCTTCTTCGCGAGCGCGATCGTGCGCACCAGGTCGCCGCTCTCGCCGACCGGGCGCGTGGGCAGCACGCCGCGGAGGAAGCAGAGCTCGGCCCGGTAGACGTTGCCGAGCCCGGCCATGATCCGCTGGTCGAGCAGCGCCAGGCCGATCGGCCGCTCCGGGTCGGCGGTGAGGCGGCGCAGCGCCTCGTCGGCGTCCCAGTCCGCACCGAGCAGGTCGGGGCCGAGGTAGCCGACGACGTCCTCCTCCGCCGCGCGCGGCACGATCTCGAGCAGGCCGAGTTCGAAGCCGACGGCCTGCCACTCGTCCGTCTCGAGCACGATGCGCGCCTGAAAGGCGGGGCGGTGCCACTTCGGCCGGTCGCCGGTCAGCGAGTAGAGGTGCCAGCTGCCCTCCATCTTGAGGTGCGAGTGGATCACCGCGTCGCCGATGCGCATCAGCAGATGCTTGCCGCGCGGGACGACCGAGTCGATGGTCTCGCCGGTCAGGTCGACCGTCGCGAACTTCGGCACCCGGACGTCGCAGCGGGTCAGCACCTGGCCGTCGAGGGCGTCGGCGAGGTTGTGGGCGGAGCGGTAGACGGTGTCACCCTCGGGCACGGGCGCTCCTCTCGAGGCGGCCGGCGCTCACGCGCGCAGCCTCAGGCCGCGCGGGTTCGCGACGAACCCGGCGGCGGTCAGGGCGTCGCCGAAGGGCGTGCCCAGGGCGAAGACGCCGTCGATCTTCTCGACGGTGAGCTTCTCGACCCCGCGGGAGCGGACCAGCTGCGCGAGCGCTCCGGCCGCGTCCGCGAGGACGGTCTCGTCGGAGGAGAAGGTGAGCGCCGTCTTCCCGCCGCGCTCGAGGTAGACGGCGAGCTCGCCGTCGACGACGGCGACCAGAGCGCCCGCCTTGCGACCGGGCCGGTGGCCCTCGCCCTGCGGCCACGCCAGTGCCGCGCCGAACGGGTTCGCCGGGTCGGTCGCGGCCAGTGCGAAGACGGGCCGGGCGCGCTGCTGGGCCTCGTCCTGCGGCGCGAAGGTGCGCAGCCGGTCGACGCTGCCCGCCGTGCCGAACTGCGCGGCGCCGAGCTTCTCGATGAAGTAGCCGCGGCGGGCGCGGCCCTGCTGCTCGAAGCCGCTGAGCACCTTGTAGGCGAGCGCGAAGCCGCCGAGCACCCCCTCCGCCTGGACGGAGCCGCGGGTGACGATGCCGTAGCGCTCGAGCAGCGTCTCGCCGAGCGCGTGCCCGCGGATCGTCGCGTCCGACTCCGCCAGCGGCACGATCGACCAGCGGCCGCCCGCGGTGGGCGGGCCGACGCGGGTCGCCATCGTGGGCCGGGCGGTCATCCGGCCGCGCGGCGCCCTGGCGCGGGCGGGGGCGCGCGGCTGCCGGTGCGCGCCGCCGGTGGAGCCGACGAGGGTGCGCAGCGGAGCGAGCGTGTCGTTCGTGAGCAGGCCCGCCCAGACCAGCTCCCACAGCGCCTCGACCAGCGTCTTGTCGTCGGTGGAGCCGACCGCGTCGGAGAGCTGCCGGAAGAAGTAGCCGCCGCCGGAGCCGAGCACGCCGACGATCTCCTGCTGCAGCTCTCCGAGCGGCACCGCCTCCGCCGCGGGGACGGGCAGCGTGAGACCGGCGGTGTCGGCGAGGTGCAGGCTCACCCAGCCGTCGTTGCCGGGGAGGGTGCCGGCGCCGGCCCAGAGGACCTCGCCGGTCGCGGTCAGCTCGTCGAGCATGGCGGGCGAGTAGTCGCGCACCCGGGCGGGGAGGATCAGCGACTCCCAGGCCGAGGCGGGGATGGGCGCACCCGCGAGCTGGTCGATGACGGAGGCGACGCCGTCGATGCCGCGCAGCGAGCCGCCGAGGTGCTGCCAGGCCGGCAGGAAGCGGCCGTAGGCGGCGGCGTCGACCGGCTCGACCTCCTTGCGGAGTGCGGCGAGCGAGCGGCTGCGCAGGCGCCGCAGCACCTCGCTGTCGCACCACTCGGAGCCGGTGCCGTTCGGGCGGAACTCGCCCTCGGAGACGCGCCGCTCGCCGGAGAGCCGGCGGAGGGTGTCGTTGACGACCGCGACACCGAGCCCGAGCCGCTCGGCGACCGCGACGGCGGTGAACGGGCCGTGGGTGCGGGCGTAGCGGGCGACGAGGTCGCCGAGCGGGTCGCGCACCGGGTCGATGAAGGCGACGGGGACGCCGATGGGCAGCGGCACGCCGAGGGCGTCGCGCAGGCGCGAGGCGTCCTCCATCGCGGCATAGCGCTGCTCGCCCGCGAGGCCGACCGGCAGGACGCGCTTGGCGCGGACCAGCTCGGCGACGATCGCCTCGAGCGTCTCGCGCGCGATCGGCGCGGCCTTCGCGACGTCGGCCGACGTCACCGACTCGTCGACGAGCCGCTCACCGAGCTCGTCGACCGTCAGCGGACCGAGCAGGCGGAGCAGATCCGCCGCTCCCTCGAGGCCGCGCAGGCGCCGCTCCGGCTCGACCCGCTGCAGCTCGCGCTCGATCTGCGCCAGGACGAGCGGGTCGAGCAGCTCGCGCAGCTCGGCGCGGCCCAGCAGCTCGCCGAGGAGCGTCGCGTCGACCGAGAGCGCGGCGGCGCGGCGCTCGGCGAGCGGGCTGTCGCCCTCGTACATGAAGGCGGCGACGTAGCCGAACAGCATCGAGCGGGCGAACGGGCTCGCCGTCGGCGTCTCGACCTCGAGGATCTGCAGCTCGCGGCCGTCGAGCCGCGCGGCCAGGCGCAGCAGCGCGGGCAGGTCGTAAACGTCCTGGAGGCACTCGCGGACCGTCTCGAGGATGATCGGGAAGGTCGGGTAGGTGCGGGCCACGTCGAGCAGCTGGGCGGCGCGCTGGCGCTGCTGCCAGAGAGGCGAGCGCTTGCCCGGGTTGTAGCGGGGCAGCAGCAGCGCCCGCGCCGCGCACTCGCGGAACCGGGCGGCGAAGAGCGCGGAGCCGCCGACCTCGCTGGTCACCAGCTGCTCGAGCTCGTCGCGGTCGAAGAGGAAGAGCTCGGCACCGGGCGGCTCGGACTCGGTGTCGGGGATCCGGACGACGATGCCGTCGTCGCCCGCCATCGCGGCGCCGTCGACCCCGTGCCGCTCGCGGACCCGCGCGCCGATGGCGAGGGCCCAGGGGGAGTGCACCTGCATCCCGTAGGGCGAGTGCAGCACCAGCCGCCAGTCGCCCAGCTCGTCGCGGAAGCGCTCGAGCACGAGCGTGCGGTCGTCCGGGATGCGGCCGGTGGCCAGCCGCTGCTCGTCGAGGAAGGAGAGCAGGTTGTTGGTCGCGTACTCGTCCAGGCCCGCGGCGGTGCAGCGCTCGCGGGCGGTCTCGACCGCGGCGCCGCCGATCTCGCGGGTGAAGGCGCCGATCGCCTCGCCGAGCTCGGCCGGCCGGCCCTGCGAGTCGCCCTTCCAGAACGGCAGGCGTCCCGGCTCGCCGAAGGCGGGCGTCACGATGACGCGGTCGTAGGTGATCTCCTGGATCCGCCAGCTGGTCGCGCCGAGCGCGAAGACGTCGCCGACGCGCGACTCGTAGACCATCTCCTCGTCGAGCTCGCCGACCCGGTTGCCGGTCGAGCCGGGCTCGCCGACCATGAAGACGCCGAACAGCCCGCGGTCGGGGATCGTCCCGCCGCTGGTCACCGCGAGGCGCTGCGCTCCGGGCCGGCCGGTGAGGGTGTTCTCGTCGCGGTCCCAGACGACGCGGGGCCGCAGCTCCGCGAACTGGTCGGAGGGATAGCGGCCGGAGAGCAGGTCGAGCGTCGCCTCGTAGGCCGAGCGCGGCAGGGCGACGAAGGGGGCGCTGCGGCGGACGGTGTCGAACCACTCTTCGACGTCGAGCGACTCCAGCGCCGTGGCGGCGACCGTCTGCTGCGCGAGGATGTCGAGCGGGTTGGCCGGGACCATGATCGCCTCGATCAGGCCGGCACGCATCCGCTCGGTGGTGACGGCGGAGTGCAGCAGGTCGGCCCGGTGCTTGGGGTAGAACGAGCCGCGGGAGACCTCGCCCACCTGGTGCCCCGCCCGGCCGACGCGCTGGAGCGCGCTCGCCACCGACGGCGGGGTCTCGACCTGCACGACGAGGTCGACGGCACCCATGTCGATGCCGAGCTCGAGGCTCGAGGTGGCGACCACGCAGCGCAGCCGGCCCGACTTGAGGTCGTCCTCGATGATCGCGCGCTGCTCCTTGCTCACCGAGCCGTGGTGCGCGCGGGCGAGGAGCGGCTCGTCCTCGGGAGCGGCCTGACCGGTACCGCTGGTCGCTCCGGCGGCGCCCATCGTCGCGGCGGGGCTCCGGCGGGCGGAGGCGCCGACCGCCTCACCGAGCAGCGCCCCGACCGCGACCGGCTCGCCGGCCTCGCGGGCGCGCTCGGCCTCGGCCTCGCGCCGCTCCGCGTAGATCTCGTTGAGCCGGGCCGTCAGCCGCTCGGCCAGCCGCCGCGAGTTCGCGAAGACGATCGACGAGGTGTGCGCGAGCACCCGGTCGACGATCGACTCCTCCACGTGCGGCCAGATCGAGCCGTTCTGCGGGCCGGTGGCGCCCATCGTCGAGCCGTCCTGCGAGGCGGTGGAGCCGAGCTCGGACATGTCCTCGACGGGGACGACGACGCTGAGGTCCCACTGCTTCTCGGAGACGGGGGCGACGATCGTGACGGGGGAGCGGCCGGCCAGGAAGCGCGCGACCTCCTCGCGCGGACGGACCGTGGCCGAGAGCCCGATGCGCTGCACGGGCTGGGGCAGCAG
Organism: Rathayibacter sp. VKM Ac-2928; assembly: GCF_022815545.1. Lineage (NCBI taxonomy): Bacteria > Bacillati > Actinomycetota > Actinomycetes > Micrococcales > Microbacteriaceae > Rathayibacter > Rathayibacter sp. VKM Ac-2928. The sequence continues at coordinate 367,883 of NZ_JALGRU010000001.1, forward strand.
CGCGTCCAGCCGCTCGAGCGAGACCGCGAGGTGCGCGCCGCGCTTGGTGGAGGCGACCGCGTGCACCTCGTCGACGATGACCGTCTCGACCCCGCGCAGCGACTCCCGCGCGGCCGAGGTGAGCATCAGGTAGAGCGACTCGGGGGTGGTGATCAGGATGTCCGGCGGCGTCTTCTGCAGCACCCGGCGCTCGGCCGCGGGGGTGTCTCCGGAGCGGACGCCGACGGTCACCGTCGACGGCGCGCTGCCGATGCCCTCGGCGTTCAGCCGGAGCGCGGTCTGCGTGACGCCGACGAGCGGCGAGCGGAGGTTGCGCTCGACGTCGACGCCGAGCGCCTTCAGCGGCGAGACGTAGAGCACGCGGGTGCGGTGCTGTGGGTCCTCCGGCGGCGGGCCCTGGACGAGCCGGTCGATCGCCCACAGGAATGCCGACAGCGTCTTGCCCGAGCCGGTCGGAGCGACGACGAGCGCGTGCGCCCCGCTCGAGATCGCCGACCACGCGCCCTCCTGGGCGGCCGTGGGCGCGGGGAAGGCGCCCTCGAACCAGGCTCGCGTGGCGGGGCTGAAGCGATCGAGGACGTGCGGCATGCGTGAATCCTCCCTGCCACCACCGACATTGCCGTGCGCGGGCCCCGCGGGCGAGCCCTTGACGAGCGGCCGCGGCGGCCGGTGATCGTCGGGCGGCACCGGAGTCAGGCGAAGCCCAGCCGCACGAAGGTGCCGATGTCGGCGAGCTCGGCCTGGCTCACGCCGTGGGCCACGCCCTCGTAGACCCTCGCGTCGAGCGCGGTGTGCGCCGGGAACCACTCCGCCGCCGCCGCGACCAGCTCCGGCGGGATCACGGCGTCCCGTGTGCCGCGCCCCCAGAACACCGGCGGACGCTCCTCGGCGAGGGCCTCGTCGGCCGGGTCGCCCTCCGCCAGCGGCACCACGAAGCCCGAGAGGGCCACCGCGAACGCGAACCGCCCGGGGGCTCGCCGCAGCAGCTGCACGGCCAGCGCCGCGCCCTGCGAGAAGCCGAGCAGGCCGACGGGACCGTCGTGCTCGAGCGCGTCGAGCCAGTCGAGGACGCCCTGTGCCGCCTCCTCGACCGCGACCGGGTCGGCCCGGGGCTGATCCGGATCCAGCGGCACCCGCAGCGGCCACCAGGCGTTGGCGCCGCCGTCCAGGGCCAGTGGCGCCCGGAGCGAGGCGAGCACCGGCTCCAGCGGCAGGTAGGCGCCGAGCGAGAACAGGTCGCCCTCGTGCGAGCCGTAGCCGTGCAGGAGCACCAGGAGGGGCCGCCCGGCCCGGTCCTTCGCGGAGGAGGACCACAGCACTGCGTTCGCGTCGATAGCCATCGGACCATCATCGCCGAGCCCGCCGGATGCGAGCCGAAACCGGACTGACATGAACGTCGGGTAAGAATGGCCCTATGAGCGTGCGTACCCCTGATCCCAACTCCGGGTGGCTGTCCGACGATGAACTCGCCGAGATCCGCCGTCGGCTCCCGCTGCTGTACGTCGAGGCGGTGCCCGTGCGCGTCGACGGACTCGGCCAGGTGACCGAGGTCGGGGTGCTGCTCCGGGCGACCGCCTCGGGGCAGATCACGCGCACCATCGTCTCCGGCCGGGTGATGTACGGCGAGACCCTCCGCGACGCGCTCTTCCGCCACCTCGAGAAGGACCTCGGCCCGATGGCGTTCCCACTGCTGCCGGCCAGCCCGCTGCCCTTCCACGTCGCCGAGTACTTCCCCATGCCGGGCATGGGCCCCTTCACCGACGACCGGCAGCACGCCGTCTCGCTCGCCTACGTCGTCCCCGTCACCGGCACCTGCGATCCCCGCCAGGACGCTCTCGAACTGACCTGGATGACCCCCGACGAGGCCTGCTCCGACGCCGTCTCCGCCGAGATGGAGGGCGGGCGCGGCGCCTTGCTGCGCGCCGCGCTCGCATCGGTGGGGAAGCTCCGGTAGCGCGCAGCGTGCCTCCTCGCGCGCCGCGGGGCGGCGCGCCGCGGTCGGCTCTTGCAGGTGGTCGGGCCCCGTAGAGCGTCCGACGTCCGCCTGGCGGAATTCGCTGGCACGCGAATTCCTCTTACGGCTCGAAGCGCGCTCTCGCGCCGAGACTAGGGGCGAGGGGCTTCGCATTCGCTGGCACGAGGCAGCCGCCTCCATTGAGTCGTCCGGTGCGGCGCGGGGCGGCGCGCGACATGCTGGCCGAGTAGCGCGGAGCGCGTCTCGAGCGGCGAAGCCGCTTCGCGTCTCGGTGGTGAGGGAAAGGACACGGCGGCGCCGCGTCATGGTGGTCGAGTAGCCCTGCAGGGGCGTATCGAGACCCGCCGTCGCCAGCATGGGCGGGTCTGCAGACTCGTCTTTTAGCGATGGTGGATCTCGATACGCCCGCTCCGCGGGCTACTCGATCAGCATGGCTTTCCCATACGGACTTGGTGAACTTTCCTAGGAGACCCGCCGTGACCTGGCAGGCATCGTCCGCGGTCCTCTGGTCTCAGAGGTCTCGGTGCGGGTGGGCCGCGCTTGCGCGCGAGCATCCCGTCGAGAGGTGCGCCTCAAGCGGGCGACCCGTACACAACGAAGGCTGAAGAGCATTCTCACGTCCTTTTTCGTGCGGAACGGGCGGTTCAGCCTTAATTGTGCACACCGCTGACGACTGAGAGACGACGAAGGCCGGGACCCCGACCCGCGACTGTGTCGCGGGAGGACATCCCGGCCTTCACTGACTGGCTTCGTGCAGTCGTCGGCACGCGCACGTCGTCAGACGCTGCGCCCCCGGACCAGCCGCCCCTCACGAGGCGGAGCGGCGATTCGCGTGCCAAGCGAATCGCCGTAGCCGGTGGCGAGACGCTCCGTGGAAGGCAACCACCCGCCCTGCCGACTGCGGCGCGCCGCTGCGCGGCGCGCGAATCAGCCTTGAGCGCGTCGCGCAGGGCGGCGCTCGGCGCCGGCCGGCGCGGAGGAGCTGCTGCTGCCGCTGCCCGTGCTGTAGTACGAGCGCGAGCCGCCCGAGGTGGTCGCTGCGGCGGCGGAGCGGCCGCGGCCACCGCGCTGTCCGCCGCGAGCGGCGCCGTCGGAGCTTCCGCCGGTGCCGCGGCGGGGACGGTCGGAGCCGGCGCCGGCGGGAGCCGCCGAGCGCTCACCGCGTCCGCCGCGGGGGGCGGTGCCGCCGTCGGTGCGCGCGGCGCGCTTGCGCTGCGCGTTGGCGCCCTGCGAGCGGCCGCCCTGCGACTGGCCGCGGACGGGCTCGACGACGGCGGTCGGGGTGACGTACGCCGCGACGTCGCCGACGAGCTTCGACACGGCGGCCGAGTCGGCGGTGACGAGCTGCGGGGTGACCTGGATGGCCGCCTTCCGCAGGAGAGTCTTCACGTCGCCGCGCTGGCTGGGCAGCACGACGGTGACGACGTCGCCCTCGCTGCCGGCGCGGGCGGTGCGGCCCGAGCGGTGCAGGTACGCCTTGTGCTCCATCGGCGGGTCGACGTGGATGACCAGCTCGACGTCGTCGACGTGCACGCCGCGGGCGGCGACGTCGGTGGCGACGAGCACCTTCACGGTGCCGGCGCCGAAGGCGGCGAGGTTGCGGTCGCGGGCGACCTGCGAGAGGTTGCCGTGCAGGTCGACGGCGGGGATGCCCTGGCCGGTGAGCTGCTTGGCGAGCTTCTTCGCGTGGTGCTTGGTGCGCATGAAGAGGATGCGGCGGCCGGTGCCGGACGCCAGGGTCTTCACGAGGGCGTTCTTGGCGTCGAGGCCGTCGACCTCGAAGACGTGGTGGGTCATCAGCGCGACGGGCGAGTTCGCCTCGTCGACCGAGTGCAGCACCTCGTTCTGCAGGTACTTCTTCACGAGCTTGTCCACGCCGTTGTCGAGCGTGGCCGAGAACAGCAGGCGCTGTCCGCCGCGGGGGGTCTTGTCGAGGATGCGCGTGACGACGGGCAGGAAGCCCAGGTCGGCCATGTGGTCGGCCTCGTCGAGCACGGTGATCTCGACGGCGTCGAGGTTGACGAAGCCCTGCTTCATCAGGTCCTCGAGGCGGCCGGGGCAGGCCACGACGATGTCGACGCCCTGCTTGAGCGCGGCGACCTGGCGCTGCTGCGAGACGCCGCCGAAGATCGTGGTGGTGACGATGCCGTAGGCGTCGGCGAGGGGCTGCATGGCCGCGGTGATCTGCGTGGCGAGCTCGCGGGTCGGCGCGAGGATCAGGCCGAGCGGGCGACCCGGGCGGCGGCGTCCGCCGGCGAGCGCGCCGCCGAGACGGGCGACCATCGGGATGGCGAACGCGAGGGTCTTGCCGGAGCCGGTCTTGCCGCGGCCGAGCACGTCGCGGCCGTTCAGGGTGTCGGGGAGCGTGTCCACCTGGATCGGGAAGGGCTCGGTGATGCCGTTCGCGGTCAGGGCGGTGACGAGGGGTGCGGGGACGCCGAGTGCGGCGAAGGTGGGGATGGTCGACATGGATGGTGCCTTTCGGGGCATCATGCCGATCTGACAGCGCAGGCGGTGGCCGGGCGCGGGTGATCGGCTGTTCGGGCGAAGGTGACGGTGGTCACATCCGTTCGCCGTACGAAGCGGTGCGCGCGGCCGGGGGCCTCATGCACGTGCGCCAGATGGTCGGGATCCAGAGGGATCCGCAACGGAAAATGGGCGTTCTACGACGCGGGGGAGCGCAGTCGTCGCGCTCGCACCCTCCCACCCTAGTGGGTGCCGATCCATCCCCGCATGGTCGACTGCACGCGGGAGCCGTCGAGGTCGGCCAGCTTCAGGCCGACGAAGTCCCGCGCCCAGTCCGAGGTCTGCACCCGGAAGGGCGGCTCCGGATCGCGCAGGGTCTGCAGGATCACGGCGGCGACCTCCGCCGGCTCCTGGGCGTGGCTGGAGGAGAAGGCGGACGCCGTGCGGTCGAGGTAGGCGCCGAGCGCGCCGGCGTAGGGGCCGGCCTCGGCCATCAGAGCGGAGGAGTCGATGCCGACGTTCTCGACGAAGCTGCTGCGGACCGCGCCCGGCTCGATCAGCGAGACGTGCACGCCAACGGCTGCGGCGACGGGCGCGAGCGCCTCGAAGAAGCCCTCGATCGCGAACTTCGCGGCGCAGTAGTCCTCGTTGAACGGCTGGCCGACGGCGCCGCCGACGCTCGACACCGTCACGATCCGACCGCGCGAGGAGCGCAGCAGCGGCAGCGCGGCGCGGGTCACGGCGACCGTGCCGAAGAAGTTGACCTCCATGACGCGGCGCAGCTCGGCCGGGTCCTCGAGCTCGGTGATGCCGACGTGGCCTGCGCCGGCGTTGTTCACCAGGACGTCGAGCCCGCCGTGCACGGACTGGATCCGCTCGAGGCACGCGGTGACGGAGTCGGAGTCGGTGACGTCGAGCCGCTGCACGTCCAGCTCGACCCCGGCACCGCCGATCGCTTCGCGGAGTCCGTCGGCGTGCTCCACGTCGCGGACCGTCGCGACCACCTGCCAGCCCGAGCGGGCGGCCTCGATCGCTGTCGCGCGGCCGATGCCGGTCGAGGTTCCAGTGACGAGGAGGACGGGTCGGGGCATGCTGATTCCTGCTTTCCGGCGCGGGGGCGCGCCGCCCGGAGGCTATCGGCGGAGCCTCCGAGAACGGTCAGCATCGGCGACGGGATCTCGATACGCCCTCTGCGAGGGCTGCTCGATCAGCATGTCGGCGCCGCGTCAGCCCTTGTAGCGCTCACCCACCGGCACCTCGACCGGCAGCGTGTTGCCGGCCTGCGCGAGCGGGCAGGCCCAGGCCGGGTCGTACGCGCAGGAGGGGTTGTAGGCGAAGTTGAAGTCGAGCACGAGCGTCGACGGCGTCGCTCCGGTGCCGAGGTCGGCGCCCTTCACGGTGTCGAGCAGGTAGCGCCCGCCGCCGTAGGTGCCGCCCGGCGTCCCGGCCAGCGCGTCCTTGACGGGCACGAAGAGCCCGCCGCCGTAGGAGCCGAGCTTCCAGACGTCCAGGGTCCCTGCGGAGGGGACCTCGACGGTCCCGACCAGCTCGAACGGCACGACGCCGTCCGTCCCGGTCTCCACGTCCATCCGCCGCGCCTCCTCGGCCGGCGCGACCTCGAGCTCGAACCGCCAGGCCGCGTCGTACGGCGCGATCGGCAGCGAGCGGAAGTGCGCCCGGTCGGCGGGCAGCAGGGGAGTGGCGGGGTGGCGGTCGAACAGCGCGTTGCGCGCCCGGATCCACGAAGCGTGCGCGGCGAGCAGGTCGACGTTCGAGAGCCTGCGGACCTCGGCGTACATCGCCTGGACGTGGCGGCGCCAGTCGGCGACCTCGATGGCGGAGGCGAGCCGACGCCGCGGCGACACGGCGTCCTCGTCCTCGCTGCCGTCGTCCTCGCCGGAGGGCCAGCGGAAGCGCAGCAGGTCCGCGCGGGACAGCTCGACGGCCTCCTCGGCCGATCCGTCGGGGCTCACGGTGCGTCCTCTCCTCGGGGGCGGGTATCGGCGCCGACGTCGTGCCGCCAGGTCGGGGCCAGGGCGCGGATGCGGATCCCGCGCCACTGCCAGAACGCCCACATCGACGGCCAGAGCGCCGGTGAGGCGAGCCCGGCGCTGAACTCCAGCCGGTCGCGGAAGAGCGTCCGCCCGTCCGGGAGCGGCGCGACGGCCATCCGGTGGTCCCACGCGGTGATCAGCCGCAGCGCGCCGGACAGCGGAGCGCCGTTGTCGCGGAGGATCCGGACGTCGGGCATCGACGGGACGCGGCGGTAGGAGAGGTCGATCTCCTGCGCGCCCATCGGCACGATCCCGAGGGCGTCCATCGCGACGTCGTGCGGCCCGAGGCCCCAGGTCGGCCGGAAGCCGCCCTCGTCGAGGGACGCGGCGGTCAGGAACGGGGACATCACCTCGCGGAACACGGCCGGACTCTGCAGGGCGCGCCAGGCGGAGTCGGGGTCGGTGTCGAGCACGTACTTGAGCATCACCTTCACGGGGACCATCCTCCTCCGGGTTCCGGCGGGCGGGAACCGGGTGCGCGCCGGGCCGCGGGCGTGTAGGCGGCGGCGGAGCGGTCGGTACCGTGGAGGAGTGAACGCCGCGCTCCCCGACTCCGACCGCACCGCCGCCGCCCCGGCCGCCGCCTTCGACCAGGGGTCGTACCAGATCCGCTTCGACTGGGGCGCCCGAGGCCTCCGGGACCTCGCCCCGGCACACATCACCGTGCTGGTCGACGCGCTCCCGGGAGGAGCGGACGACGTGATCGACCCCGACGCGATCGGCGGCCACGTCGTCCGCGCCGGCCTGGCCGACCGCACCGCCGTCGCCCGCTGGATCCTCGAGCGCCAGCACGAGAACGGCGGCCGGACCAGCGTCAACGTCGTCGCCGTCGGCGAGGTCGACGCGGCGGGCGAGCCGCGCTTCGCCGTCGAGGACCAGCTGGCCGCCGGCGCGCTGATCGACGCCCTGATCGGACTCGGCATCGACCACGTCTCGCCCGACGCGGCCGTCGCCTCGGCGTCCTACGAGGGTCTCCGCCGCGCCTGCGTCCACCTGCTGACCGCCTCCGCCACCGGCCGCCTGCTCACGGCGCAGGGCCGCGGGGCGGAGATCTCCGCCGCCGCCCGCGCGGACACCGTCGACACGGTGACGGTCCTGCGCTCCCCGCGCTGACGGACCGCGCCTGAGCGTCTCCGCAAGGGGTGCGGCCGCTCTCGACCGGTAAGGGCGGAGCGGCGTAGCGTTCCCCGGGAGCGGAGGACCGCCTCCGCCGACCGTCTCCGCGACAGGAAAGCTGGCCCGAATGAAAGCCGTCCTCAACGACGTCGTCATCGCCGACGCCCCCGACTCCGATCTCATCTCCATCGAGGGCAACTGGTACTTCCCGCCCACGAGCGTGAACAACGACTACCTGGTGCCGAGCAGCACCCAGTACACCTGCCCGTGGAAGGGCGAGGCCCAGTACTACGACGTGAAGTCCGACGACGGGATGCTCAAGGACCGCGCCTGGTCCTACCCGACGCCGTACCCGACCGCGTTCGACCGCGTCGGCAAGGACTTCTCGGGCTATCTCGCGTTCTGGAAGGACGTGAAGGTCGTCGACTAGTCCTCGCCGCGGTCCGCGCGCTCGGCGCTCCGGCGCCGGTGCGCGCGGACCTTCGCCCGGTTGCCGCAACGCTGCATCGAGCACCAGCGCCGCGAGCCGGCCCGGGAGGTGTCGAGGTAGAGGATGCGGCAGTCCTCCGCGTCGCAGCGGCGCAGCCGCCCCGGAGTGCCGCCGCCGAGCAGGTCGACCGCCTCGCGGGCGAGGGTCGAGAGCGCCTGCCGCGCCGCCGCGTGCGAGCGGCCGGCCTGGCGCGAGCCGCCGGAGAGCGACGGCGGCACGTCCGGCATCGCGGCGAAGAGGTTGACGACGTCGACGTCCGCCGGGTCGCCCGCGGCACCGCGCTCCGCGGCGACGGCCAGCCGGGAGACAGCGCCGCGGAGCATCAGCGCGTCGTCGAGCCGCGCGTCGCGGGCGGTGGCGTCGACGGCGTCGAAGCGCTCGGCGAGCCAGGCCGCCAAGGCCTCGTCGGAGTCGAGACGCTCGCCGGGGATCCCGCGCAGCGGCCCGGTGCAGGCGAAGTCGAGCGCCAGGCTCCCGGAGTCGAACCACCAGCGGAGCCCGCCCGCGTCGACCAGCCACTGCCCGGTGCTCGGCACCCGGCCGCGGACCACGCGGTGCGGTGCGCCCTCGCTCACGCCGAGCGCTCGCTCGCGGCCGGTCGCGCCGGCACCTCGCGGCGCCGCCACTCGATCGCGTTCGCGGGCTCGAAGCGCCGGGCGCACCTCCCGCAGGCCAGCGGCCGGCTCGGGCGGCGGTGCCGGTAGAAGAGGTGCCCGCTCGGGCAGCTGCCGACCCACGGGGCGAGCTCGTCCGCGGTCGGATTGCTGTGCGTGCGGTCACCGGTGTAGCCCAGTGCCGTCGCCGCCCGCCGCCAGGCCGGACCGTGGCCGGCCTTCGGGCCGGCGAGCGCGTGCGCGACCTCGTGCAGCAGCGTCTGGTGCACCTCCTCGTCGCTCCACCGCGCGGCGAGATGCCGCGACACGGTGATGCGCCGGTCCTTCCAGTGGCAGGCGCCGCCGCGGGTGCGGGCGTGATCGAAGGCGAAGCTCCACGAGTCGTCCAGGTGCTCGCGCAGCAGCGCGTCCGCCCAGCGGGCGACCTGGTCGAGCTCAGCCATCGGTCGGATCGGCTCCGGGGCTCAGGCCTCGTCGCCCTCGGCGCGGCGGCGGCCGCGCACGGCGCCGTCCGCCCGGGGGCCGCGGGTCGACTCGTCCTGGAACTCGGAGGCGGCGGCGAAGCCGAGGCGCGCGACCTCGAGCTCCTCCTCCTCCACGCCGACGCGCTCGCCGAGCGCGGTGGCCGCGTCGAAGTCGCGCGCGGCCTGGCTGTACTCGCCGCTCTCGAAGAGCGCGAGCCCGCGGTGCTTGAGTGCGAAGGAGTGCTCGACGTGCCACTCGTGCGTGCGCGCCTCCTCGACGCAGAGCGTGAGCTCCGAGAGCGCCTCGTCGGAGCGGTCGCGCAGCTGCATCAGGCGCGCGCGGCGGACGCGCGCGGTGAGCAGCTCGGCGCGGTCGCCGGAGAACCGGGTGCGGCGGACGGCCTCGGTGGCGATGTCCCAGGCCTCGTCGAGGCGGCCGAGCAGGCGCAGCAGCTCGGCCTTCTCGGTGAGCGCGGCGAGGGAGCGCAGCGCGCCGATCTCCTCCAGGCGGTCCTGGGCGGCGTCGACGTCGATCTCCTCGCGGAGCGTCGCGGGGTCGTGGCGGATGATGATGCTCAGGGCGGTTCTTCCTCGTGGATGCGGATCCGGATCGGCGCACGCGGCGGCGAGAGGACGGAGGGGGCTCTGGCCCCCGTCCACTGTACGGGCAACCGGGCCGGGGCGCCCGGCCCGGGCGCGCGGGGTCGAGGTCGGCCCCGGCGACGTTCCTCGGCCCCGGCGCCGCTCCTCAGCCCCGGCGGACCTGGAAGATGCTGCGCGCCGGCAGCGGCGACGGCGTGGCGGTGTCGTCGGTGACGACCGAGGCGCCCCCGAGGAAGTTCTCCAGCTCGCGCCCCTGCACCAGCTTCGCCGGCGCCGGGTCGGAGGCCAGCCGCCGCGGCAGCCCGTCCACCGGCAGCGGGGAGGGCGAGGCGAGCATCACCACGTTGCCGAAGCGCTTGGCCTTCAGCATCTGGGTGTCGGTCATGATCGCCGTGTGCGCGAAGACCGCCGCGAGCGTGGCGGCCTGAGCCCGGGCGAAGGCCAGCGCCCCGCCGTCGGCCACGTTGACCGCCACGACCCCGGTGGGCGCGAGCAGCGGAGCGATCTCGCGGTAGAACTCGGCGCTCGTGACATGCGCGGGCGTCCGGGCGCCGGAGAAGATGTCGACCACGACGACGTCGACCGTGCCGAGCAGCCCCGGCGGCAGCTTGCCGAGCACCTCGCGGGCGTCGCCCTGGCGGATCCGGATCTGCGCGCCGCGGGGCAGCGGGAGCGCCTCCCGCACCAGGTCGACCAGCGCCGCCTCGATCTCGACGACCTGCTGCCGTGAGCCGGGCCGGGTCGCCGCCACGTAGCGGGGGAGGGTCAGCGCGCCGGCGCCCAGGTGCAGCGCCGTCACCGCCTCGCCCTCGGGCGCGAGCAGGTCGATCGCGTGGCCGATCCGCCGCACGTACTCGAAGGAGAGGTGCGTCGGGTCGGCGAGGTCGACGTGCGACTGCGGCGTCCCGTCGACGACGAGGGTCGCTGCGTCGGGCGAGTGCCGGTCGGGCTCGATCTGCGCGAGGAACCCGCTGGCGAGCACGGCGCGGGGGTGCTCGGAGTCGTCGCCGCGTCGGCGACCGGTGCGTTCGGCCATCCGACCAGTCTGCCTTGCCGCGCAGGACGGGAGGCGGAGCGGGGGAGGCGGGGAGGGCGGGACCCTCGACCCGGCCGTATACCCGAGCCCCGTGCCGGACGCAAGCACCTGCACTTGCGCGGCGTGGCGCGGTACATCTATAGTTGTACTTTGCGCTCCCGAGTGCCGAGTCGTCATATTGCGGTCGACCAGCCATCGGAACCCGGCATCAGATGGTGGATGCCGATGCCACACTCTAGCCCCCGCCCCGAAGGCCGCGTCAAACCGGTCGCTTCGTCGCTGCGGCCGCGTCACCGCGGTCACGGCAGGGGAGCAGGACGTGTCGGCCCGCCCGGCGGGAGCCCACTCCACACATCCCACAGATTGAGACCCGCGAGGGTCTACGGAGGTTCCTTCCTTGGCTGCTGCGCCCAACGCAACCACCACCTCACCCAAGAACGGACGCGGAGCTTCGCGTCTCTCGTTCGCCAAGATCAGCGACACCCTGACGGTTCCGGATCTGCTCGCGCTGCAGACCGAGAGCTTCGACTGGCTCGTCGGCTCGGAGGCGTGGAAGACCCGCGTCGCCGAGGCGAAGGCCGTCGGCCGGGAGGATCTCCCCGCCAACTCCGGACTCGACGAGATCTTCGAGGAGATCTCCCCGATCGAGGACCTCAGCGAGACGATGCAGCTGAGCTTCACGAACCCGTACCTCGAGCCCGAGAAGTACACGATCGAGGAGTGCAAGGAGCGCGGCAAGACCTACGCCGCTCCGCTGTACGTCGAGGCCGAGTTCATGAACCACCTCACGGGTGAGATCAAGACCCAGACGGTCTTCATGGGCGACTTCCCCCTGATGACGGAGAAGGGCACGTTCATCATCAACGGCACCGAGCGTGTCGTCGTGTCCCAGCTCGTCCGCAGCCCGGGCGTCTACTTCGAGCGCCAGCAGGAGAAGACGTCCGACAAGGACATCTACTCCGCCCGCGTCATCCCCAGCCGCGGTGCCTGGCTCGAGTTCGAGATCGACAAGCGCGACCAGGTCGGCGTCCGCATCGACCGCAAGCGCAAGCAGTCGGTCACGGTCTTCCTCAAGGCCCTGGGCCTGACGAGCGAGGAGATCCTCGAGCAGTTCGCCGGCTACGAGTCGATCGAGCTGACCCTCGAGAAGGACAACATCCTCACCAAGGAGGACGCCCTCCGCGACATCTACCGCAAGCTCCGCCCGGGCGAGCAGGTCGCCGCCGAGGCCGCCCGCGCGCTGCTGGACAACTTCTACTTCAACAGCAAGCGCTACGACCTCGCCAAGGTCGGCCGCTACAAGATCAACCGCAAGCTCGGCATCGACAAGGCGCTGTCCGACTCGGTGCTCACGGTCGAGGACATCATCGCGACCATCAAGTACCTGGTCGCGCTGCACGACGGCCGCACCAACCTGCCCGGTGTGCGCGACGGCGCCGCGGTCGACCTCCGCCTCGACGTGGACGACATCGACCACTTCGGCAACCGCCGCATCCGCGCGGTCGGCGAGCTCATCCAGAACCAGGTCCGCACCGGCCTGTCCCGGATGGAGCGCGTGGTCCGCGAGCGCATGACCACGCAGGACATCGAGGCGATCACCCCGCAGACCCTGATCAACGTCCGCCCCGTGGTGGCCGCGATCAAGGAGTTCTTCGGCACCTCGCAGCTGTCGCAGTTCATGGACCAGAACAACCCGCTCGCGGGTCTGACCCACAAGCGCCGCCTGTCGGCACTCGGCCCCGGCGGTCTCTCCCGTGAGCGCGCCGGCGTCGAGGTCCGCGACGTCCACCCGTCGCACTACGGCCGCATGTGCCCGATCGAGACCCCGGAAGGCCCGAACATCGGCCTGATCGGCTCGCTCGCGTCCTTCGCGCGCATCAACTCGTTCGGCTTCATCGAGACCCCGTACCGTAAGGTCGTCGACGGCGTCGTCACCGCGCAGATCGACTACCTCACCGCGTCCGAGGAGGACGAGTACCTGGTCGCCCAGGCGAACGCCCCCCTCACCTCCGACATGCGCTTCGCCGAGGGCAAGGTCCTGGTCCGCCCCAAGGGCGGAGAGGTCGAGCTCGTCGACGCCGAGCGCGTGCACTACATGGACGTCTCCCCGCGCCAGATGGTGTCGGTCGCGACCTCGCTGATCCCGTTCCTCGAGCACGACGACGCGAACCGCGCGCTCATGGGCGCGAACATGCAGCGTCAGGCCGTCCCGCTGCTGCGCAGCGAGTCGCCCGTCGTCGGAACCGGCATGGAGGGCTTCGCGGCCATCGACGCCGGCGACGTCATCACGGCCGACAAGGCCGGCGTGGTCCAGGAGGTCTCCGCCGACTCCGTCACCGTCCAGCTGGACGAGGGCGGCACGCAGACCTACTTCCTGCGCAAGTTCGACCGCTCGAACCAGGGCACCTCGTACAACAACCGCGTGGTCGTCTCCGCCGGTGAGCGCATCGAGGTCGGCGAGATCGTCGCCGACGGTCCCGCGACCGAGAACGGCGAGCTCGCGCTCGGCAAGAACCTGCTCGTCGCGTTCATGCCGTGGGAGGGTCACAACTTCGAGGACGCGATCATCCTCAGCCAGAACCTGGTGAAGGACGACGTCCTCTCCTCGATCCACATCGAGGAGTACGAGGTCGACGCCCGCGACACCAAGCTCGGCAAGGAGGAGATCACCCGCGACCTCCCCAACGTCAGCCCGGAGCTCCTGGCCGACCTGGACGAGCGCGGCATCATCCGCATCGGCGCCGAGGTCCGCCCCGGCGACATCCTCGTCGGCAAGGTCACGCCCAAGGGCGAGACCGAGCTCTCGGCCGAGGAGCGCCTGCTCCGCGCGATCTTCAACGAGAAGAGCCGCGAGGTCCGCGACACGTCGCTGAAGGTGCCCCACGGCGAGCAGGGCACGATCATCGGCGTCAAGGTGTTCGACGCGCAGGACGGCGACGACGAGCTCGGCTCGGGCGTCAACCAGCGCGTGGTCGTCTACATCGCCCAGAAGCGCAAGATCACCGAGGGCGACAAGCTCGCCGGCCGCCACGGCAACAAGGGCGTCATCTCGAAGATCCTGCCGGTCGAGGACATGCCGTTCCTCGCCGACGGCACCCCGGTCGACATCGTGCTCAACCCGCTCGGCGTCCCCGGCCGGATGAACTTCGGCCAGGTCCTCGAGATCCACCTCGGCTGGATCGCGAAGCAGGGCTGGAAGGTCGAGGGCAAGCCCGAGTGGGCCAAGCGCCTGCCCGAGCACGCCCGCGAGGCCGCTCCCGGCACCAAGGTCGCCACCCCGGTGTTCGACGGTGCGGCGGAGGAGGAGCTCGCAGGGCTCCTCGACTCCACCACCCCGACCCGCGACGGCGAGCGCCTGATCGGCTCGTCCGGCAAGACGCAGCTGTTCGACGGCCGCTCGGGAGAGCCCTTCCCGGACCCGGTCTCGGTCGGCTACATGTACATCCTGAAGCTGCACCACCTCGTCGACGACAAGATCCACGCGCGCTCGACGGGCCCGTACTCGATGATCACCCAGCAGCCGCTCGGTGGTAAGGCGCAGTTCGGCGGCCAGCGCTTCGGCGAGATGGAGGTGTGGGCCCTCGAGGCCTACGGTGCCGCCTACGCGCTGCAGGAGCTCCTCACCATCAAGTCGGACGACATCCTCGGCCGCGTGAAGGTGTACGAGGCCATCGTCAAGGGTGAGAACATCCAGGAGCCGGGCATCCCGGAGTCCTTCAAGGTCCTCATCAAGGAGATGCAGTCCCTGTGCCTGAACGTCGAGGTCCTCTCGGCCGACGGCACCGCGGTCAGCCTGCGCGACACGGATGACGAGGTCTACCGCGCCGCGGAGGAGCTCGGCATCAACATCTCCTCCCGGTTCGAGTCGTCCTCCGTCGACGACATCTGATCCCGCGCCAGCATCTGACGACTCCCCGTCTCTGACGAGACACCCTGTTTTCCGACAAGGAGAAAACATTGCTCGACGTAACAACTTTTGACGAGCTGCGCATCGGCCTCGCGACGGCCGATGACATCCGTCGCTGGTCGCACGGTGAAGTGAAGAAGCCCGAGACCATCAACTACCGCACCCTCAAGCCCGAGAAGGACGGTCTGTTCGGCGAGCAGATCTTCGGACCCTCGCGCGACTGGGAGTGCTCCTGCGGCAAGTACAAGCGGGTCCGCTTCAAGGGCATCGTCTGCGAGCGCTGCGGCGTCGAGGTCACCAAGTCCTCGGTCCGCCGCGAGCGGATGGGCCACATCGAGCTCGCCGCCCCCGTCACCCACATCTGGTACTTCAAGGGCGTCCCCTCGCGCCTCGGATACCTGCTGGACATGGCGCCGAAGGACCTCGAGAAGGTCATCTACTTCGCGGCGTACATGATCATCGACGTGGACGACGACGGCCGTCACGCCGACATGCCCGGCCTCGAGAACGAGCTCCGGCTCGAGATCAAGACCCTCTCGGACCAGCGCGACTCCCGCATCGCGGACCGCCTGGCGCGCCTCGAGACCGACCTCGCCGCCCTGGAGGCGGAGGGCGCGAAGAGCGACCAGAAGCGCCGCACCAAGGACGGCGCCGAGAAGGAGATGGGCCAGATCCGCAAGTCCTTCGACGAGGACATCGCGCGACTGGAGAGCGTGTGGGAGCAGTTCCGCACCCTGAAGGTCGGCGACCTCAAGCCCGAGGACGCCGTCTTCAACGAGCTCGTCGACCGCTACGGCGTCTACTTCGAGGCCTACATGGGCGCCGAGGCGATCAAGAAGCGCCTCGAGCAGTTCGACCTCCAGGCCGAGGCCGAGACGCTGCACCTGCAGATCGCCGAGGGCAAGGGTCAGAAGAAGATCCGCGCCATCAAGCGCCTGCGCGTCGTCAACTCGTTCCTCGCCACCGGCAACTCGCCGGCCGCGATGGTCCTCGACGTGGTCCCGGTCATCCCGCCGGAGCTGCGCCCGATGGTCCAGCTCGACGGTGGCCGCTTCGCCACCTCCGACCTGAACGACCTGTACCGCCGCGTCATCAACCGCAACAACCGCCTCCGCCGCCTGCTCGACCTCGGTGCCCCCGAGATCATCGTGAACAACGAGAAGCGCATGCTCCAGGAGGCGGTCGACGCCCTCTTCGACAACGGCCGCCGCGGCCGTCCCGTCACGGGCACCGGCAACCGCGCCCTGAAGTCCCTGAGCGACATGCTCAAGGGAAAGCAGGGTCGCTTCCGCCAGAACCTGCTGGGCAAGCGCGTCGACTACTCGGGCCGCTCGGTCATCATCGTCGGACCGCAGCTCAAGCTGCACCAGTGCGGTCTGCCCAAGCAGATGGCGCTCGAGCTGTTCAAGCCGTTCGTCATCAAGCGCCTGATCGACCTGTCGCACGCGCAGAACATCAAGGCCGCCAAGCGCATGGTCGAGCGCTCGCGTCCGCAGGTCTGGGACGTGCTCGAGGAGATCATCCGCGAGCGCCCCGTCCTGCTCAACCGCGCGCCCACCCTGCACCGACTCGGCATCCAGGCCTTCGAGCCCCAGCTGGTCGAGGGCAAGGCGATCCAGCTGCACCCGCTCGTCTGCGCCGCGTTCAACGCGGACTTCGACGGGGACCAGATGGCCGTCCACCTGCCCCTGTCGGTCGAGGCCCAGGCCGAGGCGCGCATCCTGATGCTCGCCTCGAACAACATCCTCAAGCCCTCCGACGGCCGTCCGGTCACCCTGCCCACGCAGGACATGATCATCGGCCTGCACCACCTGACGACCATCCGCGAGGGTGGCGCCGGTGAGGGCCGCGCGTTCTCCTCCGTCTCGGAGGCGATCCTCGCGAAGGACCAGGGCTCGCTGCACCTGAACTCGAAGGTCCGCATCCGCATGTCGGACGTGTACTTCGCTCAGGGTCAGACCCCCGAGGGTGTCGAGATCGACGACAAGGGCAAGGTCACCGCGCCCGTCCTCCTCGACACGACGCTCGGCCGCGCCCTCTTCAACGAGGCGCTGCCGGTCGACTACCCCTACTTCGAGCAGGTCGCCGACAAGACGACCATCTCCGGGATCGTCAACGACCTCGCGGAGCGCTACCCGAAGGTGGAGGTCGCCGCCTCGCTCGACCGCATCAAGGACGCCGGCTTCTACTGGGCCACCCGGTCCGGTGTGACCGTCGCCCTCTCGGACATCCTCACCCCGCCCTCGAAGCCCGTCATCATCGCGGGCTACGAGAAGAAGGCGGCCAAGGTCGAGTCCGAGTACGACAAGGGTCTGACCACCCAGGCGGAGCGCCGCCAGGAGCTCGTGAAGATCTGGACCGAGGCGACCGACGAGGTCGCCAAGGCGATGCGCGCGAACTTCCCGATCGACAACACGATCAACCGCATGGTCACCTCCGGTGCCCGTGGAAACTGGCTGCAGGTGCGCAACATCGCCGGCATGCGCGGTCTGGTGAACAACCCGAAGGGCGAGATCATCGCCCGACCGATCATCTCCTCGTACCGCGAGGGACTGTCGGTCGCCGAGTACTTCATCGCCACGCACGGTGCCCGCAAGGGCCTGGCCGACACCGCGCTCCGCACCGCGGACTCGGGCTACCTGACGCGTCGACTCGTCGACGTCTCGCAGGACGTCATCATCCGCGAGGACGACTGCGGCACGACCAAGGGCCTCGACCTGCCGATCATGCTCCAGGACGCCACCGGCGCCTGGATCCAGGACTCGAACGTCGAGAACTCCGTCTACGCCCGCTCGCTCGCCACCGCGGCGACGAACGAGGCCGGCGAGGTCGTGGCCGAGGCCGGCGAGGACGTCGGCGACGTCCTCATCGAGAAGCTCGTCGGTGCCGAGGTGCGTCACATCAAGGTGCGCTCGGTCCTGACCTGCGAGTCGGCCGTCGGCGTCTGCGCGGCCTGCTACGGCCGCTCGCTCGCCACCGGCAAGCTCGTCGACATCGGAGAGGCCGTCGGCATCATCGCGGCCCAGTCGATCGGCGAGCCCGGCACGCAGCTCACGATGCGCACCTTCCACACCGGTGGATCGGCCTCGGCCGACGACATCACGCAGGGTCTGCCCCGCGTGCAGGAGCTCTTCGAGGCCCGCACCCCCAAGGGTGCGTCGCCGAT
The DNA here is from genome assembly GCF_022815545.1 of Rathayibacter sp. VKM Ac-2928. Classification (NCBI taxonomy): domain Bacteria; kingdom Bacillati; phylum Actinomycetota; class Actinomycetes; order Micrococcales; family Microbacteriaceae; genus Rathayibacter; species Rathayibacter sp. VKM Ac-2928. The sequence continues at coordinate 385,774 of NZ_JALGRU010000001.1, forward strand.
CGCGGAGGCCGCCGGTCGCATCACGATCGAGGACACCGACCGGGCCCGCCGGGTCATCCTCCAGCCGGACAACGGCGACGAGGCGGTCATCTACCCGGTGCTCAAGCGCTCGCAGCTCCTCGTCGAGGACGGCCAGTCGGTCGTGCTCGGTCAGCAGCTGCACGTGGGAACGGTCGACCCCAAGGAGGTCCTGCGCGTGCTGGGCGTCCGCGAGGTCCAGAAGCACCTCGTCGGCGGCGTCCAGGGCGTCTACCGCTCGCAGGGCGTCCCGATCCACGACAAGCACATCGAGGTCATCGTCCGGCAGATGCTCCGCAAGGTCACCGTCGTCGACCACGGCGACACCGACCTGCTGCCGGGTGAGCTCGTCGACCGCTCGCGCTACAGCGAGGTCAACCGTGCGGCTCTGACCGAGGGCAAGCGGACCGCGTCCGCCCGCCAGGAGGTCATGGGCATCACCAAGGCCTCGCTCGCGACCGAGTCGTGGCTGTCGGCCGCGTCCTTCCAGGAGACCACCCGCGTCCTGACGCAGGCGGCCATGGAGGGCAAGCGCGACCCGCTGATGGGCCTCAAGGAGAACGTGATCATCGGAAAGCTGATCCCGGCCGGAACGGGTCTGCCCCGCTACCGGAACGTGTCGGTCGAGGCGACGGAGGAGGCGAAGGCCGAGCGGTACCCCAACCGCATCTTCGCCGACGACGCCGCGTTCAGCGACGCGGACCTCTCGTTCGTCGACTTCGACTCGTTCTCGAGCGACGGCTACGAGCCCGGCAACTACAGCTGAGCACGGTCTGAGTGACGAAGGGCCCCGCCGGGAGACCGGCGGGGCCCTTCGTCGTCCGCGGCACCGTGAGGGCAGGACGACGCGGGACGGCGGCCTCGCGCGGCGCGCGGTAAGGGCACCCTGACTGGGGGTCCGTCGATTCCCGACAGCGAGCCCGAACGGGGGCCCCGGGGTGATTGACTTCTGGGACGTTCGTCCGGTCGATCCCCTGAACCCGCTCAGCAGGGGTCGCGGCGGTGAGGAAACGTGCGGATGAGAGTCCTGATCGCCGTGCTGGCCGCCCTTCTCGTGGTGGTCGGTGCCGTCGTCGTACCGTCGGGCACCGCGGCCGCCGCGGCGGCAGCCACCGCCCCTCCGCCGGCGACCTGCGGCATCGCCGAGCTCGCCCCGGTCCTCCCGGGCGACGACGTCGAGTCCACGGCGGCGGCCTCGCTGGTGCCGATCCTGGTGCTGCACGGCTGGCTCGGCACCGCGACGCACGACGAGTCGCGCACGGGCGCCTTCTCGCACCTGGTCGACCTGGTCGCCACCAACGGCGTCGACCAGCCGGTCACCACCTCCCAGCGCTCGCTCATCGGCGCGTTCCAGGACACCGAGGGCGCCGTCGTCTACACCTTCGACTACCGCGATCTGGCGGCCCGCTGGGTGACCGATCCCGGCATCGCCGACGCCCTGGCCTCCTCGATCGCCTGCCTCACGGCGGCGACCGGCCACCGGGCCGTCGTCGTCGCCCACTCGATGGGCGGCCTCGCCGCGCGCCAGGCCCTCAGCCAGAGCGTCGACGGAGTGCCGGTGGAGTCGATGGTGCGCGAGGTCGTCACCTTCGGCACGCCCAACACCGGCTCGGACCTCGCCCTCCGCCTCGGGCAGATCATCGACTCGACCGGCACGGTCAGCCCCGCGGTGGTCGGCGGACTCGAGCCGCAGTCGCGCCTCGGCATCTCGGCGCTGCTCGCCTCGTGCGGCGCGGCGGCCTCGGAGGACGCGGGCAACGCGGGGGAGTGCACGGGCATGCCCATGATCGACGCGCTGTCCTCGCAGGCGGGGATCGCCCTGCGCACCGGCTCCACGCAGCTCGCGGCCCTGCCGCCGTGGCCGGAGAGCGTCCGCGTGGTCTCGCTCGCCGGCGACATCCGCGTGACCATCGCCTCGGTCCTGGGGTCGCGGACGGGCTCGGTGTCGCTCGGCGACATCATCGTCGCGCCGCCGTCGGCCGAGGCGGGCGTCGACGACTACGTCGTGTCGACCTGCTACTACACGCTGCTGTCGATGCCGGACGTCCCGTCGGTGCTCGCGGAGCTGAACCCGATGGCGCGGCTGGGCGATGCGCTGCGCTTCTCGGCGATGGTGGTCGCCATCGACGCCAGCCCCTGCCACCACGCCAAGCTGATGCGCAACGTCGAGCTCGCCGGCCACGCCGAGGCGGAGGTCGCCGGTGCGGTGGCGGACGAGCTCGACATTCCGCGCCTCGGCGCCGTGCGCGCCGGGCAGCACCTCCTGCCGCCGTCGGACGAGCCTCGCCGCCCCTTCCGCCCCTGACCGGCGGGACATGATGTCCGGAGTTTTGACGCGGCCCTGATCGAGCGCCTACGGTCGAGATCGGCCGAAGGGGCGGCCGCCTGGGGGACAGGCAGCGCGGCTCGCGCGGCTCGCACGCCGAGCGCGAGCCGCGCCCGTCCCGCGCGTCCGGCTGCCTCTGTGACCTCCCGAGTAGCCGATGTGCGCGACGACTGTCGGCGATCGTCTACGCTCGGGGGCACCGGGGACGCCGAAGCCGCCCCGCTCACCCGCCTCCGGAGGCACGATGGGCACCGACACCCCGCCCGAGGTCCCGCCGCGACCGGCCCGATTCAGCCGCGAGCAGGTCCGGACCCGGCTCCTCGACGCCGCCCTCGCGGTCGTCCGCGCGGAGGGCCTGCGCGTCGGCGTCTCGCACCTGCCGCTCGAGGACGTCATCCGCTCCGCCGGAGTGCCGCGCAGCACGGTCTACCGGATCTGGCCCACCCGCCAGGCGTTCTACGACGAGCTGGTCGCGGCGATCCCCGAGCGGATCCTCACGGCCCGGCTCGACCCCACCTCGCTCACCGCGGGGGACGCCTACCTGCACCGCCGCCTCGCCGAGCAGCCGACTCCCGAGCAGATGCGCGAGATCCTCGTCGCCTCGCTCACCGTCGCGATCGAGGCCAACTACGACAACGTGTTCGCCTCGCAGCACTGGCGCAACTTCGTCGCCCTGATCGGCGCGGTCGACTCGCACTCGGAGTCGGCCCGCGTCGCGATCCACGAGGCCCTGCACTCGCGCCAGGTGCACTTCATCGAGAACATGGCGAAGTACTACCGGCACACCCTCGCCGAGGCGGGCCTGCGCCTGCGCTCGGGGCGGGAGGAGGAGTACGCCGTGCTCGCCTCCGCCATCTCCTCGTTCGTCGAGGGACTCTGCGTCGCCCGGATCGCCGCGCCCGAGCTGGTGACCGGACCGATCGATCCGGGTCGGCCGGACTCGCCCTCGCTCGTGGTGGCGGGCACGCTGATGCTGATCGACGGGTTCTGCGAGCCCGTGCCGCCCGCGCCCGCGCCCACCCGGTCCGCACCGGCGGCGGACGCCGCGCTCTAGCGGTCGGCGGGAGGCTCGTCCTCGGCGACCGGCTCGAGCATCCCGTCGACGATCGAGCGGATCGTCCAGGCGGTGAGGCTCCACTCGACGGGCTCGTCGTCCAGGCCGGGCGCCGTGACGACGGCGTCGAGCTCGTCGTCGAGCAGTCGCCCGCGGTGCACCAGCCCGTCCGTGACGATCGCGGTGAGGTGCGCGAGCTGGAGCGTGGTGAAGCCGGGCCGGAGCGAGGCGCTGAACTGGTCCAGGACGTCCTGGTAGTAGTCGCGCAGCCGCTGGCTGAGCATGGTCTCGAGCCGGCGGGCGGTGGCGCGCACCGCCTCGCGCGCGGGCCCCTCCTCCATCGAGAAGGTGCACGCCAGCAGCGCGTTGTAGGAGGACCAGTCGACGGAGGCGCGAAGGGTCTCCACGCTGGAGTTCGCACCGATGCGGATCATCTCCCAGGCCACCTGACGGCGGCCCACCGCGGTGCCGAGGTGGGCGGAGGAGCGCTCGTAGACCTCGGTCATCGCCCGCTGGGCGTCGGGATCCGCGCCGTCGGCGAAGCGGTCCGCGACGAAGATCTCGCCGATGAGGTCGGCGACGAACTCCTCCCGCGTGCTCCAGATCCGGTAGACCGAGCTGCGCGGCACGGCGGCCAGGCGGATGTACTCCTCCATCGGCAGATGGGCGAAGCCGACCGTGAGACCGTGGGCCGAGATGACCTCGCGGGCGGCGCGGAGCATCCGGGCCCGCACCTGGTCGGCGGGGATCCGGGTCGAGCGGAGGGCGGTCTCGTCGGAGTCGTTCATCGTCACGGAGACTAGCCCTCCTGGGCGGGGCGCGAGCAAGGAGGGGGTTCCGCGGTCGGCGGAGATGCGCTGATGGTCGTCGGGACGGAATGTCCCGTGCGTGGCTCGGCCGGTCCTCCTTTCGCTACGGTTCGATCCAGGACGGACCCGACCGTCCTCGCAAGGGGTTTCCGTGGCGGAATTCGAGAAGTTCGCTGTGACCGTGGTGAGCGGTCTGTCCATCGAGCGCGCGGCTCTCGCGGCGCTCCTCGTCGACGTCCTCCCGCACCTGAGTGTCGCGGACCCGGACGCCGCCGAGGCGGACACGATCGCGGTCCTGGACCTCGACCGGGTCGCGCCCGAGGTGCTGACCAGCACGCTCGCGGAGGTCAGCGCGCGGCATCGCGGCCTGGTGGTGCTGTCCGCGTCGGACTCGCTCGAGGCCGTCCGCGCCGTGCTCCGCCTCGAGCGCACCGCCTTCGTCTGGAAGGGCGACGAGCCGGGCGAGCTCGTCGCGGCCCTGGTGTCGGTCGCGTCCGGCCGCTCCTGGATCTCGGAAGCGGCCCGGCACCGCTTCCTCGCCGCCGGCGAGCACCGCCGGCCCGTGCTCAGCCGGCAGGAGAGCCGCGTCATGCGCTCCTACGGGTCCGGCACGGCGGTCAAGGACGTCGCCCTCGACATGCGGATCGCCGAGCACACCGTGCGCACCTACATCAAGCGGATCAAGGCCAAGTACCTCGACGCCGGCATCGCGCTGGAGTCACGGGTCGACTTCTACCGCCACCTCGACGGGCACGACGTCGCGATCCGCAACGGCCGCGACCGGGTGCGGCCCGGCCTGCAGGAGACGGGCGGCGGCGTGCGAGGCGAGGTCGCCTCGTGAGGCGAGCAGGATCGCGTTGCCGCTCCCGCGCCCCTCGGCGTAGCTGAGCGGACCGACGGCGGCGACCACCGGCAGCACGCGCTGCACCTCCCGCCGGAGCCGCCGCAGGCGCCGGTGATCGGCGTCGTCGGCGACGTTGACCGCGAGCAGGCCGCCCTCCTCGACCAGCCCGGCGAGACCGCCGAGCACCTCGGCGCGGTAGAAGGGCTCCGGGATCTCGTCGCCGTCGTAGACGTCCAGCACGACGAGGTCGGCCCGCGGCACGGCGAGGGGTCCGGCGGCGTCCGCGGTGACGCTGCGCAGCCGCGTCCCGGTGGGGAGCGGTGCGTGCGCCAGCACGAACTCGACCAGCCCGGCGGCGCGCTCGACGACCGTCTGCTCGGAGCCCGGCCGGGTCGCGGCGACATGGCGCGCCAGAGCCAGCGCCCCGGCGCCGAGGTGGAGGACCGTCACCGGGACGCCCGGCGGCGCGAGCGCGTCGACCGCGGAGCCGAGCCGCGCCAGGTACTCGAGGCCGAGCTGCTCGGGCGCGCGGAGGTCGATCAGGGACTGCTCCGAGCCGTCGATCTCCAGCACCAGCGAGCCCTCGCGGATCGGGTCGGGCTCGAGCGAGACCAGGGCCCCACCGGGGAGACGGGCGGAGGGGGGCACCCGCCCACGCTAGCGGGAGCTCCCGCCTCGCGCCGGACCGCGGCCGCGGCTACGGTTGCAGCCATGGCCGCCCTCATCCTGCTCGACGTCGACGGCGTCCTGAACCCGTCCGTCTCGAGCGACCGCGCGGCGGGCGGCCACCGGCTGATGCTCGAGCCCGAGCGCGAGGACCTGGTGCGCCGCCTCGCCGCCGTCGGCACGATCGTCTGGGCCACCACCTGGCCGCCGAAGCTCACCTCGGTGCTCGCGGACGATCTCGGTCTGCCGGCCGGCACCGAGGCGATCGTCTTCGGCGGCGGACTCCCTCGCGACCCGCGCTTCCCCGAGCAGACCGGCAAGCTGCAGCCCGTCGCCGTCTGGCTCGAGCAGGCACGGGAGAGGGTCGCGATCGACGCCGTCGTCTGGATCGACGACAACCTCCGCGGCGACGCCGTCGACTGGGCGCGCGAGCAGGAGACCCCCTTCCACCTGATCGTGCCCGAGGCGGCCGCCGGTCTGACGGCGGACGAGGTCGCCGGCGCGGAGTCGTTCCTCGCGGATCTCGGTGTCCGGCCGGCGTCACACGGCGACATCCGGGAATAGGGGTCCCCCTCCCGCTGGTTGGGTGGAGGGTGCGGACGCGTGCGATCGATCGCCGTCCGCTCCTCCCCACCCCACCGAACCGTGCGCGGCTCCGGCCGATCCGGTCGTGAGACACCGCGATGCACCGAAGGAAAGACACTGTGACGCTCCTCCCCGCCCGCACCTCGCTGCGCGTCCTGCTCGGCACGACCGCGGCCGCCGCCGCCCTCGTCCTGGCCGGCTGCGCCCCCGCCTCCACCGACGACGTGGTCTCCGGCTCCAGCGACGACAGCACCGCCTCGACCGCCTCCGGGCTGACGCTCGCCGAGGTCGAGGAGTCCGGGAAGCTGACCATCGGCACCGAGGGCACCTACTCCCCGTTCTCCTTCCACGCCGACGGCGGCACGGGCGACCTCACCGGCTACGACGTCGAGGTGATCACCGCGGTCGCCGAGAAGCTCGGCGTCGAGCCGGAGTTCGAGGAGACCCAGTGGGACGCGATGTTCGCGGGTCTGGACGGCGGCCGCTTCGACGTGATCGCCAACCAGGTCTCGATCAACGACGAGCGCAGCGCGAAGTACGACTTCTCCGAGCCGTACTCGGTGAGCCCCGGCGTGGTCGTCGTGCCGGCCGACGACACCGAGATCACCTCGCTCGACTCGCTCTCCGGCAAGACCACCGCGCAGTCGCTCTCGAGCAACTGGTACACGCTCGCGCAGGACAGCGGCGCGACCGTCGAGGGCGTCGAGGGCTGGGCCCAGGCCGTCGCCCTCGTCGAGCAGGGCCGCGTGGACGCGACCCTCAACGACCGCCTCACCTGGCTGGACTGGTCGACGACCTACCCCGACCAGGCCGCTGGCCTCAAGGTCGCCGTGACGACCGACGACAGCTCCTCCAGCGCCTTCACCTTCCCGAAGGGCTCGGACGACCTCGTCGCCGCGGTCGACGGCGCCCTCGACGAGCTGCGGGCCGACGGCACCCTCGCCTCCATCTCCGAGCGCTACTTCGGCGCCGACGTCTCCCAGTAGCCACGCCTCCGGCGGCGGGTCTCGATACGCCCCTTCGGGGCTTCTCGACCAGCAAGAAGGACGCCTGCGGCGCTGGTCGCCGCATCCGGCTGCCGGCTGCACCATGCTGATCGAGTAGCCCGCGCAGCGGGCGTATCGAGATCCTCCGTCACCGAGACGCGAGTCCGCCGACCACCGTCTCGGACACAGTGGGTCTCGATCCGTCCCTCCGGGGCTGCTCGACCAGCATGGGTCGGCCGACACCCCCGCTTCGCAAGGCCGAGCGGCCCCGAGAAATGCGTGCCAGCATTTCTCGGAAGCGGACGCGACCCGCTCTGCCCCACGCATCCACCTCGAAATGCCGACCGCGGTCTTCTCCCGCCTCCGGCGGGAGAAGACAAGATGGAACTGTTCTTCAGGTCGTTCTGGCCGATCCTGTCGGGCGGCATCGTCGGCACGATCCCGCTGGCGCTGTCGAGCTTCGTGCTCGGCCTGGCCCTCGCGCTGGCCGTCGCGCTGATGCGCCTCTCGCGAGTGAAGGTCCTGTCCTGGATCGCCCGGGCCTACATCTCCGTGATCCGCGGCACCCCGCTCCTGGTGCAGCTCTTCGTGATCTTCTACGGCCTGCCCAGCCTGGGCGTCAAGATCGACCCCTGGCCGAGCGCGATCATCGCCTTCGCCCTGAACGTCGGCGGCTACGCGGCAGAGGTCATCCGCGCCGCGATCCTCAGCGTGCCCAAGGGGCAGTGGGAGGCGGCGCACACCATCGGCATGGGCCGCGGACTCGCGCTGCGGCGGATCATCCTGCCGCAGGCCGCGCGCGTCTCGGTGCCGCCGCTCTCCAACACGTTCATCTCGCTGGTCAAGGACACCTCGCTCGCCTCGCTGATCCTGGTGACCGAGCTCTTCCGCCAGGCGCAGAAGATCGCCACCGCCTCGAGCGAGTTCATGCTGCTCTACCTCGAGGCCGCCCTCATCTACTGGCTCATCTGCCTCGTCCTCTCCAGCGGCCAGAGCCTCCTCGAGAAGCGATTGGACCGCTATGTCGCCCGTTGACGCCTCCTCCGGCACCGCAGGCCGCCCCGCCGACGGCGAGCGGCCCGTCCTCCGCGCCACGGGGCTGCGCAAGTCCTTCAGCGGCGTCGAGGTCCTCCGCGGCATCGACCTCGAGATCCGCCGCGGCCAGGTCATCGCGCTGATCGGCCCGTCCGGCTCGGGCAAGACGACGGTGCTGCGCTCGCTGAACAGCCTCGAGGTCCCCGACGGCGGCGTCCTCGAGCTCGCGGACGGCTCGGTGCTCGACTTCGGCGGGCCGGTCGGCAAGCGCGCGCTCACCGCGCTGCGCGACCGCTCGGCGATGGTCTTCCAGCACTTCAATCTCTTCCCGCACCTCACCGTCCTGCAGAACGTCACGGAGGGCCCGCTCCGCGTGCAGCGCCGCCCGGCGTCCGAGGTGGTCCCGGAGGCGGAGGCGCTGCTCGAGCGCGTCGGTCTCGGCGGCCGCGGCGGCGCCTACCCCTTCGAGCTCTCCGGCGGCCAGCAGCAGCGGGTCGGCATCGTCCGCGCCCTCGCGCTCCGGCCCGACCTGCTGCTCTTCGACGAGCCGACGTCGGCGCTCGACCCCGAGCTGGTCGGCGACGTCCTCTCGCTGATGCGCGAGCTGGCGGGCGAGGGCTGGACGATGCTCGTCGTCACGCACGAACTGGAGTTCGCCCGGCAGGTCGCCTCCGAGGTCGTCTTCATGGCCGACGGCGTGGTCGTCGAGCGCGGCGCCCCTGCGCAGATCCTCCGCGAGCCGCAGGAGCCGCGCACCCGGCAGTTCCTGCACCGCCTGCTGCACCCGCTCGAGTAGCGCACCGGCCCGCAGAGGCGTCCACCGGCCCGCGGCGGCGTCCCCCGTCCCGGGGTGGGCGCGGCGGTCGCTCGACCCGCGCGGACCCGTGCCTAAGCTGTCGGAGTGACGGGGAACAGCGAAGCCGAGACCACGCGGATGCCGACGACGGGCGACGGGACCGAGCCGACCCGGGAGTACGTCTGGCCCGAGCCGGAGCCGGGCGGCCGACGTCCCGCGACCGGCGCCACCGCCGTGCAGGAGGCGCAGCCCGCGTCGCCGTCCCCGCTCGGCTCCGTCGAGCCGGAGCCGGAGCCCGCCCGCCGGAAGGGCAACCGCCTCGCCGGCCTGGCCATCGCCCTGCTCACCACCGCGGTCTTCGCCGCCCTGTACCTCGTCGCCCTCACCGCGATCCGCGTGCTGATCGACGCCGTCGCGGGCGACCCCGCGTCCATCGCGCTCGCGCAGGGCCCCACGGCCGTCTTCCTCCTCCCGGTGGCCGCCTTCTTCGTCGGCCTCGCCCTGATCGTCCTTGCCGTCAACCGCGCGGGCTGGTGGGCCTACGTCCTCGGCGGCTTCTTCGTCGCCCTGCTCGCCGGCGCGGCGGCCCTCGTCGGCGCCTGGTCCGCGGTCGGCGGCTTCGCCGTGCCGCAGGACCGCACCGCCGTCGTCGACTTCCTCCGCGACCCCGCGACCCTCCTCGCCGTCGCCGCGGCCGCAGTGCTCGCCCGGGAGGTCAGCGTCTGGGGCGGGAGCCTCATCGCCGGCCGGGCGCGCGGGGTGAAGCGCCGCAACGCCGAGCGCGACGCCGCCGCGCAGTCGTGACGGCCGCCGGCCCGGGGGAGCAGGGCCGCGGCGCCGGGCTCGGCTACGGCATCGCCCTCGCGGCGTTCGCGTCCTTCCTCTACCTCGCCCTCGTGGTCTGCGCGTTCGGCGTGCTCAGCCTGCTGCTGGACCAGGACGTCGTCCCCGAGCGCGACGCCGGCCCGATCCTCGGCCCGGTCGTGGTGGCGGTCTGCGTCCTCGCCGTCCTCGTCTCGATGATCACACTCGCCGCCCGGCCCGGCGTCAGCCGTCTCGTCGGCCCCTCGCTGCTGACGGCGGTCGTCGTCTACGCGCTCTTCCTCCTGGTCGGCGGCGCGATCTACGGCCTGGGCCTGGGGGAGCCGGGCGCCATCCTCCGCTTCGTCGTCGACCACGCCGCGACGCCCTTCGCGATCGCCGCGGGCGTGCTGGCCGGAGCGGTGCAGATCCTCTTCCTCGCGATGCTCGCCCGCCGCGACGCCGGCGGCGGGACCCCGCACTGGGGCTGGGAGGGCGACGAGCGCGAGTGAGGCTCCCGGGCGGCGTTCTCTCCCAGGCGAACGCCGTCCGGTTGACCGCCCCCGTCACTCCCCGTAATATTCTTCGGGTGTGCGCTTTGTCGTGCGCTCGTGTCGTGCCTCCGGGCCGGCGCAGTGCCGCGCTTCGCTCCACCGGGTCCGCGAGGACCCGCGGGTTCGTCCGATCGGGCGGCCCCCACGGCATACCCCTCCTCCTCCAGGTCTCCGCTCGTCGGGGCCGAGAGGGAGTCGGGTCCAGATGAACTCGGCCGTCCCGGAGACGGGCAGGCCGAATGTCGACCATCGATCCGCTGTCACCGTGCAGCATTCAAGGAGCAAATCAGTGCCAACGATTCAGCAGTTGGTCCGAAAGGGACGCACGCCGAAGGTCACCAAGACCAAGGCGCCCGCCCTGAAGGCCAACCCCCAGCAGCGCGGCGTCTGCACGCGCGTCTACACGACCACGCCCAAGAAGCCGAACTCGGCCCTCCGCAAGGTGGCCCGCGTGAAGCTCTCCAACGGCACCGAGGTCACGGCCTACATCCCCGGTGAGGGCCACAACCTCCAGGAGCACTCGATGGTGCTCGTCCGCGGCGGTCGTGTGAAGGACCTCCCCGGTGTCCGCTACAAGATCGTTCGCGGCGCCCTGGACACCCAGGCCGTCAAGAACCGCAAGCAGGCTCGCAGCCGGTACGGCGCGAAGATGGAGAAGAAGTAATGCCTCGTAAGGGACCCGCTCCTAAGCGCCCCGTCGTCGCAGACCCCGTCTACGGCGCCCCGGTCGTCAGCCAGCTCGTGAACAAGATCCTCCTGGACGGCAAGAAGGGCCTCGCCGAGCGCATCGTCTACGGCGCGCTCGAGGGGGTCTCGACCAAGAACGGCCAGGACGCCGTCGTCACGCTCAAGAAGGCGCTCGACAACGTCCGTCCGACCCTCGAGGTCCGCAGCCGCCGCGTCGGCGGCTCGACCTACCAGGTCCCCGTCGAGGTCAAGCCGCACCGCGCCAACACCCTCGCCCTCCGCTGGCTCACCAGCTACGCGAAGGCCCGTCGCGAGAAGACGATGACCGAGCGTCTCATGAACGAGATCCTCGACGCGTCGAACGGTCTGGGCGCCGCTGTCAAGCGTCGCGAGGACACCCACAAGATGGCCGAGTCGAACAAGGCCTTCGCGCACTACCGCTGGTAGCGCACCCCGCGCCCGCCCCCGGCGAGCGCGACCCCCGGTCCCGCGGCGCGCGCCTCAGTGCGCGCGCCGCGGTCCCGGACCCGGCGGCGGATCCTCGGATCCGGCGTGGACGGGCGACCGCCACCATCACGATCCCAGCCGATCGGCCATGAACCCGTTGCGCTGGCTCCATCACCTATCGGAGGAACTCCGTGGCACAAGATGTGCTCACCGACCTGAACAAGGTCCGCAACATCGGCATCATGGCCCACATCGATGCCGGCAAGACCACCACCACCGAGCGCATCCTGTTCTACACGGGTATCACGCACAAGATCGGTGAGGTCCACGACGGCGCCGCCACGATGGACTGGATGGCGCAGGAGCAGGAGCGCGGCATCACGATCACGTCCGCCGCGACGACGTGCTTCTGGAACAAGAACCAGATCAACATCATCGACACCCCCGGTCACGTCGACTTCACGGTCGAGGTCGAGCGCTCGCTGCGCGTCCTCGACGGCGCCGTCGCCGTCTTCGACGGCAAGGAGGGCGTCGAGCCCCAGTCCGAGACCGTCTGGCGTCAGGCCGACAAGTACGACGTCCCGCGCATCTGCTTCGTCAACAAGATGGACAAGCTCGGCGCCGACTTCTACTTCACCGTCGACACGATCATCAACCGCCTCGGCGCCAAGCCGCTGGTCATCCAGCTGCCCATCGGCGCGGAGTCCAGCTTCGAGGGCGTCGTCGACCTCGTCGAGATGCGCGCGCTCACCTGGCGCGGCGACTCGAAGGGTGACGTCGCGCTCGGCGCGAAGTACGAGATCGAGGAGATCCCCGCGGACCTGGCCGACAAGGCCGCCGAGTACCGCGAGAAGCTGCTCGAGACCGTTGCGGAGACCTCCGACGAGCTGCTCGAGAAGTACTTCGGCGGTGAGGAGCTCACGGTCGCCGAGATCAAGGGCGCCATCCGCAAGCTGACCGTCAACTCGGACATCTACCCCGTGCTCTGCGGCTCCGCGTTCAAGAACCGCGGCGTCCAGCCGATGCTCGACGCGGTCGTCGACTACCTCCCCTCCCCGCTCGACGTCCCCGCCATCGAGGCGCACGACGTCCGCGACGAGGAGAAGGTCATCATGCGCCACGCGGACTCGACCGAGCCCTTCTCGGCGCTCGCGTTCAAGGTCGCGGTGCACCCGTTCTTCGGTCGCCTCACCTATGTCCGCGTCTACTCGGGCAAGCTCGACTCCGGCGCCCAGGTCATCAACTCGACCAAGGGCAAGAAGGAGCGCATCGGCAAGATCTTCCAGATGCACTCCAACAAGGAGAACCCGGTCGACTCGGTCACCGCCGGCCACATCTACGCCGTCATCGGCCTCAAGGACACCACCACCGGTGACACCCTGAGCGACCCGACCGCGCAGGTCGTGCTCGAGTCGATGACCTTCCCGGAGCCCGTCATCGAGGTCGCCATCGAGCCCAAGACGAAGGCCGACCAGGAGAAGCTCGGCACCGCGATCCAGAAGCTCGCGGAGGAGGACCCCACCTTCCGCACCGAGCAGAACCAGGAGACCGGTCAGACGGTCATCAAGGGAATGGGCGAGCTGCACCTCGACATCCTGGTGGACCGCATGAAGCGCGAGTTCAACGTCGAGGCCAACGTCGGCAAGCCGCAGGTGGCCTACCGCGAGACGATCCGCCGCACGGTCGAGAAGTACGACTACACCCACAAGAAGCAGACGGGTGGCTCGGGCCAGTTCGCGAAGGTCCAGATCTCCATCGAGCCGATGGAGGTCGAGGCCGACAAGACCTACGAGTTCGTCAACGGCGTCACCGGTGGTCGCGTCCCCCGCGAGTACATCCCCTCGGTCGACGCGGGCATCCGCGACGCCATGCTGGTCGGCGTCCTCGCCGGCTACCCCATGGTGGGCATCAAGGCGACCCTGACCGACGGCGCGGCGCACGACGTCGACTCCTCGGAGATGGCGTTCAAGATCGCCGGCTCCATCGCGTTCAAGGAGGCCTCGCGCAAGGCGCAGCCGGTCCTCCTCGAGCCGCTGATGGCCGTCGAGGTCCGCACGCCCGAGGAGTACATGGGCGACGTCATCGGCGACCTCAACTCGCGTCGCGGGATGATCCAGTCGATGGAGGACGCCGCGGGCGTCAAGGTCATCAAGGCCAACGTCCCGCTGTCCGAGATGTTCGGCTACATCGGCGACCTGCGCTCGAAGACCTCGGGCCGCGCGGTCTACTCGATGACGTTCGAGACCTACGCCGAGGTCCCCAAGGCTGTCGCCGAGGAGATCGTCCAGAAGAACAAGGGCGAGTAGCACTCGTCCCACCCCCGCCGCGGTTCTGCGGAACCGCGGCGGGCCTGGTAGTGTCGTGCGGGTTTGCTGCCGCGTTCTGCGCGCCTCGGATCCTCATCGGATGGCCCGCGCGACCACTGCCGGTAACATACCTACACAAAACCCCCGCAAGTCCTCCTGTCCTCGTGCCGCCCCGTGCGGCGTCGGATGCGGATGCTTGCACCTAAGTCCTGAGGAGGACCCACAGTGGCTAAGGCCAAGTTCGAGCGGACCAAGCCGCACGTCAACATCGGAACCATCGGTCACGTCGACCACGGAAAGACCACCCTCACCGCGGCGATCTCGAAGGTTCTGGCGGACAAGTACCCGTCCGCGACCAACGTCCAGCGTGACTTCGCGTCGATCGACTCCGCTCCCGAGGAGCGCCAGCGCGGCATCACGATCAACATCTCGCACGTCGAGTACGAGACGCCGAAGCGCCACTACGCGCACGTCGACGCCCCCGGTCACGCCGACTACATCAAGAACATGATCACCGGCGCGGCTCAGATGGACGGCGCGATCCTCGTGGTCGCCGCCACCGACGGCCCGATGGCTCAGACCCGTGAGCACGTCCTCCTCGCCAAGCAGGTCGGCGTGCCGTACCTCCTCGTCGCCCTGAACAAGGCCGACATGGTGGACGACGAGGAGATCCTCGAGCTCGTCGAGCTCGAGGTCCGCGAGCTGCTGTCCTCGCAGGGCTTCCCCGGCGACGACGCCCCCGTGGTCCGCGTCTCCGGCCTCAAGGCCCTCGAGGGCGACGAGGCGTGGACCCAGTCCATCCTCGACCTCATGGACGCCGTCGACGCCTCCGTCCCGGACCCGATCCGCGACAAGGACAAGCCGTTCCTCATGCCGATCGAGGACGTCTTCACGATCACCGGTCGTGGAACCGTCGTCACCGGTCGCGCCGAGCGCGGCACCCTCTCGCTGAACTCCGAGGTCGAGATCGTCGGCATCCGCCCGACGCAGAAGACCACGGTCACCGGCATCGAGATGTTCCACAAGCAGCTCGACGAGGCCTGGGCCGGCGAGAACTGCGGTCTGCTCCTCCGCGGCACCAAGCGCGAGGACGTCGAGCGCGGCCAGGTCGTCGTCAAGCCGGGTTCGGTCACGCCGCACACGGACTTCGAGGGCACCGCGTACATCCTGTCCAAGGACGAGGGTGGGCGTCACAACCCGTTCTACGGGAACTACCGCCCCCAGTTCTACTTCCGCACCACCGACGTCACCGGCGTCATCACGCTGCCCGAGGGCACCGAGATGGTCATGCCCGGCGACACCACCGACATGACGGTCGCGCTGATCCAGCCGATCGCCATGGAGGAGGGCCTCGGCTTCGCCATCCGTGAGGGTGGCCGCACCGTGGGTGCCGGAACGGTCACCAAGATCGTCAAGTAGGTTCTCCTACTGATCTCTCGAGAGGGGTCGTCCGCTTCGGCGGGCGGCCCCTCTCGTCGTTCCCGGTGCAGGTCGGCCCCGGTCTCGATCCGCTCGGCGGAGGCTGACTAGCGTGGGAGGCATGCCCTTCGTGAAGACGAACCCGTCCGCTCCCGCGCAGTTCTTCGAGTGGGAGGCGGCGGGACTGCGCTGGCTGGCCGAGGCCGAGGAGGCCGGGGGAGCGCGCTGCGCCGAGGTGCTGCTCGTCGAGCCCGGCCGCATCGAGCTCGAGGAGATCCGCTCCGCCCGCCCGACGCGGGAGGCCGCCCGGCGCTTCGGAGGCGCCCTCGCGCGCACGCACGACGCGGGAGCCGCCGCCTTCGGTGCGCCGCCGGCCGGCTGGTCCGGCCCCGCCTTCATCGGACGCCGCACGATGCCCTGCACTCCGGAGGACTCCTGGGGCCGCTTCTACGCGGAGCAGCGGGTCCGGCCCTTCCTCCGCCCGGCCCTCGAGGCGGGGAACCTGTCCTGCGCGGATGCCCGCACCGTCGAGAGCGCCCTCGACCTCGTCCGGGCCGGAGCCTTCGACGACGACGACGTCCCGGCGCGCCTGCACGGCGACCTCTGGAACGGCAACGTGCTGTGGTCGGACGAGGGCGCGGTGCTGATCGACCCGGCGGCGCACGGCGGCCACCGCGAGACCGACCTCGCGATGCTGGCGCTGTTCGGGCTGCCCCGGCTCGACGACGTCCTCGCCGGCTACGAGGAGGTCCACCCGCTGCGCCCGGGCGCCGCCGATCGCGTGCCGCTGCACCAGCTCCATCCGCTCGCGGTGCACGCTGCCGGCCACGGACCCTCGTACGGCCGGGCCCTCGCCGATGCCGCGGCCCGCGTCCTCGCTCTCTGATCTGCCCGGCGCGTCCCGCACCGTTCGTCCAGGCGGTGTCGCCACACTGAGGCTCGCGCGGCCCCCCGCCCGCACGGATCAAGGAGGAACCATGGTGGACTTCGGCAAGCTCGGACGACAGGCCGGCGAGCTGCTCAACAGCAAGAAGGTCCAGGAGACGCTCCGCAGCGAGAAGGCGGAGGGCGTCTCGGACCAGGTGCTCGAGAAGACCGGCGACATCGCGAGCCGCCTCACCAAGGGCAAGTACGACGACCGCATCGAGGACCTCAAGCGCCAGGCCGACAAGCGCCTCGGCAACGAGTAGCGCAGGGCCGGGGGCGCCCGTCAACCCGCTGACGGTGCCGGAGCCCCCGCCCTATCGTCGGGTCGATGGCCGATCCGCTCACTCAACGACTCCGCCGGACCGACTCGAGCGGTCGCGGCTACAGCCGGGTCCGCTCCGGTACCGGCTTCAGCTACCGCGACCCCAAGGGCGCCACGGTCACGGACCCCGAGTTGCGGGCCCGCTTCGACCACCTCGGCATCCCGCCGGCCTGGCAGGAGGTCTGGATCGCGCCGTACCCCAACGGGCACATCCAGGCCACGGGCGTCGACGGTGCCGGCCGCCGGCAGTACATCTACCACCCGACCTGGCGCGAGCAGAAGGACCGGATCAAGTTCGACCGGGCGCTCCGGCTCGCGGAGGCCCTTCCCGGTGCCCGCCGCCGGGTGACGATCGCCCTGCGCGACGACGGGCCCACCCGCGAGCGCGCGCTGGCGACCGGCTTCCGGATGCTCGACACCGGCTCGCTGCGGGTCGGCAGCGAGCAGTACGCGAAGGAGCACGGCAGCATCGGCCTCACGACGCTGCTCTGCTCGCACGCGACGACGCACGGCGATCGCGTCGCACTGGCCTTCCCCGGCAAGAGCCACCAGGCCTGGACGAGCGAGATCCTCGACCACGACCTGGCCCGGGTGGTCCGGGCACTGAAGCGCCGCGGCCCGAACGCCCGGCTCCTGGCCTGGAAGGACGGCCGCGTCTGGCGCCCGGTCTCCGCGGCCGACATCAACGACTACGTGCGCGAGCGCGCCGGCGACGACTTCACTGCGAAGGACTTCCGCACTCTGCACGGCACGGTCGCCGCGGCGCTGAGCCTCGCGAAGGCGGGCCCGCAGCCCACCCAGCGGCTGCGCACGAGGGCGATCTCGCAGGCGATGAAGGACGCGTCCGAGGTGCTCGGGAACACGCCGACCGTGGCTCGCGCGAGCTACGTCGACCCGCGGGTGCTCGATCACTTTCGGGCGGGCGAGACGATCGATCCGTCCCGCCCCGGGTCGGCCGAGACGACGCTGCGCGCACTGCTCTTCGAGTGAGCGGCCCGCGCCGGCCGGGCCCGCTGAGGCCCGGGATTCCGCGGCCGGACGTCCGCGGCCACCGACCTCCGCGCCGCGACACGCCCGGGTTGCACGGGTGCTGGATCCGTGAGAGACTCTTCTAGTTCAAAATTTCCGCCCGCGCAGCGTGCTGCGAGGGGGTGGAACACTGCCAGGCAGTGCCGAGACGGCGCCCCAGCGGCTCGACCCGAGAGGGCGGCCCCGCGAGTGCGACGTCGAGGCGGCGGGTAGCAGAACGACAACAACCGACAACTCAACGGGCTCTCCGTGCGTCGTGCGTTCTGCACGGCTCTCAGAGCGCCTCGAGCGCGGTGCTTTTGACAGAAGAACACTGGTGCACTTCCTCCGGTTCTCCGGATGTTCCTTCGCGAGCGCGTCCTATGCGACACGAGCCCGGCTCCGGCCGGGGGAGTGGCGTACGACGCAATAACAAGAGAGTGAGAGATCACACATGGCGGGACAGAAGATCCGCATCCGACTGAAGTCGTACGACCACGAGGTCATCGACACGTCGGCGCGCAAGATCGTCGACACGGTGACCCGTGCCGGTGCAACGGTCGTCGGCCCCGTGCCGCTTCCGACCGAGAAGAACGTGGTCTGCGTGATCCGTTCTCCCCACAAGTACAAGGACAGCCGCGAGCACTTCGAGATGCGCACCCACAAGCGCCTCATCGACATCATCGACCCGACGCCCAAGGCCGTCGACTCGCTGATGCGCCTCGACCTCCCGGCCGACGTCAACATCGAGATCAAGCTCTAAGGAGGAGTGCCACCATGTCTGTCACTGTTTCCCCCACGCTGAAGACCAGCAAGGGCCTCCTCGGCACGAAGCTCGGCATGACCCAGGTCTGGGACGAGAACAACAAGCTCGTCCCCGTCACGGTCATCGAGATCAGCCCCAACGTCGTGACCCAGGTCCGCACGGAGGAGAAGGACGGCTACACCGCCGTCCAGCTCGCCGCCGGTGCGATCGACCCGCGCAGGGTGAACAAGCCCGCCGCCGGTCACTTCGACGCCGCGGGCGTCACCCCCCGCCGCCACCTCACCGAGGTCCGCACCTCCGACGCCGCCGACTACTCGGCCGGCCAGGAGCTGACCGTGGACGCCGTCTTCGAAGCCGGCACCAAGGTCGACGTCGTCGGCACCTCCAAGGGCAAGGGCTTCGCCGGTGTCATGAAGCGTCACAACTTCAAGGGCGTCTCGGCTTCGCACGGTTCGCACCGCAACCACCGCAAGCCCGGCTCCATCGGCGCCTCCTCGACCCCCAGCCGTGTCTTCAAGGGCATGCGCATGGCCGGTCGCATGGGTGGCGAGCGCGTCACCGTGCTCAACCTCAAGGTGCACTCCGTCGACGCCGAGAAGGGTCTGCTGCTCGTCAAGGGCGCCGTCCCCGGTGCGCGCGGTCGCCTCGTGTTCGTTCGCAACGCCGTGAAGGGAGCGTAGTTCCATGGCTACCTCTGTCGACATCATCGACGTCCAGGGCAACAAGTCGGGTGCGTTCGAGCTCCCCGCCGAGCTCTTCGACGTCCAGACCAACATCCCCCTGATCCACCAGGTCGTCGTGGCGCAGCTCGCCGCGGCGCGCCAGGGCACCCACTCCACGAAGAACCGTGGCGAGGTCTCGGGAGCCGGCCGCAAGCCGTTCAAGCAGAAGGGAACCGGTCGCGCTCGTCAGGGCTCGATCCGCGCCCCGCACATGACCGGTGGTGGCGTGGTCCACGGACCCACCCCCCGCAGCTACGCGCAGCGCACCCCCAAGAAGATGATCGCCGCGGCTCTGCTCGGTGCTCTCTCGGACCGCGCCCGCGGCTCGCGCGTGCACGTGGTCGAGTCCCTCGCCCTCGGCGAGACCCCGAAGACGAAGGACGTCCTCGTCCTGCTCGACGCCCTCTCGGTGTCGCGCAACGTCCTCGTGGTCCTCGAGCGCGACGACTTCATCGCCGAGCTCTCGCTCCGCAACGTGCCGTTCGTGCACATCCTGCCGTCCGACCAGCTCAACGCGTACGACGTGCTCGTCTCCGACGACATCGTCTTCACGAAGGCCGCACTCGACGCGTTCGTCGCCTCGAAGTCCGGCGCCAAGAAGGAAGAGGTGAACGCATGAGCCAGTCCGCCGCGTTCAACAAGGACCCCCGCGACGTCATCATCTCGCCGGTGGTCTCGGAGAAGTCCTACGGCCTGATCGACGAGGGCAAGTACACCTTCGTCGTCGACCCGCGCTCCAACAAGACCGAGATCAAGCTCGCCATCGAGAAGATCTTCGGTGTCCAGGTCGCGTCGATCAACACGCTGAACCGTCAGGGCAAGACCCGCCGCACGAAGTTCGGGGCCGGCAAGCGCAAGGACACCAAGCGCGCGATCGTCACGCTGAAGTCCGGCTCCATCGACATCTTCACGAGCGTCGGCTGAGCCGAAGAAGCGTAGAGGAAACAGACAATGGCTATTCGTAAGTACAAGCCCACGACCCCCGGTCGCCGCGGCTCCAGCGTTGCCGACTTCGCCGAGATCACCCGATCGACGCCTGAGAAGTCGCTCCTTCGCCCGCTGTCCAAGACCGGTGGCCGCAACAACTCCGGTCGCATCACGACGCGTCACATCGGTGGTGGCCACAAGCGCCAGTACCGTCTGATCGACTTCCGTCGGAACGACAAGGACGGCATCAACGCCAAGGTCGCTCACATCGAGTACGACCCCAACCGCACGGCGCGCATCGCGCTGCTCCACTTCGTGGACGGCACCAAGCGCTACATCCTGGCTCCGAACAAGCTCTCGCAGGGCGACGTCGTGGAGTCGGGCTCGGGCGCCGACATCAAGCCCGGCAACAACCTGCCGCTGCGCAACATCCCGACCGGTACGGTCATCCACGCCATCGAGATCAAGCCGGGTGGCGGCGCCAAGCTCGCCCGCTCGGCCGGCACCTCGGTCCGCCTCGTCGCCAAGGACGGCCCCTACGCGCAGCTCCGCCTGCCGTCGGGCGAGATCCGCAACGTCGACGCGCGCTGCCGCGCCACGATCGGCGAGGTCGGCAACGCCGAGCAGTCGAACATCAACTGGGGCAAGGCCGGCCGCATGCGCTGGAAGGGCGTCCGCCCGACCGTCCGCGGTGTCGCGATGAACCCGGTCGACCACCCCCACGGTGGTGGAGAGGGCAAGACCTCCGGTGGTCGCCACCCGGTCAGCCCCTGGGGCCAGTCCGAGGGACGCACCCGTCGCCCCAACAAGGAGAGCGACAAGCTCATCGTTCGCCGCCGCACCGCCGGTAAGAAGCGCAAGTAGGAGTTGTAGAAGATGCCTCGCAGTCTCAAGAAGGGCCCCTTCGTTGACGACCACCTGCTCCGCAAGGTGTTCACGGCCAACGAAGCCGGCAACAAGAACGTCATCAAGACCTGGTCGCGCCGCTCGATGATCATCCCGGCGATGCTGGGTCACACCATCGCGGTCCACGACGGTCGCAAGCACATCCCCGTGTTCGTGACCGAGACCATGGTCGGCCACAAGCTCGGCGAGTTCGCCCCCACTCGGACCTTCCGCGGTCACGAGAAGGACGACAAGAAGGGCCGTCGCCGCTGACGCGGCGACGAGAAGGAGGAGAGAAATGGTGGAGTCGATCGCACGCGTGCGACACATCCGCGTCACCCCCCAGAAGGCTCGCCGTGTCGTGAACCTGATCCGCGGGAAGCAGGCGGAGGAGGCCCTGGCCATCCTCAAGTTCGCCCCGCAGGGTGCGTCCGAGCCCGTCTACAAGCTCGTCGCCTCGGCGATGGCCAACGCTCGCGTCAAGGCCGATGCCTCGAACGAGTACCTCGACGACCAGGACCTGTTCGTGTCCCGCGCCTTCGTCGATGAGGGAACCACCCTCAAGCGATTCCAGCCCCGTGCTCAGGGTCGTGCCTTCCGCATCAACAAGCGCACCAGCCACATCACCGTCGTGCTGGCCACTCCTGAGGAGGGGACCAAGTAATGGGTCAGAAAGTAAACCCCTACGGTTTCCGTCTGGGAATCACCACCGACCACGTGTCGCGCTGGTTCTCCGACAGCACCAAGAAGGGCCAGCGGTACAGCGACTTCCTCGCTGAGGACGTCAAGATCCGCCGGCTCCTCGCCGCGCAGCTCGACCGCGCGGGCGTCGCCCGCATCGAGATCGAGCGCACCCGCGACCGCGTCCGCGTCGACATCCACACCGCCCGCCCGGGCATCGTGATCGGTCGCCGCGGCGCCGAGGCCGAGCGCATCCGCGCCGACCTCGAGAAGCTCACCGCCAAGCAGATCCAGCTGAACATCCTCGAGGTGAAGAACCCCGAGGCCGAGGCTCAGCTGGTCGCGCAGGGCATCGCCGAGCAGCTCTCCGCCCGCGTGGCCTTCCGCCGCGCGATGCGCAAGGGTCTGCAGGGCGCGCAGCGCGCCGGCGCCAAGGGCGTCCGCATCCAGGTCTCCGGCCGCCTCGGCGGCGCCGAGATGAGCCGCTCGGAGTTCTACCGCGAGGGACGCGTGCCGCTGCACACCCTCCGCGCGAACATCGACTACGGCTTCTACGAGGCGAAGACCACCTTCGGCCGCATCGGCGTGAAGGTCTGGATCTACAAGGGCGACATCACCAACAAGGAGCTCGCTCGGGAGCAGGCGAACAGCAAGTCGTCGCGCCCCGAGCGCAGCGACCGTCCGCGTCGCGCCCCCCGCCAGCAGAGCGAGGCGCCCGTCGCAGCAGGAGTTGAGGCATAACCATGTTGATTCCGCGTCGAGTCAAGCACCGCAAGCAGCACCACCCGGGCCGTTCCGGCCAGGCCACCGGTGGCACCAAGGTGTCGTTCGGTGAGTACGGCATCCAGGCCCTCACCCCGGCCTACGTGACCAACCGTCAGATCGAGTCCGCTCGTATCGCCATGACGCGCCACATCAAGCGCGGTGGGAAGGTGTGGATCAACATCTACCCCGACCGCCCGCTGACCAAGAAGCCCGCCGAGACCCGCATGGGTTCCGGTAAGGGCTCGCCGGAGTGGTGGGTCGCGAACGTCAAGCCGGGTCGCGTCCTCTTCGAGGTCGCCGGCGTCGACGAGCAGCTCGCTCGTGAGGCCATGACCCGTGCCATCCACAAGCTGCCCCTCAAGGCACGCATCATCAAGCGCGAGGAGGGAGACGCATAATGGCGATCGGATCCAAGGAGCTCGTTCCCACCGAGCTCGACACCTTCGAGGACGAGCGTCTCGTCTCGGAGCTGAAGAAGGCCAAGGAGGAGCTGTTCAACCTCCGCTTCCAGTCGGCCACCGGCCAGCTGGACACCAACGGCCGCCTGCGTGCCGTCAAGCGCGACATCGCCCGCATCTACACGGTCATCCGTGAGCGCGAGCTGGGCATCCGCGCCACCCCCGCCCCCGTCGAGGCTCCGGCCAAGGCGGAGAAGAAGCCGAAGACCAAGAAGGCCGCCAAGGCCGAGGTCGCGGCGACCGAGTCGAACGAGGAGGCCAAGTAATGGCAACCGTCACTGACAGCGCCGGCCACGAGTCGGCCGCCCACGACATCAAGGAGGCGGGTGCTCGCGGTTACCGCAAGACCCGTCGCGGCTACGTGACCAGCGACAAGATGGACAAGACCATCGTCGTCGAGGTCGAGGACCGGGTGAAGCACCCGCTGTACGGCAAGGTCATCCGCCGCACGTCCAAGGTCAAGGTCCACGACGAGCTGAACTCCGCCGGCATCGGCGACTCCGTCGTCATCAGCGAGACCCGTCCCCTCAGCGCCACCAAGCGCTGGCGCCTGGTCGAGATCCTCGAGAAGGCCAAGTAGGCCCCGGCCCGCTTGAGTTAGCAGGAGAGACACATGCTTCAGCAAGAATCCCGAGTCAAGGTCGCCGACAACACCGGCGCCAAGATGCTCCTCACCATCCGCGTGCTCGGTGGCTCCGGCCGCCGCTACGCCGGCCTCGGTGACGTCATCGTCGCGACCGTCAAGGACGCGATCCCCGGCGGAAACGTCAAGAAGGGCGATGTGGTCAAGGCCGTCATCGTCCGCACCATCAAGCAGACCCGTCGTCCCGACGGCTCGTACATCAAGTTCGACGAGAACGCCGCCGTGATCCTGAAGAACGACGGGGACCCCCGCGGCACCCGCATCTTCGGACCGGTCGGTCGCGAGCTCCGCGACAAGAAGTTCATGAAGATCGTCTCGCTGGCACCGGAGGTTATCTAGTCATGGCCAAGATCAAGAAGGGTGACCTCGTGCAGGTCATCTCGGGCGCGACCCAGGCCCGCGGCGGAGACCGCGGCAAGCAGGGCAAGGTTCTCGAGGTCCTGGTCGAGAAGAACCGCGTCGTCGTCGAGGGTGTGAACTTCGTCAAGAAGCACAACCGCGTCGGCCAGTCGCAGCGCGGCTCGAAGGAGGGCGGCATCGAGACCATCGAGGCCCCCCTCCACATCTCGAACGTCGCGGTCGTCGACCCGAAGACCAAGAAGCCGACCCGGGTCGGCCACCGCAACGTGGCCGTCACCAAGGACGGCGTGACCAAGACGGTTCGCGTTCGCTACGCGAAGGCGTCGGGTGAGGAACTGTAATGACTGACACCACCGCAGTGGCTGCGAAGGTTCAGCCGCGGCTCAAGGCCAAGTACCAGGCCGACATCATCCCCGCTCTCAAGGAGCAGTTCGGCTTCTCGAACATCCACCAGGTCCCCGGCCTGGTGAAGGTGGTCGTGAACACCGGAGTCGGCGAGGCGGCCCGCGACGGCAAGATCATCGACGGCGCCATCAAGGACCTCACCGCGATCACGGGCCAGAAGCCCCAGGTCACGAAGGCCCGCAAGTCCATCGCGCAGTTCAAGCTGCGCGAGGGCCAGGCCATCGGCGCGCACGTCACCCTCCGCGGTGACCGCGCGTGGGAGTTCCTGGACCGCCTGCTCTCGGTGGCGCTGCCGCGCATCCGCGACTTCCGCGGTCTCTCGGACCGCCAGTTCGACGGCAACGGCAACTACACCTTCGGCATCACGGAGCAGTCGATCTTCCACGAGATCGACCAGGACCGCATCGACCGCGTCCGCGGCTTCGACGTGACCGTGGTCACCACCGCGAAGACCGACGACGAGGGTCGCGCGCTGCTCAAGCAGCTCGGCTTCCCGTTCAAGTCGGCGGACAACGCGTAGCACGACCCCCGAGGCCGGAGGGCGGATCACCCGCCCTCCGGCCTCGCTGTGCACCCGCCCGCCCCGCGGCGCGGAAGCACTCTCAGAGCTCCGGTCCTCTCCCGGGAGGATCGGCCGTCGGCCCTCGACCGCCGGCCCTCAGCCGTGTACCATGGCTCGTTGGCCTGCGCTCGCGCGGCCGCATGGGCGTCGACGTCGTCGGCGCCGTCCCACACCACAGGTCGTCACTCTTGTAAAGGGTGCCGAAACCAGGCGAGAAAGGCACCATCAGCCATGACCATGACTGATCCGGTCGCAGATCTGCTGACCAGAATCCGCAACGCGAACTCCGCGCACCACGACTCCATCGCCCTCCCCGGCTCGAAGCTCAAGGCGAACATCGCCGAGATCCTCAAGCGCGAGGGCTACATCTCCGACTGGAAGGTCGAGGAGGCGCGCGTCGGCACGACGCTCTCCATCTCCCTCAAGTACGGACCGAACCGCGAGCGCTCCATCGCCGGCATCAAGCGCGTCTCGAAGCCCGGCCTGCGCGTCTACGCGAAGTCGACCGAGATCCCCACCGTCCTCGGTGGCCTCGGCGTCGCCATCCTGTCCACGTCGAGCGGTCTGCTGACCGACCGTCAGGCCGAGAAGAAGGGCGTGGGTGGGGAGATCCTCGCCTACGTGTGGTAACCCCATGTCGCGAATCGGAAGACTCCCCATCGAGATCCCGGCGGGCGTCGACGTCTCCGTCGCCGGATCCCTCGTCACCGTCAAGGGCCCCAAGGGCGAGCTGACCATCCCGGTCGCCAGCCCCATCCAGGTCGCCGTCGAAGGCGGCCAGGTCCTGGTCTCCCGCCCCGACGACGAGCGCGAGTCGCGCTCGCTCCACGGCCTCACCCGGACGCTCATCGCGAACGACATCATCGGTGTCACGCAGGGCTACTCCAAGGGCCTCGAGGTCGTCGGAACCGGTTACCGCGTGCTGGTGAAGGGCTCGGACATCGAGTTCGCCCTCGGCTTCTCGCACCCGGTCGTCGTCACCCCTCCCGCGGGCATCTCGTTCACGGTCGAGGGCAACAACAAGGTCACCGTGCACGGCATCTCCAAGCAGGCCGTCGGTGAAGTGGCCGCCAACATTCGTAAGATCCGCAAGCCCGAGCCCTACAAGGGCAAGGGCGTGCGCTACGCCGGCGAGGTCGTTCGCCGCAAGGCCGGAAAGAGCGGTAAGTGATCATGGGACTCGGAACCAGAGGAAAGAGCAAGTCCGCTGCGCGCGGTCGTCGACACGACCGTCTGCGCAAGAAGGTCGTCGGCTCCGCCGAGCGCCCCCGTCTCGTCGTCAACCGATCGGCCCGTCACGTCTTCGTGCAGATCGTCGACGACTCGCTGGGTCGCACCCTCGCGTCCGCGTCGACCCTCGAGGCCGACCTCCGCGTGTTCGACGGTGACAAGACCGCCAAGGCCCGCCGGGTCGGCGAGCTTCTCGCCGAGCGCGCGAAGACCGCAGGAGTCGAGGCGGTCGTCTTCGACCGCGGAGGCAACAAGTACGCCGGTCGCGTCGCCGCGATCGCCGATGGAGCACGAGAGGCAGGGCTCAACCTGTGACCGCCGCAGAGAGCAAGGAACCCGAGGTCGCCGCCGTGTCGGAGGCCCCCGTCGAGACCGCTGCGTCCACGCAGCCCCAGCAGGAGGCTCGCGAGCCCCGTCGTGGTGGCCGTGACCGCAACCAGGGTGGCCGCGACCGCGGTGGCCGCGACTCCGAGAAGAGCCAGTTCCTCGAGCGCGTCGTGACCATCAACCGCGTGTCGAAGGTCGTCAAGGGCGGTCGTCGCTTCAGCTTCACCGCGCTCGTCGTCGTCGGCGACGGCAACGGACTCGTCGGAGTCGGCTACGGCAAGGCCCGCGAGGTCCCCACCGCCATCTCCAAGGGCGTCGAGGAGGCGAAGAAGAACTTCTTCCGCGTCCCGCGCGTCGGCTCGACCATCCCGCACCCCGTCCAGGGTGAGGCCGCTGCCGGTGTCGTGCTCCTGCGCCCCGCGTCGTCGGGTACCGGTGTCATCGCCGGCGGTCCCGTCCGCGCCGTGCTCGAGTGCGCCGGCATCCACGACGTCCTGAGCAAGTCGCTCGGCTCGTCGAACACCATCAACATCGTCCACGCGACGGTGACGGCCCTGCAGCAGCTCGAGGAGCCGCGCGCCGTCGCCGCTCGTCGCGGGCTCGACTTCGACCAGGTCGCGCCGCCCCGGCTCGTCCGTGCCGAGGCCGACGCCCTCGCCGCCGCGTCCAAGTCGAAGGCAGGTGCCTGATGGCCCAGCTCAAGGTGACCCAGATCAAGTCGAAGGTCAGCGAGAAGCAGTACCAGCGCGACACGCTGCGCTCGCTCGGCCTCAGGAAGATCGGTCAGAGCGTCGTCCGCGAGGACAACTCTCAGAACCGCGGATACGTGAAGACCGTCGCCCACCTGGTGAAGGTCGAGGAGATTGACTAATGGCTGAGAAGAACCAGGCCGTCGCGGAGTCCACGACTCCCGCGCAGGCCTCGACCAAGGAGCACGTGCTCAAGGTCCACCACCTCCGACCCGCAGTGGGCGCCAAGAAGGCGAAGACTCGCGTCGGCCGCGGTGAGGGATCCAAGGGAAAGACCGCCGGTCGCGGCACCAAGGGCACCAAGGCCCGCTACCAGGTGCGCGTCGGCTTCGAGGGTGGGCAGATGCCGCTGCACATGCGCACCCCGAAGCTCCGCGGCTTCAAGAACCCGTTCCGCGTCGAGTACCAGGTCGTGAACCTGTCCGCTCTCGCGGAGCTCTACCCTCAGGGCGGCGACGTCACCATCAGCGACCTGGTCGCGAAGGGTGCCGTCCGCAAGAACGAGAAGGTCAAGGTTCTCGGCGACGGGGACATTGCGGTTACGCTGAACGTCGCGGTCGACAAGGTCTCCAGCTCTGCCGAGCAGAAGATCGTCGCCGCGGGCGGATCCATCAAGTAGCACCAGCAGCTTGTCGGTCGGGCTTGCCACGACGACTCCCCACGGGCACCTCGCCCCTGGAGAGCGCGTGGCAAGCTCGACCTGTATCCCGCACCAAGAACTGAGCAGGAGACCCTAGGTAGATGTTTGGCGCCGTAGCGCGGATCTTCCGCACCCCCGACCTCCGCCGCAAGATCGGCTTCACTCTCGCGATCGTGGCGATCTTCCGGCTGGGATCCTTCATCCCCGCTCCGTTCGTCGACTTCGAGGCCGTCCAGGCCTGCCTCGCCGGCAACCAGGGCACCTCGGGTCTCTACGAGCTCGTGAACCTCTTCAGCGGTGGAGCCCTGCTCCAGCTGTCGATCTTCGCGCTCGGCATCATGCCGTACATCACGGCGTCGATCATCGTGCAGCTCCTGCGCGTGGTCATCCCGCACTTCGAGACCCTCTACAAGGAGGGCCAGTCGGGCCAGGGCCGTCTGACGCAGTACACCCGCTATCTCACGATCGCGCTGGGCGTCCTGCAGTCGACCACCCTCATCACCGTCGCCCGCTCGGGCGCGCTGTTCGGCAACTCCGGTGTCCCGGAGTGCTCGGCGCTCATCATCACCGACGAGTGGTACTCCATCCTGCTCATGGTCATCACCATGACCGCGGGCACCGGCATCATCATGTGGATGGGCGAGCTCATCACCGAGCGCGGCATCGGCAACGGCATGTCGCTCCTGATCTTCACCTCGATCGCCGCCCAGTTCCCCACCTCTCTCTGGTCGATCGCGCAGTCGCGCGGCTTCGAGACCTTCCTCCTCGTCCTCGCGGTCGGGCTCGTGCTCGTCGTCGCGGTCGTCTTCGTCGAGCAGTCGCAGCGGCGGATCCCCGTGCAGTACGCCAAGCGGATGGTCGGGCGCAGAACGTACGGCGGCAACAACACGTACATCCCGATCAAGGTCAACATGGCCGGCGTCGTGCCCGTCATCTTCGCCTCGTCGCTGCTGTACCTGCCCGCGCTCATCGCGCAGTTCAACCAGCCCGCGGCCGGCCAGGAGGCGCCGTTCTGGGTGACCTGGATCACGAACTACCTCACCAAGGGCGATCACCCGCTCTACATGGCGCTGTACTTCCTGCTGATCGTCGGCTTCACCTACTTCTACGTCGCGATCACCTTCAACCCGGACGAGGTCGCCGACAACATGAAGCGCTACGGCGGCTTCATCCCCGGCATCCGCGCCGGCCGTCCGACCGCCGAGTACCTGAACTACGTGCTGACCCGGGTGACGCTGCCCGGCTCGGTCTACCTCGGTCTGATCGCGCTCGTGCCCCTCGTGGCGCTCGCGCTCGTCGGCGCCAACCAGAACTTCCCGTTCGGCGGCACGTCCATCCTGATCATCGTCGGAGTCGGACTCGAGACGGTGAAGCAGATCGACTCCCAGCTGCAGCAGCGCCACTACGAAGGGCTCCTCCGATGACCTCGACCCCGGTCGGCTTCCGTCTGCTGCTGATCGGCCCTCCGGGCGCCGGCAAGGGGACTCAGGCCGCTCGGCTCAGCGAGGTCCTGAAGGTCCCCGCGATCTCGACCGGAGACATCTTCCGCGCCAACGTCGCCAACGAGACCGAGCTCGGCCTGCAGGCCAAGTCCTACCTCGACGCCGGCCGCTACGTGCCCGACGAGCTGACCAACGCCATCGTGCATGACCGGCTGCAGGAGGCCGACGTCTCGACGGGCTTCCTCCTCGACGGCTACCCGCGCACCACGGAGCAGGTCGACGAGCTCGACCGCATCGTCGCGGCGGACGGCAACCGGCTCGACGCGGTCGTGCAGCTGACCGCCGATCCCGACGAGGTCGTCGCACGTCTGCTCAAGCGCTCCGCGGAGCAGGGCCGCAGCGACGACACCGAGGAGGTCATCCGGCACCGTCTCGCCCTCTACGAGGAGCAGACCGCGCCGCTGATCGACATCTACGCCGCGCGCGGGCTCGTCATCGTCGTCGACGGCCTCGGCCCGGTCGACGAGGTCACCGAGCGCATCGTCGTCGCCCTCGAGGGCCACCGCGTCGGTCGCCTCGTCGGCGACTCGCCGGCCGCCTGACCCGTGGCGCTGCGCTCCTCCCTCTACAAGACGCCGGCCCAGCTGCGATCGATGATCGCGCCCGGGCTGGCGACCGCCGCATCTCTGGACGCTGTCCGTGCCGCCGTGCGACCCGGCGTCAGCACGCTCGAGCTCGACGCGATCGCCGAGGCCGCGATCGTCGCGCTCGGCGGGCACTCGAACTTCCAGCTCGTGCCGGGCTACCGGCACACGATCTGCGCCTCGGTGAACGAGGAGGTCGTGCACGGGATCCCCGGCGGCCGCGTCCTCGAGCCCGGCGACATCGTCTCCATCGACAGCGGCGCCGAGATCGACGGCTGGAACGGCGATTCCGCCATGACGATCGTCCTGCCCGATGCCGAGCGCCCCGACGAGGTCGCGCGCCGCGAGGCGCTGTCCCGCGTCACCGAGGGCTCGCTCTGGCGCGGCATCGCAGCTCTGGCGTCCGCCCGGCACCTCAACGAGGTGGGCGCGGCGATCGAGGAGTACATCGAGGACGAGGCGGAGGCCTCCGGCGCCGTCTACGGCATCCTCACCGACTACATCGGCCACGGCATCGGCCGGACGATGCACGAGGCGCCGCCGGTGTTCAACTACCGGGTCCGCCAGCGCGGCCCGGAGGTGAAGCCCGGTCTCGTCGTCGCCATCGAGCCGATGGTCACCGCGGGCAGCGCGGAGACGGTCGTCCGCGAGGACGAGTGGACCGTCGCCACCATCGACGGCAGCATGTCGGCGCACTGGGAGCACTCGGTCGCGGTGCACCGCGACGGCATCTGGGTGACGACGCTCGCCGACGGCGGCGCCGCCGGCCTCGCGCAGTACGGGATCGTGCCGACGCCGATCGCGTAGGGGAGGACTTCGTCGCGGTGATGCGACCCATTGAGGGTCGCCGTCGCGTTGTCGAGTCTTCCGCGGTGAGGGCGGTCCACTGGACCGCCCGGCTGGCCGCCTTGGAGGAGCTGGTCAGGGCGACCGACAGCTAGCTGTCGATCACCCTGACCAGCTCCTCGATGAAGCCGCCGAAGTCCGCGGAGCGGCGGATCAGGCGCTGCACCTCCGCGCGGTCGGCGAAGACCTCGACGAACTGGTCGAACACCGACTGGAAGCTGCTGCGCCCGGCCGAGGCGAAGGCGATCATCGCGATCACGTTCACCCGCTGCTCGCCCCACGCCATCGGCACGTCGTTGACGACGATGGCGATCGCGGTCCGACGCGCGCTCATCGCCATCGCGTGCGGGACGGCGAGGTTGTCGGTGAACGCGGTGGAGCTCATCCGCTCGCGCTCGATCGCGCCGTCGACGTAGTCCTCGTCGATGATGCCGCCGGCGATCATCCGCTCGCCGAGCAGCCGGATCATCGCGGCTTCGTCGCGGGCGTGCACGTTCCGGAAGAAGAGCGACTCGTCGAAGAACTGCAGCAGCTCGTCCTTGATCCGCGCGCGGCGGCGGTGCCGGCGCACCCGGGCGATCGCGCGGCGCACGGCGTCCACGTCGTGGTCGGTGAGGAACGGCTGCACCACGACGACGTCCTCGGAGGCGGGCCGCTCGTCGATCGTGGTGATCACCAGATCCGCGGTGAGGCGGTCCCAGTCGACGTCGCTCCTGGTGATCAGCGAGCGGACCTCCACCTCGGTGCCGAGCGAGCGCTCGACCCGCAGCCGCAGCATGTGCGCGAGGTCGTAGTAGTTGGGGCAGACGATGACGCAGGAGAGCCGCTCCTCGCGCCGGGACACCCGCTCGAGGAAGGAGCCGACGTGCAGGGCGATGTAGGCGATCTCGTCCTCGTTGACGGTGATCCCGCGCAGTCGCTGCAGTCCGCTCGCGAGGAACACCGCGATCTCGTAGGTCATCGGGAAGCTGGTCTTGATCGAGCGGGTGAGCGGGTTCCGCGAGTAGCCGCCCTCGGCCGCCCGCGCGACGAGGTTCCGCACATGCAGTGCGAGGCGGACGATGAAGCCCTCGTCGTCCAGGTCGACGAGATAGGCCTCGTTCACATCGGCGACGAGCTCGCGGACGACGGCGACGTCCTCCGGATCGAGGTAGTTCTCGACGACGGCGGCGACGGGCTCGTTCTGCCCCGGCGTCGCCACCCGCGTCGTCATCAGGATCGCCAGCTGGGCGAGCTCGGCGTCGGTGAGCCGCGTGGCGAAGTGGCGCTCGACGAGCTCGGCGAGCAGGGCGGCGAGCTCGCCGTGCACCGCGGGGGAGGGGCGCGAGCCGGACGGGTCGCCGATGCCCCGCGAGACGCGGTCGACGGCGATCGCGATGTGCAGCAGCACGCTGTTCACGCCGTAGTCGTTGATGTAGTAGCCGCGGGTCTCGAGCTCGGCCAGCAGCTCGGTCTTGAACGCGCCGAGACCGGGGGAGGCGAACTCGCGCTGCACGTCGTCGAGCGTGAAGACGCCCTGCGCGCTCTCGTCGCGGAACATCCGCGAGATCAGCCGGCGCCGGGCCTCCTCGCTGCCCTCGAGACGAACGGAAGGACCCCGGCGCACGAGGGCCAGGCCGGACTCGTCCGCCAGCGCCTTCACCCGGCGCAGATCGGCGTCGATCGTCGACTCGCTGACGGAGAGCGTGTCCGCCAGTGCCGCGAGGTCGAGTCCTTCGTCGGAGTCGACCAGGCGCCGGACGATGCTGTACAGCCGGTCGCGCGGGGTGTCGGGCTCGTCGTCGCGGAGCAGCCGCGTCTCGAGGAAGGCCGTGTACGCGTCGCGGGCGAGCCGGTAGCCGTTCGCCGACGACTCCACGGGCTCGAGCGGGGCCGCCTGGGCCTTCACCGCCGTCACGTAGCTGCGGACGCTCCGGGTGGTGACTCCGAGCCGGTCGGCCAGCTCGTGCGCGGTCACCCAGCCGTCGGCGCGGGAGAGGTACTCCAGCAGTCGTTCGCGGTTGTCAGGCATCGGTCTTCCAGTCAACCATCTCCGGGTCGGCGGGGTCGGACCCGCGCCGAAGCCGCCGGGAGCGCTCTTCCGCCCCCGCGGAAGATTGTCTGCGGGGGGCGGACGCGCGGCCCCCGAGATGCTTGGATGAGGCAAGACCCGGACGCGAGGAGGCGAACGAGGTGCGCACGATCCTGATCGTCTGCGGTGCAGGCGCGTCGAGCACGTTCCTGGCCCACCGGCTGCGAGCGGGCGCGAAGCAACGCGGCATCGATGCCGTGTTCCGATCCGAGACCCTTCCCGGTCTCGCGGACGCTCTGCCCCAGGCGGACGTCCTCCTGGTCGGACCGCACCTCGAGCCGCAGTTCGACGAGCTCCGCCAGCGCGCGGTGCACGTCGGCGCCGCGGCAGCACTCCTCCCGCACGACGTCTTCGGGGCGCACGGTGCCGATGCCGTGCTCGACACCCTTCCCGTCCTCTTCGCCGCTCGCGCGGTCGTCGCAGGATCGGACGGGGACGCCTCACCTCCCGCCCCGGGCCTCGCGCCCGGCGCCGGGAACCACTGACGCAGTTCCGACTGCAGGATCAAGGAGAAACGTTCATGGTCGAGCGCACCGTGCAGGTTGCATCGTCGAAGGGCCTCCACGCCCGCCCCGCCTCGCTCTTCAGCCAGGCTGCGGCGAAGTCGGGTCAGAAGGTCCTGGTGAAGAAGGGCGAGGGCACCGCGGTGAACGCGGCCTCGATCCTCGGCATCATCTCGCTCGGCATCGAGCACGGCGACTCGCTGACCCTCTCGGTCGAGGGCGACAACGAGCAGACCGTCCTCGACGAGCTCAGCGACTTCCTCTCCACCGATCACGATGCGTGACGCATAGCGTCACGAAAGGCGGCAGCCCCGGCGCACACGGCGCCGGCAGCCGCGGAAGACCGCGAGTCGTGACGGCGACCCTCAATGGGTCGCATCAGCTCCTCCTGACTTCCACCCCCTCGACCCCCACCGCCCTCTCACCGACGAGACGCACGACAGGAACCGGGAACCCATGACGCTGTCCACTCCTTCCACCGCCTACGCCTCCGCGAAGCTCCAGGGCACCGGAGTCGGCCGCGGCCTGGCCCTCGGGCCGGTGCTGCGCATGCCCGACCCGCTCCCCGAGCCCGAGGACACCGCCAGCACCCGCTCCGTCGCGCAGGAGGAGGAGCGCGCGGTCGCCTCGCTGTCGGCGACCGCCGCGACCATCCGCCACCGCGGTGAGCGCGCCGGCGGCTCGGCGAAGGACGTCCTCGACGCGCAGGCGCTGATGGCGGAGGACCCCTCGCTCGCGGACGACGTCAAGGCGCGGCTCGCGACCGGCAAGACCGCCGAGCGCGCGGTGCACGAGGCGTTCGCCGGCTTCCGCGACCTGCTGGTCGCGATGGGCGGCTACATGGCCGAGCGCGCGACCGACCTCGACGACGTCTCGCAGCGGGTCGTCGCCCACCTGCGCGGCGTCCCGGCGCCCGGCGTCCCGGAGTCGGACGAGCCGTTCGTGCTCGTCGCCCGCGACCTCGCGCCGGCCGACACCGCGCTGCTCGACCTCGAGAAGGTCCTCGGCCTGATCACGAGCGACGGCGGCCCGACCTCGCACACGGCGATCCTCGCCCGCGAGAAGTCGATCACCGCCATCGTCGGCACCACCGGCGCACTCGACCTGCGCGACGGCCAGCTCGTCATCCTCGACGCCTCCTCCGGTGTCGTGACGGTGAACCCGTCCGACGTCGAGATCGGCGACGCGAAGTCCTCGATCGCGGAGCGCGCCGAGATGCTCGCCGCCCCCGTCGTCCCCGGCGCACTCGCGGACGGTCACGCCGTGCCGCTGCTGGCGAACCTCGGCTCGGCCGACGGCGCCGAGAACGCCGTCGAGCTCGGCGCGGAGGGCGTGGGCCTGTTCCGCACCGAGTTCCTCTTCCTCGACGCGAAGGAGGCCCCGACCGTCGCCGAGCAGGCCGAGCAGTACACCCGCCTCCTCGCAGCCTTCCCCGGCCGCAAGGTCGTGGTGCGCGCGCTCGACGCCGGCGCCGACAAGCCGCTCGCCTTCCTCAACGACAACCACGAGGAGAACCCGGCGCTCGGTCTCCGCGGCCTCCGCGCCCTGCGAGCGAGCGAGCAGATCCTCCGCGACCAGCTCACCGCGCTCGCCCAGGCCGACGCCGCGACCGACGCCGACCTCTGGGTCATGGCGCCGATGGTCGCGACGGTCGACGAGACCCGCTACTTCACCTCCATGGCCAAGGAGCTCGGGATCCGCACCGCCGGCGTGATGGTGGAGGTCCCCTCCTCCGCCCTGCTCGCCGACCGGATCCTCGGAGTCGCCGACTTCGCCTCCATCGGCACCAACGACCTGACCCAGTACACCCTGGCGGCGGACCGGATGCTCGGCACCGTGTCCGCCTTCCAGGACCCGTGGCACCCCGCCGTCCTCCGCCTCGTCGGCGAGGTCGGCCGCGCGGGCGCCGCACTGGGCAAGCCCGTCGGCATCTGCGGCGAGGCCGCCGCGGATCCGCTGCTCGCCGTGGTCCTCGTGGGCCTCGGCGCGACGACCCTCTCGATGTCGCCGTCGGCTCTCGCCGACGTCCGCGCCGAGCTGGCCGAGCACACCCTCGAGGACGCGAGGCGCTACGCCGAGCTCGCCCTCGCGGCCGACAGCGCGGCGGACGCCCGGTCCGCCGTCACCGAGGCGATCGCCGCCTCCTGATCCCGGGGATCGCGCGGCCCGCATCCGCGCGATCCTCCGCAGCACCACCCCGCACCACCGCACCATCCCGCACCACCCCTGCACCACCCCGTCTCGTCCCGCCCCGCGGGAGCCCGGCCCGCCTCAGGAGCGACCGGATCTCCCACCCTCAGAATCGGAGAACACACCACATGACAACGACGTCAGCGACGTCGACGCGCGGAGGTACGCGCGTCCACGTCCAGCGATTCGGCACCTTCCTCTCGGGGATGGTCATGCCGAACATCGCGGCCTTCATCGCGTGGGGTCTCATCACCTCGCTCTTCATCGCCGCGGGCTGGCTGCCCAACGGCATCCTCGGCGGCTTCGGCGACGCGGCCCAGATCGGCTGGGAGGGTGCCCGCACCCAGCTCGCCGCCGGTGAGGACGGCGCGACCTTCCAGCAGTACATCGGTCTCGTCGCCCCGATGATCACCTACCTGCTCCCGCTGCTCATCGCGAACACCGGTGGCCGCATGGTCTACGGCCAGCGCGGTGGCGTGGTCGCCTCGATCGCCACCATGGGCGTCATCGTCGGCGCCACCATCCCGATGTTCCTCGGCGCCATGATCATCGGCCCGCTCGCCGCGTGGCTGATGAAGAAGGTCGACTCGATCTGGGACGGCAAGATCAAGCCCGGCTTCGAGATGCTGGTCAACAACTTCTCCGCCGGAATCCTCGGCATGCTCCTCTCGCTGGGCGCGTTCTTCGGCATCGCGCCGATCATCTCGTTCCTCACCAAGATCCTCGGCGACGGCGTCGACCTCCTGGTGAACGCGGGCCTGCTGCCGCTGACCTCGATCTTCATCGAGCCGGCCAAGATCCTGTTCCTCAACAACGCCATCAACCAGGGCGTCCTCACCCCGCTCGGCACCGTCATGGCGCAGGACCAGGGCAAGTCGTATCTGTTCCTGCTCGAGGCCAACCCCGGCCCCGGCATGGGCGTGCTGCTCGCCTTCGCGATCTTCGGAGTGGGCATCGCCCGCGGCTCCGCCCCCGGCGCCGCGCTGATCCACTTCGTCGGCGGCATCCACGAGATCTACTTCCCCTACGTGCTGATGAAGCCCGCGCTCGTCGCGGCCGTCATCCTCGGCGGCATGACGGGCGTCGCGACCAACGTCGCGTTCGACTCCGGCCTCGTCGCCCCGGCGTCCCCGGGATCGATCATCGCGGTGCTCCTGCAGACCTCGCGTGACAGCTACCTCGGCGTGATCCTCTCGGTCCTGCTCTCGATGGCCGTGTCGTTCGTCGTCGCGTCGTTCATCATCCGCGGCAGCCGCAAGCGCGACCTCGACGCCATGGAGGCCGGTGACGACAAGCTCGCCGCCGCCGTCGCCGCCAACTCGTCGAACAAGGGCAAGGAGAGCGCCGTCGGCTCGCTCCTCAACGCGAGCGGCGCGTCCAACCAGGACGGCGCCTCGGCGACCGCCACCGCCACGCAGGTGCGCAACATCGTCTTCGCCTGCGACGCCGGGATGGGATCGTCCGCCATGGGCGCCTCCGTCCTGCGCAACAAGATGAAGAAGGCGGGCTTCGAGGACGTCACGGTCACCAACAAGGCGATCGCGGCTCTCGAGGACGACGTCGACCTGGTCATCACCCAGGCCGAGCTGACCGAGCGGGCGCGTCAGCGCACGCCGGGCGCGATCCACGTCTCCGTCGACAACTTCATGAACAGCCCCAAGTACGACGAGGTCGTCTCGCTCGTCGCGGAGCAGCACGGCAAGTAGTCGGGAACACCCCTGAGGGAGCCCGTAGGGTGCGACGTGGCGGAGACGCTCCGCTCGCCCCT
This sequence comes from Rathayibacter sp. VKM Ac-2928, assembly GCF_022815545.1. Taxonomy (NCBI): domain Bacteria; kingdom Bacillati; phylum Actinomycetota; class Actinomycetes; order Micrococcales; family Microbacteriaceae; genus Rathayibacter; species Rathayibacter sp. VKM Ac-2928. Next base: position 422,948 of record NZ_JALGRU010000001.1, read on the forward strand.
GCGGGTTCCCTCATTCGTTCACCACCCACGGAAAGGACGCACGCCATGAGCGATGTGCTCACCATCGGACAGATCAACGCCTCCGGCACCGCCACGTCGAAGGAGACCGCCATCAAGGAGGCCGCCGACATGCTGGTCGGCGTCGGCGCCGTCACGCCCGCCTACCACGAGGCGATGCTCGCCCGCGAGGCGACCGTCTCCACCTACATGGGCAACCTGCTCGCCATCCCGCACGGCACGAACGACGCGAAGGACGAGATCCGCTCCTCGGCGCTGTCCTTCGTCCGCTACGCGCAGCCGATCGACTGGGACGGCAACGAGGTCCGCTTCGTCGTCGGCATCGCGGGCGTCAACAACGAGCACCTCGAGATCCTCTCGAAGATCGCGATCATCTTCTCCGAGGAGGACGAGGTGCAGAAGCTCCTCGACGCCCCGGACGCGCAGTCGCTCTACGCGCTGCTGGGCGAGGTCAACTCCTGATGCCCACCGCCGTCCACTTCGGCGCCGGCAACATCGGCCGCGGCTTCGTCGGGCTGATCCTGCACGGTGCCGGCTACGAGCTCGTCTTCGCCGACGTCAACGCGGCACTGATCGACCAGCTCGCCGCCGCCGACAGCTACGAGGTGCACGAGGTGGGGGAGTCGTCCGCGACGCACGTCGTCGACGGCTTCCGCGCGATCAACTCGGCGAGCGACGAGGAGGCCCTCGTCCGCGAGATCGCCGCCGCGGACATCGTCACCACCGCGGTGGGGCCGAACATCCTGCGCTTCGTCGCCCCGGTCATCGCGAAGGGCCTCGCGGCCCGCGCGGAGTCGGCGCCCCGCCTGGCCGTGATGGCCTGCGAGAACGCGATCAACGCGACCCGGCTGCTGCAGACCGAGGTCGCCGCGAGCCTGGGCGCGGACGACTGGGAGCGCCTGCGCACCCGCGCGGTCTTCGCCGACACCGCGGTCGATCGCATCGTGCCGAACCAGGCGGCCGGCCAGGGTCTCGACGTCACGGTCGAGAGCTTCTTCGAGTGGGTCGTGGACCGCACGCCGTTCGAGGGCTCCGAGCCCGAGATCCCCGGGGCGACCTGGGTCGACGACCTCGAGCCGTTCATCGAGCGCAAGCTCTTCACGGTGAACACCGGGCACGCCACCGCGGCGTACGTCGGCTTCGCGGCCGGCGCGCACAAGCTGTCGGACGCGCTCGCGCTGCCCGAGGTGCACGACGCGGTGAAGGCCGCGCTCGAGGACACCAAGACGCTGATCGTCGAGAAGCACGGCTTCAGCGACGAGGAGCAGGAGGCCTACCTCCAGAAGACGCTGAAGCGCTTCGCGAACCCGGGTCTGACCGACACGGTGGACCGGGTCGGGCGCCAGCCGCTGCGCAAGCTCTCGCGGCACGAGCGCTTCATCGGCCCGGCGGCCGAGCTCGCCGAGCGCGGGCACGTGCCGAGCGGACTGCTGACGGCGATCGGCGCGGCCCTCCGCTTCGACGTGCCGGAGGACCCGCAGAGCGTCGAGCTGAAGGAGAAGCTGGCGGCGCTGTCGCCGGAGGAGTTCGTCACCGAGGTGACCGGCCTCGGCGCGGACCACCCGCTGTTCGAGCAGGTCGTCGCGGTCGTCCGCGGCTGACCTCCGCGAGGCCGCGTCCGGAGGGGCGGGATCGGGTGCTCCGGCATCCGGTCCCGCCCCTTCGCAGTTCGCGTCGCGATCCGGAACGCGACCCGGACTAGAAGAGGCGCCAGCGGGTCAGCGGCCAGGCCACGGCGAAGACGCGCCCGACCACGCGCTCGATCGGCACCGTCTTCACGCAGGAGTCGATCGGGCCCGGCGCCCCGCGGCAGTCGCCGAGCGAGTCGTTGGAGTTGGAGCGGTGGTCGCCGAGGACGAAGAGCGTGTCCTCCGGCACCGTGTACTCCTGGAAGCAGCGGGTGGAGGCCGGTTGCGAGTCGCAGTCCTGGGTGCCGGGGGCGAACGGGAAGTCCTCGAAGACGTAGTCGCCCGCGAGCGGCTGCCCGTCCACGAGCACGTGCCCCTCGGCGTCGCAGCAGGAGACCGTCTGGCCGGCGGTCGCGATCACGCGCTTCACGAGGAACTCCTCGTGCGACGGGCCGATGCTCGTGACGTCGCCGAAGTACTTCACCGCCTCGGAGAGCGGGTTCCCGACCGCGTCGGTCGCGCCCCAGCGCGCGTCCCGCGAGAAGACGACGATCTGCTCCGACTCCGGCTCGCCGTGGAGCGCCGCGGTGCGGTCGACCAGGATGCGGTCGCCGAAGAAGCCGCCGCCCTGCAGGGTGTTCTCCATCGAGCCGGTCGGCACGGTGTACACCTTCACGAAGAAGGTCTGCACGAGGGCGATGACGACGATCGCGACGAGCACGGTCACCAGGGGGTGCGAGTACCAGCTCCGCCGGCTCCTCGCCGGGCCGTCCGTCGTCTTCTCCGTGCGCGCCATCCGCGGTCCCTTCGACGAGGGAGAGCCTAGGCGGCGGCCGTCGTGCTCGCGCTCCGCGGCGCGCACACCGCCGTCCCCGACGGGTGCCCGCCCCCGCCCTGAGGCGACACGCCCGGGCTGGCGGAGAAGCGGGGATTCGCGTAGTATCGACCCTTGGTGTTTGCGCGTGCTCCGGCACGCCCGCGCACCGCTCCCCAGGCTCCGCCCGGGGGGAGGATCGTCGCGGAAGCATTCGCACGACCAGTACACACACTACTTCCGAACGACAGTGAGGCTATGGCCAAAAAAGACGGTGTCATCGAAATCGAAGGTGCGGTTGTCGAGGCGCTCCCCAACGCGATGTTCCGCGTGGAGCTCACCAACGGACACAAGGTTCTCGCCCACATCTCGGGCAAGATGCGTCAGCACTACATCCGCATCCTCCCTGAGGACCGCGTGATCGTGGAGCTCAGCCCCTACGACCTGACCCGCGGCCGGATCGTCTACCGCTACAAGTAGACGTTCGCTCCGCTCAGTTCGCGACGTGCGTGTCCTGTAAGGAACGGCCCCGGCATCCGCCGGGAGCACGACGCCAGCGAAAACAAGGAACAGAACAATGAAGGTCAACCCCAGCGTCAAGCGCATCTGCGACCACTGCAAGATCATCCGCCGCCACGGCAACGTGATGGTCATCTGCAGCAGCAACCCCCGCCACAAGCAGCGCCAGGGCTAGTCCTCCGGGACTCCCGGCGCTCCTGCGAGGAGCGCGGGCGGGAAACCGCCCAGCAGCACGGCAACACACCACCCCGCAACGTCAGAAATCGCGCAGCACCCCGGGTCTCCCGGAGTGAACGGCGAGGACACCTTCGGTCGGAGGCCGAGGCACCGACGTTGCTTCACACCTCCACTCACTCACAGGAGAAGCCACCATGGCACGTCTGGCAGGAGTAGACATCCCGCGCGAGAAGCGCGTGGAGGTCGCACTGACCTACATCTACGGAGTCGGCCGCACGAGCGCGCTGAAGACGCTGAGCGACACGGGGATCGACGGCAACATCCGCGTCAAGGACCTCACCGACGACCAGCTCGTCGCGCTCCGCGACTACATCGAGGGCAACTACAAGGTGGAGGGAGACCTCCGCCGCGAGGTCGCCGCCGACATCCGCCGCAAGGTCGAGATCGGGTCCTACGAGGGCATCCGCCACCGTCGCGGCCTCCCGGTCCGTGGACAGCGCACCAAGACGAACGCTCGCACCCGCAAGGGCCCGAAGCGCACCGTCGCCGGCAAGAAGAAGGCCGGCCGCAAGTAACGCGGGCGACACGGACCTAGAGGAGATAACAAGTGGCTACCCCCAAGTCGGCCGCGCGCAAGCCGCGCCGCAAGGAGAAGAAGAACATCGCTGTGGGCCAGGCCCACATCAAGTCGACGTTCAACAACACCATCGTGTCGATCACCGACCCCGCCGGGGCCGTCATCAGCTGGGCCTCGTCCGGTGGAGTCGGCTTCAAGGGCTCGCGCAAGTCGACGCCGTTCGCCGCCCAGCTCGCTGCCGAGTCGGCCGCGCGTCAGGCGCAGGAGCACGGCATGAAGAAGGTCGACGTCTTCGTGAAGGGCCCGGGCTCGGGTCGCGAGACCGCGATCCGCTCGCTCCAGGCCGCAGGCCTCGAGGTCGGCTCGATCAACGACGTCACCCCGCAGGCGCACAACGGCTGCCGCCCGCCGAAGCGCCGTCGCGTCTAACGCAGCACTCGCAGCCGTCGGCCGGCCGAACGAAGCGCTCTCCAGCGCGACGTGAGGCCGGCCGGCGGATCGCGCATTTCTTTCACAACTTCAGACTCGCAAACGCACGTGTCATATAGCGGACACGTGATCGAAAGGAATCAACAGTGCTTATCGCACAGCGTCCGACGCTCACCGAGGAGAACATCTCGGAGTTCCGTTCCCGCTTCGTCATCGAGCCCCTCGAGCCCGGCTTCGGCTACACGCTCGGCAACTCGCTGCGTCGCACCCTGCTGTCCTCCATCCCCGGCGCCGCTGTCACCAGCATCCGGATCGACGGAGTCCTGCACGAGTTCACGACCGTCCCGGGCGTCCGCGAGGACGTCACCGAGATCATCCTGAACATCAAGGGACTCGTCGTCTCCTCCGAGCACGACGAGCCGATCACCGCCTACCTGCGCAAGCAGGGCGCCGGCCAGGTCACCGCCGCCGACATCTCGGCTCCGGCCGGTGTCGAGATCCACAACCCGGACCTCGTCATCGCGACCCTGAACGACAAGGCGAAGTTCGAGCTCGAGCTCACCATCGAGCGCGGCCGCGGCTACGTGTCGGCGACCCAGAACCGCAGCGAGTTCTCCGAGGCCGGCCAGATCCCGGTCGACTCGATCTACTCGCCCGTGCTCAAGGTCACCTACCGCGTCGAGGCCACCCGTGCCGGCGAGCGCACCGACTTCGACCGCCTCGTCGTCGACGTCGAGTCGAAGCCGGCGATCACGCCGCGCGACGCCATCGCGTCGGCCGGTCGCACGCTGACCGAGCTGTTCGGACTCGCCCGCGAGCTGAACAACGCGGCCGAGGGCATCGAGATCGGCCCCGCGCCGGTCGACGCCGTCCTCTCGACCGAGCTGTCCATGCCCATCGAGGACCTCGACCTCTCGGTGCGCAGCTACAACTGCCTCAAGCGCGAGGGCATCAACAACGTCAATGAGCTCGTCGCCCTCTCGGAGACGCAGCTCATGAACATCCGCAACTTCGGTCAGAAGTCGGTGGATGAGGTCAAGGAGAAGCTGACGGAGCTGGGCCTGTCGCTGAAGGACTCGGTCCCCGGGTTCGACGGCGCCCACTTCTACAGCTACGACGACGAGAGCATCTAGGTCTCCGCTCCGGCGTTCGACCTTCTGACACCCCTTTAGTACTGGAGTAAAGCCATGCCCAAGCCCACGAAGGGCCCCCGCCTCGGAGGCGGTCCCGCACACGAGCGTCTGCTGCTCGCGAACCTGGCCGCGGCCCTGTTCACGCACAAGAGCATCAAGACGACCGAGACCAAGGCCAAGCGCCTGCGTCCCCTCGCCGAGCGTCTGGTGACGTTCGCGAAGCGCGGCGACCTGCACGCCCGCCGCCGCGTCCTCGCGACCATCGGCGACAAGAGCGTCGTGCACGAGCTCTTCACCGAGATCGCGCCGCTCGTCGCCGAGCGTGAGGGCGGCTACACCCGCATCACGAAGATCGGTCCCCGCAAGGGCGACAACGCCCCGATGGCCGTCATCGAGCTCGTCCTCGAGCCCGTGACGCCGAAGGTCAAGAAGTCGCGCACCGGCGCCGCTCCCGTCTCGGCTCCGGTCGAGGACGAGGCCGTCGTCGCGGACGCCCCCGCCGAGGACGCCACTGTCGAGGAGGCGCCCGTCGCCGACACGACCGAGGCCGACGCGACCGTCCAGGACGCGCCCGTCGAGGACGCCCCGGTCGAGACGACCGCCGAGACCAAGTAGTCCCGAGCGCGTCTCGAGAGCCCTCCGCCCCCTCGGGGACGGGGGGCTCTCGTCGTTCCCGGCCGTGGCACTCCTGAGTGCTCGGTGGCGCGGAACGTCGCTTACGATGGCGGGATCGTCCCGACAGAGGGTCGGGATGCGTCCGGTACCCGGACCCCCGTCCTCGTCGGCCAGCAGGAGGAGTTCCGTGCGCGCGCACCATGCGGTCCTGCTCCTCGCCGCTACGGCCCTGCTGGCGGGCTGCTCCTCCACCGGGGTCGTCGACGTGCCGGAGTCGGCGCGCACGACGGCACCGAGCTCGGTCGCCGCCCCCGAGTCCGTGCCCAGCGCGACCGCTGCGACCGTCGCGGCGTCGGCTCCCGCCCTCGACTGCTCCGCGGCACTGCCCGCCTCAGCGGTCGAGACGGCGGTCGGACTGCCCGCCGGAACGGCCGTGCTCGTCCAGGCGGAGGACTCCTGCTCCTACGGCATCGCCGGAAATCCGTCCGCGGTCCTCGTCAGCGTCGGGCCCGCGCGGCTCGCGGAGACGTTCGCCGGTGCGGGGGAGGCCGTCGGCGCCGTGCCGGCTCCGCTGGGGGAGGCGGCCTACCGGCTCGAGGGCTCGGCGGCGACGCCGTCCCAGCTGGCCGTCCTGGCGGGCGGCTACGAGCTGCACGTCGAGTCCTTCGTCGGGGACCAGGACGTCCTCGCCGACTGGGCGGTGGCCGTCTTCGACTCGCTCGGCGTCCGGCTCTCGGCCGGCTGATCCGGCGACCCGGAACGGCCCGGCGGACGACCTAGACTCGTCGGGTGCTCCACCGCGTCCGCCTCGATCTGGCCTACGACGGCACCCACTTCGCGGGCTGGGCGCTCCAGCCCGGCCTCCGCACGGTGCAGGGCGTCCTCGAGGACGCGCTCGGCGTGCTGCTGCGCTCGGAGGAGCGGACGGTGGTCACCGTCGCGGGCCGGACCGACGCCGGCGTGCACGCGAGCGCGCAGGTGGCGCACCTGGACCTCACGCCCCAGCAGTGGTCGCGCCTGAACGGCAGCCCGCGGGCCGGCACCGAGAAGGTCGCGCCCGAGGTCGTGCTCCAGCGCAAGCTCCAGGGCATCCTCGGTCAGTACTCGGACCTGTCCGTGCACCGGGTGACCCGGGCGCCCGAGGGCTTCGACGCGCGCTTCTCCGCGCGCTGGCGGCGCTACGAGTACCGGCTCGCCGACCGCACCTCGCTGCGGCGGCCGCTCGAGCGCGGCTTCACGACCTGGATCAACGAGGCGGTCGACGAGGGCGTGATGGCGCAGGCGGCCGAGTCGCTGCTCGGCCTGCACGACTACGCCTCGTTCTGCCGCGCGCGCGTCGGAGCCACCACCATCCGCAGCCTCCTCGACTTCACCTGGGAGCGGGACGAGGACGGCGTGCTGCACGCCCACCTGCGCGCCGACGCCTTCTGCCACAGCATGGTGCGCGCCCTCGTCGGCTCCTGCGTGGCCGTGGGGATCGGCAAGCTGGAGGCGGGCGAGCTCCCGCTGCTGCGCGACGCCGCCCGCCGCACGAACGCCTTCGCGGTCATGCCGGCGCGCGGCCTCATCCTGCGCGAGGTCGATTACCCTGAGGACTCGGAACTTGCCGAGCGGGCGGTGCTCACCCGGGTGAAGCGCACCCTGCCCGGCGGGGACGCCCAGGGGGAGGACGACGAGTGATCCGAAGGAACCACCGCGGGAGCGCGCTCGTCGCCGCGCTCGTCCTGCCGGCGGCGCTGTTGCTGGCCGGCTGCTCGTCGTCGGCGATCGACGTGCCGGACCGGGCGCCCGCCGCCGCGGTGGACACCACCGCGCCGACCGCCGTGCCCACCGCGGTGCCGACCGCTCCCGCGGCCGAGCCGACCGCCGGTGCGACGGTCGAGGTCCTCGACTGCGCCGCGGTGCTGCCGGTGACGGCGATCGAGGCGGCCCTCGAGCTGCCCGAGGGCTTCGTCACCGCCTCGGACCAGGGGTCGGGCTGCGCCTGGGCGATGGCGGGCAACCCCGCCGCGCTCGTCCTGCAGACGGCCACCGGCGCCACCACGGCCGACGTCACCGCGCAGGAGTCCGAGGCCCCCGTCGAGCCGAGCGGGCTGGGCGACGTCGCCTTCTTCCGCGCCGGCGACCCGGCGGTCGACCCGGCCGCCACGGTCGTCGTGCTGGCCGGGGACCGGCTGCTCTCGCTCCGCTCCTACGTCGGCGGCCAGGCCCCGCTCGAGGAGCTGGCGACCGAGGTCCTGGCCGCGCTGGGACAGGACGACTCCTGACCCGGACCGCCCGGGGGAGCGCGGCGGCGAGCCCGTGAGCTTCCGCTCCGGTGCGGATTGCTGTACTGTCGACCCTTGGTGTTCTCGGCCGCGTGCCGGCACCCGAAGTTGAGCCCTCCACCGGATCGGTTCGGCCCCCTCGCGGGTCGAACGGCCACGGAGCGGGATTCACGAACTCCTCACTCCGATCAGAAAGCAGCACTCACGTGACTCGCACTTTTTCTCCGAAGCCGGCTGACGTCCAGCACGACTGGATCGTCATCGACGCGTCCGACGTCGTGCTCGGCCGTCTGGCCACCCACGCCGCTGCGCTCCTGCGCGGCAAGCACAAGCCGACGTTCGCGCCGCACATGGACATGGGCGACTTCGTCATCATCGTCAACGCCGAGAAGGTGGCCCTGACCGGCCAGAAGCTCCTCCAGAAGAAGGCGTACCGCCACTCCGGCTACCCGGGCGGCCTCACGGCCACCACGTACGCCGAGCTCCTCGAGAAGAACCCGATCCGCGCCGTCGAGAAGGCCATCCGCGGAATGCTCCCCAAGAACTCCCTCGGTCGTGCGCAGCTGCGCAAGCTGAAGGTCTACACGGGCACCGAGCACCCTCACGCGGCTCAGCAGCCCAAGGCGTACGCCTTCACCCAGGTCGCCCAGTAGGCTCCGGCCCTCCCCGACACCCCAGACTTCGAAGACAAAGGATCACCTACACCGTGGCGAAGATCGCAGACCAGATCGACGTGGCTCCCGAGAGCTACTCCACCGAAAGCCCGGCCACCGAGGCGTCCTCGACGCCCCGCGCCGTCCTCAACGTCTCCGGCGCAGCCGTGGGCCGTCGCAAGCAGGCCATCGCCCGCGTGCGCCTGGTCCCGGGCTCCGGCAGCCTGACCGTGAACGCCCGCGAGTTCGCGGAGTACTTCCCGAACAAGCTGCACCAGCAGCTGATCAACGACCCGTTCAAGGTCCTCGACCTCCTCGGCTCGTACGACGTCGTCGCGAAGATCACTGGCGGCGGCCCCTCCGGCCAGGCCGGCGCGCTCCGCCTCGCGATCGCGCGTGCGCTGAACGAGATCGACCGCGAGAACAACCGCGCCTTTCTGAAGAAGGCCGGCTTCCTCACCCGCGACGCTCGCGTCATCGAGCGCAAGAAGGCCGGTCTCAAGAAGGCCCGCAAGGCGTCCCAGTTCTCGAAGCGCTAGTCGCTGCGGCCCCCGTGGCCGCCGATCAGCAGCTTCAGAAGGGGACTGGCATCATGCCGCGCCTGTTCGGAACAGATGGCGTCCGTGGCCTCGCGAATCGCGACGTCACGGCCGACCTGGCCCTCGGCCTCGCTCAGGCGGCCGCCCGTGTACTCGGTGCGGCCGCCCGGGCGGAGGGCCGTCGGCCCCTCGCCGTCCTGGCCCGCGATCCTCGGATCTCGGGCCAGTTCATCGGTGCCGCCGTCGCGGCCGGCCTCGCGAGCGCCGGCGTCGACGTGCTGGACGCAGGAGTGATCCCGACGCCCGCCGCCGCCTACCTCATCGCCGACGAGAGCGCCGACTTCGGCGTGATGATCTCGGCGTCGCACAACCCCGCCGCCGACAACGGCATCAAGTTCTTCGCGGCCGGCGGCCGCAAGCTCCCGGACGAGCTCGAGAACCGCATCGAGGCGGCTCTCGGCGTCCCGCCGCTCACGCCGCTCGGCCCCGACGTGGGCCGCATCCGCCGCTTCGCCGACGCCGAGGACCGCTACGTCCTCCACCTGCTCGGCTCGCTCGGCAGCACCCGCCTGGACGGACTGCACGTGGTCATCGACTGCGCGCACGGCGCCGCCGCGGGCATCTCGCCGGAGGTCTTCACGGATGCCGGCGCGACCGTCACCGTGATCGGCAACGATCCGGACGGCATCAACATCAACGACGGCGTGGGCTCGACCCACCTCGACCACGTCGCCGAGGCGGTCCGCGAGGCGGGCGCCGATCTCGGCATCGCGCACGACGGCGATGCGGACCGCTGCCTCGCGGTCGACGCCGAGGGGCGCGTCGTCGACGGCGACCAGATCATGGCGATCCTCGCGACCTCGATGGCCCGTCGCGGCGTCCTCCGCGACAACGTGCTCGTCGCCACGGTGATGAGCAACCTCGGCCTCAAGACCGCGATGGCCGACGCCGGCATCCGCGTGATCGAGACGGGCGTGGGCGACCGCTACGTGCTCGAGGCGATGAACGACGGCGGCTACTCGCTCGGTGGTGAGCAGTCCGGTCACGTCATCATGAGCCGCTTCGCGACGACCGGCGACGGCGTCCTCACCGGGCTGCAGATCGCGGCCGAGGTGGCGCGGACCGGGAAGTCGCTCGCCGAGCTCGCCTCGGTGATGCGGGTGTTCCCGCAGACGCTCGTCAACGTCCGCGGCGTCGACCGCGAGGGCGTGCACGACGACGCCGTCATCGCGGCCGCCATCGCCGAGGCGGAGCGCGAGCTCGGCACCGGCGGGCGCGTGCTGCTCCGACCCTCGGGCACCGAGCCGATGGTGCGGGTCATGGTCGAGGCCTCCACCAAGGAGACCGCCGACCGGCTGGCCGAGTCCCTCGCGGCCGTCGTGCTCGAGCAGCTGCGCGTCGCGGCCTAGCGGCCTCGCCCGCCGCTGGCCCGGAGATCTCGAGACGCCCCTGCGGGGCTGCTCGATCAGCATGATTCCGCCTGCTCGCTGGGCGAGCCACGGCATGACTCGGCCTGCTCGCCGCCTGCTGGTCGAGCCGCGCCGGAGGCGCGCATCGAGACCTGCCGCCTCCCATGCTGGTCGAGTAGCGCCGGAGGCGCGTATCGAGACCAGCCGCCGGGACTTCGCGTCAGATCTTGCGGAGGAGCACCGAGGAGACGGTGTGGTCGGCCTGCTTGCGCAGGACGAGGCTCGCGCGCGAGCGCGTGGGCCGCACGTTCTGCAGCAGGTTCGGCTCGTTGATCGAGGACCAGATGCTGCGGGCCCGCTCGCGCGCCTCGTCGGGCGTCAGCGAGGCGTAACGGTGGAAGTAGGAGTTCGGGCTCGCGAAGGCGCCCTGCTGCAGCGCGAGGAACCGCTCCTCGTACCAGCGCGCGATGTCGCTCGTCCGGGCGTCGACGTAGACCGTGAAGTCGAAGAGGTCGCTGACGGCGAGGCCGTGCCCGGGCGCGGGCGGCTGCAGGACGTTCAGTCCCTCGACGATCAGCACGTCCGGTCGCCGCACCACGATCTCGGCGTCGCGGACGATGTCGTAGGAGAGGTGCGAGTAGAACGGAGCGCGCACCTCGGCCGCCCCGCCCTTCACCTCCGAGACGAAGCGCAGGAGCGCGCGGCGGTCGTACGACTCCGGGAAGCCCTTCCGGCTCATCAGCCCGCGCCGCTCCAGCTCGCTGTTGGGCAGGAGGAAGCCGTCGGTCGTCACGAGCTCGACGCGCGGGGTGTCGTCCCAGCGGGCGAGCAGCTCGCGGAGCAGGCGGGCGATGGTCGACTTGCCGACCGCGACCGAGCCGGCGACGCCGATCACGAACGGAGTGGGCTGCGCGCGCTCGCCGAGGAAGGTGCTCGTCGCCCGGTGCAGCTGGCGCGCGCCGCCGGCGTAGAGGGTCAGCAGGCGGGACAGCGGGAGGTACACCTCGGCGACCTCGGTGAGGCTCAGCCGGTCGCCCAGCCCGCGCAGCTGCACGACCTCGGTCTCGCTCAGCGGCAGCTCGGTGCTGCGGGCGAGCTCGGCCCAGTCGGAGCGGACGATCTCGACGAACGGGGAGGGGTGCGCCTCGCGCCCGGGTTCGCGAGCTGACGAGGACATCTGCACGATCCTAGCGGCCGTCGCGGCTCGGCCCCGTCGCCGCAGGAGCGCCCCCGCGCGCGATTAGGATCGAGCGCATGTGTGGAATCGTTGGATACGTCGGCGCGCGCGACAGCCTGGCCGTGCTGCTCGGGGGACTGAAGCGACTGGAGTACCGCGGGTACGACTCCGCCGGTGTGGCCGTGATCGACGCCGACGGCCGGATCGACAGCCGCAAGCGCTCCGGCAAGCTCAGCGTCCTCGTCGACGACCTCGAGGCGCACCCGATCGCGCAGGGCACCACCGGCATCGGGCACACCCGCTGGGCGACCCACGGCGGCCCGACCGACCGCAACGCGCACCCGCACCTCGCGGACGACGGGCGCCTCGCGGTCATCCACAACGGCATCATCGAGAACTTCCAGCCCCTCAAGGAGGAGTTGCTCGCCGAGGGCGCGGTCTTCGAGAGCGAGACCGACACCGAGGTCGCCGCGCACCTGATCGCCCGCGAGCACCGCCGCACCGGCGATCTCGTGCTCGCGTTCCAGGCCGTCGTCGCGCGCCTCGAGGGCGCCTTCACGCTGCTCGCGCTGCACCAGGACCAGCCCGGCGTCGTCGTCGGCGCGCGCCGCAACTCGCCGCTCGTGATCGGCCTCGGCGACGGCGAGAACTTCCTCGGCTCCGACGTCGCCGCGTTCGTCGAGTTCACCCGCCGCGCGGTCGCGATCGGGCAGGACCAGATCGTCACCATCACGCCGGACGAGGTGACCGTCACCGACTTCTTCGGAAACCCCGTCGAGACCGAGCCGTTCGAGATCGCCTGGGACGCCTCCGCCTCCGAGAAGGGCGGCTGGTCGAGCTTCATGGCCAAGGAGATCAGCGAGGGCCCGGAGGCCGTCGCCAAGACGCTGCTCGGCCGCATCCAGGACGGCGCGATCGTGCTGCCGGAGCTCGCGTCGCTCGACGCGACCCTCACCGACATCGACCGCATCACCGTGATCGCCTGCGGCACCGCCGCCTACTCCGGCATGGTCGCCAAGTACGCGATCGAGAAGTGGGCGCGCGTGCCCGTCGAGGTCGAGCTGAGCCACGAGTTCCGCTACCGCGACCCGGTGCTGACCCCGCGCACCCTGGTCGTCTCGATCAGCCAGTCCGGCGAGACCATGGACACGCTGATGGCCGTCAAGTACGCCCGCGAGAAGGGCGCGAAGACGCTCTCCGTCTGCAACACGCAGGGGGCGACGATCCCGCGCGAGTCCGACGCCGTGCTCTACACCCACGCCGGCCCGGAGGTCGCGGTCGCCTCGACCAAGGCGTTCGTCGCGCAGATCGCGGCGCTCTACCTCTTCGGCCTGCACCTGGCCGCGGTGCGCGGGGCGGCCACGCCCGAGCTGATCGCCTCGCAGGCCGCGCAGCTCGCCGCGATCCCGGAGAAGCTCTCGCGGGTGCTCGACGCCTCCGAGGCGATCGCGCAGCTCGCGGGCTGGATGGCGGACACCCGCGCGGTGCTCTTCCTCGGCCGCCACGTCGGCTACCCGGTGGCGCTCGAGGGCGCGCTCAAGCTCAAGGAGCTCGCCTACATCCACGCCGAGGGCTTCGCTGCGGGCGAGCTCAAGCACGGGCCGATCGCGCTGATCGAGCCGGGTCAGGTCGTCTTCGTGATCGTGCCGAGCCCGAGCGAGTCCTACGAGCTGCAGCGCAAGGTGATCTCGAACATCCAGGAGATCAAGGCGCGCGGGGCACGGGTGATCGCGATCGCCGAGCAGGGCGACGCGGCCGCGATCCAGATCGCCGACGAGGTCGTGCCGATCCCGCTGGCCGACCCGCTGTTCGAGCCGCTGCTCGCCGTGACGCCGCTGCAGATGTTCGCGATGGAGCTCGCCTCGGCCAAGGGCCTCGACGTCGACCAGCCGCGCAACCTCGCCAAGTCGGTCACGGTCGAGTGACCCTGCCGTGATCGTCGGGATCGGCGTGGACGTGGTGGATCTCGCGCGCTTCGAGCGGGCGATCTCCCGCACGCCCCGGCTCCGCGAGCGGCTGTTCGCCGAGAGCGAACGCGACCTGCCGACGCCCTCGCTGGCGGGACGGTTCGCGGCGAAGGAGGCGCTGATCAAGGCGCTGGGCGACTCCGCCGGCGCGCGCTGGCACGACATGGTGGTCGAGCGGGACGAGCACGGGAATCCGTCCTTCGTCCTGCACGGCGCGGCGCGCGCGGCGGCGGAGTCGCGCGGGATCGCGCGGGTGCACCTCTCGATGAGCCACGACGCCGGGGTCGCCTGCGCGTTCGTGGTGGCCGAGTCGTGATCGCGCCGCTGGCCTTCCGCGAGGCGCTGATCGATCTGGACGCCGTCGCGGCGAACACGGCGCGGCTCCGGGAGCTGACGTCCGCGCCCCGGCTGATGGCGGTCGTCAAGGCGAACGCCTACGGGCACGGCGCGCTCGCCGTCGCGCAGGCGGCGCTCGCCGGCGGCGCGGACGCGCTCGGCACGGCCGATCTCGACGAGGCGGTCGCGCTCCGCGAGGCCGGGATCCTGGCGCCGGTGCTCTGCTGGCTGCACGACCCCGAGCAGGACTTCGACACCGCCCTCGAGCACGGGATCGAGGTCGCCGTCTCCTCGGTCGGTCAGCTCGACCGGCTCGCGCAGGCCGCCGAGGACCGCGGCGTGCGCGGGGCGGTGCAGCTCAAGGTCGACACCGGACTCAGCCGCAACGGGGCGGCGGAGGCGGAGTGGGTGCCGCTCGCGCAGTCCCTCGTGCAGCACGCGGCGCGCGGCTCGCTGCAGCTCACCGGGCTGTTCTCGCACCTCTCCAACACCTCGCGCGAGGAGGACCTCGCGCAGCTCGCGCTGCTGCGCCGCGCGGAGGAGGTGCTGCGCGCGCACGGCACGCCGGCGCCGCTGGTGCACCTGGCCGCGACGGCCGCGGCGCTCCGCCTGCCGGAGGCGCGGCTCGACCAGGTGCGCACCGGGATCGGCGTGTACGGGCTCTCGCCGTTCGACGACGAGACGTCCCTCGGGCTCGGCCTGGTGCCGGCGATGACCCTGCAGGGGCGGGTGGCCGGAGTGCGGCGAGTGCCCGCGGGGACGGGCGTCAGCTACGACTACGCCTACCGCGCGTCCGGCGAGACGACGCTCGCGCTGGTGCCGTTCGGCTACGCCGACGGGATCCCGCGCGCCGCCTCCGGTGTCGCCGAGGTGTCGATCGGTGGGCGCCGGCACCGCATCGCCGGGCGGGTGGCGATGGACCAGTTCGTCGTCGACGTCGGGGATGCTCCCGTCGTGGTCGGCGACCCGGTGACGCTCTGGGGCGACCCGACCACCGGGGTCCCGTCGGTCGACGAGTGGGCGCGCTGGTGCGGCACCATCAACTACGAGCTCGTCACCCGGGTCGGGCACCGCGTTCCACGGAGGACGGTCGGCGGCTCTGCGGGAGGCGTCCGTGCCTGAGCGGGACTGGTTCGCCGACCGCACCGTCGAAATCGCGGATCCGGAGGCGATGGAGGAGCTCGGCCGCTCCCTCGGCCGGGTGCTGCGCGCCGGCGACCTGCTGGTGCTGACCGGGCCGCTCGGGGCGGGCAAGACGACCTTCACCCGCGGGCTCGGCGAGGGGCTCGGGGTGCGCGGGCCGGTGACCAGCCCGACCTTCGTGATCGCGCGGACGCACCCGCCGCTGCACGGCGGCCCGCCGCTCGTGCACGTGGACGCCTACCGCGTCGGCTCCGCGGTGGAGCTGGACGACCTCGACCTCGACCTCGAGCACTCGGTCGTCGTGGTCGAGTGGGGCGCCGGTCTGCTCGACGGCGTGGCGGACTCGTGGCTCGACGTCGTCCTGGAGCGCCCGACCGGCGGCTCCGACGCGGAGGACGGCGAGGAGCCGATCGAGCCGCGCACGGTGCGCTTCCGCGGCACCGGCTGGCGCTGACCGCTCTGCTGACGGCGGGTCTCGAGACGCCGCTGCGCGGCTGCTCGACCAGCATGGTCCGCCTGCTGACCGGACAGCCGTCGGAGAGGTCCGCCGGCCATGCTGATCGAGCAGCCCTCGGAGAGGGCGTATCGAGATCCACCGAGCAGCTGCGGAGCGCCGCGGGCTCCTCGGCCGGTGCCCCGTCGCCCGCGGGTACCCTGTCAGGGTGCTGCTCGCGATCGACACCTCCTCCGGAACCTCCGTCGCCGTCGTCGGCGCCGACGGGGCGGTCCGGGCCGAGCGCACCGAGACCGACACCATGCGGCACGCCGAGGTCGTCGGCCGGCTGATCGAGGAGGCCCTCGAGGCGGCCGGCATCGGCCCGGACGCGATCGAGGCCGTCGCCGTCGGCATGGGCCCCGGCCCCTTCACCGGACTCCGGGTCGGCATCGCCGCCGCCCGCGCCTTCGCGTTCGGCCGCGGCGTGCCCACCCTCCCGGTCGTCTCGCACGACGCGGTCGCACTCGGCGCGCTGCGCCACGGCCGTGCGGACGGTTTCCTCGTCGTCACCGACGCGCGCCGCCGCGAGCTCTACTGGAGCGCCTACGCCGGCCTCGACGAGCAGGGCCTGCCCGTCCGCACCGCCGGACCCGGCCTCGACAAGCCGCCCGCGCTGCCCTTCCCCGAGCTGCCCCGCCTCGAGGCGGAGACGGTGTCCGCCGCCGAGCTGGGCGTGGTGGCCGCGCTCACCCGCGCGGCCGGTCGCGCCCCCGCGGCGGACGAGCCGCTCTACCTCCGCTCGCCCGACGTCACGCTCTCCGCCGGTCCCAAGCGGGTCACCGCGTGAGCGCGGAGCTGCGCGACGCCACCGTCCACGACCTCGACGCGATCATGGCGATCGAGGAGTCCGAGTTCACCAGCGACGCCTGGTCCCGCACCATGATGCGCGAGGAGATCCGCAGCCGGCACACCCGCTACCTGGTCGCCGAGGACGCGGGCGAGCTGGTCGGCTACGCCGGGCTGCTCTGCCCGGTCGGCGCGCACGAGGGCGACGTGCAGACCATCGCGGTGCTCGCCTCCGCGCGCCGCACCGGACTCGGCAGGCGCCTCCTGCGCGCCCTCGTCGCCATCGCCGCCGAGCGCGGTGCCCGCGAGGTCTTCCTCGAGGTCCGTGCCGACAACCCGGCCGCCCAGTCGCTCTACCGCTCGGAGGGCTTCGAGGAGATCGGGGTCCGCCCCGCCTACTACCAGCCCGACAACGTCGACGCGCTCGTGATGCGCGCGCCGATCGCCGCCCCTCGACAGGAGTCGCCATGACCGCCGGTCCGATCGTCCTCGGCATCGAGACCAGCTGCGACGAGACCGGGATCGGCATCGTCCGCGGCACGACGCTCCTCGCCAACACCATCGCCTCGTCGATGGAGGAGCACGCCCGCTACGGCGGCGTCGTGCCCGAGGTCGCCGCCCGCGCGCACCTCGAGGCGCTCGAGCCGACGCTGCGGACGGCGCTCGCCGAGGCCGGCGTCACGCTGCAGGAGCTGGACGCGATCGCGGTCACCAGCGGCCCCGGGCTCTCCGGGGCGCTGATGGTCGGCGTCGGCGCGGCCAAGGCGCTGGCGGTCTCGCTCGGGAAGCCGCTCTACGCGGTCAACCACCTCGTCGGGCACGTCGGCGCCGACGTCCTGCGCGCCGACGGCGGCGAGGGCGGCCCGGTCGAGGTGCCGACCATCGCGCTGCTCGTCTCGGGCGGGCACACCTCGCTCCTGCACGTGCGCGATCTCGTCTCCGACGTCGAGCTGCTCGGCGAGACGATCGACGACGCGGCCGGTGAGGCGTTCGACAAGGTCGCCCGCGTGCTCGGCCTGCCCTACCCCGGCGGCCCGCAGATCGACCGCGTCGCCGCCGACGGCGATCCGCGGGCCATCCGCTTCCCCCGCGGCCTCACCCTCCCGAAGGACAGGGAGAAGCACCGCTACGACTTCTCCTTCTCGGGGCTGAAGACCGCCGTCGCGCGCTGGGTGGAGAAGCGCCAGGACGCGGGCGAGGAGGTGCCGGTCGCCGACGTCGCCGCGAGCTTCCGCGAGGCGGTCGCGGACGTGCTGCTGACCAAGGCGATCGCGGCCTGCGTCGACCGGGAGGTGCCCCGGCTGCTGCTGGGCGGGGGAGTGGTCGCCAACGCGCGGGTCCGCGAGCTCGCCGAGGAGCGCTGCGCGGCGGCGGGCATCGCGCTGCGGATCCCCCCGCTCTCGCTCTGCACCGACAACGGCGCGATGATCGCGGCGCTCGGCGCGCAGCTGATCGAGGCGGGGCACGCGCCCTCGAGCCTCTCCTTCGGCGCCGATTCCACGCTGCCCGTCACCGAGATCCAGGTGCGCTAGGCGCTCTACCGCAGTGCCGTCTCGCGTCACAAGCGCCGTCCAGGGTTTTGACAGCCCTCCGGGGACGCTGCCACTCTGAGCGCATCCACTCGTTCCTGATCAAGGGGGATCTTCCATGACCGCTCCGTACACGCCCGCGTCCGACCGCTACAACATCCTGGCGATCATCGGCTTCATCGCCTCGTTCTTCATCGCGATCGTGGGGATCGTCCTGGGCTTCATCGCTCTCTCGCAGATCAAGCGGACCGGAGAGAAGGGCCGCGGACTCGCGATCGCCGCCGTCGTGATCGGCTTCGTCGCGATCATCGTCTACATCGTCCTGTTCGTCACCCTGTTCTCCCTCGCAGGCATCGCGGGCACGACGAACTACTGATCCACTCCGCCCCGCCCTGCACGGCGGGGACGGCGGAGCGCTCGAGGAGGGCGACGTGAACGACGAGTCCACCGGCGATCCGGCACCGGGGTCGGTGCCGCCCCCGCCGCCGCGGTACGCGCCGCCCTCCGGAGCACCGTCCCCCGCCTCCGCTCCGCCGCCGGCGGCCGGCGGTGCCGCGTCCGGCTGGACCGGGGAGGCCGTTCCCTCCGGAGCCCCTGGCGGCCCGGAGGCCTTCGACGGCGCCGCGCATCCCGGCGCTCCCGCACCGCGCCCGCCGCTGAACGGCCTCGCCGTCGCCGCCCTGATCTGCGGCATCCTCGGGCTCGCGCCCGCCGCGATCGTCCTCGGGCACGTCGGCTTCGCGCAGGCGCGCCGCTCGGGGCAGCGCGGCCGCGGACTCGCGATCGCCGGCTTCCTCCTCGGCTACCTCGCGCTCGTGCTGCTGCTGGTCGGCGCTCTCGCCTACTCGGCCTTCGTCGGCGGACTCCGGACGGACGGCTACCTCCCGGCCTGAGCCGGTCGGCGGCCTCGTTCTAGACTTCGAGGCATGAGCGACAGCAGCCGGCCCGGGTCCGACGACCGACAGGGCCCTCCCGTCCCCCCTGCTCCCCCCGTGCCGCCGGCGCCCCCGGCCCCGCCCGTGCACTCCGGTGGCACTCCGGCGCCCCCGGCCCCGCCCGCGTACTCGGGCGGCACCCCGACGGCACCGGGACAGGGTGCCCAGGACACCCCGCCGCCCGCGTACGGGACGCCGCTCCCGCCGGCCCCGAGCGCCGCGCCGCCGCAGTACGCCTACGTCCCGGCAGCCACGACGGTGCCCAAGACCCTGAGCCTCACCGGCATGATCCTCGGCATCGTCGGCCTGGTCATCTCGATCTTCGGCTGGGGCTTCGGCTTCATCCTGTCCGCGCCCGCGATCGTGCTCGGCTTCCTCGGCCGCCGTCGCGAGCCGGGAGCACGCGGCTTCGCGCTGACCGCGATCATCACCGGCATCGCCGGCGTCGTGGTCTCGCTGATCTACCTCGCCGTCACGATCGTGATCTTCGTGGTCGCCCTCGACGCTGCGACCTCCTCCTCCGGCTACTGAGCGCCGGCGCCCGGTCTCAGGAGACGCGCTCGGCGAGCAGGGCGCGGTGGCGCCCCTGGATCCTGGTGAGGATCAGGACGGCGCTGCCCCGCCCGGCCAGGCCGAGCTTCCTGCGGAAGCGCGCGGGGTCGACGTCGACGCCGCGCTTCTTGATCTCCAGGACGCCGATGCCGCGGGCGCGCAGCTCGCGCGCGAGGGTGCGCTCGTCCAGGGGCAGCTCCGCGAGCACGCGGAAGCTCCGCAGGAACGGCGACGCGGACGGCTCGTCGCCCGTGAGGTAGGCGATGCCGGGCGAGAGCATCCGCGAGCCGCTGGTGCGGGCCAGCTCGCCGAGCAGGCGCGCGCGGATGGCGGACCCGTCCGGCTCGTGCACGAACGCGCCGAGGTCGCCCACCTCCTCGTCGTCGCTGTCGGCCGGTGCGGTGAGCTCCACGGCGCCGGTCGCCGAGAGCAGGAGCGCGGACCGGCGGACGCCCGGCCGCGCCAGCGGACCGAACCACAGGCCCGTCTCGACGAGCTCGCCGTCCACCGACACCCACTGCGCCTCCGCGTCAGCGGGGATCCGCTCGCGGTCGAAGCCCGGCCCGAGCTTCACGCCCACGGGCCGCGCCTCGGCGAGGCCGAAGGCGAAGTCGAGCGAGGGGGAGTAGTCGTCCGGATCGTCGAGGCGCCGGGTCTCGCGGTGGCCGGCGGTGCGGCGGGCCGGATCGAGGTAGACGGCGTCGAAGCCGTCCAGGTCGAACGCCTCGGCGTCGGCGTGCACGGCCTGTGCGGAGGGGAACGGGGCGAGGTTGAAGCTGGCCAGGGTCGCGGTGATCTCGTCCGCGTCCACCGCGGTCACCTCGAGGTCGATGGCCGCCATCGCGAGGGCGTCGCCGCCGATGCCGCTGCCGAGGTCGGCGATGCGGGTGAGCCCGGCGGAGGAGAAGCGGCCGGCGTGCAGCGCGGCGACCCGGAGGCGGGTCGCCTGCTCGAGTCCGGCGTCCGTGAAGAGCATCGACCGGGCGAACTCGCCGAACTTCCCGGTCGCCTTCGCCCGCAGCCGCGCCTGGGTCAGCACGGCCGACACCAGGCCGGGGGAGTGGCCGGCGGAGCGGAGCGCCGCGACGGCGCGCACCAGGTCGTCCGCGCGGTAGCCGTCGAGCGAGTCGAGGAGCCGGAGGCCCTCGGGGGAGAGGAGCTCGACCAGCTCGGCGCGTTGCATCCGGCCATGCTAGGCCACGCCCTCCGCCCGACGCGGCGCGCCTGCCTGGCACTCTGATTGCACGAGTGCCAGCGGAGCCTCTACAGTGGAGCTAGCACTCTCGGAGCGTGTCTGCCAACGGCGGCGCTCCGCCCCCGTCGTCGTCAAGAAAGAGGTCAACCGTGTCGGTGTCCATCAAGCCGCTCGAAGATCGCATCGTCATCAAGCAGGTCGAGGCCGAGCAGGTCACTGCTTCCGGTCTCGTCATCCCCGACACCGCCAAGGAGAAGCCCCAGGAGGGCGAAGTCGTCGCCGTCGGCCCCGGCCGCATCGACGACAACGGCAACCGCGTCCCGCTCGACGTGGCCGTCGGTGACAAGGTCATCTACTCCAAGTACGGCGGAACCGAGGTCAAGTTCGGTGGGGACGACCTGCTGGTCCTCTCCGCCCGCGACGTCCTCGCGGTCGTGGTCCGCTAGAGACGGATCCCCGAAGGGCCCGGCGACGACAGTCGCCGGGCCCTTCGTCTTTCAGCGCAGTGGGCCCGGCGACGCGAGTCGCCGGGCCCTTCGTCGTGCGCCCGGTCCTCTTCGCGACCGGTGGCCTGATCCTGACGTCCGGTGACCGTTCCGGGCGGTCCGCGGGCGCCGGCCCTGCGTAGCATCGGACGGGTGCCCGCCTCCCGCCTCCCCGCCGAACCCGCCTCGCCGACGACGGGCGACGCCGCGGCCGGCGAGGGCGTCGAGGCCCTGCCCGTGAAGGGCGCCGGCGGCGCGCTGTCGTCGACCGGCCTCTGGTTCGGCTTCGCCGCCTACCTGCTCTGGGGCGCGATGCCGCTCTACTTCATCGCGATGGCCCCCGCCTCGCCGTTCGAGATCGTCGCGCTGCGCGTGCTCTTCTCGCTGGTCTTCTGCCTGCTCCTGCTGACGGTGACGCGCAGCTGGCGCGGCTTCGCGGCGCTCTTCCGCGAGCCGCGGCTGCTCGGCGTGATGGCGATCGCCGGCGTGCTGATCTACATCAACTGGCAGGTCTACGTCATCGCGACGACCACCGGCCACGTGATCGAGGCGGCGCTCGGCTACTTCATGAACCCGCTCGTCACGGTGCTGCTCGGCGTGATCGTGCTGCGCGAGCGGCTGCGGCGGGCGCAGTGGATCGCGATGGCGATCAGCGCCGTCGCCGTCCTCGTGATCGCCGTCGGCTACGGCTCCTTCCCCTAGGTCTCGCTGGCGCTCGCCTTCTCCTTCGGCCTCTACGGCCTGGTGAAGAGCCGGGTCGGCGGCCGGATGGACGCGGTCAGCGGTCTCACGCTCGAGACGCTCTGGCTCACGCCGCTCGCGATCGTGCAGCTGCTGGTCGTCGGCTCGACCGTCGGGCTGACGCTGGCGACGGAGGGCACGGGGCACGCGCTCATCCTCGCCTCGGCCGGCATCGTCACCGCGGTGCCGCTGCTGCTCTTCGCGGGCGCCGCCCGGCGGCTGCCGCTCTCGATCGTCGGCTTCATCCAGTACCTGACGCCGGTGCTGCAGTTCGTCGTCGGCGCCTTCCTCCTGCACGAGGAGATGCCGCCGGAGCGCTGGATCGGCTTCGCGCTCGTCTGGGCGGCCCTGGCGATCTTCTCAGTGGACCTCGTCTCGGCCGAGCGCCGGAGGCGACGCGTGACGGCCGGACCTGCGGATCGCGTCGCGGGAGAGCGCTCCGACGACGAAAAGTAACGATCAGGTCGCGAAACGCATCTGAAACACCCCCGTATTGTTCACGGCTTCTCCGAAGGTTAGGTTGGCCGAGCGGTTGCCTCCGGCACCGCTCCCACGACAGAACCTCTCAAGGAGAAACATGCGCGTTCACGCGAAGGCCGGGACGGCCCGTACGCGATCCCTCCGGGCGACCCTGAGCGGGGTCGCCTTCCTGGGCGCCAGCGCTCTCGTCCTCGCCGGTTGCGCCAGCGGCGGCGGCGGAGACGCGGGCACCGACGGCGGCGAGTCCGGCGACCTGTCCCTGAAGATCGGCACGATCCTCCCGCAGACCGGCACCCTGGCCGTCCTCGGCCCGCCCGAGATCGCGGGCGTCGACCTCGCCGTCAAGGACATCAACGACGCCGCTGCCGGCCTCACCATCGATGTCGAGCAGAAGGACTCCGGCGACACCACGACGGACATCGCGACGCAGTCCGCGACCTCGCTGATCGCCGACGGCGCGAGCGTCATCATCGGTGCGGCCTCCTCGGGCGTCTCGAAGACGTTCATCGACCAGGTGACCCAGGCGGGCGTCGTCCAGATCTCGCCGGCCAACACCTCGCCGGACTTCACCACCTACGACGACGACGGCTACTACTGGCGCACCGCCCCCTCGGACGTGCTCCAGGGCCGCATCCTCGGCAACAAGATCCTCGGCGACGGCAAGACCAACGTCTCGATCCTGTACCTGAACGACGCGTACGGCACCGGCCTCGAGTCGAACATCAAGGAGACCCTCGAGGCGGGCGGCGCGACCGTCGCGGCCGAGGAGATCTTCGAGCCGGCCTCGACCGACTTCAACTCGGCGCTGACCTCGCTGCTCGCCCCGAACCCGGACGCGCTCGTCGTCATCTCGTTCGACGAGATCACCACGATCGCCGAGCAGCTCGCGGCCAAGGGCTTCGACTTCGCGAACCTCTACGGCACGGACGGCAACTACGGCGTCATCACCGATGCGGACACCAACGTCGACATCGACGGCGCCCAGTTCACCAACCCCGGTGTGCAGGCGTCCGACGAGTTCCAGTCGAACCTCCAGGCTCTCGTCGAGGAGCAGGGGAACGACGCGCTGACGGTGTTCAGCTACGCCCCCGAGTCGTACGACGCCACGGTGCTCGCCGCGCTCGCCGCGCTCAAGGGCGGCGCGACCGACGGAGCGACGATCCGCGACAACCTGCAGGACGTCTCGACCGAGGGCACGAAGTGCACCACGTTCGCCGACTGCGCCGCGCTGCTCGCCGACGGTGAGGACATCGACTACGACGGCCTCTCCGGCCCGATCTCGTGGGACGAGAACGGCGACCCGACCGAGGCGTCCGTCTCGATCTACAAGTACGGCCCCGGCAACGTCACCTCGTTCGAGGAGACCGTCGACGGCTCGCTGAACTAGCACCCCGCCTGCGGCTCCGGCCGCGACGCGCGAAGGGGCCCGGTCATCCGACCGGGCCCCTTCGTCGTCCCCGGGAGTCGTTGCTCGGCTGCTGACCGGCAGGGACGCGGCGCTCGGTGCTGGGGGACCGGTGGGCGGGTCTCGATACGCCGCTGCGCGGCTGCTCGACCAGCATGGTCTCGCTGCGCGGCTACTCGACCAGCATGGCCGGAGGGGCGTCGATCGCCGGCGGGCTGGCCGCACAACGCGTCGAGCGCGCGCCCCCGGGGGGACGCGCGCTCGACGGCGAGGCGGTGCGGCCTCAGGAGGCGCGGAGGAGCTCCGCCTCCTGAGCCAGGCGGTAGGTCACGAACGAGCGGCTGTAGTTGCGGCGCTTGCCGCCGGTGGTCTCGGCGATGACGACCTGAGCGTAGACGCCGACGACGGACCAGCGCTCGTAGTCGCCGATCGCACCGGTGCCGAAGGTCGCGCCGAGGGCGACGGGTGCGGGGGTGTAGCTCTTCATGGGTCGGCTCCTTCGAAGACGGGGACCGCGGCGCCGGGAGGGGACGCGGAAGGGGAAGGAATCGGTGCCGGGGAGAGCGGGAATCCGGCCCTGATCAGGGGGAGAGGAGTCCGGTCGAGGTGTCGGCGCCGATGTTTCTTGTCCCCAAAATTACGGCACGGCGGCCGCTGTCCTGGCCCTCGGGCGGGGGGTGCCAGCGCAGAGAGAGACTCGATGTCCGTGGTGCGCCGGCGCTCACTGCCAGCGGCAGGAGTCCTCGGCGATGAAGCGGTAGAGCGCCCCGCGCACGGCGTCGGAGACACCGACGGCGACGACGCCCGAGGTGCCGTCGTCGAGCGTGACGGCGACCGGGAAGAACGTGCCGCGCTTGTCCTCGGAGACGGTGTGCGTGTTGCAGTTGTTCGGCACGATCGCGAGGTCGACGCGGGTCGTGGCGGCGCCGGCGTCCATCGGCACCCCGACGGGCCAGCTGTCCTGTCCCGAGGCGGGTCGGAGCAGGATCGTGCGTCCGACCGAGGCGATCGAGACGCCCCCGTCGGCCCCCGTCGGCGTCAGGGTGAGCGGCAGGTGCGCGACGGGCTGTCCGCCCTCCTGCGCCACCGTGACGGCGTCTCCGGGCACGATCGACACCACCTCCGCCACGCGCTGTGCGAGGCAGTCCTCGCCGTGGATGCGCGGCAGGCTGCCGAGCGGATCGTCCGGCGCGACCACGGCCGTCCCCGAGACCCCGCCCTGCGTGAAGGCGAGCCTCACACGGGCGTCCGCGCCGGGGTCCGCGCAGTCCGGGGGAGCGAGCTGCAGCCGGAGCGCGGTCGTCGTCCCCGGGCGCACCGTGGTCGGGCCGTCGGTGGCGGCCGGGTCGGTGAAGGCGGGGGAGTCGAGCCGCGCCTCCCAGACGTCCAGGGGCTCGTCGGCGGTGTTGGTCACCAGGACCTCGAGCCGGCGGGGACCGTAGTCGTCGCGGTTCTGCTGCACGCCGACGGAGACGCCCGCCGGCAGGTCCGAGACCGGCCCGGGTGCGCAGCCGGAGAGGAGCCCTGCCGCGAGCGCGACGACGACCAGAGCGGCGCTGCGGCGCATCCGGTCCTCCTCCTCGACGACGACGGGCCCGCCCCCGCCTCTCGGCGGGTGACGGGCCCGGGGGTGCGGCGGCCTCAGCCGCCGACGGTGGGCGTGCTCGTGGTGACCTCGTTGGTCGTCGCGAGCGTGCCGAGGTAGAGCTCGATCACCTTCGGATCGTTCATCAGCTCGCGGCCGGGACCCTCGTAGGCGTCGCGGCCCTGGTCGAGCACGTAGCCGCGGTCGCAGATCTGCAGCGCGCGGCGGGCGTTCTGCTCGACGATCATGATCGAGACGCCGGCGCGGTTGATCCGCTGGACGTTGACGAAGGTCTCGTCCTGGCGCATCGGCGAGAGACCGGCGCTCGGCTCGTCGAGCAGCAGCATCGACGGGTCCATCATCAGGGCCCGCGACATCGCGACCATCTGGCGCTCGCCGCCCGAGAGCGAGCCGGAGCGCTGCTTGAGGCGCTTGGTCAGCTCGGGGAAGAGCTCCGTCACGAACTCGAGGCGGTCCTTGAACATCTTCGGCTTCTGGTACATGCCCATCTCGAGGTTCTCCTCGATGGTGAGCGACGGGAAGACGTTGTTGTTCTGCGGCACGAAGCCGACGCCCTTGGAGACCAGCTTGTCGGCCTTGAAGCCGGTGATGTCCTCGCCGTTGAGCAGGACCGTGCCCTGGCGGATGTTCACCAGCCCGAACATCGCCTTGAGCAGCGTCGACTTGCCGGCTCCGTTGGGGCCGATGATGCCGACGAGCTCGCCCTTCTTCACGTAGACGTTCGACCCGTTCAGGATGTTGACTCCCGGCACGTACCCCGCGTGGAGGTCGTGCGTCTCGAGCGTGTTCTGGGTCACTTCTCGTCCTTTCCGAAGTCGACGGCGGGCGCGTCGGTGGTCGGCGCGATGCTCGTCGGTGCGCCGTCCGCGGGGACGGCCGTCGCGGGGGCGGCGTCCACGGCGTGCGCGACGGCGGGGGACGGCGCAGCGGTGGCCGCGTCGTCGCGGTGCGGGTGCACGTCGACGCCGGCCGCCTCGGCCCGCTTCTCGACGTCCTCGCGGACGAGGTCCGAGTCCATCTCCTCCGCCACCTCGAGCTGGCCCTCGATCGTGCCGAGGTCGGTGTCGTGGTGCGCGCCGAGATAGGCGTCGATGACCGCGGGGTCGTTCATCACCGTCGAGGGCGGTCCCTCGGCGACGACCTTGCCCTCGGCCATCACGATCACCCAGTCGGCGATCGTGTTGACCATGTGCATGTCGTGCTCGACGAAGAGCACGGTCATGCCCTCGTCCTTGAGGTTCACGATGTGGCCCAGCAGCGACTGCGTCAGCGCCGGGTTCACGCCGGCCATCGGCTCGTCGAGCATGACCAGCTCGGGCTCCGACATCAGGGCGCGCGCCATCTCCAGCAGCTTCTTCTGGCCGCCCGAGAGGCTGGACGCGTAGTCGTCCTTCTTTGTGTCGAGCTTGAACTTCTCCAGCAGCCGGATCGCGCGGTTCTCGATCGACTCCTCCTCCTTCGACCACAGCGGCCGGATGAGCGAGGTGAGGATGTTCTCGCCCTTCTGCCCCTTGGCGCCGAGGAGCATGTTCTCGAGCACCGTCATGCCGCCGAGGGCCTTGGTGAGCTGGAAGGTGCGCACCATGCCCATCCGGGACACCTTGTAGGCGGGGACGTTCGCGAGGTTCTTGCCCTTGAAGTTCCAGCGCCCGGTGTTGGGCTTGTCGAAGCCCGTCAGCAGGTTGAAGAACGTGGTCTTGCCGGCGCCGTTCGGGCCGATCAGCGCGGTGATCGAGCCGCGCGGGATCTCGACGTGGGCGACGTCGACCGCGGTGAGGCCGCCGAAGCGGCGGCTGACGCCGTCGGCGACGAGGATGGGGTCCTTCTTGACGACCCCGGGGACGATTTCCTGCTCGGTGATGTCCGAGACCGGCGTTTTAGGCAAAGTGCAGATCCTTCTTCTTGCCGAAGATGCCCTGGGGTCTGAAGATCACCAGGAGCATGAGGGCCACACCCACCACGATGAACCGGATCGGTCCGGTCTGCACGGTGGTGAGCTTGATGAGGTCGTTGTTGAGGACCCCGGTGTCGATCCCGAGCGTGAGCAGTCCGTCGGTCAGACCGAGGACGACCCAGAAGATGATCGAGCCGACGACCGGCCCGAAGACCGTCGCGGCACCGCCCAGCAGCATGATCGTGTAGAGGAAGAACGTCAGCTGGGTGCCGTAGTTGTCGGGCTGCAGGGAGCGCGGCAGGATGAACAGCGCTCCGGCCAGGCCGCCCAGCACGCCGCCGAGGATCAGCGCCTGGATCTTGTAGGAGAAGACGTTCTTGCCGAGCGAGCGCACGGCGTCCTCGTCCTCGCGGATGCCCTTGATGACGCGGCCCCAGGGGCTGCGCATCAGGAGGAAGACCAGCAGGCAGGCCAGGAGCACGAGGCCCCAGCCGACGATGCGGACCCACCACTGGTCCTGGTTGTAGGTGAGGATCCCGATCCCGAAGCGCCCCTCCGGCAGCGGGTTGAGGTCGTTGAACGCCTTCGCCGCGCCGTTGATGCCCTCCGAGCCGCCGGTCACCGCCGAGAACTCGGGTGTCTTGACCGAGAGCCGGACGATCTCGGCCGCCGCGATCGTGACGATCGAGAGGTAGTCCGCCCGCAGTCTCAGCGTCGGGATGCCGAGGATGAGGGCGAAGAGGGTCGCCGCGACGATCGTCGCGAGCAGGGAGCCCCAGACGGGCCATTCGAACTTGACCGAGGTGATGGCGAAGGCGTAGCCGCCCACCGCCATGAAGCCGGCCTGGCCGAAGTTGAGGAGGCCGGTGAATCCGAAGTGGATGACCAGGCCGATGGTCGCGAGCGCGTAGGCGGCGACGGTGGGATCGACGATCTGCCCGATCGCCAGCCAGATGAAGTTGAGGTTCATGGTGTCAGCCGATCCGTTCCTTGCGACCGAGGATGCCCTGCGGTCTGACCAGCAGGATGATGATCATGAGGACGAGCGGAGCCACGTACTTGAGGTTCTCCGGGATCCAGATCGTCGAGATGTTCATCATCAGGCCGATGATGAGCGAGCCGACCAGCGCTCCGTAGGCGGAGCCGAGTCCGCCGAGCGTGATCGCCGCGAAGATCAGCAGCAGGATCGACGCTCCGGTGTCCCAGCGCAGCGACTGGTAGTAGCCGATGTAGACGCCGGCCAGTGCGGCGAGGGCTCCGGAGAGCACCCAGACCACGCGGATGACGCGCTCGACGTTGATGCCGGAGGCGGAGGCGAGGGCCCGGTTGTCGGACACCGCGCGCATCGCCTTGCCGATCTTGGTCTTCGTGAGCAGCAGGGCGACACCGACGATGCAGACGATGCCGACGGCTGCGCCGACGAGGTCGGTGAACTTGAGGCTGATGCCGAGCGCCGGGACCGTGAAGAACGGCGCCGTGCTGTTCGGCAGCGAGAGGCGGTCCGCGCCGAAGAAGAAGACGAAGGTGTAGCGCAGCGCGAGCGACAGGCCGATGGTCACGATCATCAGCGGGATCAGCTGGATGTTCCTCTTGCGCAGCGGCTTCCAGAGCAGTCCGTCCTGCGCGAAGCCGAACACCCCGCCGAGGATCACCGCGATCGGGATCGCCAGCAGCGCCGGCAGCCCGAAGACGCCGGAGAAGAGGTACGCCATCAGCGCGCCGAAGGTGACCAGCTCGCCGTGGGCGAAGTTGTTCAGCCCGGTGACGCCGTAGATCAGCGAGGCGCCGATCGCCGCGAGGGCGATCAGGAGTCCGAAGATCAGGCCGGTGACGACCTTGGGCCAGAAGATGATCCAGAAGGTGTTCGCCGTGACCGGCTGGTTCGCCGCGGTCGAGGTCCCGTCGGGGTTCGTCGCGTCGTTGCCCGTGGTGCCCTCGGTGGCGGGGTTCGTGGGGGCGGCGGAGTCGGTCGGGACCGGAGCGCTCGCGCCCGTGCCGATCGGGTTGGCCGTCGAGACGATGAAGTTCACGATCTGGTTCTGCGAGGAGACGATCGTCACCTGCTTCGGGTTCTGCCCCGCTGCCGGGTAGCCCTTGTCGGCGGGGAGCGTCTCCTCGTCGACCGTCACGCTGAAGGTGCCGGCCTCTTCGAGCGGGAAGACGGCGCGGCCGTCGTCGCCCGTGGTGAGGGTCGCGGTGGCGTCGCCGCCGAGCTCGACGGTCACCCCCACCAGGTTCTCGTTCGTGCCCTGCACGCGGACCCAGGCGATGATCGACTGGTCGGCCGTGGTCTCGGCGGTCGCAGCGGGCGCCGCGGCGGCGACGCCGGTCAGGGTCGCGGCGAGCAGGCCGAGTGCGACCAGGCCGTCGCGGAGCGTGCGGAGTGTGGGGAGCCGCCTAGGCACGGGGAGCCTCCCGGTCCGTCGGATGCAGGGTCGTCGCGCGCTTGTGGCGCGTCGAACGGCTGGCTGTGAGCAAGACGTCTACCTCTCGTCAGGGTGCACAGACGGATGGGGTCCTCGGGCGCGCCCGGATCGCCGTCGTCAAACAACGTTGGTTGACCATACGTTCCGCATGTGTCGGCGGTGTTTCCCCACCTGCACTACTGCGTGACGACATTATGCGGGGCGGAGAGCGCTCCCGTGTCCCCCGCACGGGTCGCGAGCGCGCCCGGAGCACATCCGAGGGACGTCCGGGCAGGAATACCGGGCGCGTCGCCGCGCTTAAGATTGAGCATCCGGGACACCCGTGACCGGATGCGCGACCTCCACCACCGGGCCACCCGCACGACCTGCTAAGGGGCATTGATGGACCAGCCGGATCCCTTCGGATTCCTCGGACTCACCTACGACGACGTCATGCTGCTCCCCGGGCACACCGACGTCATCCCGAGCGAGGCCGACACGGCCTCCCGGCTCACCAAGCGCATCACGGTCGCGACCCCGCTGCTCTCCGCGGCGATGGACACCGTCACCGAGTCGCGGATGGCGATCGCCATGGCCCGTCAGGGCGGGCTCGGCATCCTGCACCGCAACCTCTCGATCGCCGATCAGGCCGACCAGGTCGACCGCGTCAAGCGCAGCGAGTCGGGCATGGTGTCGAATCCCGTCACCACCACCCCCGACGCGACGGTCGCGCAGGTCGACGACCTCTGCGGGCAGTACCGGATCAGCGGCCTCCCCGTCGTCGACGCGAGCGGCGTCCTCGTCGGCATCATCACCAACCGCGACATGCGCTTCGTCTCGCCGTTCGAGAAGGCGTCCACCCTCGTCCGCGACGTGATGACGAGCGCCGGCCTGATCACCGGCCGCGTCGGCATCCCCGACAGCGAGGTGATCGCGCTCTTCGCGCAGCACAAGATCGAGAAGCTGCCCCTCGTCGACGCTCAGGGCAAGCTCGCCGGGCTCATCACGGTGAAGGACTTCGACAAGTCCGAGCAGTACCCGAACGCGACGAAGGACGAGGAGGGTCGCCTGCGCGTCGGCGCCGCCATCGGCTTCTTCGGCGACGCCTGGCAGCGCGCCACCGCGCTCCTCGACGCCGGGGTCGACGTCCTCGTCGTGGACACCGCGAACGGGGACTCCGCCGGGGTCCTCGAGATCATCCGCCGCCTCAAGGCCGACTCGGCCTTCGC
This sequence comes from Rathayibacter sp. VKM Ac-2928, assembly GCF_022815545.1. Classification (NCBI taxonomy): domain Bacteria; kingdom Bacillati; phylum Actinomycetota; class Actinomycetes; order Micrococcales; family Microbacteriaceae; genus Rathayibacter; species Rathayibacter sp. VKM Ac-2928. The sequence continues at coordinate 454,087 of NZ_JALGRU010000001.1, forward strand.
CGGCGTCGACGTCATCGGCGGCAACGTGGCCACCCGCTCCGGCGCCCAGGCGCTCGTCGACGCGGGCGCCGACGCCATCAAGGTCGGAGTCGGCCCCGGCTCCATCTGCACCACCCGCGTCGTCGCCGGCGTCGGCGTGCCGCAGGTGACCGCCGTCTACGAGGCGTCGCTCGCCGCCCGCGAGTCGGGCGTCCCGGTGATCGCCGACGGCGGGCTGCAGTACTCCGGCGACATCGCGAAGGCGCTCGTCGCCGGCGCCGACACCGTCATGCTCGGCTCGCTCCTCGCGGGCTGCGAGGAGAGCCCCGGCGACCTCGTCTTCCAGAACGGCAAGCAGTTCAAGACCTACCGCGGCATGGGCTCGCTCGGCGCGCTGCAGACCCGCGGCGAGCGGACCTCCTACTCGAAGGACCGCTACTTCCAGTCCGACGTCCCCACCGACGACAAGCTGATCGCGGAGGGCATCGAGGGCCAGGTGCCGTACCGCGGGCCGCTCGCGAACGTGGCGTACCAGCTGGCGGGCGGGCTGCGGCAGTCGATGTTCTACGTGGGGGCGCGGACGATCTCGGAGCTCAAGGAGCGCGGGAAGTTCGTGCGGATCACGGCGGCGGGGCTCAAGGAGTCGCACCCGCATGATGTGCAGATGGTGGTGGAGGCGCCGAACTACCGGCGCTGATCCTGCTGCTGGGGCTCTGGGTGGGGGTCGGCGTCGGGTCGTGAGGGCGGCCCCTCTGCCCGATGGGCCTTCGGCCCATACGCCCACCACGCCGGAGGGGCCGCCCTCACGACCCGACGCCTCCCACTCGGGGCACGCGGACCTGGGGGAGACCGAGGGACTCAGCGCGAGCGGCGCTGACGCGCCGCCGCGACTGCCCCGCCAGACACGCGCGGCAGCAGGGTGGGAGCGCTATCCGCCGATCCGCGTGCCAGCGGATAGGCGTGCGCGGACGCGAGACGCTCTACGGGACGCGACCCGTTGCTCGAGCCGACTGCGGGCGACAGACGAGCGGAGTGCTGAGCGGAGCGAGGCGCGGAGCGAGGATGGAGCCACAGGTAAACTGCCGCTCATGGAGATCGAGATCGGGCGCGCCAAGCGCGCCCGCCGCGCGTACGCCTTCGACGACATCGCGGTGGTCCCGAGCCGCCGGACCCGCGACCCGGAGGTGGTCTCGGTGAAGTGGGCGATCGACGCGTACCAGTTCAGCACTCCGATCCTCGCGGCGCCGATGGACTCGGTGGTCTCGCCGGCGACGGCGATCACGCTGGGCCGGCTGGGGGCGCTGGGCGTCCTCGACCTCGAGGGGCTGTGGACGCGCTACGAGGACCCGGAGCCGCTGCTGGCGGAGATCCGGGAGCTGCCGGCGGAGCGGGCGACGCAGCGCATGCAGGAGATCTACTCGGAGCCGGTGAAGCCGGAGCTGGTGACGGCGCGGCTCGCGGAGATCCGCGCGGCCGGCGTGACGGTCGCGGGTGCGCTGTCGCCGCAGCGCACCGCCGAGCTGTACCAGACGGTGGTCGACGCGGGGGTCGACGTGTTCGTCATCCGCGGAACGACCGTGTCGGCCGAGCACGTCTCGCGGGACACCGAGCCGCTCAACCTCAAGAAGTTCATCTACGAGCTCGACGTGCCGGTCATCGTCGGCGGGGCCTCGACGTACACGGCCGCCCTGCACCTGATGCGCACGGGCGCCGCGGGCGTCCTCGTCGGCTTCGGCGGCGGCGCCGCCTCGACGACCCGCGCGACGCTCGGCATCCAGGCGCCGATGGCCACCGCGGTCGCCGACGTCGCCGGCGCTCGCCGCGACTACCTCGACGAGTCCGGCGGACGCTACGTGCACGTCATCGCGGACGGCGGCCTCGGCACCTCCGGCGACATCGTCAAGGCCGTCGCGGTCGGCGCCGACGCCGTGATGCTCGGCTCCGCGCTCGCCCGCGCCACCGACGCGCCCGGCGGCGGCTGGCACTGGGGTGCCGAGGCGCACCACCAGCAGCTCCCGCGCGGACGCCGCGTCCAGGTCGGCACCGTCGGCACGCTCGAGCAGGTGCTCTACGGCCCCGCGACCGACGCGAACGGCACCGCGAACCTGATCGGCGCCCTGCGCCGCTCGATGGCGACCACCGGCTACTCCGACCTCAAGGAGTTCCAGCGCGTCGAGGTCGTCGTCGCCCCCTACCAGCCCAGCTAGCCCGCCGGCCGGCCGAGGTGACCGCTCGCCGTCTTCGCCGGATGGCTCGCGCTCATGGGCCCTTGTTTGCTGGTCGAGTAGCGCCGGAGGGGCGTATCGAGACCCACCGTCCTCAGCAGGGGGGTCTGCAGACTCGTCGTCTGACGCGGGTGGATCTCGATACGCCCGCTGCGCGGGCTACTCGATCAGCATGGGTCAGGTGTGCTGCGATCAGGGAGCGGAGTCCGAGGTCCGGTCGCCCGTCCTTGCTCGTTCGTGCGCCCTTCTTCGCTGGTCGAGTAGCCCCGGAGGGGCGTATCGAGACCCACCGTGATCAGCACGGCGGATCTGCAGACTCATGTCTTCATGCGCGTGCATCTCGATGCGCCCGCTGCGCGGGCTGCTCGATCAGCAGAGGGGACGCACCTCGACCGAGCGAGGAGGCCGACGTGACCGGGTCCTCCGTGGGCGAACGGGGGCCGGGGGCGGGCGGTGGCCGCCTAAACTGGGAGGAATCCCGAGGTCGGAGCGCTGTCAGGCGCGGATGGAGCACGCATGGTCGAGGTCCGCAGGGTCAAGCTGCCCGGTGTCGGTGTCCTGCACACCTTCCTCACCGCCGACGGCGGCAAGGTCGGCGTCATCGCGCACCGCTCGGGTCACAGCGACCTGATCACCTTCGCCGAGGGCGATCAGGACGGCGCGAAGGTCTCGCTCCGCCTCAGCGACGACGAGGCGCACACCCTCGCCGAGCTGCTCGGCGGCACCCAGATCACCGAGTCGCTCACCGCGCTCGACCAGATCCCCGGGCTCTCCATCGACTGGTTCACCGTCGACTACGACGACCACATCGCGGGCCAGCAGCTGGGCAAGCCCGCCGACCGCGGCATCGTCGGCCTCACCGTCGTCGCCGTCGTGCGCGGTGACGCCGCGAACCCCGCTCCCGCCCCCGACTTCCGGGTGTTCCCGGGCGACACGCTCGTCGTCGCCGGCAGCCCGGAGAAGGTCGCCAAGGCCTTCGCCTTCTTCCGCTCCGGCGTCTTCGCCAAGGCTACCGAGACGCCGCCCGGAGCCTGAGGATGCACCACGGCGAAGACCTCATCGTCCTCGGTGTCCTGTTCGTCGTCGCCTACGTCCTCGGGCGGCTGGGGCGCACGATCGGCCTTCCGGCCATCCCGATCTACATGGTCGTCGGCCTGCTCGCGAGCCCGAACTTCCACCTCTTCCCGCTCGACTTCGAGTCGTCCTACATCGAGCTGACGGCGGTCTTCGGGCTGATCCTGCTGCTGTTCAACCTCGGCCTGGAGTTCGATCAGGACGAGTTCTACGGCAATGCGGCGCGGCTGATCCTCTCCGGCGGCTCCTACATCGCCGTCAACATGGCGGCCGGCCTGGCCTTCGGGTTCGTGCTGGGCTGGGGCAGCCGCGAGGCGCTGATCATCGCGGGCATCACGGCGACGAGCTCGAGCGCGATCGTGACGAAGCTGCTGATCGAGCTCAAGCGCCTCGCCAACCCGGAGACGCCGATGATCCTCGGCGTGACCGTCGTGGAGGACATCTTCATCGCGGTCTACCTGGCGATCGTGTCGGTCGTGCTCTCGGGCGAGACGGAGCCGTGGCCGGTGGTCCTGAAGCTGGTCATCGCGTTCGCGTTCCTCGTGGTGATGTTCGCGATCGCGCGCTGGGGCGGCCGGGTGGTCTCGCGGTTCTTCCGCACCCGCGACGACGAGCTGTTCACGATCCTGTTCTTCGGTCTCGCGATCCTCTTCGGCGGGATCGGTGAGGTGCTCGGCGTGACCGACGCGATCGGCGCGTTCCTGATCGGCCTGGTGATCGGCGCCACCCGGTTCCGCGCGCGGGTCGAGCGGATCGCGATCCCGCTGCGCGACGTGTTCGGCGCCTTCTTCTTCGTCAACTTCGGCCTCGGCCTCGACCCCGGGGCGTTCCCCGAGGTGGTGCTGCCGGTGATCGCCGCCGCGGTGATGACGATCGTGCTCAACCTCGGCGCCGGCCAGTTCGTCGCCTGGCTGAACAAGCTCGGGCCCCGGGCCGGGCTCAACGCGGCCTTCATCCTGCACAACCGGGGCGAGTTCGCGCTGATCCTCGCGACGCTCTCGCTCTCGGCGGGGCTCGACGAGCGGATCCAGCCGTTCGCGGGACTCTACGTGCTGATCATGGCGATCGTCGGCCCGATCCTCGCGTCGCGCTCGGAGAGCATCGGGCAGTTCCTCTCGCGGCGGCGGCACCGGCCGAAGCCGGCCACCCGCAGCGCGATGGCGGAGGAGGACTTCGCTCTGGTCGAGGCGGCGATGGCGGACGGGGCGGCGGACGAGCGTCCGGCGGCCGACCCCGCCGAGGCGCCGGTCGCCGAGCCTGCTCCCCGCCCGCGCCGACCCGTCGAGCCCGACGAGCTGGACGACGAGTTCCCGGACCCGATGCGGCAGGCCCTCATCGACCAGGCGATGCAGCAGTCCGACGGCATCGACTCCGACCGGCCGCGGCGCCCGCGCGAGCCCGACTACTGAGCCGCCCGGCGCGGTCGCTCGGCGGACGCCCTCTGCTGATCGAGTAGCCCGCGGAGCGGGCGTATCGAGATCCACCTCGATCAGCAGGAGGGATCTGCAGACCCGCCCTGTCGGTGACGGTGGGTCTCGATACGCCCCTGCGGGGCTGCTCGAGCAGCAGGAGGGGCAGCGATCCGAGGGTCCTCCCACCCTGGTTGGCTAGGCTTCAGCGGTCCGCCGCCGCCGAGCGGATCCGCCCCGAACGAGGAACGCATGACGCAGAGCGCCCCGCCGCAGAGCACGGTCTGGCAGGTCGCCCGGCGACCGCGCTGGCTCGCGGCCCTGGCCCTTGCGCTGGTGATCGCGGGGCTCTTCGCGGCCCTCGGCCAGTGGCAGGTGGGACGCGCGGTCGAGGCCGCCGCGCCCGACTCCGGCGTCTCCGAGACGGTGCTGCCGCTCGACGAGGTCGCCGCCCCGTCGCGCCCGATCACCGCGACCGCCGACGGCCAGCGCGTGGCGGGCAGCTCCGAGTTCGTCCCGGGCGGCGCCGAGATCCTCGGCGGGCGCCTGAACGGCGAGCAGCCGGGCTGGTGGGTCATCGCGCGCACCCGCACCGCTGACGCCGACCTCGTCGTCGCCTACGGCTGGACCGCGGACCAGGAGCAGGCGCGGAGCGTCGCCGAGCGTCTGAACGACGGCGCGGAGGCGGCGCCGACCGGCTTCACCGGCCGCCTCGTCGCGAACGAGGCCGCCGAGGTGCCCGCCGAGGGCACCGATCCGATGACCCTCACCGCGCTCTCGATCCCGGCGCTGATCAACCGCTGGCCGGACCCGCCGCTGGACGTCTACCAGGGCTACGTCGTCGTCGACCAGCCGGTCTCCGGCCTCGAGGCGATCGACTCGCCCGCCCGCGTCACCGACGTCTCGCTGAACTGGCTCAACGTCTTCTACGCGATCGAGTGGGTCGTCTTCGCCGGCTTCGCGCTCTACCTGTGGTTCCGCCTCGTCCGCGACGCCTGGGAGCGCGAGACCGAGGAGGCCCTCGAGGCCGCCGAGCTCGCGCAGAGCCCGGTCACCGCCTCCGCCCCGTAAACTGGACCCCATGCCCCTCGAGCCCAAGCCCGCGCAGTTCCCTGCGATCCGGAGCGCGCTGCGCTTCTACCGGGTGACCTCGATCATCACCGGCGTGATGCTCCTGCTGCTCTGCGCGGAGATGCTGCTGAAGTACGTGTTCCACCTCGAGCTGTTCGTCTTCGGGCAGCAGGGGATCGCGCACTTCGCCCCGATGTACGAGGTGCCGGGCGGCGAGTGGAAGTCGAGCGGGACGGGCGCGAACCTGTCCACCGGCATCCTGATCGCGCACGGCTGGTTCTACGTCGTCTACCTCTTCGCCGACTTCCGCCTCTGGAGCCTGATGCGCTGGCCGTTCTCGCGGTTCGTCCTCATCGCGCTCGGCGGCGTCGTGCCGACCCTGTCCTTCTTCGTCGAGACCCGCATCGCCCGCGAGGTGGAGCAGTACCTCGAGCGGCGTACCGCCGCCCTCGAGCCGACGACCCCGACCGACTCCGTGGAGGCCCCCCATCAGTGAGCAGTCCGGCGCCAGCGCGCCGCAGTCCGCCCCGCAGCCGCACCTCGCCGCCCAGCCCGTGCTCGTCGTCGACTTCGGCGCCCAGTACGCGCAGCTGATCGCGCGGCGCGTCCGCGAGGCGAACGTGTACTCCGAGATCGTTCCGTCCGGCACGACGGCCGCGGAGATCGCCGCCAAGTCGCCGGTCGGGATCATCCTGTCCGGCGGTCCCTCGAGCGTCTACGAGGAGGGGGCGCCGCAGCTCGACCCCGCCATCTTCGACCTCGGCATCCCCGTGCTGGGCATCTGCTACGGCTTCCAGGTGATGGCCAAGACGCTCGGCGGCGAGGTCGCGAACACGGGCCTGCGCGAGTACGGCGCGACCGACGCGTCCGTCACGGCCGACGGCGGCGTGCTCCTCGGCGACCAGCCCGTCGACCAGACGGTGTGGATGAGCCACGGCGACCAGGTCTCGAAGGCGCCTGCCGGCTTCGACGTGCTCGCCTCGACCGGCTCGACCGCCGTCGCCGCGTTCGGCAGCGACGAGCGCCGCCTCTACGGCGTGCAGTGGCACCCCGAGGTCAAGCACTCCGCGCACGGCCAGGCCGTCATCGAGAACTTCCTGCACCGCGCCGCCGGCATCCCCGCCGACTGGAACTCCTCCAACGTCATCGACGACCAGGTCGCGCTGATCCGCGAGCAGGTCGGCACCGGCCGCGTCATCTGCGGCCTGTCCGGTGGCGTCGACTCCGCCGTCGCCGCCGCGATCGTCCACCGTGCGGTCGGCGACCAGCTGGTCTGCGTCTTCGTCGACCACGGCCTGCTGCGCAAGGACGAGCGCCGCCAGGTCGAGGAGGACTACGTCGCCGCCACGGGTGTGCGCCTGGTGACGGTCGACGCGCGCGAGCAGTTCCTCGACGCGCTCGCCGGCGTCAGCGATCCCGAGCAGAAGCGCAAGATCATCGGCCGCGAGTTCATCCGCACCTTCGAGGGCGCCGCCGAGGCGCTCGTGCTCGAGGCGCAGGGCGAGGGCACCTCGATCGACTTCCTCGTGCAGGGCACGCTCTACCCCGACGTCGTCGAGTCGGGCGGCGGCACGGGCACCGCGAACATCAAGTCCCACCACAACGTCGGCGGCCTCCCCGAGGACCTGCAGTTCGCGCTCGTCGAGCCGCTGCGGACCCTCTTCAAGGACGAGGTCCGCGCCATCGGCCGCGAGCTCGGGCTGCCCGAGGCGATCGTCGGCCGCCAGCCGTTCCCCGGCCCCGGCCTCGGCATCCGCATCGTCGGCGAGGTCACCCAGGAGCGGCTCGACCTGCTCCAGGAGGCCGACGCGATCGTCCGCGCCGAGCTCACCGCCGCCGGGCTCGACGGCGAGATCTGGCAGTGCCCGGTCGTGCTGCTCGCCGACGTCCGCTCCGTCGGCGTCCAGGGCGACGGTCGCACCTACGGCCACCCGATCGTGCTGCGCCCCGTCTCCTCCGAGGACGCGATGACGGCCGACTGGACGCGCCTGCCCTACGACCTGCTCGCCCGCATCTCCAACCGCATCACCAACGAGGTGAGCGGCGTGAACCGCGTGGTCCTCGACGTGACCTCGAAGCCGCCAGGCACCATCGAATGGGAGTAGCCGCGACCGCGGTCTGAGAACGGGCCTCCTGCGGGGGGCCCGTTCCTCGTCGTGCTCGGGTGGTCCGATGAGCAGGTGATCCCGGCGCGAGAGCGCGCTCACCCGCGTCGGACGTGAGCGGGCGGCCGGATCGCCTGCGAATCGGACGGGGGCAGGCGGGGCGGGCGGGTCAGACGGGGGTGTCGAGGACGCCGACGAAGCGGGTGCCGATGCCGTCGTACTCGTCGCGGCGGTGACCCTCGGGGTGGTGCGGCCACGCGTCGGGGGAGTGGTCCTCGCAGACGAGGAAGCTGAAGTCGGGCCACCACTTCTTCGGGCGGGCCGACTCGGAGCAACCGCAGACGGCGCAGTCCAGGGTCACCCAGACCGGGCGCTTCCCGGTGCGGTTCTCGCGCGACTGGGCGAGCCAGGCGGGCGGATCCTGCTCCAGGGCGACGAGCTCCTCCTCGGAGAGGCGCGTGGGCAGCCCGTGCCGCGTCGCCATCTCGACGGGGATGTCGAGGCGCTGAGCGGCTTCGCGTCGCGTGATCATCGGATCACCCTAGCCGAGCGCCGGGCGGGCGGCCCGGGTGCGCGGCCGGAGCGAGGCCCGCGCGACCAGCCACTCCAGCGGCCCCTGGCCGACGAAGCGGCGCCAGAGCAGGGCGCCGAACACCGCGACGACCGTGAAGGACGCGAGCAGCGTCCAGCTCTGCCAGGCGGCGAAGTCGAAGGGCTCGTAGGGGATCAGGTAGACCGCCAGCGCGACGAGCTGCACGGAGTAGACCGTGAGCGGCATGGACCCCACCGCGGCGAGCGGCGCGGTGACCGCACGGACGACGGCGAGGCGCGCGGCGAGCGCGGTGAGCGCTCCGATCGCGACGGCCGCGACACCGCCGGCGCCGACGATCTCGGCGGTGGTGCTCGAGTGCGCCTCGACGCTCTCCGGCCCGCCGAGGGCGAGGCCGACACCGTAGCCGAGGACCGCGGCGATCGCGCCGCCGATCACGAGCCAGCGCTGCGTCGTGGCCGAGCGGATGTCGCAGCGCGCGATCAGCAGCCCGAGCATCGCGTAGGCGAGCCAGGAGGGCACGGGATAGTACTGCGTCAGCCAGGTGAGCGGCATCCGCGCGAGCAGGGCGTCCTCGGGGGACAGCGTCGTGATCCAGTCGTTCCCGGCGGTGACGATCCGGTCGACGAGCAGGGGGCCGCCGACGGCGGAGACGGCGGCGAGGGCCGCGAGCACCGCCCGCGGCAGGAACATCAGCAGCGCCGCGACGACGAACATCAGGCCGTAGTGCGGCAGGATCACCGCGATCGGCGTGCCGAGCAGAGTCAGACCGACCCCGATGACGAGGAGGTAGAGGCCGCGCAGGAGGATCGACGCGGTGTCCAGGAACGGCCGGGTCGACCGCGTCGCCCCGCCGGACATCAGGCCGATCGAGACGCCCGCGAGGACGGCGAAGAGGACGGCGCTGCGGCCGTCCCAGATCATCTCGCGCTCGGTGGGGGCGAGGTGCGCCGCGAACATCCCGAGCACGGCGAGACCGCGGGCCACGTCGAGGCCGACGATGCGGGTCGAAGCGGCGGCCATCATTCCTCCATCGTCTCAAAAGCGGCGGGCGGGGCTGCGCGGCCCGGCCGCAGAACGACGAACGGGCGCCCGACCGTGAGGTCGAGCGCCCGTCGGGCCGGTCCGGATCGCTCCGGAGAGGACGTGACTACTGGCGGAAGATCGAGATCAGGCGCAGCAGCTCGAGGTACATCCAGACGACGGTGACGAGGATGCCGTAGGCGCCCGTCCAGCCGTAGATGCGAGGGGCGCCGTTGCGGACGCCCTGCTGGATGAACTCGAAGTCCATCACGAGGGAGTAGGTGGCGAGCGCGATGGCGATGAGGCCGATCACGATGCCGATGAAGCCGGTGCGGAGACCGAAGCCGCCGCCGACGCCGAACAGGCCGAGGCCGAGGTTGACCAGCGAGAAGACCGCGTAGCTGATCATCCCGATGAAGAAGATCTTGTTCAGCTTCGGCGAGGTGCGGATCTTGCCGTTCATGAACAGCGCCAGGGTGACGCCGATCACGACGACGGTCGCGAGCAGGGCCTGGACGACCGCGCCCTCGTAGGCGCTCTCGAAGAAGCGCGAGATCGCGCCGACTCCGATGCCCTGGGTCGCCGCGTAGCCGAGGATCAGGGCCGGCGACGGCACCTTCTTGAAGGCGTTGACGATGCCGAGGACCAGCGCGATGAGCACGGCCGGCAGCATCAGCCCGGGGACGAACCAGCCCACCGCGGCACCCGCGAGGAGCACGACGAAGGCGAGTGCCGTCTTCGCGAGGGTGTCCTCGACGGTCATCCGGTTGGTGTCGGCCGAGCCCGCGGCCGGACGGTTGTACATCTGGTCGAGCGTGCCGGGCGACACGTCCGGGACGTCCTGCACGCGGCCGGCGTAGCCCCGGTTGCTGAACTCCGGACGACCGAACGCCGGGTTGTTGCTTGCCATGGTTCCTCTTCTCTCAGGTGCGCTCGACGGTGACGGACGGATCCGTCGGGACTCGCGGAGCTGAGTCGCTGTGACTGCGGGATCCACCGGCTGCCCTCTCGGGCCGCAGGCGGTAGGTCCACAGTATCTGAGAACATCTCTCAGAGTCTGGCTATTCCCTTCGCGGGAGCCCCGGTTCCGCCCGGAGTCACCTGCCGCCGCCCGTAGGATCGCCGCATGCCGACCCGTCCCGTCCCGCTCGTCATCGGCCACCGCGGGGCCAGCGGCTACCGCCCGGAGCACACCAGATCGGCCTACGAGCTGGCGATCGCGCTCGGCGCCGACGCCGTCGAGCCGGATCTCGTCGCCTCGCGCGACGGGGTGCTGGTGCTCCGGCACGAGAACGAGATCTCCGGCACGACTGACGTGGAACGTCGCCCCGAGTTCGCGCAGCGCCGCACGACGAAGCGCGTCGACGGCAAGGAGATCACGGGCTGGTTCACCGAGGACTTCACCTGGGCCGAGCTGTCGACGCTCCGCGCGCGGGAGCGGCTGCCGGCCGTCCGCGCCTCGAGCGCCACCTTCGACGGGCAGTTCCCGATCCTGCGCTTCCGCGATCTCCTCGCCCTGCTCGACCGGGCGGGGGAGGAGTCGCCCCCGTCGCCGCCGGGGCTCGTCGCCGAGATCAAGCACGCCACGTACTTCGATGCGCTGGGTCTGCCGCTGGACGTCCTCCTCGAGCAGGAGCTGGCCGCGGCGGGCTGGGCGCGCACCGATCCGCGGCTGACGATCGAGAGCTTCGAGAAGACCGTCCTCGAGCGCCTCGCGGTCCGCGGGGTGGGCACTCGGCGCGTCTACCTGATCGAGTCCCGCGGCACCCCGCCCGATCTCGTCGCCGCCCACGGCTCCCGGGCGACGCCCTACGCCGACTTCGTCACCCCCGCGGGCCTGCGCGGTCTCGCCGGAACGGTGGACGGCGTCAGCGTGGACAAGAGCATGCTCTTCGGGCGGGACGGCGCCGGGCGGGCCGTGGGGACGAACTCGCTGGTCGCCGACGCGCACGCGGTCGGGCTGCAGGTCTACACGTGGACGCTGCGCGCCGAGAACCGCTTCCTGGAGAAGGTGCACCGGATCGGCAAGGAGCCGGAGGCGTACGGCGCCTGGCAGGACGAGTTCCGCGCGATTCTGCGCACCGGGATCGACGGCGTGTTCGCGGACCAGCCGGACCTGGCGATCGAGGCGCGCGCCGCCGAGGACGACGCCTGGGCGGGGTCCGCCGGCTGATCCCGAGCGCGCGGCCCGGCGAGTGCGCAGGCGACCGGGAGCCTCCGCTGGCATCATCGGGCCGACGACCCCGCCGCCCGGCGCCCCCGCCGGTGCCGACCGACCCCGCCCCGCGCATCCCGAGAGGAGCCCGACCGTGAAGACCCGCGCCCGCATCACCCGCCGCTGGATCGTGTTCGCCGTGCTCGCCGCGCTCGGGGTCGCCGTGGTCTACGGGCTCGCCGTGCTCACCCCGCAGGGGCAGGCGGCCGAGAACTCCGGGCTGCGTGGCGCGGACCTGGTCTTCGGCCGGGCCACCGGCACCGCGGCGGGTGCGCTCGCCGACGTCACCCCGGTGTCGATGATCGGCGGTGCGCTGCTGGTCGCGGCGATCGCGCTGATCCGCCGGCGTCCGGCGCTGGCGCTCGCCTCCGTCGGCTCGATCGTGGTCACGGCCGGGCTGACGCAGCTGCTGAAGAACGTGGTGCTCGAGCGGCCGCTGCTCGTGGAGACCGACTCCTGGTACACCGGCGGCAGCTTCCCGAGCGGGCACACCGCGGCGGCGGTGTCGGTGGTCTTCGCGCTGGCGATGGTCGTCCCGGGGCGCGGGCGCACGGTCGTGCTGGCGATCGGCGGCGCCGTGGTGGTGCTGGTCGGGAATCTGACGATGGCCGCCTCCTGGCACCGCGCGAGCGATGTGCTGGGCGCCGATCTGGTCGGTCTCGCCTCCGCTTCCCTGGCCTGCGCCTGGCTGTCGACGCGGGCGCAGGTGTGGCGGGCGCCGCGGAAGCCGCCGCGCCGGGCGGTGCTGCGGGTACTGCTGGTCTGCTCGATCGTGCTCGTGCTGACGCTCGGGGCGCTCGCCGTGCAGGGCATCCAGTACTACCCGGACGACACGAAGGACCTCACGGCGTTCGTGCTGCTGCAGGTGCTCGCGGTGGCGACCTCCACCGTCGCGGTGGTCGGCTTCGCGCTGGCCTGGCGCGGACTCGACATCGGTGGGCCGCTCACCACGCCCGCGCGGCGGTCGCGCGCCGCCTGATCGGAGCCCGACCGTGCGGCGTCCCGCGGCGGGGTGTCGGAGGCGCGATCTACACTCGGAGGGACATGAGCCTCCTCTTCGATCCGAGCGATTCCCGCGCCACCCCGGTCATCGTCGGCGCGCCCGGCGGGCCCTCCGGCGACTCCGCGCGCACCGACCCCGAGCACGAGCGCCTCGTCGCGGGACTCAACCCGCAGCAGCGCGAGGCGGTCGAGTACCGCGGCGACGCGCTGCTCATCGTCGCGGGCGCCGGGTCCGGCAAGACCAGCGTGCTGACGCGGCGCATCGCGAGCCTGCTCGGCAGTGGCGAGGCCTGGCCCAGCCAGATCCTCGCGATCACCTTCACCAACAAGGCGGCCGCCGAGATGCGCGAGCGCGTCGAGAAGATCGTCGGCCAGGCGGCCGAGGGGATGTGGATCTCGACGTTCCACTCCGCCTGCGTGCGGATCCTGCGGCGCGAGGCCGAGAACTTCGGGATGACCTCGTCGTTCACGATCTACGACTCGGGTGACCAGCGGGCGCTGCTCAAGCGGATCGTGAAGGACCTCGAGGCGGACTCGCTCGGCATCACGGTCGCGAGCGCCTCGTCGAAGATCTCCAAGCTCAAGAACGAGCTCGCCGACGTCGACTCCTACGCGCGGACGGCGAACATGAGCGACCCGAACGAGGAGATGTTCCTCCAGGTCTTCCGCGCCTACTCGCGCGCGCTCGAGAGTGCGAACGCCTTCGACTTCGACGACCTGATCGCGCAGACGGTCTACCTCTTCCGCGCGTTCCCGCACGTCGCGGCGAAGTACCAGCGCCGCTTCCGGCACGTGATGGTCGACGAGTACCAGGACACGAACCACGCGCAGTACTCGCTGATCCACGAGCTGACCCGGGCCGTGCCGCCGGCCACGATCGCGGCGGCCGCCTTCGACCGGCCCTACCGCGGCCCGGTGACGGCCGACGGCTCGATCCCCGGCGCCTCGCTCACCGTGGTCGGCGACTCGGACCAGTCGATCTACGCGTTCCGCGGGGCGGACATCCGCAACATCGTCGAGTTCGAGCGCGACTTCCCCGGCTGCCGGGTGATCCTGCTCGAGCAGAACTACCGCTCCACCCAGAACATCCTCTCGGCCGCGAACGCCGTCATCTCGAACAACTTCGACCGCCGTGCGAAGAACCTCTGGTCGGCCAGCGGCGAGGGCGAGAAGATCATCGGCTACACCGGGTACTCCGGCCACGACGAGGCGCAGTTCGTCGTCGACGAGATCGCCCGGATCCACGCGGCCGGCACCGGCTACGACGAGATCGCGGTGTTCTACCGCACCAACGCGCAGACCCGCGCGCTGGAGGAGATCTTCATCCGCTCCGCCCTGCCCTACCGGATCCTCGGCGGCACCAAGTTCTACGAGCGCGCCGAGATCAAGGACGCGCTCGCGTACCTGATCACGGTCGCGAACCCGGCCGACGTGCTGGCGCTGCGGCGGATCATGAACACGCCCAAGCGCGGCATCGGCCCGGCGACGGAGGCGCAGCTGCAGTCCTTCGCGGACACCAACGCGGTGACCCTGCGCGAGGCGATGCGCAACGCCGGGTCGCTGGGCATGGGGCCGAAGGTGACGAAGGCGATCGTCGACCTCGCGACGCTGCTCGACGAGTGCGCCCTGATGCTCGACCCGGGGCGGCCCGAGGGCGAGGCGAAGGTGCACGAGGTGCTGTCGGCGCTGCTCTCCCGCAGCGGGTACATCGACATGCTCCGCGCCAGCCGCGACCCGCAGGACGAGGCGCGCGCCGAGAACGTCGACGAGCTGATCGCCGTGACGAAGGAGTTCGCGCGGAACAACCCCGACGGCGGCCTGGTCGACTTCCTGACCGAGGTGTCGCTGGTCGCCGCGGCGGACGACCTGGACGACGACTCCGGGACCGTGTCGCTGATGACCCTGCACACCGCGAAGGGGCTCGAGTACGACGCGGTGTTCCTCACCGGCATCGAGGAGGACCTGCTCCCGCACCGCATCTCGGCGAACGAGCCGGGCGGCCCGGCGGAGGAGCGGCGGCTGTTCTACGTGGGCATCACCCGCGCGCGCAAGCGGCTCTACCTCTCGCTCGCGATGACCCGCGCGCAGTACGGCGAGACCTCGGTCGCGATGCCCAGCCGGTTCCTCCAGGAGATCCCGGCCGAGCTGATCGAGTGGCGCCAGTCGCCGGGGGCGGCGACCTCTCGCGGCGGCACCCAGCCGCGGGCGCTGAACGCGCAGCGGCCCGGGTTCGGCCGCTCGAAGTCGAACACCGAGTTCCGCCAGGCGCTCGCCGCGGCGCCGAAGGCGAAGGGCGAGTTCCCCAACCGGATCACCGGGATGGTGCGCGACAACGGCGACCTCGAGCTGATCGCGGGCGACCGCATCCGGCACACCGACTTCGGCGAGGGCCGCGTGAACGCGGTCACCGGCGAGGGCAGCAAGCGGGTCGCGCACGTGCTCTTCGACCAGGTCGGCGCCAAGAAGCTGCTGATCAAGGTCGCGCCCATCGAGAAGATCTGAGCCGGTCGGAATGCCCCGTGCCGGTCGACGAGTCGTGAGCCGCTTCAGGGGCCCTGCGGCCGACACCGCGACGAGCGGACGCGGGCCGCTCGCGGCGCGGGTGGCGACGGAGGCGTTCGCGCCGCCGGTGCTGGCGATGGTCGTCCCGCTCATCGTGGGCGCGCGGGTCGCGGACCCGCCGCTGCTCGGCGTGGCCTGGGGAGCACTCGCGGCGCTGTTCGTGGGCGTGCTGCCGTACCTCGTGGTGCGGCTGCTGATGCGCGCGGGGCGGATCCGCGGCGATCACCACGTGCCGGACCGCCGCGAGCGGGCCCTGCCGATCGGGCTCGCGCTGGTCTCGATCGTGGTCGGGCTCGTGCTGCTCGCCGTGCTCGGCGCGCCGGCCGAGGTGACGACGTTCGGGGTGGTGACGGTGGCGGTGCTCACGGTGATCGGGATCGTCAACCTCGGCTGGAAGCTGTCGGGCCATGCGGCGGTCGTCGCGACCTGCGCGGTGGTGGTGCTGATCGCCTACGGCCCGTGGTCGCTGCTGATCACCGTGCCGATCGCGCTCTGGACCGGCTGGTCGCGCGTACGCCTCGGCGCGCACACTCCCGCTCAGGTGATCGCGGGCGCCCTGGTCGGCGCCGTGCTCGCCTCGCTGGTCTGGTCGCTCCTGAGCTGACCCCCGCCGCGAGATGCCACTTGTGCACGCTCGACACGGCGTGTCGCCTGCACAAGTGGCATCTCGCGGCGGGGGAGGGGGTTACTTGTCGCAGGCGATGCCGTCGCCGTCGCGGTCGAGGTCGTACTCGTCGGGGCCGACG
The DNA here is from genome assembly GCF_022815545.1 of Rathayibacter sp. VKM Ac-2928. Taxonomy (NCBI): domain Bacteria; kingdom Bacillati; phylum Actinomycetota; class Actinomycetes; order Micrococcales; family Microbacteriaceae; genus Rathayibacter; species Rathayibacter sp. VKM Ac-2928. The sequence continues at coordinate 470,048 of NZ_JALGRU010000001.1, forward strand.
ACCGTGACCGGGCCCTGGATGTAGACCGGGCCGTTGCCGGAGCCCGCGGCGCAGTCGCCGTCGGAGGCGATGGGGACGCACTCGCCGGCGTAGCTGGGGTGGCAGCCGGCGTCGGCTGCCGCGGCGACCGGGGCGGGGGCCGGGGCCAGCGTGCCGACGCGGGTGACGTCGTCGACAGCGGCTGTGGTGACCGCCTCCGACAGCTGCGCGCGGGAGACCTCGACGCCGTCGTGCTTGACGACCTCGAAGGTGCGGGTGAGCACGCCGTCGACGCCCGCCACGACGGTGCTCGTGCCCTGCGCGGCGCTCGGGTCGTCCTCGGTGCGCGAGGAGCGGGCGATAGGAGCGGTCTCGGTGACCGTCTCGGTCGTGACCACGACGATCGGGGTGGGCGTCGGGGTCGGAGTGGGAGCCGGGGTCGCGGTGCGGGTCGGAGCGGCGGCGGGCGACGCCGAGCTCTCGGGTCCGGAGGCGACGGCCGGGTCGTCCGTGGGCGCCGGGGCCGCTGTCGACCCGAACGCCGACAGGCCGACGATCAGGGCGAGCATCGCCGCCGTTCCGGCGTACGCCGACGAACGACGACGGCGGGGGAGCCCGAGCCAGGTCGGCCGGCGCAGGAGCACACCGTAGGCGGCCGTGACGAGAACGACGAGGGCGATCACGACGAGGGCCGCCCCGGGGCCGCCCGTCAGCCAGCCGACCAGTGCGAAGAAGAGGGTGACGCCGCCGACGACCCACTGCAGCGGAGTGAGGCGGAGGCGGGTGAGCCGCAGCGATCCCGCCCGCAGCGGCCGGCGCCCGGACGGGCTGCGGTCCGGGGAGGCGGGGGCGGCGGGAACGCTGTCCTGCGGCCGGCCCCCGGACCGGAGGAGGGCGGGCAGGGCGGCCGCCCGTCGGCGGACGGCGGACTGCGGATCGGCGGAGCGGGCGTTCCGGCGGGCGCGACCCGGCAGATCGGGCGGGAGGTGCGGGTGGCGGGGGCTCATCGTCGTTTCTTCCTGGTGGCGCGGCGGGACGCCTCAGCATGCCCCACGCGCGCCCCTCCCCGTGTCCCCCTTACAGGGCAGACTCTGCACAGCGCTCCCAAGCTCACCTCTTCGCGAGATGCCACTTATGAGCGCGACACGCCGTGAGAGGTGTGCACTAGTGGCATCTCGCGGAGGGGACGCAGGGGTCAGGAGTACTGGGCGACGAGCTCGCGCTTCAGGATCTTGCCGCTCGGGCCGAGGGGGAGAGCGTCGACGAGCTCGATGCGGCGGGGGAACTTGAAGGCCGCGAGGTGCTCGTTCGCGTAGGCGATCAGCTCCTCCGCGGTCGCCGTCGCCGAGGGCAGCAGCACGACGGCCGCCATGATCTCCTGGCCGTGCTTCTCGTCGGGGACGCCGAAGACAGCGGCGTTGGCCACGGCGGAGTGCCCGATCAGGACCTCCTCGACCTCGCGCGGGTACACGTTGTAGCCGTTGCGGATGATCATGTCCTTGGTCCGGTCGAGGATGCGGATGTAGTCCTCGTCGTCCTTGGTGCCGAGGTCGCCGGTGCGGAACCAGCCGTCGACGACCGCGGCGGCCGAGGCCTCGGGGTTGCCGAGGTAGCCCTTCATCAGGTTGTGGCCGCGGACCACGATCTCGCCCAGCTCGCCGCGGGGGAGCAGCTCGATCCGGTCGGCGACCTCGGCGCGGGCGACCTCGACGTCCACGCCCCAGATCGGCGTGCCGACGGTGCCTGCGCGCGGCGGGACGCCGACGTGGTTGAAGGTCGCGACAGGGGAGGTCTCGGTCAGGCCGTATCCCTCGTAGATCTCGACGCCGAACACCTCGCGGAACCGCTCGATCACCGCGACGGGCAGGGCTGCTCCGCCGGAGACCGCGTAGCGCAGCGGCGGGCGGTCCTCACGGCGGGTCGCGGCGTCGAGCAGTGCGACGTACATCGTCGGCACGCCCTCGAACACGGTGCACTCGTGCGCGATCATCGCCTCGAGCGCGGCGTCGCCGTCGAACTTGGGCACGAGCACGACGGTCGCGGCGGTGCGGAACGCGGTGTTCATCGCGCAGACCTGGCCGAAGGTGTGGAAGAGCGGCAACGCGCCCAGCACGACGTCGCCCTGATGCAGGTCGAAGGTGTTCATCAGGAGCACGTCGGACTGCGAGACGATCGCGAAGTGCGTGCCCTCGGCTCCCTTGGGCCGGCCGGTGGTGCCGCTGGTGTAGAGGATCGTCGCGGTGTCGAACGGCGAGCGCGGCACGTAGGTGTCGACCGGCGTCGCGTCGGCGGCGAGGTCCTCGAGGCGGGGGAAGGGGCTCTCGGTGCCGTCGGGCACCAGCACGCTCAGCACGGGGACGTCGGCCAGGGCCGCTCCGGCGGCGCCCTCGGCCAGCAGCGGAGCCGCGCAGATCAGCGCGGTCGCTCCGGAGTCGCGCAGCACGTAGGCGATCTCGTCGTGCTTGAGCAGCGCGTGCACGGGCACCACGACGGCGCCCAGGGCGAGCACGGCGAAGTAGCCGCGCGGGAAGTCGGGGACGTTGGGGATCAGCAGGGCGACCCGGTCGCCGGGGCCGATGCCCCGCGCGCGGAGAGCTCCGGCGTAGGCGCGGGTCTGCTCCCAGAGGCTCCCGTAGTCGATCGCCTGCGGGCCGACCCGGACCGCGATCGTCGCCGGCGTCCGTCGGGCCGCCTCCGCCAGGATCGCCGCGACCGAGACGCTGCCGAACCCGGCCGTGGGCGGGGGTGCGGCGGGTGCCTCGGTGGTGCGCGGTTCGGTGATGCTCATCGGGGCTCCAGTCGTCGTTGACCGCCGCGGCGCGTTCGCCGGGTGCTTCACGGTAGATCCGCCGGGGGCGCCGTTCAAGCGCTGCGCATCGGATGCTCAGCGTGCCCTCCCTCTGCGGCAGCGCGGCGGCAGGCTGGTGGTGGTCGTCGGCGAGGGAGCGGATCCCGCCGGAGACAAGGGCCTGCAGCCGAGCACGGCCGCCCGTACAGTCGAGGCGACGACGGAGGAGGCGCTCATGCGCGGCGAGGCGACGCTCTACACCGAGACGATCGCGACGGCGCCGTTCGCGCTGGCCGTGATCGCGGAGGCGACCGGCTCGCGGGTGGTCGGCGCGCGCACGGCGGATGCGCACGTCCCGCTCTACAGCGGCCCGACCAGCGCGCGGGTCTCGGTCGCGGGCTTCGGCGACAGCGTGCCGATCAGCGTCGACGTCCGCGACGAGCGCGGGCAGGACGAGGCGCGGGCCGCCGCGCAGGCGCTCGGGCTGGAGCTCGCCGCCTACGCGGGCTGGACGATCACGGCCGGCTTCTGAGGCTCCGGTCGGACTCCGCGCGCACCCGGGCCAGGAAGAACCGGCTCGGCGCCGTGCGCACCGCGGTCGGCAGGACGCGGTAGACGGCGAAGGTGCGGGCGAGCGCCCGGTCGAACCGCGCCTGCTGCCGCGCGCTCCAGCGGAAGCCGAACGGCGCGCGGAGCTCCGGTGGCAGGAGGCCCGCCGTCATCAGCCGCAGGTAGGGGCCGACCGGTCGCAGCCACCAGGCGGCGATCCCGCCGTCGAGCAGGTCGTGCGCGACCCGGCGCGCGGCGGGCGTGACCTCGAGCCGGGCGAGCTCCCGCTCCCAGTAGGCGTCGAAGGCCGCCCGGGAGTCGGGCCAGAGCTCCTCGGGCATCTGCAGCGCCGTGCCGACGACGCGGGAGCGGTGCACGATCTCGTCCGCCTCCTCGCGGCCGAGCGGGCCGAAGGCGCCCTCGTGGAGCTGGAGCATCGACTGGGTGATCGTCGCGGCGACCCAGCGCTGGAGCTCCGGATCGAACGCGGTGTAGCCGGGGCCGCGGACCGGCGCATGCGCGCGGTTCACCCGGCGCTGGACGGAGCGGACGTCCTCGCGGCTGCCGAACTGCAGGGCGTAGAGGTAGGAGAGGGTGCCGAACAGCCGGCCGAGCGCGCGGTGGACGAAGTCGGAGTGCTCGGCGACGCCGGCGCCGACCGCGGGGTGCGCGATCTGCAGGAGGATGGCGCGCGCGCCCGCGACGAGGAAGACGCCCTCGCGGAAGACGTCGCGGTCGGCGGGTGCTCGCAGGGGCATCCCTCCACGGTACGCGGGGCAGGTCCCTCCACACGCGGCGATCCGGTGGTCCCTCCACAGTCCGCCGCTGCGCGCCCCGCGGCGCAGGAACGCCTCGCGGGGTCCGGAGTAGAGTTGGCGCGGCCCAGGAAGAGTGCCGACACAGAACCGTGCCGAGACTCCGGACAGCGCAGCGGACCACCAGCGCGGATCCGGACAGCACGGACCGCCGGCGCCGTGGGCCGACCTCGGACTCGGAACGCAAGCGCGCTCGGCGCGGAATGGGAATGCAGCGTGGATCTCTTCGAATACCAGGCCCGTGATCTGTTCGAGAAGTACGGCGTGCCCGTGCTCCCCGGCATCATCGCCGACACGCCGGAGGAGGTGCGCGCCGCGGCGGAGAAGCTGGGCGGCGTCACCGTCGTCAAGGCGCAGGTCAAGATCGGCGGCCGCGGCAAGGCGGGCGGCGTGAAGGTCGCGAAGACCGCGGACGACGCGTTCGAGGCGGCGAAGTCGATCCTCGGCCTGGACATCAAGGGCCACGTCGTCAAGCGCGTCATGGTCGCCGGTGGCGCCCGCATCGACCGCGAGTTCTACTTCTCGGTCCTGCTCGACCGGGCGAACCGCTCCTACCTCTCGCTCACCTCCTACGAGGGCGGCATGGAGATCGAGCAGCTCGCCGTCGAGCGCCCCGAGGCTCTCGCGCGCGTCGAGGTCGTCCCCGGCCAGGGCATCGACCAGGCCAAGGCCGAGGAGATCGCCCGCGCGGCGAAGTTCCCGGAGGAGCTGATCGCCAAGGTCGCCCCCGTGCTCGTCAAGCTCTACGACGTCTACACCGGCGAGGACGCGACGCTCGTCGAGGTCAACCCGCTCGTGCTCACCGAGGAGGGCGACATCGTCGCGCTCGACGGCAAGGTCTCGATCGACGAGAACGCCGGCTTCCGCCACCCCGAGCACGCCGCGCTGGAGGACAAGGACGCGGCCGACCCGCTCGAGGCCAAGGCCAAGGAGAACGACCTCAACTACGTGAAGCTCGACGGCGAGGTCGGCATCATCGGCAACGGCGCGGGCCTGGTCATGTCCACGCTCGACGTCGTCGCCTACGCCGGCGAGAAGCACAAGGGCGTGAAGCCCGCCAACTTCCTCGACATCGGCGGCGGAGCCTCCGCCCAGGTGATGGCGAACGGCCTCGACGTGATCCTCGGCGACGAGCAGGTCAAGAGCGTCTTCGTCAACGTCTTCGGCGGCATCACCGCCTGCGACGCGGTCGCCAACGGCATCCTGCAGGCCCTCGAGATCCTCGGCGACTCGGCGACCAAGCCGCTCGTCGTGCGCCTCGACGGCAACAAGGTGGAGGAGGGCCGCGCGATCCTCGAGGCCGCCGCCAACCCGCTCATCACCCTGGCCGCGACGATGGACGAGGGCGCCGACAAGGCCGCCGCACTCGCCGCCGCATAACGACCCCCTCGACTCAAGGAATCAGAGAACAAGCATGTCGATCTTCCTCAACAAGGACTCCAAGGTCATCGTCCAGGGCATCACCGGCGGCGAGGGCACCAAGCACACCGCGCTGATGCTCAAGGCCGGCACGAACGTCGTCGGCGGCGTCAACGCCCGCAAGGCCGGCACGACCGTCACCCACGGCGACGTCGAGCTCCCGGTCTTCGGCACCGTCAAGGAGGCCATCGAGGCCACCGGCGCCGACGTCTCGATCGCGTTCGTCCCGCCCGCCTTCTCGAAGGACGCCGTCATCGAGGCGATCGACGCCGAGATCGGCCTCCTCGTCGTCATCACCGAGGGCATCCCGGTGCAGGACTCGGCCGAGTTCTGGGCCTACGCGCAGGAGAAGGGCAACAAGACGCGGATCATCGGCCCGAACTGCCCCGGCATCATCACGCCGGGCGAGTCGCTCGTGGGCATCACCCCCGCGACGATTACCGGCAAGGGCCCGATCGGCCTCGTCTCCAAGTCGGGCACGCTGACCTATCAGATGATGTACGAGCTGCGCGATCTGGGCTTCTCGACCGCCATCGGCATCGGCGGCGACCCGATCATCGGCACCACGCACATCGACGCCCTCGCGGCGTTCGAGGCGGACCCCGAGACCAAGGCGATCGTGATGATCGGCGAGATCGGCGGCGACGCCGAGGAGCGCGCGGCCGACTTCATCAAGGCGAACGTCACCAAGCCGGTCGTCGGCTACGTCGCGGGCTTCACGGCTCCCGAGGGCAAGACCATGGGCCACGCCGGCGCCATCGTCTCCGGCTCCGCGGGCACCGCGCAGGCGAAGAAGGAGGCCCTCGAGGCCGCCGGAGTCCGCGTGGGCAAGACGCCCTCCGAGACGGCCGACCTGCTCCGCGAGGTCTACGCCGCGCTGTAGCGCACCACCGTCCCGCGCGCCGCGGGACGCGATCGGACGGGATCCTCTGCCTCGGCAGGGGGTCCCGTCGGTCGTTCGGGCCCCCGGCGGCGGTAGCGTGCAGGGGTGACCCGCCGCCTCGGACTCGACTTCCTGACCTTCGTCCCCTACCCGGAGGGCCCCGAGCAGCCGGGCGACGCGGCGCGCAGCCTCGAGGACGGCCTCGCGCTCTTCGAGCTCGCGGAGGAGCTCGGCTACGACACCGGCTGGGTGCGGGTGCGGCACTTCGAGCGCTTCCTCGCCTCGCCGATGACCTTCTTCGCCGCCGCCTCGCAGCGCACCCGGCGCCTGCGCCTCGGCACCGCCGTGATCGGCGCGCGCTACGAGTCGCCCGTCCGCCTCGCCGAGGACGCGGCCACGGTGGACCTGCTCTCCGGCGGCCGGCTCGACCTCGGCGTCAGCAGCGGCTTCGCGCACCTCGCCTCGGTCTTCGACGGCGTCTTCGGCCAGGCCGACCGCGAGTTCCGCGCCGAGGCGCAGGAGCGGATCGAGCGCCTGCGCGACGCGCTCTCGGGCTCGGTGCTCGGCATCGCGGAGTCCGCGCTGATGTCGGTGCCGGTCGGCGATCCGCTCGTGCAGCAGCCGCACGCGCCCGGTCTGGCCGACCGGCTCTGGTACGGCGCCGGCACCACCGCCTCCGCGGTCCGCGCAGGGGAGCAGGGCATGCACCTCCAGGTCTCCACGCTCAACACGGAGGAGACCGGGCTGTCGTTCGCGGAGCAGCAGGCCGCGCAGATCCGCGCCTACCGCGAGACGTTCGCCGCCGCCCACCCCGGACGCACCTCGCGGGTCACGGCGGGGCGCATCGTGCTGCCGCTGACCGGCCCCGCGGACGAGGAGGCGCACCGCCCCTTCATCGAGGGCTACCTCGCGCGGATGGACGACGACGGCCGGCCGCGCACCGCCGACCGCTCGATCATCGCGGCGCCGATGCGCTTCAGCCCGCTGCACCTCGGCACGGCCGACGAGATCGTCGCGTCGCTTTCAGCCGACCCCGCGCTGGCGGAGGCGGACTCGCTCACGATCACGCTGCCCGCGGTCGGCGGGGTCGAGTCGCACCGGCGGATCCTGCGGACGATCGCCGCGGAGATCGCGCCGCGGCTGGGCTGGACGCCCGCCGCCTAGCTGCGGCGCAGCAGGAGCAGCGAGAGCGGACGCTGGGCGATCAGCAGCAGCAGCCACCAGAGTCCGACCGAGGGCACGAGCAGTGCGAGCGCGAGGGCGAGCACGAGAAGGGCGAACGGGACGACGGCGGGGGCCAGCCGGACCGGCCCGGCGCCCTCCCGCAGCAGGTGCGGCCGGCGCCGCAGCCGCAGCTCGATCAGCAGCAGCGCCCCGCTGACCACGACCATCGTGCCGATGTAGAGGCCGATCGTCGCGCGCGAGTCGGGCAGCAGGGCGATGGCGCTCGTCGAGAACGGGAAGAACGCGATCGCGACCAGCCAGAGCAGATCGAGCCAGACCAGCCCCGCGTCGTAGTCGCCGGCCAGCTCGAAGACCCGGTGGTGCGGCATCCAGAACACCGCGATCAGCGTGAAGGAGAGCGCGAAGGCGAGCACCGAGTCGAGGTGCCGGCCGAGGACCTCGCCCACGCCGCCGCCGTCGCGGCCGATCTCGGGGGCGAGCTCGACCAGCGGGAGCACCAGGATCGTGATCGCGATGGCGACGGTCGCGTCGGAGAAGTTGACCAGCCGGTCGAGGCCCCGCTCCGTGCGGGTGGGCCGGTGCCGCTCCGGCGGGTGACCGCGGTGCACCAGGCGCTCGATCGGGCCGGAGAGCAGCAGCAGCAGGAGCGCGAACATGTTGACGCTCGGGAGGGTGACGGCGAGCACGAGCGCGGCGGCCAGCAGCGCGATCACGATCAGCGAGCGCGAGAGCGAGCGGAGCGGGTCCGTGCCGGGCACGAGGAGGGCGGGGTCCCGGCGCAGGATCAGCTGCATCGCCAGGGTCGCGGTGCTCGCGACGATCATGGTGCCGATGTAGAGCGCGAACACGCTCGGGTCGGTGGTGAAGACGTTCGACAGCAGATTCGCCGCGAACGGCAGCAGCACGATCGCCGCGAGCCAGACGAAGTTCACCGCGACCAGCGCGGGGGAGTAGCGGGCCACGCCCTCGAAGACCGCGTGGTGCACCAGCCACAGGCGCCCGATCACGGCGAAGGTGATGAAGAACGCCGAGAGCGTGCCGTAGTGGCCGCCGAGCAGCGCGCCGAGGTCGGTCGCGCCGCCCTCCTCGACGACGTCGACGAGGGGGAGCACGAGGAACGTGATCGCGATGGCCACCGTCGCGTCGGTGAAATTCACCAGGCGGTCGAGTCCGCGCTCGGTGCGGGAGGCGCTGGTCGTCACGGCTCGACCCTAGGGGACGGCTGCTCTGGTGACGCAGGTGGATCTCGAGACGCCCGCTGCGCGGGCTGCTCGATCAGCATGAGCGGGCCGTCCGGCGCGCGTCGATCAGCACGGCCCGGCAATGTGCATGCTGGTCGAGTAGCCCCGGAGGGGCGTATCGAGACCCCGCATCGTCAGCGGGGCTTCCGGCCTCGGTCCGGGGCGTCGCTGGACGGTGCCGGGCGGGGCCGCCGATAGGCTCGACAGGCTCATGAACCGGATCACCGTCGCACTCCTCGCCGCCTTCGACGCCGCGCTCTCGGCGCTGATCGGCCTCGCGATCCCGCTCGTGCCGCTGACGATCCTCTGGGCCGTCCAGTACGACACGGCGGTCGACTGGAGCGTCTTCTGGCGCGTCGCCGCTGACGCCTGGCTGCTCGGCCACGGCGCCGATCTGCAGGCCGCCTTCGCCCCCGACTCCCCGCTGGCGCTCGGGCTGCCGGACGGCGGGCAGTCGTTCGCGATCACTCTCGCCCCACTGGCGTTCGCGCTCCTCGCCATCCTGCTCGGCGCTCGCACGGGCCGTCGCGCGCAGGAGTCGCCCTACCGCCTCCTCGGCATCGGCTCCGCGATCGCCACCTACCTCCTCGTCGCGCTGCTGGTCACCCTCGGCGCGACCACCGACGTCGCCCGGATCGACGTCCTGCAGGGCACGCTGCTCCCGCCGCTCGTCTTCGGCCTCGGCGTGCTGATCGGAGCCGCGACCCACTCGGCCAGGAGCGGCGAGCGCGACCCGATCGGCGAGTTCGCCGACCGGACGCTGCACCGCCTGCCCGAGCCGGCCGCGCCGCTCGTCCTCGCCTCGCTCCGCGGCGGGACGCTCGCGGCGGCCGGCGTGATCGGAGTCGCCGGCGTGCTCGTCGCGGTGCTGCTGGTCGCCGACTACGCCGCCGTCGTCGCGCTCTACGAGGGTCTCGGCGGGGAGGCGCTCGGCGGCCTCGCCCTGACGCTCGGGCAGCTGGCGATCCTCCCGAACCTGGTGATCTGGGCGGCGAGCTGGCTGATCGGACCGGGCTTCGCCCTCGGCGTCGGCTCGTCCGTCGCACCCGCCGGGACCCTCCTCGGCCCGATCCCCTCGATCCCCGTGCTCGCGGCGCTGCCGCAGGGCGAGCTCGCCTTCGCCTTCCTCGGTCTGCTGGTGCCGCTGCTCGCGGGCTTCCTCGCCGGCTGGCGGATGCGCGCGGAGGTCGTCGACGGGCTCGACGGCCGGTCGCTGCTGCGCTGGGGTGCGGCCGCGGCGGGCGGCATCGGCGTGGTCGGCGGTCTGCTGCTCGGGCTGCTCGCCTGGTTCTCGGCGGGAGCGGCCGGGCCGGGGCGCCTCGTCCAGGTCGGGCCCGACCCGCTGCTCGTCGGGGCGCTCGCGGCGCTCGAGCTGGCGCTCGCCGCGGGTCTCGGACTGGCAGCCGGCCGCATCCGCCGCGGCTGAGCGCCGGGCCCGACCGCCGGTGGTCGCCGCGGAGGCGTCCCCCTAGACTTGCGCAGTGCTGAAGTTGGTCGTCCTCATCTCCGGCGGTGGCTCCAATCTCCGCGCGCTGCTCGAGGCGACGCGCGACGACCGCTTCCCCGCCCGCGTCGTGGCGGTCGGCAGCGACACCGACGCCGACGGCCTGCGCCACGCCGAGGCGCACGACGTCCCCTCTTTCACCGTGACGCCCGGCGCCTTCGCCTCCCGCGACGCCTGGGGCGCGGAGCTGCTCGCGCAGATCCAGGGCTGGCAGCCCGACCTCGTCGTCTGCGCCGGCTTCATGCGGATCCTCCCGCCCGTCGTCGTCGACGCGCTCAGCCCGCGGATGATCAACACGCACCCCGCCCTGCTGCCGCTGTATCCCGGTGCGCACGCCGTCCGCGACGCCCTCGCCGCAGGCGCCACCGAGACCGGAGTGACGGTGCACGTCATCGACACCGGCGTCGACACCGGCCCGGTCATCGCCCAGGAGAGCCTCGCCGTGCTCCCCGGCGAGAGCGAGCACGAGCTGCACGAGCGCATCAAGACCATCGAGCGTCGCCTGCTGGTGCAGACGGTGCTCGACATCGCCCACGGAACCGTCGATCTCGAGGAGCTCGCCCGCGCATGAGCATCACCGCACACGATCCCAGCAGCTACGACGACCGCGACGTCGTCCCCGTCCGCCGGGCGCTGATCTCGGTCAGCGACAAGACCGGACTGCTCGAGCTCGCCTCGGCGCTGGCCGGCGCCGGCGTCGAGCTGGTCTCCACCGGCTCGACCGCCGCGACCATCCGCGACGCAGGCCACTCCGTCACCGACGTCGCGGCCGTGACCGGCTTCCCCGAGTCGCTCGACGGCCGGGTGAAGACCCTGCACCCCGGCGTGCACGCGGGCATCCTCGCGGACGTGCGCCTCGCCTCGCACCGCGAGCAGCTCGAGCAGCTCGAGATCGCGCCGTTCGAGCTCGTCGTCGTGAACCTCTACCCGTTCCGCGAGACCGTCGCCGGCGGCGCCGACGCGCCGACCGTGGTCGAGAACATCGACATCGGCGGCCCCGCGCTCGTCCGCGCCTCGGCGAAGAACCACGCGAACGTGGCGATCGTCGTCGATCCGGCCGACTACGCCGGCGTCGTCGCCGCGCTCGGCACCGGCGGCACGACCCTCGCCGCTCGGCGCACTCTCGCCGCGCGCGCCTTCGCGCACACCGCCTCGTACGACTCCGCCGTCGCCGCCTGGTTCGCCGGGCAGGAGGCGGATGGCGAGTCCGAGTTCCCCGGCTCGGTCGAGATCCGCGGCACCCGGCAGCAGGTGCTCCGCTACGGCGAGAACTCGCACCAGAAGGCCGCGCTCTACGTCTCGCCCGACGGCACCGGCATCGCCCAGGCGCGCCAGCTGCACGGCAAGGAGATGTCGTACAACAACTTCGTCGACGCCGACGCGGCCGTCCGCGCGGCCTACGACTTCGTCCTCCCCGCCGTTGCGATCATCAAGCACGCCAACCCGTGCGGCATCGCGATCGCCGGCGCGAAGGCCATCGACCCGATCGCGTCCGCGCACCGCCGCGCCCACGAGTGCGACCCGGTGTCGGCCTTCGGCGGCGTCATCGCCGCGAACCGGACCGTCACCCTCGCCATGGCCGAGACGGTGAAGGAGATCTTCACCGAGGTCCTCGTCGCCCCCGGCTTCGAGCCCGAGGCGCTCGAGGTGCTGAAGACCAAGAAGAACCTGCGCCTGCTGCAGCTGCCCGACTTCTACGCCCCGGTCGAGACCGAGTTCAAGCAGATCTCCGGCGGGATCCTGCTGCAGCAGCCGGACCGCTTCGTCGGCGGCCCCGGCGAGGTCAGCTCCGGCTGGGAGCTCGTCGCCGGCGAGCCCGCCGACGCGGACACGATGCTCGACCTCGAGTTCGCCTGGAAGGCCTGCCGCGCCGTCAAGTCGAACGCGATCCTGCTCGCCAAGGGCGGTGCCTCCGTCGGCGTCGGCATGGGCCAGGTCAACCGCGTCGACTCCTGCCACCTCGCCGTCTCCCGCGCCGGCGACCGCGCCCCCGGCTCCGTCGCCGCCTCCGACGCGTTCTTCCCCTTCGCCGACGGCCTCGAGGTCCTCCTCGCCGCCGGCGTCAAGGCCGTCGTCCAGCCCGGCGGCTCCGTCCGCGACCCCGAGGTCATCGAGGCCGCGAAGCGCGCCGGCGTCACCATGTACACGACGGGGGAGCGGCACTTCTTCCACTGAGCGCCGCAGGCGCTCAGTGGGCGCCTTCTTCCACGCCGCTCCCTGCGCGGCGTGGCGCGGTCGGCCTCCTGGGGTGGTGCGTTCCGCAGAGCGGGTCGCGTCGGCCGCCGCGGGAATCGCTTGGCACGCGATCCCCGCACGCGGCCTCTCCCTTCGGGAGTCGGGGTCTGCCCGCTCCACTCCTCAGAAGTTGTCGTAGTCGAGCGTCGAGTCCGACAACATCTGCGGACTCGGGGTGCGTGCCCGGCGCCGCGCCGCCACTCTCCAAAATTTGCGGTAGTGGCATGCGACTACCGCAACTTCCGCGGAGTCGGTGGCCTCCGAGCGCGGACGGGTCCCTCCGCTCTCCAGAAGTTGTCGTAGGCGACCGTCGAGTACGACAACTTTTGCGGACTCGGGGAGCGAGCCCGGCGCCGCGCACCCACTCTCCAGAAGTTGCGGTAGCGGGGCGCGACTACCGCAACTTCTGCGGAGTCGGCGGCTTCCGAGCGCGGAGGAGCCGCTCCGCTCTCCAAAAGTTGTCGTAGTGGGGCGTCGGGTACGACGACTTCTGCGCACTGGCGGCGCGAGGCGGGCGGGCGGCTTCATTCCGTAGAAGTTGCGGTAGTGGGGTGCGAGTACCGCGACTTCCGCGGAGTCGGTGTCCGGCGAGGGCGGGCCGGGTGCTCCATCCGCCGGAAGTCGCGGTAGTGGGGTGCGAGTACCGCGACTTCTGCGGAGTGGCGGGGGAGCCGGGCGGGCGCGGCCCGGCCCGCGGCTCTCAGATGGCTGCAAGGGTCTGGGCAGGGGGCGCAGGGGTGCGGGCGCGTAGGGTCTCCGGGTGCCCTCCGACTCGACGCTGAACGCGCCCACCGCCCCGACCGCCGCCACCGCTCCGACCGTGAGGCGGCGCCTGCTGACGGCGCTCGTCGCCGCGGCGGCCACGGCGGTCGCGGCCCACCTCGCCAACCTGCTCGCCTTCTTCATCGGCAACCAGCTGGCGCCGACGTCGATCCCGCAGGTCAACGCCTACTTCCTGCTCTCGAGCGTGCTCGCCTTCGTGGTGGTGCTCGTCCTCGCCGCGGCCGGGCTGCTCGCCCGCGCCTGGACGGCCGCGATCGCCGGGCTCGTCGCGGGGATCGTCGGCGCCGTCTTCGGCACCCTCGTGCAGGCCAGCGCGACGGGCGAGCCGATCACCGGCGAGGTCTGGTTCTCCATCGTGCAGACCTTCGGCGGGCTCAACCTCGTCTTCCTGCTCGCCTTCGTGATCGCCGCCGCGACCCTCGGCCACCGCATCGCCGTCGCCTCGACGCACGCCAGGTCCGCGAAGTCCTCGGCCACCGCCGCCCGCCCGGAGCGCCGCATCGCGCTCATCCGGCAGCCCGCGGACGACCTCGACGCCGGCGAGCTCACCCACCTCGAGCGCGTCCCCGTCGACCGGGTGAAGGCGCTGCAGCAGTGGGAGGAGTACGTCGATGCGCTCGAGGAGGCCGGCTGGGAGACCGTCCAAGTCGCCACGGCGCCCGAGCTGCCCGACTCCGTCTTCCTCGAGGACGCGCTGCTCGTCGTCGACGGGCACGCGGTCCTCACCCGCCCGGGTGCCGAGTCGCGCCGCGGCGAGGTCGACGGCGCGGAGGAGGCGGCCCGCGCCCTCGACCTGATCGTGCACCGGATCGAGGCGCCCGGCACCCTGGAGGGCGGCGACGTCCTCCGCATCGGCTCGACCGTCTACGTCGGCCGCGGTGGCCGCACCAACGCCGAGGGCGTCGCGCAGCTGCGGGTCCTGCTCCGTCCGCTCGGCCTGAGGGTCGTCGCGGTCCCGCTCACCCGCGCCCTGCACCTCAAGAGCGCCGTCACCGCGCTGCCGGACGGCACCGTGATCGGCTGGGAGTCCGTCGTCGACGAGCCGCGGCTCTTCCCCTCCTTCCTGCCGATGCCGGAGGAGGGCGGCGCCCACGTGGTCGTGCTCGGCCCGGACACGCTGCTGATGGCGGCGTCCGCGCCGCGGAGCGCGGAGCTGCTCCGCGAGCTCGGCTACCGCGTCGTGGCGGTCGACATCTCGGAGTTCGAGAAGCTCGAGGGCTGCGTGACCTGTCTGTCGGTGCGGGTGCGCTGACCGCCTCGGCGGCGCTCGCGCGGGCACTCGACGGGGCCGGTCGTGGTGGAGAAGACGACCCGGCGATCCGCGCCCGCGGTCGCCGTGCGGTGGACGCCGCCGAGGGACCGGGTATAGCCTTCAAGGCTGCCCAGAAGCCCGCAAGGGGCCGGCGGCATCCCCGCCCTCGCGACGCCACGGTGCCGCGGGGCTCCGTCCTCCGTCGCGAAAGCCCAGCACCGTGCTCGCACAGTCCTCTCCGCCCGCCGCTCCGAAGCGCCCGAACACCCTCCGCACTCTGCTGCGCCTGGTCCCGTTCGTCGGCGACGCGCTGCCCCGCCTGGTCGGCGGCATCGCGATCGCCCTCGTGGCCAGCCTCGTCTCGCTCGCGATCCCGATCGTCCTCCAGCAGCTGGTCGACGGACCGCTCGGCGACGGCGCGACCGCCGCAGGGTCCGGCGATCTCGGCCCGCTGATCGGCCCGGTCGTCGTCGTGCTCCTGCTCGGCGTCCTCGAGGCCGCCGCCATCGCGCTGCGCCGGCGGATGGTGCTCACCCCGAGCACGCGGGTCGAGGCACGGATGCGCACCGCGCTCTACCGCCAGCTCCAGGACCTGCCCGTCTCGTTCCACGACCGCTGGCAGAGCGGGCAGCTGCTCTCGCGCGCGATGAGCGACCTCAGCCTCATCCGCCGCTGGATCGCCTTCGGCTTCGTGCTGCTGGTGGTCAACGCGCTGACGATCGTCGTCGGCTTCGGCGTCCTCGTCTACTGGAACCCGATCCTCGGCGCGCTGTTCGTGGCCTGCTCGATCCCGGTCTGGATCTACGGCTTCGCCTTCGAGAAGCGCTACTCGAGCATCGCGCGCCGCAGCCAGGACCAGGCCGGCGACCTCGCCACCACGGTCGAGCAGTCGGTGCACGGCATCCGCGTCCTCAAGGCGTTCGG
The DNA here is from genome assembly GCF_022815545.1 of Rathayibacter sp. VKM Ac-2928. NCBI lineage: Bacteria > Bacillati > Actinomycetota > Actinomycetes > Micrococcales > Microbacteriaceae > Rathayibacter > Rathayibacter sp. VKM Ac-2928. The sequence goes on from NZ_JALGRU010000001.1 coordinate 485,605, forward strand.
CCGCCACCAGCACGCGCTCGCCGGCTTCGCCGACCAGGCGGAGAAGCTGCGCGGCACGGAGGTGGAGAAGGCGAAGGCCATCGCGGGCATCTGGGTGGTCCTGCTGCTCATCCCCGACATCGCCTTCGCGCTCTGCCTCCTCGCCGGAGTCTGGCTGGCCGCCGACGGACAGCTCAGCGTCGGCGAGCTCTTCGCCTTCTTCGCCACCGCGACCGTGCTGCGCTGGCCGGTGGAGTCGATCGGCTTCCTCCTCTCGATGACGTTCGACGCGCGCACCGCCGTCGACCGCTACTTCGAGGTGATGGACAGCCGGAACACGATCACCGACCCGGAGGCGCCCGCGACGATCGCCCGGCCGCTCGGCCGAGTGAGCTTCCGCGACGTGCACTTCCGCTACCAGGACGCGCCCGAGCGCTTCGCCGACCTCCTCGACGGCGTCGACCTCGAGGTCGAGCCCGGCGAGACGATGGCGCTCGTCGGCCTCACCGGCTCCGGCAAGACGACGCTCACCGCGCTGCTGCCGCGCCTCTACGACGTGACCGGCGGGGTGATCGAGATCGACGGCGTCGACGTGCGGCACCTCCGGCGCGACGAGCTGCGCTCCCACGTGGGCATGGCCTTCGAGGACGCGACGCTGTTCTCCACCTCGGTGCGCGAGAACGTGCTGCTCGGCCGCCCCGACGCCTCCGAGGCGGAGCTGCTCGAGGCGCTCGAGATCGCGCAGGCGGACTTCGTGCACTCCCTGCCGAACGGGCTCGACACCACCGTGGGCGAGGAGGGGATGAGCCTCTCCGGCGGCCAGCGCCAGCGGCTCGCCCTCGCGCGCGCCATCGCCGCGCGGCCCGCCGTCCTCGTCCTGGACGACCCGCTGTCGGCCCTCGACGTCGACACCGAGGCGCGGGTGGAGAAGGGCCTGCGCCGCGTGCTCGGCGACACCACCGCGCTGATCGTCGCGCACCGCCCCTCGACGGTCGCCCTCGCCGACCGCGTCGCCCTCCTCGAGGAGGGCCGCGTCACGGCGGTCGGAACCCACACCGAGCTGCTCGCGAGCAGCCCGCACTACCGCTTCGTCATCTCGAGCCTCGAGGAGGACGAGCTCGCCCGTCCCCGGGGCACCGAGCGCGTCGGCTCGCGCCCGCGCGCCGAGGCCGAGCTGACGGACCTGACCGACCTCACGGAGCTGGAGACCCGATCATGAGCACTCTCGGATCCACCGAGGAGCGCGACGACCTCACCCGCGCGGAGTCCGCGGCCCTGCGCCGGCGCTCGCTCGCGCTGCTCGGGTCGCTGCTGCGCCCGCTGCGGATGCGGCTGGTGCTGACGGCCGTCGTCGTGGTGATCTCGACCGCCGCCCAGGTGGCGGGGCCGGCGCTGATCGCACTCGGCATCGACAACGGACTGCCGGCGATCCTCGACGGCGACGCGACCCCGCTGGTCCTCACTGTCGTCGCCTACGTCCTGACCGGCGTGGTCGGCGCCGTCCTCGTCGCCTGGTACACCGTGCTGTCGGCGCGGGTGAGCCAGGCGATCCTGATCGACCTGCGCAAGCGCGTCTTCCTGCACACCCAGAAGCTGAGCCTCGAGTTCCACGAGAACTACACCTCCGGCCGGATCATCTCCCGGCAGACCAGCGACCTCGACTCGATCCGCGAGCTGCTCGACTCCGGCATCAACCAGCTCGTGCAGGGCGCCCTCTACATGGGGTTCGTCGCCATCGCGCTGGTCTCGCTCGACGGCGTCAGCGGCCTCGTGCTCGCCTGCGCTCTCGTGCCGCTGGCGATCCTGACCCGCTGGTTCCAGAAGCGCTCGCAGTCGCTCTTCCGCGGCACCCGCGTCGCGTCGTCCCGCCTGATCGTCCAGTTCGTCGAGACGATGACCGGCATCCGAGCGGTGCAGACCTTCCGCACCCAGGAGCGCAACGAGTCGGCCTTCGGCGTCGTCGTCGAGCGCTACCGGGTCGCCTACAAGAAGGTCTTCGGCGTCTTCGGCACCTTCGACCCCGGTCTCGTGCTGATCGGCAACGTCACGATGGCGGCCGTGCTCTTCTTCGGCGGGATGCGGGTGCTCGACGGCGGTCTCGAGATCGGCGCCCTGCTCGGCGTGCTGCTCTACACCCGGCGGTTCTTCGCGCCGGTGCAGGAGATGGCGATGTTCTACAACTCCTACCAGTCCGCGGCGGCCGCGCTCGAGAAGATCTCGGGCGTCCTCGCGGAGGAGCAGAGCGTCCCGGATCCGGCGCACCCCGTCGACCTCCGCGAGGCGCGGGGGGCGCTCGGCTTCGAGGGCGTCCGCTTCGCCTACACGACCGACCGGGAGATCCTGCCGCGCTTCGACCTGCGGATCCCCGCGGGCCAGACGATCGCGCTGGTCGGCTCGACCGGCGCCGGCAAGTCGACGCTCGCGAAGCTCATCTCGCGCTTCTACGACCCGACCGACGGAGTGGTGACCCTCGACGGCGTCGACCTCCGGCAGCTGCACCCGAAGGACCTGCGGCGCGCGATCGTGATGGTGACCCAGGAGGCGTACCTCTTCTCCGGCTCCGTCGCCGACAACATCGCGATCGGCCGACCCTCGGCCTCCTACGACGAGATCGTCGACGCGGCGAAGGCGGTCGGCGCGCACGCGTTCATCCAGGCGCTGCCGGACGGCTACGACACCGACGTGAACAAGCGCGGCGGACGGGTCTCGGCCGGCCAGCGCCAGCTGATCTCGTTCGCGCGGGCGTTCCTGGCGGACCCGGCGGTGCTGATCCTGGACGAGGCGACCTCCTCGCTCGACATCCCGAGCGAGCGGCTGGTGCAGCTCGGCCTGCAGACGCTGCTCGCGGACCGGACCGCGGTGATCATCGCGCACCGGCTGTCGACGGTCGCGATCGCCGACCGGGTGCTGGTGATGGAGCACGGCCGCATCGTCGAGGACGGGACGCCGGAGGCGCTGATCGCGGGCGACGGCCGCTTCGCCACGCTGCACGCGGCCTGGCGGGACTCCCTGGTCTGACCCGGAGCGGCTGCCGCGTCAGGGCGTCCAGCGCGCGGCGCGGACGTCCACCCGGTAGCCGCCCGGCGTCGTGACGAGCGGCGTGCCCTCGCGCTCGTAGTGCTCGCGAGCGCGCTCCTCGTGCCCGATCGCGGGCGCGCCGCCGGAGCGGACGACCCGCCACCAGGCCACGTCGGAGCCGTAGCGGGCGAGCACCGTGCCGACGGCGCGGGCGGCGCGGGTGCCGAGCACCGCGGCGATCCCGCCGTAGGCCATCACGCGGCCGGGCGGGATCGCGTCGACGACGGCGAGGACCGCCGAGACGAAGTCTGCGGGGTCCGCCGCGTCGTCGGGACGCTCGGTCAGAGCTTCAGCGCCCCGATGTTCTCGCCGTACGGGGTCTCGCCGATGACCTCGAAGCCGATCCAACGGAAGAACTGCTCGGGGCCGTCGGCGCCGGACTCCCAGATCACGGTGAGGGTGTCGAAGCCGCGGGCGCGCGCCTCGTCGGCGGCGGCGCGGACGGCGAAGGTGCCGACGCCGCGGCCCTGCTTGGCCGCGTCGATGTTGATCCGCCAGATGCAGCTGCGGAACTCCTCCGGCGCCTGCGGGTCGAAGTGCGCGTGGATGAAGCCGACGAGCTCGTCGCCGTCGAGGATCGCCCGCTGCCAGGCCGCGCCCGGGTCGATCACGGCGGCGGCCGCGGAGTACGACTCCGGTGCGACGAACTGCTCCTGACCCGGTTTGAGGCTCAGTCCGTTCACGGCGGAGATGTTCGCGGCCGACAGCTCTTCCAGGCGGAGGTCACTCATGCCGCCCAATCTAGCGGCCCGGCTCGGCGGCGGTCATCCTCCTCGCGGACGAGCGTCGCGGCGCGCAGGGTGCGGGGCTCCTCCCCGCGGAGAACTGTCTCGACGTCGAGACAGTTCCGGCCTCGGGTAGGCTGGTCGAGGCCGTCTGGAGCGGCCGCGGAGCCACCCGTCCCTCGCAGCAGCGGGGCGGTGCAACGAGACCCTGGGAGTGCAATGTCGAAGATCAAGGTTGAAGGAACCGTCGTCGAGCTCGACGGCGACGAGATGACGCGGATCATCTGGCAGAAGATCAAGGACACCCTGATCCACCCGTACCTCGACGTGAACCTCGAGTACTACGACCTCGGCATGGAGTACCGCGACCAGACCGACGACCAGGTCACGATCGACGCCGCCCACGCCATCCAGAAGCACGGCGTCGGCGTCAAGTGCGCGACCATCACGCCCGACGAGGCGCGCGTCGAGGAGTTCGGCCTGAAGAAGATGTGGAAGTCGCCGAACGGCACGATCCGCAACATCCTCGGCGGCGTCATCTTCCGCGAGCCGATCATCATCTCGAACATCCCGCGCCTGGTGCCCGGCTGGAACAAGCCGATCATCATCGGCCGCCACGCCTTCGGCGACCAGTACCGCGCCACCGACTTCGTCTTCAAGGGCAAGGGCACGCTCACCGTCGAGTTCACCCCCGAGGACGGCTCCGAGCCGATGAAGTTCGAGGTCTACAAGGCCCCCGACGACGGCATCGCGCAGGTCCAGTACAACCAGGACTCGTCGATCCGCGACTTCGCGCGCTCCTCGCTCAACTACGGCCTGACCCGCAACTACCCGGTCTACCTCTCCACGAAGAACACGATCCTCAAGGCCTACGACGGCCGGTTCAAGGACATCTTCGAGGAGATCTTCGAGACCGAGTTCAAGGAGCGCTTCGAGGCCGCCGGTCTCACCTACGAGCACCGCCTCATCGACGACATGGTCGCCTCGGCCATGAAGTGGGAGGGCGGCTACGTCTGGGCCTGCAAGAACTACGACGGCGACGTCCAGTCCGACACCGTCGCGCAGGGCTTCGGCTCGCTCGGCCTGATGACCTCGGTCCTCTCCACCCCCGACGGCAGCGTCGTCGAGGCGGAGGCGGCGCACGGCACCGTCACGCGCCACTACCGCCAGCACCAGGCCGGCAAGCCCACCTCGACGAACCCGATCGCCTCGATCTACGCCTGGACGCGCGGCCTCGCGCACCGCGGCAAGCTCGACGGCAACCAGGAGCTCATCGACTTCTCGCTGACCCTCGAGGACGTCGTCATCAAGACGGTCGAGTCCGGCAGCATGACGAAGGACCTCGCGCTCCTCGTCGGCCCCGACCAGGCCTGGCAGACGACCGAGGAGTTCCTCGCCACGCTCGACGAGAACCTCAAGGCGCGCATGGCGAGCTGAGCTCCGCCCCTCGGCCCGACCTCGGGCTCGCATGAACGGCTCCGGCTCGCGGGAATCCTCGGATTCCGCGAGCCGGAGCCGTTTCCGCGTGCCGGAGGTGCGGTGGCGGTCGGTACCGCCGTCAGAGCACGCGCGCCAGCTGCTCCATCGCCGCCCGGGGATCGCTGCCGACCGGCATGAGCACGGTGCTGGCCGCTCCGGCCGCGTGCAGCTCGTCGATCCGCGCGCGGGCCGTCTCCGGAGTCCCGACGACGGCGAGCCGGTCGACCCACTCGTCCGGCAGATCGCGGACGAAGGCGGCGCGGTCGGCGCTCCGGGCGCGCAGCTGCGCGAACTCCTCGGCGAAGGGCAGCGGCTCGATGTGCGGCGCCCAGTCCGGCTCACCGACCCACTCCAGTCCGGGGCGCACGGCGGCGCGGGCCTCTCCGGCGTCGTCCGAGACGGCGGCCACGTTGTAGGCGACGACGCGGCCCGGCGTGCCCATCTGCTCCCGGGCGCGGGCGAGGTACTCCGGAGCGACCGGCTCGGCGAGGATCGCCCCGTCGGCGATGCGCCCGGCGAGCTCGAGCGAGCGCGGTCCGCGCACGCCGGCCAGCAGCGGCGGCACGACCCGCGGCGGTGACTCGAGCCGTAGCCCGTCGACGTGGACGTAGCGGCCGTCACGGGTCACCTGCTCGCCGGCGAGCAGTGCGCGGATCGCGTCGAACTGCTCCGAGAGCAGGGTCAGCGGGCTCTTCGGCCAGACGCCGAGTCCGCGCATCCAGCCCGGCATGCCGTGGCCGATGCCCGCGTGGACGCGGCCGGGGAAGAGCTCGGCGAGCGTGCCGAGCTCCATCGCGGTGAAGGCGGCGGTGCGGACCGCGGCGGGCAGGATGCCGATGCCGACGACGATCCGCTCGGTCGCGGCGAGGACGGCCGCGGCCTGGGCGACGCCGCCGCGGAAGCCGAGGTCCTCCACGACCCAGAGCTCGTCGAAGCCGAGCTCCTCGGCCCGGCGGGCGTAGGGCAGGACCTCGGCGGCGGGGAGATCGCGGGGGAGCAGGACGCCGACGGCGGCGTCGGGATTCGGAGAGCGCATCCCGCCAGCGTAGGACCGGCAGGGTGGAGTCCCCGAAATGGGGGCATCCGGATCCCCGGAGATCGGACGCCGCTGTCCCCCGAACAAGGACTTCGTTACCTGTTCGTAACAGAGCCGGGCGATCCAGTTCGTAGGGTCGACTCTGTGCGAGAACCGATCCGGTTCTCAGCAACTGTGAGTAAAGGACATCGATTGCCGCTTCACTTGTCCCACCGTCCACCCGTCCGCCGCGCTGAGAAGCGCATCCTCGCCGGCCTCGCCGCCCTCGGCATCGCCGCCTCCGGCGCCTTCGCCGTCTCGGCCGCCTCGGCCGCCCCGCTCGTCGGCGGGGCCGCTCTCGTCGGCGGACTCTCCACCCTCCAGACCTTCGACGACGGCGACTACGTCGTCACGCTCGTCGAGCCGTCCGCGGCGACCTACGAGGGCACCGACGCCCGCTTCGCCCGCACCGCTCCGGACGCCGGCGCGCAGCTGCAGGCCCGCTCGGCTCCGGTAGAGGACTACTCCGCGCACCTCGAGCAGCGGCAGGACGACGTCGCCGCCGCCGTCGACGCCGCGATCGGCTACCACTACACGGTCGCCCTCAACGGCTTCTCCGCCTCGCTCACCGCCGCGCAGGCGAGCGAGCTCGCCGGCCGCAAGGACGTCGCGCAGGTGCGGGAGCTCGAGGACCTGAAGCTCGACCGCGCCGCGGCCTCCACCACGTCGGCTCCCGGCGCCACCGCCGAGGCCGGCATCCCCGTCCCCGACACCGGTCAGGAGTCCTCCACGAGCTTCCTCGGCCTCGAGGGCGACGGCGGAGTCTGGGACACCGTCGGCGGTGTCGAGAAGGCCGGCGAGGGCATCGTCGTCGGCGTCATCGACTCCGGCATCGCACCCGAGAACCCGTCCTTCGCGGGCGCTCCGCTCGCGACCTCCCCGGGCGCCGCTCCCTACACGGACGGCACGACCGTCAGCTACCGCAAGTCCGACGGCACCACCTTCGCCGGCTCCTGCTCGCCCGGCCTCGCCGCGTCCGAGCAGTGGGACGGCGGCGAGTGCAACCAGAAGCTGATCGGCGCGCGCTGGTTCCTCGGCCAGAACGAGGAGGCCGGCTCCGCTGACAACCCCGAGTACCGCTCCCCGCGCGACGCGGACGGCCACGGCTCGCACACCGCGAGCACGGCGGCCGGCAACGCCGACGTCGAGGCCTCGGTCGACGGCTACGACTACGGCACCATCTCCGGTGTCGCACCCGCCGCGAAGGTCGCCGCCTACAAGGTCTGCTGGAACGGCGACGTGGACGGCACCGACGACGACGACTACTGCTCCGGCGAGGGCATCCTGGCCGCGATCAACGCGGCCGTCGCGGACGGCGTCGACGTGATCAACTTCTCGATCGGCGGCGGTTCCGCCGTGTCGACGCTGACCCCCTACGACGAGGCGTTCCTGAACGCCGCGGCCGCGGGTGTCTTCGTGGCCGCCTCGGCCGGCAACTCCGGCCCGGGCGTCTCGACCCTCGACCACGCCTCGCCCTGGTACACCACGGTCGCCGCGTCCTCGATCCCGACCTACACGGCGACCGCCACCCTCGGTGACGGCCAGGCCTTCGTCGGCGGATCGATCAGCGTGCACGACGACGTCACCGGCCCCCTCGTGAACAGCGCCGACGTCGTCGTCGCCGGGACCGAGAACGCCGACATCTGCGCGCCGGGCTCGCTCGACGCCGCGAAGGTCGCCGGCAAGATCGTCGCCTGCACCGCGGGCGTCACCGCGCGCGTCTCCAAGTCGGCCGAGGTCGACCGGGCCGGGGGCATCGGCATGCTGCTGCTGAACCCGTTCCCGAACGCCCTGCACGTCGACGACCACTCGGTCCCGAGCATCCAGATCGACTCGCAGGCCTACGACGCGATCACCGCGTACGCCGGCACCGCGGGCGCGACGGCGACGCTGACCGAGGGCAACGCGACCGGCACCGAGATCCCGGTGCCGCAGGTCGCAGGATTCTCCTCGCGCGGCCCGGCCGAGGCGGACGGCACCGACGTGCTCAAGCCCGACCTCACGGCGCCCGGCGTCGCGATCCTCGCCGACAGCTTCAACGCCGAGGGCGACGACCCCGCCTTCGCGTTCGAGTCCGGCACCTCGATGTCCTCCCCGCACATCGCGGGCCTCGCCGCCCTCATCCTCGGCGTGACCCCGAACGCGTCGCCGTCGGCGGTCAAGTCGGCCATGATGACGACCTCCTACGACAGCGTCGACCAGTCGGGTGCCGCGTCCGACGACGTCTTCGCGCAGGGCGCCGGACACGTCGACCCGACCGCGTTCCTCGACCCCGGACTGCTCTACGAGAGCGGCACGAGCGACTGGATCGCCTTCCTCAAGGGCGCCGGCTACGTCTTCGCCGACCCCGAGCTCGACGCGGTCGAGGCGATCGACCCGTCCGACCTCAACCAGGCCTCGATCGCGATCGGCGCCCTGGCCGGGACCCAGACGGTCACCCGCACGGTCACCTCGACCGAGGCCGGCAGCTACACCGCCGGCCTCGACATCCCGGGAGTCGACGCCGTCGTCTCCCCGTCGACCCTCTCCTTCACCGGAGCGGGCCAGACCGCCGAGTACACGGTGACCTTCACCCGGACCGACGCCGAGCTCGCCGAGTTCGCGACCGGCTACCTCACCTGGTCGAGCGCCGAGCACGAGGTGCGCAGCCCCGTGGCCGTGCGTCCCGTGCTGCTCGACGCGCCGTACGAGGTGTCGGGCTCCGGCTCGACCGGCTCGACGAGCGTCGAGATCATCCCCGGCATCGACGGCCCGCTGCCGCTGGTCCCGAGCGGCCTCGCGGTGGGAGTCCTCGCCGAGGACGCGACCGCGGCGGACGGCCACACCGGCACCCTGCCGCAGGGCGAGACCTTCGAGACGACCGTCGAGGTGCCCGAGGGCACCGAGTTCGCCCGCTTCGACCTCGACTCGCTCGACGACACGGCCGACCTCGACCTGACGATCGCGCAGATCGTCGACGGGAAGCCGGTGACCACGGCGACCAGCGCGACCGGCTCGGCCGACGAGCGGGTGGACCTCTACGCCCCTGAGGCCGGCAGCTACCTGGTCTCCGCGGACATCTACGCGGTGGGCGCGGAGCCGGAGGCGACCTTCGACCTCCGGAGCTTCCTCATCGCGGCGGACGGCGGCGAGGGCTCGCTGACCACCGCGCCCGAGACCGTCGACGCGGTCCTGGGTGAGCCGACGAGCTACTCCGTGTCCTGGACCGGCCTCGCCGGCCCGGCGCAGTACCTCGGCAGCATCGACTACGCGGACTCGGGTCTCCGGACCCTCGTCAGCGTGGACGTGACGGAGGCGGCGACGCCGGCTCCGACCGCGACGCCGACGGCCGGACCCACGGCCGAGCCGACCGCGACGCCGACCGCCGGACCGACGGCGACGCCGGCTCCGACCGGGACGCCGACCGCCGGACCGACCGCGCCTCCCGCGCCGACCTCCACGCCCACCGCCGGACCGGGCGCCCCCGGCCACGGCGCGGGCGGGCTGCCCTCCACCGGCTTCGGCGGCGGACTGCTCGGAGCGGGCGCCCTGGCGCTGATCGGCGCCGGAGCGGTTCTGACGGGACTGCGTCGCCGCGCGCTCGCGCAGCGTGAGGCGGGCGCCGCGGAGTAGCCCTCCGCAGCCCGTCGACGGCCGCTCCGCACGCCCCTCCGGGGGCGGCGGGGCGGCCGTCGCTCGTTGCGCGCGGGTCGAGCCCCACCGTCGTCAGCAGGGTGGTCTGCAGGCCACTGTCCTGATGGAGGTGGATCTCGATACGCACGCTGCGCGGGCTACTCGATCAGCATGAAGCGACGCCCTCGTCTGCTGAGCCGCAGCCCCCTCGCATGCTGGTCGAGTAGCCCCGGAGGGGCGTATCGAGACCCGCAGTCGCCAGCAGGGTGGTCTGCAGGCTCCGGTTCGGGTGGTGGTGGATCTCGATACGCCCGCTGCGCGGGCTACTCGATCAGCACAGGTGCACTCGCACAGCGCCGTCAGCTCAGCGCGCGGCGCCCCGAGATCACGCCGGACACCACGGCGACCACGCCGAAGACGATCGCGACGACCGGCTGGCCGAGGTCGAGCCAGGCGAGGGCGGCGGCGCCCATGACCAGCAGCTCGATCAGCGAGCGGCCGTAGAGGTCGATCGCGAGGACGGCGCGCGGCGACAGGAAGAGCGCCCACAGCAGGATCGCCAGCACCGGTGCGCCCACACCGAAGACGATGCTCCACGGCAGATCCCAGGACAGGAAGCCCCACAGTCCGAGGCTGACGAAAGCGAACAGCTCGAGCACGAGGCGGAGGACGTCGTTCGGCCCGACCTTCGGATCGGTCCGTGCAGTGCCCGCTGTCGCTCGATTCACGCGGACCATCGTATCCGCCCGCGGTGAGTCGCCCGAGAGGGCTCGTTCTCCCGCCTTGCGGGCAGCCGTTCCGGGCGACTCGACGTCGCGCGCCGGAGCGGCGCGGCGGTCAGTGGAAGATGATCGTCCGGGCGCCGTCGAGCAGCACGCGGTCCTCCGCGAACCACTTCACGGCCTGGGTGAGCGTGCGGCTCTCCTCGTCCTGCCCGATCGCGACCAGCTGCGCGGGCGAGTGCGAGTGGTCGACCCGCACGACGTTCTGCTCGATGATCGGGCCCTCGTCGAGGTCGCTCGTCACGAAGTGCGCGGTCGCGCCGATCAGCTTCACCCCGCGGGCGTGCGCCTGCTTGTAGGGGTTCGCGCCCTTGAAGCCGGGCAGGAAGGAGTGGTGGATGTTGATCGCCCGGCCGGCCAGGCGCGCGCAGAGCTCGGGGGAGAGGATCTGCATGTAGCGGGCGAGGACGACCAGCTCGACGTCGTGCTCCTCGACGACCTCGACGACGCGCTCCTCGAAGGCGCGCTTGGTCTCGGGCGACGTCACCGCGCGCGACTCGAACGGCACTCCGTAGAAGCCGGCCAGGTCCTGCAGGGTGGCGTGGTTCGAGAGGATCAGCGGGACGTCGATGGCGAGCTGCCCGGCGCGCTGGCGGAACAGCAGGTCGTTCACGCAGTGCCCCGCGGTCGAGGCGAGCAGCAGCGTGCGCAGCGGGCGGCCGACGACGTCGAGCCGCCAGGTCATGCCGTAGTGCTCGGTGACGGGGAGCAGCGCGGCCTCGAACTCGTCGCGGGTGACGGGCGACTGCACCTGCAGGCGCATGAAGAAGCGCCCGGTGTCGGCGCTGGAGAACTGCTGGCTCTCGGTGATGTTGCCGCGGGCCTGCACCACCGCTCCCGAGACCGCGTGCACGATGCCGGGCAGATCGGGGCAGGCGAAGGTGAGCGTCCAGTGGTTGCCGGGACCGTCGTCGCCGGCGCCGCTCGCCGCGTCGGCGGGCGTTCGGGCGGGAGCGGGCGCGGCGGAATCGGTCTGCATCCGCTCAGGATATCGGCCGCCCGTTGCTACACTGGCCGCGTCGCGACTGGCGTTCGGATGGGTGACCATCAGGGAGCGGCACCCTCTCCGGAGACCTCTTCCGGACACTTTTCCAGCCGCTCGCCTGGGCCGGAACGGATACCGTTGTTCTGCGTGCCCGAGCGTGCCTCGTCGCCTCGCGGACGCCATCCGTTTCGCAGCCAAGGAGCGCACGTGTCCTCTTCTCCCGCCTCGAGCACCGCCAGCACCGGTGTCTCTGCCTCGTTCAACGAGCCCGTCTCCGTCGTCGATCCCGAGATCGCCGCCGTCCTGCAGCAGGAGCTCGACCGCCAGCGCGGCTACCTCGAGATGATCGCCAGCGAGAACTTCGTGCCGCGCGCGATCCTCGAGTCGCAGGGCTCGGTCCTCACCAACAAGTACGCCGAGGGCTACCCCGGCCGTCGCTACTACGGCGGCTGCGAGTTCGTCGACGTCGCCGAGCAGCTCGCGATCGACCGCGCCAAGGCCCTCTTCGGCGCCGAGTTCGCGAACGTCCAGCCGCACTCCGGAGCGACCGCGAACGCGGCGGCGCTCGCCGCCCTCGTCCAGCCGGGCGACACCATCCTCGGTCTCGAGCTGGCGCACGGCGGCCACCTCACCCACGGGATGAAGCTCAACTTCTCGGGCAAGCTCTACAACGCCACCGCGTACGGAGTCGACCCGCAGACCTTCCGCATCGACATGGACGCGGTCCGCGAGAAGGCCCTCGAGGTCCGCCCGCAGGTCCTCATCGCCGGCTGGTCGGCCTACCCCCGCCACCTCGACTTCGAGGCGTTCCGCGCGATCGCCGACGAGGTCGGCGCCAAGCTCTGGGTCGACATGGCGCACTTCGCCGGACTCGTCGCCGCGGGCCTGCACCCCTCGCCCGTCCCGCACGCCGACGTGGTGACCACCACGGTGCACAAGACGCTCGCCGGCCCGCGCTCGGGCCTCATCCTCGCCAAGCAGGAGTACGCCAAGAAGCTCAACTCCGCCGTCTTCCCGGGCCAGCAGGGCGGACCGCTCATGCACGTCATCGCCGCGAAGGCCACCGCGTTCAAGCTCGCGGGCGAGCAGGAGTTCGCCGACCGCCAGGTGCGCACCATCCGCGGCGCGCAGATCCTCGCCGAGCGCCTCACCGCCGCCGACTCGAAGGCCGAGGGCATCGACGTGCTCACCGGCGGCACCGACGTGCACCTCGTGCTCGCCGACCTGCGCGACTCCCCGCTCGACGGCAAGCAGGCGGAGGACCGCCTGCACGAGGTCGGCATCACGGTCAACCGCAACGCGGTGCCGTTCGACCCGCGCCCGCCGATGGTCACCTCGGGCCTGCGGATCGGCACCCCCGCGCTCGCGACCCGCGGCTTCGGCGACGCAGAGTTCGCCGTCGTGGCCGACGTCATCGCCGAGGCGCTCAAGCCCTCGGCCGACCTCGAGGCGCTGCGCGCCCGGGTCAAGGGGCTCACGGACGACTTCCCGCTCTACCCGGGGCTGTAGGCCGCCCCGCCCCTTTCGGGTGACCCTGCGCTCGGCGGGGTCCGGAGCGCCGAGCGCGGCTCCGGACACCGCCGAGCACTACTGCACGACGGGCGCGGGAGCGCCGACGAACGAGGAGTTCCACGATGACGGCACAGGTACTCGACGGCGTCGCGACCGCCGCGACGGTCAAGGCGGAGATCGCCGAGCGCGTGGCGGTGCTGCGCGAGAAGGGCGTCGTGCCCGGTCTCGGCACGCTGCTGGTCGGCGACGACCCGGCCTCGCGCTCCTACGTCGCGGGCAAGCACCGCGACTGCGCGGAGGTGGGCATCGAGTCGATCCGCGTCGACCTGCCCGCCACGGCCTCCGCCGAGGACATCCGCGCGGCCATCCGACAGCTCAATGAATCGGACTCGGTGACCGGCTACATCATCCAGCTGCCGCTGCCCAAGGGCATTGACGAGAACGCGATGCTCGAGCTGATGGACCCGGACAAGGACGCCGACGGACTGCACCCGACCAACCTCGGCCGGCTGGTGCTGGGCGTCGAGGGCGAGCTCGACAGCCCGCTGCCCTGCACGCCGAACGGCATCGTCGAGACGCTGAAGCGCCACGAGATCCCGATCTCGGGGAAGCACGTCGTGGTCGTCGGGCGCGGGCTCACGGTCGGCCGCCCGCTCGGGCTGCTGCTGACCCGCAAGGGGCTCGACGCGACGGTGACGCTGACGCACTCGCGGACGACGGATCTCGCGGCGGAGGTGCGGCGGGCGGACATCGTCGTCGCCGCTGTGGGTGTTCCAGGGCTGATCGCGGCGGACTGGGTGAAGCCGGGGGCGGCGGTGCTCGACGTCGGGATCACGCGGGTCGAGAATCCGGAGACGGGGAAGGCGAAGCTGACCGGCGACGTCGCTCCCGGGGTGGCCGAGGTCGCGGGGTGGCTGTCGCCGGTGCCGGGCGGGGTCGGGCCGATGACGCGGGCGATGCTGATCCACAACGTGGTGGGGGCGGCGGAGCGGGCTCTGCGCTAGTTCGACGTCGGGGGGTGCTTGCTGCTGCCGTTCTGACGGGGGGAGGGGCGACGGCTGCGGAGGGGCGCGCCCTTCGGGCGGCGCGGTGAAGAGTCCGGGTTTCAGGGACCAGAGGTGGTCGCGAACCTCGGTGGTCAGGAGTGGAAGCGGACCTCGTCGCCCGGGGTCAGGTGGGCCAGGGCGTCGAGGGACGTCGAGGCGACGACGGCGAGGACGGGGTAGCCGCCCGTTGTGGGGTGGTCGGGGCCGAAGAGGACGGGGAGGCCCGAGGGCGGGAGCTGGATCGCGCCGTGGACCAGGGCCTCGCTGGGGAGCTCGGGGGCGTCGCCTGTGGGGAGGGGGGTGCCGGTGAGGCGGAGGCCGATGCGGTCGGCGGAGGGGCTGAGGTGCCAGGGGCCGGTGAGCAGGCGCTGCCACGTGCCGGGGGGCAGGAGGTCGAGGCGGGGGCCGGGGTGCACGCGCAGGACCGGGTCTCGGGGCGGGTCGAAGGGCCACCAGTCGGGGAGGAGGACCTCGCCGGCGTGGGTGCCGAACGCGAGCAGGTCGCGGGGGCGGAGGGGGGCCGGGCCGAGGGCGGAGAGGGTGTCGCGGGAGCGGGAGCCGAGGACGGGTGGCGCGGCGATGCCGCCGCGGACGCCGAGGGTGCGGCGCAGGCCCGTCGTCAGGGGGCCGAGTCGCAGGACCGAGCCCTCGGGGGCGAGCGTCGGCAGGACGCGGGCGAGGGCGGCGCCGTCGAGGGTCGCGGCTCCGGCGGCTCCGGTCAGGCTGATCCAGGCGGAGGTCTCGAAGCGGGCGGTGAAGCCGGCGCCGAGCAGTTCGAGCGCAGCCGCGTCCGGGGCGTTGCCGAGCAGGCGGTTCGCGAGGCGGAGAGCGCCGCGGTCCATCGCGCCGGAGCGTCCGACGCCGACGGCGGCGTGGCCGGGGCGGCCGTGGTCCTCGACGAGGGCCAGGGGGCCGGGGTCGAGGATGCGCAGGCTCACGGCAGTGCCCGGAAGCGGACCTCGTCGCCGGGGGCGAGCAGGGCGGGCGGCAGGCGCTCGATGTCCCAGAGCTCCGCGTCGGTCGAGCCGATCAGCTGCCAGCCGCCGGGGGAGGAGCGCGGGTAGACGCCGGAGTAGCCGGCTGCGAGGGCGACCGCGCCGGCGGGGACGCGGGTGCGCGGCTCGGCGCGGCGGGCGACCTCCGGCCAGGGGGTGAGCGCGACGAGGTAGGCGAAGCCGGGGGCGAAGCCGCCGAAGGCCGCGCGCCACGGGGTCGCCGTGTGGCGGCGGATCAGCTCGGCGGTCGTCCAGCCCAGGGCGTCCGCCGCCTCGGCGAGGTCGACGCCGTCGTAGCGGACGGCGATCTCGTGCCGGCGGCCGACGGTGCCCGGCACGTTCGGCTCCGTCGCCTCCGCGGTCCGCAGGATCCACGGGGACGCGGTCGCGACCGGCAGTGACTCGTCCAGCACGACGAGGACCGTCCGGGCGGCAGGGACCAGGTCGAGGACGCCCGCGGGCCGGGAGCGGTCGAGCGCCGCCGCGAGGGCGAGCGCCTCGTCGAGGCCGTCGACCTCGGCCAGCACGGCGCGGTCGCCGGAGGGCAGCAGCCGCACCGGGATCACGGCGCAGCGCTCACCAGGGTGACGCCCGCCTCGGAGAGGGCCGCGCGCACCGCCTCCGCCATCGCGACGGCGCCGGGGGTGTCGCCGTGGACGCAGAGGGAGTCGACGTCGAGCTGCAGGTCCTCGCCCGAGGCGGCCGTCACGGCGCCCTCGAGGACCATCCGCACGGCCCGGGCGGCGACGACCGCCGGGTCGGTCAGCAGGTCGCCCGGCTCGCCGCGGGGCACCAGCGTGCCGTCGGCGCGGTAGCCGCGGTCGACGAACGCCTCGCGGAGGAACGGCAGGCCGGCGCTCGCCGCCGCGCGCTCGACGGCGGAGGACCCGAGGCCGAGCAGGGGCAGTGCGGGAGCGGTGTCCCGGACGGCGGCGACCACCGCCTCCGCCTACCGCTCGTCGTGCACGATGCGGTTGTAGAGAGCCCCGTGCGGCTTGACGTAGCGCACCTCCGTGCCCGCGGCTCGCGCGATCGCCTGCAGGGCGCCGAGCTGGTAGACGACGTCGGCGTGCAGCTCGGCCGGGTCGACGGGGAGGTCGCGGCGGCCGAAGCCGGCGAGATCCCGGTAGGCGACGTGGGCGCCGATCGCCACACCGCGCTCGGCGGCGGTGCGGCAGGTGGCGAGCATGATCGAGGGGTCGCCGGCGTGGAAGCCGCAGGCGACGTTGGCGCTCGTGACGATCCGGAGCATCGCGTCGTCGTCGCCGAGCGACCATACACCGAAGCCCTCGCCGAGGTCGGCGTTCAGATCGATCGTCCTCCGCATCCTCCGAGCCTACGGGCGGCGTCCAGCCGGGGCTCGCTAGCGTGGGTAGACGCGCTCGCGTTCCCACCCCCTCCGGACCACCGCTCGAGCGCGCCCCCACGAAGGAGAAAACATGCTGACCGTCAACGCCTACGCCGCCCCCTCCGCCACCGAGCCGCTCGTCCCCACCACGATCGAGCGCCGCGACGTCGGAGCGCACGACGTGCTCATCGAGATCGCCTACGCGGGCATCTGCCACTCCGACATCCACACCGTCCGCGGCGAGTGGGGCCCCGTCCAGTACCCCCTCACCGTCGGCCACGAGATCGTCGGCGTCGTCGCCGAGGTCGGCTCCGAGGTGACCAAGCACAAGGTCGGCGACCGCGTCGGCGTCGGCTGCATGGTCAACTCCTGCCGCGAGTGCGAGAACTGCCTCGCCGGCGAGGAGCAGTACTGCCTGAAGGGCAACACCGGCACCTACGCCTCCGTCGACCGCGACGGCACCGTCACCCAGGGCGGCTACTCCACCCACGTCGTCGTCGTCGAGGACTTCGTGCTCCGCGTCCCGGAGTCGATCCCCTACGAGGCCGCCGCGCCGCTGCTCTGCGCCGGCATCACCACCTACTCGCCGCTCTCGCACTGGGAGGCGGGCCCCGGCAAGCGGGTCGCCGTCGTCGGTCTCGGCGGGCTCGGCCACATGGCCGTCAAGTTCGCGCACGCGATGGGCGCCGAGGTCACCGTGCTCTCGCAGTCGCTGAGCAAGAAGGAGGACGGCCTCCGTCTGGGCGCCGACCACTACTACGCGACGAAGGACGAGGAGACGTTCTCCACGCTCAAGAACACCTTCGACATCATCATCAACACGGTCAGCGCGCCGCTCGACCTGGACGCCTACCTCGGCCTCCTGCGCCGCAACGGCACGATGGTGAACGTCGGCGCTCCGGCCGAGGCGCTGCCGCTGCACGTCTTCACCCTGTTCGCCGCGCGCCGCTCCTTCGCGGGCTCGGGCATCGGCGGCATCCGCGAGACCCAGGAGATGCTCGACTTCTGCGCGGAGAAGGGCATCGCGAGCGAGGTCGAGGTCGTCTCGGCGTCGCAGATCAACGAGGCCTACGAGCGCGTGCTCGCCTCGGACGTGCGCTACCGCTTCGTCATCGACATCGCGACGCTCACGAAGTAGCGGTTCCACCGGTCGCGGGGTCGGCTACGGTCGTTCGCATGAGCGAGCGCAGCCACCCCGCGGTCGACCGCGTCCTGGCCGATCTCGAGGCGCACGGGATGCGGCCGCCGGTCCGCTGGCTCGACGAGGCGGCGTCGACGGCGGCGCTCGCCGCGGCCGCCCTCGGCATCGAGGTCGGCCAGATCGCGAACTCGCTGGTCTTCCTCCTCGACGGGTCGCCGCTGCTGATCCTCACCAGCGGCGCGCACCGCGTCGACACCGACTGGCTGGGCGCTGAGCTCGGCGGGGAGATCACCCGCGCCTCGGCCGCGGTCGTCAAGGCCGCGACGGGCCAGACCATCGGCGGCGTCGCGCCGGTCGGTCACCCGACCCCGCTGCCCACCGTGGTCGACTCCGCCCTGGCCGAGTTCGACACCGTCTGGGCGGCCGCCGGCCACGCCCACACCGTCTACCCGACCAGCGCCGCGGAGCTCGTCCGCGTCACCGGAGGCGCTCTGCGCTCGGTCGTCCCGCCGGCGCCGGCCGAGTAGCCCGCTCCGCGTTTCGTGGTGAGGAAAAGGACGCGCCGCGCCCCTTCTCATGCTGGTCGAGTAGCCCCGCAGGGGCGTATCGAGACCCACCGCCCTCGACAGGGCGGGTCTGCAGACTCGCGTTCTGACGGTGGTGGATCTCGATACGCCGCGCTCCGCGGGCTACTCGATCAGCATGGTTCGCCCATGCCTACCAGGTGATCTCTCCTAGGAGATCGGAGGATCAGCGGACGCGGCCCGCGCCGTCGGCCGCGGTCACGAGGAAGAGCTCGGGCGTGCGGAAGCCCTTGTCGGCGAAGGCGGCGAGGACCGCCGCGCGGACCTCCTGCTCCTTCTCGACCGGGGTGAGCGCGATGGCGGAGCCGCCGAAGCCGCCGCCCGTCATCCGCGCACCGATCGCGCCGGCGCCGCGGGAGGCCTCGACGGCGGTGTCGAGCTCCGGGATCGAGATCTCGAAGTCGTCGCGGAGCGAGACGTGGCCGGCGTCGAGGAGCTCGCCGATCGCGCGCGGCCCCTGCTCGCGGAGGGTGCGGACGGTGGTGAGGACGCGGGCGTCCTCGGTCACCACGTGCTTCACCCGGCGGTAGGTCACGTCGTCGAGGAGCTCCTCGGCGCGCGGCAGGTCGTCCACCGACAGCTCGCGCAGCGACTCCACCCCGAGCGTCGAGGCACCGAGCTCGCAGGACGCACGGCGCTCGGCGTAGCCGCCGGTGGCGTGCGCGTGCTCGACCCGGGTGTCGATGACGAGGAGTACCAGCCCGGCCTCCTCGAAGCCGAGCGGCACGACCTCGGTGTCCAGGCTCCGGCAGTCGAGGAAGACGGCCGCGTCGCGCTCGCCGAACAGCGAGGCGGACTCGTCCATGATCCCGGTCGGCGCGCCGACGGCCACGTTCTCGGCGCGACGGCCCACGCGGGCGAGCGTCGCTCGGTCGAGCCCGAGCTCCCAGAGCTCG
The DNA here is from genome assembly GCF_022815545.1 of Rathayibacter sp. VKM Ac-2928. NCBI lineage: Bacteria > Bacillati > Actinomycetota > Actinomycetes > Micrococcales > Microbacteriaceae > Rathayibacter > Rathayibacter sp. VKM Ac-2928. The sequence goes on from NZ_JALGRU010000001.1 coordinate 504,842, forward strand.
TTCAGCGCCACGGCCATCGCGCACATCAGTGCGGCCGAGCTGGAGAGCCCCGCGCCGACCGGCACGTCGGAGTCGACGAACGCGTCGAAGCCCGAGCGCGCGCCGAGGTCGACGCCGTACTCGGTGAGCGCCCAGACGACACCGAGCGGGTAGGCAGACCAGCCGTCGAGCGCGTCCGGCCCGAGGTCGTCCAGCGAGATCTCGACGTGCTCGGGGGAGAAGGCGCTCGAGATCCGGACGACCCGGTCCTCCCTCGGCGCGACGGCCATCGCGGTGGCGCGGTCGATGGCGAACGGGAAGACGAAGCCGTCGTTGTAGTCGGTGTGCTCGCCGATCAGGTTGACCCGGCCGGGGCCGGCCCAGACGCCGACGGCCGGGTGGCCGTAGGCGCGCTCGAAGTCCTGCGCGGCGCGCTCGGCGACGGCGTCGAGGGAGGCGGAGGTGGTCATCGGTTCTCCTCGGGGGTGGTGTCGGCGGCGGGGAGCGACGCGTCGGGGTTCGCGGCCGTCTCGGCGGCCAGGGTCGCGGCGTCGGCGCGCTCGATCGCCTCGCGCAGGGCGGCGGCGCTCGTCTCGGGGGCGATGTCGCCGATCCAGGCGCCCATCGCCGCCTCGCTGCCCGCCAGGTACTTGAGCTTGGTGGCGGCGCGGCGCGGCGACGTGATCTGCAGCATGAGCCGCACCTCGTCGCGCCGCTCGTGCACCGGCGCCTGATGCCAGGCGGAGATGTAGGGGGTGGGCGAGTCGTAGAGCGCATCGATCCCGCGCAGGAGCCGCTGGTAGACCACGGCGAGCTCGTCGCGCTCCTCGGGCGTCGTCTCGCTGATGTCGGCCACGTGGCGGTGCGGCAGCACGTGCACCTCGATGGGCCAGCGCGCGGCGAAGGGCACGAAGGCGGTCCAGTGCTCGCCGCGGACGAGCACGCGCTCGCCGGCCTGCTCGAAGGCGAGGATGTCGGCGAACATCCCGGGGCCGTAGGCGTCGAGCGACGCGAGCAGCCGCGTCGTGCGCGGGGTGACGTACGGGTAGGAGTAGATCTGGCCGTGCGGGTGGTGCAGGGTGACCCCGATCGCCTCTCCGCGGTTCTCGAACGGGAAGACCTGCTGCACCCCGGGCAGAGCCGACAGCGCGGCGACGCGGTCGGCCCACGCCTCCACGACGGTGCGGGCCCGCGAGGCGGAGAGGGTCGCGAACGAGCCCTCGTGCTCGGGGCTGAAGCAGACGACCTCGCAGCGGCCGACGCTCGTCAGGGTCCGTCCGAGGCCGAGCGTGCGGAGGTCCTCGAGGGACGCGGGCGCGTCCTCGTCCTCGAGCAGCGGCCCGAAGGACGGCGAGCGGTTCTCGAAGACGGCGACGTCGTAGACGCTCGGCACCTCCGACGGGTTCGTCGGCGAGGCCGGGGCGAGCGGGTCGAGCTCGGCGGGCGGCAGGAAGACGCGGTTCTGCCGGGAGGCGGCGATCGACACCCACTCCCCGGTGAGGACGTCCTGGCGCATGCGCGCGGTCGCGGGGCGGGGATCGAGCTCGCGGGCGTCCGCCGAGCGCTCGGGAGGGAGGGACGTGTCCGCGTCATCGAAGTAGATGAGGTCGCGGCCGTCGGCGAGGACGTGCGGGCGCTTGACGACGCCGGCGGAGAGGGGGATCGCTTCGTTCATGGCACCGCCCACGATAGACCGCGACCTTCGGAAAGGAAAGCGTGGTTTCTCTTTGACAAGTCGATGGCGCGAAGGACACGATGGAGCGATGAGGACGGACGGGGAGCAGGAGGGCCGCTCGGCGCTCGAGCGCCGCTTCGAGATGCGGCTGCTCGCCGAGAAGCAGGGCTTCGTCTCCGTCGCGGACCTCTCCGACCGCCTGGGCGTCTCCGTCGTCACCGTCCGCTCCGACCTCGACCGGCTCGCCGGCGAGGGGACCGTCCAGCGCGTCCGCGGGGGAGCCGTGCCGACCGGCGAGCGCTCGGGGGAGCGCTCGTTCGAGGAGGGCCTCGCCTCCGCCTCCGACGAGAAGGCCGCGATCGGCCGCGAGGCCGCCGCCTCGGTCGTCTCCGGCGAGAGCGTGATCCTCGACGTCGGCACCACGACGCTCGCGATCGCCCACGCACTCGTGGCCCGCGACGACCTCCGCGACGTCACCGTCGTCACCAACGGCCTCAGCATCGCCCTCGCCCTCGAGCCCGCCATCCCGCGCTTCACCGTCGTCGTCACCGGCGGCACCCTGCGCCCGCTGCAGCACTCCCTCGTCGAGCCGCTCGCCTCCGAGGTGCTCGAGCGGATCCGCGCCGACGTCGTCTTCGTCGGCTGCACGGGCGTCCACCCGGAGGCGGGCGTGACCAACGTGAACCTGCCCGAGGCGACGCTCAAGCGCCGCATGCTGCACGCGGCCACCCGCCGCGTCGTGGTCGCCGACTCGAGCAAGCTCGGCGTCGTCGACCTCGGCCGGGTCGCCGGCACCGAGGAGTTCGACCGCCTGCTCACCGGCGCGGCCGCCGGCGACGCCGTCGTGGAGCGGCTCGAGGCGGCGGGCCTCGCCGTCACCCGCTGCGGCATGCTCCGGCCCGGTCCGCAGGCCGACGGCGGTGCCGGTCCGTAGGATTCAGGGATGGCCGACTTCACTCCCGCCCCCGCAACCGGGCGCCAGTTCGCCCTCGACCTCACCGCCGAGGGACGCACCCTGCACGCCGTCGTCACGGAGGTGGCCGCAGGGCTGCGCCACCTCTCCGTCGACGGCGTCGAGATCACCGCCGGATACCCCGAGACCGTCGTCCCGCCGTTCGGCTCGGGCATCGTCCTGATGCCCTGGCCCAACCGCGTGAAGGACGGCCGCTGGCACCACGCCGGCCGCACCCAGCAGCTCGACATCACCGAGCCCAAGTACCACAACGCGATCCACGGCCTGCTGCGCAGCGCCTCCTACCGCGTCGTCGAGCAGGGCCCGTCCTTCGTCGAGCTCGCCGCGCCCGTCGTCCCGCAGGCCGGCTACCCGTTCCACCTCGAGACCACGGTCCGCTACGAGCTGCAGGCCGACGGCCTGAAGGTCGTGCACCGCGTCGTCAACGTCGGCGCCGATGAGGCACCCGTCGCGATCGGCACGCACCCGTTCCTCGCGATCGGCGACGTCCCGACCGACGAGCTCGAGATCACGGTCGACGCGGCCGTGCACATCGAGGTCGACGAGCGGCTCAACCCCACGGGTCAGAGCCCGGTCGACGGCACCGAGTGGGACCTCCGCCGCGGCCGCCGGATCGGCGAGCTCGAGCTCGACGACGCCTGGGCCGACGTCACGATCGTCGACGGCGAGAGCGTCCACGGCCTCCGTGCCGACGACGGCCGCCGCGTGCTGCTGTGGGCCGACGCCTCGCACAACTTCATCCAGGTCTTCATCACCCGGATCTTCCCCGACGGCGACGACGTCAAGACCGCCATCGCGGTCGAGCCGATGACCGCGCCCGCCGAGGCGCTCAACTCCGGTCAGGGCCTGCGCTGGCTCGAGCCGGGCGAGGAGTGGAGCGTCGCCTGGGGCATCCGCCACGAGGGCTTCCCCGCCTCGTCATGACGACGAGCAGCACGAGCGCCGTCAGCACCTCCGCCGGCGGCACCTCCGCCGGGCGCGACGACGAGGCGAAGCGCGCCGCCCTCGTCGCGATGAAGCGGCTCGCCACCGGGCTGCTGGTGCTGATGGCGATCGTGTTCGCCGTGTCCTTCGCGCTCCAGGACCGCTACCCCTGGCTGCAGTGGGTGCGCGCGGCGAGCGAGGGCGGCATGGTCGGCGCGCTCGCGGACTGGTTCGCGGTGACGGCGCTCTTCCGGCGGCCGCTCGGGCTGCCGATCCCGCACACCGCGATCATCCCGACCAAGAAGGACGAGATCGGGGCGAGCCTCGCCCAGTTCGTCGAGGAGAACTTCCTCCGCGGCGCGATCGTCCGCGAGAAGCTCGACTCCTTCGGCATCGCCCGCCGTGCCGGGCTCTGGCTCGCCGAGCCCGAGAACGCGCACCGGGTCGGCGGCGAGAGCGCGGCGGCGGTCCGCTCCGCGATCGCGCTGCTCGACGACTCCGACGTGCAGCGCGTGATCGAGGCACTCGCCCGGCGCCACCTGCTCGACCCGCAGTGGGGCCCGCCGCTGGGCTCGCTCGTCGGCAGCGTCGTCGAGGCCGGGCACCACCGCCGGCTCGTCGACACGCTGGTCGAGCAGGCCGAGGCCTGGCTGATCGCGAATCCCGAGAGCTTCACGAGGATGGTCAGCGGCCGGCTCCCCAGCTGGCTGCCCTCCGCGGTCAGCCGGGCGGTCGACGAGCGGCTCTACCGCGAGGCGCTCGTCCTCGTCGAGACGATCCGCGACGACCAGGGCCACCCGTTCCGGATCGCGGTGGACGGCTACCTCGCGACGCTCGCGAAGGACCTCGGCAGCGACCCCGACCTGATCATGCGCGTCGAGGAGATCAAGAACCGCGCCTTCGACAGCCCCCGGGTGCGCGAGCTGGCCGGGGACGCCTGGGAGTCGACGAAGTCGTCGCTGCTCGGCGCGATGGATGACCCCGAGAGCCCGCTGCGCGCGAGCATCGAGTCGATCGTCGTCGACCTCGGCCGCCGGCTCTCGACCGATCAGGCGCTCGCCTCGACCGTCGACACCTGGATCGGCACCGTCGCGGCGAACCTCGTCGACCGCTACCGGGGCGACATCGCCAGCATCATCGGCGAGACGATCGGCCGCTGGGACCCGCAGGAGACCTCCGAGAAGCTCGAGCTGCAGGTCGGCAAGGACCTGCAGTTCATCCGGATCAACGGCACCGTCGTCGGCTCGCTGGCGGGCCTGGTGATCTTCACCGTCGCCCACGCTCTCCTGGGCTCCTGACGCGGGACGCCCGCCGGATCGGGCGCGCGATCGGAACGGGTCGCCCGGGCCCGCTCCGCAAGCCCTCGCCCGGTGTCGGTGGTCGGGCGTACGGTCGCAGCATGAGCGACGACATCCCCAACACCACCGATCCCGACGTCAAGACCGAGGGCGACGTCCTCGGCGCCCGTGCCGATGACGGCAGCGACACCAGCGCCAGCAAGGACCCGTCCGACTGGGTCACCGGCGACGAGCCGATGACCGGCCCGCAACGCAGCTACCTCGACACCCTCGCCCGCGAGGCCGGCGAGACCCTCCCGGCCGACATCACGAAGGCGGAGGCGTCCGAGCACATCGATCGCCTGCAGTCCGCGACCGGCCGCGGCGACGGCAGCAAGTAGTCACCCGCACCACTCGCACCCGGGCGCACGACGGCTGAGCATTGCTGCCGTCGTGCGCCCCCGTGTCGGGGCCGTCAGGACGCGCCGACCCTCTCTAGGGTCACGGGCATGGCGATGTCCCGGACCACGCAGACGGCTCTCGATCTCATCGACGCGGTACGGATCCCGGAGGGGATCGACCCGCGTCTCGCCCGCCAGGTCTCGCTCTCGCTGAGACTCCTCCTCGAATCCGACAGCTTCGGTCCGAGCGACCGGACGCTGCGCCGCCGCTCCCGCAGGCTGCGCGCCGGTCGCCTGGTCTGAGGGCTGTGGCTGGAGCGCCTGCGTGACCTCGCAGGGGGCAGACAGCGCGACCGCAGCGGTCTAGAGTTCGGGTCATCCGGTCCGCCGGACGCCCGCGGGGCCGAGCACGGGGACGACGTCGTCTCACGAGCCGGGCCCGCCGTCCGCTCGCACGACGAGCGACCGCTCCCTGCCGACGCCCAGCGCCGACGCCGTCTCGATGAGGAGACCGTCATGCCGTCCTTCCGCTCCACCCTGCTCGCCCTCGCCGCCTCTGTCGCCCTCGTGGGCGCCGCCGCCACCCCCGCCCTCGCCGATCACAACGCCGGGGCCAACCTCGACGGCTACGCCTCGACCGACATCTCGTCGAACGGCTCCTGCTACTACGGCGCCCTGCTGCCCGCCGCGCCCGGCTACAGCCTCCAGACGAAGGACTACCGCTTCGTCCGGTCCGGGACGTCGCTGACGCTCGTCTGCGTCTTCACCGGCATCCCCGCCTTCGTGCCCGCCGACGACACGGTCACCGGTGACGACTACACGGCGCCGACCCGGCTGACCCGGTACGTCTCCCTCGGCTCGTGCCTCCCGCCCGGCGTCGACTCCGCCTCCGAGCTCTACCCGGACTACGAGCGCGAGGTGCCGAGGGTCGACGCGGTCACCTACTCCTACCGCTCGACCACCACGATGGTCTGCCACTGGCGCGTCGACCCCACGCGCTGACCCGCAGGGGCGGCCGGCGGTGTCCCCTTCCGCCGGTCGCCCCGCCCCCGCGGCCACCCCTGCTGATCGCTCAGCCGCCATCGCAGGGCGATGAGGAGACCGAGGTTCATGGGGAGGTGGGTCTCGATACGCCCCTGCGGGGCTACTCGACCAGCAAGCTCTGCGCCCTCTCTTCCCAGTCGACCCGACTCTCGAGCAGCCCCTCCCCGCCACCGACTCATGCTGGTCGAGTAGCCGCCGCAGGCGGCGTATCGAGACCCGCCCACCGCCCGAGCAGCTCCACCAGGCGCCCCGCCACGACCCCGCCCCGACAGGACACCCCCGATGACCCACCGCCTCCAGCCCCACCAGAGCACGACCGTCCGCCTGGTCCGCTGGTTCCGCACCGTGGACGGCTGGCAGTCCGAGATCGTCCGCGGCCGCCTCCTCGAGCACCACGACGGCGTCTGGCGCCTGCTCTCGACCGAGGACGGCGAGGAGCGCGACTACCCCGACGCCGCCTGGTCCCTCTGCCACGAGTGATCTCGGCCGTCGGCGGGAAGGGCGTCGAGCGCTGCTGCTCCGCCGCGTCCACCGACGCACGTTCGCGGCGGTCGTGCTCGGGAGACGGCGGGAGGAGTGGGCCCCGTCGGGCTCGAACCGACGACCCGCGGATTAAAAGTCCGCTGCTCTGCCAACTGAGCTAGAGGCCCGCGGCATCCAGGGTAGCGCCCCCGCGCGCCCGGAGCGGCGTCGGGCATACCTGCCCAGGCGCAGGCGTTACCCTCCTCGAACCCCCACGAAGCAGGACGCGTCCGCGCGTCCCGCCCGACCGCGGAAGGCGGCCCCATGACAGACGGCTTCCACAAGCCGACCAAGTTCCCCTCCCGCGTCTTCGAGGCGTTCCAGGGCGGGGAGGACCCGGCGCAGATCAGCCGGGTCGCCCACGAGACGGCGATCGCACTGCTCAGCCGGGTGCGCGAGGACCCGGATCCGGTGGTCATCGACCGCCTGGTCGAGTACACCGACCACAACGGCATCGACGCGCTCGCCGAGCTCTGGGCCCGCTCCAGCCCGTCCAGCCTCCCCGGCGCCCTCTGGCGCATCTACCTGCTGCGGCTCGTGATCCGGCAGGACCCGGAGAGCACGAGCTTCCTCTACCAGCGCGGCGTCGAGCTCTCGGCGACCATCGACCCGGTCGTCGCCGGCGCGGTCACGCCGACCGGACCGGCCGAGATCACCGAGCTGGCCGACCGCATCCTCCGCGGAGTGTTCGACGGCGACTTCGCCGTCGCCCTCGACCGCGCGGCGGCCTTCTGCCGGGTGAGCGCCTCCGGTGCCGCCTCGGTGGCCGACGACGTCGAGCTGATCGACGGACCGCGGGCGAGCCAGCTGACGACCCGCGCCCTCCGCCTCTCGACCACCGCGGCCGAGCTGGTGAGCTGCGCACGCCTCTGGCGCAGCGACTCACTCGAGTAGGAGCGGACTCCGCTACCCGATCGCGGCGCCCTGCGGCACCCCGCGTTCTCGCTCCGCGAACGCCCCTCGCGGGCGTGCGAGGGACAGCCGGTACACTGGTCGGAGCCGGATCGCAGTAACCCCGGGCTCCACTTATAGCCGCTTCGAGCGGCCTCGCGCCGAGAGGCGTTTCTGCGATCCGGCCCCTTCTCCTCTCGACAGCATCCCCAGCGGATCCCGGCGGCGAGCGAGGGCCCAGTGGCGGGCGGTCCGAGGCGCGAGTCCTCCCCTCCCGGCAGAGTCCCCGACAGACAGGCGACATCCGGAATGAAGAACCGCAGGGCACTCCGGATCGGCGCGCGATGGTGGGCCGGGATCGCCCTCCTGGTGATCGCCGTCCTCCTCTTCCTCTCCGCCCCGGGCGTGGACGACGAGATCGGCGCCCTCCTCGGCAACGGCGTCGTCTTCTCGCAGGGCGCGCTGATGCGCACGCTCGCCGTGCTCGACACGGCCGCCGCGCTCTGGGTGCTCGTCCGTCCGCGCAGCTCCGCCGGTCTGACCGCGGCCCTCGCCGCCGTGATCGGACTGTGGCTCGCCCCGCGGATGGGCGCCGCGGCGCTGGTCGACGTGGGCGGCTTCGCTCTCGACGTCCGCTTCGTCGTCCTCCCCCTCGAAGTGTCGGTCGTGATCGCGGGACTCGCCGTGACAGCCTTCTGGATGACCCGGAATCTGAAGTCCCGGGCACGAGCAGGGCAGGGCGCATGAGCGACGACACCACCGCCGAGGGCACCGCCCCCGACCTCGGCGCTCTCCTCGAGCGCATCGCCGCGGGGGAGCAGGCCGCGTTCTCGCAGCTCTACGACCTCGTCGCCTCGCGCGTCCTCGGACTGATCACGCGGGTCCTGGTCGACCGCGCCCAATCGGAGGAGGTGGCCCAGGAGGTCTTCCTCGAGATCTGGCAAACCGCTGGACGCTTCGCTCCGAATAAGGGAAGTGCGACGACCTGGATCCTCACGATGGCACACCGCAGGGCCATCGATCGGGTTCGCGCGGCCCAAGCGGGCCGTGATCGGGACGTCCGCATAGGAATCCGCGACCTCGGTCGCGACTACGACCAGGTCGCCGAGCAGGCGGAGGTGTCCCTCGAGCACGAGAAGGTCACCGCCGCCCTGGAGCGGTTGACCGAGCTCCAGCGGCAAGCGCTGCAGCTCGCGTACTACGGCGGCTACTCGCACAGCGAGATCGCCGGGATCCTGAACTGCCCCGTCGGTACCATAAAAACGCGCCTGCGCGACGGGATGATACGACTGAGAGAAGAGATGGGGGTGGCCCTGTGAACGACGTGCAACTCCCCGAAGATCCGCGCGAACTCGCAGCAGGACACGCACTCGGCATCCTCACCCCGGACGAGACCGCCCGGTACGAGAGATTCCTGGACGAGAATCCGGAGGCGCGCGGCGAGGCCGACGCGTTCTCGACCGTGGCCGACGCGCTGGCCGCCGACGCTCCGGCGGTCGCACCGTCGCCGGCCCTCAAGGCCGATCTGATGGCGCTGATCGCGACCACGCCCCAGCTGCCCCGCGACGACACCTCCGATGCTCCGGCCGAGGACCTCGCCGACCGGCGCGAAGCGGTCCCGACCCTGCGCGCCGTCGAGCCTTCCGCGGCCGCCGCGAGCGGGCCGTCGGCCGTTGCGCCGTCCGCCACCGCGACCTCCGGCCGTCACGGCGCCGAGGCCCGCGCCCGCGGACGCTGGTTCACCCGCCCCGCCGTCTACCTCTCCGCCGCCGCCGCCGCGGCCGTCATCGTGGTCGGGGGAGTGGCGCTCCCGCCGCTGCTCACGCCCGATGCCGGGCAGAGCCAGCAGCTGACCGCGCTCGAGCAGATCCGCAGCGCTCCCGACGTGCAGGAGACGGCCGGAGCCGTCGCGACCGGCGAGACCGCGACCCTGGTCTGGTCGGCCTCGCTCGGCCGCTCGGCGCTCGTCGTCGACGACCTCGCGCCGCTGCCCGACGACAAGACCTACGAGCTCTGGTACATCGGCTCGTCCGGCCCGGTCTCGGCCGGCACGTTCGACGGGGGTGACGGCCGCACGGTCGCACCGCTCGAGGGCACGCTCGCCGAGGGCGCCGTCGTCGCGGTGACCGTCGAGGACGCGGGCGGTTCCGAGGCGCCGACCACGGACCCGATCCTGGCCATCGCGACCGCCTGACACCGCCACAGCATCGAGGAGAGAAGAGCCGCATTCCCCGAGGGGGTGCGGCTCTTCTGCGCTCCCCACCGGGGGCCGCCGGCTGCAGGCGGCTCTCACGGGCTCCCGGACAGCAGAAGAGCCGCACCCCCGGGGGAGTGCGGCTCTCGTGCGTGCCGGCCGGAGGCTCAGCCGAAGCGGCCCGAGACGTAGTCCTCGGTCGCCTGGACGGACGGCCGCGAGAAGATCGTGGCGGTGTCGTCGTACTCGATGAGCTTGCCGGGCTTGCCGGTGCCCGCGATGTTGAAGAACGCGGTGCGGTCCGAGACGCGCGAGGCCTGCTGCATGTTGTGGGTCACGATCACGATCGTGTACTCGTTCTTGAGCTCCTCGATCAGGTCCTCGATCGCGAGGGTCGAGATCGGGTCGAGGGCCGAGCACGGCTCGTCCATCAGCAGCACGTCGGGGGAGACGGCGATGGCGCGGGCGATGCAGAGCCGCTGCTGCTGGCCGCCGGAGAGGCCGGAGCCGGGCTTCTCGAGCCGGTCCTTGACCTCGTTCCAGAGGTTCGCGCCCTGCAGCGACTTCTCGACGAGGTCGTCCGCGTCGGACTTCGAGATGCGGCGGTTGTTGAGCTTGACGCCGGCCAGCACGTTGTCGCGGATGGACATCGTCGGGAACGGGTTGGGGCGCTGGAAGACCATGCCCACCTGGCGGCGCACGAGCACCGGGTCGACACCCGGGCCGTAGAGGTTGTTGCCGTCGATCAGCACCTCGCCGTCGACGTAGGCGCCGGGGATGACCTCGTGCATGCGGTTGAGCGTGCGGAGGAAGGTCGACTTGCCGCAGCCGGAGGGGCCGATGAACGCCGTGACGGTGCGGGGCTCGATGGTGAGACCGACTCCCTCGACCGCGAGGAACTTGCTGTAGTAGACGTTGAGGTCGTTGACTTCGATGCGCTTGGACAACGGAGATCCTTCGGGTTAGCGGCCGAGCTTGGGGGCGAAGATGCGCGCGACCAGGCGAGCGAGCAGGTTGAGCAGCATGACGATCAGGATGAGGACCAGCGCGCCGGTCCAGGCCCGATCGATGTAGGCGGCGGCGTCGGCCCCCTGGTCGGCGTACTGGCGGAACACGAAGACCGGGAGGGTCATCATCCGGTCGTCGAACGGGTTGTAGTTCATCGACTGGGTGAACCCGGCGACGATGAGCAGCGGGGCGGTCTCGCCGATGACGCGGGCGATCGAGAGCATGACGCCCGTGACGATGCCGGCGATCGAGGTCGGCAGGACGATCTTCACGACGGTCAGCCACTTCGGCACGCCGAGGGCGAAGGACGCCTCGCGCAGCTCGTTCGGGACCAGGCGCAGCATCTCCTCGGTGGAGCGCACGACGACCGGGATCATCAGCACCGACAGCGCGATCGCGCCGCCGAAGCCCATCCGGATGCCGTCGCCGAAGAGGAGCACCAGCAGGGCATAAGCGAAGAGGCCGGCGACGATCGAGGGGATGCCGGTCATCACGTCGACGAAGAAGGTGATGCCGCGGGCGAGCGCGCCCCGGCCGTACTCGACGAGGTAGATGGCCGTCATCAGGCCGATCGGGATCGAGATGACCGCGGCCAGCGCCGTGATGATCAGCGTGCCCATGATCGCGTGCAGCGCTCCGCCGCCCTCGCCGACGACGTTGCGCATCGAGGAGGTGAAGAAGAGGATGTCGAAGCGCGCGGCGCCCGCGGTGACCGCGGTGTACATCAGCGAGATCAGCGGGATCAGCGCGACGACGAACGCGGCGGTGACCAGCGTGGTGACGACCCGGTCGGTGGCGCGGCGGGGGCCCTCGACCAGGCGGGCGAGGACGAAGACGGCGACCGTGTAGAGCACGGCGCCGAAGAAGACGGTGCCGACCACGTCGAAGCCCTGGGTGGTGCCGGTGACGGCGAGGAGGGCGTAGACGAGCGCCATCACGGCGATGCTGCCGACCAGGAGGGCGACGGGCGCCCACTTGGGCAGCTGGCCGCTGGTGAGCGTGTTGACCGGCGCAGGGACCGCGTCCTCGACGCGGCGCTGGCGGGGCGGAGTCATCGTGACCATCAGTTCGCTCCCGAGAAGGCCTTGCGGCGGTTGATGATGTAGCGCGCGAGCATGTTGACGAGCAGCGTGATGACGAAGAGCATCAGGCCGGAGGCGACGAGCTCGTTGACCTTCAGGCCGTAGGCCTCGGGGAAGCTCAGCGCGATGTTCGCGGCGACGGTGTTCGAGTTCGTCGACTGCAGCAGCGCGAAGTTCACGACGAAGGACGGCGAGAGCACGATGGCGACCGCCATCGTCTCGCCGAGTGCGCGGCCGAGGCCGAGCATCGACGCGGAGATGATGCCGGGGCGGCCGAAGGGCAGGACCGCCGTGCGGACCATCTCCCAGCGGGTCGCGCCCAGGGCGAGCGCGGCCTCCTCGTGCAGCGTCGGCGTCTGGAGGAACACCTCGCGCGAGATCGCCGTGACGATCGGCAGGATCATGACCGCGAGCACGAGGGCGACGGTGAGGATCGTGCGGCCGGTGCCGGAGACCGGGCCGTTGAAGAGCGGGAACCAGCCGAAGGCGTCCGTGAGGAACGCGTAGAACGGCTGGACGAAGGGGGCGAGCACCGTGATGCCCCAGAGGCCGAAGACGACCGACGGCACGGCGGCCAGCAGGTCGATCACGTAGCCGAGGCCCTGCGCGAGCTTGCGCGGGGCGTAGTGCGAGATGAAGAGCGCGATGCCGATCGCGATGGGGACGGCGATCACCATCGCGAGCCCGGCGGCGTAGACGGTGCCGAACACGAGCGGGCCGACGTAGGACCAGAAGCCCGCTCCGCCGGAGATCGTGTCGGGGGACGCCGTGAGAGCCGGGATCGACTGGACGACCAGGAAGAGGGCGACGGCGGCGAGGATGACGAGGATCAGCGCGCCGGAGGCGACTGCCGTTCCGGAGAAGATCCGGTCTGCGGGCCGCTGCTTCGCCTTGATGGCGCCGACGGGCCGCTCTGCGGTGGTCATGTGGGTGTCCCTGCGTTCGGTGTGGGGGAGGGGGCCGAGCCGTGACGCGGCCCCGGACCGGCTGGGGTCCGGGGCCGCGTCATGAGGGGGAGGTTACTTGATCGACTCGATGGCCGTCGCGACCTGGGTCGACAGCTCGGACGAGAGCGGCGCGGCGCCGGCGGAGGTGGCGGCCTCCTGCTGGCCCTCCTCGCTGGTCACGTAGCCGAGGTACGCCTTGACGAGCTCGCCCGTCGCGGCGTCCTGGTACTCCTGGCAGGCGATGAGGTAGCTCACCAGGACGACCGGGTAGACGCCGGACTCCTCGGAGGCGTAGTCGATCTCGTAGACGATGTCGTTCTCGGGACGGTCGGTCGCCTCGGGGGACGCGTCGACGATCGCGGCAGCGGCCTCGGGCGAGTAGGCGACGAAGTCGTCGCCGACCTTCACCTTGGCGGTGCCCAGGCTGCCGGCGCGCGAGGCGTCGGCGTAGCCGATGGTGTTCTGGCCGTTGGTGACGGTGTCGATGACGCCCGAGGTGCCCTGGGCCGCCTCGCCGCCCTCGTAGGGCCAGACTCCGTCGGGCTCGGCGTCCCACACGGTGGGCGCGGTCGCGTTGAGGTACGCGGCGAAGTTCTCGGTGGTGCCCGAGTCGTCCGAGCGGTGCACGGCGGTGATGTTCGAGGACGGGAGCGTCGCGTCGGGGTTCAGCGCGGCGATCTCGGGGGCGTTCCAGGTGGTGATGGTGCCCTTGAAGATGCCCGCGATGGTGGCGGCGTCGAGGTTCAGCTCGTCGAGGCCCTCCACGTTGAAGACGATCGCGATCGGCGAGATGTAGGCCGGGACGTCGATGGCGGAGGTGCCGTCGGCGCACTTGCCGAAGGAGCCGTCGAGCTCCTCGAGCTTCAGCGCGCGGTCCGAGCCGGCGAAGTCGGCGCCGCCGGCGATGAAGGCCTCACGGCCCGCGCCGGAGCCGTCGGGGGAGTAGTTGACGGTGACGCCGGTGTTCGCCTGCTGGAAGGCGGAGACCCAGGCCTCCTGGGCGGAGCCCTGCGAGGAGGCGCCGATGCCGTTGAGGGTGCCCTCGAGGGTGCTGGCGGAGCCGGAGGAGGACGAGTCGCCGGTGGCGGCGGGCCCCTCGTTGGCAGCACAGGAGGTCAGCGTGATGGCTGCGACGGCGGCGATGACGGCCGCCTGGCCGAGACGCGAGAAACGCACAAGTATCCCTTTCGGGTAGGAAAGCAGGGGGATGGACGGGCTTGGTGCGGCCCGCCAGCGAGAGTACGGAGGGGTCGTGTCCTGGCCCCGTCCGCTCGGTGAACGCGCGGTGAACGACGGGCCGCCCTCAGGCGCCGCCGAGCGCGGAGGAGCAGTATTCGCGCGGCAGGTCTGCGTCCCGCGCGCGGGCTCACTCGAGCGGTGCGTGCGTCTCGATCGCGACGATGCCGGAGCCCGGGTGCTCGACCGAGAGGTGCACGACCGCGAAGCCGCCGGTCGGCAGGTCGGAGGCCTCCTCGAGGTACGGGCCGATCGGGGTCGCGGTGGCCAGTGCCAGCTCGCGCAGGATCTCGGGGATCACCGGACCGTGGCTGCAGAGCACGGCGCTCTTGCGCGCGCGGACCCGCTTGCCGACGACGGAGCGGACGTCGGCGGTGCCGTGCTCGTGCGCGTCCTGGCTGAGGTCCTCCGAGAGGCGGACCGGCCGCTTGAGCAGCGCGGAGAGCGGAGTGATCGTGGTGCGGCAGCGCTTCGCGGTGCTCGAGACCAGCCGGCGGGGCCGCCACGCGGCGACGGCGCGGCCGGCCGCGGCCGCCTCCTCCTCGCCGCGGCGGTTGAGGCGCCGGGTCGAGTCGCGACCGTCCCAGGAGGACGCGGGGACCGCCTTCGCGTGCCGGAGCACCACGACCGCGAAGGTGTCGTGGGTGCCGCGCGAGACGATCCGCGAGAACTCGTCGACGATCTCGATGTCGTGCGGGTAGGTCAGGTAGCTGCGGGCGCGCTTGATCGTGACCCACTCGAGGGCCTCGACCTCGCGGTTCGGCACGAAGTCCGAGGCGAGCACCGCCTTCTCGGTCACCCGTGCCGCCCAGTAGTGCACGGTCTTCGGTCGCCCGTTCGGCAGCGCGTACTGCACGGTGCCGAGCGGCACTCCGAGCGCGACCGCGAACCCGGTCTCCTCGCGGATCTCGCGCACCGCGGTCTCCGGCAGCGACTCGCCCGGATCGACCTTCCCCTTGGGCAGGCTGACGTCCTTGCGGTGCGGCCGGTGGATCACCAGGACGTGCAGACGCCCCTCGATGATCCGCCAGCACACGGCGCCGGCCGCGTAGACGGTCCCCGTCACGGCGTCAGCGGGTGGAGGCTCGGGAGCCGGTCCGCGTCGCCGTGCGCTTGCGATGCGTGATGTGCGCCATCAGCCGGTTCTGCAGATCGGAGAGGGGTGCGCCGTCCTCGTCGAGGTGGTGCCGCGTCCAGATCCCGTCCGGGCCGAGCCACCAGGAGGCCGTCTTCTCGTCCATCGCGCGGTCGAACATGTCGGCGATCTCGCTGAGGTGCGCGGGCTCGACGATCCGCACCAGCGCCTCGACGCGGCGGTCGAGGTTGCGGTGCATCATGTCGGCGCTGCCGATGAAGACCTCGGGCTCGCCGCCGTTGACGAAGCTGAAGATGCGGGAGTGCTCGAGGTAGCGCCCGAGGATGGAGCGGACGCGGATGTTCTCCGAGAGTCCCTCCTGCCCGGGCTTCAGACCGCAGATGCCGCGGACCCAGACGTCCACGGGCACACCGGCCTGGCTCGCCCGGTAGAGCGCGTCGATCACGGACTCGTCCACGATCGAGTTCATCTTGATCCGGATGCCCGAGGGGCGGCCGGCGCGGGCGTTCTCGGTCTCGGCCGCGATCCGCTTCAGCAGTCCCTTGCGCAGGTGGCGCGGCGCGACCAGCAGGCGCTTGAACTTCTTCTCGATCGCGTAGCCGGAGAGCTCGTTGAAGAGGCGGGTGAGGTCCTTGCCGACCTCGGGGTCGGCGGTCAGGAGGCCGAGGTCCTCGTAGATCCGCGAGGTCTTCGGGTTGTAGTTGCCGGTGCCGATGTGGGAGTAGTGCCGCAGCACTCCGCCCTTCTCCTGGCGGATGACCAGCGCGAGCTTGCAGTGGGTCTTCAGCCCGACGAGGCCGTAGACCACGTGGACGCCGGCCTTCTCGAGCTTGCGGGCCCACGAGATGTTGGCCTTCTCGTCGAAGCGCGCCTTGATCTCGACGAGCGCGAGCACCTGCTTGCCGGACTCCGCGGCGTCGATCAGCGCCTCGACGATGGGGGAGTCGCCCGAGGTGCGGTACAGCGTCTGCTTGATCGCCAGCACGTCGGGGTCGGCCGCGGCCTGCTCGAGGAACGCCTGGACGCTCGTCGCGAAGGACTCGTAGGGGTGGTGCAGCAGCACGTCGCCGCGCGAGACCGCCTTGAAGATGTCCTGGCGCTGGTTCGGCTCGCTCGGCGAGAGCTGCACGGCCGTCGTCGGGACGTGGTTGGGGTACTTGAGGTCCGGTCGGTCGATCTTCTGCAGGCTGAACAGGCCACCGAGGTCGAGCGGCGCGGGGAGCTTGTAGACCTCCTGCGTGGTGATGTCGAGCTCGCGGACGAGGAGCCCGAGGGTCTCGTCGTCCATGTCGTCGGTCACCTCGAGGCGGATGGGCGGGCCGAACCGGCGGCGGAGGAGCTCCTTCTCGAGCGCCTTGATCAGGTTCTCGGTCTCGTCCTCGTCGACCTCGACGTCCTCGTTGCGGGTGACCCGGAAGACGTGGTGGTCGAGGATCTCCATGCCCGGGAAGAGGTCGTCGAGCTGGTTCGCGATCAGGTCCTCGAGCGAGATGAAGCGCATCGGCTCACCGGGAGCGGCGACGCCGGCGATCCGCACGAAGCGCGGCAGCATCTGCGGCACCTTGAGGCGGGCGAACTCGGTCTTCTGGGTCTTCGGGTTGCGCACGCGCACCGAGAGGTTGAGCGAGAGCCCCGAGATGTAGGGGAACGGGTGCGCCGGGTCGACGGCCAGCGGCATCAGCACGGGGAAGACCTGCGCCGAGAAGTAGTCGTCGAGCACCTCGCGCTCGGCGTCGCTGAGCTCGCTCCAGCGGACGATGTCGATCCCGGCGTCGCGGAGGGCCGGCTCGACGAGCTCCTTGAAGGCGCGCGAGTGCCGCTGCTGCAGCAGGTGCGCCTTCTCGGAGATGTCGGTCAGCACGTCGACCGGCACCCGGCCGATGTTGGTGGGCAGTGCGAGGCCGGTGAGGATGCGGCGCTTCAGCCCGGCGACGCGGACCATGAAGAACTCGTCGAGGTTGGACGAGAAGATCGCGAGGAAGTTGGCCCGCTCGAGCGCCGGGACCAGCGGGTCCTCGGCCAGCTCGAGCACGCGCTGGTTGAACGCCAGCCAGCTCAGCTCGCGGTCGAGGTAGCGGTCGTCCGGGAGCAGGGGGTCGGAGTGACCCTCCTCCTCCTCGTCGAAGTCGTCGTCGAGCTCGTCGCTCAGGCCGTCTTCGAGAATCAGGTTGTCGCCGTCCATGCGACCATCCTGGCACCGCGCCGGACGCGCCCGCGCCGCCCGTGGTGAATGCCGGGTGAACCCGCCCTGGGGAGGAGCCGCGGAGCCGGTGCGCCGCTCAGCGCACCGCGGGGCGGCGGTGCAGGTACTGCACGTCGACGGCCGCGTCGGTGAAGCCGAGCGAGCGGTACAGCGCCACGGCGGAGCGGTTCTCCGCCTCGACGTAGAGGTCCGCGACGGTGCAGCCGCGCTCGAGCATCCGGGCGAGTCCCGCCCCGAGGAGCGTCCGCCCCAGCCCGCGACCGGCGGTCTCGGGGGCCACGCCGAGGACGTAGATCTCGCCCGTCGTCGACTCCGGCTCGATCTTCAGCCAGTCGTATCCGACGAGCGCGCCGTCGGCGTCGCGGAGCAGGAGGAAGTCCCCGTCGTCGTACCAGGGCTCGGCCCGGCGCGCGGCCAGGTCGTCCTCGGTGATCCGGCCCTGCTCCGGGTGCGCGGCGAAGACCCGGGCGTTGAGGGCGACCCACTCGGCCGGGTCGAGGTCGCGGCCGTCGGAGAGCGCGAAGCCCTCGGGGACGCTCACCTCGGGGGCGACGAGCGGATCGAGCGCGAGGTGCAGCAGCGTCCGCACCGGCGCGAAGTCGTGCGAGGCGGCGAGGGCCCTGGCCGCCGGGTGGTCGCCGTGCGCCCAGGCCAGGAGCCCGGTGCGCCCGCTCGCGAGCACCTGATCGAGGACGGCGCGGCCGAACCCGACGCCGCGCCACTCCGGGTCGACGACGAACTCGAGCTCGCCCTGGCCGAGCACGGCGGCCGCCACCACGACGTCGGCGCGCAGGCCGACGAGGAGCGTGCGCGACCCGGCCCGCGCGTCGATCAGGGTCTGATCGCTGAACGGGGGCCGGCCGTCGAACCAGGCGGCCCGGCCGATCAGGTGCTCGAGCCCCGCGGCGACGGCGGGATCGGCCAGGTTCTCAACCGAGAGATTGAGCGACTCGTTCATTGTCCTCTTCGTACACGTTGAAGCGGTATCCGACGTTGCGGACCGTCCCGATGAGCGATTCCAGATCGCCGAGCTTGGCGCGCAGGCGCCGCACGTGCACGTCGACCGTGCGGGTGCCGCCGAAGTAGTCGTACCCCCAGACCTCGCTGAGCAGCTGCTCGCGGGTGAAGACGCGCGACGGGTGCGTCGCGAAGAACCGCAGCAGCTCGAACTCCTTGAAGGTGAGGTCGAGCGGGCGCCCGTGCACCTTCGCGGAGTAGCTGGCCTCGTCGATCACGACGCCGGACGCCTGGATCCGCGACGTCGACTGCTCCTGCGCGAGCCGGCCGATGACCAGCCGGATGCGGGCGTCGACCTCGGCGGGGCCGGCAGAGTCGAGGATGACGTCGTTCACGCCCCAGTCCGCGGAGACCGCGGTGAGACCGCCCTCGGTGAGGATGAGGATGAGCGGGACGTTGATCCCGGTGGTGGTCAGGATCTTGCAGAGCGACTTCGCGCTGGCCAGGTCCTGCCGGGCGTCGACGAAGATGAGGTCGCAGCTCGGGGCGTTCACGAGGTGCGCCGGCTCCGCCGGGATCTGCCGGGTCTTGTGGCTGAGCAGGCCCAGTGCGGGGAGGACCTCCGAGCCACCGGCTGAGGTCAGTATCAACAACTGCGCCACGGATCCTCCAGGATTGGTCTCCGGCAATACTAGCGGCGGGTCGGAGAGGCCGATTCCCTGGGGCACAATTGAGGGATGGGCAGGGATCGCGCGGGAGTGGCAGCGGTCTGGGTGCTCGCGCTCCTCGGCTCCGTCGTCACCCTGGTGATCGCCCCGGCCGCCTCGCAGCAGCTCTGGCTGGCGCTGACCTTCGGCGGCTGCGTCCTCGCGACCTTCGCCGTCCAGCTCGCCGTGGCGAAGGCGGACGGCTATCTGGTGCGCACGATGACGAGCGTCGTCGGCGCGATGGTCGTCGTCGCGGTCGCCAGCGGCATCGCCGCCCTCACCTCGCTCTGATCGGGCCTCCTCCACCCCGTCGCGTCGGTGCCGCCGGATAGGATGGGGTCATGCTTCTCGCCCTCGAACTCTTCTATCTCGGACTGCTCGGGCTCGCCTCCCTCGCGATCGCGTGGGTCTCCGGCGTGGTCGTCTACAAGCTCTACCGCGGCCAGCGCTAGCCGCCGCCGGAGCAGGTTTGATCTCCCTCCCCTCGGGCCTCCCGCCCGAACTCGTCCCGCTCTCCTGGCTGCTCGGCGTCTGGGAGGGATCGGGTGTCATCGACTACGCCGTCGGCGACGACTCCGTGCAGGCCGAGTTCGGCCACCGCGTGAGCTTCAGCTACGACGGCCTGCCCTACCTCAATTACAGCTCGTACACCTGGCTGCTCGAGGACGACAGCGAGGTGGGCCACCGGCCGCTCGTGAGCGAGATGGGCTACTGGCGGCTCAGCCGCCCGCTCACCGACGCCGACGCCGGTCCCGCCATGCTGCCGGGCCGCGGTGCGCCCGCGTTCCCCGACGCCGAGTCGGTCGAGACGCTGCGCAACGGCGCGGGCGGCTTCGACATCGAGGTGTCGCTGGTGCACCCCGACGGCGTCAGCGAGCTGTACCTCGGCCAGGTCAAGGGCCCGCGGATCGACCTCGCGACCGACGCCGTCATGCGCACCGCCGCCGCGAAGGACTACGCGGCC
Source organism: Rathayibacter sp. VKM Ac-2928 (assembly GCF_022815545.1). Classification (NCBI taxonomy): domain Bacteria; kingdom Bacillati; phylum Actinomycetota; class Actinomycetes; order Micrococcales; family Microbacteriaceae; genus Rathayibacter; species Rathayibacter sp. VKM Ac-2928. The sequence continues at coordinate 524,922 of NZ_JALGRU010000001.1, forward strand.
GCCACCCGCCTCTACGGCCTCGTCGACGACCACCTGCTCTGGGCGTGGGACATCGCCGCGCTCGGCCAGGGGCTCCGCACCCACTCCTCCGGAAGGCTCGCCCGTGTCGAGTGAGACCGCGTCCTCGGAGCGGCTGCCGATCTCCCCGCTCCTGTCGGTCTCGGGCGCCGTCGTCGGCACGAGTGCGGCCGAGCCGGGCGTCGCCGCGCACTACGGCGAGCCGTTCCGCGAGCAGCGGGCGCTCGCCGCGGGCACCGCGATCGTCGACCTCTCGGGCCGCGGCGTCGTCACCGTCACCGGCCCGGACCGCCTCACCTGGCTCGACTCGCTGACCAGCCAGGCGCTCGCCCGCCTCGCCCCCGGAGACTCGGCCGAGACCCTGCTGCTGGACCCGTCCGGCCGGATCGAGCACCTCATCCGCGTCGTCGACGACGGCGAGACCGCCTGGCTCCTCCTCGACCGCGACGAGACGCCGGGACTCGCGGCCTGGCTCGACCGGATGCGCTTCATGCTCCGCGTCGAGATCGCCGACCGGACCGCCGAGTTCGCGACCCTCGGGACCCTCGGCGACGGCCCCGCGACCGCGCTCGCCCTCGAGCTCGCGGGGGAGTCCGGCGTCAGCTGGCTCGACCCGTGGGCGCAGGTGCAGCCCGGCGGCTGGCAGTACGCCACCGCTCCCACGCATCCCGCGGCCGGCTGGACCGCCCGCGAGACCCTCGTGCCGCGCGCGGCGCTCGACGGGCTCGAGGCCCGGGCCCGCGCGGCGGGCGTGGCGCTCGCCGGCTCCGACGCCCTCGAGGCGCTCCGCATCGCCGCCTGGCGCCCGCGGCACGCGACCGAGGTCGACGACCGCTCGATCCCGCACGAGCTCGACCTGCTCCGCTCCTCGGTCCACCTGGCCAAGGGCTGCTACCGCGGACAGGAGACGGTCGCCAAGGTGCACAACCTCGGCCACCCGCCCCGCCGCCTCGTGCTGCTGCAGCTCGACGGCTCCGACTCCGCGCTGCCCGGCCACGGCGACGTCGTCACGGCGCTCAAGGGCGGCGAGCCGGTCGAGGTCGGCACCGTCACCGCGAGCGCCTGGCACTACGAGGAGGGCCCCATCGCCCTCGCCGTCGTCAAGCGCTCGGTCCCCGTCGACCTCGAGCTCACCGTGCTGGCCGGCGAGATCCGCGTCTCCGCCGCCCAGGAGGTCGTCGTGCCGCCGGGCGCCGGCGCCGAGGCGGGAGTGCCCCGCCTGCCCCGCCTCGGGGCAGCGACCAGGTAGGCCACGCCGTGGTGGCCGCAGGACCCGCTCGGCGGGACCGGGCGGCCGCGCGGATCCGGGCGCTCGTCCGCCTCGACGACGTCCGGCCCGGCCGGGGCGTCGCGCGCGCCGTGGCCTCGCTGCCCGCGGTGCTGCAGATCGTCCTCGCGGCGATCCTCGCCTACTCCGTCTCGCGCTTCGTCTTCGGGCACCCCGCCCCGGTGCTGTCGCTGACGGCGACCATCTCGAGCCTGGGCATCGCGCGCGACACCCGGCCGAAGCAGGTCGCCGAGACCGCGATTGGCATGCTGATCGGGATCACCGCGAGCGAGGTGCTGCTGCTGCTCTGGGGCACCGGCGTCTGGCAGCTGGCCGTCGTGCTCGGGATCGTCTTCACCGTGGGGCGGGCGCTCTCGCCGTCCCCCGGCTTCGCCGTCGCGGCCGGCACGCAGGCGATGCTGGTGATGATCCTGCCCGCGCCCGACGGGGGAGTGTTCACCCGGAGCCTCGACGGGCTGGTCGGCGGACTCGCCGCGCTGCTGTGCACCGCGATCGTGCCGCGCAACCCGCTCCGGGCGGCGCGCGCCGAGGCGCGGCGGCTGGTGTCGGCACTGGCGGAGACGATCGACGCGCTCGCCGACGCGCTCCGCCGAGGCGACCAGGCGGCCTCCGCGGCGGCGCTGGAGCGCGTCCGCGGCACGCAGCCGGTGATCGACGGTTGGACGGCCGCCCTCGACTCGGCGATCGGCGTCGCGCGGATCTCGCCGTTCGTCCGGCGGCACCGCGCCGAGCTGGAGCGGCAGCGCACGATGCTCGCCGCGCTCGACCTCGCGACGCGCAACCTCCGCATCGTCGCGCGGCGCACCGACTTCCTGGTCGGCGACGCCGTGCCGCGGCCGGCGCTCGCCGACGTCGTCGCGGACTTCGGCCCGGGGATCGCCCTGCTCGGCCGGGCCGTCACCGAGCCCGCGGTGCTCGCGCTCGCGCGTCAGGACCTCGTGCTGCTCGCGACGACCCTCGACCCGCAGGCGCTGATCCCCGAGGCGCGGCTGGCGGAGAAGACGCTGCTGGTCATCCTCCGCCCGCTCGTCGTCGACCTGCTGACGGCGACCGGGGCGAGCTCGGCCGAGGCGCGAGCCGCGCTGCCCGAGCTCGCCTGACCGGTCGGGCTCCTCCGGCGCTCACGCGTTGGTGGCGTCCTGCACCTCGCCCACGAGCTCCTCGATGATGTCCTCGAGGAAGAGGACACCGGTGGTGCGGCCCTCGGCGTCGACCACCCGGGCGAGGTGCGCGCCGGTGCGCCGGAGCGCGGCGAGCGCGTCCTCCAGCTCGTCGCCGGCCGAGACCGCGGCGAGCCGGCGGATCCGCTTGCGCGGCACCGGCATCTCGGTCGCGTCGAGGTCGGAGACGTCCTTGAGGTGCAGGTAGCCGCCGGGCAGTCCGTCGTCGTCCGCGAGCAGGTAGCGCGAGTAGCCGTGCTCGGCCACTGCGCGGCGCACGTCCGCGGGCGTGGCCTCTGCCGGCAGCAGCACCATCCGCTCGAGCGGTACCGCGACGTCCGCGACCCGCTTGGTCGTGAACTCGAACGCCGCTGTGACGGTGCCGGACGCGTCGACCAGCACGCCCTCGCGGGTCGACTGGCGGACGATCGCGGCGACCTCGTCGAGCGTGAAGGCGCTGGTCGCCTCGTCCTTCGGTTCCACCCGCACCAGGCGGAGGATGCCGTTGGCGACTGCGTTCAGCGACCAGATCACCGGCTTCACCAGGCGCGAGACGAGCACGAGCGGCGGAGCGAGGAGCAGCGCGGCCCGGGTCGGCACCGAGAACGCCAGGTTCTTCGGCACCATCTCGCCGAACACGACGTGCAGGAAGGTGACGAGCAGCAGCGCGGCGACGAACGCGATCACGCCGATCGCCTCCGCGGACAGCGCCGTGAAGCCGAGCGGGATCTCGAGCAGGTGGTGGATCGCCGGCTCGGAGACGTTGAGGATGACTAGCGAGCAGACGGTGATGCCCAGCTGGCTCGTCGCGAGCATCAGGGTGGCGTGCTCCATCGCCCACAGGGTGGTCTTCGCCGCGCGGCTGCCCGCATCCGCCCGCGGCTCGATCTGCGAGCGGCGCGCGGAGATGACGGCGAACTCGGCGCCGACGAAGAAGGCGTTGACGATCAGCAGGACCACGAGCCAGGCGATCCCCGGCAGGTACTCACTCATGGACGGCCCCCTCGGCTCGGAGCGCGGCGACGCCGACGGCATCGCCTCCGTCGGGACCGCCTTCGCCGGCGGCCGGGGTGAAGCGGACGCGGTCGACGCGGTGGGCGGCGACGCGGTCGACCCGCAGCACGCCGCCGGCCACGGCGACCTCGTCGCCGAGCTCGGGCACGCGTCCCAGCGTCGAGGCGAGGAAGCCCGCGACCGTGTCGTAGTCCTCGCCCTCGGGCACCACAGCGCCGAGGCGCTCGGCGACCTCGTCGGGGCGCAGCTCGCCGCCGAAGGTCGCCGAGCGGCCGGAGCGGACGACGCCGGCGCGGCTGCGGTCGTGCTCGTCCTCCAGCTCGCCGACGATCTCCTCGACCAGGTCCTCGAGCGTCACCACACCCGCGGTCCCGCCGTATTCGTCGACGACGACCGCGATCGCGAGGCCGCTGCCGCGCAGGGGAGCGAGCAGGGCGTCGGCGCGAGCGGTCTCGGGGACGCGCATCGGCGCGATCATCAGCGACTCCGCGGTCGCCTGCGCCCGGTCCTCCGGTGCCAGTGCGAAGGCGTGCTTGACGTGCAGGACACCGCGGACGTCGTCGGAGTCGCGGCCGATGACGGGGAAGCGCGAGAACCCGGTGCGGTTCGCGAGCCGGACCACGTCCTCCGCGGTGCTCGCGAGCGGGACGGAGGCCATCCGGACCCGCGGCGTCATCACGTCGGCGACGCTGCGGCTCGAGAAGCGGAGCGTGCGGTGCAGCAGGTCCGCGTGGTCGCGGTCGAGCGTGCCCTCGAGCACCGAGCGGCGCACCAGCGAGCCGAGCTCGTCGGCGCTGCGGGCGCCCGAGAGCTCCTCCTTGGGCTCGATGCCCATCGCGCGGATCAGAGCGTTGGCCGTGTTGTTGAAGAGCAGGATCACCGGCTTGAAGACCGTCGTGAAGAGGATCTGGAACGGCACGACGACCTGCGCCGTCTTCAGCGGCAGCGCCAGCGCGAAGTTCTTGGGGACCAGCTCGCCGATCACCATCGAGAAGACGGTGGCCAGCAGGACGCCGACGACCGTGCCGATGCCCGGCACGATCTCGGCCGGGATCCCGAGCGAGCGCAGCGGATCGCCGAGCAGCGAGCTGATCGCCGGCTCGAAGGTGTAGCCGGTGAGCAGCGTGGTGAGCGTGATGCCCAGCTGCGCGCCGGAGAGGTGGGTGGAGGTGATCCGCAGGGCGGAGATCGTCGGGTCGAGACGCTTCTCACCGCGGGCGCGGCGCTCCTCCAGCTCGTTGCGGTCGAGGTTGACCAGCGCGAACTCGGAGGCGACGAAGAGACCGGTGCCGACGGTGAGGAGGAGGCCGATGACGACGCCGAGCCATTCAGGCACCCGCGGCACCGCCGATCAGGGTCGAGGTCGGTGCGGCGGGCGAAGGTTCAGGGGGAGGGTCGTCCATGGGGCATGAGGGTAACGACCTTAAATATGAGAATGCTCACAGGAGCGACGGGGCCGGGTCGAGCGGAGCCACCGCCTCCCACGCGACGGTCACCTCCCCGAGCCGCCACCGCCGCCGGCCGCCGAGGATCGGCCACTCGCCGCGGAGCGACTCGACGGCGGCGATCCAGCGCTGCGTCGGCCCGTAGACGGCGAGCGGGGCGGCGTGCAGCCAGGCCCGCTCGAGCGCGAGCAGGAAGGCGTGCACCGGCTCGCCCGCGACGTTGCGGTGGATCAGCGCCTTCGGCAGCCGCTCCGCCGCGATCATCGGCGAGGGCGTGGCGCCGAGCCGGAGCGACAGCGTGAGCGAGCGCGGCCCCTCGGGACCGATCTCGATCCAGGTGCAGATCCGGCCGATCTCGTCGCAGGTCCCCTCCACCAGCACGCCGTCGGGGGTCAGCCGGTCGGTCATCGTCCGCCACGCCTCCGCGACCGCCGACTCGTCGTACTGCCGGAGGACGTTGAAGGCGCGGATCACGCTCGCCCGCTGCCGCCCGGGCAGAGGGACCTCGAAGCCGCCGCGCTCGAAGCGCACCCGCGCATCGGCCGGGAAGGCGGTACCCCCTTGGCGGACCCGCTCCAGCTGTCGTCGCGCGGTCTCGACGCGGGCCGGCTCGATCTCGAAGCCGACCACGTCGACGCCGGGCGCCGAGCGGACGAGGCGGCGGTGCAGCTCGAGCGTGGTGACCGCGCTCGCGCCGAAGCCGAGGTCGACGACGACGGGCTCCGGGGTGGTGCGCAGCACCGGCAGCTCGGCCAGTCGGCGGTCGACCCGGCGGAGGCGGTTCGTGCCCGTCGTGCCGCGGGTGACGGCTCCGATCGGCATGGTCTCCAGCGTATCCGTGGGCGCAGGGGCCGCCTCTAAGCTGGACGCATGTCCGAGACCTACACCCTCATCCTCGTGCGCCACGGCAACAGCGAGTGGAACCAGAAGAACCTGTTCACCGGCTGGGTCGACGTGCGGCTGACCGAGCAGGGCGTCGCGGAGGCGACTCGCGCCGGCGAGCTGCTGGTCGAGGCGGAGCTGCACCCCGACGTCGTGTACACCTCCCGCCAGACGCGTGCGATCCAGACCGCGAACATCGCGCTCGAGACGGCCGACCGCCTCTGGATCGACGTGAAGCGCTCCTGGCGCCTGAACGAGCGCCACTACGGCGCGCTGCAGGGCAAGGACAAGGCGCAGACCCTCGCCGAGTACGGTCCCGATCAGTTCATGACCTGGCGCCGCTCGTTCGACGTGCCGCCGCCCCCCATCGACGACGAGGACCAGTACTCGCAGGCGCACGACGAGCGCTACGCCGACCTCGGCGACGACCTGCCCCGCACCGAGTCGCTCAAGCTGGTCATCGAGCGGATGCTGCCGTACTGGGAGTCGGACATCAAGCCGGATCTCGCCTCGGGTAAGACCGTCATGATCACCGCGCACGGCAACTCGCTGCGCGCGCTGGTGAAGACCCTCGACGGCATCTCCGACTCGGACATCGCCGAGCTGAACATCCCGACCGGCATCCCCCTCGTCTACACCCTCGACGAGAACTTCGAGCCGATCGGCGAGGCCCGCTACCTCGACCCCGAGGCCGCCGCCGCCGGCGCCGCCGCCGTCGCCGCCCAGGGCGCCAAGAAGTAGCCCACCCCTCGCACCCCCGCACGGCCCGCCGGAGTCCCGACTCCCGCGGGCCGTCCGCGTCTGTCCCCTCGCACGCCGGTCGAGCAGCCGCGGCACGCGTCGTACCGAGACCCCGCCTCCGTTCGACGGCGGATCTCGATACGCACGCTGCGCGCGCTACTCGATCAGCATGAATGAGCAGGTCGCGGAACGCGCCTCTTGCAGGGCGGCGCGACTCCATAAGCGTGGACGCGAGAGCGAGGTCGCGGAACGCGCCTCCATGCTGTGCAAAAGAAGGCCGCGGAACGCGCCCCTTCCCTGCTGGTCGAGTAGCCGCGGCACGCGGCGTATCGAGACCCCGCGTCCGTACGACGGTGGATCTCGATACGCGCGCCGCGCGCGCTACTCGATCAGCATGGAAGTGCGGGCGATCGACCAGCGAGGCACGGTAGCTGTCACTCGACGCCCGGGCGTTGAGCGTGCAGACCAGCCGCCCCGCACGAGGCGAACGGGCGAATCGCGTGCCAGCGATTCGTCATAGCCGTTCGCGCCCCGCTCTGCGGAACGCAAGCACGCGGTCTGCCGACCGCGGTCGATATCGCGCTCGCGCGACATCGACGAATAAGCTCAGCCCCAGTCGCCCGAGATGAGGTACTGGACCTTCTTCGCGATGGACACCGCGTGGTCGGCGAAGCGCTCGTGGTAGCGGCTGGCGAGGGTGGCGTCGACGGTGTCGGCGGCCTGGCCCTTCCACGCCTCGCTGAGGACCTTGTCGAAGACGCTGACGTGCAGCTCGTCGATCTTGTCGTCCTCGTCGCGGATCTCCTCGGCGAGGCGGGGGTCCTGCGTGCGCAGCAGCTCGGTGAGCTTGTGCGCGACGACGACGTCGAGGCGGCCCATCTCGACGAAGGTCGGGCGCAGCGACTTCGGCACGACCTTGTCGGGGAAGCGGTAGCGGGAGAGCTGAGCGATGTGCTCGGCGATGTCGCCCATCCGCTCGAGTGAGGCGCTGATCCGCAGTGCGGACACGACGGTCCGCAGGTCGCGGGCGACGGGGCCCTGGCGGGCGAGGATGTCGATCGCGAGCTCGTCGAGGCTGATGGCCAGCTCGTCGATGCGGGCGTCGCTGGCGATGACCTCCTCGGCGAGGGACACGTCGGAGTGGTTGAACGCCTGGGTCGCCTTCTCGATCGCGATCTCGACGAGTCCGGAGATCTCGACGAGCCGATCCTGGACCTCGGCCAGCTCCTGCTGGAAAACTTCGCGCATCTTCTTCTCGACCCTCTCTGCGGCACGCACGGAGACCGGTGCCGATCCGCGCCGCGCACGGCGCTGCGACTGCACCAGTCCGGCGCAGGCGCAGCCATGATGACCACGGCAGGTTAACGAACGGTGCCGAGCGTTTGAACAGTACTCGACCCGCGACCCGTCGCCGGGCATCCGGTAGGGAGACGCGCGGTGGATGGATAGCCTGGGAGCGTGGATCCGGGCCTGATCGTCGTGCTGTCGCTCGTTCTCGGCATCGTCATCGGGATCGTCCTCACCAGCGTCGTCACCCTCGCCGCGCGCCAGGGCCGGATCGCCGCGGAGGTCGTCACCGTCGGCCTGCCCGAGGGCATCGGCGCGATCATCGACGCCGTCGGCGCTCCCGCGTTCGTGACCGACCCCTCCCACAACGTGCTGAAGGCGTCCGCCCGCGCGATCTCGCTCGGCCTCGTCTCCCAGGACACGCTGCTCCACCCGGACCTGGTCGCGATCGTCGACCGGGTGCGCCGCTTCGGCGACGACATCGAGCAGGACCTGGAGCTGGCGACGAGCCCGCTCTCGGACGCCGCGGTCACCCTCGTCGTGCACGCCACGCGGCTCGGCTCCCGCTTCGTCCTCGTCCTCGCCGAGGACCACACCGAGGCCCGCCGACTGGAGGCGGTGCGCCGCGACTTCGTCGCCAACATCTCGCACGAGCTGAAGACGCCGATCGGCGCGGTCGGCCTGCTCGCCGAGGCTCTCGACTCCGCCGCCGACGACCCGAAGCAGGTCCGCCGGTTCGCGCACCGCCTCACCCAGGAGTCGCACCGCCTCGCGAAGATCACCCGCGAGATCATCGAGCTCTCCCGCCTGCAGTCGGCGGACGTCGCCGGTTCCGCCGAGGTCGTCCGCGTCGACGACATCGTGGTCGCCGCGCTCGAGACGACGCACGTGATGGCGGAGTCGCACGACGTCACCCTCGTCAAGGGCGGGATGAAGAAGGCGTACGTCGCCGGCCAGGAGAAGATGCTCGTCTCGGCGCTGCACAATCTGCTGGCCAACGCCATCCAGTACTCCCCGCCCGGCTCCCGCGTCGGGATCGGCGTCCGCTCCACCGGCGGCGTCGTCGAGATCGCCGTCACCGACCAGGGCATCGGCATCCCCGAGGAGGACCTCGACCGCGTCTTCGAGCGCTTCTACCGCGTCGACCAGGCCCGCTCCCGCCACACCGGCGGCACCGGGCTCGGCCTCAGCATCGTCAAGCACGCCGTGCAGAACCACGGCGGCGACGTCCGCGTCTGGTCCAAGCCGGGCCGCGGCAGCACCTTCACCATCCGACTCCCCGAAGTAGACCCGGCCAGGACGCCCTTCGCGTCCGCCGCCCCGATAGGAGACACCGCGTGACCAGCATCCTGCTCGTCGAGGACGAGAGCGCCCTCAGCGAGCCGCTCAGCTACCTGCTCGAACGCGAGGGCTACGACGTCACCGTCGCCGAGGACGGCCTGCGCGCCGTCGCCGCCTTCGACGAGGGCGAGTACGACCTGATCCTGCTCGACCTCATGCTCCCCGGCATGCCCGGCACCGAGGTGTGCCGCGAGATCCGCACCCGCTCCGCGATCCCGATCATCATGGTCACCGCGAAGGACTCCGAGGTGGACATCGTCGTCGGGCTCGAGCTCGGCGCCGACGACTACGTCACCAAGCCGTACTCGACCCGCGAGCTGCTCGCCCGCATCCGCGCCGTCCTCCGCCGCCGCACCGAGGACCCGGGGGAGGAGCGCATCGTCGTCGCCGGCCCCGTCCGCATGGACATCGAGCGCCACACCGTCGAGGTCGACGGCGTCGAGACCCCGATGCCGCTCAAGGAGTTCGAGCTCCTCGAGATGCTGCTCCGCAACGCCGGCCGCGTCCTCACCCGCGGCCAGCTGATCGACCGCGTCTGGGGCAGCGACTACTTCGGCGACACCAAGACCCTCGACGTCCACGTCAAGCGCATCCGCTCCAAGATCGAGAAGACGCCCAAGGAGCCGGTGCTCCTGGTGACCGTCCGCGGCCTCGGCTACCGCTTCGACGCCTGAGATCGCGGGGCCTGGCAGGGGCGTCTGCGGCGTTGTCGAGCAGGTGCGGTGGAACATGCTGGTCGAGTAGCCCCGCAGGGGCGTATCGAGACCCGCCGTCGCCGGCGTGCGGAGTCTGCAGACCGGGCTTCTGATGCCGGTGGATCTCGATACGCCCGCTGCGCGGGCTACTCGATCAGCGAAGAGGAGCCAGTGCGCGGGACTACTCGATCAGCATCTGGTCGCACGACGAAGGGCCGCCCACCGAGGTGGACGGCCCTTCGCGGGAGCGGGTGCTACTCCGCCGGGGCGTCGACGCCGGGCTGCACGGTCGGGGTCGGCAGCGCCGTCTGTGCCGGGTTCGGCGTGGGCGTGAGGGTCGGGCTGGCCGACGGGGCCGGGGTCAGCGTGGCGTAGGCCTCGAGGGCGTTCGTCAGGATCGGGACGAGCAGCTCCTCGCCCTCCTCCGAGCCGTACTGGAAGTAGACGGGGAACAGGCTGCCGGGGATCGTGTCGAGGCCCTCCATGGTGACCGACTCGGTGCTGCCCGGGCGGACCTCCGTGCGACCGGGGACTGCGTCCACCGTGTCGCTGGTGCGGCCCGTGCTCGCCTCGTACTGCACCTCGACGCTCACCGTCTCGTCGGTGTCGTTGACCAGGGAGACGACCAGCGTGCCGGTCTCGCCGTCCTCGGAGATGATCATCGCGTTGCGGATGGCGAGATCGCCGATCGTCGCACCCACCCCGTCGCTCGGGTCGTAGATGGCCCGCGTCGCCTGCGGGGCGACCAGGTTGCAGCCGGCGGTGGCGAACGCGACGCCGACCGCGAGAACGACGGATGCAGCGATGCGCGCCTTCACGGGTTCCTCCAGATCATCGGCTCCGCCCGCCCCGGACAGGGCGGAATCGAGGTGCAGGAGCCGGAAAAAGACTAGCGCAGCCTCGTCGGCGTCCCGGCCGGGCTGCCCCCTCCTCCCGGCCGCTGCTACTGTGACCGGCGGCGAAAGGACGTCCCGTTGAACACCGTCTCCGGATCGGCGCCGACCGCGGCCGTCGTGATCGTCGCCGCCGGCAGCGGCACCCGTCTCGGGCGGGAGCTGCCCAAGGCCTACGTCGAGTGCGCCGGCGTCACGATCCTCGAGCGCAGCCTCCGCACGGTCCTCACCCTCGCCGAGCCGGTCCAGGTGGTCGTGGTGGCACCGGAGTCCCTCGTCGACGCGACCGTCGAGCTGTGCCGCCGCGCCTCCGGGCCCGCCGTCGAGGTCCTCGTCACCGCCGGCGGATCGACCCGCCAGGACTCCGTCGCCCGCGGACTCGCCCTCCTGCACCCGGGAGTCGACACCGTCCTCGTGCACGACGCCGCCCGGGCTCTCACACCCGTCGCGCAGTTCGAGCGCGTCCTCGCGGCCGTCCGCTCGACCGGCGGCGGCGCGATCCCGGGCCTGCCCGTCACCGACACCATCAAGCTGGTCGGCGCCGATGCGGCGATCCTCGACACGGTCGACCGCTCGCAGCTCGCCGCCGTGCAGACGCCGCAGGGCTTCCCCCGCCGCCTGCTCGACGAGGCCTACGCCGCCGCCGGCCGGGAGTTCACCGACGACGCCGCCCTCCTCGCCGCTCACGGCCGCGGCTCCGTCGTCGTCCCCGGCGATCCGCTCGCCTTCAAGATCACCACGCCCTGGGACCTCGCCCGCGCGGAGCAGCTGCTCGCGCCGACGCCGTCGTCCGCGGTACCGCGGGTCGGCATCGGCACCGACGTGCACGCCTTCGACGACGCGTCGCCGCTCTGGCTCGCCGGACTGCACTGGCCGGGGGAGCGCGGCCTCTCCGGGCACAGCGACGGCGACCCCGTCGCGCACGCGATCTGCGACGCCCTGCTCGCCGCCGCGAACCTCGGCGACATCGGCTCCCGCTTCGGCACCGCCGATCCGCGGTTCCAGGACGCGCACGGCGAGGTCTTCCTCCGCGCGACGCGCGAGCTCGTCGAGGCGGCCGGCTTCACGATCGGCAACGTGTCGGTCCAGCTGATCGGCAACCGCCCGAAGTTCTCCCCGCGGCGGGACGAGGCCCAGCAGCTGCTGTCCGCGCTCCTCGGCGCCCCGGTCAGCGTCGCCGCGACGACCTCGGACGCGCTCGGCTTCACCGGGCGCGGGGAGGGGGTCGCCGCGACGGCCACGGCACTCGTCCTCCCCACTCCCGGATCCGCGCACTGATCCACCGCGCCAGCCCGCCGCCAGGGCGCGCCCGCCCCGCCCGGTAAACTCGCGGCGTGACTCTGCGACTGCACGACTCGAAGGCCCAGGCCCTCGTCGACTTCGTCCCCCTCCGTGAGAACGAGGTCGGGATGTACGTCTGCGGACCCACGGTGCAGTCGTCGCCGCACATCGGGCACCTGCGCTCCGCCCTGGTCTACGACCAGCTGCGCCGCTGGCTGGCCCACCGCGGCTACCGGGTCACCCTCGTCCGCAACGTCACTGACATCGACGACAAGATCCTCGCGATCGCCGAGCAGGCCCGCCGCGCGGCCGGGGAGGACGAGCCCTCGGAGCAGTGGTGGGCGCTCGCCTACCGCGTCGAGCTCGAGTTCACCGCCGCCTACTCCGCGCTCGGCATCCTGCCGCCCACCTACGAGCCGCGCGCGACGGCGAGCATCGCCGAGATGGTCGCGCTCGTGCAGCGCCTGATCGAGCTGGGCCACGCCTACCCCGCTCCCGACGACTCCGGCGACGTCTACTTCGACACCCGCTCCTGGCCGGACTACGGCGCGCTCACGCACCAGCGCCTCGAGAGCATGGAGGCGGCGACCGACGCCGACCCGCGCGGAAAGCGCGACCCGCACGACTTCGCGCTGTGGAAGGGCATGAAGCCCGACGAGCCCGAGTCCGCCTCCTGGGCCTCGCCCTGGGGGAGGGGCCGTCCCGGCTGGCACATCGAGTGCTCCGCCATGTCGACCAAGTACCTCGGCACCCAGTTCGACATCCACGGCGGCGGGCTCGACCTGCGCTTCCCGCACCACGAGAACGAGCTCGCCCAGTCGAGCGCCGCGGGCCACGCCTTCGCCAGCTACTGGCTGCACAACGGTCTCGTCTCGGTCACCGGGCAGAAGATGAGCAAGTCGCTCGGCAACTCCGTCTTCGCCTCCGAGCTGCTCGACTCCGCCCGCCCGCTGGTCGTCCGCTACTACCTCGGCTCCGCGCACTACCGCTCGACGCTCGAGTTCCACGACGGTGCGCTCGAGGAGGCCGAGGCGGCGCTCGAGCGGATCGAGGGCTTCCTCGACCGCTCCCGTCGGCGCCTCGAGGGCACCCGCTTCGCCGCCGTCGGCGAGCCGGTCCTGCCCGACGAGTTCGCCGAGGCGATGGACGACGACCTCTCGGTCCCGCAGGCCATCGGCGTGCTACACGAGACCGTGCGGGCCGGCAACGCCGCCCTCGACGCGGAGGATCTCGGCACGGTGTCCGCGCTGCGCACACAGGTCCTCGCCATGGCATCGGTCCTCGGGATCGACCCGGAGGCCCCCGAGTGGGCGCGCTCCGACGACGAGCCCACCTACCGGGCCCTCACCGTGCTCGTCGACCGCCTGGTCGCCGAGCGGCAGACCGCGCGCGAGCAGCGCGACTGGGCGGCCGCCGACCGCATCCGAACCGATCTCGCTGCTGCGGGAATCACGATCGAAGACACCCAGACGGGTGCGCATTGGAGTCTCGATGGCGAATAAGCCCGGCCGCCCAGGAGCGGTCCGCAAGAAGAGCAAGGGCAAGGCCGTCGGTTCCGGCGGTCAGGGCCGTCAGGCCCTCGAGGGCAAGAAGCCCACACCCAAGGCCGAGGACCGGCCGTACCACCCCGCGGGCAAGGCGAAGCTGGCGCGCGAGCGCTTCGTCGCCGCCGGCGGCAAGGGCCGACCCGGAGCGGCGCTGAACGGCGCGGCCCGCGGCCAGGGCCGTCCGGCCCCGTCGCGGAAGCCCAAGAGCGGCGACGAGTCCGAGATGGTCACCGGCCGCAACTCGGTCCTCGAGGTGCTGCGCGCCAAGATCCCCGCGACGACGCTCTACCTCGCGACGCGCATCGAGATGGACGACCGGGTCAAGGAGGCGCTCAAGCTCGCCACCGCCCGCGGCATCCCTGTCCTCGAGGTCATGCGCCCGGAGCTCGACCGCCTCGCCGGCCCGGACTCCGTGCACCAGGGCCTCGTGCTCAAGGTCCCGCCGTACGAGTACGCGCACCCGAGCGACCTGCTCGAGCGCAGCGTCTCGCGCGGCGTCGTCCCGCTGTTCATCGCGCTCGACGGCATCACCGACCCGCGCAACCTCGGCGCGATCATCCGCTCCGTCGCGGCCTTCGGCGGACAGGGCGTCATCGTGCCGCAGCGCCGCTCGGTCGGACTGAACTCCGCCGCCTGGAAGACCTCGGCCGGAGCCGCCGCGCGCGTGCCCGTCGCGATGGCGTCCAACCTCACCGCGATGATCAAGGACTACAAGCGCGACGGCGTCTTCGTCATCGGCCTCGACGGCGACGGCGACACCATGCTGCCGGGCCTCGAGCTCGCCGACCGGCCGCTCCTCGTCGTCGTCGGCAGCGAGGGCAAGGGCCTCTCCCGCCTCGTCACCGAGCAGTGCGACGCCGTCGTCTCCATCCCGATCAGCGCCGCCACCGAATCGCTCAACGCCGGCATCGCGGCGTCGGTCGCGCTCTACGAGATCTCCAAACTCCGCGCCGCCTCCGAGTAGCGCGGGCAGCGCGGGCGCCGGCACGGCGATCTGCGGTGTTGTCGTCGGGCGCGATACCGCCGGTATCGCTTCCTCCTCCGCCTTGCAGCTCACCGCGCCGGTGCCCGCGCTGACGTCGGGGGAGGGGGAGGGGGCGCCGCCTTCGGCGAGCGAGGGCGCGGGCTGATCGGTCACCACCGGCCAGGGGGCGCTTCATGCTGATCGAGTAGGCCGCGGAGCGGGCGTATCGAGATCCGCGTCGGCACGCGCCGTAGACGATGGAGGGCTCACCCCGGATCCGGGATCCGCACGAGCCCTCCGGTGGGCCGGGTCAGACGTTCTTCATCCAGTCGACGTCGGCGTCCTCGTCGGTCAGCTCCGCGTCGCCGGCACCGTCGATGACGAGGTTCGGCAGGGTGATCGCCTCGGTCGGCGGGGCGATGATCGTCGCCTCGTCGCGGCGGTGCCGCAGGATGTCGTTCACGTAGGCGGTGACCGCCTCGGCCAGCGGCACGTCGCGCGCCTGCTGCTGCGACATGAACCAGCGGTGCTCGAGCAACTGGTGGAACATCTCCGCAGGCTCCAGCCGCCCCTTCAGGTCGCGCGGGATCGAGCGGATGACCGGCTCGAACACCTGCGCGAGCCACTCGTGGGCGACCATCTCCTCGTCCAGCCCCTGCTTGTCGTAGGTGGCCGTGTACGAATCGAGGTCGTTGAGCAGGCGGCGCGCCTGGTTCTCCTGCGCGTCCAGCCCGGTCAGCCGCAGCAGGCGGCGCTGGTGGTGACCCGCGTCGACGACCTTCGGCTGGATCCGCACCGTGGAGCCCGCCTCGTCGGTCTTGATCGCGAGCTCCTCGATGTCGAAGCCCAGCTCGTTGAGCCGGTTCACCCGGTCGTTGATGCGCCAGCGCTCGGAGGTCGAGAACGACTCCGCGCCGGTCAGCTCCTTCCAGAGACTGCGGTACGCGGCGACGATGCCGTCGGACACCGTGATCGGGTCGAGGTCGTCGTCGACGCGCCCGCCCGCCTCGAGGTCCAGCAGCTCGCCGGCGATGTTGACCCGGGCGATCTCGAGGTCGTTCTCGCGCTGGCCGTTGGAGAGGCCGCCCGAGTAGAGCTGCCCGGTCTCCGCGTCCACGAGGTACGCCGCGAAGGCGCCCGCGTCGCGCCGGAAGAGCGTGTTCGAGAGCGAGACGTCGCCCCAGAAGAAGCCGATGACGTGCAGGCGCACCAGCAGCAGCGCCAGCGCGTCGACGAGGCGGGTGGCAGTGTCGGGACGCAGCGTCTGCGAGAACAGCGCGCGGTAGGGCAGGGAGAACTTGAGGTGCCGGGTGACCAGCACGGCGGGCAGCTCGTCGCCCTCGTCGTCGGTGCGGTTCGTGATCACGGCGCCCGGCACGACGCACGGGACGTCGAGCCGCTGCAGGGTCTTGAGCATCTCGTACTCGCGCCGCGACATCTCCGCCGTCGTCTCCTTCACGGCGACGACGTGGCCGGAGAGGTGCGCGAAGCGGACCGTGTGCCGCGAGATGCCCTTGGGCAGCGCGGCGATGTACTCGTCGGGCCAGTCGTTCAGCCGCAGGTTCCACGGCAGGTCGAGAAGGGCGGGGTCGACCGTGGCCGAGGTGATGTTGAGGGAGCCGGACATAGCGCGCCGTTCGTGTCGGGAGTCGGACGGTGGAGGGGCCCGGACGAACGCTGCCGCCGCCTCGGAGGAGACGGCGGCAGCGTGTGCGCGGGGGCGGAGCCTAGGAGAGGCGCAGTCCCGACTCGCCGTCGAAGATGTGCACGCGGTGGTTCGCGGTCACGTAGACGCGGTCGCCCGCAGTCGGGTGCACGCGGCCGTCGACGCGCGCGACGATGTCGGTGCGGCGACCCTCGACCTCGGTGTGGCCGTAGAGGTAGCCGTCCGAGCCGAGCTCCTCGATCAGGTCGACCTCGATCGGCAGGCCGCCGGGCTGGGTCGAGACGGTGACGTCCTCGGGGCGCACACCGAGCGTGACGACCTTCTGGGTGGTCTTCGCGAGCGCCTCGCGGGCGATCGGGAGGACCGTGTCGCCGAACTTGACGCCGCCGTCGGTGACGTCCGCGTGGAACAGGTTCATCGCGGGCGAGCCGATGAAGCCGGCCACGAAGACGTTGTTCGGGTTCTCGTAGAGGTCGCGGGGCGTGCCGACCTGCTGGAGCAGTCCGTCCTTGAGGACCGCGATGCGGTCGCCCATGGTGAGCGCCTCGGTCTGGTCGTGGGTGACGTAGACGGTGGTGATGCCCAGGCGGCGCTGGAGCGTGCCGATCTGCGTGCGGGTCTGGACGCGGAGCTTGGCGTCGAGGTTCGACAGCGGCTCGTCCATGAGGAACACCTGCGGCTTGCGGACGATGGCGCGACCCATCGCGACGCGCTGACGCTGGCCACCCGAGAGGGCCTTCGGCTTGCGGTTGAGGTAGGGCTCGAGGTCGAGCATCTTCGCGGCCTCGAGGACCCGCGCGGCGCGCTCGTCCTTGTTGATGCCGGCGATCTTGAGCGCGAAGCCCATGTTCTCGGCGACCGACATGTGCGGGTAGAGCGCGTAGTTCTGGAAGACCATCGCGATGTCGCGGTCCTTCGGCGGAACGTCCGTGACGTTGCGGTCGCCGATCAGGATGCGGCCCTCGTTGACCTCTTCGAGGCCGGCGAGCATGCGCAGGGAGGTGGACTTGCCGCAGCCGGAGGGGCCGACGAGGACGAGGAACTCGCCGTCTCCGACCTCGAGGTTCAGCTTGTCGACCGAGGCACGCGTGGCCCCGGGGTAGACGCGGGACGCGTTGTCATAGGTTACGGACGCCATTGTTCTTGCTCCTTCACCGGCAGGTACGTGCCGGACGATCCGAGTGAATGGAAGTGACGGTCGTCGTCGCGTGGGCGACTCCGACCAACCGTCACAGTATGCCACGCGCCACTGGACGGGGGGAGCCGCGGTCCGACGGCGGGCGCCGGGACCCGGCGGTATCCGTCGTTTGGAGGTTTCCCAGGGCTCGCGCGTAGGATTCCGGCGAGTCGCAGCCCGGCGGCACTTCTTCCTCTCTCATTCGGAGCGTTCTTGTCATGACCATCGGCGGAGCCAACGACCGTCTCTCGAAGAACCAGCGTCGAGAGGCCGCCCGCGAGAAGGCCCGCCGACTCCGCGAGCAGCAGAAGCGCCGCGATCGCGTCAGCCGCTTCGCCCTGCAGGGCGGTCTCGCGATCGTGGTGATCGCCATCGTCGCGGTCGTCGTCTTCGCCGTCACCTCGAGCATCCGCCCGGCCGGCCCCGGCCCCGCCAACATGGCGAGCGACGGCGTCCTCGTCACCGAGGGTCTGGTCGCCTCGACCACCCCGGCGATCCCGGCCGACGGCACCCCGACCCCGAGCGTGCTCGACACCTCCACGGGCACCGTCGACATCCGGGTCTACCTCGACTACCTCTGCCCGTACTGCGGCCAGTTCGAGCAGACCAACGGCGACCAGATCAAGGAGTGGGTCACCAGCGGTGCCGCGACGGTCGAGATCCACCCGATCGCCATCTTGACCACCCGCTCGAACGGCACCAAGTACTCGGAGCGCGCGGCCAACGCCGCGGCCTGCGTCGCCGACCGGTCGCCCGACTCCTTCTTCGACTTCAACGCGGCGCTGTTCGCCGAGCAGCCGGCGGAGGGCACCGACGGCCTCTCCGACGACCAGCTCAAGCAGGCCGCCGCCGACGCGGGCGTCGAGGACACCGCCGCGGTGAACTCCTGCATCGACGACCAGTCCTTCGTCAGCTGGGTGCGCGCGGCCACCGAGCGCGCGACCTCCGGCCCGCTGCCGGGCACCGAGGTCGCGTCCGTCTCGGGCACCCCGACGGTCCTCGTCAACGGCGAGGCCTACACCGGCTCGCTGACCGACGCGGACGCCTTCAGCTCCTTCGTGCTCTCGGCCGCCGCCGACACCTACTCCTCGGCCACGCCGACCCCGACGCCCGCCGCGGGCTAGACCGCGAGCCCGCTGAGACGGGTCGGAACACACGAAGGGCCCCGGGAGACCGGGGCCCTTCGTCGTGCTCCTCGGGAGGCCTGAGCCCGGTCGCCACGGGGACGCGCTGCGGGACGGAGGACGGTCCACGATCGCGCGACAGCCGATTCCGCGCCTCCGCGTCGGCTATTCGCGCTCGTGGATAGGCTCACCCGATCTCTCCGGGGGGCCCCATGACCACGCCGCACATCGTGACGCCGACGACCGCCGGCACACCGATCGTCGAGGGCGTCCAGGCCCTGCGCTTCGTCGCGGCTCTCCTGGTCGTCATCGCGCACGCGACGTTCTACGCGCACGAGCGCCTCGACGACTCGATCGCCGTCTGGAACGGTGCCGCAGCGGGTGTCGACGTCTTCTTCGTCGTCTCCGGCTTCGTGATGGCGGTCACCGCGGGTCCCTTCGAGGTGCGGGGCGGCTGGCGGTTCTTCGCCGTCCGCCGCGTGATCCGGATCGTCCCGCTGTACTGGATCGCCACGACCCTGAAGATCGCGTCGCTCCTCGTCCTGCCCGGGGCAGTGCTGCACGCCGCCCTCACCCCGTGGTCGGGAGTCGCGTCCTACCTCTTCCTGCCCGCGCGCAACCCCGACGGCGCTGTGGAGCCGCTCCTCGGCGTCGGGTGGACCCTCACCTACGAGACGGCCTTCTACGCGGTCTTCACTCTCGGGCCGCTCCTGCGGCGGAACGTCCTCGTGTTCGCGTCGACGGTCGTGCTCGTCGTCGCGTCGGGCCATCTCCTCCGCCCCGCCGAGGACTGGCCGGCCTGGGCGGTCTACTTCGACCCGCTCGTCCTGTACTTCGCGGTCGGCATGGCGATCGGAAGGATCGCCGGGCTCCCGCGCGCGCGCCGCGGCCTGCTCCTCGCGCTGGGCGCCGCCGCCGTGTTCACCGTCGTCGCGGCTCTCGCGCCGGAGGGGATCTCCTGGGAGCGCGACGCGCTCTTCCGGAAGGGGATCGTCACCGCCGCGTTCGTCGCGGTGGTCCTGGCCGAACCGCTCTTCCGGCGACTGGCATCGCGTCGTGGCGCGAACCGCGTCCTCCGGCGACCGCTGCTCGCCCTGGGCGAGGCGTCCTACAGCCTGTACCTCTTCCATCCCTTGATCGGGCCGGTCGTGCCCGCCGTCCTGGCACTGATCGGCCTGCGATCGGGAGTGCTCTCCGCCGCGGGCACGATCGCCGTCTCGCTGGTCGCCGGGATCGTCATCCACCGCTGGCTCGAGAAGCCGATCACGCGGAGGCTGCGAGGACTGCCGTACGCCGGGCTGCCGCCGGACGGCCGGACGCAGCAGGGGGTCGCGGGGGAGCGGGTGGTCGATCGGCTGCTCACGAGGCCGCCTCGGAGCCGACGACGGGACTTGAACCCGTAACCGCCCGATTACAAGTCGGGTGCGCTACCAATTGCGCCACGTCGGCAGGTGCGTCACCGCACCGGGCCACCCTATCGCGGGGCCGGAAGCCGCCTCGGCTCCGGCCCGCGCGGGCGGATCACGGCTCGAGGATGCTCAGGTGCCGCTCGGCCGGCGTCGGCCGCTTCGGCCCGCCGATCTTGCCGTCGGGCCGGCCGACGTACAGCCAGCCGAGGAGCTCCTCGCCCTTCTCCAGGCGGTGCGCCTTCCGCACGGCCTTGGCGCGGGTGTACGAGCCGGTGCGCCAGAAGACGCCCCACCCGGCCTCGTCGAGCAGCAGGCTGAGCAGGTGCGCGACACCCGAGGCGACGGCCTCCTGCTCCCAGGCCGGGACCTTCGACTTCTTCACGCTCACGACGACCGCGAGGAGGAGGGAGGCGCGGTGCGTCTTCTCGATGTGCTTGCGCGCGTCCTTCTTGTCGCCGGACGCGGCGGCGAAGCTGCGCCCGATGCGGTCGCGCGCCGCCCCGCGGATCTCGATGACCCGCCAGGGCCGGAGCGAGCTGTGGTCGGCGAGCCGCGAGGCGGCCGAGACGTACGCCGCGATCTCCTCGTGCCCCGGCGCCTCCGCGGTCACCTTCGAGCGGGAGCGCCGGGCCAGGACGGCCTCGAGCACGGGAGTCGCGGACACGGTCACTCGCCCTCGGTCGTGAAGTTCATCGCGATCGAGTTCATGCAGTAGCGGTCTCCCGTGGGCGTGCCGAAGCCGTCCGGGAAGACGTGGCCCAGGTGCGAGCCGCAGTTGGCGCAGCGGACCTCGGTGCGGACCATGCCGAGGGTGCTGTCCTCGATGAGCTGCACCGCGTCGGGGCGGATGGACTCGTAGAAGCTCGGCCAGCCGCAGCCGGAGTCGAACTTGGTGCCGCTCTTGAACAGCTCGGCGTGGCACGCCGCGCAGGTGTAGAGCCCCTCGCGGTGCTCGTCGAGCAGCTCGCCGGTCCACGGGCGCTCGGTGGCGGCCTGGCGCAGCACGGAGTACTGCTCGCGGTCGAGCTCCTCGCGCCACTCGGCGTCGGTCTTGTTGACGGAATACGACGACATGGGTCTCCCTAGGAATCCTGGTCAGTGTACGGGGGAGGGCGCTCCCCTTACCTCTCGTAAACTCTCCGCCGTGCAGCTGAATTCCGTGATCTCGAAGGCGTGGAGCGAACTCACGACCGAGGAGGTCTACGCGTTCGCGCGGCTGCGGACCGACGTGTTCCTGCGCGAGCAGCGGGTCGACGACGAGGAGCTCGACGGCCGCGATCTGGAGCCGACGACGCGGCACTGGTGGATCGCCGACGAGCGCGGCACGGCGGCCTACCTCCGCACCCTCCGGGACGAGCGGCCCGAGCACCGCGACGCCCACCGGGTGATCGGGCGGGTGGTGACCCGGGCCGACCGGCGGGGCGAGGGCCTCGCGCACCGGCTGGTGAGCGCGGTCCTGGAGCGCCACGGGGACGAGCCGCTCCTGCTCCACGCGCAGTCGTACATCGCGGGTCTCTACGCGCGGTCGGGCTTCGAGCCGTTCGGCGACGAGTTCGACGAGGCGGGCATCCCGCACATCGGCATGTACCGGAGCGCCTCAGCCGCCGCCGAGCCGTCCCTCCCTACTGTGGAGGGATGAGCAGGGCCACGGACGTCGAGCGCAGCACGGGCGCCGTCCTGTCCGAGCGGGACCGCCGCGTCCTCGAGTTCGAGGGCGAGTGGACGGCCCGCGCCGGGGACAAGGACGACGCGATCCGGGAGAGGTTCGGCCTCTCGGTCGCCCGCTACTATCAGGTGCTCAGCGCGGTTCTGGCCTCACCGGCCGCCCTCGCGCACGACCCGATGCTCGTCAAGCGGCTGCAGCGCATCCGCGACGGGCGCGCCGGCGCCCGCGCCGCGCGCCGCCTCGGGCGCCCCGAGTAGACGAGCTGCTCGGGCCCACTGACGGAAGGCCGGCCGTACCGACGATGACCACCACCGCTCCGAAGGACCGCTTCGACGAGATCCCGGCCACCGAGGGCCGCGTCGGCGCCCACCGTCGCCCGCCCGCCCCGCACGCCCGGGCCGTCGCCCTGGCCTGGGCGGCGCTGGCGACCGGAGTGGTCGTGCTGCTCGGGTTCATCGGACTGCTGGTGATCGACAACCGGGTGCAGTTCAACGACGTCTTCACACCGCCCACCGGCATCGCCGAGACGGAGGCGACCCCGGCGGTGACGCCGACCGTCGACCCGACCCTCGCGCTCGCGGTCCTGAACGGAACGGCGACGGCGGGCCTCGCCGCGAACGCCGGGGAGGCGCTGGCCGCTGCGGGCTGGAGCGTGCCCACGGTCGCGAACGCGAACACCGAGGACGAGGCGGCCACCACCGTCTACTACACCGACCCGCGACTCGAGGGAGCGGCGCTCGGCGTCGTCCAGTCGCTCGGCGTCGGGACGATCGTCCTGACCGCGGACTTCGTCGAGACCGGCGCCGTCGTCGTCGTGCTCGGCTCGGACTACCCGACGCCGTAGCGAGAGGCCGCGAGCACCCCCGGAACACGGTCGTCGAGCCGCTCTCCGGGGGTGCTCTGTTTCCGGCACGTTTAATTCATGTTGAATCCCGGACAACTCTTTCCCCCGGGCGCTTTCCGCCCCATTCCGGGCCGAAACGCTGGCTTATGCTCCCTAGTCAGGCACCTGCGCATCGCTCGTGTCGCAGGCAGCACAGCACTTTGGGAGTGAGAGATGGCGAACGGAACCGTCAAGTGGTTCAACTCTGAGAAGGGCTACGGCTTCATCACGGTCGACGGCGGCGGACAGGACGTGTTCGTCCACTACTCCGCCATCGACATGTCGGGATACAAGGTCCTCGAAGAGGGCCAGCACGTCGCGTTCGAGGTCGGCACCGGGTCCAAGGGTCCGCAGGCCGAATCGGTGCGCGTGGTCTGAGGCCCCCGCCCTGCCTGGAGCCGTCGTCCGCCTCGTGCGGACGGCGGCTCCTCGCGTTGCGCCAGGCGCCGACGTCACTTGCACTCCTCCCGGGTGAGTGCCAGAATCGCTGTTGGCACTCGCTCCAGTCGAGTGCCAACGACGGAATTCCCCTGACGTCCGGGAGGGACGAAGAACACACATGGCCAAGATCATTGCTTTTGACGAAGAAGCCCGCCGCGGCCTCGAGCGTGGACTCAACACCCTGGCCGATGCGGTCAAGGTGACCCTCGGCCCGCGCGGCCGCAACGTCGTGCTCGAGAAGAAGTGGGGCGCCCCCACCATCACGAACGACGGCGTCTCGATCGCCAAGGAGATCGAGCTCGACGAGCCGTACGAGAAGATCGGCGCCGAGCTCGTCAAGGAGGTCGCCAAGAAGACCGACGACGTCGCCGGCGACGGCACCACCACCGCGACCGTCCTCGCCCAGGCGCTCGTCCGCGAGGGCCTGCGCAACGTCGCGGCCGGCGCCGACCCGATCAGCCTGAAGAAGGGCATCGAGAAGGCCGTCAAGGCCGTCACCGCCGAGCTCGTCGCCGGTGCCAAGGCGATCGAGACCAAGGAGGAGATCGCGGCCACGGCCTCCATCTCCGCTGCGGACCCCGAGATCGGCGCGATCATCGCCGAGGCGATCGACAAGGTCGGCAAGGAGGGCGTCGTCACCGTCGAGGAGTCGAACACCTTCGGCACCGAGCTCGAGCTGACCGAGGGCATGCGCTTCGACAAGGGCTACCTGTCGCAGTACTTCGTCACCGACCCCGACCGCCAGGAGGCCGTGTTCGAGGACCCGTACATCCTGATCGTCAACTCCAAGGTCTCGAACATCAAGGACCTCCTCCCCGTCGTCGACAAGGTGATCCAGGCGGGCAAGCAGCTGCTGATCATCGCCGAGGACGTCGACGGCGAGGCGCTGGCGACCCTGGTCGTCAACAAGATCCGCGGCATCTTCAAGTCGGTCGCCGTCAAGGCCCCCGGCTTCGGCGACCGTCGCAAGGCGCAGCTCCAGGACATCGCGATCCTCACCGGCGGCCAGGTCATCTCCGAGGAGGTCGGCCTCAAGCTCGAGAACGTCACCCTCGACCTGCTCGGCTCGGCCCGCAAGGTCGTCATCACCAAGGACGAGACCACGATCGTCGAGGGTGCCGGCGACGCCGAGGCCATCGCCGGTCGCGTCGCGCAGATCCGCGGCGAGATCGAGAACACCGACAGCGACTACGACCGCGAGAAGCTCCAGGAGCGCCTCGCGAAGCTCGCCGGTGGCGTCGCGGTCATCAAGGCCGGAGCCGCGACCGAGGTCGAGCTCAAGGAGCGCAAGCACCGCATCGAGGACGCCGTCCGCAACGCGAAGGCCGCCGTCGAGGAGGGCATCGTCGCCGGTGGTGGCGTCGCCCTCATCCAGGCCGGCAAGCTCGCCTTCGAGAAGCTCGAGCTGGTCGGAGACGAGGCGACCGGCGCGAACATCGTCAAGGTCGCCATCGATGCGCCGCTCAAGCAGATCGCGCTGAACGCCGGTCTCGAGCCCGGTGTCGTCGCCGCCAAGGTCCGCGAGCTGCCCACCGGACACGGCCTCAACGCCGCGACCGGCGAGTACGTCGACCTGATCGCCGCCGGCATCATCGACCCGGTCAAGGTCACGCGCTCCGCTCTGCAGAACGCCGCCTCGATCGCCGGTCTGTTCCTCACCACGGAGGCCGTCGTCGCCGACAAGCCCGAGCGGAACCCCGTCGCCGCAGGCGGAGACCCCACGGGTGGCATGGACTTCTAGTCCGACCCGAACGACGCAGAAGGCGGTTCCCCTCCGGGGGAGCCGCCTTCGGCGTTCCCGGGCGGCGTCCTCGGCCCGCAGACGGTCGAGGACGCCGCCGGCGGGTCAGAACGCGAACAGGCGCGCGTTGGCCTCCTCGGTCTCCGCGTACTGCTGCCCCGCCGCCCCCAGGGCGAGCGCGATCGACTCGAGCCCGTCGTCGACCTGCCCCTGCGTGGTCCGCCAGAGGCCGACCACCCCCTGGAACGCGGTCGAGGCCTGCCCCGTCCACGAGCTCTCGAGGCCGGTGAGCAGGCCGAGCATGCCGGCCACCTCGGCGCGGATGCGGTCCGCGGAGCCGTGGATCGAGCCGCTCGCGGTGCTGATCGCCTCGATGTCGGTCTGGAAGTGGGTCATGTCAGGTCCTCTCACTTGTCCGCGCCGTTCGGCGCGTGGGAGAGAACCTAGGGCGGACCGCGTCGGCCGCGCGGGCCGTCAGGCCGCAGCTGGGGACGGATCGCCGTCCGGGTCGACGGTGAGGAGAGGCAGGGCGACCCGGAAGGTGGCGCCGCCGCCCGGAGTCTCGACGACGTCGACACGGCCCTTGTGCGCCGCGACGATGGAGGAGACGATCGCGAGCCCCAGGCCGCTGCCGCCGGTCTCGCGGGTGCGCGAGGTGTCGGCGCGCCAGAAGCGCTGGAAGATCTTCTCCCGGATCTGCGGCGGGATGCCCTCGCCGTGGTCGATGACCTCGAGGAACGCCAGCCTCCGCGCGCGGTCGACGGCGACGCCGACCTCGATCGGGGTGTCCTCGGGGGTGTAGCGGACGGCGTTGCCGATCAGGTTGGTCAGCACCTGGCGGATCTTGTTCTCCTCCGCCATCACGAGCGCCGGGACGCCGACCTGCTCGGGCTCGGGCGCGGTGCCCGCGGCGAGGTCCTCGGCCGGCACGCGGCGGGGGCGGCGGCGGAAGCGCGCGAGGCGCGCGCCGGCGGCCGCGATCGGGCCGGTGAGCCCGGCGGCGGCCGGAACCTCCATGGTCTGCGTCGCGGTGCCGGACGGCTCGTCCATCTCGAGCGCGGGCGTCTCGACGGGGGTGTCGTCGCGGGTCTCGACGCCGAAGTCGCGGTCCGGCCAGGAGGCCATCGCGTCCATGGCGGCGTCGCGGGCGAGGGGCATCAGGTCGACGGGGGAGAGGGCGAGCGGCTTGGTCTCGTCGAGGCGGGCGAGCTCGAGGAGGTCCTCCACGAGGCCGCCCATCCGGATCGCCTCCTTCTCGATGCGCTCCATCGCCTGGCCGACCGCCTCGGGCGTCTGCAGCGCGCCCATCCGGTAGAGCTCGGCGTAGCCGCGGACGGAGACGAGGGGGGTGCGCAGCTCGTGGCTCGCGTCGCCGACGAAGCGGCGCATCTGGTCGATGGTGCGGGCGCGATCGCGGAAAGCGCTGTCGATGCGCACCAGCATCGCGTTGAGCGAGCGGTTGAGGCGGCCGACCTCGGTGTTCGGCGTGGTGCCGTCCAGGCGCTGGCTGAAGTCGCCGTCGGCGATGGCGGCGGCGGTCTGCTCGACCTGGCGCAGGGGAGCGAACGTGGTGGTGACGAGCAGCCGCGTCAGCATCGCGCCGATGACGACGATCGCGACGCCGAACCCGAGGAAGATCGTCAGGTAGATCGTCATGATGTTGTCGATGTCGCGGGTCGACGTGGCGAGCAGCAGCGTCTGGTAGTCGTTCCCGCGGGAGTAGACCGTCGAGACGGCGTGGTACTCGATCCGGTCGTTGACGCTCATCAGCGTGTTCGGCTCGCTGGAGGCGTTCAGGGCCTCCTCGATCGTGTAGCGCGAGGGGAAGGCGGGGTCGGTGCCCTGCGCAGCGTTGGAGTAGACGAGCGTCCCCGAGGAGTCGTACACGGCGCCGTAGTAGTCGTCGGACTCGGAGAACTGCGAGACCCCCTGTGCCGACAGGTCGGTCGCCACCTTCTGCACCTTGTCCGCGAGCTGCGCGTCGAGCTGGGAGATCAGCTGCGGCTTCAGCATCGTCATCGTGCCGATGCCGGAGACCAGCAGGCCGAGCGTCAGCAGGAGGACGGTGACGGCCGTGATCTTCGTGCGCAGCGAGATGGAGTTCCACCGCTCGGCCAGACCCTGGTGCATGGCGGTGGAACTCCCTCGAGATCGTGCGGGCGCCCGCCCCCTCACGGGGCCGGCGCCGGGGCGGCGGAGGTCAGACCTTCGCGACCTTCAGCATGTATCCGAATCCTCGCTTGGTCTGGATGAGCGATTCCTCCGAATGCGTGTCGAGCTTACGTCGCAGGTAGGAGATGTAGGACTCGACGATGCCCGCATCGCCGTTGAAGTCGTACTCCCAGACGTGATCGAGGATCTGCGCCTTGCTGAGCACCCGGTTGGGGTTGAGCATCAGGTAGCGCAGCAGCTTGAACTCGGTCGGGCTCAGCTCGACCGGCTCGT
This sequence comes from Rathayibacter sp. VKM Ac-2928, assembly GCF_022815545.1. Classification (NCBI taxonomy): domain Bacteria; kingdom Bacillati; phylum Actinomycetota; class Actinomycetes; order Micrococcales; family Microbacteriaceae; genus Rathayibacter; species Rathayibacter sp. VKM Ac-2928. The sequence continues at coordinate 552,030 of NZ_JALGRU010000001.1, forward strand.
CGCCGACGAGGACCTCGTGCGTGTCCTGGTCCATCGTGAGCTCGCCGGCGCGGATGACCGCGTCCTCCTCGGCGTGCATCGTGCGGCGGAGGATCGCCTTGATGCGCGCCACGATCTCGTCGAGGCTGAACGGCTTGGTGACGTAGTCGTCGCCGCCGACGGTGAGACCGGTGATCTTGTCCTCGGTGTCGTCCTTCGCCGTGAGGAAGAGGATCGGCGAGGTGTAGCCGGCCGAGCGCAGGCGCTTGGTGACGCCGAAGCCGTTCATGTCCGGCAGCATCACGTCGAGGATGATGAGGTCCGGCTCCTCCTCGAGGACTGCGGAGATCGCCTGGGCGCCGTTGCCCACCGCGCGCACGGCGAAGCCGGCGAAGCGGAGGCTCGTGGTGAGCAGGTCGCGGATGTTGGGCTCGTCGTCGACGATGAGAATGCGGGGTCCGTCCATGCGGACAGTATCTGCGCGTGGCCTGGATGAAGTCTGGGAGTCGCGTGACCGGTTGCTCGTCGAGGGCTCGGCACGGCCGGAGAGGTCTCCGCTAGGAGGAACGGCGGCGGCGGACGCCGACCACGAGCATCGCGATCATCATGAGGAACGCGATCGGCAGGCCGACGAGCGGCAGCGCGAGGACGAACTGCCAGAGGCTCCCGCTGTAGTCGCGGACGCCCATCATCGGCGCGACGAGGACGGCGATGAACGCGATGACGGTCACGACGATGATCGCGACGAACATGTAGGCGAGCACGCGCTCCGCGCGTCCGATACCCGCGGGCTGCTGTGGCTTCACGGGTCAAGGATAGGGCGGGTGCCGTCCTCTAAACTGATGGCTGCTTCATTTCCAGGAGGGGTTCTGCATGCCTACCGGCAAGGTCAAGTTCTACGACGAGGAGAAGGGCTTCGGCTTCATCAGCACTGATGACGGCCAGGAGGTCTTCCTGCACGCTTCCGCGCTGCCCTCCGGGACCGCGGTCAAGGCCGGCACCCGCCTCGAGTTCGGCATCGCCGACGGCAAGCGCGGTGCGCAGGCCCTCTCGGCCCGGATCATCGACACCCCGCCCAGCATGGTCAAGCTCAGCCGCAAGTCGGCCGACGACATGTCCGTGATCGTCGAGGACACGGTCAAGCTGCTCGATGGCATCGGCACCGGCCTCAAGCGCGGCCGCTACCCCGACAAGGCCCACGGGCGCACCATCGCGACGCTGCTGCGCCGGGTCGCGGACGAGCTCGATGCCTGACGCCGGCGAGACGACCGGCGATCCTTCGCCCGAGACCGACGAGACTCCGGACACCGGGTCCGAGGCCACGACCGAGGGTCCCGTGGACTCGCAGGACGGCGTCCCGGCGTTGCGCACTCCCGTGCCGGCGGTCTGGAGCGACGAGATCGACGAGGAGGACGAGGACGACTCCGACGAGGACTCCGACGACGGAGGAGACCCGGACGCCGGGTCCGCAGCGGCCGCCGGAGAGCTGGAGCCCGCGCCCGTGTACGAGCTCGACGCCGTCCTCGCCGGCTCGGAGGACCGAGCGCGCGAGGCGCTCCTCGACATCACGACCGCCGACACGATCGGCGACCTGGTCGCGACGCTCGCCCAGGGCGAGCACGTGGTCTCGCTGCAGTTCACGAATCTGATGCGCGGCTACCCGGGCTGGCTCTGGACGGCGACGCTGTCGAGGATCGACGAGTCCGGGGACGTCAACGTCCTCGAGGTCGAGCTGCTGCCGGGCGAGGGCTCGGTGCTCGCGCCCGACTGGGTGCCGTGGTCGGTCCGGCTCGCGGACTACCGCGCGGCGCAGGACGCCAGCGGTGAGCGCGACGAGACCGAGGACGACGAGTACGACGACGACACCGTCGTCGACGGCGACGCGGCGGAGGCGGACGAGGACGAGATCCTCGACGACGACGAGGCTGACGACGACTCGGACGAGGACGACTCGGACGACGACGACGACGACGACTCCGACGACTCCGACGAGGACGACTCCGACGACGACGACGACTCCGATGAGGACGACTCGGACGGCCAGGACTCCGGCGCCGAGGACGGGTCGGTGGCCTCGGCCGCCGGACGACGCGGCGGCAGCGGTCGCGGACGACGGCGCCGCCGCCGGTGAGGACCCGGCCGAGCGGGGACGCCCTCGCTCGGCCACGGCGCCGACCTCGCGCACCACGCGCGCGGACGCCGGTGGATCAGCGGCGGTTGCGACTGTAGAACAGGCCGATCGTGCCGAGGACGACGCCGATCACGACGGTCGACAGGACGAGCGGCGGTACGGACGCGCCGGCCGCCACGGCGATCAGCACGCCGACGAGGGCGAGCACCCAGACGATGCAGCCTGCGAGGAGCGCCGTCGCGTCGTCGGAGGCGTAGGGCGGGGGAGCGGGGCGGCGCTCGTCCGGACGGAGCCAGAGCCTCATCCCGCGCCTCCCCGTTCCCCGGTCGCTCAGTCGGCCAGGCGCTCGATGACGTGGTCGATGGAGCCGAGCAGCGAGCGGACGTCGTCCGGCTCGATGGCGACGAAGGTCGCCACGCGCAGCTGGTTGCGGCCGAGCTTGCGGTACGGCTCCGTGTCGACGATGCCGTTCGCGCGCAGGATCTTCGCGATCAGCGCGGCGTCGACGGAGGCGTCGAAGTCGACGGTGGCGACGACCTGCGAGCGGTGCTCGGGCACCTCGACGAACGGGGTCGCGACCGGCGAGGCCTCGGCCCAGTCGTAGATCGCCGACGAGGACTCGAGGGTGCGCGCCGACGCCCAGGCCAGTCCGCCGCTCTCGTTCATCCACTGGAGCTGCGACTCCATCAGCAGCAGAGTGGAAAGGGCCGGGGTGTTCAGCGTCTGGTTCAGGCGCGAATTGTCGACGGCGTTCTGCAGGCTCAGGAACTCGGGGATGTAGCGGCCGCTCGCCGCGATCCGCTCGATCCGCTCGATCGCGGCCGGCGAGAAGAGGCCGAACCACAGGCCGCCGTCCGAGGCGAAGTTCTTCTGCGGAGCGAAGTAGTAGACGTCGGCCTCGGCCGCGTCGAAGTCGATGCCGCCGGCGGCGCTGGTCGCGTCGATCACCGTGAGCGCGCCCTCGTCGCCGTGCACGCGGCGGACCGGCGCCATGACGCCGGTGGAGGTCTCGTTGTGCGGCCAGGCGTAGACGTCGACGCCCTCGAGGACCTCGACCTCGCTGCGCGATCCGGCCGGGGCCGAGACGACGTGCGCGGGCTCGAGGAACGGCGCGGACGCCGCCTTCGCGAACTTCTGGCCGAACTCGCCGAAGGTGAGGTTCTCGGCGCGGCGGTCGATCAGCGAGAAGGCGGCCGCGTCCCAGAAGGCGGTGGAGCCACCGTTGCCGAGCAGGACCTCGTAGCCCTCGGGGATGCGGAAGAGCGTCGCGAGGTGCTCGCGCACGGACCCGACCAGGTTCTTCACCGGGGCCTGCCGGTGCGAGGTGCCGAGGAGGTGCGCGCCCTGCGTCGCGAGGTGCGCGAGCTGGTCGTGCCGCACCTTGGACGGGCCGCAGCCGAACCGCCCGTCGTGGGGGAGGAGCTCGCGAGGAATGGTGACGTCCGGCATGCGTTAATACTAGGGTTCCCGGCCCGCCCCGCCTTCGACCATCGGAGGCCCTGCGCCCTGCCCCGTCGACGGAGACGGGACACGGTGCCCAGTAAGGTTGTGCGCGCTGAGACCGGAAGGCTGAGATGACGGATCTGATCGACACGACCGAGATGTACCTGCGCACCATCCTGGAGCTGGAGGAGGAGAACATCATTCCCCTGCGGGCCCGCATCTCCGAGCGGCTCAGCCACTCGGGCCCCACCGTCTCGCAGACCGTCGGCCGGATGGAGCGCGACGGCCTCGTCGTCGTCTCCGGCGATCGCCACCTCGAGCTGACCGGCGACGGACGCCGCAAGGCGATCCACGTCATGCGCAAGCACCGCCTCGCCGAGCGCCTCCTCCACGACGTCATCAAGCTCGACTGGGAGTTCGTGCACGAGGAGGCGTGCCGCTGGGAGCACGTGATGAGCGAGCAGGTGGAGCGCCGCCTCCTCGAGATGCTCGACCACCCCACCGAGTCGCCCTACGGCAACCCGATCCCGGGGCTCGACGAGCTGGGCGACACCCCGGCGTCGCGCTTTGCGGACGGCGTCATCAGCATCCCCCGCTTCGTCGCCGGCTCGGCCGAGCCGCAGCGCGGCACCGTGCGCCGGCTCGGCGAGCCCGCGCAGGTCGACCCGGAGCTGCTGCTGCAGCTCAAGCAGGCCGGCGTCGTCCCCGGGGCCGAGGGCGAGTTCTCGGCGCTCAACGGCTACGTGCTCGTGCGCATCGACGGCGCGGAGGCGGGCATCGAGCTGCCGAACGAGGTCGCTGCGCACATCTTCCTCGTCAGCTGAACGTCCGCTCCACGCGCACTACAGCATCGGAGGGTCGGAGCGGGACACGATCTCGTCTCCGGTTGGTGACAAATCGGTAACGGTCGCTTACGCTCTGTGGAGCCCTGCGCCCGAACCCCGGTCGTGAGGCGCGGGGTCCGACGTCCCTTCCCGTCTCGGACTCCGTGAACGCCGATGCTTCGCGCACTCGAGACGGGACAGCTGCCTGGGCTGGCGGGACGTCGGAGGTCCTCCCCCTTGCCCCAGAACCCCACCACCCCCGCCGGTTCCCCCGACCGGTTCCGCTCCACCCACCCGGACAGCCCCCGCAACGCGTCCTCCTTCGAGAACCGTCCGCCGGTGATCCGCGCCCGCTACACCGACGAGGCGCCCGTCGCCCGCCGGGCCGTGCCCACGGCGCCGTCCCGCCGGGCCGACGTCACCGACTTCGTCCCGACGCCTGCCGGCTCGCCGCGCAAGCGCAGCCGCGGCCGCACGATCGGCAAGGTCGCCATCGTCGGATTCGCCGGAGCGCTCGTCGCGACGATGGCGCTGCCGGCCTACGCCTTCTCGCCCGGCACCGAGAGCGACGGGCTGTTCGCCGCCTCGCAGGCCGACCTTCTGCGACAGGGCGACGCGCAGACCGTCGCCGTCGCCGGGGGAGTGGTCCAGGCCGCGATCGCCCGCGACGGCTTCACCGCCGAGGCCGCGCCGCCGCCGCCCGAGCCGGAGCCGGTCGTCGAGCCCGTCGTCGACACCAGCGACGTCGCCGAGGCCCGCGCCGAGACCGCAGAGAGCTTCAACTCCTACGAGGGCGCCTCGGCCAGCGAGCTCGCGGCGAGCGCGCCGAGCACGAGCTACAGCCTCTCCGCCGTGTTCGACACGGCGCTGCAGTACCAGGGCGTGCCCTACGTCTTCGGCGGTGCGGACCCGAGCGGCTTCGACTGCTCCGGCCTCGTCATGTACGTCTTCGCGCAGTACGGCATCTCGATGCCGCACTCGGCGGCCGGCCAGGCGGCCATGGGCACGCAGATCCCGGTGTCCGAGGCGCAGCCCGGCGACCTGGTGATCATGCCCGGCCACGACGGCTTCTACGCGGGCAACGGCAACATCCTGCACGCGCCGTACGAGGGCGCGAGCGTCCGCGTGCAGCCGATCTGGACGACCGACTACACGATCGTCCGCATCTCCGGCTGACGACGACCGCGAGCATCGGCCGAGAGCCCGTCCCCTCACCGGGGCGGGCTCTTCCGCGTGCCCGGCAGTGCCGGCCCACCGCGCGCCGTGTGAACTGCGGATGACGAAAACCCCGGTTCCTCTGGTGTTCCGGGCGCGAAGGGTTAATCTGAATCTCAGTCCGCTCGCGTGGCGAGCGGAGCGATTCGTCGAGGGACGGAGTGCCGGGATGGCCGAGCGGAACGGGCACCACTGCGTGGGGCTGCGTTCGCGCGTGCGGCGCACCGACGCGATCCGGGCGGGGATCCTCCTCGCCGCACTCCACTCCGCCGACACTCGGATACGGCACCACGTCACCGTGCGGCTCTGCGCCGCGGCCTCGAAGGGCGCCGTCATCACGACGGCGCCCTTTCGCGTGGTCGCGGCGTCTCCGTGCGGCGGCGTGCGACAGCACGGAGGTCACTGATGCGCACACTCGTCCTCAACGCCGGCTACGAGCCGCTCGCGGTGGTGTCGTTCAAGCGGGCGCTGGTGCTGCTGATGACCGAGAAGGCGATGATCATCGTCGCCGACCAGGAGCACCCGGTGCACGGAGCGACCGGCGACTACATCCGGCCCTCGGTGATCGTGCTGACGCGCTACGTCCGCATCCCGAGCTCGCGCAGCGTGCCGGTCTCGCGCCGCGGGGTGCTGCGGCGCGACAACCACCGCTGCGGCTACTGCGGCCAGCACGCCAACACGATCGACCACATCCAGCCGAAGTCGCGCGGCGGGCGGGACACCTGGGAGAACCTCGTCGCCTGCTGCCACCGCTGCAACAACGTCAAGAGCGACCGCACGCCGCTCGAGATGGGCTGGCAGCTGCGCTCCGTGCCGCGGATGCCGCGCGCCGGCTCCTGGCTCGTGCGCGGTGCCGAGCGCACCCAGCCCGAGTGGGACGACTACCTCACGGCGGCGGCCGCCTGACCCCCGCCGCGAGATGCCACTTGTGCACGCCCGACACGGCGTGTCGCGTGCACAAGTGGCATCTCGCGGGGTGCGGGGCGGAGGTGGGGGCGGGGCTACTCGTTGTCGCCGCCGGTGGCCTCGGAGGCGTTGCCGGAGCGGGAGCCGGACCAGGTCCAGTTCGCGACCTCGGGGATGTCCTCGCCGTGCTCGCGGGTGTACGCGCGGGCGCGGATCCGGGCGTCCTGCATCTCCTGGCGGAGGCCCGCCGCCTTCGCGCCGAGGCCGGGTGTGCGGTCGATGACGTCCATCACCAGCGAGTAGCGGTCGAGGTCGTTGAGCATCACCATGTCGAACGGCGTGGTCGTCGTGCCGTTCTCCTTGTAGCCGCGGACGTGCAGGTTGCCGTGGCCGGTGCGCTTGTAGGTCAGCCGGTGGATCAGCCACGGGTAGCCGTGGTACGCGAAGATCACCGGTCGGTCGGGCGTGAAGACCGCGTCGAACTCGCGATCGGAGAGTCCGTGCGGGTGCTCGGACTCGGACATCAGCCGCATCAGGTCGACGACGTTGACGGTGCGGATCGCGAGGTCGGGCAGCGCCTCGCGGAGGATGCTGACGGCCGCGAGGGTCTCGAGGGTCGGCACGTCGCCGGCGCAGGCCATCACCACGTCCGGTGACGCGCCGCGGCGCTCGTTGCTCGCCCACTCCAGGATGCCGAGGCCGCGGGTGCAGTGCGCCACCGCCTCCGCCATGGTGAGCCAGGCGGGAGCGGGCTGCTTGCCGGCGACGACGACGTTGACGTAATCGACGCTGCGGAGGCAGTGGTCGTAGACGGAGAGCAGCGTGTTGGCGTCGAACGGCAGGTAGACGCGCACCACCTCCGGCTTCTTGTTGACGACGTGGTCGATGAAGCCCGGGTCCTGGTGGCTGAAGCCGTTGTGGTCCTGGCGCCAGACGTGGCTGGAGAGCAGGTAGTTGAGGCTCGCGATCGGGCGGCGCCACTCGATGTCGCGGGTGCCGTCCAGCCACTTCGCGTGCTGGTTGAACATCGAGTCGATGATGTGGATGAAGGCCTCGTAGCAGGTGAAGAGCCCGTGCCGGCCGGTGAGCAGGTAGCCCTCGAGCCAGCCCTGGCACTGGTGCTCGGAGAGCACCTCCATCACGCGGCCGGCGCGGGCGAGGTGGTCGTCGAGCGGGCTGAGCTCGGCGTTCCACTGCTTGTCGGTCGCGGCGTAGACGCTCTGCAGCCGGTTGCTGGCGACCTCGTCGGGGCCGAAGATCCGGAAGTTCGCCGGGTTCTCGCGGATGACGTCGGCGAGCCACTCGCCGAGCACCTTCGTCGCCTCCGCGACGGTGCCGCCCGGCTCGTGCACGACGACCTCGTAGCGCCGGAAGTCTGGCAGCCGGAGGGTCTGGCGGAGCAGGCCGCCGTTGGCGTGCGGCGTCGCGCTCATCCGCAGCTCGCCCTCGGGGGCGAGTGAGCGGACACGGTCGGCGATCCCGCCCTCCTCGGTGAAGAGCTCCTCCGGACGGTAGGAGCGCATCCAGGTCTCGAGCAGGCGGGTGTGCGCCTCGGTGTCGCGGGCGTTCGCGAGCGGGACCTGGTGCGCGCGATAGGTGCCCTCGACCTGCACGCCGTCGATCTCCGCGGGGCAGGTCCAGCCCTTCGGGGTCTTCAGGATGATCATCGGCCAGGCCGGGCGGGTGAGGTCGCCCTCGGCGGCGCGCGCCTTGATCGCGGCGATGCGGTCGAGCACGGTGTCGAGGACCGCGGCGAAGCGCTCGTGCACGCGCATCGGGTCCTCGCCGTCGAAGCCGCCCTCGACGGTGAACGGCTCGTGGCCGTAGCCGCGCATGAGACTCTCGAGCTCCTCGTGCGGGATGCGGGCGAGGACCGTCGGGTTGGCGATCTTGAAGCCGTTGAGGTGCAGGATCGGCAGCACGACGCCGTCGGTCGCGGGGTTCACGAACTTGTTCGAGTGCCAGCTGGTGGCGAGCGGGCCGGTCTCGGCCTCGCCGTCGCCGACCACGGCGGCGACCAGCAGGTCCGGATTGTCGAAGGCGGCGCCGTAGGCGTGGCTGAGCGAGTAGCCGAGCTCGCCGCCCTCGTGGATGCTGCCGGGGGTCTCGGGGGCGGCGTGGCTCGGGATGCCGCCGGGGAAGCTGAACTGGCGGAAGAGGCGGCGCAGGCCGTCCTCGGTCTCGTCGATGTGCGAGTAGATCTCGCTGTAGGTGCCGTCGAGGTAGGCGTTGGCGACCATGCCCGGTCCGCCGTGGCCGGGGCCGGTGATGTAGAGGGTCGGCTGCGCGCGCTCGGCGATGGCGCGGTTGAGGTGCGCGTAGATCAGGTTGAGGCCGGGAGTCGTGCCCCAGTGCCCGAGCAGGCGCGGCTTGATGTGCTCCCTCGCGAGGGGCTCGCGCAGCAGCGGATTGGCGAGGAGGTAGATCTGGCCGACCGCGAGGTAGTTCGCGGCGCGCCACCACGCGTCGATCGTGTCGAGGGTGGCGGGGTCGAGCGGACTGTCGTCGCGGGCGGCCCAGACGTGCTGAGCAGCGGCGGTGGTGAGGGATGCGGCCATGCTGCAACGCTCCCAGGCGAGCGGGCGGGGCGGAAGGGCCTTGCGGGCGGCGGGGCCTTGCGGGTGGCGGGGCGCCGTCCGGACGGGGCTGCTCGCCGCAGAACATCAGCTGAGACGGGAGGGCATCGCTCCTCAGCGGACGCCCCCCTCGCTCAGCTGATGTTGTGCGGCCGGATCAGCCGCGCGGGGTGGCTCGGCCCAGGATCAGGGCGCCGAGGACCGCGGACAGGACCGTCGGGACGAGCAGCAGGGCGAAGGCGCCCGTGAAGCCGATGGCCTGGAAGGCGAGCCAGACGGAGTCCCAGCTCTCGGTGAGGGTGAGCAGGGCGATCAGGCCGACGATCAGCGCGGCGAGGGCGAGGAAGAAGACGGTCATCCCCGTGGCCCGCCAGCGGACGAAGACCGCGGCGACGGCCGAGCCGGCGAAGAAGAAGAACAGGAAGAGGCTGAAGACCGCGAAGGTCTGGGCGAGCCAGGAGACGTCGCTGTAGGGGGCGGCGCGGAACATGTAGCCGCCGAGCCCCCAGCCGTTCGTCGCCTGCTCGAGCGCGGACATCGTGGAGTAGAGGACGGTCCAGGCGGCGGACATGCCGAAGAAGGTTAGTGCTGTGCCGAGGGAGTAGTCGCGGCGGGTCGAGCCGTAGCCCAGCGCGAGGGCGAAGGTGACGTTGGTGGCCTGGACGGCGACGACCAGCATGTAGATGAAGATGAAGGTCGTGCCGCCGGTGATCTGCACGCCGGAGTCGCCGCCGGCGGCCGGGACGCCGACCATCCGCAGCACGAGCAGCCAGATGATCAGGCTGCCGACGAAGATCGCGCCGAGGATCGCGAGCGGAGTGACGAGCAGCGTCGCCGGGTTCGCGAGGTGCAGGCGGACGATGCTGAGCAGGCGGTGGCGCGCGACGGAGCGCTGCGGGGCGAGGGCGGTCATGAGGCGGCCTTTCCGGTGGTCAGCTGGACGACGAGCTGCTGGAGCGAGACGGGCTCGAGCTCGAGGCCGCGGTGGCGGGCCTCGTCGCGGTCGGCGGTGCCGAGGTGGGGGAGCGTCGCGGTGGCGAGGCCGCCGACTCCGCTCCGGGAGAGGACCTCCCGGCCCTCGGTGAAGGAGTCGACCGCCGCACGGCTGCCGGTGACGGTCGCGGCGGCACCGCGCAGCTCCTCCGTGTCGCTGTCGACGAGCAGGCGGCCGTCGTCGATGACGAGGACGTGCTCGAGGAGGCTGCTGACCTCGTCGATCAGGTGGGTGGAGAGGACGACGGTGCGCGGGTGCTCGCCGAAGTCGGCGAGCAGGCGGTCGTAGAAGAGCTGCCGGGCGACGGCGTCGAGGCCGAGGTACGGCTCGTCGAAGAAGGTCAGCGGGGCGCGGGAGGCGAGGCCGACGATGACGCCGATCGCGGAGAGCTGGCCGCGGCTGAGCTTCTTGACGCGGCGGTCGAGCGGGAGGCGGAAGTCGACGATGAGCTCTTGGGCGAACTCCTCGTCCCAGCCCTCGAAGAACCAGCGGGCGCTGCGGAGGACGTGCGTGACCTTGAAGTCCTCCGGGTACTTCTGGCTCTCCTTGATGAAGCAGGTGCGGGAGAGGACGGCGGCGTTCTCGACGGGTGTCTCGCCGAAGACGCGGATGCTGCCGGTGCTCGCGAACTCCTGGCCGGTGAGCAGCGACATCAGGGTGGTCTTGCCGGCGCCGTTGCGGCCGAGGAGGCCGTGGATCCGGTTCTCCTCGAGGGTGAAGCTGACGTCGGCGACGGCGTGCGTGCTGCCGTAGCGCTTGCTGAGGCCGGCGACCTCGATGACCGCGCTCATCGCGATCCTCCTTCGATGTCGGTGATCATGGCGGTGAGCTGCTCGCGGGTGAGGCCGAGCTTGGCGGCCTCCGCGAGGAGCGGTGCGACGAACTGGTCGCGGAACTGCGTGCGGCGCTTCTCGACCAGGCGGTCGCGCGCTCCCTCGGCGACGAACATGCCGATCCCCCTCTTCTTGTACAGGACGCCCTCGTCGACGAGCAGGTTCACGCCCTTGCCGGCCGTGGCCGGGTTGATGCGGTGGAACGCGGCGAACTCGTTCGTGGACGGGACCTGGTCCTCCTCGGGCAGCGCGCCCGCGATGATGTCGTTCTCGATCTGCTCGGCGATCTGCAGGAAGATCGGGCGGGAGTCGTCCATGGGGCTCCTTCCCTCGGTGTCGGTGGTTCGTGGTGTGTTGGTTCGTTGGTGCAGTAACTAACCAATCATGCAGCTCGTGCCGTGTCAAGAGCGACGGCTCCGGGCGATCGGTACACTGGACGGCACCGGCCTCTGTAGCTCAATGGAAGAGCGACTCCGTCCTAAGGAGCAGGTTGGGGGTTCGAGTCCCTCCAGGGGCACCACTGCTCTTCTCTCCGCGAATCGCGTCCGGTCGTTCGCCGGATCCCGTTCGGCGGCACGGCAGCTGCGTCCGCGGCGCTCCGGTGGCCACGCTCGATCGAGCACTGTGAGGCGGCGTCAGGCGCCAGTCCGGCGATGCTGAGGGAAGCTCGCCTATCGTTGTCCGCAGAGACCTCGGGTTCCTCGGTCAGTGGTGCGCCGTCCGCCGTCAGCGGAGGTGCGGATGCGCTGGACGGGGCGCGGCGGGAGCCGGCCGGTGTGCGGTGGGCGTCTCGCGTTGCTGCGCTCGCCGATCGTCCCGCTCGCGCTCCTCGCGTTCGCGGTCTACTCGGTCTACTCGATCTCCCGGGCCGACCAGCTGCTCACGGCGGGGTACGACCTCGGCATCTTCGACCAGGCGGTGCGGGCGTACTCGCAGTTCCGTCCGCCGCTCTCGCCGCTGAAAGGCGACGACTTCACCCTGCTCGGCGACCATTTCCATCCGATCCTCGTCGTCCTCGCTCCGCTGTACTGGATCTGGGACGACGCGCGGGTGCTGCTCGTGGCGCAGGCCGCGCTGGTGGCCGGCTCCTCCGTCTTCGTCTGGCGCGTCGCGCGCCGGCGCGTGGGAGTGGGGGCGAGCTGCCTGCTGGCCGTGGGCTATCTCCTCGGCCGGCCTTTGCAGTCGCTGGCCGACTTCGACTTCCACGAGGTCGCGTTCGCGGTGCCGGTCCTCGCCTGGGCGGTCGACGCCTTCGACAGGAGGAGTGATCGCCAGCTCGTCGCCGCGTCGGCGGTCCTCCTCCTGATCCGGGAGGACATGGGGGCGGTGGTGCTGATCCTCGGACTGCTGCGAGCGGCGAGGAGACCGAGGATCGTCGGGGTGCTGCTGGCGTGTTCGGGGGCCGCGGCGTTCGCGGTCGTCGTCGGGGTGGTGATCCCTTCGATCGGCGGACGCGGGTACGCCTACTGGGACTACGGAGCGCTCGGAGCAAGCGGGGGCGAGGTCGTCCGGACGATGCTCGAGCGGCCGTGGATGGTGGTCGGGCTCTTCTTCACGCCGATCGTGAAGACGATGACGCTTCTGGGGCTGCTCTCACCCCTCCTCCTGTTTCCGCTGCTCTCGCCGGTGTCGCTGCTCGCGCTGCCGCTCCTGGCCGAGAGGTTCCTCTCCGACCGGCCCGCGCTCTGGACGAGCGGGTTCCACTACGACGCGCCCGTCTGGGTCGTGCTGGTCCTGGGCGCGATCGACGGGGGAGGACGGCTCCTGCGGCGGCTTCCGTCCTCCGAGTGGAGAGCTCGGTCGGCGCTGGTCGTCGGCGCGGTCGTCTTCGCCGTGCCGGTGATCGGGACGATCGTGTGCCTCGACGACGAGGCCTTCCCGCTGGCGCGGATGGTCACCGGCGATACGTGGTCACGGACGGCGCATCGAAGGGATCAGGTCGCCGCGATCGAGAGGGTGCCGGCGAGCACGTGCATCGCGGCCGACGACCGGCTCGTACCCCTGCTGACGTGGAGCAACCGGGTATCGCTGCCCGGCGTACTCAGTCGGCCGCCCGACTTCCTCCTCCTGGACCTGAGCCAGGAGGAAGCGGGGTCGGTGCGCGGGCTGGAGCTGCGGACGACCACGATCCGCGACGACGCGCTGGCGGACGGGTATCGCGTCGTCGCGAGGTTCGGCGAGGTGGAAGTCCTCGAATCGCCTCAGTACCGAGGACCGTCAGCTGAGTGCGCCCGCTGACGCGTGGGTGCAGCTGGGGCTGCCCGCGTCGGGTGAGGCCGATTCGTCGGCAGTCCGGTCACTCGTCGACCTCGTAGTCGGCGATCTGGTCGATCGTCACCCGGTGGTAGGTGTCGAGCTGCTCCTCGACGCCGTCGGGGCAGAATCCGTCGACGACCTCCACCTTCTTCGATCCCAGCTCCCCGAGGTAGCGGACGCAGAGGAGGACACTGGCGGGTCTCGTTGAGAACGGTCCGCTCGACAGCTGGCCGCGGATGGTGATCAGCGCATCTGCGGTGATATCGGCGCTGGCTCCAAAATAATCGAGGCCGGTGATCCAGTTGCCGCCGGATGAGATGGTCGACTCACCCTTCACCCACAGATCCGCTCCACCGTATGCGGATCGAGCTTCGTTCTCCACTTGCTTCTCGACGCCCGACGGCGTGCGCTGTTCGGCGAAGACCTTGCCCATGTACTCGCCCAGCCAGTGCACACGATAGGCGGCGTCGCGATAAACGAAGTCTGCAACCTTCGACGATGTGCAGGCCGACAGGGCCAGAAGAGTGGCGACGCCAATAGCGACGGAGGTGAAGACCCGTCGACCTGATCCCTCAGTTCCGGCCGGGCGCGAAATATAGCTCGTCATTGGTCAACACCTCTGAGCGCTGCGTGCATGACCTGTGCGTAGAGTGCCGCAACCATGCTGTTCCGGTGGAACGACTGCTCTGAGACGCATACGGGAACGTGGGTGTGTCTGGTTCGATCCGAGGACCTGGAGTCGTCCGCTACTAGCTGAGAGCGCACCGGGCCACTGGTCGCATTCGGGTCCCCGCTCACTCGTCGACCTCGTAATCGGCCAGTTGGTCGACGGTCACCCGCTGGAAGGAGGGAAGCTTCGTCTCGACTCCGTCAGGACAACGTCCCTCAACGGCACTCACTCTCTTCGAGTTGAATTCGCCGAGGTAATGAACGCAGAGGAAGACGCTGGCGGATTCGGATCCGAAGAACTCATCTGACGACGAAGCCGCGATGGTGATCAGGGCGTCAGCGACGATGTGGGTCTCCGATGAGCCCTGGTCGATGCCTGTGATCCAGTTCCCGCCCCACGCGGCGTGCTGTTCGGTGTCGTCCCAGAGTCGGGCACGGGGGACCTCTGCTTCTGATTCGCGCCTGAGTTGCAGTTCGACGCCAGCGAAGTCGCTCTGTTCGGCGTAGACGTCGCCGAGGTACTCAGCGACGGTATGGACTCGGCGCGCTGCTCTGCCGAAGACGAAGACGTCGATCTCGGTCGGTGCGCAGCCGGCGATGAGGAGCAACACACTCCCGACGGCGGTCGCGCTTGCGATCCTGCGTCGAAGCGGTGCTCTTCGATCCATCGGCCGTGGTACTTCTCGCGTCATCGCCTCCGCGGCGATGTCGTCGACGCCGTCGCCGTCGTGGGTCACGTTCGAGAGCGAGACCTTCGGAGTACCGGCGAAGTCCCAGCCGATGGAGGTCGATCCTGCCGAGGTACTGGCCCAGGGTGGACCGGACGCCCGGCGCGAGGGATGCGAGAGGACGCGCATCGAGATCTCCTGATCGATCGGCCGGCCGAGATGCGGCGATTCGGCAAGGGTCCGGCGCGCGACCAGGGGTACGGAAGGGAACGGGAGAGCGCCTGAGGGGAACTGCAAGAAGCACGGTGCCACGCGGTGGTGTCGCGGGGATCATTCGAGGCGGAAATGCATCACTGTGGCAGTTCGCCGCAGTATTGGCGGATTTCGTCGAATCTGTCGTCCGTCGACGAGATTCAGGGTCTCCCTGCGCGGGCGCTCCTTGCTTCCGGGTCGCGGAGGAGGTGGCGTTGATCGTCGATCGAAATGCACATCGGCTGCCAGAACATTGATCGGCGCCGCTTCTGCGATGATCGGGCACCATCGGATGTACGGTGTCCGCACCACGCAGAGTCCGCTCACAATGCCGTTCGCGCTCGACGCGACGTCGAGCTCCTGGCGGCGTGCGGGCACGATCAAAGTGGCCGAATAGTCACTGGCAGACTTCCGGGAGCTTCGATGTCAATCGCGAAACGAATCATTGCTGTCTTCGGCATAGCAGGCGTTCTCGTGGCGTGTGCCGTTGCCGGTGTTCAGGTCGCCTTTGCCGGCCAGCAGGCGACTGGCGCGCGGTCCAGCGAGACCGTGAATCGCGTACCAAGGGCTGTTGCTGAGGACGAATCGGCTCCTGCTCCGAACGTCGCGCATCCTCCGGCAGCAGCGAGCAGCGCAAGCGCGGAGGACGGCGTGCCCCACTACGACGCCTCCAGTGACATCTCGCTGATCGCCTACCCCACGTCGTTCGACTCCGTCGAACTGGCGGCTGCGCGGGAGTGGGTCGAAGTTCAGTCCGAGACGGCGGGGTGCATGCGCGACAAGGGGTTCGATTACGACTTCGTGCTCTGGTGGGATCGACCGCTCTCTCAGAACGGAGAGGGTCTGCCCTCGTCCGACGAGAAGTACGGCTCGCCGGAATTCGAGGCGCTCTACGGCGATCCGTACGCCTCCGACGACGACGTGAGCAGCGGCGCGGGTTGTCGCGGACAAGTCCTCGCGAGGAGAGACGGGTAGGAAGAGAACATCCGCGACCGGTTTGTGCGATGTCCCTGCAGCCGCGAGCGAAGTGGCGAGGGAGGGGGCTTTCAGCGCAGCGCCTCGCCGTGGAACTCGGCGCGGTACTCCGAGGGGCTCGTGCCGTTGATGGCGCGGAACTGGCGGGAGAAGTAGAAGGCGTCGGAGTAGCCGACGGCGCGGGCGATGTCGGCGATCGAGGCGTCGGTGGTGATCAGGAGCTCGCGGGCGCGGGCGCTGCGAAGACGCTTGACGTACTCGACGGCGCTCATGCCGGCGGCCTTCTTGAAGAGGGCGGAGAAGTGCGACGTGCTCATGCCGGCGAGGGTGGCGAGCTCGGTGATACTGGTGGGGGAGTCGAGGTGCTCGCGGAGGTGGTCCTGGGCCATGCGGATCCGGTCGCCCGACTCGAGGGTGCCGCGGGTGCGGTCGGAGGCGAGCTGGGCCAGGAGGTTCCAGGCGGCGCCGCTCGCGGCGTAGAGGCTCGAGTCGGTCTCGTCGCGCTCGAGGGCGGCGACGGCGTGCTCGATCAGGGTCCTCGCGGAGAAGGCGTCGCGCGCGGTGACGACGGGGGACGTCCGCCCGTGGACGACGGCCGAGATCAGGGCGGCGGCATCGGCGCCGGCGACGTGCAGCCACCAGATCGTCCACGGGTCGTCGAAGTCGGCCCAGTACCGGTGCGGGGTGCCCGCGGCGATGACGGCGACCTCGCCGGGATCGACGCGAACGGTCGAGTCCGCGATCGAGACCCAGCCCCGGCCGGCGGTGCAGAGGATCACCACGGCCTCCCGCGTGCCCTCGGGGCGGCTGCGGCCGTGAGCGGCGGCGTGCGGGAAGTGTCCAGCATCCGTCACCAGCAGACGCTCGGTGATCGGGGCCGCGAGCGCCTCGGCCACCCGCGGTTTCGGGAGGACATGCAGGCGCTGGCCGAGGAAGCCGTCGGGGATCAGCATGTCGACGAGTGTAGGTCAGGCTAGAGAATCGTCCAGCTAATGGCGTCCAACGCTTCATTGGTCGGCGCTGGGCGCGTGCCTAGGCTGGCGCCATGCTCACTGCGGAGTACCCCTCGTCCCCCTACCAGCCGGTGCCGCTCGCGGACCACCTCCCCGAGCGCCTCACCATCACCCTCTGGGACTTCTCCTGGTACGTCCGCACCGGACCGGGCGAGCCCTTCGAGGATCTCGACGCGGCCTTCGCCGGCGCCGTCGAACGGGGGTACAACACCATTCGGATCTGCGCGATGCCGTTCCTGCTGTTCGAGTCCGGTCTCGATACCCGGGAGCTCCGGCTCGGACCGCTCGGCGGCTCCTACGCGCAGCGGGTGCGCTGGTACGACGTGGCCGAGCCGACCGTCATCGACGGTCGCGCCCACCTGCTCGCGCTGTTCGCGGCGGCGAAGCGGCACGGGGTGTTCGTCATCGTCTCGTCCTGGGAGTACCAGCAGTCCTCCTCGTTCGCGCTCGAACGGGACTGGTTCGACGCGCTGATGGCGGTGCCGCCGGAGGACCGCGCCGAGCGGCTCGCCGAGGCGCAGGCCGCGCTCGTCGTCTTCCTCGCCGAGCACGACCTCGACGACCGGATCGCCTTCGTCGAGCTGCACAACGAGGTGCAGGCGGGGCACCTCACCGAGGGGCTCGACTACGACCGCGCCGACCTCGACGCGGCGACGCTCGCTCTCACGCCGCGGCTCACCCGCGGCATCGACCGGTTCCACGAGCTGACCGACGGCGTCCCGTGCTCCGTCAACTACGCGCACGTGCCCGTCGGCGGGATGCGCGGGATTCCGTGGAACTCGGACGTGCTCATCCTGCACCCCTACATCTACGGGGTGCTCAACGAGTTCATCGCCGAGTTCGCGCTCCGCAGCCCGGTCGAGGAGTTCGAGCAGGACCTCGCCGCCGAGGCCTTTCTGCTCGAGGGCGCGCCGCCCATCGCGGAGTGGACGCTCCCGGCGGAGGACCAGTGGAAGCTGACCGCGACGATCGTCGGCAAGGGCGAGATCTACGCGCACGACTGGGGCGACGCCGAGCAGATCGACCGCTGGCTGTACGAGCGCTACGGCGCTCACCACCTCGAGATGCGCTCGACGCTGAGGATCTGGATCGCCGTCGCCGCCGACCACGCCGCCCTGCGCGGGGTGCCGCTCGTCTTCGGCGAGGGCTGGGTCGGCTACACGCCGCTCGAGGGCCGCTTCGAGGAGGGGCCGATCGGCGCCGAGTACTGCCGGCTCGCGATGCGCGAGTCGCGGCGGGTCGGCGCCCGGGGATCGATCGTCTGCTCGAACGGCGCACCCCAGCACCCGATGTGGGACGACGTCGCCCTGCAGCGCGAGTGCAACGCGATCTTCGCCGCGCCCGCCTAGGCGGATCCGGCGACGGCACGACCAGCACGACCAGCACGACAGAAGGACCGGCACCACAGCACAGCACGGCCCCCCGGCATCACGGAGTCAAGGAGGACACCATGACCAACGAACAGCGATTCCCGAACCTCACCCGACGAGGCTTCCTGTACGGCGCGACCGCGCTCGGCAGCACCGCGCTCCTCACCGGCTGCATGGGCGGCGGCGGGGGTGGCGGCGGCGCGGGCGGCGGTGGGATCGTCCTGCAGTCCTCCCTCTCCGACCCGGCCCCGAAGGCGGCACTCGAGGCGCTCGTGAAGAGCTACTCGAGCGGCTCCGTCACCCTCAACACGGTGGCGATCGAGCAGTTCCGCGCCCAGCTCTCCACCTATCTCACCTCGGGCAACCCGCCGGACGTGCTCACCTGGTACGCCGGCTCCGTCGCCCGCGACTACGCCGCGCAGGACCTGCTGCTCGACCTCTCCGACCTCTGGACCGGCGACGGCGCCGCGGCCGGCTACTCCGCCGCGCTGAAGGACCTCTCGACCGACGCGAGCGGCAAGCAGATCTTCCTGCCGACGAACTACTACTGGTGGGGCGTCTTCTACCGCAAGTCGGCCTTCGAGGAGTGGGGCGTGGAGGTTCCTACCACCTGGGACGAGTTCATGGCCCTCTGCGAGACGCTGCAGGGCCAGGGGATCGTGCCGCTCTCCAACGGCATCGGCTCCACGCCGTGGATGGCGTCCGGCTGGTTCGACATCCTCAACCTCCGCGTGAACGGCGCGGATTACCACAAGGAGCTCCTGGCCGGGAAGTCGTCGTTCGACTCGACTGAGGTGAAGAACGTCATGAAGTACTACGCCGACATCGTGCCGTTCATGGACCCGAACGCCCCCTCCTACGCCTGGCAGGACGCGGTCACGCCGCTGGTGCAGAAGAAGAACGCGATGTACCTCGTCGGCGCGTTCATCAGCCAGAACATGCCGGAGGGCGAGGGCGACGACCTCGACTTCTTCTCCGTCCCGGTGATCGACGCGAGCATCCCGAGCGCGGAGGAGGCGCCGACCGACGGCTACTTCGCCAGCGCGAAGACGAAGGACGCGGACGCCACCAAGGCCTTCCTCTCCTATCTCGCGGGGGCCGAGAGCCAGTCCGCCTACATCGCGGCCTCGCAGTCGTCGAACCTGCCGACCTCGCCCGACGTCGACACCTCGGTGTTCTCGCCGCTGGTGCAGAAGGGCGTCGCGCTGCTGGCCGGCACCGAGCAGATCACCCAGTTCTTCAACCGCGACTCCTCCGACGACCTGCAGACCACGGCCGACGCGGCGCTCACCAAGTTCATCGCCCAGCCCGGCGAGGTCGACAGCATTCTGAAGGAGTGGCAGACGGCGGCCGACAAGGTCTTCAACCCGTGACCGGGACGACCAGGGCGGCCGCCGTGGAGCGGCCGCCCGCCCCTTCGCCGGGGACGCCGCCGGAGCCGACGGCCCGCCCGCTGGTCCGCTCGGGGAAGGGGCGCCGGATCACCCGGGTGCCCGCGGTGGTCTGGCTCTTCCTGCTCATCCCGCTCGCGGTCGAGCTGGCCTGGGTCTTCTGGCCGGCGATCAACTCCTTCTACCTCTCGCTCACCCGGTGGAACGGGATCGGCGAGCCGGAGTTCATCGGCCTCGAGAACTTCACCGACCTCGGCTCCGACCCGATCTTCGCGACCGCGCTGGTCAACAACGTCATCTGGGTGGTCGGCTTCGGCGGGCTCTCCGTGGCGATCGGGCTGGCGCTCGCCGTCGCTCTGAACAAGCCGCGGCGCGGCGTCGGGATCTACCGCAGCGCGATCTACCTGCCGATGGTCTTCTCGCTCGCGGTGACCGGCCTCTTCTGGCGGGTGATCTACCAGCCGGACGGCGTCGTCAACAGCTTCCTCGGCGGGATCGGCCTGGGCGACCTCGAGCGGCAGTGGCTCGCGGACCCGACGCTCGCGCTCTACGCGGTGCTGGTCGCCGCGGTCTGGCGGCAGTGCGGCTACATCATGGTGCTCTACCTGGCCGGGCTGAAGGGTGTGGACCCGAGCCTCGAGGAGGCCGCGCAGGTCGACGGCGCCTCGCGGACGCAGCGCTTCTGGCGGATCGTGATGCCGCAGCTGAAGGGCGTGAACGGCGTCGTCTTCGCGGTCACCGTGATCGACTCGCTGCGCACCTTCGACATCGTCTGGGCGATGACCCGCGGCGGTCCGTACAACTCGACGCAGCTGCTCTCGACCTACATGTTCCAGGAGAGCTTCACCGTGCTGAACCTCGGCTACGGCTCCGCGATCGCGGTCGTCATCTTCCTGCTCGCGATCGTCTTCATCATCAGCTATCTCGTGCGCGCCACGAAGGAGGAGGACTGAGATGGCCGTCATCGCTCCGGTCGCGCCTGGTCTCGCCGCGCCGACGCTCCCTCGCCGCCGGGTGAAGGGCTCGTGGATCTTCCACGCGATCATGGCGCCGGTCGCGCTGCTCTGGGTGCTGCCGATGCTGTTCGTGCTCTTCGTGGCCGTCCGCAGCTTCGACGACATCACCGGCAACGGGCTCGGCGCCCTGCCGGCGAGCTTCAGCTTCGACGGCTTCGTCACGGTGTTCACGGCCGGGCTGGTCGGCGAGGCGCTGGTGAACAGCCTGATCGTCACGGTCTTCACCGTTTTCCTGTCGCTGCTGCTCGCCTCCTGGGCGGCGTTCGCGCTCAGCCGGTTCCACATCCCGTTCCGCCGGGGGATCCTGCTGCTCATGCTGGCGGGCAACCTGCTGCCCCCGCAGATCCTGCTGATCCCGGTCTCGCGGATCACCGAGAGCCTCGGCATCTACGACACGCTCTTCGCGCTGATCGTGGTGCAGGTCGGCTTCGGGCTCGGCTTCTACACCTTCGTGCTGCACGGCTTCATGCGGTCGATCCCGGCCGAGATCTTCGAGGCGGCGCAGGTCGACGGCGCGGGGGTGCTGCGCACCTACTGGCGGATCCTACTGCCGCTGTGCCGGCCGTCGCTCGCGGCGCTCGGCGCTCTCGCGACGACCTGGATCTGGAACGACCTGATCTGGGCGGTGACCGTGCTGCGGACCGAGACGAACTTCCCGATCACGGCGGCGCTGCTGAACATCCAGGGCGGTTACGTGAGTCAGTGGAACGTGGTCGCCTCGGGGGCGGTGGTCGCGGCGATCCCGACCGCGATCGTGTTCTTCGCGTTCCAGAAGCAGTTCGTCTCGGGGCTGATGGTGGGCTCGAGCAAGTAGACGCAAGTCACGAGGAGAGGGCCGGCTGTTCGCAGCCGGCCCTCTCCTCGTGTGCGCGGTGTGCGCGGCGCGTGACGCCCCCGCCCCCTCAGTCGCGGTGGAAGAGCAGCAGTGCGGGCAGGCTCGTCGCGAAGTAGTCGGTGGAGCCGTCCTCGAGGGTCGCCTGCGGGGCGTCGAAGCGGGGACGCGCCTCGCCGAGCGTCGACGGCGGCGTCGCCGGGTCGAGGCCGAGCGCGGCGCGGGCCGCGTCCCAGGCCGCGAGGGTGCGGCCCTCGCCGCCCTCCCACGGCTGGAAGCGGCGCGACTCGAGGAGCGACAGCGCCTCCTGGGCGCGCCCCGCCTCGATCAGCAGACCGGCGTACTCGACGGTCAGGTCGTCGCGGGAGAGCGTGAGGTCGTGCTCGTCCTCGAGGCGCTCCAGGCGGTCGGCGGCGGAGTGGCCCAGGCGGTCGGCGAGCTGGTCGAGCTCGTAGAGCAGGCGGGCGTCGCGCGGGGCGAGCTCGCGGGCGCGGAGGTAGTGCGCCCAGGCGGCGTCGTCGTCGGCCTCGTCGTTGTAGGCGGCGAGGCCCGCGTTGCGGTGGGTCACGGCGTCGGCGCCGCCGTCCGCGATCGCGCGGCGCCAGTGCTCGGCGGCCTCGGCGCGGCGGCCGGTGTCGTAGAGGAGCATGCCGAGCAGCGACCGCGCGGTGCTGTCGGCGGGGTCCGCCGCGACCACGGCGGTCAGCGCGTCGTGCGCGTCGAGGCCGGCGGGGAAGGCGCGGGTGAGGTCGAGCGCGCGGGTGTCGACGGGCTCGCCGAGCCGGGCCAGGAGGTAGGCGGCGATCGGCGCGGCGTTGCCCGCTCCCGAGGTGCCGGCGTTCCCGCCGGCGACGGCGCGGAGCAGTCGGCGGGCCTCGCCGGTCTCACCGAACGACGCGAGGTCGAGCGCGACGTCGATGCTCTCGTGCGCGTCGGCGGGGTCGGTGCCGGTGAGCGTGCGGGCGAGCTGGTCGAGCGGATCCAGGCGCAGGGTCTCGTGGAGGAACCGCTCGGCCTCGCCGACGCGGCCGAGCGCGCGGAGGCAGACCGCGCGCAGGGCACGGGCGCGGAGGTCGTCGGTGTCGAGACGCAGGGAGGTCGCGAGGTCCTCCAGCGCCGCGGCGTGGTCACCGGCGGCAGCGGAGAGCCTCGCGCTCTCGAACAGGGCGGCGCGCGCCCACTTCCCGTCCCAGGCGGCCTTGCCGAAGGCGGCGGCGGCCTCGGTCGTGCGGCCGAGGCGGCGCAGGATCAGCCCGCGCAGGTACAAGGCCTCGGTGTCGGCGGGGTTGCCGTTGCGGGCGGTGAGGCGCCGGATCGCGGAGTCGGCGTGGGTGAGCGCGTCGGCGTACTCGCCGCGGCGGTAGGCGTGGTCGGCGAGGGCGAGGTGCACTCGCGCGTCGCCGGGATCGCGGCGCAGCGCCTCCTCCCAGTAGGGCAGCGGCGAGCGGGTCGGGTGCCGGTACTGCGCGAGGTGGACGCCGACGAGGTACAGCTCGTCGACGGAGGCGGTCTCGGCGGGTGGCAGCGGCTCGGTCGCGATCTCCGGCTCGGCGTCGTCGAACTCGGCGGGCACCTCGTAATCGAGGAGGGTCGAGCCGTGCGCGACGACCGTGATGCGCAGACCCTCCGGGCCGGTGCGCGTGGTCGGCAGGTCGGCGAGCAGCGGCTGCCCGGGCTCGAAGTCGACGGTCCACTCGTGCAGGGCGGTGCCGTCGGCCCATAGCGTCACGGTCGCGGCGGGGATGCGACGGGTCGTCGCGACGCCCACGCGGAGGATCCCGGCCTCGACGTCGAGGTGCACCGCCGCGTCGCGGGTCGCCTGGTGCGCCACTCCGATGCCGCTGATCGGATACCAGTACTGCGAGAAGGTCTTGGTCTCGCCGGGCATCAGCCAGGAGAAGTCGGGCTGGTTGTCGGTGTAGACGCCCGCCATCAGCTCGACGTAGGGCCCGTCGGCGTCGGTGAGCTGGGCGTCCCAGGCGTGGCCGAACGGGGCGTCGCCCCAGGTCCACTGCTTCTTGCCGGGGGCGAAGCGGCGGTCGGCCCAGTGCACGAAGCCCGCTCCGGCGCGGTGGTCGTAGCCGCCGAAGAAGGAGTCGCCGGTGCGGACGACCATGTACGAGGTGGGGACCGGGATGTTGCGGTACCAGTCGATCCGGTCGGCGGGCGGGCCGTCCGGCGTCGGTCCGTCGCCGCGCTCGGCCGCGAGGGCGGGGTAGTCGACGCCGTAGTAGGGGCGGTCGGCCGCCGGGAAGGCGGTGATCGCGCGGCGGGCGTGGTCGGCGACGTAGCGGACGTCGCGCGGGAAGAACGACTGGTAGTCGTCGTGCACCCGCGCCGCGACGTTCGCCCACCAGAGGAAGGTGTGCCGCTCGCTGGTGCGGTTGTGCAGGCGTACGTCGAGCTCGACGAGGCTCGAGCCGGGGCGCAGGCGCACGCCGTGCAGGCCCTTCATCCGGCGGAACGGGTCGTGGTCGCTGCACCAGACGACGACCGAGCCGTCGTCGGCGCGCTCGAGGCTCCAGGCAGTGGGCAGGTAGGTGCCGGGGCGGTGGTGCTGCGGCCAGTTGAACTCGACACCGCCGCTGATCCACGGACCCGCGAGGCCGACGAGCGCCGGCTTGATGACGGTGTTGCGGTAGAAGAAGTCGTAGCCGGTGGTCTTGTCGTAGCCGGAGTAGATCCGGCCGCCGAGCTCGGGCAGGACGACGACCTGGACGAACTCGTTCTCGAGGACGACGACGCGCCACTCCTGGTCGACGGCCTCGGAGGCGATCCGGTCGATGAAGGGCAGCGGATACACCCGCCCGCTCGAGCCCTGGTAGACGCGGCGGTCGAGGAACATCGGCAGCTGCACCGGCTCCTCGGGGGTGTAGGTCGGGAGGGTGATCGTCGTCTCCCAGACGGCTGCCGCGCCCTGCGCGAGGAGGTCGGCCGCCGCAGGCGGGGGCGCGATGAGCTGCGAGGCTTCTGCAATGACTGCCATGGGTCGAGGGTACGGAGCGCGGCGCGCGTGGAGGAATGGGCGATCTGCCGCGTCACCTGGACGATTCGCGGGCGATCGATCCTCTTTCTGACTGCTCCACCGGGTATTCCATGCGGCGGCCTGAACGAACCTGCTCAGTCCGCATCGATTCCCCATCGGAACTCGGCGCGCTCGCCCGGCTCCAGCCAGCGGAGTCCCTCGCCCGAGTTCAGGGCGTCGGGCGGGGCGGTCATCGGCTCGATCGCGATCGCGGGCGGGCGCCGGTCGCGGTCGATGTAGAGCTGCAGGACGGTGAAGGACGCGTCCGCCCAGAGCGCGGTGCGGCCGTGGCCCGGGGCGCTGAGCTCGGCGCGGACCGTGCCGTCGGGGTCACGGTCGAGAGCGGTGAAGCTCGCGTGCCAGGGTGCGTCGCGCTCCGGGACGCCGGCGCGGAGATCGAAGGGCGTGCCCGCGACCGGGAGGCGCTCGCCGGTGGGGAGGTGGCGCTCGTCGAGGACGAGGCGCTCGCGGGCGGGGAGACGGAGGCGCGGCTCGGTCGCGTCGCCGACGCGGAGGTAGGGGTGGACGCCGAGCGCGACCGGGGCGCGCCGGTCCGACTCGTTGACGAGGACGTGGCGGGCGTCGATCCCGGCGGGGCGCAGCCGGTAGCGGACGCTGGTGGTGAGGGTGAAGGGGTAGCCGGGCGGGGAGTCGAGGCGGGCGTGCAGGACGACGCTGTCGGCGGTGCGCTCGCCGACGCGGTAGCGGGTCGTGGCGAGGAGGCCGTGGTTGGCCGAGTGCGTCGCCGGGTCGGTGATCGCGAGCTGCTGGACGGCGCCGTCGAGGAGCCAGCGGCCGTCGCGGACCCGGTTCGGCCAGGGGGCGAGCACCGCGCCCGCGGCGCCGGGCGGCTGGTCGCCGTCGTAAGGCTCGACGAGGGCGCGGCCGCGCACCACGAGGGTCCGGATGCTCGCGGCGACGGGGTTGATCGAGGCGCGGACGGAGCCGTCGGCGCTGACGAGCTCGATGTCGGGCATTCAGACGGCTCCGATCGGGTGCTCGAGAGAGCGCGCGGAGGGCATGCTCGCGAGTGTACGGGCGGCTCGCTCGGCGGGGTGGATCCCGGTGCGCCGAGCGCCTGCGTCTTTCGCAAGCACGGTGAGAGTCGTCCCGGTCCGCTTTCGGTGAAGAGAGCCTTCGTCCCGCGCACTGTTTCGCGCCAGAGCGGTCGAATCACTTGTCCAGGAGCGCGCATTGCAGTTTCATACCCGTATGGCGTCCGCAATGGAGATGGACGCGCTCATAGATGGAGTGACTGACATGAAGAATTCGACGAAAGCACTTGCGACCGGCGCTCTCGTGGCCGCACTGATGGTCGGAGCGACCGGCACTGCGTACGCCGGGACGCAGGACAGTACGTTCAACGAGACTCTGCCGACCTTCCAGATCCCCGGCTGGACGGACGACCAGCACAAGGAGATCTCGAACCGAGACGGACACGTCAGGGTCGGTTCCGTGGGGAGCGATTACGTAGTGGACGTCGAGATGTGCCAGAGCGTACTGCTGGTCTGCGGAACGAAGAGATTCGGGCTGAACGACAGGAGTACTGCCGACCTGCCGAACGGATTCGCCGCCGGTTCGAAGGTGAGGCTGCAGATGCGGGTGGGCGGCGGCGGCAACGTCGTGAAGGTGCAGGTGCAGGGGACGTGGCGAAGCAATTGATGCTTCGTCACGCTCGTGCTCGTCTCCGAGCACGCGATTCGAGCCCGATCGCGGCAGCTGAAAGAGGGTGGGGATACATATGGTCTTCGTCGGTCGCTCCCGTCGAGATCTGACGACGGCGATCAGACGGGAGCTTGTCCGAGGGCGATCTCCGTGGACTCTCTGCGCCGCAGCGGGGATAGTTCTCCTGCCGACTCTGCAAGGAGTCACCGAGACCGCCAACGCGCTTTTCCGAGACGAGGGCGACGTCCTGGTCTCTCTTCTCAATTCGCCCTTGGTCTATGTGTTCCCGTTGCTCGTCGCGCTAGTAGGCTCGCGTTCTCTTGCAGACGATATCGCGCGAAGATCGTTCGTGAACGAGCGGTACCGGCAGCCTTTCTCGGCGCTGCTGTCGGCGAAGATCGTTGCCGCTGCACTCGCTTCGGCGACGGTGTTCTTCCTGCTCGGAGGAATCGCCAACCTCATCGCAGCGGTCGTCTGGCCACTGATCGGGGATCCGGCGATCGATCCCTCTGGCTACCACCCTCTTGTGCCGTTCGAGCAACGGTTCACTTTCGCCGATCTCAGCGGTGGGAGCGTTCTGGTCTTCGGGCTGCTGATGTCGCTCTGGTTCGCTTTCGCGGCGGCGGTCTACTCGGTGCTCACGTCGGCGAGTCTGGTCCTCGTCCCGAACAGAGCCGTCGCCCTGCTTCTGCCGTTCGCGGCGTATTTTGCGATGACCGTCGTACTCTCCGTTCTCCACGAGCCGGCGTTGACGCCGCTGTACTCCGTCTTCCCCGCGGGTCTTCAGCAGTCTCCGTGGCTGGTCGCAGCGTCTCCGACGCTCGTCACGGCTGCAGTCGCGGCCGCGCTCTGGCTGTTCATCGTGCGGCGCCCGAGCGAGAGCAGGCACCTCCTGTGACGGGGCAGAGACTCACCGCGCTGGTCTTCCTGGCGCTCACCGGCGCCTATGCCCTGCACTCGCGCGTCTTCGAGGAGACAGCTACCGGTCGATCGCTGGGCGTCTGGGACCTCCTCATGGACCTGGCCGGCAATCCGTACTACCTCGGCTTCGTCGTCGTTCCGCTGTGGCTGGTGCTGTCGGCGCTGCGGGCGACCCGGACTGCCTCGCCCGGAGCGCTGCTCCGCCACGGGTCGCTCCTCCGAGCCTGGGGCGGGACCCTCACGGGCCTGGCGACGCTGTACGCGAAGGCGGCGGCGGCTGCCCTCGCCGTCTGCCTTGTCTGCGGTGCGGGTCTGCAGCCGACGTCGTTCGCGCCTCCGGAGAGCGTCGCCGCCGTCTTCCGAGCGCACGGCTTCGCTCCGGTCGCGGCCTTGATCGCGCAGGTCGGCCTCCTCGGAGCGTCGCTCTGCGCGACGGCCGCTGACGTGGTATCCGTCCGCCTGCTCTCCGGCAGGGCCGCCGCTGCCTGGGCGTCGGCCGGCGGGCTCTTCCTCTGGGTCGTCCTCTCGGTGCTCGCTGTCGTTCCGCCGAGTGCGCCCCTCAGCGCGGCCGCCTTCCTCGACGTGGCGGTCGGACTGGAGAGGACCTCCCTTGTCGGGACGGCATCGAGGTCGATGATCGTCCTCCTCGGCGTCGGACTGGTGGTGCGGCTCGCCGCGCGGGCCTCGAGCCATGAGGACCGGGTCGCCGTCTCCGCTCTCCTGGCCGTCTCGGCGCTGCTCGTCCTCTTCTCCTTCCTCGAGGCGTCCGCCGGCCGGGACCTGCTCGAGGTCGCTGGTCTCCTGGTGCCGAGTCCGCTCGGATCGATCGCGGAGTCGATGCAGTACCTGCTCGTCTTCCTCCCGTTCCTCCTGGCCGGCATGATCGGCCGGGGGTCGCCTCACCTCAGCGCGAGCATCACGAGCTCATCAGAGTCGGGAGCCGGGCGGCCCGGCTGCGGCGCGAGGTCGTCCGGAACTCGGCCGGTTCGTTCGCGGCGTGGACGGTCGCGGCTCTGCTCGTGCTCGCCGGCGTCCTCTGCGCGGCCCGGGGAATCGTCCCGCCCTCGCCGGAGTGGATCGCGGCGGCGGGTGTGGTCGCCGCGGGAGGAGTGTGCGCGGCCCTGTACTGCAGCGTCGGGGTCGTCCTGCGCTGCTCGCTCTCGAGTGTTCAGCCGAGGTTCGTCGCCGTGTGCCTCTTCGCCGTCGCCGTCGTCCTGTCCCGCTCGATCTCCCCTCACAACCCGTTCCTCCTCGGCGGACTCGCCGACGACGGCCTGGGCGATGACCGGATCCCTCTGCGGATCGCCGTCCTCGTGGCGTCCCTGCTCGCCCTGTTGCCGCTGGGAAGCGTCGGCTTCCTCGCCCGCACTGCACGAAGAAAGGTCGTGGTCCGGTGGATGTGATCACCCTCGCCGAGGTCGGCAAGAGCTTCGGCCGGAAGGAGATCCTGCGGGACGTGTCCCTCCGGATCGAGGACGGGCGGACCTACGGCCTCGTCGGACCGAACGGCGCCGGCAAATCGGTGCTGCTGCTCCTGATGTGCGGTCTGCTGCGACCCTCGAGCGGCACCGTGGCGATCGATCCGGCCTACCTCTCCCGGGGTCGGGACTACCCCGATCGATTCGGCGTCTCGATCAATGGCCCGGGCTACCTGGCCGGCAGGAGCGCTCGCCAGAACCTCGCCGACCTCGCCGCCATCCGCAAGCAGGTGGGCGAGGACCGCATCGACGAGGTCCTCGAGCAGGTCGGTCTCTCGCCGACGTCGCCGCTGAAGGCGCGGAACTTCTCGCTGGGCATGCTGCAGAAGCTCTCGCTCGCGCAGGCGCTGCTCGAGCACCCCGCCGTCCTCCTGCTCGACGAGCCGTTCAACGCCCTGGACGCGGAATCGGTCGAGCGCCTGCGCGAGATCCTCGTCGCCGAGAAGGCGAAGGGCACGACCATCGTGTTCACCAGTCATCGCGACAGCGACATCGAGATGCTCAGCGATGAGGTGCTGAGGGTCGAGGGCGGCCGGGTGACGAACGGCTGACGACCGTCCGATCGTCGCGCAGCTCGGACGGCGCGTCCTTCAGGCCCGGCGTCCGAATCCGGGTCGGCTAGGACCGCAGGATCGCCTCGAGCTCGGCGACGACGAGGTCGGGCCGGGAGAGGAAGGGGTGGTGGCCGGTCGGCAGGTCGATCGAGCGGTTGGCGCGCTCGGCGTGGAGGCGCTGGAGGCCGACCGAGGTGCTGCGGTCCTCGGTGCAGACCAGGTAGGAGGAGTCGACGCCCTGCCAGCCAGCCACGGAGGTCGGGGTGGTGAAGGCGGCGATCGACTGGGTGGTGACCCGCTCCCAGGCGGCGCGCTGGGTGCTCTCGTCGGCGTCCTGGAGGAAGCGGCTGCCGAAGGAGGCGGCGTCGTAGCCGGCGACGCCGAGCGTGCCGTCGTCGCCGGGGGTGATCGAGACGGGGTCCGTCTCACCGCTCATGATGTCGCCCTGCGCCGAGCCGATGTCGGGGAGGTAGGAGGATATGTAGACGAGGTGGGCGACGGCGGCGTGCGCGCCGGCCTCGGCGATGACGGTGCCGCCGTAGGAGTGGCCGACGACGATCGCCTCGTCGTCATCGACGTCGTCGAGTGCGGTGCGCAGGGCGGCGGCGTCCTCGACCAGGCCTGCGCCCGCGCGGTCAGCCGCTGACTCGCCGCAGGAGGGCAGGGCGACGGCGCGGCTCGCGACACCGGTGCGCTCGAGGAGCAGCTCGGCGGTGCGGTGCCACCACCAGTCGCCGTCGCGGACCAGGGCGCCGTGCACGAAGAGCAGTTCCATGGCAGGAGTCTGCCCGCGATCCTCCGGCGGCGCCTCCCCGGAGGACCCGAGTCCGCTGACAGCGGAGCGCGGGGGCGATCCCGGGTCGGAGCGGGCGCTCTCGGCTTCCCGAGGGCGTTCCACCGGGCTTCGCTCAGGAGGGCCCGCCACTATCGAACCTGTTACCCGACGGAAGGTCCCCTGTGAGCACTCTCAAGCGCATCCTCAGCATGGCGTCGAAGGCGCTCGACTCCAAGAGCTCGTCGAGCTCCTCCTCGCGCCCCGCGACCGGTGGCGGCACGGACTGGCGCGACATGGTCCGCTCGGCCGCGAACGCAGTGACGGGCGACTCCCGACCCGCGTCCTCGAGCACGGCCGCCTCGAACGCCTCGGCGCCCCGCACACCCACCCCCGCCTACGGCTCGCCGCACCCCTCGGCCCGCCCGCAGGACGCCCGGCCCGCCGCCGTCGCGCCGGAGGACCGCGCGGCGATCGCCCGCTACGACTACCTCCTCCGCACCGCCGACCCCGAGCAGCTGGAGCAGGTGCACCGCGACGCGTTCGCCAAGCTGACCCCCGCGCAGCGCGCCCAGGTCGAGGGGCGCCTGCGCGACGAGCTGCCCGCGAACGAGCAGCCGCGCTCCTCCGCCCCGGACGACCTCGCCCGGGCGGCGACGCGCGGCGAGGCGCACAACCCCGGCTTCCTCAAGAGGATGTTCTCCAAGCCGGGCACGAAGGGCGCGCTGGCCGGTGCCGGAGTCGGCGCGGTCGCCGGCGTCGGCCTGGGAGCCGCGGGCGGACTGCTCGCGGCGGTCGCGGGCGGCGCGGTGCTCAGCAGTGTCGCCGGTCCGCTGCTCGCTCAGGCGGCGGGCATGGGGGTCGACTTCGAGAACTTGGCCGGCGGGCTGGGCGAGTTCGGCGATCTGGGCGAGTTCGGCGACATCACCGGCGGCGCGGGCGAGTTCGTCTCCGGCGCCGGCGAGCACGTGTCGGGGCTCGGCGAGCAGGTCTCGGACTTCGGCTCCACCTTCGAGATGCCCGATCTCGGCGGGCTCGGGAACCTCTTCGACCGCTGAGTCAGCGGGCGCGGCGCCGCACGAGGAGTGCGAGCGCCGTGCCCACCACTCCCAGCAGCGCGAGCGCGGCGCCGGTGATCGCGACGGCGGTGGTCGACCAGTCGGGCGCGGAGTCGACGACGGTGAGGTCGAGCAGCTCCCAGCGGCAGGTGCCGCCGAGCGGCCACCAGGACCAGGAGCCGGCGACGAGCGAGCCCTCCTCGGCGGGGACGCGGCTGACGCCGTTGAGGCAGACGTCGTCGAAGCCCTGCGCGGCGAGGGTCGAGTACTGCAGGGCGACCAGCCCGAGGAGGGCGAGGCCGACGACCAGCGCCGTGAGTGCGGTCAGCAGTGCCACGCGGCGCGGGGTGAGGAAGCGGCGTCTCGCGGGGGCGGGGGTCGGCGCGCTCATCCGTCGATGGTGTCATGCGGCGGCTGGGAGGCGGGTACGTCGTGCAGGTGGCTGTTCGTTCTGCAGGTGATCCTGAGGCGAGAGCGCGTTCCGCCGCGTGGCGGTCTCCGGAGACCGCCGATCACCTGCAGATCGAACCGGTGGTGGTCGGGCGGAGGCGGTCGAACGGGGCTCAGAGCCGCTGGCCCGCGAGCCTGAGCGTGACCGCGAGCAGCAGCGCCGCCGCCGCCAGGCCGACCGCGAGGAGGAAGATCCGCGGGTCGTAGCCGGTGACCGCGAGGGGCAGCAGGGCGCCGAGGACGGTGCCGATCTGCACGACGGCCATGTAGGCGCTCGCCCCGGCGCCGGGTCCGCCGCCGCTGGTCCGCTCGAGCAGGAGCAGGCCGATGCTCTGGTAGCCGGCGGCCGCGACCGCGTAGACCGCCTGCGAGAGGAGCAGCGCGAGATAGGACTGGGTGCCCGCGAGGATCGAGAACGCCAGCACCCCTGCGAGGGCGACGACGGCGAGGGTGAGCACGCTGCCGCGGGCCGAGCTGAGCCGGGTCAGCGCGGGCAGTGCGACGAGCTCGAGGACCGCCGACGCGAGCAGCACCGGCGGAACGTGCGCGGCGGGGACGCCGGAGGAGACGGCGAAGAGCGGCAGATAGATCGCTCGGAGGGTGTCGACCGACTTCAGCAGGGCGACCAGGGCCAGGGCCGCGAGGAAGACGAGGGCGAGGCGCGGGCGAGCCGCGGCGGAGGCGACGCGGGCCTCCGGCTCCACTGCGGGGGTCGACGGGCAGCCGGTCGCGCAGACGGTCGTCAGCACGGCCGCGGCGGCCGCGGCGAGCAGGGGATCGAGACCCGCCTGCGCGAGCAGGGCGTAGAGGATCAGGCCGAGGATGTAACCGGAGATCAGTACCGCGCGCATCCGGGCGATCGACGACTCCTGAGTGTCACCGCGACCCTGCGCGGCGACGCGGCCGAAGAGCTGGGGCACGAGGGTGCTGACGAACAGCATCAGCGCGCCGCCCAGGTAGAGCACGAGGACGTGGCCGCCGCTGGCGCGCACGAGCAGGAGCCCGGCCGGGACCGCGAGCGAGGTCGCGAGCAGGGCGGACCGCGGGTAGCCGGCCCGGCGGATCCGCGGCACGAGGAGGGTGTTGTAGCCGATCGCGATCGCGGCGTTCACGACGAAGAAGACCGCGATCTGCACCTTGGCGAGTCCGGCGGCGTTCAGCGCGACGGGCACGCCGACCGCGGTGATGCCGCCGAAGACCGCGTTGCTGAGCAGTGCGCCTGCGAGGGGCCGGGGGAGCCGGGGCGCTGCGGCCGCCGTCGTCGGGAGGGGGTCGCTCGTCACTCGCACTCCTCCGGGCGCGCCCGGATCCCCTCGACGCGGCGGGACCGGGGTCCGCAGCCGTGCTCGGGGATCCTCCGATCGGCCGGTGCCGACCCTCGGCTCGGGAGGAGACGCTAGCCGCGACCGCATCTTGCTCGGAGGCCGCTGGCGCGGGAGACGCGGTCGCCGCGTGCCTCGAGGTGCACCGCCGCGGCGCCGGACACGGCGGAACGGCGACTGCGAGGATGCTCAGAGCATCGGCGACGTACCCTCGGACGCATGGGGTTTCTGTTCTCGCTGCTGACCGTCGTGCTGATGGTGCTGGCGCTCGTGGATGTCGTGCGTCAGCCGGACAACGTGGTCCGCAATCTGCCCAAGATCGTCTGGATCCTGCTGATCGTCTTCATCCCGCTGATCGGCGTGACGATCTGGTTCCTGCTCGGGCACGACTGGAAGAAGGGCGAGGGCGCGTCCTTCGTCCCGGGTGGGCGCACCCGCCGGCCCCGCCGCTCCAAGACGCCGCCGCCGCCGACCATGGTGGTGCGGCCGCCGACGAAGAGCACGGAGGAGCAGCTCGCCGATCTCGAGCGCGAGGAGGCGCACTACGCGCGGCTCGCCGAGGAGCAGCGGCGACTCCGCGAGGGCGAGCGGCCGCAGGACGCCTGAGGCGCCGAGCGGCCGCGCCGGGCGCTAGCCCGCGGCTCCGAAGTTCGACGCCGTCCACTGCACCGAGGCGATCTTCGCCTGGCCCGCGATGCTGGGGTGGAAGTAGTCGGTGGTGCCGATCAGCGCCTTGGTGACGGGCGTCGCGGTGAGCGCGCCGCCGTCGTAGTCGCAGAGGGTGCCTGCGGCGGTGCACGCCTGCTGCAGGGCGGCGTTGTACTGCGTCGTCCGGGTCTTCGCGGCGGTGGCGGAGGCCGAGGCGGCGGTGCTGCTGAGGCGACCGCCGGTCGCGCTGACGCCGCGGGTGGTGCGGCAGAGGTTGCCGGAAGACCAGATCACGGCTCCGAAGCCGCCCTTGACGACGGCCCACTCGGCGGCCACGTTCGGCATCGAGGAGAGGACGATCTTCGCGGCGGGCCAGGTGCTGCGGATCTTCGTGATCGCGGCGCTCGCTCCGGTGCTGAAGGCAGCGGCCGTGGTCATCGTGTAGCCGTCGGCGGCGACCGGGTTCTTCGCGGAGCAGAGGTCGTTGCCGCCGATCAGCAGGGTGACGACGTCGGGGCGGACGCCGGCGGCGACGGCGGCGTCGATCCGCGCGGGGACGCCGGCGATCAGGTCGCCGGTCTGCGCGTAGTTCGCGGTGGTCACCGTGGTGCCCGGGTTCGCGGTGCGCAGGCGGCTGGCGAAGGAGTTGACGGTCGCGTTCGTGCCGGTGGACCAGTTGTTGCGCGGGCAGTCCGCGAACTGGCCGCAGGTGCCGTAGGCCTGGGTGATCGAGTCGCCGAGGCTGAGCACGGACAGGGTCGGGGTCGCGGCGGAGGCGGCGCCCGCGGGCACCACCGCCGCGGCCAGGGCGAGCGCGGCACCGACGGCGAGGGCGCGTACGCGGCGGCTCCCGATGCGGCGCGGGCGGAGGGAGGTGGGGAGGCGCATGAGGGGAACCGCTCTCGGTCGGGGGACGGCGGTGGGGGCCGCCGATCCTGACGTTAGGCCTGCGGGGTCACCGGCGGTCCTGCGCGCGTGGCCCCAGAACGGGGCCCGCCGAGCCCTGCCCTGTCAGCCGGGACGGTCGCCGATCAGCCGCACCCGGCTGAGCGCCCAGACGAGGGCACCGGAGAGGACGAACGCGACCGCGACGATCAGCACCGCGATCGCGACCGCGCCGTAGCCGTTCGCGGGGTCGAGGAACGGGTACGGGACCCAGCCGTCGGTCGCGCCGCGGACGAGGACGACCACCAGCCAGACGATCGGATAGACGGTGACGACCCAGAGGCGGCGCCAGGGCAGGGCCGGCCGATCGGCGACGAGCAGCCAGTCGAGCAGTCCGTAGATCGGGAAGACCACGTGCAGCACCGTGTTGGCCCAGGGCAGCGTCACGCCCCCCGCCGTGCCGATGAGCAGGGTGTTGTAGACGATGCCGACGACGAGGATCCAGCTCGTCGCCGCTCCTCGGACGAGCGTCAGCAGCGGTCCCTGCGGTCGGTCGCCGAGCGCGACCGCCGCGGTGATCAGGAGCACGATCGCCAGGAGGATGTTGCCCTGGATCGTGAAGTAGCCGAAGAAGTTGACCGGCACGATCGGCGTCCGCGAGGCGGTGTCGAGGGCGGTGCCGACGACGGCCGCGAGGACCGTCAGGGCGACGACGAGGCGCAGGACGGCGACCGGGATCCGGGTCGCGCGCGTCCCGAGGGCGGGGGAGGGCGGCGTCATCGCACGAGCGTAGCGAGCGCGGGGCCGGGGCGCGCCCGGCGGGTAGCCTGATCCGATGCTCACCATCGGTGTCGACCTGGCCGCGGAGCCCGTGCGGACGGCGGTCGCCGCGCTGGAGTGGGGCGGCGGCGGGGCGGTCGTCCGCTCGCTGGTGCTCGGCGCCTCCGACGACGACGTCGTCGCCGCGTCCCGGGAGGCGACGACGATCGGCATCGACTGCGCGTTCGGCTGGCCGCTGGAGTTCGCGGCGTTCGTCTCGGCTCACACCCGCCGGGAGGTCAGTGCGCCGCGGACGCTCGCCGGGCGCGACTGGCGGCGACGGCTCGCCTACCGGGAGACCGACCGCGCCGTTCAGAAGGTGACGAAGAGATGGCCGCTGAGCGTGTCGACCGATCGGCTCGGCATGACGGCGATGCGCTGCGCCGAGCTGCTGGACGCCTTCGCGGCGACAGGGGAGGACGTCGACCGCTCCGGGGGAGGCAGGCTCGTCGAGGCGTATCCCGCGGCCGCGCTCCGGCTCTGGGGAGTCGACACCACCGGCTACAAGACGCGGCCCGAGGCGGTGGCGCTCGCCGTCGAGGCGCTGCGCCGGGCGGCGCCGTGGCTGGTGCTGCCGGCGGATGCGGCGGCGCTGATGGCGCGCTCGGACGACGCCTTCGATGCGGTGATCGCGGCGCTGAACGCCCGGGCGCACGCCCTCGGACGGACGGTGCCGGTGCCGGAGGAGCTTCGGGAGGCCGCGCAGGCCGAGGGCTGGATCGCCCTGCCGACCTGCGGGCTGGACGAGCTCGTCGGCTGAGGCGTCAGGCGGACAGCTTGCGGTCGGCGGCCGAGGTGACAGCCTCGGCGGCGCGCTCGGCCTCCTCGACGGTGGCGAAAGGCCCGGTGAAGGCCCCGGTCAGGACGGCTCGTCCGGGTTCGATCTCGAGTCGGAAGCGGGGCAGCTCCGCCCCGGGAACGACGACGATCCGGACTCCGTTGCGACTCCATCGTGCGGGCTGAAGAATGGGGATCTGGGTCATTGGTGCTCTTTCGCGTGCATCGTGCTCGGAAGGCTTCCGCCTCGACCGTGCGTCCTCACGCTAGGTCCGCGGGTGTCCTTCCCGAACGGGGTTGACCTCCCAGGTGCGTGGAGGTAGTCACCGACGGGACACCGTGTCCTGCCTCTCGGCGGCGAGGGCGGACTCGAGCTCGGCGTCGAGGGAGCAGTCCTCGTCCGGCTCGCCGCGACGGGGGAGCGGGGCGGTGAGACCGCGCTGCACGCGGAACCGGTGACCGAGCACGATCCCGACGAGCGCTACCAGGAAGACGGCCAGACCGGTTCCCGCGATCGGGATCGCGACCGTGCCGAGCGCGCCCGGGACGGCGTCTCCCTCGTCGGTGACGGTGAGGGTGACGCGGATCGACTCCGGGACGCCCTGGGCGTCCTGCTCCCGCGCGATCCGGTCGAGGAGGGCCGTGGTGGCGGTGCGGGAGAGCTCGACGGCGCGGGCGGGATCGAACGAGGTTCCGATCACCGAGAGGAACGGCAGGGTGAAGCGGCCGCCGTTCGACTCGTCGCCGCGCGGCTGGGTGGTGCGGCGGACGGCGCCGACGCCGTCGCCCTCCTCGAGCGGACCGGCCTGCTCGGCGACGGTGGCGCGCACCTCCTCGCCGCTGGCGAGGTAGGCGTAGATCACGGCGGTGCTGCTGAGGTCGCTGACCTGGTCGTCCTCGACGCCGGGGACGCGCTCGACCCCGGGGATCTGCGCGGCGTAGGGGTTCTTCGGGCCGCCGCCGAGCAGCACGGTGACGGCGGCGCTGTGCTCGCGGTCGCCGCGGAGGGTGAGCCCCTCGTCGGTGACGGTGAAGTGCACGGCGGTCGCGACGATCACCGCGAGGACGGCGCTCGCGACGACGAGGAGCTTGCAGCGCCAGAGGACGAGGAGGTAGGTCGGCATTTCCACTGCGTCAGCGTGACCGGCGGGACCTTTCGCCAGCCTGAACAGCCTCGGTGTCCTGCGGTCAGCCGGGAGCCGGCAGGCGGATCTCGAGCCGCGCGCCGCCGAGCGGGGAGTCGAGCAGGCGCGCCGTGCCGCCGCCCGCCCGCGCCGCTTCGGCGACGATCGCGAGGCCGAGGCCCGAGCCGCCGGTGTCGCGGGCGCGGGCGTCGTCGCGGCGCTCGAAGCGGAGGAAGACCCGCTCGCGGTCCTCGGCCGGCACGCCCGGGCCGTCGTCGTCGACGCGCAGGACCGCGGTGCCGTCCTCCTCGCGCACGGTGAAGGCGACGACGCCCGCCGCGTGCCGCCGGGCGTTCTCGGCGGCGTTGCGCACGGCGCTGTGCAGCAGCGGCTCGTGCCCGTGCACCTGGGCCGGTCCGACGTCCTCGGTGCGCACGTCGACGCCCAGCGCGCGCAGCCGCGCGGCCTCGGCGAGCACGAGGTCGTCGAGGTCGACGTCCTGCTCGGCTCCCTCGTCGCGCTCGTCCACTCGGGCCAGCAGCAGGAGGCTCGCGACGAGGTGCTGCATCCGCTCGCCCTCGTCCTCGACGACCCGGGCGAGGTCCGCCAGCGGGACCGCCTCCGGATGCCGCAGGGCGACCTGGGCGTGCTGCCGGACGGCCGCGACCGGGGAGCGCAGCTCGTGCGAGGCGTTGGAGACGAAGCGGCGCTGGGCGGCCTGCGAGCGCTCGAGGCGGTCGAGCAGGCCGTTCATCGTGCGGGCCAGGCGGGCGAGCTCGTCGCGGCCGGGCGGCTCCTGGACGCGGCGCCGGAGGTCGGCGGCCTCGATCGCCTCGACGTCGGCGCGGATCCGCTCGACCGGCCGGAGCGAGCGGCCGACGACGAACCAGACCAGCGCTCCGACCACCGCCGTGACGAGCGGGACGGCGACCGCGAGAAGCCGGACGGCCGAGCCCGCCGCATCGTCGGCGCCGGCGAGGGTGCGCGCGACGACGACCGTCTCGCCCGGGTCGCCGCCGAGCTGGAGGCTCTCGGAGCCGACGACGAAGCGGGCGCCGTCGATCGAGGTGATCTGCGGCTCGTCGGAGACCGGCAGCGGCACGGCGTAGACGAAGTCGTCGTCCGCGACCGCGACGACGGAGCCCTCCCGCTGCAGCTGGATGACGACCTCGTCGGTGTTGAACGGCGGCAGACGCCCGGCGCTCTCGGTGTCGGTGGCGATCTGGCGGGCCTGCTGGTTCGCGGTGAACGCCTCGGCGTCGACGAGGGACTGCTCCAGCAGGGCGGTGAAGGCGACGGAGCCGGCGACCAGCACGGCGAGGATCGCGGCGGAGACCAGGGCGGTCAGCCGCACGCGGATGCTCCAGGGCGGGCGGGGAGCCATCGGTCCTCAGCCCTCGACGAGCCGGTAGCCGGCACCGCGGAGCGTGGTGATCGACTCCGTGCCGAACGGGCGGTCGAGCTTGGCGCGCAGCCGCGCCACGTAGACCTCGACGATGTTGAGGTCGCCGTCGAACGCGTCGTCCCAGACACCCTCGAGGATCTCGCGCTTGGCGACCACCCGGTCGCGGTGGCGGGCGAGGAAGTCGACGACGGCGAACTCGCGCGAGGTCAGCCGGATCGCGACGTCTCCCCGGTGCACTTCGCGCAGCGCCGGGTCGATCAGCAGATCGCCGACGCGGTGGACCACCGGCCGCTCCGGCCGCCCGCGCCGCACCAGCGCCCGCAGCCGCGCCACCAGGACGGAGTACTCCAGCGGCTTCACCACGTAGTCGTCGGCGCCGGCGTCCAGACCCTCGATCTGGTCGCGGTCGCCGTCCTTGGCGGTCAGCATCAGCACCGGGGTCCAGTCGCCCTCGTCGCGGAGGGTGCGGCAGAGGGCGGAGCCGCTGAGCCCGGGCATCATCAGGTCGAGGACGATCGCGTCGTAGACCGTCTCGCGGGCCCGCCACAGTCCGTCCACGCCGTCGTGCGCGACGTCGACCGAGAAGCCCTCGGCCTCGAGACCGCGGCGGACGCCGTCGGCGAAGACCGCCTCGTCGTCGACCACCAGAATCCGCATCCCGTCGAGTATCGCCGGTGCGGCGCGACCGGCGCACGGGGAGCGGGCGGTCAGTCCAGGCGGTCGAGGGTCGCGCTGATGGTCCGCAGGCATTCGATCAGGACGCCGATCTGGCGGGAGTCGAGGTCGGCGAGGACCTCGCCCTCGGCCGCGACGAGGTGCCGCATCGCGTCGTCGACGCGCTTGGTGCCGCGCGGGGTGAGCGAGACGATCTTGCTGCGCGAGTCGGCGGCGTTCTGCTCGCGGACGACGAGGCCGCGCGCGCCCAGCCGGTCGACGCGGCTGGCGAGGTTGCCGCTGGAGATGCTCAGGCGGGTGGAGAGGACGGACGGCGTCATCGTGCCGGCCGGGTTCTGGCGCAGCAGCGAGAGCAGCTCGAACTCCCACGGGGCGAGCTCGCCGGCCGCGAAGGAGAGGCGCCGCACCTCCTGCACCCGCGGGCTGAGCCGGCGCAGGCGGGAGAGGACGTCGAGCGGGGCGAAGTCGAGATCGGGCAGGGCGTCGGCCCACGCGTCGATCACCAGATCGACATCGTCGTCTTCACGCATCCCCCGATTATCGTCGGACCCGGCGGTGCCGGGCGACGGCTGGCCGCGGCGGCGCGGGAGGCCTACCCTGCCGGCCGCGGCGCACGGGCCGCTAGCCTGGTCGGGTCGGAAGGACTCCCGTGCGCGCGCACCTCGAGCAGCTCCTCGCTCTGCTGAGCGGGACGTTCCTGCTGCTCGCGCTCGTCTCGAGTCCCGACGCCGCCGTCGTGCTGGTCGTCACCACCACCGCGGTCGCCGCTCTCGTCCTCGGGGCGCGCTACCTGGCCGTCGGCGCTCGCCGGCCCGTGCTGTCGATCGGCCGCCGCGCCCGGGAGCACCGGCTCGGCCTCGCCGCGCAGCCCTCGCCGCAGCACCCGCGCACCGCGGGTCGCGTGCGCTCGCGGGCACCGGGACTGCCGGGACTGGTCGCGTAGCCCGGAGCTCTGCCTCGGGAGGCGCGACCGTTCGCGATCGCGCTCACCTCCCGACGACAGGACTCTCTTGAACTTCTACGACTTCCCGCCCATCGCGGCGGCGCTCGACGCCGCCTCCCACCTCGTCACCGGGCTCGCCTCGGCCCTCGAGCCGCTCGCGGGCGGCGCCTCGGCCGCCGTCGCGATCGTGCTGGTGACCCTCCTCGTCCGCGTGCTGCTGATCCCGGTCGGGATCTCGCAGGGCCGGGCCGAGATCACCCGCCGCCGCCTCGCCCCGCTGCTCCGCGAGCTGCAGCGCAAGCACGCGAAGAACCCGGAGGCGCTGCAGCGCGCCACCATGAAGCTCTACGCCGACGAGAAGGCCTCACCGCTCGCGGGCTGCCTCCCGGTGCTGCTGCAGGCGCCCGTCGTCTCGCTCCTGTACGGGCTGTTCGTGCACCCGGACATCGCCGGTCACGGCAACGCGCTGCTCGACGCGCGACTGCTGGACGTGCCGCTCGGGCGCTCGTTCGTCACGGCGCTCGGCGGCGGCGACCCCGCGCAGCTCGGCGTGTTCGCGGTGCTCCTCGGGGTGATCGCGCTCGTCTCGTGGCTCGCGCGCCGGGTCGCGCTGCGCCAGGCGGCGCTCACCCCGGTGCCGGAGGGGACACCCGCGGCCGTCGCGCAGCTGACCGGGGTGCTCAGCTGGATGCCGTTCCTGACGGTGCTGTTCGCCGCGTTCGTGCCGCTCGCGGCGACGCTCTACCTGACGGTCACGACGACCTGGACGCTCTGCGAGCGCGTGATCGTGCGGCGGGTGCAGGCGGGCGGGGCGCGGGCGTGAGGCGGCGCCCGCCAGCCGGCGCGCTCACCAGCCCGTCGTCAGCACCTCGTCGAGCTGGTCGGCGAAGAAGTCGGCGCTCTCGACGGTGAAGCAGAGCGGCGGCTTGATCTTCAGCACGCACTGCCGGTCGGAGGTGGGCTGCACGATCACACCGCGCTCGCGGAGGCGCTCGCAGATCGCGCGCGTCTCCGCGGTCGCCGGCTCGAGAGTCTCCCGATCGCGGACCAGCTCGAGGCCGAGGTACAGCCCGCTGCCGTGCACGGCGCCGATCAGCGGGTGGCGCTGGGCGAGCTCCTCGAGCCGGCGGCGGAGGTGCGCGCCGGTGGTCCGCGCGTTCTCCTGCAGCCGCTCGTCCGCGAGCACGTCGAGCACCGTAGTGCCGACCACGGAGCTGACCGGGCTGCCGCCCGCCGAGGAGAAGAACGAGCCCTGCGAGCGATAGCGGTCGGCGATCTCGCGGGTCGTCACGACCGCGCCCAGCGGATGGCCGTTGCCCATCGCCTTCGCGACGGCGACGACGTCGGGCACCACGCCCTGCTGCTCGAACCCCCAGAACCAGTCGCCGAGGCGGCCGTAGCCGACCTGCACCTCGTCGGCGATGCAGAGCCCGCCGTGGGCGCGGACGGCCGGGTAGACCGCGGCGAGGTAGCCGTCGGGCAGCGGGATGCCACCGGCGTTGCCGTAGAAGGTCTCGGCGATGAAGCCGCCCGGGGGAGTGCCGGCCGCGGCCAGCTCCTCGATCCGGGCGACCGCCTCCGGTGCGTAGCGGTGCGCCTCGGCCCCGCGGTGCGTGCCGCGGTAGCTGTTGGGCGCGTCGAGGGTGTGCACCCAGGGCGGCCGGGTCGCGAGCGCGTCGGGGTTGTCGGCGACGGAGGTGGAGACCGCATCGGACAGACCCGACCAGCCGTGGTACGCCTCCCGCACCGCCAGCACGTCGTCGCGGCCCGACCAGGCGCGGGCGATCCGCAGCGCCAGATCGGCCGCCTCCGTGCCGCTGTTGACGAGCAGCACAGTGTCGAGCCCGTCCGGCAGCAGGGCCGCCAGCCGCTCGCAGAACTCGCCGATCGCGGGGTAGGAGAAGCGCGAGTTGGTGTTGAGCAGCCGCCACTGCCGCGCGACCCGCTCGACGAGCAGCGGGTGGGCGTGGCCGATCGAGGTCACGTTGTTGAGCACGTCGAGGTGCACGCGGCCGGAGTCGTCGACGAGGTGCTCGCGCCAGCCGCGCAGCATCGTGGGCGGGGACTCGAAGTAGTGCTCCTGCGCCTCGGCCAGGTGCGCGAGCCGCCGGCCGAGCACCTCGGGGTCCGGCTGCGGGGCCGGCATGACCCGTCCCAGGAGCAGCGGGGTCGGGTCGCGGAGCACGTCGAGCCAGGCGCCGGCCCAGCGCGCGTTCGCGAAGGGCGGGAGGTCGACTGCGTCGAGCGCGCGCGGTGCGGCCTGGGCGCGCAGGAGTTTGCGGGCCGTTCCGACCGGATCGCCCGCTCCCACCCGGGTGCCGGGCGCGGGAGCGTCGTCGACCCCGTCGAGCCGCAGACGGACCCCGTCGGCGAGGAGGGTGACTCCGCCGGGGACGCCGCCGCCCACCTCCGCGTCGAACGGCGCGACCAGAGGTGTCTCCGCGGCGAGGTGGACCTCGGTGACCAGTGCGGTCGTCTCCGGCTCCTGCGCGGTGTGCGGGCGGCCGCGGGTCAGACGGCGCTCGCCGTAGCGCAGCACCGCCGCCCCGGCGCCGCCGGCGAGCGCGGCGCGGGCGAGGGCGGGCTCGGCGTCGTCGTCCAGCCAGCGGCCGGCGTCGAGCGCCGGGCTCTCGGGCGAGAGGTC
This sequence comes from Rathayibacter sp. VKM Ac-2928, assembly GCF_022815545.1. Taxonomy (NCBI): domain Bacteria; kingdom Bacillati; phylum Actinomycetota; class Actinomycetes; order Micrococcales; family Microbacteriaceae; genus Rathayibacter; species Rathayibacter sp. VKM Ac-2928. The sequence continues at coordinate 594,538 of NZ_JALGRU010000001.1, forward strand.
GACGACGACGGCGTCGAGGCCGCCGAGCACGGGGACCGCGGGGGCGAGTGCGACCGGTGCGCTCGGCCGGCCGAGGGCCCGCCGGACCAGCGCCTGCAGCACCGGCAGCGGCGCGGCGATCGCCCGGTCGAGGATCAGCCGTTCGTGCTCGAGGTTCTCCCGGGCGTAGTCGTTGCCGGGGTCGCCGGCCAGGACGTCGTCGGCGCTGACGACGAGCACCGCCGCGCGGAGCACCACGAGCGGCCAGAGCGCCTCGACCTCGGCGTCGGCGAGCGGGCGCACGGCGTCGTACGCGGTGGCGGCACGGAGCACGGTGGCCGCGTCGGCGTCCGCGTGGTGCAGGAGCGAGGACAGCGTGATCGCGAGCTCGCCGACCGCCCAGCCCGCGCCGAGGTCGCCGAAGTCGATGACGCCATCGGGGAGGACGCCCGCGTCGACCACGACGTTGTCGTCGGTGAGGTCGCCGTGCACGAGCTGCACCGGGAGAGCGGCGGCGAGCGGATCGACGACCGCCAGCGCTGCGTCGACGGCCGCCCGGATCGCCCGCGCCGAGCGACGGGGCACCCGGCCGATCAACGCGTCGACGACCTCGCCCGCCCGCCGCAGGTCCCACTGGTCGGTCTCCTCGAGGCCGTCGAGCGGCTGCTCGGCGAGCGCGACGTCGACGCGGGCGGCGAGGCCGCCCATCGCCCGGACGACGGCGGGGGAGAGGTAGCCGGAGCCGGAGAGGGTCCGGCCGGCGACGAAGTCGAGGACCCGGGCCACGGCGGTCGTGCCGCCGAGGTCGATCTCGTGGAGGGTGCGGCCCTCGCGGTCGGGGCGCACGCGCGGGAGCCGGACGCCCTCGAGGTGCTCGGCGAGGCGCGCGACGGCCGCCGTCTGCGCCTCGATCCGCCCTCTCGGCGTCGCCGGATTCGCCACCTTGAGCAGCAGCCGCTCGTCGCCGGTGTCCACGAGGACGTTGCGGTCCTGATTGCTGCCCAGCTCCCGCAGTGCGCCGTGCAGCCCGTAGCGCTCGCGCAGCAGGGCGGCCGCGACCTCGTGATCGAGCGCGGGCGGGGGCGGCGGAGCGGCGTCGGACGGCATGGCGGGGGTCCTGTCGAGCGGGGATCGTTTGCGTCCATGATCCCGCGTCGGAGGGTGGGTGCAGGTGGATCTCGATGCGCCCGCTGCGCGGGCTACTCGATCAGCAGGATGCCCGCACCGCATCTACCGCGTGTCAGCGCGTCAGCGCGCGTAGGCCGACGGGTCGAAGCGGCCGAGCTCCTCGCGGAAGGCGAAGGCGAAGTCGGGCCAGAGCAGGGTGAGGCGGCGGGAGGCGGAGTCGACGTACCAGCTCTCGCAGCCGCCGTTCGTCCAGACGGTATCGGCGCTGAGTGCGTCGAGGCGGGCGAGCGCGGCGGCCTCGGCCTCCGGAGTCACCTCCAGCAGCTCGACGCCGGCGGTCTCGCGGTGCTCGAGCGCGGCGAGGACGTAGTCGATCTGCGACTCGATCATGTGCACCGCGGAGTTGTGGCCGAGGCTCGCGTTCGGGCCGTTGATCACGAAGAGGTTCGGGAAGCCGTGCACGGCGGTCGACTCGTACGCCGACATCCCGTCACCCCAGCGGTCGGCCAGCAGCTCGCCGCCGCGGCCGCGGATCCGGCGGGCGAAAGGCGGGCGGGTCGCGTGGAACCCGGTCGCGAAGACCAGCGCGTCGACCTCGTGGCCGACACCGTCGTCCCCGATCGCCGCCGAGCCCTCGATCCGGCGCAGCGGGCTCGGAACGACGCGCACGTGCGGCTGCGCGAGCGCGGGGTAGTAGTCGTCCGAGAGCAGCACCCGCTTGCAGCCGATCTCGTAGTCCGGCGTGAGGACCGCGCGCAGCTCCGGGTCGGCGACCTGCGCGGCGAGGTGGCCGAGCGCCTCCGCCCGCAGCCGGCCGATCGCGTCGGGCACGCCGACGCGGCCGGCGAAGCCGAGCTCCGCGCGCCAGAACAGCTCGGAGCGCAGCCGCTCGACGGCGCCCGGCACGCGAGCGAGCGTGCGGCGCTCCTCCGGCGGGTAGGCGCGGTTCCGACGCGGCACGACGTACGGCGCCGAGCGCTGGAACAGCACGACCTCGGCCGCGCGCTCCGCGAGGTGCGGCACGATCTGCACGGCGGAGGCGCCGGAGCCGACGATCCCGACGCGCGCCCCGTCCAGGTCGACGTCGTCGCGCCAGCGGGCGGAGTGGAAGACCGGTCCGGCGAAGCCCTCGACTCCGGGCACATCGGGCAGGCGTGGCTCGGACAGCCGCCCGGCGCAGACCACGAGGACGGCGGCGTCGAAGTCCCCCCGCGAGGTGCGGACCCGCCAGCGCTCGATGTCTTCGTTGAAGGTCATCTCCAGCACGTCGGTCCCGAGCTGCAGCTGCGGCGCGAGCCGCTCGCGCTCGACGACCCGCTCGAGGTAGGCCTGGATCTCGGCGCCCGGCGCGTAGAACGCCGACCAGTCCGTCTCGGGCGCGAACGAGTACGAGTAGAGGTGCGAGGGGATGTCGCAGGAGACGTTCGGATAGCGGTTGTCGCGCCAGGTGCCGCCGACGCGCTCGGCCCGCTCGAGCAGCGCGAAGGAGACGCCGCCGCGGCGGGCGAGGCGCGCCGCCGCTCCGATGCCCGCGAAGCCCGCGCCGACCACGACGACGTCGACCGAGGTCGCCATCAGACGATCGTCCGGGGGAGTGTCGACCCGGCCGGGTCGCGGTGCGGGTCGGCGACGAAGCGCTCGACGAGCGCGAGCAGCTCGGCCGGCCGCTCGGCCAGCATGCAGTGGCCCGCATCGATCACGGCGTAGCGGGCGTCGTCGATCGCCCCGAGCAGCGCCTCCGCCCCCTCGACGCCGACGACGGCGTCGGCGGTGCAGCCGACGACGAGCGCGGGGACGCGCAGACGCGCCGCGGCCTCGGTCGCGTCGGCGCGGGCGGCCGCGGCGAGGAGCGCGGCGGTCGCGGCGTCGGCGGCCAGCGGAGTCGCGCGCCCGGGTCCGAGGTCGGCGAGTGTGCGGACGCCGATCACGCGCGCCAGGTCCGCGCGGGCGTCGGGGAGGCCGGCCAGCGACTCCCACAGCCGGGCGACCGCGACGAGGCGCTCGGTGGGCCGCAGCCAGCCGGCGGCCAGCACCAGGGCGACCACGCGCGGGTCCGCCTCGGCGGCGGTGATCACGGCCCAGGCGCCGAGGGAGACGCCGACGACCGCCGCCCGCTCGGCGCCGAGCCGGTCGAGCGCGGCGGAGACGGCGCGAGGCGCGTCGCGCAGCGGATCCCGCAGGTCGGCGAGCTCGAGCGCCGCCACCCGGTGCCGGCGAGCGAGCATCGGCAGCAGCAGCGCCCCGTCGGCCCGGGCACCGCGCCCCGGCCCTGTCGCGAGCAGGACGACGTCCGTCGCCGGCTCACCACCGGAGTACAGGCGGACCGTGTCGTCACCCACCGTGAGGGTCGACTCCCGGATCAGCGCGGCCTGCCGCTCGAGGTACGCCGACGACCGCGTCACGAGGCGCGGCCGGCCTCGCGCACCGGCAGCCGCAGCCGTCGTGTCCGGGTGCTGCCGGGCGCCGGCGCTGTCATCGCGCGCTCGGGGGCGACGTGTCCGTAGTCGGTGGTGCGCTGACGCCAGGGCCGGCCGATCTCGCCGGTGAGACGTGCCACGGTCGCGATGTCGAGGGAGCGGTGCGCCTCGGCGCCGGCCTCCGGGCTCATCGCGCCGTCGAGCAGCAGCCCGCCGAGATCGTCCGCGCCGCCGCGCAGCAGCTCCTGCGACAGCTGCAGCCCGAGCTTCGTCCAGGCCGTCTGCACGTGCTCGATCCGCCCGTGCAGCAGCAGTCGCGCCACCGCGTGCACCGCGCGCGTCTCGCGCCGGGTCGGCCCGCCACGGGTCTGCGCGACGACCGCGGGCGGCGCCTCCGCCGGCACGAACGGCATCGCGATGAACTCGGTGAAGCCGCCCGTCTCGTCCTGGATCGCGGCCAGCGCGCGGAGATGATCGATCTGCTGCTGCGGCGTCTCGACGTGCCCGTAGACCATGGTCGCCGTCGACTTCAGGCCCCCGCGGTGCGCCGTCGTCACCGACTCCCGCCACTCGGCGACGCTCGGGTCCGCACCCTCGCTCAGGATCGCGCGCACCCGGTCGTCGAGGATCCGCGCCGCGGTCCCCGGCACGGAGTCGACGCCCGCCTCGCGCAGCGCGGCCAGCATCTCGGCGGGGGTGCGCCCGGTGCTCGTCGCGGCGTCGAGGATCTCGCCCGGCCGGAACGCGTGCAGGTGCAGGGAGGGGTGCCGTGCGTGCAGGGTGCGCACGATCAGCAGGTGGTCCTCGCCCGGCGTCGGGAGCGGTCCCTGCAGGCACAGCTCGGTGGCGCCGAGCGCGACGGCCTCGTCGGCGAGCTGCTCCAGGGTCTCGACGGTGAGCCCGCCGGCGCCCCAGAGCGCGGTGTCGATGTTGCGGTTGGCCACCACGGTGACGGTGTCGCCCACGGCGGCGCGGCGGACGTCGTCGGCGAGGGCGGCCAGTGCGTCGAGGTCGTCGCCGTCGGCGGCGAGCAGGGCCAGATAGTCGGCGTCGTCGAGACCGCCCGGGTCGGCGCTCGCGCGCTCGAGCACGGCGGCGAGGGTCGGCGCGGCCGGGCGCGGTGCGGGCGGCGGCTCCTCCTCGTACGCGCGGGGGACGATCGGCGCGGCCTCGTCGGCCAGCCACGACTCCCGGTCGGCGAGCGCGAGCACATAGGGCGCGACCCGCGGGTCGATCCAGGTCTCCGCGTCGCTCAGGTACCGCGGGTGCGCGGTGAGGCGCTCGTGCAGCCGGTAGCCGGAGTCGGCGGTCAGCCGCGCGAGGTCGTCGATGTTCGGCCACGGCCGCTCCGGATTCACGTGGTCAGCGGTCAGCGGGCTGACCCCGCCCCAGTCGTCGATCCCGGCGCGGAGGAGGAGCCCGAGCTCCTGCTCGTCGGTGAGGTTCGGCGGCACCTGGATCGTCATGTCCGCGCCGAGGACGAGGCGCGCGACGGCGACGTTCGCGACGTACTCCTGCAGCTCGAGGTCGACCTCGTTCTGCATCGCGGTCCGCGGCTTGGCGCGGAAGTTCTGCACGATGCACTCCTGCACGTGGCCCCAGAGCGCGTGCGAGTCGCGGATCGCGAACAGCGCGTCGGCCCGCTCCGCCGTGTTCTCGCCGATGCCCAGCAGCACGCCCGTGGTGAACGGGATCCGGCTGCGCCCGGCGTCGTCGAGCACCCGCAGCCGCAGCGCCGGGTCCTTGTCGGGCGAGCCGTAGTGCACGCCGCCCTTCTCGGACCACAGCCGCTCGGCGGTCGTCTCGAGCATCATCCCCATCGAGGGCGCGACCGGGCGCAGGCGCTGCAGCTCGGCCCAGGACATCACTCCGGGGTTGAGGTGCGTCACCATGCCGGTCTCGGTCATCACCAGCACCGCCATCGCGCGCACGTACTCGAGCGTCGAGGCGTAGCCGTGCTCGGCGAGCCACGCGCGGGCGACGGGCCAGCGGTCCTCCGGGCGGTCGCCGAGGGTGAACAGCGCCTCCTTGCAGCCGAGCGCGGCGCCGGCGCGGGCGACCTCGAGGATCTCCTCCGGCTCCATGAAGGTCGACTCGCGCTTGAGGGCGAGGCCGCCCGGCGTCTCGACGAACACGCAGTAGTGGCAGCGGTCGCGGCAGAGCTTGGTCAGCGGCACGAAGACCTTGCGGGAGTAGGTGATCACTCCCGGCCGGCCGCGGCGGGCGAGCCCCTCGTCGCGCAGCCGCCCGGCGGCCAGCAGCACCGCGTCGAGGTCGTCCCCGCGCGCCTCGAGGAGCACCTCGGCGCTCGCGCGCGTGATCGGCTCGCCCTCGGCGAGGCGGGCGAGGAGGGTGGGCACGGTCATGCGGAGGCGGCTCTTCCGGAGGGGTCGGTCGGCGGGCGCCGACGGGTCGGGGCACGGGAGGGTCGGACGGCCGGCGGCACGGCGGCGCCCGGTCGCGACGGAATCAGAGGGCGCGCAGACGCGGCGCGAGGTCGCGCTCGAACGCGTCGAAGAAGCGCTGCTGGTCGTCGCCCGGCGCGTGGAACACGAGGTGGTTGAAGCCCGCGTCGACGTAGGGCTTGATCTGGGCGACCGTCTCGTCCGGGTCCGAGCCGACGATCCAGCGCTTGGCGACCTGCTCGATCGGCAGCTCGTCGGCGGCGCGCTCCATGTCGACCGGGTCGGTCAGCGAGTGCTTCTGCTCGGGAGTCAGCGAGAGCGGCGCCCAGAAGCGCGTGTTCTCGAGCGCGAGAGCCGGGTCGGGGTCGTAGGAGAGCTTGATCTCGATCATCCGGTCGAGCGCGGCGGAGTCGCGCCCGCCCGCCGCGATGCCCTCCTCGACCGCGGGGAGCAGCTTCTCGGTGTAGAGCTCCATGCCCTTGCCCGAGGTGCAGATGAAGCCGTCGCCCGCGCGGCCGGCGTACTTCGCGACGACGGGCCCGCCCGCGGCGATGTAGACGGGGACGCCGTTCTCGGGCTTGTCGTAGATGGACGCCTCATGGGTGGAGTAGTACTCGCCGTCGAAGGAGACGCGGTCGCCGGCCCAGAGGGCGCGCATGAGGCGCACGGCCTCGCGCAGCCGGGCGAAGCGCTCCTTGAAGTCGGGCCAGCTCTGCTCGCCGGCGCCCTGGTAGCCGGTCGCGACCTCGTTCAGCGCCTCGCCGGTGCCCACGCCGAGCATGATGCGGTCCGGGTAGAGCACGCCGAGCGTGCCGAACGCCTGCGCGATGACGGCGGGGTTGTAGCGGTAGTGCGGCGTCATCACCGAGGTGCCGAGCCGGATGGTCGAGGTGCGCTCGCCGGCCGCGGCGAGCCAGGCGAGCGAGAACGGCGCGTGGCCGCCGGTGTGGCGCCAGGGCTGGAAGTGGTCGGAGACCACCGCGCTCTCGAAGCCGTGCCGCTCGGCGCCGACGGCCAGCTCCACGAGCTCGCGCGCCCCGAACTGCTCCGCCGATGCCTTGTACCCGAGCGTGATCGTCATAGTGCCGCCTTCGTCAGAGGGAGGGGACCGCTCCGGACACCGGGCGGTCCCTCCATTCTGCGCCCGCGCGGGCGGCGATCGGGACGCTCAGGCGGACGCGCCCGAGATGTTGACCATCCAGTGCACGCCGAAGCGGTCGGTCAGCATCCCGAAGCGGTCGCCCCAGGGCGACGTGGTCAGCGGCTCCTGGACCGAGCCGCCGGCGGCGAGCCCGTCCCAGTAGCCGCCGAGCTCGGCGTCGTCGTCGCCGAAGAGCGCGACCGTGATGCGCGCGCCCTCCTCGAACGTCATCGAGCCCGGGGTGTCGGACGCCATCAGAATCAGCCCGCTCGGCGTGGTGAGCTGCGAGTGCATGAGCAGGTCCTGCTCGGCCGGATCCTCGCTCGCGTGGAAGTCCGCGAAGGTGCTCGACACCAGCTCCCCGCCGAAGACCGAGTGGTAGAACTCCATCGCCTCGCGAGCGTTGTCGCGGAAGCCGATGTAGGGGCTGAGACTCGTGGACATGGGGTGCCTTCCGCTCGAGGAGGGCCCCAGTATCGACCCGTCGGCGATCCCGCTGCAACGGCCGCCTTCCTGCTGATCGCCCGGTCCGCGCAGCGGGTGTCCCCCTGCTGATCGAGTAGCCCGCGGAGCGGGCGACCACATGCTGATCGAGTAGCCCGCGGAGCGGGCGACCACATGCTGATCGAGTAGCCCGCGCAGCGGGCGTATCGAGATCCACCAGCGTCAGAGGCCGAGTCTGCAGACTCGCCCTGCTGATGCCGCGGGTCTCGACACGCCCCTGCGGGACTACTCGACCAGCATGTCTGCGCGCGTCTCTTCCCAGTAGATCCCCGTGTCCGGCAGGCGGGGACGGCGCGGCTTCTACAGCTCCGCGCGGGTCGGCGGGTTCGCGCCGGAGCGGGAGGTGGTGATGCCGGCGACGCGGGCGGCCCAGTGGCCGATCGCGCGCAGCGAGGGCTCGTCAAGGAGCAGGCCGTTCGGGGCGCCGAGGCCCTGGCGGAAGGCCTCGTCGAGGATCGCGCCCATGGCGGAGTCGCCCGCGCCGATGGTGTCGGCGACGACGATGCGGGCGGCGGGGACGGTGGCCCGGGCGACGGAGGAGGCGAGGAGCAGGCCCTCGCCGCCGCGGGTCACGACGGCGAGCTGCGCGCCCAGCTCGAGCAGGCGGGTCAGCACCTCGTCGAGCTGCATCGTCGGGTAGAGCCACTCCGCGTCCTCGTCGCTGAGCTTGACGATCTCGCAGGCCGCGGCGACCCGCTCGAAGCGGGCCAGCGCGTCGTTGTGCTCACCGACGAGCGCGGGGCGGATGTTCGCGTCCACGCTCGCGGTGACGCCGGCCGGCAGCGCCTCGAGCAGTTCGACGATCGCGGAGCCGCCCGGCTCGAGGTAGACGGCGATCGAGCCGGTGTGCACGTGGGTCGCGCTCGAGGGATCGGCGGCCGGCGGGTTCCAGGAGAGGTCGAAGTCGTACTCGGCCGAGCCGTCCGCCTGCAGGCGGGCCCGGGCGGTCGAGGTGCGCTCGGCGTCGCCGTGCAGCACGGTCACGCCGGAGGCGCCCAGGTGCTCGGCGATGCGCCGGCCGCGCTCGTCGTCGGCGATGTCGGTGACGAGGGTCGCCTCGCGGCCGAGGCGAGCGAGGGTGAGCGCGACGTTCGCGGGCGAGCCGCCCACGTGCTCGGTGCTCTCGCCGTCGCGCTCGACGATGTCGATCAGGGCTTCGCCGATGACCAGGATGCGGGGCGCCGCGCTGTCGCGGACGTCGGTGGAGGGCATCCCGCCATCATGCCGGTCCGCGCGGCGCCGCCGCGAGACCTCCCGCGCCTCGTCACATTCCGGCGGGGAGTCCGGCCAGCACCTCGTCCACCGTGGTCAGGGTGATCAGCGGCCCGAACAGCGCCATCGCGTCGAGCGCGCGGGTGTGGTCGGCCACGGAGGCGCCCGCGCAGGCATCCGTCACCACGCGCACGGCGACGCCCGCGTCGGCCGCGGCGAGCGCCGTCGCCAGCACGCAGCAGTCGGTCGAGACCCCGGTCAGCACCATCGAGCGGGAGTCGTCGAGCAGCGCCTCGAGCTCGGGGCCCCACTTGCCGAACGTCGGCGCGGTGATCGTGCGGTGCCCCTCGAAGCCGGGGACCAGCGCGTAGAGCGGATCCTCGTCCGGGACGAGCGCGAACGGCCAGTCCCGGTAGTAGGGGATCCAGGCGCCGCGGGGCTCGGCCGGGGCGACGAAGCGGGTGGTGACCACCCGCTCGCCGAAGTGCGGGAGCAGCCGGGTCGTCCCCTCCGCCGCACGGTCGAACTCCTTCGACGCCCACGGCGAGCCCTCGTCGGCGAAGACGTGCTGCAGGTCGATCGCGACGAGCAGGCTCACGCGTCGGCCTCCTGGCGTCGCACCGCGGACCGCGAGAGGACCAGCGTGCCGGCGAAGCCGATCACGAGGGCGACCAGCACGCCGAGGTTCGCCCCGGCCCACTCGCCGTCGCGCCCGCCGATCGGGCCGAGCAGGTAGCCCTCCCACTCGAAGCCGGGGGAGTAGTTGACGACGAGGCCCCAGCCGATCACGGCGCCGATCACCACGAGCAGCACCGGTGCGAGCGAGACGCTGCCGTAGCGGCCCCGCGAGGTGTAGAGCGCCTCCTGGTCGTAGTCGCGGCGGCGGAGGAGCAGGTCGGCCAGGAACACGCCGAGCCAGCCCGCGATCGGCACGCCGAGGGTGATGAGGAAGCCCTGGAAAGGGCCGAGGAAGTCGCCCGCGACGAAGACGACGTAGATCGCGCCGAGCACCATCAGCACGCCGTCGATGCCGGCTGCCACCGGCCGGGACACCTTGAGGCCGGTGCTGAGCAGCGCGAGGCCCGAGGAGTAGATGTCCATCACCGCACCGCCGATCAGCCCCAGCAGGGCCACGACGATGAAGGGGAGCAGGAACCAGGTCGGCAGGATGCTCGCGAGCGCGCCGATCGGGTCGGCCGCGATCGCGTCGGACAGCTCCGTCGAGGAGGCGGCGAGCAGCAGCCCGACCACCACGAGCACGACGGGCGCGACGGCGCCGCCGATCGTGGTCCAGCCGATGACCCCGGCGGTGCCGGCGGTGCGCGGGAGGTAGCGCGAGTAGTCGGCCGCCGCGTTCACCCAGCCCAGCCCGAAGCCGGTCATCATGAAGACGAGTCCGCCGATCACGGCTCCGGCCGAGCCCGCGGGCAGGCTGCCGACGGCGGCGAGGTCGATGCGGTCGAGCACGAGCACGACGTAGACGACGGTCAGCACGGCGGTCGCGATCGTGATCGCGAGCTGGAGCCGCATGATCAGCCGGAAGCCGGCGATCCCCGCGATGACGATCAGCGCCGCGACGACGATCAGCGCGACGACCTTGGTCAGCACGCCGCCGTCCCAGCCGAACTCCTCGAAGACGGTCGCCGTCGCCAGCACGGCGAGGGAGGCGAGCACCGTCTCCCAGCCCACCGTGAGCAGCCAGGAGATCACCGCGATCAGGCGGTTGCCGTCGACGCCGAAGGAGGCGCGGCTGAGCACCATCGTCGGGGCCGAGCCGCGCTTGCCGGCGACCGCGACGAAGCCGCAGAAGAGGAAGGAGACGACGATCCCGATCACGGCGACCGCGGTCGCCTGCCAGAAGGACAGGCCGAAGCCGAGCAGGAACGAGCCGTAGCTCAGCCCCAGCACCGAGACGTTGGCCGCGAACCACGGCCAGAACAGGTCGCGCGGGCGGCCGTGCCGCTCCGACTCCTGGATGGTGTCGAGACCGTTGAGCTCGATGCCGCCGGCGGGGCGGGTGGTCGGTTCGGGAGAGGTCATGACATCCCTCGTTGTCGCGCGGAAGGCCCGGGCGAACGCCGGATCCTGTCGAATGTAGTGCAGGATCGGCGCCCGATCGCGGCCGGCCGGAAGACCGGTGGACGACTCCGCGAGGTCCGCTCCTGGGGAGGAGACCCGCGGCCGCGCCCGCTCAGTCCTCCGCGCGCTCCATCAGCCCCCGCAGCGTCTCGAGGTCCGCCGCGACCCGGTCGCAGTCCTCGTCCCACTGCTCGAGCGTCATGCCGTCGTACCGGCGGACGGTGAAGGCGATCTCGGCGCCGTCGCCGTTGGCGAGGATCCGGAGCGGGTTGTCGAAGACCCGGCCGCCCTCGGTGATCACCCGGTGATCCGCCACGCCGTAGGGGTTCCGCGGCGCGAAGACGATCTCGACCCGGCCCATCGGCGAATCGGCGAACCAGTGGCCGTCCACCTCCTCGACGGAGGCCCGCGCCAGCCCCGCCGCCCAGAGCGACAGGTTCGAGGGATCGACCACGAAGGAGTACACCTCGTCCGCCGGCGCGTCGATCACGACGCCGACCGGGCGCGACTCGTACAGGACCATCTCAGTCTCCCTCCGCGGCGAAGCTCGCCACGAGCAGCGCCGCGAGCGCGGTCCGCTCGAGCATCCCCTCGATGCTCACCGATTCTCCCCGGGCGTGCGCGCCCTCGCCAGGGGCGCCGAGCCCGTCGAGCACGGGGATCCCGAGCGCGGCGATCAGATTGCCGTCGCTGGCGCCGCCCACCGCCGTCTCGGTCAGCGGCAGGTCCATCGTCTTCGCCACCCGCTCGGCCCGGCGGTAGAGCGCGCCGACGGCGGCCGTCCGCTCGAAGACGGGCCGCTGCCACGACCCGCGGACCTCGATCCGGATCCGCGGGTCCGACGCCTCGAGCGCGTTCATCTCGGCCTCCACCCGCGCCGCCTCGGCCGCGCCGCGGATCCGCACCTCGAGCTCGAGCCGCACCTTCGCGGTCGTCACGTTCACCCGGTTGCCGCCCTTCACCACGCCGATGTTGACGGTCGTCCCCGCCTCCGGCCGGGCGATCCCGAGCACGCGAGGGATCAGCGCGCCGAGCTCGTGGATCGCGCTGGCCCCCTTCTCGGGCTCGACGCCCGCGTGCGCCTCGACTCCGACGACGTCCACCACGAAGTTGCCGATGCCTTTGCGCGCCGTCTTCACCGCGGTGCCGATCGCCCCCTCGAAGACGAGCGCCGCCTCCGCCCCGCGGCTCTGGTGCTCGAGGAAGCTCCGCGAGGTGAGGCTGCCGACCTCCTCGTCGCCGTTCATCACCAGGCGGACGGCCGGGTGCGCCAGGCGGGCGTGCCGCAGCGCGAGCACGAGCCAGACCATCTGCACGAGGCCGACCTTCATGTCGTAGCTGCCCGGGCCGCTGAGGCGGTCGCCGTCGATCGCGAACGGCCAGCCGCGGGTCGTGCCGAGCGGCCAGACGGTGTCGTAGTGCCCCACCAGCGCCACGAACGGGCGGGACCCGCGCGGTCCGCGCCCCGGGGCGCTGCCCGGGAAGGTCCAGCTCGACGCGCTCGGGCAGTCCTGCTCGCGGAGGTGCTCGAGCTCGCCCGCGTGTCCGAGCCGCTCGCCGACCCAGTGCACGAGGAACGCGTGCAACTCGTCGAGCGCCTCGAGGGAGTCGCTCGGGCTCTCCATCATCACGAGGTGGCGGACGTCGTCGAGGATGCGCGCGCGCTGGTCGCGGAGGAAGGTGCGGACGCGGGCGGCGTCGGCGGCATCGGGGAAGGTCACCGCTCCGGAGTACCAGAGTGCGGCGCCCGGCGCGAACCGGCGGCGGGAGTGAACCGGACGCCGCCCCTCTACGTTGAAGGAGGAGAGGTGGAGATGTCCGAGGATCAGGCCGAGATGCTGCGTGCCCTGCACGACGAGCACTCGGCGGCGCTGTGGCGGTTCGTCCTCCGGCTCACGGGCGACCGCCAGCTGGCGGAGGACGTGGTGCAGGAGGCGCTGCTGCGCGCCTGGAAGCACCCGGAGATCCTGGCCCAGGGCGAGGCCGCGGCCCGCTCCTGGCTCTACACCGTCGCCCGCAACATCGTCATCGACGACCGCCGCAGCGCGCGGCACAACCGCGAGTTCGGCACCGACGAGGTGCCGGAGCGCGCGCACGGCGACCGGACCGACCAGGTGCTCGACGCCTGGCTGCTCTCGGAGGCGCTGGGCACCCTCAGCCACGACCACCGCGCGGTGATCGTGCACGCCTACTACGGCGGGCGCACGGTCGGCGAGATCGCCGAGCTGCTGGGCATCGCGCCCGGAACGGTGAAGTCGCGGATGCACTACGGGATGCGGGCGCTGAAGCTCGCCCTCCAGGAGAAAGGCGTGACCGAACCGTGAGCACCGAGCAGCAGAGCGACGACGCCTCCCGCGACGACGCCTTCCGCGACTGGGACGCGGCGTACCTCCTCGGCGCACTCTCGCCCGCCGACCGCCGCGCCTACGAGCAGCACCTGCGGGGCTGCGCCGGCTGCCGCGAGGCGCTGGGCGAGTTCGTCGCGATCCCCGGCCTGCTCGCGCATCTGCCGCAGGAGGACGCGCTCGCGCTGCTCGAGACGGAGCAGCGCGTCGAGGAGTCCGCCCCGCCCGCCCTGCTCGCGCACCTCGCCCGGGCGACCGACGCGCTCCGCCGCCGCACCCGCTTCCGCATCGCCGGCCTCGTGCTCGCCGCCGCCGGGGTCTCCGCGGCCGCCGCGATCGCCCTCCCGCTCGTGATCGGCACCCCGCCCACGGTGGTCGAGAACACGGTGGCTCTCGCCGCGGCGCCCGGCGTCCCGGTCGAGGCGTCGGTCCGCTTCGTCCCGGAGGCGTGGGGCACCCGGATCGACATGGACTGCAGCTGGGAGGAGAGCGGCGCGGCGACCGGGGGCGCGGCGTCCGTCGGCTACGTCATGTACGTGACCGACACGGCCGGCTCCACGGAGCCGATCGGCTCGTGGACGAGCACGCCCGGCTCGACGGTGGAGCCGAGCCTCTCGACCGGTCTGCCGCTGGCCGAGATCGCCTCGGTCGAGGTGCGCCTGCAGGGCTCCGAGCAGGTCGTCCTCACCGGCAGCCCCTGACGCGGACCTCACCCCGGCACGGGCAGCCCCTGACGCGGGGTCCGGCGCCGACCCCGATCTCCCAGGTGCGGAGCCCCGGGACTGAGTAGCTTCTCAGTCATGACGATCGCGACCCTCGCCCTCGCCCCTGCCTCCGTGACGGCGGCCTCCTCCACCGACAGCATCGACGAGCTCTCCGGTCTCGTCGGCGTCGCCGCCCGCGTGATCGCGGCGCTGGGCGAGGCCGGTGTCGGTCTGCTGACACTGATCGAGACGGTCTTCCCGCCGATCCCGAGCGAGCTGGTGCTGCCGCTGGCGGGCTTCCTGGCCCAGCAGGGGCGGATGAACCTGGTGCTCGTCGTGATCACCGCGACCTTCGGCGCCTACCTCGGCGGCCTGATCCTCTACTGGCTCGGCTACCGCATCGGCACCGAGCGCTCGATCCGCCTGCTGTCCAAGCTGCCCCTGGTCGACCGCGAGGACTTCGAGAAGGCCGTCGGCTGGTTCCGCCGCCACGGCACCTGGGCCGTCCTCTTCGGCCGGCTCATCCCCGGAGTCCGGAGTCTGATCTCGCTGCCCGCGGGTGCCGAGCGGATGAACCTGCTGCTGTTCTCGGGGCTGACGATCCTCGGCTCCGGCGTCTGGAACGGCCTGCTGATCGGCCTCGGCGCGGCGCTCGGCACCCAGTACGAGCTGGTCGACCAGTACGCGGGCGTGCTCGACGCGATCATCTACGGCGCGATCGGCGTGGTCGTGCTGCTGCTGGTGGTCCGCAGCATCCGCCGGCACCGCGCCGCCCGCCGCACCGGGGCCGGCCGCCGGCACTGACCCGGGCCGCCGGCACCGCAGGGTAGCGGGCGCACGGGCTGAGCGCGACCGCCCCCGTGTCCCGCTCGCCGCGGGGCGGAAGTGCCCTAGCGTTCGAGAGGTCAGCCCCCGACGAGAGGACCCTCATGCCCGAGAACACGGCCGAGAACGCCGCCGCCGCGACTCCCTCTCCCGCCCTCTCCCGCACCGCCGTCGAGCGCAGCTGGATCATCGGCGTCTCGCTGATCGCCATCGCCCTCGGCGTGATCGCGGTGCTGATCCCCGGCCCTACCCTGCTCACCGTCGCGATCGTCTTCGGCATCCACCTGATCGCTGCCGGCGTCTTCCGGCTCCTGCTGGCCTTCACCGCCACGCGCCTGCAGAACCGGGTTCGCTGGCTCGCGGGCCTGCTCGGCGCCCTGATCCTGGTCGCCGGCATCTTCTGCCTGTCGAACCCGTTCGAGTCGCTGAGCATCCTCGGCCTCGTGATCGGCCTGGGCTGGATCCTCGACGGCGTCTCGAGCATCACCAGCGGCCGCACCGTCGCCGGCCCGGTGTGGCTGCCGATCGCCGCGGGCATCGCCTCGGTGATCGCGGGCCTGCTCACCGTCATCATGCCGGTGCTGGCGCTGTCCGCCTTCGTCACCGTCGCGGCGATCCTGCTGATCGTCGTCGGCGTCTCGGGCCTGCTGCTGCTGCCGGGCCGCACGAGGACCGCGCCGGAGACCGCCGAGGCGCGCTAGACGCTCCAGAGCCCGAGCGCCTGCACCGGGATCGCGTAGGCGAACCAGGAGAGCGGCGCGAGGATCCAGTTCGCGAGGATCCGCCGCCGGCCGTCCGCGTGCGCGAGCACCACGGCGACCTCGGAGCGGGCGATCCGTGGGGAGTACAGCAGGGGCGCGTTCGCGACGATCGACAGCAGCGCCCCGATGATCACCGGCCCGCCGGCGAGGACGAAGAGCCCCGGCTCGGTCTGCAGCGCGAACGCCGTGGCGACGACCAGCCAGATCGCGAGCAGGGTGGCGGCGGTGGCCCGGGTCGCCCGCTGGGAGAGGCTGCGGCCGGAGGCGATCACCGGGTCGAGCGGCTCCGACCGGTCCGCCCGCACGGCCCGCACGGCCCGGAGGCGGAGCGCGACGGCGACGATCAGCGCGAGCACGGCGTAGGGCAGTCCCGCCCGCGTCAGCGCCATCGGCAGCCACGGAGTGCTCAGGGCGAGGACGCTCCCGAAGAGGCCGCCGAGCACCAGCATCCCGAGCGGGACGACGACCACCAGGCTGAGGGGGAAGCGCGGGGGGCCGTCGTGCGTCGTACGGGCGTCCGCGTGCTCCGGCTCTCCGAACGGTCGCTCACCGGTCGCCTGCGCGGCGTGCTCGTGATCCCCGTCGTCCCCGATCCCCGTGCTCCCGGCCCCCATGCCGTCGACCCTAGTCCGGCCGCCTTTCCGCGGCGGGTCCGTGGCGGGTCCGTGGCAGCATGGCGCCGTGACCGCCGCCGACCCCGCCTCCGAGCCCGACCTCGTCCCCGAGCTCCTCGTCGAGGACCTCGAGCGCAGCCTCGCGTTCTGGTGCGGCCCCTGCGGCTTCGCGGTCCGCTACGCGCGACCGGAGGAGGGCTTCGCGTACCTCGTCCGCGGCACCGCCCACGTCATGCTCGACCGGATCGGCAGCACCCGCGACTGGATCACCGCGCCGCTGGAGCGCCCGCTCGGCCGCGGCGCGAACCTCCAGATCCGCGTCGACGACGCGGACGCGGTCGCGACGGCCCTCGAGGCCGCCGGAGTGCCGCTGTTCGCCCCGTCCGAGACCCGCTGGTACCGCGCGGGGGAGGAGGAGGCGGGCGTCCGCCAGGTCCTCGTCACCGACCCCGACGGCTACCTCCTGCGCTTCCAGTCCTCGCTCGGGCGGCGCCGCGCGACGTGAGCCGAACGGCGCGCGCCATCATGCCAGCGGAGGACGCCGGAGACGGCCGCCGACTGGTTCCATCGGTTCCATGTCCACTCCGTCCACCGGCACCCTCGCGCTGCCGACCACCGACCCGGCCGCCGCCGCGCCTCCCGCTCCCGCCGCCCTCTCCGACGACGACGAGGTCTTCCGTCCGGCCGATCTCGTCACCGCGCTGACCGGCGTCGCCCTCGGCTTCTTCGCCCTCTTCGTCCACGGCCTCACGCAGTGGTCGTACGTCGGGCCCACCGTCGAGCGGGCGGGCGTGCTCGGCTGGCTCGCCCCCGCGCTGGTCGGGCTGATCTGCGTCCTCACGGCCGTGACGTCGGTGGCGGTCCGCGCCGCCCGCCGGGCGAGCCGCCGCGGGACGTCCGCGCCGACCGGAGCCGCCTCGTGACCGCCGCGCCCGCCGTCCCGTCCACCGCGACCCCCGCCGTCGCCCTCGCGCAGGAGCTGCTCCTGCGCACCGGCTGCGCCCGCCCGGGACTGCCCTGGGTCCGTGAGAGCGCAGCGGGATCCGCGGTCGACCTGGCGGTCCTCGAGCGCGGCGCGCACCTGCTCGACCTCTCCGAGGAGGCGGTCGCCCGGATCGCGCTGTCGCTCGCCACCGGCCGCCCGGTCGACCTGCGCGCGGCGTTCGGGCACCTCACCCGCGACCACGCCGAGGCCGTCATGATCGCCGTGGCCGTCGCCGGCGGGCACGACCGCGTCGAGAGCCGCGTCGTCGTCGTGGACGGCGAGCGCCGGGTCGAGAGCGTGCCCCCGCTCGGCGTCTGGCCCGATCGCGGAGCGCGACCCGGCGAGGAGGGGCTCGCCCGCGCCGCGGCCTGACCGACCCGCACGACCCCCAGACGCGGGTGACGCCTCGGTCGTCCGGCCGATCCGAGTCGCTACGGCCTTTCGCAGATCCCCGGCTTAGGGTGTCCGTGTGCAACGTGTCGACGATTTCCCAGGAGCCGGACCGGTGGCGACCTCCCCCGAGTCCGGTGACCCGCGCGAGGCGTCCGCCCTCCAGCTCCCCTCCAACGCCACCACGCCCGTCCAGGTGACGAGCGGCGAGGCCGGCTACCAGGGCGGCAATGCGGCCGACCCGGTCTGGCAGTCCTGGCGGGAGGAGCTCGCCAAGGTCGGCGGCCCCTCGCCGCTCCTGCACTTCGTCGACTCCCCGCGCACTCGCATCGAGCTGTCCACCACGCACCCGGGCGGGCTGCCGCCGTTCATCTCGGGCAAGACGACCCTGCTCTCCTCCCTCATCCGCGACGAGCTGGCGCTGCGCACCGCGAAGAACGCCGCCGCCGCCATCACCGACAAGGGGATCGAGCTGCGCTCGGTCCGCGGCATCGAGGGCGTGCACCTCGCGATCGGCCTCGCCCAGTGGCGCGCCGGCGAGACGGAGTTCACCGCCCCCGTCCTGCTGCGCCCGCTCGCGATCCGCCGCTACGGCCGCGACTTCGAGCTCAAGCTCAAGGGCCAGCCCTACTTCAACCCGCAGCTCGCCCGCGCGCTCAAGCAGCAGTTCGGCATCACGATCGACCCCGAGCAGTTCGTCGAGCTCGCGGTGCAGAGCGGCGTCTTCAAGCCGCAGCCGGTCATCGACCAGCTCCGCGGACTCACCTCGCACCTGCCCTGGTTCGCCGTGCACCCGCGCCTGGTGGTGTCGAGCTTCGCCGACGTCGCCGGCGACATGCTCCGCGACGCCCGGATGCTCGAGCACCCCGTCCTGGACGCGGTCGCCGGCAACCCGGCCGCCAAGCGCGCGCTGCAGCAGTCGCAGAAGGTGGCGTCGATCATCCCGCAGGACGAGCGTCCGCCGGCGACCGACAACCTCCTCCTGGACGCCGACGCCGAGCAGGAGCAGGTCATCGCGAACATCGCGGCCGGCAACTCGCTCGTCGTGAAGACCCTCCCCGGCACCGGCGGCACGCAGACGATCGTCAACGCGATCGGCGCGCTCGCCGCGCAGCACAAGCGCGTCCTCGTCGTCGGCGCCCGCCGCTCGAGCCTCGACAGCATCCACCAGCGACTGCTCTCCGCCGGCCTCGGCGGCATCGCCGTCAGCCCGCGCACGCTCCGCCGCGACCTGATCCAGTCGATCGGCCGCAACGAGAAGGCCGCGCGCCCCTCCGTCAGCGAGATCGACGACGCTCTGCTGCGCCTGCGCAAGGTGCTGCTCGACTACCGCGGCGCGCTCTCGCGCCGCGACCCCAGCTTCGGCGTCTCCGCGCTGCAGGCCCTCGAGGAGCTGGCGCGCCTCTCGCAGCTGCGCACGCCCCCGTCGACCGCCGCCCGCCTCGACCGCCGCGCCGTCACCGCCCTCGCGCACAGCCGGCCCGAGGCGACCCGGATGCTGATCGAGTCGGCCCGGCTCGGCGAGTTCCGCTACGGACCGGGCGACTCGCCCTGGTACGGCGCGCAGTTCGACTCGACCGCCGACGCGGAGGCCGCGCACGAGCTGGCCAAGCGCCTGCACTTGCGCGACCTGCCGCGCCTGCTCGACCGCGCCCAGGACGTCATCGCGCAGACGCGCATGCGCCCGTTCGAGTCGGTCGCCGAGCTCGGCATCTACCTGCGCCTGCTGCAGGACGTCCGCGAGACGCTCGACAAGTTCCAGCCGGCCGTCTTCGACCGCTCGATCCAGGACCTCATCGTCGCCACCTCGCCGCGCCGCGAGGCCGCCGAGATGTCCTCGACCAACCGCCGCCGCCTGAAGAAGCTCGCCCGCGAGTACATGCGGCCCGGCGCGCACGTCACCGACCTCAACGCGTCGCTCCGGCGCGTGCAGCAGCAGCGCACGCTCTGGCAGCGCTACGCCGTCGCGGGCACCGTCCCCGAGGTGCCGGTCGGCGTCGCCGACGTGCAGGTCGCGTTCCAGCAGGTGTCCGACCAGCTCGGCCGGCTCGACGAGCCGCTCGGCCGTCGCGGCAGCAGCACGCCGCTCGCCTCCCTGCCGCTCGCCGAGCTCGTCTCGATGGTCTCCGGGCTCGCCGAGGACAGCGAGGTGCTCGCCAACCTGCAGGAGCGCACGACGCTGCTCTCGACGCTGCGCGAGTGGGGCCTGGACCCGCTGCTGACCGACCTCTCGCGCCGCCACGTGCCGGCCGAGTTGGTCGCGATCGAGCTCGACCTCGCCTGGTGGCGCTCGGCGCTCGAGATCATGCTGACCGACGAGCGCGCCCTGCTCGGCGGCAACACCAGCGTGCTCGACCGCCTCGAGGCCGACTTCAAGCTCGTGGACGAGGCGCACGCCGCCTCCAGCGCCGAGCTGCTGGCCTGGAAGCTCTCGGAGACCTGGAAGATCGGGCTCGTCGACTGGCAGCTCGAGCGCGACGCCCTGCGCGCGCTGCTGCGCTCCGAGGCGTCGACCACGCCGCAGGAGCTGCAGAAGGCCGCGCCGCACCTGTCGCGGGTGCTCGCTCCGGCCTGGCTCGCCTCGCCCTACGAGGTGCACCGCATCGGCACCGAGACCACCTTCGACGCGGTCTTCCTCGTCGACGCCGGCGCCACGACCCTCGCCGAGAACGTCGGAGCGATCCGCCGCGCCAAGCAGGTCGTCGCGTTCGGCGACCCGGTGACGCAGACGCCGACGCCGTTCTCGCTCCGGGTCGACGAGACCGTCGAGTTCGGCAGCGCCGCCTCGCGCACCGACGTCGAGGCCCTGCACGCGCAGTCGGCGCTGGCCCGCCTCGGCGAGCTGCTGAACACCGTCACGCTCACCCGCAGCTACCGCGCGGGCGGCGAGGACCTCGCCGAGCTGGTGAACCGACGCTTCTACGGCGGCCGGATCGACTCGCTGCCGTGGGCCGGCTCGTTCCTCGGGCACGACTCGCTCCGCTTCCACTACATCGCCAGCGGACACGGCATGCCGGAGAACGACTCCGGAGCGGTCGAGTCCGTCGACGCCGAGGTCGCGAAGGTGGTCGAGCTGGTGCTCGAGCACGCGGTCATCCGCCCGCGCGAGTCGCTGATGGTGATCACCGCGAGCCCGCGGCACGCCGTCCGGGTCCAGCAGGCCGTGCTCACCGCGTTCGCGAAGCGCGCCGACCTCAACGACTTCATCCTCGGCGACCGGCCCGAGCCGTTCGCGGTGGTGACGCTCGAGCAGTCGGTGGCGCAGAGCCGCGACCGGGTGATCTTCTCGATCGGCTACGGCCGGACCCCGCACGGCCGCCTGCTCTCCAACTTCGGTGCGCTGGCCGAGCCGGGCGGAGAGCGCCTGCTCGCCGTCGGCATGACCCGGGCCCGCCGGTCGATGGACATCGTCTCCTGCTTCCGCCCCGGCGACATCGACGAGTCGCGGATGCGCTACGGCATGGTCGCGCTCGCGCAGGTGCTCCAGGAGGCGGAGGACCGCGTCCAGCCGAGCGACCGTGACGACTACTCCGAGCCGATGCTGGTCGACCTGGCCGCGCGCCTCGAGCGCCGCGGACTGCGCGTGAACATCGGGCACAAGGGCAAGCTCGCACTGGTCGCGGCGCACGGCACCCGCGCCGTCGTCGTCGAGACCGACCGCGACGTCAGCACGCAGAGCCTCCGGGTCTCGCTGCGGCTGCGCCCGGAGCTGCTGCGCCGCCTCGGCTGGCACTACCTCCGCGTGCACAACTTCGAGCTGTTCGCCGATCCCGAGGCCGTGGCCGCGCGGGTCGCCGGGCTGATCGGCGCCCCGCAGGACGAGACGTCGACCGGTCCGATCGAGGTGCCGGTGGGCGCCGGCGCGCCGATCGTCGAGGACACCGCCCCGGCGTCGAACGAGACGCAGCCGATCACGCCCCTGCCCGCCGACTGAGCGTGCCCGAGGACTCCCGGGCCGCCGCGCCCGCCGGCGCCGACCGACCGCTCCGGCGCTCGCGCGGCGGCCGGCGGGCGACCCTGCCCGCGAAGCCGGGCACCGACCCGTCGCCGCACGACGCCGTCGTCCCCGACCCCGAGGCGCCCGCCCTGCGCCCCGATACGGGCCCGAACGACGCCCGCCTCCGCCAGGACGTCCCCCCGCACTACTGACCCCCTCCGCGAGATGCCACTTGTGCACGCGACACGCCGTGAAAAGCGTGCACAAGTGGCATCTCGCGGGCCGCGTACGACGACGGCCCACCCTGCCGGAGCACGATGGGCCGTCGTCGTCGCGGGAGCGGGTCAGCCGCAGGTGCGGGCCGCGTAGGGGGTCTTGACCGTCGAGGTGACGGGCTTGCCGCCGACCGTGGCGGTCGCCGTCACCGTCGCCTCGCCGGCCGCGAGCTGGGCGGCCCGGACGGTGAAGGCGGCGGAGGCGTTCGAGCCCGCCTTGACGCCGGCGAAGGACTTCGTGCCCGCCGTCGAGGTGACCGTGACGTCCATCGGGACGGTGTCGCCGTTGGTCGCGACGACCGTCAGCACCACCTTGCCGGCGACGCAGCGGGTGCTCGCCGCGGCCGTCAGCTTCAGTGAGGACTGGACGGTGACCGTTGCGGTCACCGGCATCCGCGAGTCGTCCTGCGCCACTCCCCGCACCGTGAAGGTGCCGGCGGCGGCGTAGGAGGCGGGAGCGACGGCGTCCCAGGTGACGGCGACGGTGCGCTTCGCGCCGTCCGCCGTCGTGAGTTCCGCGCTCGGCAGCACCGGGGCGACGCCGGCGGCGGTCGAGACCGCGATCGGAGCGACCGAGGTGACGGCGATCGCCGGGGCGTACGCCTCGAGCATGCGCTGGTACTCGGCGCGGGTCACCGGGATGACCGTGCCGTGGCGAGGCTTGCCGCCGTCGGAGTTCTGCGGCAGGTTCTCCCGCAGCTTCGCTCCGAGCGGCTGCCAGGCGTCGGCGGCCAGGTCGTCGGTGCCGAACGGGATGTAGTGGTTCGGTCCCGCGTGGTAGTCCGGCTGGTCGATGAAGAGGAACCAGTCGAGGCCGTTCACGTCGCCCTCGTTCGCGGGGAAGACGTTCGGGCCCTCACCGCTGGTGAAGGTGCCGTTCGGCTCGCCGTTGGGCAGGCCGGAGGCGACGCGCTCCTTGACCAGGGTCCACTCGTCCGCGGGTCCGGAGGTGCCGGGCAGCGAGCCGCTGATCGTGGCGAGCAGGTCGGTGCTCTTCTCCTCGCGCAGCGTCATCGACGCCTCGTCCTTCGTGAAGCGGTAGTAG
Organism: Rathayibacter sp. VKM Ac-2928; assembly: GCF_022815545.1. Classification (NCBI taxonomy): domain Bacteria; kingdom Bacillati; phylum Actinomycetota; class Actinomycetes; order Micrococcales; family Microbacteriaceae; genus Rathayibacter; species Rathayibacter sp. VKM Ac-2928. The sequence continues at coordinate 617,284 of NZ_JALGRU010000001.1, forward strand.
GTGTCGCCGTCCTTCGCGATGGTCGAGTCGATCGTGCCGCGGCCGGTGCCGCGCTGGACGTCGATCCACGGCTTCGCCTCCGAGAAGGTGACGAAGTCGTCGGTGGTCGCGTACATCATCTGGTTGTAGGTGACGGCGGTGCGGTCGGCCGCGTTCGTCGTCGGGTACATGTTCGAGGCCCAGAAGACGACGTAGGTGTCGAGCTCGTCGTCCCAGTACGCCTCGGGCGCCCAGGTGTTGCCGGCGAAGTCGGTCGAGACCTTCACGTGGCGCTGCGCCGACCAGTTCACCAGGTCGGTCGACTCCCAGACCTCGATGTACTTCGAGCCCGACTTCTGCGCGGTGTCGAAGCCGCCGGCCAGGCCGTCGATCTTCAGGTCCGTCGCGAGCATGAAGAACTTGTCGCCCTCGTGCGAGCGGAGGATGAACGGGTCGCGCAGGCCCTTGGTGCCCTGGTCGGAGGTGAAGACGGGCTGTCCGCCGTTCAGGGTGTTCCAGTCGAGGGCGTCGTTCCCCTTCGAGGCGGCGAGGCTGACGCGCTCGGCGCCGGCGCCCTCACCGGTGAAGAAGGCCCAGACGTAGGCCTCGGTGTCGACCGTGCCCGTGGGCAGCGGCTGGAGGCGGAGGGTGAAGTCGCGGGTGCGCGTCACCGATCCGCTGGTCGCGGTCGCGCGGACCGTCACGTCGACGGCCGGGCTGCCCGCGGTGGGGCGCTCGACGACGATGGTGCGGCTGTCGGCGGTGCTGCCGTCGCGGATCGTCGCGGCGTTCGAGCCGATGACGCTCCAGGCGATGCTCGAGCCGAGGGCGCCGCGCGCCGGGACCGAGATGTTGGTGCGGACGTCGCCGGCCTGGGCGACGGTCACGGCGTCGAGGTCGCGCTGGACCTTGTCGGCGTCGGCGAGCTGCGCGGTGACGAGCACCGGGTAGTCGACGGTGCGCGTGTCGCTGCCGGAGGTGAATGTGGCGGTGAGCGTCACGGCGGCGTCGGGGGAGCCGGCGGCCGGTCGCGTGACGACGGCGCTGCCTCCGGAGACCGCGATGGCGGCGCTGCTCGAGCGCCAGGTCACGGCGACGCCGGCGCTGCTGGTGGGCAGCGCGAAGTCGGCGGTCGCGGTCGTCGGGATGCTGACGGAGGCGACGGCGCGGTCGATCGCCTGCGACGAGTACAGCGCGGTGACCGCGTCGGCGGTGAGCGCGCTGTCGTAGACCGCGAAGTCGTCGACGAGGCCGTTCCAGCCGGCGTCGTTGTAGGTCGAGCGGCCGAGATAGCCGACCAGCGAGGTTCCGAAGGACGAGACGTTGCGCGCGATCGCGTTCTGGCCGATCCGGGTGCCGTTGACGTAGACCGAGAGGGTGCCGTTCGTGCCGTCGATGACGGTCGTGTAGAGCGAGTAGCCGGCGGGAGTGCGCAGGCCGGTGCTGGCGGCGTTCGTCGAGCCGGGGCCGACCTCGGTGCCCCACGGGGCGCCGGCGTTGGTCGCGTTCGTGACGACCGACTTGACGAAGCCGGCCGGGTTCGTCGGGTTGAGCAGGTAGTAGCCGGAGGAGTAGGACGCGCCGGCCGCGACCGGGGCGCCGAGGAACGCGGCCGCGGTGTTCGCGGGCCCGGTCCGGTTCGACAGCCAGGTGGAGACCGTGAGGTCCTTCTTGCCGACGAGGCCCGCCGTCGGGATGTCGACGTAGGGGGCCGCGGCGGCGGAGCCGCCCGGCAGGCTGAGCGCGCCCGCGGCGACGGTGGCGCCGCTGCCGCGCAGGGTGCCGTTGTAGCCGTTGCCGCTGGTGTCGGCGACGGTCGTGCCGGTCGGCGCGGTGTCGAAGCTGTAGTGGAGCAGCGGCTGGGCCGTCGCTCCGGAGGCGGAGACCGGGAGGGCGGCTCCGAGCAGCGCGGTGGCTGCGATCGTCGTGGTCGCCAGAGCGGTCCGCAACGTCGATCGTGATCGTCTCATGCAGGATTCCTCGTCGTCGAGAGGGCGACGAGGCCGCGGGTCCTCGAGGGTGAGGGTGCCGGTGCTCCGTCGCACGGGTGGTGAGGAACCACACACTAAAGGCTCGCGAGGGCGACACGCGAGCACTTTGTTACCGTTAACAAGAATTGACACGGCGGACGCCGCGGGAGTGCGCTCCGGGGACATCGCCGGACGCGACGAGAGGGGCGGCGACCTCGCGATCGCCGCCCCCCTCCTCCGTCACGGAGCGTCAGTCGACGTGCTTGCCGGAGTTCGCGGTGGTCGCGGTGCCGCCGTTGGCGAGCAGGTCGCGGATGTCGGCGAGGAGCTCGAGCTCGGTCGGCGCCTTGTCCTCGGCGGCCGGGGCGTCGTCCATCTTCTTCTTGAACGCGGTGTTCTTGAGGTGGTTGATCGGCAGGACGAACGCGAAGTAGAGCACGAACGCGACGATCACGAACTGGATCAGGGCCGAGAGGACGCTGCCCCAGGCGATGACCGACGCCTCCTGGCCGTTGCCCTCGGGGCGGATCGTCCAGACGAGCGTCTCGAGGGAGGAGGCGTCGAAGATGACGCCGATGATCGGGTTGAAGATGCCCGTCACGATCGCGTTGACGATGGTGGTGAACGCGGCGCCGATGACCACGGCGACCGCCAGGTCGATGACGTTGCCGCGGAGGATGAACTCTTTGAAACCGTTGATCATGATCTGTTCCGTTTCTGCCGGCGGGCGGAGTGGGGTGCGCGGAGGCGGGCTCGCTCCCGGGGGAACGGCGGCCCTAGGAGGAAGAGGAGGAGGACCCCGACCCGGAGGACGAGGGCTTGGAGGAGGAGGAGCCCGAGGAGCCGGAGCCCGATCCCGAGGACGAGGAGCCGGAGGAGCCCGACCCCGAGGAGCCCGACGACGAGCCGGAGCCGCCCGAGGACGACCCGCCGGAACCCGAGCCGGTCGACGCGGGAGCGGACGACCCTCCGCCCGACTCGCCCTTCGACTCCTTCGAGCCGGAACCGGACCCCGGCCCCGAGGCGCGCGAGTCGGTCCGGTAGAAGCCCGAGCCGTTGAAGGTCACGCCGACCGCGCTGAAGACCTTGCGCAGCGCGCCCTGGCAGCTCGGGCACTCCGTGAGGGTGTCGTCGGTGAACTTCTGCTGGATGTCGAAGGCGTTGCCGCACTGGGTGCAGCGGTAGGAGTAGGTGGGCACTGGTGCTCCTGAGGCGGGTGGCGGCGGGGGAGTGGGGGAAGAGGGGAGCGGGTCAGCGCGGGATGTCGACGATGCCCGAGGGAGTGACGACGCCGTCGACCGCCTGGTCGTGCACCTCGCTGGGCACGTGCTCGACGAACTCGCTGTCGAAGACCACCGCGTAGACGGGCGGGCACTTCTCCATCGAGCCGAGCGTCTTGTCGAAGTAGCCGCGGCCCCAGCCCATCCGCATGCCCGAGCGGTCGACGGTGGCGGCGGGGACGATGATCAGGTCGACGTCGTTGATCGCGATCGGGCCGAGCAGCTGACCGACCGGCTCCGGCATCCCGAACAGGCCCTGGGTCTCGGTGTGGCCGTCGCCGACCGCCCAGTCGAGCAGGCCGTCCTGGCGGGAGATGGGGAAGAGGACCCGGATCCCGCGGCTCTCGGCCCAGCCGAGGAAGGGACGGGTGCTCGGTTCGTCCGGCGCCGAGAGGTAGCAGGCGATCGACCGTGCGCCGACCCGGGTCGCCAGCTCCTCGAGGTGCTCGGTGAGGTGCAGGGTGGCCTGCTCGCGGGCGGTCGCGGTCTGCGTGCGTCGGCGCTCACGGAGCTCGGCGCGCAGCGCCCGCTTCTCGTGGGTGATGTCGGCTGGCATGGGGCCCAGTCTAGATCGGGGGTGTCGGGCCGTCCTCGCGGCCGGAGCCGCGGTCGTGGAGGAGGCCGGAGTCGCGGTCGTGAGGAGTCCGGGGTCGCGGTCGCGAGGAGTCCGGGGTCGCGATCGTGAGGAGTCCTGCGGCGGCTCCGTCCGCGAGCGGGGTACACCGTTGGCAAGCCCCTCTCGGGGCCGAAACGTGCCCGACCACGGCCGCCGCTAGTATGGCGCCCCATGGGCACTCGAATCCGCAAAGCCGTCATCCCCGCCGCCGGTCTCGGCACCCGCTTCCTGCCGGCGACCAAGGCCATCCCCAAGGAGATGCTGCCCGTCGTCGACAAGCCGGCGATCCAGTACGTGGTCGAGGAGGCCGCGGACGCCGGACTCCAGGACGTCCTCGTCATCATCGGGCGCAACAAGAACGCGCTCGCCAATCACTTCGACTCGGTCCCCGAGCTCGAGCAGAACCTCGCCAAGAAGCTGGACGACGCCAAGCTGGCGCACGTGCAGTACGCGAGCGACCTCGCCGACGTGCACTTCGTCCGCCAGGGCGAGCCGAAGGGCCTCGGCCACGCCGTCTCGCGCGCTCAGCGCCACGTCGGCGACGAGCCGTTCGCCGTCCTCCTCGGCGACGACCTGATCGACGCGCGCGACCCGCTCCTCACCCGCATGATCGACGTGGCGGAGCAGCGCGACACCACGGTCGTCGCGCTCCTCGAGGTCGACCCGGACCAGATCCACCTCTACGGCTGCGCCGCGGTCGAGACGACCGACGAGGACGACGTGGTGCGCATCACCGGCCTCGTCGAGAAGCCCTCCAAGGAGGACGCGCCCTCGAACCTCGCGATCATCGGCCGCTACGTCCTCAAGCCCGACGTCTTCGGCGTGCTCGAGCACACCGCGCCCGGCAAGGGCGGCGAGATCCAGCTGACCGACGCCCTCGAGCGCATGGCGCAGGACCCGGCGGAGTTCGGCGGCGTCTACGGCGTCGTCTTCCGCGGCCGCCGCTACGACACCGGCGACAAGCTCGACTACATCAAGGCCATCGTGCAGCTCGCCTCCGACCGGGAGGACCTCGGCGTCGACCTCAAGCCCTGGCTGAAGGACTTCGTCGCGGGGCTCTGAGCGAGGAGCCCGCGGGGCGGGCGCCCGTCCATGAGCGGGGCCCGCTGCGCGGGCGCTGCACTTCGCGCGGCCCGCTTCGCGGCCCCTCCATGCTGATCGAGTAGCCAGCGCAGCGGGCGTCCGTTCCATGCTGATCGGGTAGCCCGCACAGCGGGCGTATCGAGATCCACCTTCGCCTGCAGTCGAGTCTGCAGACCCGGCGCAGTGGCGGACGTGGGTCTCGATACGCGCCTTCGGCGCTACTCGACCAGCATGAAGTCCGCCGGGTTCGCCCCTTCAGGAGCGGGCAGGCCCCTGCATGCTGATCGAGTAGCCCGCGCAGCGGGCGTATCGAGATCCACCGTCGCTTGCAGTCGAGTCTGCAGACCCGCCCTTCTGGCGGACGTGGGTCTCGATACGCCCCTTCCGGGGCTACTCGACCGGCATGGAGTGGCGGCCCCCCTTGCTTCGGCCCCTGCCGCGTTCCGGCGCTCCGGTCCACCCCCTTCTCCCGCCGCGACTGCGCAGTAGGGTCAGCACATGCCGCTGCCGATCCCGACGCTCACCGAGGGTCGTGTCACCATCCGCCCGATCCGGGTCCGGGACGCCCGCCCCCTCGAGCGGGAGCTGATCGCCAACCGCGCCTGGCTGCGGCAGTGGGAGGCGTCCGACCCCCGCGGCGGCGCGGCCTTCGACGTGCGGGCCAGCATCCGCTCTCTGCAGCAGAACGCGCGGGCCGGCGGCGGCGTGCCGTTCCTGATCGACTGGGACGGCGAGCTGGCCGGCCAGCTCAACATCTCCAACATCGGCTACGGCTCGCTCTCCTCCGGCTCGATCGGCTACTGGGTCTCCGAGCGCTACGCCGGCCGCGGCATCACCCCGGTCTCCGTCGCGCTGGCCACCGATCACGCCTTCTTCGATCTCGGCCTGCACCGGATCGAGATCTGCATCCGACCCGAGAACCGGCCGAGCCTGCGCGTTGTCGAGAAGCTCGGCTTCCGCTACGAGGGCCTGCGCCGCCGATTCATCCACATCAACGGCGACTGGCGCGACCACTTCTGCTTCGCCCTCGTGGCGGAGGAGGTGCCGCGCGGTGTCCTGCGCCGCTACCTCGAGGGCCAGGTGCCGAGCGACGTCGGCGTGCCGACCGACGCCGACCAGCGCGCCTCCCGCCGATCGGGCCTCTCCGGGCCGCCCGACGGCGCCGGTGTCCCCCCGACGGGGAGCCGATTGATCCGCGATCCGCACGGACACACCTACCCGTAATGACGGACGGGAGCGCCCCGTGCTCCTAGCGTTGGTCGCATGAGTAGCGACTGGCTGGGTGGGGGCGTCGTCTGGGCGCTCGCCGCCGTTCTGTGGGTCGCCTATCTCATCCCCGCGTGGATGCGCAGGCGGTCGTTCTACGCGACCGAGCGCAACGCGGTGAGGCTCCAGCAGACCCTGCGGATCCTCGCCGAGACCGCCGAGGTGCCCGAGCACGTGCGTGCGGAGGCGACGGCCCGCGAGGTCGCGCTGCAGCAGCGCACCCTCCGGGCGACCGAGACCAAACAACGAGCCGAAGAGAAGGCACAGGCGATGGAGCTGGCACAGGCGGAGAAGGCGGCGCGCGAAGCGCTGCGGCGGGCGGCCGCGAGCACGCGGCAGAGCACGCGGACGGCTCCCGGCGCGATGCGCTGGCGCCAGGGCGCGGCGCTGACGGTGCTGATCGGCCTCGTCGTCGCCCTCGTCGGGCTGGTCATGCTGCCCTTCGGCGGTGCGGGCGTCGTACCGCTCGTCGGCGTGCTGGTGCTCGCCGCCGGGCTGGGCACCCTGATCCTGCTCGCTCCGGGCCGTCAGCGCAGCGCCGCGCCCGCCGCGGTCTCGACCAGCACCGCCGAGGTGGCCCGCCGCCGTGCTGAGGTCTTCGAGGCCGAGCTCGCCGAGGAGGCCGCCGCCCCCGAGGAGGAGGCCGCCGCTGCCGAGGAGACGCGCTGGACACCGCAGCCGCTGCCCAAGCCCCTCTACCTGTCCCGCGGCACCGTCGCGGCCAGCGCGATGGCCTCGATCGACGCCGTGGAGCGCCTCCGCGCCGCCGCCGCGGACGCCGAGATCGCCCAGCGCGCCGCCGCTTCGGCCCCCGAGGTCGCGCCGATCCGCTCGCCCCGCGCGACCGGCCCGGTCCCTGTCCCCGAGGCACCGCGCCCGTCCTCGCGCTTCGCCTCGATGGGCGTCGTCGAGGGCGTCGACGCGATCGACCTCGACCAGGCCCTGCAGCGCCGCCGCGGAGCCTGAGCGGTCCTCCGCCCCTCGGCCACGTGCTAATGTGGACGAGTTGTTCGGGCCGGTGACGGCTCGGAAGGCACGGGTCCGTGGCGCAGTTGGTAGCGCGCTTCGTTCGCAATGAAGAGGTCAGGGGTTCGAATCCCCTCGGATCCACCACCACACGGAAGGCCCGCTCGAGAGAGCGGGCCTTCCGTCGTTTCAGGGGCGGGATCGCTCGAGCGGGCGGTTCTTCTGTTTCTCGCGCGTCGGGCCGGCTCGGGTTGCCGCCGAGCGCGCCCGCTTCGTACGCGTTATCACGCCCGCCGTCACTGCTTCTCGCGCCATCAGCCGGTCCGGTCCACCAGACACGTATGGTTCTCACAGAACACATCCGACGAACGGCACCGACGGTGCTGGAAAGCAGGCAGAAACATGGTTCGACGCAGGACGACGGCGATGGTTGTGGGCGCCCTCGTGGCAGGAGGCATCCTCGCGGGCGGCGCGGTCAGCGCCTCCGCCGTGACGGAGCGTCCCTCCGAGGGCGGGGTCTGGGATCACGGAACCCGCTCTGGCGGCATCTACGGAAGCGGCGGTCAGGTCTACTCCGAATACCAGCACAGTGGAAAGAGCCACAAGGCGACGGCCTGCGGTCACCGCGGCTGCGCGTACAGCGGTTGGCAGCCGTCCTCGACGCTCGCCGTAGCGCACTGGTCGCCCCTGCGAGCTTCGGGCAACACTGCTTACTACGACGTCCGCGAGTAGGTCGTCCGCCCGTCATGAAGATGAAACGACTGGTCGTAGGAGGCGTAGTGCTGATGCTCGGCCTGGCCGGATGCGCGGCCCACGGACCGTCAGCCAACGGGTCTGCTCCCGCCCGGGACGTCCCCGCTTTCAGTGGTCCGTGGGCCTCGGAGTTCGCCGCCTCCTACGACCGGGCGACGGACGACTTCACCAGGTCCGTCATCGAGGACGGCGTGGTCTCGGAACAGGAGCGCTCGGAGATGATCGACCGCTTCACCAGGTGCGTCGCGGATCTCGGCTACGGCATCGACGAGTACGCGCTCGACGGGTCGTTCCACCTGACGTTCGCTCCGGATACCGACGCCGACGCCGCCTACGAAGATGTGAAGGGCTGCTCGCGCAGCTCGGGCGAGACCGAGATCGGCGCCCTCTACAGCTGGACCCATCGCAACCCGGATCGAGCTGACGAGACCACGCTGATCGTCGAGTGCCTTGCCCGCTCCGGCGTCGTGCCCTCCTCCTACTCGAAGGGTGATTACGCGGACGACACGTCGCACGATGACTTCCCCTTCGTCGACGAGGCCGCGGGGCGGGAGGCGCTGCAGGGGTGCCGAATCGATCCCCTGGGAGTCGGCTCGTGAGCCGTCTACTCGCAGTCGGGGACCAGCCGCTGCTCGCGATCCGTTGGTTCTTCGAGCATGGGTGACAAAGGCGGACCCGGCCTCGTCGTCCTCGCGGCCGTCGTCCTCGCCGGCGCCGCCGTCGCGATCGCTCTGACCGTGGCGGCGACGCCGGAGGTGCCGCCGTCGGTCGCGTTCCCGACCTCCGCTCCTGCGGAGTTCGAGCCGACGGCCCAATCGACGGTCGATGCGCGGGCCGTGAAGATCGCGGTCGAGCAGGGCGCACGAGAGCAGCTGCAGGTGCGGCGCTCCGGCACGATCACGGCGCTGGACTGCGCACCCGGGGCCGCCATCGACTCCTGGGGCAGCGTGCTCGCGGTCGACGGCTCGCGGCTCCTCAGCATCGCCACTGTGATGCCGCTCTACCGGGACCTCCGCGTCGGCGACACCGGAGACGACGTGCTCGCGCTCCAAAACGAACTCCGCCGCTTGGGTCACGCAGTCCGGGCGGACGGCGTCCTCGGGCAGACGTCGGTGAAGCTCGTCGACACGCGGCTGCGCGAGCTGGGTGCGGCGACGGAGCCGGACGTCATCGCAAGGGAGAGCCTCATCTGGCTGCCATCCCCGACGGCTCAAGCGGCGGGCTGCTCCGTCGAGCTCGGGACCACGGTGGAGTCCGGCGCGGCGATCGCCGAGCTGGAGTCGCCAGTGACGGCGGCAGCGGTCGATCCCGTCCCCGGTGATCTCCTGCCCGGTGAGCGCGTCGTGCTCGTCGCGGAGCATCCGTTGGCCGTGGATGGTCTCGGGGCGATCCGGTCCGCGGAGGACCTCCGCCTGCTGCGGTCGTCGGCGGAGTTCGAGCAGGCGGTTCGAGCAGTCGGCTCCAGCGCGGGCGGGAGTGCAAGCGCCGCAGGCGGCAGCGCCACGGTCGTGCTGGACGCGACCCTCGAACTGGCGGTGCCGATCGAGACCTGGGCTGTCCCTCCGGCCGCGATCTACGCCCTCGAGGGGCGCCACGGCTGCGTGCTGGCCGGAGGTGAGGCGGTCGCCGTCGAGGTCGTGGCGTCCGAGCTCGGGAAGTCCTTCGTCCGCTTCGCCTCACCCGAGCCACCCGCGCGGATCAGCACGGCCCCGGAGAGGACGGGAGGATGCTGAACGGTCGGAATCGGGAGTCCGCCGAGAAACTCGACTCCAGCGCGGTCTTCGTCGAGCTGGTGGCGGTGAGTCATTCGTTCGACGCCCGCGCACCGCTCTTCGCTCCGGTGAGCCGACTCCTCCTGCCGTCGCGGACCTATGCACTGACCGGTCCTTCCGGCTCGGGGAAGTCGACGCTGCTCGGGATCCTGGCAGGATCCCTCGCGCCCTCGCTCGGAACCGTCCGGACCTGCGGCGTCGCGCGGACGGGCCGGGTGCTGCAGAACCCGCACGGCACCGCGAGGCGCTCGACACTCGACCATGTCGTGCTCCCCTTCCTCGCGAGGGGCGAACGACGGTGGTCGGCCCAGGTCCACGCCGAGGCACTGCTCAGCACCTTCGGTCTGGCGGAGCGCGCCGCGACGCCGTTTGCGCGGCTCTCCGGCGGGGAGGCGCAGCGGCTCATGCTCGCGCGGGCGGTCGCCTCCGCTCCCGACCTGCTGCTCGTCGACGAGCCGACCGCGCAGCTCGACTCGAGGAGTGCGGAGACCGTCATCGAGGTGCTTGGCCACGTCTCGAGCGGCGGGAGCATCGTCGTCGTGGCGACGCACGATCGGCGTGCTGCGGCAGCCTGCGAGACGGCCATCGAGCTGGCGCCCTAGTGCGGCTCTCGTCCGTCCTCACCGAGGCGCTCCGCAGCACGGCCACCCGCACGAGCAGGCCGATCCTCGCGCTGGTGTCGTTCGTCGTCGTCATCGGAGCGCTCTGCCTCTACGACGCGATAACGGTGAGGTCGATCATGGCCGAGTTTCGAGCGTTCCACTCCGCCGGTGCGACCATCAGCACGGTGGTGTCGACGCATGGCATCTCCGGCAGGGCCTGCGAGAGGCTCGCCGGAGTGGCGGGGGCCGGAGCGGCGGGCGCGATGTCCGACGGTGGAGGGGTCGTCTTCGAGGCGCTGCCGTCCACGACGGTCCCCAGCCGACACGTGACACCGCACTTCGTCGACCTCCTGCTGCACCGGGTCGATCCCGCTATCGCCGGTCTGCTCCTCTCCCGGGAGGTCGCGGTCGCCCTCGGCAGCGACGTCGGCCAGACGGTGGCGACGACGGCGGGTCCCGTCGCGGTCGCGGGGATCTTCGACTACCCCGACGACGGCCGCCTGCCCGGACTCGGCTGGTCGGTCCTCGTCGTCGTGCCGGCGGACGGGGTGTTCGACGCCTGCTGGCTCGATGTCCCCTTCGTCCAATCACCCACGGCGTCGTTCCTCCTCACCGCAGTCGCTCCGAGTCCGGTCGAGAAGCCGTCCGCAAGTCGGTTGAACTCCCGACTGGGCGAGCCCTACGACGTCGGCGAGGCGGTCCGCACCAGACCTTCCCTTCTCGCGGTGCCGAGTGCGGCAGTGGTTGGAGTCGTACTCGGAGCGATACTCGTCCGCCTTCGTCGCCTCGAGCTGGCCTCGGCGTTGCACATCGGCGTCCGTCGATCGGCTTTGCTGGTGCAACTCCTGGCCGAGAACGCGCTCTGGCTGGCCGCTGCCTGGGCCGTGATCCCGGTCGGCGTGCTCGTTCTCGCTCTGCCCGAGAGCCCCGGCGATCGGGCCGCCCTGCTGCACGGCTGCCTCCGTCTGCTCGTCCTGGCCTCGGCGGCGACGGCCGCGGGCTGCGCCGCGGGGACTCTCCTCGTGCGGGAGAAGCACCTGTTCCGCTACGCGGCGGAGCGCTGACGGCGGTCCTGGAAACCCGTGAACTCGAGAACGGTGAGCGTGGGCGACAGCCTGTAGGCGCCCGTCGCGACGGTGGCCACAGAACCTTCCAGTTCTTGTCGGAAGCTGAACGAGGCGAGGTTATCGAGGTTGTGTCCAGCCGCCGAGAAGGCCGGGCAAAAGGGTGTGCGCATATTTCCCAAGCGTCTAGTCCTAGCAACGGGAGGAGCCGAGAGTTTCTGCGATTCGAGAACGGCGTTAGAACCTGTAGCAGTACAAATCGTCTTCTGATTCATCTACTTTCGGTTAGCCTCTGCCGCCTTCAATATGCGAGGAATCTCGGCGATTTCATCCCGACTCACGACCGCGACGCTCGACTGGCCGGCAAAGTCACGACGAGCTGATTCGAGAAGGTGGGATCGAACTACCACGATAGCTTGAGTAGCGACACCAGCATCAAGGATCCGCTTGATTCGCCTCCTCGTAATTTCCGAGACTGAAGAAGTCCATGTGCTCTTGATTTCCACAACGACTTCATTGCCTCCAATCTGCCCTTTCATGTCGACGATCGGGGGGCGACCAACGCTGGCACCTAGAACGGGAACGTCTTCCCCAACATCCGCCTGGAAGATCTTGGCTTTGAGAGCGGAGCGTACGTCTGATTCGAAGGAAGCGTCAGCGGCCCGATCATCGTCTGCAGAGTCCAGTACAGACTCAGACGCCTGGCCTGGCCTAATGCCGCTGCGAATGATATCCTCAACGTCCTTTGCTAGGTCGGGGGATTCGGACTGGATGAGCGCGAGAATCTGTCTGACGCTGTCGGGTTGGAATTCAATAGATACACCGCCACCAGAGAGCTTCTCAGGGAGTCTCCCCGCCAGGGCAAAAAGCAAGATCACTACCGAACCGAGAAGTATGGCAGACCCTCCTGCTTCAGCGGCAGGACTCTTTAGTATGGCGAATGTGCCGACAGAGGACCCCACTAAAGTCAGTAGACCTAAGAGCAGCCTAACCAGGTTCGTAAGGCCGCCGATGTGCTGTCGACGCAATACCCAGTGGGTCGATGACGATTGCATTATTTTCCCCCATAAAGTTTGAACACAGGCTAGCAGCATCGCCTCCGCCAGATTCCGCGACTCCTAGGTGAAACTACCTATGAATGTCTGGCCTGCCCTCCAAGGGGGGGTAATGCACCGTGGCGGGCAAGTTTTGGTGTACTAAAAGCAGGACTTGATTCAGGGCTGATATTTCTTTCTAGGTGGCGACTTACGTAATAGTACTTACGAGAGCTGACTGATGGCTCTACTCGCTGAAGGTCAAGTAGGTGGCACATTTGACAAGCGGGCCGCCGCGTCCGGGTCGCGCCAGTTCTCGATGGTCTGCAGGATCCAGAAGGCGGTGAAGAGGGCGAGGGCGACGGCCTCGACGATCAGCAGCCACTGCTCGCCGAGGAGCGCCGAGGCCCGGCCGGTCAGCAGCAGGACGATCGCGGCGGCGTCGACCGCGGCCAGGAGGACGGCGAGCGCGGAGTAGGCGAGCGAGTAGGCGCGGAGCGAGCCCGGTCCGCGGACGCCCTGCGAGCGCACGGCATGGGCGTGGATCCCGGCGACGGCCGCGATGAGCAGGAAGAAGAGCGCGGCGGCGGCGTAGTGGCCGAGGTCGGCGAAGGCCGGGGTAGTGGAGAAGACAGCGAGGGCGGTGAGCAGCACGGCGGCACCGCCGGCGCGCAGCCAGGCGCCGCGGTCGAGCGCGCGGTCGACGGCGAGGAAGGCGAGCGAGGCGACCAGGGCCGCCGCGGCGACGACGAGGTAGGCGAGCATCCCGACGGCGATCGCGTCCTCCGTGCCGGGGGCGACGCAGCGCGCGACGCCCGCGGGGCAGCCGGTGCCCGTCAGCAGCTCCAGCTCGTCGGAGGGGATCGGCGCGGGCACCAGAGCGATGACGGGAGCGGTGAACCCGGCGATCACGAGCAGCGTGCGGCGGAGGCTGCGCCCGGCGAGGACGACGAGGCCGACCGCGACGGCGAACAGCGAGCCGACGAAGATCGAGCGCACGGGGGTGTAGTAGGCGGCGCTGATCGAGCGCAGCGGGCCGAGCGCGACGAGGTGCCACGTCACTCCGACGCCGAGGAACAGCACGGCGGCCACCAGTGACACCCGCACGTAGCGGTAGGTCCGCAGCGACGAGACGGTGCCGTCGGCCCGCAGCGCGTCGGGGGAGTGCACGGGGCTACTCCGCGCGCAGGCCCGAGGAGGCGAGGGCGAAGTCGACGTCGATGCGGATCGCGACGCGGAGCGGGTTCTCGCGGGGCGTCCGATAGCGCTGCGAGTACAGCTCTACGGCGTGCGCGACGGCATCCGGGTCCTCCTCGATCGAGGCGGGGCCGCCGAGGCTGAGCCAGCGGATGCCGTCGACCTGGCTCACCGTCGCGGTGCCGCCGCGGCGGACGTTCAGCACCTTCTGGCTCTCGCGCGAGGTGATGACGCGGACGACGCCGTCCTCGTAGGTGAAGCCGACGGCGACGACGTGCAGGCGTCCCTGCTGCCACGGGGTCGACAGGGTGGCCAGGTGCCGCTGGGTCACGAACTCGAGGCCGTCCGCGCTGAGGATGCTCATCCCGCGAGCGTAGCCGGGCGGGCTGACACTCCCCGCGAGATGCCACTTGTGCACGCGACACGCCGCGAAAGGCGTGCACAAGTGGCATCTCGCGGGGGCGTCAGGCGCGGAGGAGGAGGGCCTCGCCCTGGCCGCCGCCACCGCAGAGGGCGGCGGCGCCGAGGCCGCCTCCGCGGCGGCGGAGGGCGAGGGCGAGGTGCAGGGCGAGGCGGGCGCCCGAGGCGCCGACGGGGTGGCCGAGGGCGATGGCGCCGCCGTCGAGGTTGACCGACTCGGGCGGCACGCCGAGGTCGTCGGCGGACTGCAGGACGACCGAGGCGAAGGCCTCGTTGATCTCGATCAGGTCGAGGTCGGCGACGGTCGCCCCGCGACGGGCGAGGGCGCGGAGGATCGCGGCGGAGGGCTGCGAGTGCAGCGAGTTGTCCGGGCCGGCGACCTGGCCGTGCTCGGCGATCTCGGCGAGCCAGGGCAGGCCGCGCGAGAGAGCCCAGCCCTTGCTCGCGATGACGAGGGCGGCGGCGCCGTCGGTGATCGGGGAGGAGCTGCCGGCGGTGATGGTTCCCTCGGGGCTGAAGGCGGGGCGGAGGCCCGCGAGGATCTCGACGGTGGTCTCGGGGCGGATGCCGTCGTCCTCGGAGACCAGGAGGTCCGGGCCGCGGCGCTGCGGGACCTCGACCGGCACGATCTCCTCGGCGAGGACTCCGGAGTCGCGGGCGGCCGCCGCGCGCTGGTGCGAGAGGGCGGCGTAGGCGTCCTGGCGCTCGCGGCGGATCCCGCGCTCGGCGTTGCCGTCGTCGGTGACGCGGCCCATCATCCGGTCGTCGAAGGGGTCGAGGAGGCCGTCGTGCAGGAGCGCGTCCTCGAGGGGCCGCGCGCCGACGCCGAGGCCGGAGCGGGCGCCGAGCAGGAGGTGCGGCGTGTTCGTCATCGACTCCTGACCTCCGGCGACGACGACGGAGGCCTCGCCGGTGCGGATGAGGCGGGCGGCGTCGATGACGGCGGTGAGGCCGGAGAGGCAGAGCTTGTTGATCGTGGTGGCGGGGACGTCCCAGCCGAGGCCGGCGCGGGTCGCGGTCTGCCGGGCGGGGCCCTGGCCGGCGCCGGCCTGGATGACCTGGCCGAGGATCACGGCGTCGATGTCGGCGGGGCGGGCCCCGGAGCGCTCGAGGGCGGCGCGGACGGCGGCGGCGCCGAGCTCGACCGCGGAGAGCGGGGCGAAGGCGCCCTGGAAGCGGGCGAAGGGGGTGCGGGCACCGCCGAGGATGACGGGGGTGGTGTCGTCGGTGGTCATGGCGGGACTCCTTCGTCGGCGGGTGGATCTCGATACGCCCGCTGCGCGGGCTACTCGATCAGCATGCATCTGCATCCTGGGGCGGGTCGCTTTGGCGGAGGCATCTGCACTCTTGCTGGTCGAGCAGTCCCGCAGGGGCGTATCGAGACCCGGTGTCATCAGCAGGGCGGGGCTGCAGACTCGCGTTCTGAAGCTGGTGGATCTCGATACGCCCGCTGCGCGGGCTACTCGATCAGCATGTGGTGCGCGTATTACTCGATCAGCATGTGGTGCACGTAGTGCTCGATCAGCATGTGGTGCACGTAGTGCTCGATCAGCATGTGGTGCGCGTAGTGCTCGATCCGCATGAGGTGCGCGGGTCGCTCGGTCAGCATGCAGTGGGCGGGGTGCTCGATCAGCGGTGGGTCAGGGGACGAGGAGGATCTTGCCGCGGGTGTGGCCGTCCTCGCTGAGGCGGTGGGCGTTGGCGACGTCGTCGAGGGCGAAGCGCGGGCCGAGCTCGATCGAGAAGCGGCCGTCGGCGGCGAGCTGCGCTGCGCGGGGGATGCCCTCGCGGCGCAGCGCCTTCTCCTCGTCGGTCAGCGGGACGGGGCTGCCGCCCATCCAGGCGCGGATGCCCAGCTCGGCCGCCCGCGCGCCGACGACGACGGTGCCGACGTGCTGGGGGTCGCTGACCAGCGCGAGGGAGGCGGCGAGCGCCTCGTCGGTGCCCGCGGCATCGAGCACGCGGTCCACTCCGCCGGGAGCCGCCGCGCGCAGGCGCTCCTCGAGGCCGGGTCCGTACGCGACGGGCTCGGCGCCGAGCTCGCGCAGCCGCTCGTGGTTGGCCGGGCTCGCCGTCGCGATCACCCGCGCGCCCCGCTCCACCGCGAACTGCACCGCGGCCTGGCCGACGGCGCCCGCGCCCGCGTGCACGAGGAAGACCGAGCCCTCCGCCACACCGAGAGAGACGACCGCCTGGTAGGCGGTGCTGATCGGGACGCCGAGCGCGGCGGCCTCCTCGAAGCCGAGGCCCGCGGGCTTGCCGTCGAGGCTCTCGGGCGCGACGACGACGGACTCGCCGTAGGTGCCGACCGCGCTGCTCACGATCACCTCGTCGCCGACGCTCCAGCCGGAGACGCCCGCGCCGACAGCGGTGATCACGCCGGCGCCGTCCGAGCCGAGGCGGCGGGGGAAGGGCGGCCCGGGGCGGATGCCGGAGCGCATCTTCCACTCGATCGGGTTCACGCCGGCCGCGCGGATCGCGACGACGACGCCTCCCTCGGGGGCCTCGGGCTCGGGCGCCTCGACGACCTCGAGCACCTCGGGGCCGCCGTTCTCGGTGTACTGCACGAATCGCGTCATGGCGTTCTCCTTCATCGGGCTGTGACCAGTCGAGCTGTGACCAGTCGAGCTGTGATCCATCGAGCTGTGACCGGGAAGAGGGAAGAGCCGGCCGGCTCAGCCCAGCAGCGTCTCGCGCACCTCGCGGCGCAGCACCTTGCCGATCAGCGAGGTCGGCAGCGCGTCGACCGTCACCACCCGCTTCGGCACCTTGTAGGCCGTCAGGTGCAGGCGGCAGAAGTCGCGCAGCGCCTCGGCCTCGACGACCGTCCCGGCGCGCAGCACGACGGCGGCGGCGACGCTCTCGCCGCCCTCCGCGCGGGGCAGGCCGACGACCGCGGCGCGCACGACGTCCGGGTGCGACTCGAGCACGCCCTCCACCTCGGACGGCGAGACGTTGAAGCCGCCCGTGATGATCAGCTCCTTCGCCCGGTCGACGATCGTGACGAAGCCGTCCGCCGAGACCGTGGCGATGTCGCCGGTGCGGAGCCAGCCGTCGGGCAGGAGCGTCGCCGCGGTGTCCTCGGGGCGCTTCCAGTAGCCCTGGAACACCTGCGGTCCCTGCAGCAGCAGCTCGCCGGACTCGCCGGGTCCGCGGTCGACGGAGGGGTCGGCCGGGTCGACCAGGCGGATCCGGGTGCTCGGGAACGGAACGCCGACCGTGCCCGGCCGGCGGCTGGGGCCGACCGGGTTGCCGAGCGCGACGGGCGAGCTCTCGGTCATCCCGTAGCCCTCGACGAGGAGTCCGCGGCTCGCGCGCTCCCAGCGGTCGACGGTCGCGACGGGCAGGCTCATCGCTCCCGAGATCGCGAAGCGGATGCCGCGCAGGCCGAGCTCACCGCGCTCGGAGGCGCGGGCCAGCGCGTCGTAGACCGGCGGCACGGCGGGCAGGAAGGTGGGCGGCGACTTCTTGGCGGCGGCCTTGACCAGTCCGACGTCGAAGGTCGGGAAGAGCACGACCTTGGCGCCGATGCTGATCGCGAACGTCAGGCAGAGCGTGAGGCCGTAGGCGTGGAAGAGGGGGAGGACCGCGTAGAAGGTCTCGTCGCCCTCGCGCAGCCCGGGCACCCAGGCCTGGCCCTGCAGCGCGTTCGCGCGGAGGTTGGCGTGGGAGAGGATCGCGCCCTTCGGCGTGCCGGTGGTGCCGCTCGTGTACTGGAGCAGCGCGGTGTCGGCGAGCGCCGGGCGCGGGTGCGAGCGGGCGATCCGGCGGCCGCCCAGGAGGCGGTCGAAGGGGATCAGCGAGCGGGTGCGCGGGCTCGTGGTGAGCTTGGCGCGCGCCTCCCGCGCCTTCGCCAGGGGCAGCCTCAGGGCGAGGCGCTTGCCGAGCGGGAAGGACGCGGTGAGGTCGACCGAGACGACGCGCTCGACGCCGAGGTCGGCGGGCAGAGCGGCGATGACGTCGGCGGTCTTGTTCCAGACCACCGCGACGCGGGCACCGTGGTCCTCGAACTGCCGACGCAGCTCGCGCGGCGTGTAGAGCGGGTTGTGCTCGACGACGATCGCGCCGAGCCGCAGCACCGCGTAGAACGCGATCACGTGCTCGGGGCAGTTGGGCAGCACCAGGGCGACGCGGTCGCCGGCGCGCACGCCGAGGCGGCGCAGCCCCTCCGCGGCCCGGGCGACCTTCTCGCCGAGCTCGGCGTAGCTCGTCTCGGCGCCGAAGAACTCGAGCGCGATGCCGCGCTTGTAGCGGGCCACCGAGTCCTCGAGCAGATCGACGAGGGTCTGCGTGGGCGGGTCGATCTCGGCCGGGACGCCCTCCGCGTAGGAGGTCAGCCACGGCTTCATCGCCAGGTTCGAGGTTCCGGAGGTCACGCTGCGAGTATCCGGCACCCGCCTCCGGGGATCCTCCGAGCACTCGGGAGGGGGTGACGCGGCACGGGCGCGCCGAGCAGACTGGCGTGATGACTGCAGCCATCGACTTCCTCCGCGACGCCTTCGACCGGGTGCACGGCACTGTGCACGCCGTGCTGGACGACAGCACCCCCGAGCGGCTCGGCTTCCGGGCCGACGCGCAGGCCAACTCCGCCGCCTGGCTCGTCTGGCACCTGACCCGGGTGCAGGACGACCACCTCGCCCCGCTCGCCGGCCGCGAGCAGGTCTGGATCTCCGGCGGCTTCCACGATCGCTCGGGCCTGCCGTTCCCGGCCGAGACGAACGGCTACGGGATGGAACCGGCCGAGGTCGCGGCGCTCGCCGCGGTGCCGGCCGAGCTGCTCGCCGAGTACTACGACGCCGTGCACGGGCAGACGCTCGCCTACCTCGACACGCTGGAGGACGCCGACCTCGCCCGCGTGGTCGACGAGGACTGGGACCCGCCGGTGACCCTCGCGGTGCGGCTCGTCTCGGTGATCGACGACGACACGCAGCACGCGGGGCAGGCCGCGTTCTCGGCCGGCCTCGCGGAGCGCGCCGGGCTCTGAGCGACGCCGGCCGCCCCTACGGTGGGACGGTGCGGTGGGGGATGAGGGCCCGAGGGGTCGGGGCGGAGTCGATCCCGGCGGGTCTCGTGCTCGTCGTCGCGACGCTGCTGACCCTGGTCGGCTCCTGGATCCCCTCCTACTGGAACGACGAGGCCGCGACCCTGCGCCTCGCGCGGCTCCCGTTGCCCGAGCTGCTCGCCTTCGCGCAGCAGAAGGACGCCGTGCACGTCGTCTACGCGCTGCTGATGCACGGCTGGATCGCGATCGCGGGGGAGTCGGAGCTGGCCGTGCGCGCGCCGTCCGCCCTCGCGGCGGGGGCGGGAGCGGCGGGCGTGCTGGTGCTCCTGCGCTCGCTGGGCCGGCCGCGGGCCGCGCTGCTCGCCGCGATCGTGTTCGTGCTGCTGCCCCGGACGTCGTTCAACGGGACGGAGGCGCGCTCCTCCGCGCTCGCCACGGCGCTCGTCGTGTGGGCGGCGGTTCTGGTGGTCCGAGCGGCGCAGGACGGCGGGGTGCTGCGCTGGGTCGCGTTCGTCGCGGTGGCGGGGCTCGCGAACGCCGTCTTCCTCTACTGCGTGCTCGTGCTGCCGGCCTTCGTGCTGCTCGCGGCGGCCGTCGGGCCCCGGCGTGACAGGGCGTTCGGGGCCGGTGTGCTCGGCGCAGTGCTGTCGGTCGGCGTCGCGAGCCCGGTGATCCTCACGGCGGCGGGGCAGAGCGGGCAGATCGGCTGGCTCCGCTCGCAGCAGGTGAACGCCTACACGGTGGTCGTCGAGTCGTTCTTCGGCTCGGCGTGGTGGCTGGCGGCGCTCGCCGTGGGGCTGCTGGTCGTCGCGGCGGTCCGGACGCGAGCGGTGCGGTCGCGCGCGACCGGGGCGGGGGCGGTTCACGCGCCGCTCGTCCTCGTGCTGGCCGTCTGGCTGCTCCTGCCGGCCGCGGTCCTGCTCCTCGGCACCGCGCTGATCGAGCCGATGTTCACCCCGCGCTACCTCAGCCTCAGCTCGCCCGCGCTGGCGACGGCGCTGGGGCTGGCCCTCGCCTCCTGGCGGCCGGTGACGGCGGGCGTCCTCGTCGGTGCCCTCGCGGTCGCGGCGCTGCCGGCGCTCGTCCTGATGCGGACGGAGACCGGCAAGCCGGCCGGACAGGACCTCCGCGCCCTCGCGCAGACGATCCAGGCCGGCGCGCGCCCGGGCGACGCGTTCCTCCTCGGCGACAGCGGGACCGTGTCGCTGCGGCCGCGGATCGCCCTCGCCGCCTACCCCTCGGCCTTCGCCGGGCTCGACGACGTCGCCCTCGAGCGCTCGTACGCCACGACGGGCACCTACTCCGACGTCCTGCTCGAGGACGACGCGCTGCGGGCCGCCCTCGGGGGCGAGCAGCGCGTCTGGACCGCCGCTCCCGCCTCCGACCCGGCGGCCTTCGACTGGCTCGCGGCGGAGGGCTTCGAGGCCGGCCCCGCCTCGACCGTGCCGACCGCGACGATCACGCTGTGGGAGCGGCGCTGACGCGTCCGCTCCGCCCCGAGCCGTTACCCTGGACCCCGGCACCGTCGCTGAGCGGCGGGGCTCGCGGTGCGAAGACCGCGCCACCGGAAGGACCTGCTCACGTGACGCTGCCCACCACCTCCACCCCCTCCGGCGAGACCGGCCTGAAGCGCAAGGGGCGCGACGTCGCCCCCGAGATCGCCCGCTCCTGGCTGCTCGTCAACGCGACCCGCACGGACACCTTCGACGCGGCGCACGCCTCGCGTGCCGACCAGGTCGTCCTCGACATCGAGGACGCGGTCGACCCGAAGGCCAAGCCCGAGGCGCGCGCCGACGTCGCCGCCTGGCTCAGCGGCGAGAAGCGCGCCTGGGTGCGCATCAACGACCACTCCACCCCGTTCTGGTCGGACGACGTCGACGCGCTGAAGGGCCTGCCCGGCCTGGCCGGCGTCATGCTCGCGAAGACCGAGGCCGGCGAGCACGTCACCGAGACCTTCGATCGCCTCGGCGGCGCGACCCCGGTGCTCGCGCTGGTCGAGTCGGCCCTCGGCATCGAGGAGGCGGTCTCGATCGCCCGCGCCCGCGGGACCTTCCGCCTCGCCTTCGGCAGCGGCGACTACCGCCGCGACACCGGCACCAGCGCCGACGACCTGGCGATGGCCTACCCGCGCTCGCGCCTCGTCGTCGCCTCGCGCATCGGCGACCTGCCCGGCCCGATCGACGGCCCGACCGTCTCCAACAGCCACCCGGTGCTGCGCGAGCAGTCCGCGCTCACCGTCTCGCTCGGCCTCACCGGCAAGCTCTGCCTCGACACCGAGCAGCTCGCGGTCATCAACGAGGTCATCAGCCCGACCCCGTCCGACGTGGCCTGGGCGCGCGACTTCCTCGACGACTTCGAGGCCCGCGGCCGCGTCATCCGCGACGGCAGCGACCTGCCGCGACTGGGCCGGGCGAAGAAGATCGACAAGCTCGCGACCGCGTTCGGGGTCAACCCGCTCTGACGCTCGGGCCGCTGACACGTCGGCGGCTCCGACCGCTCCGGCCCGCGACGGGGCACACTGGGGATCGACGAGGAGGCCGGCATGGGTGCAGTCAGCACGTTCCTGTGGTTCGACGACCAGGCGAGGGAGGCGGCCGAGTTCTACACCGAGCTCGTGCCGAACTCGCGCATCCTGAGCACCGAGGTGCTGCCCGAGGGCTCGCCCTCGCCGGGCACCGTCACCGTCGTGACCTTCGAGCTCGACGGGCAGCTCTTCCGGGCGATGAACGCCGGCCCGCGCTTCCCGTTCACGGAGGCGGTCTCGATCGAGGTCTCGGTCGAGGACCAGGCCGAGGTCGACCGGCTCTGGGACGCGCTGATCGCCGACGGCGGCGAGGAGAGCCGCTGCGGCTGGCTCCGTGACCGCTGGGGGCTGTCCTGGCAGATCGTGCCGACCGCGCTCGCGACCCTGCTCGGCGGCTCCGACGCGGAGGGCGCGGCGCGGGCGCTGCAGGCGATGCTCGGGATGACGAAGCTCGACGTCGCCGCCCTCGAAGCGGCCTATGCCGGCGCCTGAGCGGGGGCGCCCGCGGCGCTCGTCCGCCTCGCTGCGCGCGGCCTATCTGCGCGACTACCGCTACGCCTACGGATCGCGGTTCACGCATCTGCGCGAGGGCTGGGACGTCTCGCGCTACGCCTCGGGCGACGGCGCGCCCGTCCTGCTGATCCCCGGGATCTACGAGACCTGGCAGTTCCTGCGGCCGATCGCCGACCGGCTGCACGCGGCCGGGCACCCGATCCACGTGCTGCCCGCGCTCGGCTACAACACCCGGCCGATCGTCGCGTCGGCCGCGCTCGGGCAGGAGTACCTGCGCGAGCGCGACCTGCGCGGGGTCGTCGTCGTCGCGCACAGCAAGGGCGGCCTGATCGGCAAGCACATGATGGTCGTCGACGACCGCGACGAGGGCCGGATCGACCGGATGATCGCCGTCTCGACGCCGTTCAACGGCTCACCGCTCGCCCGGATCGCGCCGGCCCGGGCGCTGCGCGAGTTCGGCCCGCACCGGCCCGTGATCCGGACGCTGCTGGCCGAGCGCGACGCCGACCGGCGCATCGTCTCGATCTACGGGATGCGCGACCAGTACATCCCCGGCGGGAGCCGCCTCGCCGGCGCACGCGAGAACATCGCGGTGTCGGTGGTGGGGCACTTCGTGCTGCTGTCGCACCCGCGGGTGCTGGCGCTCATCGCGGCCCGGGTGGAGCCGGAGCGCGACGCGCCGGGGACGGACGACGTCACTCCGGAGACGACGGTCGTCGCTCCGGAGTGACGGCCGGCCGGGTCAGGACCAGGGCGTGAGCAGCACCAGCGGGATCTGCCGGTCGGTCTTCGTCTGGTACTCGGCGTAGTCGGGCCAGGCCGCGACCGCGCGCTCCCACCAGGCGGCACGCTCGTCGCCCTCGAGGACGCTCGCGGTGTAGTCCTTCTTCACCGGGCCGTCCTGCAGCTCGACGTGCGGCTCCTTGACCATGTTCAGGTACCAGACCGGGTGCTCGGGCGCGCCGCCCTTCGAGGCGACGACGACGTAGGAGCCGTCGTGCTCGACGCGCATCAGCGCGGTCTTGCGCAGCTTGCCGCTGCGGGCGCCGACCGTGGTCAGGACGATGATCGGCTTGCCGCGGAGGAGGTTGCCCTCCGCGCCGCCGGTGGCCTCGTAGAGCTCCGCCTGCTCGCGGGCCCAGGCGGACGTGCTCGGTTCGTATTCTCCAGTGAGGGGCATGAGTCGATCGTATTGCGCGCAGAACATCAGCTGAGAAGGTCCTTCATCGGCGATGAGCGACGAACTCGGCTCGCAGCTGATGTTCTGCACCGCAGCCGCACCGTCCGGGCTCCGGGTGTGCACGAGGATGGAGCGGTGCAGCCAGCAGACCAGCTCGACCGAGCCCGCATCGCGCTCCTCGGCGACGACCTCACCCGTGCCCGCTACCGCGTCGACGCCGTCCGCGAGCTGTGGGGCGAGGCCGCGGGCGAGGCGCTGCACCGCGGCGACCGGGTCCCGGCCCGGCGGGCGCTCGAGCGCAGCGGCGATTGCGGGCCGCTGGCCACGCTGGCCCGGCTGTTCCTCCTCGCCGATCCGGTGCCGACGGAGCAGGCGGCGGCGGCGTTCCCGTCGCTCGGTCTCGACGGCGCCCTGGAGCTGGAGCTCGTCCGCTCCGAGGCCGGAGCGGTGGTCACCGCCGCGCTCGACCTGCGGCCCTACGACCTCGTCGACCTGCACGGCGCCGCCTCCTGGTGGATCGCCTCCGATCTCGGCGAGCTCGCGCTCGGCCGGCCGCTCGACGAGGACCACGTGCTCGGCGTCGGCGGCGCGAGCCTGACCCTCGCCGGGCTGATGATCCAGCGGCCGGTCGGCAGCCTGCTCGACCTCGGCACGGGCTGCGGGATCCAGGCGCTGCACGCCTCCCGGCACGCCGACCGCGTGGTCGCGACCGACGTCTCGCACCGCGCGCTGGCGATCGCGGCCTTCAATGCGGCGCTGAACGGCATCGACTCGATCGAGTTCCGGCACGGCAGCCTCTACGAGCCGGTCGCGGGGGAGCGGTTCGACCAGATCGTCACCAACCCGCCGTTCGTGATCACGCCGCGGACCGCGGGCGTCCCCGCCTACGAGTACCGCGACGGCGGCCTCGAGGGCGACGAGATCGTCCGTCGGGTGATCGTCGGCGCCGCCGAGCACCTGGTGCCGGGCGGTGTCGCGCAGCTGCTCGGCAACTGGGAGTACCGGGCCGACGCGGACGCGTTCGACCGGGTCCGCGCCTGGCTGGCCGACGACCGCAGCCCGCTCGAGCAGGCGCTCGAACCCGGGCACGCCGGACTAGCCGCCTGGATGGACGGCACCGCCTCGCCGCTCGACGTCTGGATCGTGGAGCGCGAGCAGCAGGATCCGGCGATCTACGCCGAGACCTGGATCCGCGACGGCGGGACCACCCGCGGCGCGGAGTCCGACGCCCTCGTCGACGCGTGGCTCGAGGACTTCGAGCGGCGCGGCGTGACCGGAGTCGGCTTCGGCTACGCGACCCTGCGGCTCCCCGCGACGCCTCGGCCGCCGATCCGCCGCCTCGAGCGGCTCGATGCGGCGTTCGCGACCGCGGGGCTGGGCGGGCACCTCGCGCACTGCCTCGACGCGCTCGACGCGCTGTCGGTGCTCGACGACGCCGACCTCGCGCGGCTGGCGCTCGTCGTCGCCGGCGACGTGACGGAGGAGCGGCACTACTGGCCGGGCAACGACGACCCGACCGTGCTCCGGCTGCGCCAGGGCGGCGGCTTCGCCCGGGTGGAGGAGGCGGACACGGCTCTCGCCGCGGTCGTCGGGGCCTGCGACGGCGAGCTGTCGATCGCGGCGATCACGGCCGCGGTGGCCTCGCTCCTGCACGTGGAGGAGGCCGCCGTGCTGGACTCCGTGCTGCCGCGGGTGCGCGAGCTCGTCGCGACCGGGATGCTGCGGCTGCCCTGAGCGCGAGGCGTCGGGTCAGAACAGCGTGGCGGGGGCGTCCTCGGTGTCGACGGCGGGCGTCACGGCGGGGGCGGCTCCCGGCCAGCCCGGCCCGGAGTCCACGGCCGTGCGGCGCTGGTAGGCGGTCGCGGCGGCGCGGGCGCGCACGTCGGCGGCCTCGTTCATCCGGTGGTTGGCGTGCCCCTTCACCCACTCGAAGGTGACGGCGCGGCCCTGCAGCTCCTCGTCGAGCGCCTTGATGATCTCGACGTTCATCACCGGCTTGCCGTCGGCCTTCCGCCAGCCCTTCCGCTTCCAGCCCGGCAGCCACTCGGTGCAGGCCTTGATGGCGTACTGGCTGTCGCAGAGGATGTGCACGGGCTCGCTCTCCTGCGCGGTGGCGCGGAGCAGCTCGAGGACCGCGGTGAGCTCGCCGATGTTGTTGGTGCCGTGCGACCAGCCGCCGGCCGCCCAGCGCTCGTCGTCGACGTACCAGGCCCAGCCCGCGGGGCCGGGGTTGCCCAGCGCTGATCCGTCTGCGGCGGCGATGATGCTCACGTGCGGTCCTCCTCGGAATCGGTGCGCCCTCGCGAGCGCCCTTCGAGGGTAGTCGCCCGCGCCGACGCCGGTCGCCGGGCGCAACCCGGTACCCGGTGTCGGGGGCCGCTGGCAGGGTGGAGGGATGACCAGCATCCCCACCCTCACTCTCAACGACGGCACGAGCATCCCGCAGCTCGGGTTCGGCGTCTTCCAGGTCGACCCCGCCGAGACGGAGCGCATCGTCGCCGAGGCGCTCGAGGCCGGCTACCGGCACATCGACACCGCGGCGATCTACGGCAACGAGGAGGGCGTCGGGCGGGCGCTCGCCTCCTCCGGGATCGCGCGCGACGAGCTGTACGTGACGACGAAGCTGTGGAACGACGACCAGGGCCGCGACACGGCGGCCGGGGCGCTCGACGCCAGCCTGGAGAAGCTCGGCCTCGACGCCGTCGACCTCTACCTCATCCACTGGCCGAAGCCGAAGCAGGACCGCTACGTCGAGAGCTGGGAGGCGATGCAGGAGCTGCAGGCCGCCGGACGCACCCGCTCGATCGGCGTCTCGAACTTCCTCGTGCCGCACCTGGAGCGACTGCTCGCCGCGACCGAGGTCGTCCCCGCCGTCAACCAGATCGAGCTGCACCCGTACCACCAGCAGCCCACGGTCACCGCGTTCGGTGCGCAGCACGGCATCGCGACGGAGGCCTGGGGCCCGCTCGGGCAGAACAAGTACCCGCTGCTCGAGCTGCCGGTGATCACCGGCGCGGCCGAGGCGCACGGAGTGACGCCGGCGCAGGTCGTGCTGCGCTGGCACCTCGACCGCGGCCACATCGTCTTCCCGAAGTCGTCGACGAAGGCCCGCATCGTGGAGAACATCGACGTCTTCGGCTTCGAGCTCACGTCCGACGAGCGCGACGCGATCACCGCGCTCGAGCGCGCCGGCCGCGTCGGCGGCGACCCGAACGAGGTCTGACGCGGGGTCTCCTGGGGAAGATCGCCTCGTACGGAGGGGGAAGCCATGCTGATCGAGTAGCCCTCTCAGAGGGCGTATCGAGATCCACCACCGTCGGAACGCGAGTCTGCAGACCCGCCCAGTCGGTGATGGTGGGTCTCGATACGCCCCTGCGGGGCTACTCGACCAGCATGATTCCCCGCCGCCGGCGCGGCTGTTCGACCAGCATGATGTGCTCGCCGCCGTCCCAGTGCGGGTGCCCGCTTCCATGTTGATCGAGTAGCCCCGGAGGGGCGTATCGAGATCCAGGTGTTCGGAGTGCGGTGGGTCTCGATACGCCGCTGGCGCGGCCACTCGACCAACATGAGGCGCTAGGAGGCGCGGCGGGCGATGGTGACGCGGGTCGCGTACGGCATGGCGACGCGGTCGCCGGGCAGGGCGTCGACGACCTCGGAGACGGCGGCGAGGACCGCGGCGCGCTCCTCCTCCGGCATCGCGATGACGTAGCTGCGCGAGGCGAACATGTCGAGCAGCGCCGGACGGTCGAGCTCGTACTTCCAGTCGAACTCGGCGTAGGCGACGCGCTCTAGCGCCGAGCCCAGCGGCGGCCGCACCGTCTCGAAGCGCTCGGCGGCCGAGGAGCCGGCGACCTCGCCGAGGCGCCGCACCCACGGCACGGACTCGTCGCGGATGTTCCAGACCAGCGCGAGCACGCCGCCCGGGACCAGCACGCGCGCGACCTCGGCGCTCGCGCGCTCGGGGTCGACCCAGTGCCAGGACTGCGCTGCGGTGACCAGCTCGACGGACGCGTCCGGCAACGGGATCGCCTCGGCCGTCCCCGCCAGCGCCCGGACCGACGGCAGCTGCGCGGTCAGCCGCTCCAGCATCGCCGCGTCCGGCTCCACGGCGGTCACGTCGCGTCCGCGCGCCACCAGAGACGCGGTGAACTTCCCGGTGCCGGCCCCGAGGTCCGCGACGCGCACCCGGTCGGAGGCGTCCGCGCCGGCCGCCCGCGCGCGCTCGGGCACGAAGGCACCGGCCACCCGGGCGGGCGCGTGCCCGATGAGCCAGTCCACCGCGTCGTCGGGGTAGCCCGGGCGCCCGCGGTCGTAGGCGTCGACGGCCGAGCCGAAGGAGCGGCCGAGCTCGGCGGGAGAGGCGGAGGGTGTCGCGTCGGAGGGCGTCATGCCCCCGACGCTACGCCCCGGCGACTCGCCCCGGAGCTACGCGTCCGGAGCCGTCGCCCCCAGGGTCCGCGCGAGGACGTCCACCGCGTAGCCGTAGCCCGCGATGCCGGCACCGACGATCACGGCGACCGCGATGTCCGACAGGTAGGAGTGCCGCCGGAACTCCTCGCGCCGGTGCACGTTGCTCACGTGCACCTCGACCAGCGGCAGCTCGGTGGCGAGGACGGCGTCGCGGATCGCGATCGAGGTGTGGGTGTAGGCGCCGACGTTGAGCAGCAGGCCGGCGGCCGTGCCGCGCGCCTCGTGCAGGCGGTCGATGATCGCACCCTCCGAGTTGCTCTGGAAGAACTCGATCTCGAGGCCGAGCCGTTCCGCCGCGCGGGTGGCGAGCGCCTCCGCATCCGCGAGCGTGTCGGAGCCGTAGACCGCGGGCTCGCGGGTGCCGAGGAGGTTCAGGTTCGGGCCGTTGACGACGAGGATCTTCACGCTCCGACCCTAGCGACCCGGGAGTGCCGACCGGTCAGGCGAGCGTCGCCGCGATACCGACCGGCAGCGCCGGCAGCTCGGCGCGCAGCCGGATCAGCTCCCGCGCGTGCTCGTCCAGGCGGCGGTCCTCGTCGCTCCGCGGCTCGAGCGCCGGCACAGCGTCGGCCGCCCCGTCGTCGCCGCGCACCACGAAGACGCTCATGCACTGCGTCGTCAGCTCGAGCTCGCCGGTCCGCGGGTCGCCGGAGCGCACGTGGATCGCGAGGTGCATCGAGCGCGGCCCGGTGTGGATCAGCCGCGCCTCCACCTCGACGAGGTGCCCGATCCGCACCGGCCGGTAGAAGTGGATGCCGCCGGAGTAGACGGCGACCGCGTCGCGGCCGCTCCAGCCCTGCGCGACGGCGTTCGCGGCCTCGTCGATCCAGCGCATCACGATGCCGCCGTGCGCGTTGCCGCCCCAGTTGACGTCTCCGGGCGCGGCCAGGAAGCGGAAGACGATCCGCGGGCCGGTCCCCGCCTCCGTGTACTCCTGCGCGCGCATCACCTCGTGCAGCGCGCGCCGGCCGTCGATGCGGGCGGCGGCGCCCTCGGCCAGGGCGAGGTCCTCGATCGTGCGGGGGCTCCACTCCGGCACCGGGCGCGGGCGCTTCTCCTCGTCGACGGCGACGAAGATGAGGAGGCAGTGCGTCGCCTCCTCGTAGCGCCCGGTGCGCGGGTCGGCCTGGGCGACGCGCACCAGCACGTGCATGCTCGTGCGGCCGGTGTGGATGACCTGCGCGGTCGCCTCGATCAGATTGCCGACGGCGATCGGCCGGGTGAAGTGCACGTTGCCGACGTAGGCGGTGACGCAGTAGCCGCCGCTCCAGCCGACCGCGCAGGCGTAGCCGGCCTTGTCGATCCACTCGAGCACGCGGCCGGCCTGGGCGCTCCGGCCGTCGGCGGTCGCGTCCTGCGGCGCGGCGAGGAAGCGGAGGGTGATGCGGTCGTCCATGGTGCCCGTCTGGTCGTGCGGAGGAGGGGGATCTCGACATGCTGGTCGAGTAGCCGCGCCAGCGGCGTATCGAGACCCACGTGCTCGGCGGTGGAGGATCTCGATACGCCCCTGCGGGGCTACTCGATCAGCATGAAGGTCGGAGGGGAGTGGACCCGCGGAGGGGGATGCGAAGAAGGGGATGATTCCCCTCCGCGGGCCACAGGGACGCCGGCGCGCCGCCGGCGGGATCGGGATCAGGCCGCGTGGGCGGCCGGCAGCTCCTCGGCGAGCAGCCGGAGCCGCAGCGCCCGCAGCTCGGCGGTCAGCTCGGGCGGCAGGCGGTCGCCGAAGCGGGCGAAGAACGCCTCCGTCAGGGCGCACTCGTCGAGCCACGCCTCCACCGGGACGGAGAACAGCTCCTCCTTCGCGGCGGCCGAGAGGTTCAGCCTGTGCGTGTCGATCGACATCGGCAGGTCGCCGATCGCGCTGGGCCGCGACTCCGCGAGCCCCTCGATCCGCCGGACGAGCCACTGCAGCACCCGCGCGTTGTCGCCGAAGCCGGGCCAGAGGAAGGAGCCGTCGGCGCCCTTGCGGAACCAGTTGACCTGGAAGATCGCGGGCGCCTTCTCGCCGAGGTCCGCGCCGACCGCGAGCCAGTGCGCGAAGTAGTCGGCCATGTTGTAGCCGCAGAAGGGCAGCATCGCGAACGGGTCGCGGCGCAGCTCGCCGACCGTCCCCTCCGCGGCCGCCGTCTTCTCCGACGCGATGGTCGCGCCCAGGAACACGCCGTGCTGCCAGGAGGTCGCCTGGGTCACCAGCGGCACGTTGCTCGCCCGGCGCCCACCGAAGACGATCGCGTCCAGCGGCACGCCCTCGAAGGCGTCCCACTCGGCCGAGAGGGTCGGGCACTGCTGGGCCGGTGCGGTGAAGCGCGCATTGGGATGCGCGGCCGGGGTCCCGGAGGCGGGCGTCCAGGGCTCGCCCCGCCAGTCGGTGAGGTGCTCGGGCACCTCGTCGGTGAGGCCCTCCCACCAGACGTCGCCGTCCTCGCGGAGTGCGACGTTGGTGAAGATCGTGTTGCCCCAGAGGGTGTGCACGGCGTTCGGATTGCTGCTCTGCCCGGTGCCGGGCGCGACGCCGAAGAACCCGGTCTCGGGGTTCATCGCCCAGAGGCGGCCGTCCTCGCCCTTCTTCATCCAGGTGATGTCGTCGCCGAGCGTCTCCACGCGCCAGCCGGGGATCGTCGGCTGCAGCATCGCCAGGTTCGTCTTGCCGCAGGCGCTCGGGAACGCCGCGGCCACGTGGTAGCTCCGGCCCTCGGGCGAGACGATCCGGATCAGGAGCATGTGCTCGGCCAGCCAGCCCTCCTCGCGGCCCATCGCGGAGGCGATCCGCAGGGCGAAGCACTTCTTGGCCAGCAGGGCGTTGCCGCCGTAACCGGAGCCGAACGACCAGATCTCGCGCGTCTCGGGGAACTGGGTGATGTACTTCGTCGCATTGCACGGCCAGGCGACGTCGTCGCGGGTCGTGCCGTCGGCGTCGCGGAGCGGGAAGCCCACCGAGTGCACACCGCGGACGAAGGCGGTCTCCTCGGTGAAGGCGGCGAGCGGCTCAGCGCCGACGCGCGCCATGATCCGCATATTCAGTACGGCGTAGGCGGAGTCGGTCAGCTGGACGCCGAGCTGCGAGAGCGGCCCGCCGACCGGGCCCATCGAGAACGGGACGACGTACATCGTCCGGCCGCGCATCGAGCCGGCGAAGTAGGGGGCGAGCTCGGCCTTCATCGCGGAGGGCTCGCGCCAGTTGTTGGTCGGGCCGGCGTCGGCCTCGTCCGTGGTGCAGAGGAACGTGCGGTCCTCGACGCGGGCGACGTCGTCGGGGTCGGTGCGGGCGAGGAACGAGCCGGGCCGCCACTCCGGGTTCAGGGCGATCAGCTTCCCCTCCTCGACCATCCGGGCGGTGAGGCGGTACCACTCGGCAGGGGAGCCGTCGCACCACTCGATCGCGTCGGGCTGGAGGATCGCGGCCGTCTCGCGCACCCAGCGGCGCAGGACCAGCGGGGCGGGCGGCACGACCGGTGCGGCGACCGGGGTCGGCGCGGTCATGGTGGTCGTCTCGAGGAGGAGGGTGTTGCTGTAGATGCTCATGCTGGCTCCGCTTTCGGTGCAGTCGTCGTCGACGGGGTGGGGAGTCGGTCCTCGTGGCGGTCGTGATCCGACGGTGCGAGGGGCGCTCTCTGGCGCCTGAAGCCAGGATGGAGGAGGATCGAGGGGTATTTGCGAGGCCTTGACCGTCAAGAACCGCGGTTTTTGCGCCTCCGTCACAACCGATCGCTGGAGCTCGCCGTGACCGACACCACCGACCCCGCCACCGTCCCCACCGCCGGGACCGATGCCGCCCTGCTCGGGCAGCGCATCCGGCACTTCCGCACCCGCCGCGGGCTGACCCTCGGGCAGCTCGCCGAGCGCGTGGGTGTCTCGGGCAGCCAGCTCTCCCTGATCGAGACCGGACGCCGGGAGCCGCGGCTCTCGCTGATGCAGGCGCTCGCCACCGCGCTCGGCGTCGAGCTCGCCGCGCTGCTCTCGGACGAGCCGCCGAGCGAGCGCGCCGCCCTCGAGATCGAGCTGGCGCGGGTGCAGAAGGGGTCGCTCTACCGCTCGCTCGGGCTGCCGGAGTTCAAGGTCAACAAGGGCCTGACCACTCCCGTGCTCGAGGCGTTCCTCGGCGTCTACCGCGAGCTGGCGCGCCGCAAGAGCGAGGCCAGCGCGACACCGGAGGAGGCGCGGCGCGCCAATACCGCCCAGCGGCTGCAGCTGCGCGAGCGCAACGCGTACCTGCCCGAGATCGAGGCGGTCGCCGGCGAGATGCTCCGCACGGTCGGGCACCGCGGAGGCGCGCTGACCCACAGCTCGGTCTCGAAGATGGCGCGGCACCTCGGCTTCGAGATCATCCACGTCGGCGATCTGCCGCACTCGGCCCGCTCGGTGATCGACCTCGCCAACGGACGGATCTACCTGCCGCCCGCCTCGATCCCCGGCGGGCACGGGCTGCGGGCGCTCGCCCTGCAGGCGATGGCGCACCGGCTGCTCGGCCACGAGCGCCCGGTCACCTACGCCGACTTCCTCCGGCAGCGGCTCGAGATCAACTACTTCGCGGCCGCCTGCCTGATGCCGCTGGAGCCCGCCGTGGCGTTCCTGGAGGAGGCGAAGCGCGACCGGGACATCTCCGTCGAGGACTTCCGCGACGGCTTCGGCGTCACGCACGAGGCGGCGGCGCTGCGCTTCACCAACCTGCTGACCTCGCACCTCGATATCCGGATGCACTTCCTCCGCGTGCTCGGCGACGGCTCGATCCAGAAGGCCTACGAGAACGACGGCCTGCCGCTGCCGACCGACGTGACCGGTGCGGTGGAGGGGCAGACCGTCTGCCGCTACTGGTCGGCGCGCTCCGCCTTCAGCCGCACCAACCGGACGACGGAGTACTACCAGTACGTGGACACGCCGGCCGGCACCTTCTGGTCGGCCTCGCAGACCGGCACCACCGCCACGGAGGAGTTCTCGATCACGGTCGGCGTCCCCTTCGCCGAGGCGCGCTTCTTCCGCGGGCGCGACACCGACCGCCGCGAGCAGTCCCGCTGCCCCGACGAGTCCTGCTGCCGCCGCGCCCCCGCCGAGCTCGCCCAGCGCTGGGACGGCAACGCCTGGCCGAGCGCCCGCCTGCACGCCCACGTCCTCGCCCCGCTGCCCTCCGGCACCTTCCCCGGCATCGACGACGCCGAGGTCTACGCCTTCCTCGACACCCACGCCCGCGAGTCCTGACGCTCCTCCCCAGGTTCTGCCGCCCTCCGCGAGATGCCACTTATGAGGTGATTCCTCGGCGTGTCGTGGTCATAAGTGGCATCTCGCGGGAGGGGGCTGTGGAGAACGCGCGCGGGGGAGCGCGGGGTGCGGCAGGGTCCTCGCATGCAGGACGACACAGAGACAAGGATCGTGAACGCGTCGACGAGCGAGCTGGCGCGGCACCGGCTGGTGGCGGAGTACCCGGTCGGCGTCTTCCGGGGTGCTCGTGCCGCGATCGAGCCGGTGACATACGGCGAGAGGATCGCGGCGTTCGCCGCGGTGATGCGACCGGGCGAGTTCTTCTCGCACGTCACCGCCGCTCATCTCCTCCAGCTGCCCGATCGGCGGGCGACGGAGACCACTCCGCTGCACGTGTCGGTCACGCCGCCGATGCGCGCCGCCCGTCGGGTCGGCGTGAAGTCGCACCATCTCTGGGACGAGGCGGTGACCGTCGTCGACGCGGGCCATCCGGTGACGGATCCCGCCTCGACCTTCTGCCATCTCGCCGACTCGCGATCGCTCGACGAGCTGGTCGTCCTCGGCGATGCTCTCGTGCGGCCCGACGAGGAGCTCGGTCGCCGCGGCCTCCGCGTCGATCTCGAGATCCTCGCGGCGCGGGCGGCACGGTATCGCGGGCGGGGCGGCCGGCGCGCTCGGGAGGCGGTCGGGTTCGTCCGGGTCGGCTCCGAGTCGCCGAAGGAGACGCTCCTCCGGCTGCTGCTGATCCGCGCGGGGCTGCCCGAGCCGGAGCTCAACGTCGAGCTGTACGACGCGGACGGTGTCTTCGTCGCGCGGGTGGATCTGCTCTATCGAAATCAGTGGGTCGTCGTCGAATACGACGGCGATCAGCACCGGACGGACACGCGGCAGTACGAGCGGGACATCGCGCGCAGCGAGGCGATTCAAGCACTCGGCTACCGCCACATCCGCGTGCGTCTCTCCGGCCTCGTCGACCACCCCGAGGCGACAGCCGCCCGCGTCCGTCGCGCTCTCGGCCTCTGACCACCAGCGCGGCATGCCACTTATGACGAGATTCTGCGGCGTGTCGTGTTCGTAAGTGGCATCTCGCGGGAGGGGAAGGGGAGGGCGGCGTCAGCCGGAGATCAGGGCGCGGGCCGTGCCCTCGTCGAGGATGAGGTCGGTGAGGAGGCCGGCGGCGAGGGCGCCGCGCAGGCCCGGGAGCTTCGAGGCGCCCGAGACGACGCAGATGCGGCGGGAGGCGCGGCGCACGGTGGAGAGGTCCGGGCCGCTTGCACGTTCGTTCATGGGGATGTCGTCCCAGGTGCCGTCGGCCCGGTAGAACACGGTGGCGACGTCGCCGACCACGCCGGACGCACTGAGCGAGGTGAAGTCGCTCGGCTCCAGGTAGCCGCCGATGTAGACCTTCGAGGGCACCGCCGCGAACGGCGAGCCGAGGCCGAAGAGCGCGACGTCCATCCGCTGCTGCAGCTCCAGCACCCGCTTGGTCGAGCGCTCGCGCCAGACCGCCTTCTTGGTCATCGGGTCGTCGAAGAACGCCGGCACCGGGAACTGCTGCACCTTAGCGGCGTATGCGTCGCCGAAGCGGCGCAGGATCTCGCTGGAGTAGTTGATGCCGGTGGTCTCGGTGTTGCCCGCGCCGTTGAGCTGCACGATCTGGGTGTTGTGCGTCTCCTTGGCGATCAGGTGCCGGCTCATCGCGCTCATCGTCGAGCCCCAGGCGATGCCGACGATCATGTTCGAGTCGATGAACGGCCCGAGGATCCGCGCGGCCGACAGCGCGACGCGCTCGAGCCGGTCGATCTCGCTGGTGTGATCGGGCACCGGGACGATGTGCGCCGTGATGTCGAAGTGCGCGCGCACCTCCGCCGACAGGGCGCTCGCCCGGTCGAGGGGGGAGCGGATCTGGATGTCCACCAGCCCCGTCGCGCGGGCGTGCGAGAGCAGCCGCGACACCGAGGAGCGCGAGGTGTGCAGCTCGTGCGCGATGGCGTCCATCGTCAGGTCCTGCATGTAGTACAGCTGCGCGGCCCGGAGCGCGTCGCGCGTCTTGTCCGGGTGGGTCGCGTGCGTCGTCTCGTCCAGCTCGACGACCGGTCGGACAGGGGTCATTGCCACTCCTTGCACGTATTTCCACCCGTCTTGACCGGATGTGTTGTCGGGTCAAGGATGGCTGTATTCCCTCGCGATATCAACCGTCCATCTGGGGCGGCCACACTCGCACGAGGCATTCGACGCAACACCTACGACACGAAGGCGAGTACGAAGTGGCACAGTCTGTCGGAACTCCCGGAAGCTCCTCTCTCCGCGAGAGCGTCTCCGCACTGCGGGACACCCCCCGCGCGACCGTCCTCGTGATCGGCGGTGGCATCAACGGCATCGGGACGTTCCGCGAGCTCGCGCTCAACGGCGTCGACGTCGCCCTCGTCGAGCGCGGCGATTACGTCTCGGGTGCGTCCAGCGCCTCGAGCCACATGATCCACGGCGGTATCCGCTACCTCGAGAACGGCGAGTTCCGCCTCGTCAACGAGGGCGTGCACGAGCGCAACGGCCTGCTCAAGATCGCTCCGCATTACGTGAAGCCGCTGCAGACCACGATCCCGATCTACTCGACGTTCTCGGGCATCCTGGCCGCGCCGCTGCGCTTCCTCACCCACAAGTCGGGCAAGCCCCAGGAGCGCGGCGCGCTGCTGATCAAGGTCGGCCTGACCCTGTACGACTTCTTCTCCCGCGACGGCGGCGTCGTCCCGCGCCACCAGTTCCACGGCCGCAAGCGCTCGCTGAACGAGCTGCCCAAGCTCGACCCGAAGATCAAGTACACCGCCACCTACTTCGACGCCTCCGTGCACGAGCCCGAGCGCCTGGCGCTCGACGTGCTGCGCGACGCGCTCGTCGGCGGCACGAAGGCCCGCGCGGCCAACTACGTCGAGGCCGTCGGCACCGCCGAGGGCGGCGTGCTGCTGCGCGACCGCGAGAGCGGCGAGGAGTTCGCCTTCCAGGCGGACGTCGTCGTCAACGTCTCCGGACCGTGGACCGACTTCACCAACACGGCACTGGGCACGACCACGAAGTTCATGGGCGGCACCAAGGGCTCGCACATCGTCCTCGACAACCCCGAGCTGGTCGAGGCCTGCGAGGGCCGCGAGATGTTCTTCGAGCACAGCGACGGCCGCATCGTGCTGATCTACCCGCTCAAGGGCCGGGTCATGGTCGGCACCACCGACATCGAGGCCGACCCCAACGAGCCGGCCGTCTGCACCGAGGAGGAGATCGACTACTTCTTCGACCTGGTGAACCACGTGTTCCCCTCCATCCCGGTCACCCGCGAGCAGATCGTCTTCAAGTTCTCCGGCATCCGCCCGCTGCCCCGTCACGACGACGAGACCCCCGGCTTCGTCTCCCGCGACTACCGCATCGAGCCCTCGACCCTCCCCGGCGGGAAGACCCCCGTGCTGAGCCTGGTCGGCGGCAAGTGGACGACGTTCCGCGCCCTGTCCGAGCACCTCTCGAACGAGGTCTTCAAGCGCATCGGCGTCACCCGCCGCGTCTCCACCGTGAAGACCGCGATCGGCGGCGGCAAGGGCTTCCCGCGCACGGACGCCTCGCGCGCCCAGTGGATCAGCCAGCACCGCTCCGGTCTGTCCTCGGCCCGCACCGGCCAGCTGCTCGAGCGCTACGGCACCCGGGCGGAGGAGGTCATCGAGGCCCTGGCCGACGGTCACGACGAGGCGCTCGACTTCGACAAGGACTTCACCACCGGTGAGATCCGCTACCTCGCCCAGCGCGAGAGCGTCGTGCACTTGATCGACCTGGTCATGCGCCGCACCAACCACGCGTTCACCGGCGGCCTGAGCCGCGAGCTGCTCGAGGAGCTCGCCCAGCACACCGGCGAGGTCCTCGGCTGGGACGAGGCGGAGCGCGCCCAGGAGGTCGACGCGACCATCGAGCACCTGAAGAAGTACAACGGCGTCGATGTCGGCGGCACCTCGGTGCAGGCGCCGACGGCGGTCGCAGCCTCCTAGCGGGGCGACTGGCGCGGATCGACGGGAGTCCCGGTTCGAGGAGTGATCTCGAGCCGGGACTTCCGTCGTCACAACGCACAAACGTGCACGCGGCGTTCCTTGTCCCCGGTACGGGGCGCCGATAACTTCACACTCGTCGGGCATCGATGCCCGATGCGGACGCGCTCGCGCGTTCCGACCGATGAAAAGGAAATGGTCAACGTGGACAATCTCGGAGTGGTGTTCCTCGCGGAAGTCGTGGGAACGGCGATGCTCGTGCTCCTCGGCTGCGGCGTGGTCGCCAACGTCGCGCTCGTGAAGAGCAAGGGTCTCAACGGCGGGACCCTGATGGTCAACTTCGGCTGGGGCTTCGCCGTCTTCGCCGGTGTGATCGTCTCCTACAACTCGGGTGCGCACCTCAACCCGGCCGTCACGCTCGGCCTCGCGGCCAGCGGAGCGACGGAGTTCGGCTCGGGCGTCCCGGTCAACATCGTCTCGATCCTGATGTACATCCTCGCCCAGATGATCGGTGCGATCCTCGGCGCCGTCTTCTGCTGGCTCGCCTACAAGCAGCACTTCGACCAGGAGCCCGACCCGGCCAACAAGCTCGGCGTCTTCTCCACGGGTCCTGCGATCCGCAGCTACGGCTGGAACTTCGTCACCGAGGTCATCGGCACCTTCGTCCTCGTCTTCGTCGTGATCGGCTTCGGCGGCGGGCGCCAGGGCGACGGCGGACTCGCGGCGCTGGGCGCCCTGCCCGTCGCCATCCTGGTGATCGCGATCGGCGCCTCCCTCGGCGGCCCGACCGGCTACGCCATCAACCCCGCCCGTGACCTCGGCCCCCGCATCGCCCACGCGCTGCTGCCGATCAAGGGCAAGGGCTCGAGCGACTGGAGCTACGCCTGGGTCCCCGTCGCGGGCCCGATCGTCGGCGGTGTCCTCGCCGGTCTCGCGTCGACCGCGCTGCTGCCGATCCTCTAGCCGGTCCTGCGGGCCGCTGCGGCTCGCGATCCGCACTCCACTTCACCCGTTACGAAGGAGTAATCATTCATGGCTGACTACGTCATCGCTATCGACCAGGGGACCACGTCGTCCCGCGCGATCATCTTCGACAAGAAGGGCTCGATCGTCTCGACCGGGCAGAAGGAGCACGAGCAGATCTTCCCGCGCGCGGGCTGGGTCGAGCACGACCCGATCGAGATCTGGAACAACGTCCGCGAGGTCATCGGCCAGGCGCTCTCCCGCGCCGACCTGACCCGTCACGACATCGCCTCCGTCGGCATCACCAACCAGCGCGAGACCGCGGTGGTCTGGGACAAGACCACCGGCGAGCCCGTCTACAACGCCATCGTCTGGCAGGACACCCGCACGCAGTCGATCGTCGACCGGCTCGCCGGCGACGAGGGCGCGGACCGCTTCAAGTCGATCGTCGGGCTCCCGCTCGCGACCTACTTCTCGGGCACCAAGATCGTCTGGATCCTCGAGAACGTCGAGGGCGCCCGCGAGAAGGCGGAGGCCGGCGACCTGATCTTCGGCACCACCGACACCTGGGTCCTCTGGAACCTGACCGGCGGAGTCGACGGCGGCGTGCACAAGACCGACGTCACCAACGCCTCGCGCACCCTCTTCCTCGACCTCGAGACGCTCGAGTGGCGCGACGACATCCTCGAGGCCTTCGGGGTGCCGAAGTCGATGCTCCCCGAGGTGTGCTCCTCCTCCGAGGTCTACGGGCAGGTCGAGTCCTCCTCGCTGCTGCGCGAGGTCCCGATCGCCGGCATCCTGGGCGACCAGCAGGCCGCGACCTTCGGCCAGGCGGCGTTCGATCCGGGCGAGGCGAAGAACACCTACGGCACCGGCAACTTCCTGATCTTCAACACCGGCACCGAGATCGTGCACTCCAAGAACGGGCTGCTCACGACGATCGGCTACAAGCTCGGCGACGGCGAGGTGCACTACGCGCTCGAGGGCTCGATCGCGGTCTCCGGCTCGCTGATCCAGTGGCTGCGCGACAACCTGGGCCTCATCGGCTCGGCCCCCGAGGTCGAGGCGCTGGCCGCGACGGTCGAGGACAACGGCGGCGCGTACTTCGTCCCCGCGTTCTCCGGACTCTTCGCGCCGTACTGGCGAGCGGACGCGCGCGGTGCGCTCGTCGGCCTCACCCGCTACGTCAACAAGGGCCACATCGCCCGTGCCGCGCTCGAGGCGACGGCGTTCCAGACCCGCGAGGTCCTGGACGCGGTCAACGCCGACTCCGGCGTCCCGCTGCAGGAGCTCAAGGTCGACGGCGGCATGATCGCCAACAACCTGCTGATGCAGTTCCAGGCCGACATCCTCGGCGTTCCGGTCGTCCGGCCGGTCGTTGCGGAGACCACCGCGCTCGGCGCCGCGTACGCCGCGGGCCTCGCGGTCGGCTTCTGGGAGAACCTGGACGACCTGCGCCAGAACTGGCAGGAGGACTCGCGCTGGACCCCGCAGATGGACCAGGACGAGGCCGCCCGCCAGTACCGCCTCTGGAAGAAGGCCGTCACGAAGACCTTCGACTGGGTCGACGAGGACGTGCAGTAGGCACTGCACCACTGAGCGACGAGGGCCCGCGCACGCAGAGTGCGCGGGCCCTCGTGCGTGGGTCCACTGGGAAGAGACGCCCGCCGACATGCTGGTCGAGTAGCGCGCAGCGCGTCTCGAGACCCGCCCCCGGCGGAGCTCCGTCAGAGCAGTGGGCGCCGACGCCCCGTCGCGACCGCGACGAGAGCGAGTGCCAGCAGCCAGGCCGGGCCCGCCAGCACGGCCGCGACCGTGGGCGGCGCGGACGCCGACAGGGCAGCGAGGGGCACGACGTCCTCGAAGGCGGTGCCGCTCGTGAAGGTCCCGGCGCTGAGCGGCACCAGGGCCGCGAAGAGCACGAACAGCGGTGCCCGGACGATCGTGCCGACCAGCGCGCCCCAGATCGCACCACCGACACCGGCCACAGGCACGAGGGCCACGACGCCGAGGTCCGGAGTGACCCTTCCCGCCGAGACGACCGCGACGCCGGCGACTCCGATCGCGACCACCGCCGTCGCGAGCACCGCACCGGCACCCGCCGCCACCAGGAACCGAGCCGCGAGCGCCGGCCGGAGCCCCGACGAGAGCACATCGCGCGCGAGGATCCCCTTCTCGAAGGCGCTCGCCGTCCGCAGTGCCGCGAAGGCGGTGGCCCCGACGACACCGCCCTGCAGCAGCGCCGCCGAGATCGCGTGCTCGAGCGAGTCCGATTCCTCCGGTGGGAGCGCGCCGAGGTCGACCTGCGTCACGGCGACGAGGAGAGGGAGCACGGGCAGCAACCCGAAGACCAGTCCCCAGAGCGGTGTCCGGCTCGCGACCACGCGCCGGAACTCGGCGGCGACGGCGCGGGTGAACGGTCCCTCCGCGGCCGCGGCCGCGTCCGTCACCGGGCCCGCCGCTGCTCGAGGATCCG
The DNA here is from genome assembly GCF_022815545.1 of Rathayibacter sp. VKM Ac-2928. Lineage (NCBI taxonomy): Bacteria > Bacillati > Actinomycetota > Actinomycetes > Micrococcales > Microbacteriaceae > Rathayibacter > Rathayibacter sp. VKM Ac-2928. Next base: position 657,629 of record NZ_JALGRU010000001.1, read on the forward strand.
CGCGCCGCCGATCGCCAGGAGCGCCCAGACGGCCAGGACGGCCAGGGCGAGCAGCGCGGGGAGCATCCCCTCGACCGGCGCACCGGTCGCTCCCGCGACGGCTCCGATCGGGAGCAGTCGCCCGACGTCACGGGCGATGGTGAGCAGCGGCGCGGCGAGGGCGGCGGGGAGGACCAGCACGATCGGGATGCAGGCGTAGTAGTTCCGCACCGCGTAGCCGATGCCGACGCCCAGCACGCCGCTCAGGGCACAGGCGAGGACGACGCCGACCGAGGCGGACAGCAGAGTGATGTCCGGCGTCAGGCGACGGCCGGCCGTCGCCAGGACCACCGCAGTGATCGGCCACCAGCTCACGACCGCCACCACCCCGAAGACCGCGCCCGAGACCGCGCCGGCCAGCGCCTTCGCCACCAGGATCGCGTCCCGGCTGCCGAGCAGCAGCGTCCGGTCGAGCGAGTGGTAGTACGTCTCCCGGGTGTAGGCGTAGGACCCGTAGAAGCAGGCGCCCAGGGCGGCGCAGGCGGCGAAGCCGAGGACGAGGCGTGTCGCCCCGGCGTCGTCGAGGCCGTCGAGACGGTCGGTGACGTCGGCCAGGTTGATGCCGAAGAGGGGGATCAGGATCGCGTAGGCGAGGAGGACCGGGAACGACGAGCCGCTGCGGGAGCGCAGGATCTCGGCCCGTGCGAGCGCGCCGGCCCCGCTCATCGGCCGGCCTCGCCGTCGACGAGGTCGAAGTAGCCGTCCTCGAGACTCCGCCCTCCCGAGCGGGTGAGGTCCTCGAGCGGGCCGTGGAAGAGCATCCGGCGGCGCAGGACGACGACCTCGTCGACGGTGTGCTCGAGCTCGGCGAGCTGGTGGCTGGAGACGAGGACCGTCCGTCCGCGCTCGGCCTCGGCGCGGATCAGGCGCCGCAGCCAGCGGATCCCCTCGGGGTCGAGCCCGTTCGCCGGTTCGTCGAGGACGAGGATCTCCGGGTCACCCGCCAGGGCCGTGGCCAGGCCGAGGCGCTGGCGCATCCCGGTCGAGTAGCCGCGGACCGGCCGCCGCGCCGCCTCGGCGAGGCCGACCGTCTCCAGCAGCTCGTCGACGCGGGAGAGCGATGCGCCGACCGCGCGGCCGACGATCGCGAGGTGCCGACGGCCGGTGATGCCGTTCTCGAAGCCGAGGCCGTCGAGGTGCACGCCGACGACCCGCGCGGGAGCGCGCAGCTCCGCGAACCGGTGGCCGCCGATCCGCGCCTCACCGGAATCGGGGCGCAGCAGTCCGACCAGCCCGCGGAGCGCCGTGCTCTTGCCGGCGCCGTTCGGGCCGAGGAGCCCGACGACCGTCCCCTGCCGCACGGAGAAGCTGAGGTCGTCCACGACGCGGCGGCCGCGGAAGGTCTTGGTGAAGTGCTGGAAGTCGAGCGCAGAGCTCATGGGCGGGCCTTTCGAGGGAGGGGGGTCATCGTCGTCGAGCGGTCGTCCCGCCGGCGCCGAGCGGTCGCGCGGACAGGTCGTCCAGGAGCCGGTGCACGGGGTCGACCAGCGTCGGGTAGTCGCCGGAGACCGACCGCGCGAGCACCTTCGCGGCGGCGAAGGCGAGGGCGGGCAGTGCGGCGTCCGAGTGCAGCCGCTCGCCGAGCACCTCGACGAGGGAGCGCCGGGCGTCCGGGGCGGCGAGGCTGTGCACGTAGAGGGTCGCGACGTCGAGGTGCTCGGGTCCGCGCCCCCAGGCCTCCCAGTCGGCGAGGCCGAGCGGTGAGACGAGCAGGTTGCCGGGGTGCAGGTCGCCGTGCGCCGTCGTCCAGCACGGGGTGCCGCGCGGGAACCGGTCGCCGAAGAAGCTGTGCAGCAGCCGGTCCACCGTGGCGGGGACGGTCGACTCCCGCTGCGTCGGGATGGCGGCGAGCGCGTCGAGGATCTCGCCGAGCTCGAGCCAGACCGCCGGATCGACCTCCGTCTCGAGGGCGAGCTCCGCCGTCGGGGACAGGGCGCGACCGGGCAGGCGGGTCATCAGCTCGGCGCGGAGCCGGAACCCCTCGACGGAGGGCGGGGCCCACTCCTCGACGGCGAGCACGACCGGCTTGGGCAGGGCCGGGAGCACGGCGCTGTCCGCCGTGCCGGTCCACCACGCCCCTTGGGCGAGCGCCGAGGGGGAGCTGACGAGACGGAGCCAGAGCGGCTCGCGGTCGCGCCGGACAGGACCGGAGAGGGTCCTGCCTCGCCAGCCGGGGACCGAGTCACCGTCCCTCGCGACGGCGAGCACGCGGAGGGCGTGCTCGAAGGCGCGCTCGAGCGCGTTCCCGCCGGTCACCGGCCGACCCACAGTCGGCGGAGTGCGTCCCCGGCGACGAGATCGAGCACCGCGCCGCCGATCGTGCCGCCGCCGAGGGAGACCGAGGCGCCGCCCACCGGGGGAGTGCTCGCGGAGTCGGGCAGGGCGAGGGGATAGCCGACGGCCGGCACGTCATCGAGCCCGGTGAGGGGCGCGAGCGCGGCGATCGGGGCGAGCAGCGGCTCCGCGGGCCCGCTGACGACGGCCGTCGACCGCGGGGACCGCACCGCGATCCCGTTGCTGGTCAGCCGAACCGGGGTGCCCGGCACGATCCTCGGGTCGGCCGAGGTCCGCACGAGTAAGGCCTCGCCGTCGCGGACGACGTAGCCGGCCTCGATGCGCTCCTCGAGGGGAAGGGCGCCGACTCCGGCGAGAGCGGCAGCGAGGACCGCGGACGCGATGGCGACCCGGAGCCCTCCGACCCGGGCCTTCCTCGCGGCTCGCGCGAAGCGGACGAGGGAGACGACGAGCGCGCCGGAGAGCGCCGCCGCGAACACCAGCGCGATGATCGCCCCCGGCTCCGTGAGGATCAGGACGGGGACGCTGCGGACGTAGGCCCAGCCGATCAGGAGCAGGGCGAAGCCGCGGCAGCCGACCCCGAACAGGACGAGCCAGGGGGAGGCGCGTGGCGCGGTTCCGCCCAGCAGGCGCAGGACGGCGTCGCCGACGGCGCCGATCGCGGTTCTGCGCAGGAACGGCCGGTCGAGGACCGCGACCAGGGCGAGATAGCCGTCGAGGTGCACGAGCGGAATGAGATTGGTCACCGCGCTGAGTGCGGCCGCGACGACGAAGCACGCGAGAGCGGACCGGCCCGTCGGCGCCCACAGCAGGGCGGTGGCGGCGCTCGCCGCGAGGACGAGGTGCACCGCCGGGCCGGCGAGCGCGACCGCCGCGCGGGAGCGCCGGTCGCCCAGACGCCAGCCGTCTGTGACGTCGCAGAAGAACGCGGGCGCGAGGTAGAAGATCATCAGCCCGGCCCGGCGGGGTCGTCCGCCGAAGGCGGCGAGGGACACCGCATGACCGGCCTCGTGCACCGCTCCCGCGAGCAGGAACGCGACCGACACCGCGAGCAGCGAGGGCAGCGGCAGCGGCTCGGCGAGGACAGCGGCGATCTCGACGGAGTGGACGATCGCGCTCACGCCGCCCAGGAGCAGCACGGCGCCGGCGGCGGTGACCGCGAGCAGCCGGACCGGTCGTCGGCGCAGGAGCCGCGCGAGCACGAGCGCCGGCCGCGTCGCATCGAGCAGGGTCAGCTGGAGACTCGCCGGCGGTCGGAACTGCAGCCGATGCGACCGCGGCTCGCGGCGCTCGGAGCCGGCGAGGAGCCCGGCCGCCGCGAACTCGCGGAGCAGGGCGGCCGTCTCCTCGTCCGTCAGGGAGGTGCTCCCGGTGCCCTCGGTCTCGTCCGTCTCGTGCGCGCTCGGACGCAGCCCGGCGGCGAAGGTCGCCACCGCGGGACCGACCCGTGCGCGCGGGACGCCCCGCACCGAGAGGATCCACGGAGCGCCGGGAGCGATCGGCTCGTCGATCGTCACGGTGTCCGCCAGCCGGGGCGCGGGATCGCTCATGCCCGGACCAGCTGCAGCAGCGTCGAGTCCTCGGTCTCCACCAGCGCGGTCCGCGCGACGAGCCGCAGTCCCGCGCGCTCGGCCTCCACCGCGACCTGGTCGGCGTCGACGACGTTCACCCGCGAGCGGAAGAAGCGCGCCGCCGCACGCCCCTCGGGATCGAGACCGACCTGCACGACCTCGACGTCCCGGTGGAGACCGTCGGGGGTGACGGCGGACGTCACGACGGCCGCCCCCGGTCCGCCGGACGGCCCGGGCACGGCGCGGATGCGCGAGCCGCGGCTTCCGGCGACGTAGGCGTGGTCGGGGCTCGACGCGGTGATCAGGAGGATGCCGTCCGCTCCGAGGTGCTCGCGGGCGGCTCGGAGGAAGGCGTGCCGGCCGGCTCGGTCCAGGAGCGCGATGGACGTGGCGCCGAGGACGACGGCGCCGAAGCGCTCCGGCAGGTGGAAGCAGGTCATGTCGCCGACCAGCGCCCGGGAGCCGTCGGCGATCCTGGCGGCGGGCAGCGCCGCGATCCGCGACCGGAGGATGTCGACCATCGTCGGCGAGAGGTCGAGGCCGACGACGGGGCGGCCGAGGCCCAGGAGGGGCACCGTGAGGCGTCCGCCGCCGCAGGCCAGCTCGAGGATCGGCCCCTCGGTCCGGCGGACCGCTGCCAGCAGCGGGCTGATCTCGCTGCGGTCCTCCGCGGTGAAGTACTCGTAGACGACGGACCCGTCGGGTCCGTAGAGGTCCTCCGGCGCCACGGTGGCGGGGGAGAGGGCGCCGAGGAGGGCGGCGCTCGCCGCGGTGAGGGGCGGCGGGTCCGAGGGGTGCTGCATGGGCGCTCCAGGTCTGAGAGGGAGCGGTTCCGGCCGCTCGAGCGTCCGGGACCGCGGGAGGTGCACGGTCGGCTAGGTCGCGAGCAGCACGATGCTGCCGAGCGCGATCACGATCCTCAGACCGGCGTCGGCGGTCCGCCAGCCGTCGGCCGGAGCGACCGCGGGTTCGATCTCCTGGAAGAGAACGGGATTCTCCATTTCTCACCTCCTCGGTGATGAGGTCCTCGGTGAAGAGGTGCTCTCCTCGAGAGCTAGGTCAGGACGATCGCGCCGAGCCCGAGGCCGACAGCGATCCCGAGCTTCGTGGCGATGTACCAGTCGGAATCGGGTGCGGCCATCGACTCGATCTCCTCGAATCGCAGGGGGGTGGGTGGTTGCATGCGTCGTCTCCTCGTGTCGTCGTCTGGAATCCGGGTGTCATCGGTCGGTCCCGGTCAGGTGAGGAGACCGACGAAGACGCCCGCGACGAGGAGCCCCGTCGTGAAGCCGGAGGCCGCCGACTCCCAGTCGGGAGCGACCGCCTGCTCCAGCTCATGGAATTCGAGCTCGTTCGTGGTGTTCATGTGTTCACCTCCCTCGTTCGGTCGTAGGGCCCGCGCCGGCGGGAAGGCCGCGCGCAGGAGTCGGAGGGCGTCGTCGAGCGCCAGGCCGGGCAGCGCCGAGCTGTCCCAGCGGGCGACGATCGCGAGTGCCGCGTCGCGGAGGGCGCGGTCGGCGACGGCCGGAGCGGTGATCCCCCACCGCTCGGACCACTGGGCGCTGCCGACGACGGGGTCCGGGTCGAGCCCGAGAGGAGCGGCGAACCACTGCCAGACGGCCCGTCGTCGCGCGCGACGCTCCGGGGAGTCGCGACTCCACAGGACGGGCAGCAGCGGCATCGTCGCCGGCACCTTCCGCAGGCCCGCGCGACTGCTCACCTCGTTCGCGAGGTACCAGTGCGTCGCCGCGAAGGGATCGGCGGTCGCCGAGCGCAGCACGCCGTGACTGCCGGCGCTCGCCGATGCGAGCGCCGAGCGGTCGGCGCGGCGGACGAGTCCGGCGCTCCCGGCGACGCGGCCGCCGGCCTCGGCCAGCGCCTCCAGCAGTCGCCTCGACCCATCGTCGGCGGAGCGGTCGGCGGGCGATCCGGACCGCGAGCCGATCAGCCGCAGGGCCGCCTCCGCCGCTCCCTCGAGCACGGAGGAGCGGGTCAGCGTCGCCGTGAGCTCGGCGTCGAGCACGGCGGCGTCGGCCCGGAGCGCTTCGCCGACCACGACGGAGCGGAGGCCGCCGATCTCGCGGCAGGCCGCGGCGCTCGTCTCGCTGCCGGGCCCGATCGTCGTGGGCACCAGGACGAGACGAGGGACCTCCGTCGACGCGGGGAGGTCCGGGGCGAGAAGGCCGCCGTGCCTGCCCAGCAGTCCGTCGAGGCGCGATCGGAGGGCGCGGTCGACGGCGAACAGGCGCGCCAGCGCCGCCACGTCGTGCAGCCTGCCGCCGCCGATGCCGACGAGGCGGTCGGGACGGACGGCGCGGAGGGCGCGGTCGACGGTGTCGAGCAGCCGACCCTGCTCGGACGCGACGTCGAGGACGACCACCGGTCCGTGCAGTCGCTCGGGCTCGACGGCTCCGCACCGGACGAGCGCGCTGTCGAGCACGAAGAGGGACAGCCGGGAGCCGGTGGCCGCCGCGTCCGACGCCAGACCGGACCGCAGATCGGTGCTGCGGACCCTCATGCGTCGAGCGCCGCACTGATGATGCGCGGGATTTCCGCGAGGTCGCGGTCGCTGGACACCGCCGCAGGGAGGAACTGGATCCCGCCCGGCGCGGGGTGCACGACCGCCCCGCGCCGCCGGATGTCCTCCACCAGGCCGAGGACCTCGTCGGCGCTGGCGACCCCCGCGATCCGCAGGGCCCGGAAGGACCCGGCACCGGAGGATCCGAGCACCCGCGGATGCGCGGACAGCGCGGTGACGGCACGGTCGAGGCCGGTGCTCACGCGCGGGAAGCCGTCGGCTCCGAGCAGCTCGGGGAGCAGCGCGAGGCTCTGCAGGACGGCGGCACAGACCGCGGGTGTCCCCGCCTGGGTCTCCGCATGGACGAACGGGGCGTCGGCGGCATCGATCTCGGCGAGGATCCGCTCGCCGACGACCACGGCGGCCGCCGCGAGCGTGCCGTTCGTCAGCGCCTTCGACAGAACGACCGCGTCGGGCGCGAACGGCCAGCGCGAGCAGGCGAGGAACGGGCCGGTGCGGCCGAAGCCGGTCGCCACCTCGTCCGCGACGACGGGGACGCCGTCCCGGGACACGCGCTCGAGCACCGCGAGGAGTGCGTCCGAGAGCGGGAGAGCACCGGAGCCGAGGACGGGCTCCACGACGATGCCGCAGATGCGCCGTCCCTCCCGGTGGAGCAGCGACTCCAGCGCGTCCGGATCGTCGTGCGCCACGTGCCGGACCCCCGAGCGGTCGACACCGTAGACGTCCTGGCCCAGCTCGTCGCCGCTCAGCGCGTGGGCGCCGTAGGTGAGCCCGTGGTAGCTGCCGGACAGGCCGACGACCAGCCGGCGCTCCGGCCGCCCGAGGAGCGCGGCCCGCTGGCGGAGCAGCTTCATGACCGCGTCGTTCGCGCTGCCGCCCGAGGTGGTGAGGAGGACGCGCCGGAAGGAGGCGTCCGGGAGCGCGTCGCCGACGACCGCGAGCAGTGCCGAGGCCGCCCGCTCCGCCCAGGGGTGACTCCGCCGGAAGAGGGACAGGTAGGAGGCCTCGGCCAGAGCCGCGGCGATGGCAGCGGTGAACTCCGGTCGGCCGCAGCCGAACGGCGCGTTCCACAGTCCGCTCGTGAGATCGATCGCCTCGACGCCGTCGGCGAAGCGGATGCGTGTCCCCGTCGCGCCCACTGCCGCGACGGTCCTGGCCGCCGCCGTCGGCGAGACCAGGGGGACGAGGACCGGCGAGGCCGTCACGCTCCTCTCCGGAGGTGGACGCCCTCGTGCTCGAATCGCTCGACGAGCCGCGCGACGAAGGCCTCGTCGGCCGGCGTTCGCACCCCGTCGTCCGTGCCGTCGCTCAGCAGCCGTTCGACGACGACCGCGGTGGCAGGAGCGAGGGCGAACCGCCGCAGGGTCCGGGGCTCCACCAGGACGCGCTCGTCGCCCCGGTGCAGGAGGATCAGATCGGAGCGCGTGAGCGTCGCCACCTCCCCGTCCGGTCGGAGGGACGTTCCGAGCCCGACCACCGACCACGCCGGGCCGGTGTCGTCGGCGGCGGCGAAGGCGAGGCCGGCGCGGTACAGCGCCAGCCAGGGGCGGCGCGCGATGTCGTCGGCGACATCGCCGCCCAGCGCGGCGAGCCGGTCGAGCGGACGGTACGACCTGTCGAGGGCGGCCGCGAGGCCGTCGGGGTCTCGGGCGTCGCCGAGGACCAGCCCGTCCGGACCGAGCGTCGCGACCCCGTCCCGGCCGACATCGACGGCGGCGACGGGTCCGGCAGCGGGGTCGTCCGTCAGCGGCAGACCGCTCACGGCGACCGCGGCTCCCAGGAGCTGCGGGACCAGCCGACCGGAGGCGCGGGCGGCGTCGGCGTCCTCCCGATAGGCCTGCCAGCCGTTCGCATCGCGGAGCCGTGCGGTCGTCGCACCGGTGACCGGGAGGAACGCGATCGAGGCGTAGTCCTCCGTCTGGACCCGCAGCTCGCCGAACCAGGCGACGTCTCCCGGCTCGTCGAGTCCGCCGCGGTAGGTGAGGACGGCGGCGCCGTCGCCGGTCGGGGCCTCGCGGGTCGCATCATCGTCGGTCGCGCTCTCGGCCGGGAGGAGCAGGACGTCCTCCGGGCCGAGCAGCGGCTCCATCGCTCCTCGCCACCGCCGGTCGGCGAGGCGCACGACCCGTCGAGCGTCGACCCGATCACCCGTCACCCACTGGAGGACGGCCCGGGCGACTCCGCGTCGATCCACCGCGGTCGCTCGCGTGTCGTTGTCGGCGTCGGCGGAACGGGACGGAGTCGAGAGCGCCGTTCGCGAGCGGCGGTCGCCGCGATCGGGGGAGCGCGTCGCGTCTCCGTCGGAGCGGATCGGTCTTGGGTCGTAAGCCATACGCGGATGGTAACCAACCGAAGCTCACGTCTGTCAAGCGCGACTCGCCGACCGAATCGACGATCGCTGCTGTGCGCCACTGGCGGGGCTCGGCACGCGCCTCCGGCCCCTCCTGCCGGCGTCGGTGCTAGACATACCGGTATGAACAACGCAGCAGCAAGCAGGCGACTCCTGGGACGGCGGTGGCTGTCGTGAGATCCCGTTCCGTCCTCGTCGTCCTCGTCGTGCTCGGTCTCTACGGCCTCGTCCGAGGCGTCCTCGACACCCCTGCGGTCATCGCGGCACCGAGCGCCCTCGGGATCGCGTCGCTGTGCACCTCCGCCGTGCTCCTGGTCGTGGCGATCGCAGCGCTCGCCCTCGAGTTGCGGCACAGACGGAGGAAGCGTGCCGCTGCGACCTCGCCCGCCGCCGCCCAGACGGCCCGAGACGCCGGCGACGGGCAGTAGAGCCGGAGGCGTCAGCCCCTCGGCCGCGTCAGTACCCACCGATGCTGGTCGAGTAGCCCCGCAGGGGTGTATCGAGACCCACCGTCCTCAGAAGGGCGGTCCGCAGACTCGTCTTTCTGGCGCGGGTGGATCTCGATACGCCCGCTGCGCGGGCTACTCGATCAGCATGAAGTCCGTGCGTCGAGTCCACTCATGCTGGTCGAGTAGCCCCGGAGGGGCGTATCGAGACCCGCCGTCCTCAGCAGGGCGGTCTGCAGACTCGTCTTCTGACGCGGGCGGATCCACCTGGAAGAGACGCCCGCGAACATGCTGGTCGAGTAGCCCCGGAGGGGCGTATCGAGACCCACCGTCGTCAGCAGGGTGGGGCAGCAGGCGAATGTTCTGATGCTGGTGGATCTCGATACGCCCGCTTCGCGGGCTACTCGATCAGCATGGACACCGCTGAGCGGGCGGCGGACGGCTCCGCACCCGTCGAGACGCCGGATCGCGGCCGCTCAGCCCGTCAGCCCCGCGACCGCGTCCAGCTCGTCCAGCGAGCCGATGCGCACCACCCCGAGCTCGACGGCCTCCGGCGGCAGCTCGCGCCCGTGCTCCGGACCGCCGACGCGGTCGAGCCACACCCCGCGCAGGCCGGCGCGCGCCGCGCCGATCGCATCGGTGCCCAGCCGGTCGCCGACGTACAGCGCGTCCGCCGGAGCGACGCCGAACCGCTCGCACGCGACGCGGAAGATCCGCGCATCCGGCTTCGTCACGCCGACCTCGCCCGACGCGACGAGGTGCTCGACCCGCTCCGTCAGACCGATCGCGTCCGTCTTGGTCGTCTGGAAGTCCACATCGCCGTTGGTGATCACGCCGATCCGGACGCCCGCCGCCTCGAGCCGGTCGAGCACCGGCACGGCGTCGTCGTGCAGCGTCCACGCCGCGACGTAGTGCCCCAGGTAGGCGGCGAACCACGCGCTCGCCTGCTCCGGCGTCAGCTCGACGCCGGCGTCCGCGGCGAAGGCGACGGCGCGGGCGCGGCGCTGCCCCTCGTAGTCGAGCTCGCCGGCGAGGTAGCGGTGGTAGTGCTCCTCCTCCAGTGCGTGCCATCGCCGCTGCAGCGCGCCCGCCTCGCCCGCGTAGGCGTCGCCGAGCGACGCCGCGTACGCGACGATGCCCTCGCGCACTGCGCTGGCGTGCGCGAAGAGCGTGTCGTCGAGGTCGAAGAGGGCCAGCCGCAGCACGGTCGGCTCAGCGGCCGCGGCGCAGCAGGCCGACACGCTCGTACACGGTCGCGAGCGTGCGCTCGGCCGTCTCGGAGGCGCGGTCGGCCGCTCGAGCGAGCATCCGGTCGAGCTCGGCCGGGTCGGCGAGCAGCTCGGCGGTGCGCGCTCGGATCGGGTCGAAGGTCGCGGCGACGACCTCGACGAGGCCCTTCTTCAGGTCGCCGTAGCCGCGGCCCGCGTACTCCTGCTCGAGCGACTCGATCGTGCGGTCGGCGAGGACGGAGTAGATCGTGAGCAGGTTCGAGACGCCGGGCTTGGCGGCGCGGTCGAAGCGCACCTCCGACTCGGTGTCGGTGACGGCGCGCATGATCTTCTTCGCGGTGACCTTCGGCTCGTCGAGCACGCTCAGCAGGCCCGCGTCCGACTCCGCCGACTTCGACATCTTGGCGCCGGGGTTCTGCAGGTCGTAGATCTTCGCGGTCTCCTTCGCGATGTACGGCTCCGGCATCGCGAAGGTCGCACCGAAGCGCGTGTTGAAGCGGTTCGCGAGGTCACGGGTCAGCTCGAGGTGCTGGCGCTGGTCCTCGCCGACCGGCACGGCGTCGGTCTGGTAGAGCAGGATGTCGGCCGCCATCAGGATCGGGTAGGTGAACAGGCCGACCGAGGCCGCCTCCGCGCCCTGCTTCGCCGACTTGTCCTTGAACTGCGTCATCCGGCTGGCCTCACCGAAGCCGGTGACCGTGTTGAGGATCCAGGCGAGCTCCGCGTGCGCCGGGACGTGCGACTGGATGAACAGCGTCGAGCGCTCCGGGTCGATGCCGGCGGCGATGTACTGCGCGGCCGTCGCGCGGGTGCGCTCGCGCAGCTCGGCCGGCTCCTGCGGCACGGTGATCGCGTGCAGGTCGACGACGCAGTAGTAGGCGTCGTGGTCGTCCTGCATCGCGACCCACTGCGTGAGGGCGCCGATGTAGTTGCCGAGGTGCAGCGAGCCCGAGGAGGGCTGCATGCCGGAGAAGATGACGGGCTTCGCGCCCGGAGTGCTGGGGGTCATGGTGAGGCCTCGTGAGTGACGGCGGCGCGGTCGGCGCCGGGGGAGAAGGGGGTCAGAGCTCGTAGTCGACGACGACCGGCGCGTGGTCGGACCAGCGGGTGTCCCAGGCGCTGGCGCGGTCGATCTCGTGGCTGCGGGCCAGGGCGGCGAGCTCCGGCGTCGCGAGCTGGTAGTCGATCCGCCAGCCGGTGTCGGTGTCGAAGGCCTGGCCGCGCTGCGACCACCAGGTGTAGGGGCCGGGCACCTCGCCGGCGAACCGGCGGCCGAGGTCGACCCAGCCCATCCCCGCTCCGGCGTTGTAGCCCTCCTCGCCCTCCGCGCCGACGAAGCGGTCGAAGTAGGCGCGCTCCTCGGGGAGGAAGCCGGCCTTCTTGACGTTGCCCTTCCAGTTCTTGATGTCGAGCGTGCGGTGGCCGACGTTGAGATCGCCCATCACCACGGCGAGCGGGTTGTGGGCCTGCAGCTGGGGGAGGCGCTCGATCATCGCGTCGAGGAAGCGCATCTTCTCGTCCTGCTTCGGCGTGCCGACGCCCCCCGAGTGCACATAGGTGGAGACGACGGTCACGGTCCGGTCGCCGATCTCGTAGTCGGCCTCGAGCCAGCGGCCCGCGGAGTCGAAGTCGTCGGCGCCGAGCGCGACCCGGTGGATCGTCGCGCGCTTGCGCGAGGCGAGCGCGACTCCGGCGCGGCCCTTGGCGGTCGCCTCGTCGTGCAGCACGTCCCACTCGTCGCCGAGCAGGCCGGTGAGGTCGTCGGTGGAGGCGCGGACCTCCTGCAGGGCGAGGATGTCGACGTCGCGGGCGGCGAGCCAGTCGCCCATGCCCTTGCGGAAGGCGGCGCGGACGCCGTTGACGTTGACGGAGGCGATGCAGAGCGGCTTTCGAGTCACCGGAGCAGTCTACGGAGGACCGCCGACACGGCGCGGCACGCGGGGGAGCGGCGGACCGGCGCGCCCCCGGGCACGCAGAAGCCGGCGGCCCCGTCCCGCGCCGCCCCCTCGGAGGAGAGGGGCGACGCGGAGTCGGGACCGCCGGCGGGACCGCTCAGGACGGTCGGTCGGTGCGGATCAGACGGCGACGGGGCGGGCCGTGGCCGGCTCCGGGACCTCGGCGACGATCGGAGCGCGCTTGATGCTCTTCGCGATGATCACGCAGACCGCCGTGACCACCATGCCGACGAGGATCGCGACCAGGTAGAGCAGCGGCTGCCCCACCAGCCCGGTCACCCAGATGCCGCCGTGCGGGGCACGCAGCGTCGAGCCGAAGAGCGCGACGAGCGCGCCGGTGACGGCCGAGCCGATCATGGCGGAGGGGATCACGCGCAGCGGGTCGACCGCGGCGAACGGGATCGCTCCCTCCGAGATGAAGGAGGCGCCCAGCAGGTAGGCCGCCTTGCCGTTCTGGCGCTCGGCGTCGGTGAACAGGCGCTTGCGGAGCGAGGTGGCGAGGGCGAGGCCCAGCGGCGGCGTCATGCCGGCCGCCATCACGATCGCCATCACCTTGAACTGCACCGAGTTCGGGTCGCCGTCCGCGGGGACCGAGGCGAGCCCCGTGGTCGCGAAGGCGTAGGCCACCTTGTTGACCGGGCCGCCCATGTCGAACGCCATCATCAGGCCCAGGATGATCCCGAGGATGATCAGGTTGCCGCCGGTGAGGCCCGAGAGCCAGGCCGACAGTCCCTCGCTCAGCGCGCGCAGCGGGGCGCCGAGGACGACGAACATCAGGAAGCCCGTGATGAAGGTCGCGATCAGCGGGATGATGACGACCGGCATCAGCGACTTGAAGGCCGCCGGCAGCTTGATCCGCGAGATGAAGAGCGCCGCGTAGCCGGCGATGAAGCCGGACGCGAGGCCGCCGAGGAAGCCGGCGCCGACGGTGACCGCCACGGCGCCGCCGAGGAAGCCGGGCGCGATGCCGGGCCGGTCCGCGATGCCGAAGGCGATGAAGCCCGAGAGCACCGGCACCAGGAACGCGAAGGTCGCGCCTCCGATCAGGAACATCACTCCGGCCCAGTCGGTGATGTTCGCGATGTTGAAGCCGTTGTCGATGATCTGCTGCGGCGTGTAGCTGACGATCTGGTAGCCGCCGAAGAGGAACGACAGCGCGATCAGCAGACCGCCCGCCGCGACGAACGGGATCATGTAGGAGACGCCGGTCATCAGGTTCTGGCGGATGCGCGTGCCGACGCCGACCTTCTTCGGGGCGGCGGGCGCCGCGGCCGGAGTCGAGCGGGCGGCGGACGGGGCCGTGCCGGTGCCGCGCAGGGCGAGCGCCCGGTCGAGCACCTCGTCCGGCTTCGACAGCGCCTCGGCGACGCCGACCTGGAGGATCGGCTTGCCGGCGAAGCGGTCCTTGCCGCGGATCTCGAGGTCGGCGGCGAGGATGACGACGTCCGCGGCGGCGATGTCGCCCGCGGTCATCTCGTCCGAGCCGGCGGCGCCCTGGGTCTCGACGTGGATCGGGTAGCCGCGCTTCTTCGCGGCCTGCTCCAGTGCCTCGGCGGCCATGTAGGTGTGCGCGATGCCGGCGATGCAGCTCGTCACCGCGACGAAGCGCGGGGCGCCCGTCGAGGCGGCGGCGGGAGCGTCCTGGACCTTCGCGGCGGCGCGGTCGATGACGTCCGCGGCCTTCGCGAGCGCCTCCGAGGTGCCGACCTCGAGGGTCGGCTTGCCGGCGAAGCGGTCCTTGCCGCGGACCTCGAGGTCGGCGGCGAGGATCACGACGTCGGCGTCGGCGATCGTCTGGTCGGACATCGGGTCGGAGCCGGCCGCGCCCTGGGTCTCGACCTGGATGTCGTAGCCCTTCTTCTTGGCGGCCTGCTCGAGGGCCTCGGCCGCCATGTAGGTGTGCGCGATGCCGGCGATGCAGCTGGTGACGGCGACGATCTTCACGAGACGACGACCTCTCGGGCGATGATGTCCGCGACTTCCTGGCCGCTGCCGGCGGCGCGGAGGGATCCGGTGAAGGACTCGTGGATCAGCTTGCGGGCGAGCTGGGCGAGGATCTTGAGGTGGGCCTGGTCGGCGCCGTCAGGGGCGGCGATGAGGAAGATCAGGTCCGCGGGGCCGTCCGGGGCGCCGAAGTCGACGCCGGACTTGGCGATGCCGACCGCGACGCTGGGCGAGACGACGTGCGAGGAGCGGGCGTGGGGGATCCCGATGCCGCCGGGCATGCCGGTGGCCATCTGCGACTCGCGGTCGCGGACGTCGGCGAGGAAGCCGTCGAGGTCGGTGACGCGGCCGGCGTCGGCGAGCGTCTTCGCGAGCTGCGCGGTGGCGTCGTCCTTCGTGGCGGCGGTGAGGTCGACGATGACCGTCGACGCCTCGGTGAGAGCAGTCATGCGCTCAGTTCTCCAATCGGGAGGGTGGGGTCGGGGTTCTCGACGACGGAGACGTCGTCGAGGCGGAGGGAGTCGGGACCCGGGGCTTCACTGCCCGGGAGGGTGACGGCGGCGGTGCCCCAGGCGACGGCCGTCCGCAGACGCTCCGCCTCCGAGGCCTCGGTCGCCGACAGGTAGCCCGCGAGGGTGCTGTCGCCGGCGCCGACGGTGCTGAGGGGCACGACGGGGGGTGCGCCCGCCCACCACGACGAGTCCGCCGTGACGAGGAGGGCGCCGTGCTCTCCGAGGCTCACGAGCGCTCGCGCGTCCGGGAGGCGGAGGAGTGTGCGGGCTCCGTCGACGACGTCGCCGACGGATGCGAGGGAGCGGCCGAGGAGCTCCTCGAGCTCCTCGAGGTTGGGCTTCACCAGCGTCGCGGTGCCGGCCGCGATGATCGCGGTCAGCGGTGCTCCGGAGGTGTCGACGGCGAGGGGGACGCCGAAGTGGGTGGCGAGGCGGCCGAGCGCCGGGTAGAAGTCGTCGCCGAGGCCGGGCGGGACGCTGCCGCAGGCGACGAGCCAGCGCGGGCCGGCGACGACGTGGTCGCAGATCAGAGCGGAGAGCGCCTTCGCCTCCTCCGGCGTGACGGCCGGGCCGGGCTCGTTGATCTTGGTGGTCCGGCCGGTCGCGTCGTCGACGACGGTGATGTTGGTGCGGATCGGCTCGGCGATCGCGGCGCTGGCGGAGGCGACTCCGGCAGCCTCGAGCATGGTGCGCAGGTCGAGGCCGGTCGAGGCGTCGGCCGGGTAGATCGCCGTGGCCTCGACGCCGTTGCGGGCGAGGGCCCTGGCGACGTTGACGCCCTTGCCGGCCGGGTCGCGGCGCACGCCGTGGGCGCGGTTGACCTCGCCGACGGCGAAGCCGCTCGTCGACAGGGTGACGTCGATGCTGGGGTTGGCGGTGACGGTGACGATCATGCGCGGACGACCTCCGGGCCGGCCGATTCGATGTCGTCGGCGAGCTCGTCGTCGACTCCTCGATCGGTGATGACGGTGTCGATCGCGGACAGCGGGGCGACGTGCCCGAAATCCTGGCGGCCGAACTTGGAGTGGTCGGCGAGGACGACGACCCGGCGCGCGGCGGCGATGAGCGCGGTCTTGACGACGGCCTCGTCGAGGTCGGGGGTGGTGAGCCCCCGCTCCCGGCTGATGCCGTTCGTGCCGATGAAGGCGACGTCCACCGAGACGGTGGGGATCACCTGGGCGACCCACGGCCCGACGGCGGCCTGCGTGACGCCGCGCAGGTGCCCGCCGAGCAGGTGCAGGTCGATGTTGGGCCGGCCGACGAGCGCCACCGCGACAGGGAGGGAATGGGTGACGACCGTCAGCCGGCGGTCCAGGGGGAGCAGCTCCGCGAGGCGGACCGTGGTGGTCCCGGCGTCGATGGCGATCGAGCCGCCGTCGGGGACCTCGGCCAGCGCGGCGGTGGCGATGCGGTCCTTCTCCGCGGCGAGGTGGCCCTCGCGGGCGGCGACCTCGGGCTCGATGCCGAGGCGCTCGACGGGGATGGCCCCGCCGTGGGCCCGGCGCAGCAGGCCGCGCTTCTCCAGGCTGGTGAGGTCGCGCCGGATCGTCTCGGGCGTGACCGCGAGGGACTGCGCGAGGTCGCGGACCTCGACCCGCCCGTCGGTGCGGGCGCGGTCCAGGATCGCCTGGTGCCGCTCCGGTGCGTACATGTGGACTCCGTCGTCTCGCGAGATGCTACGCCTCGTCCGCGGTGTCGGTGTCGACCTCGGATCTGCGTTTACATCTTTTTAGACCCGTTCGTGTCCGCTGTCAACAGAAACGGACA
The DNA here is from genome assembly GCF_022815545.1 of Rathayibacter sp. VKM Ac-2928. NCBI lineage: Bacteria > Bacillati > Actinomycetota > Actinomycetes > Micrococcales > Microbacteriaceae > Rathayibacter > Rathayibacter sp. VKM Ac-2928. The sequence goes on from NZ_JALGRU010000001.1 coordinate 674,276, forward strand.
TATTTGTCGGACGTCGTTCCGCTCGGGGGGCTCCGACGCCGCAGCAGCGTCGAGGAGAGCGTGCGTCGCGGACAGCGACTGCCGCGGAGTCAGGCGGCCGCGTCGGCCAGCTCGTCATCGAGGCGCGAGAGCTGCTTCTCCAAGCGTCGGCGCTTGAGCAGCGAGGCGTCCGGCAGGGCGGCGCGCAGGCGCTCGCGCTCCGCCTCGGCGAGGGTGCGGCGGGCGAGGCGCAGCTGCTCCTCGCGCTCGCGCTCGATCTCGTCCGGCGTGCGCTTGCGCGCCGAGATGCCGGCGTCGCTCATGCCCACCGAGATCCAGGAGGCGACGATCAGGATCACCTGGCAGACCAGGTTGAACCAGATCAGCAGACCGATCAGGACGGCGAACGAGGCGAGCAGCGGGTTGCGCGAGGCGCCGCCGAGCAGTTGCGTCCCGAGGACCTTGAGCGCGCCGAGCGCGATCCCGCCCATCAGCGCGCCGACCCAGAGGTTCTTCCACGGGATCGGGATGCCGCTGAGGATCCGGAACGAGCCGGCGAGCGTCGCGGTGTCGAGCGCGAGCATGATCAGCAGGCCGACGACGGTGCCGGTGACCCGGCCGAGGGTCGAGTCGCTGCCGATCCCGAGGACGTCGAACGCGACGTCGACGAACGAGGTCGAGAAGACCGAGAGCGCCGCCGAGACGATCAGCACCGCGCCGAAGACGAGCGCGAGCCCCGCGTCCTTGAGCTTGAGCAGCACGAACAGGACGGTCGGACCGGGCAGGGAGAACAGAATCCGGACGGCCTGGCGGAGGCTGCCGAGGAAGTTGAGCGCCGTCCAGAGCAGACCCGCCGCGGCGATCACCCCGGTCCAGCCGAGGATCGTGGAGTCGAGCAGTGTGTCGATGGAGACCAGCGAGTTCTTGTCGCCGATCAGCCCGGGCACCGAGCTGGTGAGCAGCTGCAGGAGCGAGTCGCGCAGCGCCGCGTTGTCGCGCAGGACGAAGCCGAAGACCGCGAAGAAGACGAACAGCGCCGCGAAGATCGCGAACAGCGCCTGGAAGGCGAGCCCCGACGCGAACAGCGGCCCGCCGCTCTCGGAGTAGTGCAGCATCACCCGCACCGGCCGCGTCCGCATGATCCGCTCGAACAGCGCCGGGATGCCGCGCGGTGCCTCGGTCGCCGCCTCCGTCATGCCCTCCAGCGTAGAGGCGCCGGGCGCGCCTCCGAGACGCACGCCTCCGCCGCGCGCGGCGACGCGACCTCCAGCTAGCGGGGTCGCCTCCGGCTCGTCGAATGCCGCACATCCGACGTGTCGGAGCAGTTCCCGCGTGCCGGACCGCGGCGGCGCGACCTCCGGCTCGCAGAATCACCTCCGGCTCGTCGAATCGCCTCCGGCTCGTCGAATGCCGCACATCCGACGTGCCGGAGCAGTTCCTGCGTGCCGGACCCCGGCGGCGCGACCTCCGGCCCGCGGAATGATCCTCGGCTCGTGGAATTGCTTGCATCCCGCGTGCCGAGGTGGTTTCCGCGTGCCGAAGCTCGTCCGCGCGACCTCCGGCTCGCGGAATCGCCTCCGGCTCGCGGAATCGCCTGCGGCTCGTCGTCCTGCGCGCTTCTGACGAGCCGAGGCTCGTCTCGCGTGCCGAGGCGCCGACGCCGTCACGTCCGGCTCGCGGAACGATCCTCGGCTCGTGGAATCGCGGACTTCCGGCGTGCCGGAGCTGTTTCCGCGTGCCCGACCTCGTCCGCGGGACCTCCGGCTCGCAGAATCACCTCCGGCTCGTGGCTCCGGCCGATTCTGACGTGCCCGAGTGGTTTCCGCGTGCCCGAACGGCCCCGACGCGACCCTCGGCTCGTGGAAGGACCTCCGGCTCGCGGAAGCACGCCCCTCCTGCGTGCCGGAGCCTGTTCCGCGTGCCGGAGCATCGGCGCTGCCGGCCGGTCGTCGCCCGACGACCTCGGCTTCCTCAACCCGTGCGCCTCTGATCGTCACGGGACGGGTGCTCGCGCCGGGCGGGCGGGGCTCAGCGGAGCGGGCCGCGGGCGCGGACCGCGAGGATGCTGTCGCGGGTGCGCGGCCAGTGATGCATCACGTCCACGTAGGTGAAGCGGAGCGTCGTGTACCCGCGCTCGGCTGCCGCTCGGTCGCGATCCCGGTCTCGCTGGAAGGCCCGGGGGTCGTCGTGCCAGGCGCGCCCGTCGATCTCGAGGAGCAGCCACCCGTCGATCACCAGGTCGACCCTGCCGACGCCGTCGATCTCGACCTGGATGTCGCACCCGATGCCGAGCAGATGCAGGCGGACCCGAGTGACGGACTCCGTCCCGGACTCCGACCGGGCGTCGACGAGTTCCGCGACGACGGCGAAGCGACGGGGCAGCGCCGCCAGCGCCTGGGCGAGACCATCGGCCCCGATTCGGCGCAGGCGCAGGCACGAATCGGCGACGGCGACGGCGAGCTCGAGAGGCTGGCAGAGGAAGACCTGGGTCAGCGCTCCGATGCGCGTCGTCCGGATGGAGCGGTACTCCGTCGGCCGTGCACGGCGACTCCAGTGCGCGACCACGTCGTCGCCCAGTTCTCGCGGCCGCGGGCGCGAGCTGGAGGTGATGGCGAGGTGGAGTCGGGTGTCGGGCGGGCGGAAAGCGCCCGCCTCCGCCAGCAGCGAGATGCAGGACAGCGACCCGCAGGCCTCCGCCGCGCGCAGCTCCTCCGCCGACGCGTGCGGCGACGCGTACCAACCGCGCCTGATGCGGCGCAGCGCCCCCGATCGCACGGCGGCCGTGGCGTCGACGCCGACCGCGTGAAGGTAGCCGATGTGGTGCACTCCGTACTGCATCCGCCGACTCTGCCGTCGGACGGCGATCCGTGCGGACCCGATCGCCCGTTCGGTGGAGTGCTCGCGCTCACCGCCGACTGTGGAGGAGACGACCGAGGGCCGGCGCCGGAAACGTCGGGCTCGCGATTCGAGGTCCGGCTCGTCGATCCGCCGTCTCCGGGCATGCCGAAGGAGTTTCCGCGTGCCGGAGGTGGGATGGGCTGACGTTCGGCTCGTGATTCCGGGTCGGGGTCGTCGATTCGACGGGTTTCAACGTGTCGGAGTTGTTTCCGCGTGCCGGAGGTGGCGCGGGGGATGTTCGGCTCGTGATTCCGGGTCGGGCTCGCTGATCGGCCGGATTCGGGCGTGCCGGAGCTGCTTCCACGTGCCGGAGGGGCACCGCGAGCACCGGGAACGACGAACGGCCCGCCGGATCCGAGGATCACGACGGGCCGAACGGGGAGGAAGCGTCAGGCGCGGCCGCGGATGACGGCCTGCTTCACCTCGGCGATCGCCTGGGTGATCTGGATGCCGCGGGGGCAGGCCTCGGTGCAGTTGAAGGTCGTGCGGCAGCGCCAGACGCCCTCCTTGTCGTTGAGGATGTCCAGGCGGGCTCCGCCGGCGTCGTCGCGCGAGTCGAAGATGAAGCGGTGCGCGTTCACGATCGCGGCCGGGCCGAAGTACTGGCCGTCCGTCCAGAACACGGGGCAGGACGACGTGCACGCGGCGCAGAGGATGCACTTGGTGGTGTCGTCGAAGCGGGCGCGGTCGGCGACCGACTGCACGCGTTCCTTGCCCTTGGTCGGCGGGGTGTTCGCGATCAGGAACGGCTGCACCTCGCGGTAGGAGGCGAAGAACGGCTCCATGTCCACGACGAGGTCCTTCTCGAGGGGCAGGCCCTTGATCGCCTCGATGTAGATCGGCTGCGAGATGTCGAGGTCCTTGATCAGCGTCTTGCAGGCCAGGCGGTTGCGGCCGTTGATCCGCATCGCGTCGGAGCCGCAGATGCCGTGCGCGCAGGAGCGGCGGAAGGTCAGCGAGCCGTCCTGGTCCCACTTGATCCGGTGCAGCGCGTCGAGGACGCGGTCGGTCGAGAACATCTCGACGTCGAAGTCCTGCCAGCGCGGCTCGGTGTCCTGCTCCGGGTCGAAGCGGCGGATGATGAACGTGACGGTGAACGCCTCCGGGGCCGCGGGGGCGGCGGGGGGCTGCTCGAGAGTGGCGGACGACACGACTAGTACTTCCTCTCCATCGGCTGGTACCGGGTGATCACGACGGGCTTCCAATCGAGGCGGATGTGGTCGCCCGCGTCGGAGGAGTGGGCGTCACCGGAGAGGTACGCCATCGTGTGCTGCATGTAGTTCTCGTCGTCGCGCTTGGGGAAGTCGTCGCGCATGTGACCGCCGCGGCTCTCCTTGCGGTTCCGGGCGGAGTAGACGACGACCTCGGCGAGGTCGAGGAGGAAGCCGAGCTCGACGGCCTCCAGGAGATCGGTGTTGAAGCGCTTGCCCTTGTCCTGCACCGAGATGTTGCGGAACCGGTCGCGAAGGCGCTGGATGGTGCCGGTGACCTGCTCGAGCGACTCGTCGGTGCGGAACACCTGGGCGTTCTTGTCCATCTCGTCCTGCAGCTCCTTGCGGATCGAGGCGATCCGCTCGGTGCCGGTGGCGCCGCGGAGCGAGGCGAGCATGTCGCGGATCGCGCCGGCGGGGTTCTCGGGCAGGGGAGTGAAGTCGACGGTCTGCGAGTAGTCCGCGGCGTTGTTGCCGCTGCGCTTCCCGAAGACGTTGATGTCGAGCAGCGAGTTGGTGCCGAGGCGGTTCGAGCCGTGCACCGAGACGCAGGCGCACTCGCCAGCGGCGTAGAGGCCGGGGACGACGGTGGTGTTGTCCGAGAGGACCTCGGCCTTGACGTTGGTCGGGATGCCGCCCATCGCGTAGTGCGCGGTCGGCATGACCGGCACCGGCTCGACGACCGGGTCGACGCCCAGGTAGGTGCGGGCGAACTCGGTGATGTCCGGGAGCTTCGTCTCGAGCACCTCGGCGCCGAGGTGGGTGCAGTCCAGCAGCACGTAGTCCTTGTGCGGGCCGGCGCCGCGGCCCTCCGCCACCTCCTGGACCATGCAGCGGGCGACGATGTCGCGCGGCGCGAGGTCCTTGATGGTGGGGGCGTAGCGCTCCATGAAGCGCTCGCCCGAGGCGTTGCGGAGGATCGCACCCTCTCCTCGCGCTCCCTCGGTCAGGAGGATGCCGAGCCCGGCGAGGCCGGTCGGGTGGAACTGGAAGAACTCCATGTCCTCGAGGGGGAGGCCCTTGCGCCAGATGATGCCGACGCCGTCGCCCGTGAGGGTGTGCGCGTTCGACGTCGTCTTGTAGATCTTGCCGAAGCCGCCGGTGGCGAAGATGATCGCCTTCGCCTGGAAGACGTGCAGCTCGCCGGTCGCCAGCTCGTAGGCGACGACGCCCGACGGCTTGTTGACGCCGTCGACCTCGGTCATCACCAGGTCGAGCACGTAGAACTCGTTGTAGAAGTTGATGCCCAGGCGGACGCAGTTCTGGAACAGCGTCTGCAGGATCATGTGGCCGGTGCGATCCGCCGCGTAGCAGGCCCGGCGCACGGGCGCCTTGCCGTGGTCGCGGGTGTGACCGCCGAAGCGGCGCTGGTCGATCTTGCCGTCCTCGGTGCGGTTGAACGGGAGGCCCATGTTCTCGAGGTCGATGACCGCGTCGATGGCCTCCTTCGCGAGGATCTCCGCCGCGTCCTGGTCGACGAGGTAGTCGCCGCCCTTGACCGTGTCGAAGGTGTGCCACTCCCAGCTGTCCTCCTCGACGTTCGCGAGGGCGGCGGCCATGCCGCCCTGCGCCGCACCGGTGTGCGAGCGCGTCGGGTACAGCTTGGAGATGACGGCGGTCTTCGCCTTGGGCCCGGCCTCGATCGCGGCGCGCATGCCCGCTCCGCCGGCTCCGACGATCAGCACGTCGAACTGGTGGTAGTGGACGCCGTCGGCGCCGAGGGTCTGGGTGAAGGCGCTCTGGTCTTCGCCGCCGCTGTGGACGTGGCCTGGTGTGCTCACTGGGTGACTGCTCCGTTGAACGGGGTGGAAGGGCGGGAGTGGGGGAGGGGCGCTCCCGGGGGCGGGACGGTGCCGCGCGGACGCACCGCGCGGCACCGGGCGCCTAGGCGGCGCAGAAGGAGGGCAGCAGGCTCGGGTCCCCGCCGGTGGGGCAGGGGTTGAACCCGAAGACGACGTAGGTGCCGAGCGCGATCAGCGCGACGACCGAGACGACGATGCCGCCCTTGAAGACGCGGGCCAGCAGCGGCGAGGTCGCGTAGTCGTTGACCAGCGTGCGCATGCCGTTGCCGCCGTGGATGAGCGCGAGCCAGAGCATCGCGACGTCCCACCACTGCCAGAACGGGTTGGCGAGCTTGCCGCCGACGAAGCCGAAGTCGATGGCCTTAATGCCGTCGCCGAGAAGCAGGTTGAAGATCAGGTGCCCGAAGATCAGGACGATCAGCACGACGCCGGAGGCGCGCATGTAGATCCAGCCCCACTTCTCCCAGTTGGTGCCGGAGGAGCGGGTCGGGACGTGCGGAGTCCGCGGTGCGGCGACGGTGCTCAATGGGCACCTCCCTCGCTGAAGACGTTGATGAGGTGGCGGGGTGCGAAGCCGAGCATCAGCACGACCCACAGGCCGATGACGACCCAGAAGAGCAGGCGCTGGTGGCGAGTGGCCCAGCTCCAGAAGTCGACCAGGATGATGCGCAGGCCGTTCATGGCGTGGAACGCGATCGCGGCCACGAGGCCGGTCTCGCCGAGGCCCATGATCGGGTTCTTGTACTGGGCGATGACCGCGTTGTACGCCTCGGGGCTCACGGCGATGAGGGCCGTGTCGAGGACGTGCACGAGGAGGAAGAAGAAGATGGCGACACCGGTGATCCGGTGCAGCACCCACGACCACATGCCTTCGCGACCGCGGTAGAGGGTTCCGGCCGGACGGCGGATCTTCCCCTGCTTCCGGGGTGCGAGGGTTTGAGCAGCTGAAACTGACACGAACAACCCTCCCTGGTTGACTGCTCCGTCGGCCTGACCGGACCCGCGACTCGAGGACGCGGGCGGGGCGGAGGAGCGGCGAGAACACTCGCTCGACGATTCTAAGCGCCGGGCCCGATCGCCGCGGCTTAGGCGAGCCTTAGCTGCCGCGGGCCATCGACACGGGCGCGCCGACCGTCGCGTAGTGCGCGAGGAGCTCGTCCGTGAGCGCGCTCCAGGTGCGGTGCAGCACGCGGCGGCGGCCCGCTTCGCCGAGCCGGGAGCGGAGCTGCGGGTCGCCCAGGAGCCGCTCGACCTGCCGGCGGAGATCGGAGTCGCTCTCCGGCGCGTAGAGCAGTCCGTCGACCCCGTGCTCGATCAGATCGGTCGGGCCGCCGGCGTGCGGGGCGACGACGGCGGTGCCCGAGGCCTGCGCCTCCTGCACGGTCTGGCCGAAGGTCTCCTCGGTGCCGGTGTGCACGAAGACGTCCAGCGCGGCGAAGACCGCGGGCAGGCGCTCCCCGTCGAGTCGTCCGAGCATCCGCGCCGAGGAGCCGAGCGCCGCCGCGACCCGGGAGGAGGAGGGTCCGTAGCCGCCGACGACCAGGTCCGCGCCCGGAAGAGAGGAGAGGGACGCCAGGCGCTCGACCCGCTTCTCGGGGGAGAGGCGGCCGATGTAGCCGACGAGCGCGTCGCCGGCGGCGACCGGCGCCCGCACCTCGGCGGCGTAGGAGGAGGAGCGCATCCGCGGGTGGAAGCGGTCGCTCTGCACGCCGCGCCCCCAGAGCGCGGTGCGCTCGATCCCGGCGGCGGCGAGGTCGTCGAGCGCACTGGTCGAGGGGGCGAGGGTGAGGTCCGCGCCCGCGTGGATCTGGCGGATCACCCGCCAGGCCAGGGCCCGGGCGCCGCGGATGCCGTAGCGGGCGGCGAAGCGCGCGACGTCGGTCTGGTAGATCGCGACGCTGGGCACCCCGAGCCGGTTCGCGGACGCGATGGCGCGCGCCCCCAGAAGGAAGGGCGAGGCGACGTGCACGACGTCGGGTTCGAAGTCGGCGAGCTCGCGGGTGAGCGCGAGCGTCGGGATCCCGACGGGGAAGTCGCGGTAGGCGATCGCCGGGTGCTCGACGACGCGGTGGCCGGCGTAGTGCCCGGGCGCCCCCGCGGCAGGGCAGACGACGAGGGCCTCGATCCCGCGCGCCGCGAACTCGTCGAGGACCCGGAGGACGCTCGTGGTGACACCGTTCAACGACGGGAGGAAGCTCTCCGTGACGACCGCGACTCTCACCCTCCGGACGGTACGGGCGCCGTGTGAACGCGGGAGCGCGCCCGGGTGAACGGACGGACACGTCCGGGCGCCCTTGTATCCTGCGGACATGACATCACCTGAGACCGATGGCCGCGCCCCGCTCGACCGCTTCTACAGCGTGATCCCGGCAGGCGGGATCGGCTCGAGGCTGTGGCCGCTCTCCCGGGCCGACGCCCCCAAGTTCCTGCACGACCTCACCGGCTCGGGCCAGACCCTGCTCCGCGACACCTGGGACCGCCTCGCGCCGATCTCGGGCGCCGACCGCATCATGGTCGTCACCGGCCGTGCGCACCGCGCCGCCGTGGAGCGCCAGCTCGAGAGCCTCGAGGACCTCAACGTCGTCCTCGAGAGCGAGCCGCGCGACTCCTCCGCCGCGATCGGCCTCGCCGCCGCGATCCTCGAGCGCCGCGAGCCCGGCGTGATCATCGGCTCGTTCGCTGCCGACCACGTGATCAGCGGTCAGCACCTCTTCCACGACGCGGTCGCGGAGGCGGTCGTCGCCGCCGACGCCGGCTACATCGCGACCATCGGCATCACGCCGACCGAGCCCGCGGTGGGCTTCGGCTACATCCGCACCGGCGCCCACCTCGGCATCGAGGGCGCCGCGCACACGCTCGCCGTCGACTCCTTCGTCGAGAAGCCCGACGCCGAGACCGCCCGCACCTACGTCCAGAGCGGTCAGTACCTCTGGAACGCCGGCATGTTCATCGCCCGCGCCGACCGCCTGCTCGAGGAGCTCGGCCGCTCGAAGCCGAAGCTGCTCGCCGGTCTGCTCGAGCTCGCGGAGGCGTGGGACACCCCGGAGCGCGGCGCGGTCGTCGACCGCATCTGGCCGGGCCTCGAGAAGATCGCGATCGACTACTCGGTCGCCGAGCCGGCCGCCGCGGAGGGCAAGCTCGCCGTCGTCCCCGGCCACTTCTCCTGGGACGACGTCGGAGACTTCGCCTCCATCGCGAAGCTGCACGCGAGCGGCCTGCGCTCCGACCTGGCGATCCTCGGCGAGGACGCCCGCGTCCTGGCCGACTCCGCCACCGGCATCGTCGTCAGCGGCGGCAACCGCACCATCGCGCTGATCGGCGTGAAGGACATCGTCGTCGTCGACACCCCCGACGCCCTCCTCGTCACCACCACGGAGAACGCCCAGAAGGTGAAGGGCGTCGTCGACGCCCTCCGCCTCTCGGGCCGCACCGACGTCCTGTAGCCGATCGTCCCGAGATCCGTCGTCCTGGAACAGGTGGATCTCGAGACGCGTGCTCCGCGCGCTACTCGATCAGCATGCCCGTGGGACCGCGCGCGCTGAGGGCGCGCGCCGTGAGCAGCTGGCAATGCCCCTGGCTGGACATGTGCCCTCCGCGGCGCGGGCCTCCCGGACTCCCTCGCCCGCAGGGTCGAGGGCCGCGAGCCGGAATCGCGTGCCAGCGATTCCGGCCAGCCCGACGCGACACGCTCTGCAGAACGCACCACCTCGATGGGCCGACCGCGGGGGAGGAGCCGCTCGCGGCTCCTCCCCAAGATCAACACTGTGTAACGCTTCCCGAGTTGGCCCTCCGCGGCGGCTGAGCGTTCCGACACCTTGGGTAACGTGAGGTCATCGATGCCCTGCAGTGCCGATCGTGCGCGCGGGGCCGAATCTTGGAGGACGAATCTTGACTATCACCACGCGTAAGGCCGCGTTCGGCGGTCTCGCCGCTCTGGGCGTCACCGCGCTTCTCGCCGGTTGCGCCTCCGCCCCCGAGGAGAGCGGCTCGAGCGCCGCCGCCGGTGGCGACTTCCTGCCCTGCATGGTCTCCGACGCGGGCGGGTTCGACGACAAGTCGTTCAACGAGCTGGGCTACAACGGCCTGGTCGCGGCGTCCGAGGACCTCGGCGTCACCCCGAAGACCGTCACCTCGGAGTCCGAGACCGACTACGCGCCCAACCTGACGAGCCTCGTCGACCAGGGCTGCAACCTGATCATCACCGTCGGCTTCGCCCTCGCCGAGGCCACCTCGGCCGCGGCGGAGGAGAACACCGACATCGACTTCGCCATCATCGACGACGCGTCGATCGATCTGCCGAACGTCAAGCCGATCACCTTCGACACCTCGCAGTCGGCGTTCCTCGCCGGCTACGCGGCGGCGTCGTACTCGAAGACGGGCGTCGTGGGCACCTACGGCGGCCAGCAGTTCCCGACCGTCACCATCTTCATGGACGGCTTCGCGGACGGCGTGGCGTACCACAACGAGCAGAAGGGCACCGACGTCAAGGTCGTCGGCTGGGACGTCGCCGCGCAGACCGGCTCGTTCACCGGAGGCTTCGCCGCCGGTGTCGAGGCCAAGTCGGCCGCGCAGTCCCTGATCGACCAGAACGCCGACGTCATCCTCCCGGTCGGCGGCCCGATCTTCCAGTCGGCCATCGAGGCCATCCGCGACTCCGGCAAGGAGATCGCCATGGTGGGTGTCGACGCCGACCTGTACGAGACCTACCCCGACGGCGGCGACCTGTACCTGACCTCGATCCTCAAGGGCATCGAGGCCGGCACCACCGACGTCACCTCCACCGCGGGCGCCGACGCCTTCGACGCGACCCCGTACGTGGGCACGCTCGAGAACGACGGTGTCGGCATCGCGCCGTTCCACGACTTCGAGTCGAAGGTCTCGGCCGACCTGCAGGGCGAGCTGGACACCATCAAGGAGGGCATCATCGACGGCTCGATCACCGTCGAGTCGCCGTCCGCGCCCGCCGCGTCCTGATCCCCGGATCGATCGCAGCGCACTGACGAAGAGGCCGGTGGGCCCGAGTTCTGCTCGGGCCCACCGGCCTCTCGTCGGCTGTCCCGCCGGCTCCCGCGCGCTGGCACCCCGCACCGAAAGTTAGATTGGACCCATGAAGCTCGAACTGCGGGGCATCACGAAGCGCTTCGGCGCTCTCGTGGCCAACGATCACATCGACCTCACCGTCGAACCCGGTGAGATCCACTGCCTCCTCGGCGAGAACGGCGCGGGCAAGTCCACGCTGATGAACGTCCTGTACGGGCTGTACCAGGCGGAGGAGGGCGACATCCTGCTGGACGACGTGGTCCAGCACTTCTCCGGCCCCGGCGACGCCATGAAGGCGGGGATCGGGATGGTGCACCAGCACTTCATGCTCGTCCCGGTCTTCTCGGTCGCCGAGAACGTCATGCTCGGCCACGAGGAGACGAAGTCGGCCGGCCGGCTCGACCTGGCCGCCGCGCGCGCCCGCGTCCGCGACATCTCCGACCGCTTCGGCTTCGACGTCGATCCCGATGCGATCGTCGAGGACCTGCCCGTCGGCGTCCAGCAGCGGGTCGAGATCATCAAGGCGCTCTCCCGCGATGCGAAGGTCCTCGTCTTCGACGAGCCGACCGCCGTGCTGACCCCGCAGGAGACCGACGAGCTGATCGCGATCATGCGGCAGCTGCGCGCCTCCGGGACCGCGATCGTCTTCATCACGCACAAGCTGCGCGAGGTCCGCGAGGTGGGCGACCGCATCACGGTCATCCGCCTCGGCCAGGTCGTGGGCGAGGCCTCGCCGACGGCGAGCAACGCGGAGCTGGCCTCGCTGATGGTCGGCCGCGCCGTCGAGCTCACCGTCCAGAAGGAGCTGGCCCGGGCGGGCGACGAGGCCCTCGTCGTCAGCAACCTCACCGTCCGCGACGCGAACGGGCAGGCCGTCGTCGACGACGTCTCGTTCGAGGTCCGCCGCGGCGAGATCCTCGCCATCGCCGGCGTGCAGGGCAACGGCCAGACCGAGCTGACCGAGGCGATCATGGGCCTGCAGGAGCGAGTGGAGGGCACGGTGACCCTCGACGGTCGCCGGCTCGACGGCCTCTCCGTCCGCCGCGTGCTCGACGCCGGCGTCGGCTTCGTCCCCGAGGACCGCACCGAGGACGGCCTCGTCGCCGAGTTCACCATCGCGGAGAACCTGATGCTCGACCGCAGCGACAGCGGCCCGTTCGTCAAGGGCCTCGGCCTGCAGCTGAAGGCGCTGGAGACGTTCGCCGAGGAGCGCGTCCGCGAGTTCGACGTCCGCGCGCAGGGCATCACCACGCACGTCGGCCGGCTCTCCGGCGGCAACCAGCAGAAGGTGGTCCTGGCCCGCGAGCTCAGCCGTGAGCTGCGGCTGTTCATCGCCGCCCAGCCGACCCGCGGCATCGACGTCGGCTCGATCGAGTTCGTGCACAAGCGCATCGTCGAGACCCGCGACACCGGCGTGCCCGTCATCGTCGTCTCCACCGAGCTCGACGAGGTCGCGGCTCTCGCCGACCGCATCGCGGTCATGTACAAGGGCGGCATCATCGGGATCGTCCCCGCCGACACTCCCCGGGAGACCCTGGGGCTCATGATGGCCGGGCAGTCGCCCGCCGAGAAGGGTGCGGCCGCATGAGCGACGCGCAGTTGCCCGCCGTCGATCCGGACGCCGAGTCCGAGAGGGCGACCGGTCTCGAGCCGGGCCAGAAGCCGGGTCAGGAGGCGCGGCCCGGCCCGATCGAGAGCGGGGCCTCGCGTGTCCTCCGCGAGATCCTCTCCGGCACCGCGCTGATGTCGGTGCTCGCCGTGCTGCTCTCGCTGATCGCGGGCGGCGTGCTGATCGCCGCCACCGACCCCGAGGTCCAGTCGGCGGCCGGCTACTTCTTCGCCCGGCCGCTCGACACGCTGCAGGCGATCTGGCAGTCGGTCGCCGGGGCGTACTCCTCGCTCTTCCAGGGCTCGGTCTACAACTTCCGCCGCGAGGGCTTCGCGAACGGCATCAAGCCGCTGACCGACACGCTCGCCTTCGCCACGCCGCTGATCGCGGGCGGCCTCGGCGTCGCCCTCGCCTTCCGCGTCGGGCTCTTCAACATCGGCGGCCGCGGCCAGATGCTGATCGCCGCCGCCTGCGCCGGCTGGGTCGGCTTCTCCTTCGACCTGCCGTTCGGCGTGCACCTGGTGATCACCCTCGCCGCGGGCATCCTGGGCGGCGCGCTCTGGGGCGGCCTCGTCGGTCTGCTCAAGGCGCGGACCGGCGCGCACGAGGTGATCCTCACGATCATGCTCAACTACGTCGCGTTCTACTTCGTCTCCTACCTCCTGCGCACGCCGGGCGCCCTCCAGGCGCCGGGCTCGAACAATCCCAAGTCGCCAGGCATGAAGGACACCGCGGTCTTCCCCGACCTCCTCGGCTCCGGATACTCGCTGAACCTCGGCTTCGTCGTCGCGATCCTCGCGACCGTCTTCGTCTGGTGGCTGCTCAACCGCTCGAGCATCGGCTTCAAGTTCCGCGCGGTGGGCGAGAACCCGCACGCGGCCCGGGTCGCCGGCATCGACGTCAAGAACAGCTACGTGTACGCCATGCTGCTCTCCGGCGGCCTGCTCGGCCTCGCCGGCAGCGCGCAGGTGATGGGCACCGTCACCACCGGCTTCACCTCCGGGATCGACGCGGGCATCGGCTTCGACGCGATCACCGTCGCGCTGCTGGGCCGCTCGCGGCCCTGGGGCGTGTTCTTCGCCGGCATCCTCTTCGGCGCGTTCAAGGCCGGCGGCTACTCGATGCAGGCCGCCGAGGGCGTGCCGATCGACGTGGTCCTCGTCGTGCAGTCGCTGATCGTCCTCTTCATCGCCGCGCCGCCCCTGGTGCGCGCGATCTTCCGCCTCCCGACGCCCGGGGTCGCCCCCAAGCGCCGCGCGCGCCGCACCACGGAGGTGTCCGCATGACCACCGCAGTCTCCCGTGCCCCCGGGACCGCGTCCCGGGTCGCCGTCCGCAGCTGGAAGGCCCCGATCGCGTTCGGGATCTTCTCGCTGCTGGCCGTGATCCTGTTCGTGGCCCTCGGCCGCGACGGCACCAGCTCGTTCCGCCTCGCCTCCGGCAACGACTTCTTCGCCCTGCCGGACCTGCCGTTCCCGACCCGCGCCACCGGCGTGGTCGTGGCGGTCGTCCTGGTCGGTCTGACGGCGGTCGCCGTCGCGTTCACCCGCTCGGCCCGCCGCCTGCCGCTCTGGCTCTCGGCGCTCTTCGCGCTCGTCTTCCTGGTCGGCTTCCTGGTCTGGGCGTCCGCGGGCGCGACCCTGCCGCTGCCGGGACTGCTGCTCGGCACCGTCGGACTCGCGACTCCGCTGATCTTCGGCTCGCTCGGCGGCGTCATCTCGGAGCGCGTCGGCGTGGTCAACGTCGCGATCGAGGGCCAGCTGCTCGCCGGCGCCTTCACCGCAGCGATGGTCGGCTCGCTGACCCGCCAGCCGGTGCTCGGACTGCTCGCGGCGATGATCGCGAGCGTGCTGGTCTCGTTCGTGCTCGCCGCCTTCGCGATCAAGTACCTGGTCGACCAGGTGATCGTCGGCGTGGTCCTCAACGTCCTCGTGACGGGGCTGACGAGCTTCCTCTACTCGCAGGTGCTGACCAGCGACGCCGCCGTCTTCAACTCGCCGGTCAAGTTCGACCGGCTGCCGATCCCGGGACTCAGCCAGGTGCCGATCCTCGGACCGGTGCTGTTCAACCAGACGATCATCGTCTACCTGATGTACTTCGCGATCTTCGCCGTGTGGTGGGGGCTCTTCAAGACGAAGTGGGGCCTGCGGCTCCGCGCGGTCGGCGAGCACCCCCAGGCCGCGGACACCGTCGGCATCAACGTCGCCAGGACGCGGTTCTGGAACGTCTCGCTGGCCGGCGCGATCGCGGGCATGGGCGGGGCGTACTACACGCTCGACGCGGTCGGCGCCTTCGGCAAGGAGATGACAGCGGGCGCGGGCTTCATCGCCCTGGCGGCGGTCATCTTCGGCCGCTGGGACCCGATCAAGGCCACCCTCGCCTCGCTGCTGTTCGGCTTCGCGACCAACCTGCAGAACGTGCTCGGCGTCATCGGCTCGCCGGTGCCGAGCGAGTTCATGCTGATGCTGCCCTACGTGGTGACGATCTTCGCGGTCGCCGGCCTGGTCGGGCAGTCGCGGGGTCCGGCCGCCGCCGGCAAGCCCTATCTCAAATCGTGAGGACGGATCCGATGACCGACATCGACTGGGACGCGCTCCGCACCGCCGCGCTCGACGCGATGGGCAAGGCCTACGTGCCGTACTCGAAGTTCCCCGTGGGCGTCGCCGCGCTGGTCGACGACGGCCGGGTGATCTCCGGCTGCAACGTCGAGAACGCCTCCTACGGCCTGACCCTCTGCGCCGAGTGCGCGCTGGTGTCCTCGCTGCACATGACGGGCGGCGGCCGGCTCGTCGCCTTCACCTGCGTCGACGGCAAGGGCGGCGTGCTGATGCCCTGCGGGCGCTGCCGTCAGCTGCTCTTCGAGCATTCCGCCGACGGGATGCTCCTGCAGACCGTGTCGGGCGTGAAGTCGATCGACGAGGTCATCCCCGACGCGTTCGGTCCGCGCACCCTCGAGGCGTACGCGGCCGAGTAGTCCCGCCCCGCCGACGCCCTCCGCGGCGCCGACGGCCCTCCGCGGCCGTGCCGCGCCGCCGCCTCCCGCTCCCACTCCTGAACCGAGGACCCCGCATGACCCCGTCCACCCCCGTCGAGGCGTTCGACGCCGTCGACGTCATCCGCACCAAGCGCGACCGCGGCACGCTCTCGACCGCGCAGATCGACTGGCTGATCGACGCCTACACCCGCGGCTACGTCCAGGGCGAGCAGATGGCCGCCTTCGCGATGGCCGTGCTGCTCAACGGGATGGACCGCGACGAGATCCGCGACCTGACCCTCGCGATGATCGCGAGCGGCGAGCGGATGAGCTTCGACGGCCTCGGCAAGCGGACGGTCGACAAGCACTCCACCGGCGGTGTCGGCGACAAGATCACGCTGCCGCTGATGCCGCTGGTCGCCTCCTTCGGCGTCGCGGTGCCGCAGCTCTCGGGTCGCGGCCTTGGCCACACCGGCGGCACGCTCGACAAGCTCGAGGCGATCCCCGGCTGGCGCGCGGACCTCAGCAACGAGGAGATGTTCGAGCAGCTGCGGACCGTCGGCGGCGTCATCTGCGCCGCGGGCTCCGGGCTCGCTCCGGCCGACAAGAAGCTCTACGCCCTGCGCGACATCACCGGCACCGTCGAGGCGATCCCGCTGATCGCCTCCTCGATCATGTCGAAGAAGATCGCGGAGGGGACCGACGCCCTGGTCCTCGACGTCAAGTTCGGCTCCGGCGCGTTCATGACCGACATCGAGCGCTCGCGCGAGCTGGCCCGCGCCATGGTCGACCTCGGCAACGACGCCGGCGTCCGCACCACGGCGCTGCTGACCAACATGAACGTGCCGCTCGGCCTCGCGATCGGCAATGCGAACGAGGTCCGCGAGTCCGTCGAGGTGCTCGCCGGCGGCGGCCCCGCGGACGTCCGCGAGCTGACCCTCGCGCTCGCCCGCGAGATGCTGGCGCTGGCCGGGCAGCCCGACGCGGACGTCGAGGGCGCGCTCGACGGCGGCGCGGCAATGGACACCTGGCGTGCCGTCATCCGCGCCCAGGACGGCGACCCGGACGGCGCGCTGCCGGTCGCCCGCGAGACGCACGTCGTCCTCGCCGAGCGCGACGGCGTCCTGGTCGAGCAGCAGGCGCTGCCCTTCGGCATTGCGGCCTGGCGTCTCGGCGCGGGGCGCGCGCGCCAGCAGGACGCGGTGCAGCACGCCGCCGGCATCGACCTGCACGCGAAGCCCGGCGACCGGGTCCGCGCCGGTCAGCCGCTCTTCACCCTGTCCGCCGACGAGCCGTCCCGCTTCTCCCGCGCGCTCGAGGCGCTGGACGGCGCGTACCGCATCGGCGACGAGGGCGACGCCGTCCTCGACGGCGGCCCGCTCGTGGCGGAGCGCATCGCCTGACCCGGACGGGGTGGCAGCGGCGAGGGGGGCCGGCGCGGGCGGCACCGTAAGGTGGTCGGCGACCCGTCGTCCCACCGGAGGAGCACCGTGACCGACAGCACCGAGACCGGCAGCAGCCACGAGGAGTACCTCCTCCCGGGCGAGGGCATCCTCATCGACGACCTGCCCAAGGTGTCGCTGCACGACCACCTCGACGGCGGACTCCGCGCCGAGACGATCGTCGACATCGCCGCGCAGACCGGCGTCGCCCTGCCCGCCGAGGACCCCGAGGCTCTCGAGCAGTGGTTCACCACCACGGCGGACTCCGGCTCGCTCGAGGACTACCTCGCCACCTTCGAGACCACGATCGCCCTAATGCAGACCGCCGCGTCGCTCGAGCGCGTCGCCCGCGAGTTCGTGCTCGACCTCGCCGCCGACGGAGTCGTCCACGGCGAGATCCGCTGGGCCCCCGAGCAGCACCTCCGCGCCGGTCTCACCCTCGACGCGGCCGTCGAGGCCGTGCAGGAGGGACTCGAGCAGGGCGTCCAGGAGGCGGCCGCGCACGGCTCGCGGCTCGGCGTCGGCCAGCTGATCACCGCGATGCGGCACACCGACCGCTCGCTCGAGATCGCCGAGCTGGCTCTGCGCCACCGCGAGCGCGGCGCGATCGGCTTCGACATCGCCGGTGCGGAGGCGGGCTTCCCCGCGTCGCGGCACCGCCCCGCGTTCGAGCTCCTCGCCGCCGCGCACTTCCCGACGACCGTGCACGCGGGCGAGGCGGACGGCCTCGACAGCATCCGCTCGGCGCTCCTGGACGGCCGGGCACTGCGCCTCGGCCACGGCGTCCGGCTCGCGGAGGACATCCGCGTCGAGCGCCAGGACGACGACGCCAGCTACGTCACGCTCGGCGAGCTCGCCGAGTGGGTGAAGGACCGGCGGATCGCGCTCGAGCTCAGCCCCTCCTCGAACCTGCAGACCGGAGCGATCGCCGCGTGGGGCACCGAGCTCGCCGATCACCCGTTCGACCTGCTCTACCAGCTCGGCTTCCGCGTCACCGTCAACACCGACAACCGCCTGATGAGCGGCACCACGCTCAGCCGCGAGCTCGCGCTGCTCTCGGACGCGTTCGGCTACGACCTCGACGATCTCGAGGCGTTCCAGGTCAACGCGGCCGAGGCCAGCTTCCTGCCGCTGGACGAGCGCCGCGAGCTGATCGAGACCATCAGTGCCGGCTTCGAGGCGGCCTGAGCATGCCCCTCGACCCGCTCTCCGACGCCGCGGTGGCACTGCGCCACCCCGCCTCCAGCTGGCGCGAGGCGGTCATGGAGGCGGGCCGCGCCCTCGAGCGCAGCGGCGCCGTCGACCCGGCCTACTCCCGCCGGATGGTCGAGCAGGTCGACGTGCTCGGGCCCTACATCGTGATCGCCCCCGGCCTCGCCCTCGCGCACGCCCGCCCCGGCAACGACGTGCTCGCGGACGGGATCTCGGTGGTCACCCTCGCCGACCCCGTCGCCTTCGGCCACAGCACCAACGACCCGGTCTCGGTCGTCATCGGCATCGCCGCCACCCAGGCGCACGGCCACGTCGGCTTCGTCTCCGGCCTCGCCGACGTCCTCAGCAAGCCGGACGCGGTCGCGGCCCTCGCCGCCGCCCGCACCGTCCGCAGCATCAACGCCGTCCTCACCGACGACACCCCGCACCACGGAAGAAGCGCATGAAGATCGTCACCCTCTGCGGCGCCGGAATCGGCACCTCCGCCATCCTCAAGCTCGGCGCCGAGCGCGCCCTCGAGGCCCTCGACCTCGAGGCCGAGGTCGTCGCCTCCGACCTCGCCTCCGTCGACGCCCTCGCCGCCGACGCGCAGGTCATCCTCACTTCCAGCGAGCTGACCGGCAGGATCGGCAAGACCTTCGCCGAGGTCGTCGTCATCGACAACTACCTCGACCAGACCGAGATCACGGCGAAGATCGAGCGCGCACTCGGCTGATCCGCCGGAGGCGGATCAGTTGCGTCGTTTTCTGAGCCGCTCCCTGCGCGGCTCATCGCGGTCGGCTTGTCGACGTGGTGCGTCCCGTAGAGCGGGTTGCGTCGCGCTGTCGAGAATCGCTTGGCACGCGATTCTCGATCGCGCGCTCTGCCTTGCGGGTGCTCGTTCCTGGTGGGTGCGAGGGCGTTCCGAGTCGCGAGATGCCACTTGGGTGCGCGACACGCCGGGGGAAGCGTGCGCAAGTGGCATCTCGCGGAGGGGGTGTCAAGGCATCAGCAGGGTGAGGGTGCGGGTGAGGAGGGCTCGGGCGCGGGCGGGGGAGAGGCGGGTCGGCTGCTCGGCGGCGCGGGCGACGGCGATGCCGTCGAGGACGGCGAGGAGGAGCGCAGCGTCGTCGGGGCCGAGCGGCGCCGTGGGGTGCGCGGCGCGCAGCAGCTCCAGGACGACGTCCTCCGTGCGCGACCAGCCGGCGGTGTGCAGGGCGCGGATCTCCGGGTCGGTGCCGGCGCGCGAGGCGAACGCGGTCCAGACGACGGCGTCGGGGACGTCGGCGTCCTCGACGCAGGCGATCGCCTCGCAGAAGGCGCGCAGGCGAGCGTCCGCCGACGGCTCCTCCTCCCGCAGGTCGAGCATCCGCCGGCGGAACCGCTCCTCCACCGCTGCCATCGCGCCCGTCAGCAGCGCCTGCTTCGTCGGGAAGTGGTGCTGGACGGCGCCCGCCGAGACGCCCGCTTCGGCGGCGACGGTCCGGATGCTGAGCTGATCCGCCCCGCGCGTCGAGAGGACGGTGACGACCGCCGAGAGGATGTCGCTCCTGCTCTCGCGCCGATCGGCCACGTGCGCTCCTCTCGATCCGTCCGCTCGAGCAGGCTACGCTCTCGACCATGACCAATACGACTGTATTGCCCGCCGCTGAGACGGCGAGAGCGCGCATCGACTCGCTGGACGTGGTCCGCGGCGTCGCGATCATCGGGACCCTCGGCACCAACATCTGGCTGTTCTCCCACCCCTGGGGACTGCTCGGGATGCTCAGCGAGCCGGTGACGGCCGGGACGTCCCCGGGCGCGCAGACCGTGCAGCTGGTGCTGATGGCTCTGGCGCAGGGGAAGTTCCTCGCCCTGCTCTCGCTCACCTTCGGCATCGGGCTGGCGATCCAGCACGCGTCCGCGGTCCGCCGGGGGCGACGCTGGCCCGGCCGCTACCTCTGGCGGGCGACGCTGCTCCTGCTCGACGGCGCGGTGAACTACGTGCTGATCGCGGAGTTCGACGTGCTGATGGGCTACGCGGTCACGGGAGCGGTGGTGGCCTGGCTGCTGCTCACCCGGCCGCGGACGCAGCGGCGCACGGTGGTCGTCCTCGGCGCGCTGCACGTCCTGCTGATCTCGGCGCTCGTGGCGCTCGTGGCGACGCAGCCCGGTGCCTCCGGTCAGGGTCCCGCCGGTCGCAGCCCGTACGCGGACGCCTCCTTCCTCGGCCTCGCCCTCTTCCGGCTGCAGAACGCGGCAGTCTTCCGGGCGGAACCCGTGCTGATCGGCGTCCTCAGCCTGGCGATGTTCCTGCTCGGTGCTCAGCTGCTGCGAGCCGGCCTCTTCGCGGAGGAGGGGCGACTGCTGCGGCGGCGGCTGATGGTCCTCGGTGCGGTCGCCGCTCCGGTCGATCTGGCGCTCGGACTCACCGGGAGCGCGGCCGGTCTGCTGGCCGAGCGCTACCTCGTCGCTCCGCTGGTGGCACTCGGGCTGCTCGCCCTCCTCGCCGAGCTCGGCCTGCGCCGGGGCAGCGACGGCGGGCTCGCGCGTCGCGCTCGCGAGGTCGGCCGGGTCGCTCTGAGCGCCTATCTCCTGCAGAACCTGCTCGGGGGCGCTCTGTTCTACGGCTGGGGTCTCGGGCTCGCGGTCTCCGCAGCCCCGTGGCGGGTGCCGGTGACGATCGGCGCCTTCGTCCTGATCGCGGCGATCGTCGTGCTCGCCGCGCATCTCTGGCTCCGCCGCTTCGCTGTCGGCCCGGTCGAGTGGCTCTGGAGGCGCGGCGAGCAGCTGGGGAGTCGTCCCTCCCGCTGACGACGTGGTGCGCCAGGTCCCGCGCCAGGACGGCGGGGTCGGGACAGCCGTGCGATTCTCCGACGTGGCTCCGTCTCCGAGCCTCTTCATAGAATCGAGAGGACTGAAGTGCGCACTCGCATCCGCTGCACGATCGCCGGGCTCACCACCCTCGGGCTCCTGGCGGGAGGTGCTGTTCTGGGGGCGGGACCCGCCCTCGCTCAGACCGCGTCCCCCGTCACGTCGACGGCCACCGCCACCTCCACTGCCGCACCCGAGTGGAGCGCGACCGCGACGTACACGGGCGGGCAGCAGGTGACCCGCCAGGGGAAGCTCTACACCGCCGGCTGGTGGACCAGCGGCGCGGACCCGCTGCTGGTCTCGGGGGCCGTCGGGACCGGCAAGGTCTGGCAGCCCGCCGCGGGCGTGACCGTGCCGACGGTCGCTCCGACCCCCGCCGCCGCGCCGGCGCCGACCGCCGCTCCCGCACCGACCCGCGCTCCTGCGCCCGTCACCGTCTCGGCGCCGTCCGTGAACTCCGCGCCGGTCGCCCCCGCGACGAACCCCTTCCCGGGTGTCGCGCAGTGGAGCGCGACGGCGACCTACACCGGCGGCCAGCAGGTCGTGCGCGACGGGAAGCTCTACACCGCCGGCTGGTGGACCAGCGGTGCGGACCCCCGCGAGGACTCTGGACCGATCGGCTCCGGCAGGGTCTGGCAGCCGGCCGCCGCGGTGACTCCGGCACCGGCACCGACTCCCGCGGTCACTCCGACGCCGGCGAGCACCACGACCCCGTCGCCCGCGCCCGCTCCGACCACCGATCCCGGGAAGACCCCGAGACCTTCGGCGGCGCCCGCGACCGGAACGTCCCCCGCCGTCCTGCGCTCCGGCTACAAGGACATCACCATCAACATGGACTGGAACACCCACCAGCTGCGGACGGTGCTCGACGGGAAGATCGTTTCGCTCGCGGGGCCGGACTCCTGGGCGAGCCGGACCGGCAGCAGCGCGGTCACGCTCGCCTTCGCCTCCGGCACCGGGGACGCCCCGAGCTGGGCGGGCGTCACGGCGGACGAGTTCCGCAGCTCGATCGACCAGCTCGTCGCCGCGGATGTGGACTACGTGCTCGCCACCGGAGGAGCCTCGGCGGTGTTCACCGCGAACGCCGCGCAGCTCGACTCGTTCATCAGCCGCTACGCCTCGAAGAACCTGATCGGCATCGACTTCGACATCGAACGGGGGCAGACTCCCGCGCAGATCCGCGAGCTCGCCGACGCCGCGGCCGTGGCCGAGGTGAAGTATCCGGACCTCCGCTTCCAGTTCACCCTTCCCACCTCGGCGGCCTCGGACGGGTCGAAGACGAGCCTGAACGACGTCGGAGTCCCCACCGTCGAGGCGATCAAGGCCTCCGGCGTGCAGCACTACACCGTGAATCTGATGGCCATGGACTACGGGTCGGCCACTGCCGCGAACGCGGTCATCGACTCGAAGACCGGCAGGACCGACATGGGAGCGTCCGCGATCCAGGCCGCCCGGAACGTCCACGAGAAGTACGGCATCCCGTACTCGAAGCTCGAGCTGACCGCCATGATCGGCGTCAACGACGTGACCGAGGAGGTCACCTCCGTCGAGGACTTCGAGGAGATCGCCGCCTTCGTGAAGACGCAGGGCCTCGCCGGACTGCACCACTGGTCCGTCGACCGGGACACGCCCTCCACGGTGGGCGTGGTGTCTCCGCTGGGCTCCGGGACGGCCATCCCGTCGGGGGCGTTCGCCGCGGTCGTCAACCGCGCCGGCTGACCCCCGCCCGTTCGCTGCGCCGCCCCGCCGACCCGCGGGGCGGCGCAGCGGCGCGCCCCGGATCCGGCCCTCGACGTCGATGTCGCTCGCCCTTCTCTGCATCCGCCCTCTCCGCCCGCCCCCTTCCCAGGAGCCGACCACCCATGTCCTCGATCCCGTCCGACCCCTCCTCGCCCGGCCTCCGGCACGCCTCCCGACATCCGCGTCCGCTGCCCCGCCGACTCCTGTCCGTCCTCGCGACGGCCGTCGCCGTCGTCCTCGGGCTCGCCCTGTCGACGGTCGCGGCGGCGTTCGCGCTCACCGCGTCCCTGCCCTTCGCGATCGTCGTGTGGGTGGTCCTGTCCCTGCTTCTCGTCTTCCTGCTGGTCTCGGCCGTGCAGCGCCTGCTCCCGCGACGGCCTCGGCCGGTCCGCCGGTCGGTGCGCCTGCGCACTCCGGTCGTCGTCGCGGTCGTCGCGACCGCCGCCGTCGGCGCACTCGCCGGCGGGACCGTCCTCGCGCCGATCGGCGGGTCGTCCGCAGGCTCCAGCCCGGTCGCCCCGCAGTACTGGGACCTCTCCACCGGTTCGCACCTCGCCTACTGGAAGACCGCGGCGACCACTCCCGGCGGATCCGACGTCCCGATCGTCTACCTCCACGGCGGCCCCGGTGCGTTCGTCACCCCCGCGGACCTCGACTCCCTGCCCACCCTCGCCGAGACCGGCCACGACGTCTACCTGTTCGACCAGGCCGGTGCCGGCTACTCCGCTGATCTCCCGCTGCGCGACTACAGCTTCGAGCGGTCGCTCGCCGACATCGACGCCGTCCGCGAGCGGACCGGCGCGGACCGCGTGATCCTCGTCGGTCACTCCGCGGGCGGCTTCCTCGCGGCCGCCTACGCCGCTGAGCACCCCGAGCACGTCGAGAAGGCGGTCCTCATCGCCGCCGGAACCTATGACGCGTCCGAGGAGGGGCGACGCGCGTCCGACGAAGCGCGGGCGGCGGCCGATGCCCGCATGAGCGAGGACCCGAACGCCGAGCAGTCGGCCCCTCTTCCGCTCGGCACTCAGCTGCGCCTGACCGCCGGCCTGGCGCTCCTGCGGACCGTCGGCCCCGACGCCGCCGTGAACCTGCTCTCCCAGGACGACGGCAGACGGGCGACGGCGACGCTGACGGGCCAGCCCAGCGGTCTCAACATCTTCTCGAACACGCTGCTGAACGCCGACTTCGAAGCCCACTGGGAGACGACGCTCGCCGAGCTCGGCGCGGTGCAGGTGCCGACGCTGCTCGTCCGACCGCAGTACGACCACGTCGACTGGCGCGGCCAGCACGCGCTCGCCCGGGCGATCCCCGGTGCTCAGACGGTCTACATCGCGGGCACCGACCACGATCCGTGGGCCGCGGCGTTCGAGCGGACACGCGCCGCCGTGTCCGACTTCCTCCTGGACCGGGCGCAGCCGATCTACACCGGCGACGCCGACCCGGGGCTGGCGGACGCTCCCGATCGCGGCTGACCGCCGCTCAGCGCAGGAGCTCGGCGGCTCCCGTCCGCAGGGCGTCGAGGCGGGCGGCGACCGCGCCGCGGCGGGCGTCGGCGTCCGCCTCGTGCGACCACGCGTCGAGGTAGAGCTTCACCTTGGGCTCGGTGCCGCTCGGCCGGGCGATCAGGCGGGCGCCGTCGAGGGTGAACCGCAGCGCATCCGTCGGCGGCAGCGCTCCGCCCGCCGCGAGCAGGTCCTCCGTGCGCTGCACGGCGAGGCCGCCGATCGCGGCGGGTGGCGCGCTGCGCAGCCCCGCCATGATCCGGCCGATCTCCGAGAGGTCGGTCACCCGGAGCGAGATCTGCTCCGAGCCGAACAGGCCGAAGCGCTCGGCGAAAGCGTCGAGCTCGTCGGCGATCGTGCGGCCCTCCGCGGCGAGCGAGGAGGCGAGATCGAGGAAGGCGAGCGCCGCCGAGATCCCGTCCTTGTCGCGGACCGTCTCCGGGTTCACGAGGTAGCCGAGAGCCTCCTCGTAGCCGAAGACGAGGTCCGGGACGCGGGAGATCCACTTGAAGCCGGTCAGCGTCTCCGCGAACTCCAGACCGTAGTCGCGGGCGACCGCGCCGAGCGCGGGGGAGGAGACGATCGAGCAGGCCAGCGCGCCGCCCTCCCGTCCCGCGGCGCGGGCGCGCTCGGCGGCGCGCCAGCCGAGCAGCGCGCCCACCTCGTTGCCGGAGAGGCGGCGGAAGCCGTCCTCGAGCGACGCGTCCGGGATCGCCGCGGCGAAGCGGTCGGCGTCGGGATCGTTGGCGACGATCAGCTGAGCACGGCCCGAGCGGGCCGTCGCGAAGGCGAGGTCGAGCGCGCCGGCCTCCTCGGGGTTGGGGAAGGCCACGGTCGGGAACGCGGGATCGGGATCGATCTGCTCGACGACCACGGCCGGCTCGTCGAAGTCGGCGGCCGAGAGGACCCGGTGCGCCGTCTCCCAGCCCACGCCGTGCATCGCCGTGTAGACGACGCGGAGCGGCGCCGACTGGCGGCCGACCGCCGCCGTCGCGGCGATGTAGGCGTCGACGACGGATTCGTCGGCGACGCGGTACTCGCCCCGGGGCAGCTCGGTGACGCGGCGCTCGGTCGCGACCGCGAGGATCCGCTCGGCGATCGCGGAGTCGACCGGCGGCACGATCTGCGAGCCGTCGTCGTCGCCGCCGAGGTAGACCTTGTAGCCGTTGTCCTGCGGCGGGTTGTGGCTCGCCGTCACCATCACTCCGGCGTCGGCGCCGAGGTGGCGGACGGCGAAGGCGAGCACGGGAGTCGGCAGCAGGCGGGGGAGCAGCACGGCGTCGGCACCCGCGCCGACCATCAGGGCGGCCGAGTCCTCGGCGAAGACGCGGGAGTTCCTCCGCCCGTCGTAGCCGATGACGATCAGCGGTCGCTCGAGGCCCTGCGCGCGCAGATGGTCGGCGAGCCCGACGGCCGCCTGCGAGACGAGGACGCGGTTCATCCGGTTCGACCCGGCCGCGATCGCCCCGCGGAGCCCGGCGGTGCCGAAGGCGAGGCGCTCGCGGAAGCGGTCCGCCAGCTCGGCCGCGGCGGCGGGGTCACCGGCGGCGTCGGCCGACAGCAGGTCGACGAGCTCCTGCCGGGTCTCCGGGTCGGGGTCCTGGGCGAGCCAGTCCTCAGCGCGTGCGCGGACGTCCGCCGTCACAGCGCGCCCGTGATCCCGGCGAGGAGGCGGGCGAGGTCGTCCTCGGCGTTCCGCCCGGCCTCGAGGACCTCCTCGTGGCTCAGCGGCGTCTTCTGGATGCCCGCCGCCAGGTTCGTGATCAGCGACATGCCCAGCACCTCCATGCCCGCCTCGCGCGCCGCGATCGCCTCGAGGGCGGTCGACATGCCGACGATGTGGCCGCCGATGATCCGGGCCATCTGCACCTCGGCCGGGCTCTCGTAGTGCGGGCCGCGGAACTGCACGTAGACGCCGTCGTCGAGGTCGGCGCGGGTCTCGCGGGCCAGCGCGCGCAGGCGGGCCGAGTAGAGGTCGGTGAGGTCGACGAAAGTCGCGCCCTCGAGCGGGGAGTCCGCGGTGAGGTTAATGTGGTCGCTGATCAGGACCGGAGTGCCAGGGGTCCAGTGCTCCTTGATGCCGCCCGCGCCGTTGGTGAGGATCATCACCGAGGCGCCGGTCGCCGCGGCGACGCGGACGCTGTGCGCGACCCGGCGCACGCCGTACCCCTCGTAGTAGTGGGTGCGGGCGCCGATGATCAGCGCGCGCTTGCCGGTCGGCAGCAGCACCGAGCGGAGGCTGCCGCCGTGGCCGTGCACGGCCGACTTCGTGAAGCCGACGATGTCGGTCGCCGGGACCACGGCCGTCGTCTCGCCGATCGCGTCGGCGGCCTTGCCCCAGCCGCTGCCGAGCGTGAGGGCGATGTCGTGCTTCTCGACGCCGGTCGCCTCGATGATCTGGGCGGCGGCCTCGGCGGCGATCGCGAAGGGATCGGCGTCGGCGGAGTCGAGCGGATTGGGGGTCTGGTCAGCCATTCCCCCACCCTATCCACGCACGACGCGGGGGCGGGCGAGGCCCGCGGACCCTCCCGGATCCGCGTCGATTGGGCGAACTCCCAGCACGGGAGGACAATGGGAGGCATGCCTTACGAGTTCGAGCGCACGCAGCGGATCGCCGTCCTCGGAGGGGGACCCGGCGGCTACGAGGCCGCCCTCGCCGGAGCCCAGCTCGGCGCCGAGGTCACCCTCGTCGAGCGGGTCGGAGTGGGCGGCTCGGCCGTCATCACCGACGTCGTGCCGTCGAAGTCGCTGATCGCGACCGCCGAGGCCACCAATGCGATCGGCGAGGCCGCCGACCTCGGCGTGCAGTTCTTCACCCGCCACGAGCAGACCAACAAGCCGGTCCGCCCCGAGGTCGCGGTCAACCTCGCCACGGTCAACAAGCGCCTCCTCGGGCTCGCCCGCCAGCAGTCCGAGGACATGCGCGCGAACCTCGTGCACCACGGCGTGCGCATCGTGCAGGGCGACGGACGCCTCGACGGCTCGAACGCGCTGATCGTCGCGACCGCCCCCGGCGACGAGGGCATGGACTTCGACCGGATCGAGGCGGACACCATCGTCGTGTCCGTCGGCGCCAGCCCGCGCATCCTGCCGTCCGCCGCGCCCGACGGCGAGCGGATCATGAGCTGGACCCAGCTCTACAACCTCAAGACGGTGCCCGAGCACCTGATCGTGGTCGGCTCCGGCGTCACCGGCGCCGAGTTCGCCTCCGCCTACCGCGCCCTCGGCGCCAAGGTCACGCTGATCTCCTCCCGCGACCAGGTCCTCCCCGGCGAGGACGCCGACGCCGCCGCCGTGATCGAGAACGTCTTCAAGCGCAACGGCATGGTCGTGCTGTCCAAGTCGCGCGCCGACCGCGTCGAGCGCACCGAGACCGGTGTCCGCGCCGTGCTGTCCGACGGCCGCGTCGTCGAGGGCTCGCACTGCCTGATGGCCGTCGGCTCCATCCCGAACACCGCCGGCATCGGCCTCGAGGAGGCGGGCGTCCAGCTCACCGAGTCGGGCCACATCCGCGTCAACCGCGTCGCGCGCACCAGCGTCCCCTCGATCTACGCGGCCGGCGACTGCACCACCTTCCTGCCGCTCGCCTCCGTCGCCGCCATGCAGGGCCGCACCGGCGTCTTCCACGCCATGGGCGACGCGGTGAACCCCACCGAGGTGCGCAACGTCGCGGCGAACATCTTCACCCAGCCCGAGATCGCGACCGTCGGCTGGAGCCAGAAGGAGATCGAGGAGGGCCTCGCCCAGGGCGAGATCTACAAGCTCCCGCTCGCCGCCAACCCGCGGGCCAAGATGATGGGCATCCGCGACGGCTTCGTGAAGGTCTTCGCCCGCACCGGCTCCGGCACCGTCATCGGCGGCGTCATCGTCGCCCCCAAGGCCAGCGAGCTGATCTTCCCCCTCGCTCTCGCCGTCGAGCACCGCCTCACCGTCGACCAGGTCGCCCGCGCCTTCACCGTCTACCCCAGCCTCACCGGCTCCATCTCGGAGGCGGCGCGCGCCATGCACATCGTCGGCTGAAAGCCGACGATGTGCTCGCCATCCTCTGAGCCGCTCCTCGCGCGGCTCAGCGCAGTCGGCTTCGCGACGTGGTGCGTCCCGCAGAGCGTGCCGCGTCGCGCTGCCTCGAATCGCTGGCACGCGATTCTGGCTCACGCGCTCTGCCCTGCGGGTGAACGGCTCCGGCGGGTGCCCGCCCCTTGCTGATCGAGTAGCGCGCGGAGCGCGCGTATCGAGATCCGGCTCCGCGTGGGGCACGGCGCCAGCTGTGGCGCGGAGTCATCGCTGGTGGGCGACGAGGGCGGCTCCTGGCTGATGGTGTGCGCCTGGAGCTGCACCGCTGGTCGAGGGACGGTCTCGATACGCCGCTGCGCAGCTACTCGACCAGCATGAAGGAGCCCAGGTCGACCACGAGCAGCTTCAGGCAGAGCGCGTGTGCGAGAAACGCGTGTCAGCGTTTCGAGGCAGCGCGACGTGACCCGCTCTGCGGGACGCACCGCGTGAACGGGCCGACTGCGCTGCGCCGCGCGGGGAGCGGCTCAGTGATGAGCACAGCCGGAGCGCGTGAGCGAGAAACGCGTGTCAGCGTTTCGAGGCAGCGCGACGCGACCCGTTCCGCGGGACGCACCGCGCGAACGGGCCGACCGCGCTGAGCCGCGCGGGGAGCGGCTCAGACATGAGCACAGCCGGAGCGCACGACCGAGAAACGCGTGTCAGCGTTTCGAGGCAGCGCGACGCGACCCGCTCTGCGGAACGCACCACGTGAACGGGCCGACTGCGCTGAGCCGCGCAGGGAGCGGCTCAGAGATGAGCACAGCCGGAGCGCGTGAGCGAGAAACGCGTGCCAGCGTTTCGAGGCAGCGCGACGCGACCCGCTCTGCTGTACGCGCCCCGTCGCGAAGCCGACTGCGCTGAGCCGCGCGGGGAGCGGCTCAGAGATGAGCACAGCCGGAGCGCGTGAGCGAGAAATGCGTGTCAGCGTTTCGAGGCAGCGCGACGCGACACGCTCCGCGGAACGCACCACATGAACGGGCCGACTGCGCTGAGCCGCGCAGGGAGCGGCTCAGACATGAGCACAGCCGGAGCGCGAGACCGAGAAACGCGTGCCAGCGTTTCGAGGCAGCGCGACGCGACCCGCTCTGCTGTACGCGCCCCGTCGCGAAGCCGACT
>NZ_JALGRU010000001.1:703784-1358096 GCF_022815545.1 Rathayibacter sp. VKM Ac-2928
CGAGAAACGCGTGCCAGCGTTTCGAGGCAGCGCGACGCGACCCGCTCTGCTGTACGCGCCCCGTCGCGAAGCCGACTGCGCTGAGCCGCGCGGGGAGCGGCTCAGAGATGAGCACAGCCGGAGCGCGTGAGCGAGAAGCGCGTGTCAGCGTTTCGAGGCAGCGCGACGCGACCCGCTCTGCGGAACGCACCACGTGAACGGGCCGACTGCGCTGAGCCGCGCAGGGAGCGGCTCAGAGATGAGCACAGCCGGAGCGCGTGAGCGAGAAACGCGTGCCAGCGTTTCGAGGCAGCGCGACGCGACCCGCTCTGCTGTACGCGCCCCGTCGCGAAGCCGACTGCGCTGAGCCGCGCGGGGAGCGGCTCAGGAGATCGACAGCAGCACGTGGCCCGAGGAGACCGTGGTGCCCGCCTCCGCGTTCAGGGAGCGGACGACGCCGTCCTTGTGGGCGGTGAGGGGCTGCTCCATCTTCATGGCCTCGAGGACGACGACGAGGTCGCCGGTGACGACGGTGTCGCCCTCGGCGACGGCGACCTTGACGATGGTGGCCTGCATCGGGGCGGTGACGGAGTCGCCGGTGACGGTGCTGACGGAGGCGGAGCCGCGGCGCTTGGGGGCGGCGGCAGCGGGACCGCGGGACGGGCCGGAGCCGACGAGGTCGCTGGGCAGGGTGACCTCGACGCGGCGGCCGTCGACCTCGACCACGACACTCTGGCGGGCGGCCGGTCCGTCGATCGCGCCGGGCTCGCCGCTCCACGCCTCGATGGTGTTGTCGAACTCGGTCTCGATCCAGCGGGTGTAGATCGAGAACGGCTCGTCGCCGGCGGGGGCGAAGGCCGGGTCCTCGACGATCGCGCGGTGGAACGGCAGCACGGTGGGCAGGCCGGTGACCTCGAACTCGGCGAGGGCGCGGCGCGAGCGCTCGAGCGCCTCGGCGCGGGTCGCGCCGGTGACGATCAGCTTGGCCAGCAGCGAGTCGAACGAGCCGGAGATCACGTCGCCGGCGACGACGCCGGAGTCGACGCGCACGCCCGGTCCGCCGGGCGCCTTGAAGACGTGCACCGGGCCGGGGGCGGGCAGGAAGCCGCGGCCGGCGTCCTCGCCGTTGATGCGGAACTCGAAGGAGTGGCCGCGGGGCTGCGGGTCGTCGTAGTCGAGCAGGCCGCCCTCGGCGAGGCGGAACTGCTCGCGGACGAGGTCGATGCCGGTGACCTCCTCGGAGACGGGGTGCTCGACCTGCAGGCGGGTGTTCACCTCGAGGAAGGAGACGGTGCCGTCCTTGCCGATCAGGAACTCGCAGGTGCCGGCGCCGACGTAGCCGACCTCGCGCAGGATCGCCTTCGAGGCGCGGTAGAGCTCGGTGTTCTGCTCGTCGGTGAGGAACGGCGCGGGCGCCTCCTCGACCAGCTTCTGGTGCCGGCGCTGCAGCGAGCAGTCGCGGGTGGAGACGACGACGACGTTCCCGTCGGCGTCGGCGAGGCACTGGGTCTCGACGTGCCGGGGCTGGTCGAGGTACTTCTCGACGAAGCACTCGCCGCGCCCGAAGGCGGCGATCGCCTCGCGGGTGGCGGAGGCGAACATCTCCTCGACCTCGTCGCGCTCGCGGGCGACCTTCAGGCCGCGGCCGCCGCCGCCGAAGGCCGCCTTGATGGCGACCGGGAGGCCGTGCTGGTCGACGAACTCGAGCACCTCGGCGGCGCCCGAGACGGGGTTCAGGGTGCCGGGCGCGAGCGGAGCGCCGACCTTCTCGGCGACGTGGCGGGCCGAGACCTTGTCGCCGAGGCGCTCGATGGCCTCCGGCGACGGGCCGATCCAGATCAGTCCGGCGTCGATGACGGCGCGGGCGAAGTCGGCGTTCTCGGCGAGGAAGCCGTAGCCGGGGTGCACGGCGTCGGCGCCGGAGCGGCGGGCGACCGAGAGCAGCTTCTCGATGACGAGGTACGTCTCGGCGCTGGTCGTGCCGCCGAGCGCGTACGCCTCGTCGGCGAGGCGGCTGTGCACGGCGTCGCGGTCCTGGTCGGCGTAGACGGCGACGGAGGCGATGCCGCTGTCGCGGGCGGCCCGGACGACGCGGACGGCGATCTCGCCTCGGTTGGCGATGAGCACCTTCGTGATACCTGGCATGGTCCCCAACCCTAGAGGGCGGCCCGCGGATGCCCGGCGCGGCTCACCACAAAGAAGGGCGAGCGCTTCGTCGGTTCCCGACAAGGGCGGCCGGGAGCGGGCGGTGTCAGCGATTGCCGGGCGTCAGCGGTTCCAGAGCGACGGCCAGGACACCCCGAGCTCGCGCACGAGCGAGCGCAGCGTCGGCACGGACATCCCGATCACCGTCGACGGGTCGCCCTCGATCGCCGTGATGAAGCCGGCGCCGCGCCCGTCGATCGTGAACGCGCCGGCCACCTCGAGCGGCTCCCCGGTCGCGACGTAGGCGTCGATCTCGTCGTCCTCGATGTCCGCGGCGAAGGTGACGGCGGCGGAGGTGACCGCTCCGGTCTCGGCGACGATCCGCCCGCCGCGGTGGTCGATCAGCCAGTGGCCGGAGTGCAGGCGGCCGGTGCGCCCGCGCTGCGCCCGCCAGCGCTCGCGGGCGCGCTCGGGCTCGTGCGGCTTGCCGTGCACGACGCCGTCGAGCACGAAGGCGGAGTCGCCGCCGAGGACCAGGCCGTCGATCTCCGGCCCGAGGACG
Organism: Rathayibacter sp. VKM Ac-2928; assembly: GCF_022815545.1. NCBI lineage: Bacteria > Bacillati > Actinomycetota > Actinomycetes > Micrococcales > Microbacteriaceae > Rathayibacter > Rathayibacter sp. VKM Ac-2928. Next base: position 706,471 of record NZ_JALGRU010000001.1, read on the forward strand.
GCTGTCGCCTTGGCGCGGGCGAGCAGCGCCACGGTCGCGTCGGCGTCCAGCGCGGCTCCGCGCTCCCGCTCGGCCCGGGCGACGGCGGCCGGCTCGTCGACCTCCGAGGGGACGACCACGGGCTCGATCCCGGCGGCGCGCAGCAGTGCCAGTCGGGCGGGGGAGGTGGAGGCGAGGTGGAGGCGCACGAGGGCTCCCTGCGATCGGGCCCACGCTGTGGGATGCTCGACGGATGGCACAGACCCCGCCCCGCGCGTCCGACCGAGCCGCGGGGACCGGCGAGGCACTCGGGACCGAGATCGAGCTCGACATTAGCAACGTCGCCCACGGCGGCGTCTTCGTCGCCCGGCACGAGGGCCGGGTCGTCTTCGTCCCCGATGTGCTGCCCGGCGAGCGGGTCCGCGTGCGGGTCAGCGAGATCCGCCACGACAGCTTCTGGCGCGGTGAGGCGCTCGAGGTGCTCGAGGCGTCGCCGCACCGCGTCGAGCACGTCTGGGCCCAGGCGGGCATCGACCGCCGCCCCGAGGAGCGCGTCGGCGGCGCCGAGTTCGGCCACGCCGCGCTCGAGTACCAGCGCGAGCTCAAGCGCGCCGTGCTGGTCGACTCCTTCTCCCGCTTCGCCCGGCGCGAGGTCGACGTCGTCGTCGCACCGGTCGCGGGCGACGACGAGACCGGCGGCCTCGGCTGGCGCACCCGCAACCGCCTGCACGTGGACGACTCCGGCCGTGTCGGGCCGTACGCCGCGCGCAGTCACCACGTCGTCGACGTCGAGGGCCTGCCGCTCGCGACCGCCGCCTCCTCGGCCGCGGCCCCGCTCGACCAGCGTCTGGCTCCGGGTTCCGTCGTCGACCTCGTCGACGCCGCCGGCTCGGACGGCGCGGCCGTGCTCGTGCACGACCCGTCCGACAAGCGCGCCAGGAGGGACCGGACGGTCGTCTCCGAGTTCGTCGCCGACCGCACCTTCCGCGTCGACCGCTCCGGCTTCTGGCAGGTGCACCGCGGCGCCGCGGCGACCCTCTTCGACGCGGTGCAGGCCGCCGTCGACGCCGGCGTCGCCGACGTCCGGGCCGCGAACCACGACCTCTACGGCGGAGTCGGGCTGCTCGCCGCCGCGCTGGCCGACCACCTCGGTGCCGGCGTCCGCGTCACGAGCGTCGAGAGCGACGCGCGGGCCACGGAGCACGCCCTGGAGAACCTCGCGGACCAGGTCGGTGCCCGCGCGGTGACCGCCCGGGTCGACCGCTACCTCCGCGACGCGCTCGCCCAGGCCGACGCCCGCGAGCGCGGGCGCTGGCGGGCCGCGACGGTCGTCCTCGATCCGCCCCGGGCCGGTGCCGGCCGCGCGGTGACCGACGCGCTGATCGAGCTGGCGCCCGCGCAGCTGGTCTACGTCGCCTGCGATCCGGTGGCGCTCGCCCGCGACGTCGGCGCGCTCTCCGCGGGCGGCTACGAGCTCGAGCGGCTCGACGGCTTCGACCTCTTCCCGCACACCTCGCACGTGGAGGCCGTCGCCCGCCTCGTGCGCCGAGACGCCTGAGCGCGGCGTCGCCAGCATGAGCCCGAGGGAGACCACCGATGACAGCTGAGTCCGCTGCCGCGCCGAGGGTGCGGGTCGCCATCGTGGACGACCACGAGTCCGTCCGCCTGGGTGTCGCCGCCGCCGTCGAGGCCGCGGGGATGCAGGTGGTGGCCGCGGCCGAGACGGTGCGCGCGCTCGAGGAGGTCCTCGACGGCTCGGAGATCGAGGTGCTCGTCCTCGACCTCTCCCTGAACGACGGATCGAGCATCACGGCGAACGTCAAGTGGGGTCAGGTGCGCGGCTCGGCCGTCCTGGTCCACAGCATCGCCGACCGCGTGGTCGCCGTTCGCGAGGCGCTCGCGGCGGGCGCCGCCGGAGTGATCCCGAAGTCCTCTCCGATGTCGACCGTGGTCGCCGCGATCCGCACCGTCGCGCGCGGCGAGGTCCTGAACAACCTCGAGTGGGCGTCGGCGATCGACGCGGACGACGACTTCGCCCGCGCGGTGCTCGGGCGCCGCGAGCGCGACGTGCTGCACCTCTACGCCTCCGGCCTGCCGCTCAAGCTCGTCGCCGACCGCCTGCAGATCTCGGTGTCGACGGCCAAGGAGTACCTCGACCGGATCCGCGACAAGTACGTCGAGATCGGGCGGCCGGCCCCGACGAAGGTCGATCTGCTGCGCCGCGCCGTCGAGGACGGCATCCTGCCGGGCATCGATCCGGACGACGGCGATGCCGGGCGCTGAGGTCGTCCCCGCGCGCGCTCCGGCGAACCGCGAGCGCATCGACCGGATCATCAGCACGGTCGTCTCGTTCTTCGGCTTCGGCTTCGCGCTGCAGACCGTGCCGCCCATCCTCGGTCAGCTCCCGGTCCTGCGGCCCGAGGTCGCCTGGCCCGTGCTGGTCGTCGTCTTCGGCGCGCTCGGCGCCTCGGTGGTCACCGCGGTCGCGCGGCGCGGGACGCAGGTCAGCGGCGCCGTCGTCGCCGCGTCGCTCCTGCTCGCGCTGCTCACCTGGCCGCTGACGATCCGCCCTGACGCCGTCCCCCAGGAGACGCCGTGGATCTGGTACCTGCTGACGATCGGCACGGCCTTCTGCACGATCGTCGCGCCGCTGCGGCTGGCGATCGTGTACGCCTCCGTCACCACGATCCTGTTCGGCGTCCTGCGCGTCCTCCCCTCGGGCGGCGGAGCGTCGCCCACCCGTGCCGCCCTCGACGCCGTCTACGTGGGCATCGTCGGCTTCGTCATGCTGGTGCTGATCACCGTGCTCCGGCAGTCGGCGGACCGGGTCGACCGTGCGCAGCGCACCGCGATGGAGCAGTACGAGGGGGCGATGCGCCAGCACGCCGGCGAGGTCGAGCGGGTCGAGGTCGACGCCCTCGTGCACGACAACGTGCTCGCGACCCTGCTCGCCGCGGCGACGGCCGAGTCGGGCGCCGAGCGCGCCCTCGTCTCCTCGATGGCGCGGAAGACGCTCTCGGTGCTGCTCCCGGACGAGGAGTCCGACCTCGACGCAGGAGAGGTGCCGCTGGAGCTGCTCGAGCGGCAGCTGTCTCACGCGGCTTCGACCTTCGTCGCGGAGTTCGGGGTCGTCCTCGACGGCGACGTCGACCCGCGGATGACGACGATGCCGCGGCCGGTCGCGGAGGCCGTCCTCGGCGCGGTCTGGCAGGCCCTGACCAACAGCGTCCAGCACGCCGGCCCGAGCGACGCCGTCCGGCGATCGGTGCGCGGGCAGCTCTCGGCGTGCTCCGTCGAGGTCGTCGTCGAGGACGACGGCCGCGGTTTCCTCCTCGCCGACGTCCCGCGCGAGCGGCTCGGCATCCGGCTCTCGATCCTCGACCGGGTGCACCAGGTGCAGGGCTCGGCGCGCGTCGACACCGTTCCCGGCGAGGGCACCCGGGTCGTCGTCCTCTGGCCCGCCGCGAAGGGCCGATCGTGATCGCCTACCCGCGCCCGCTGCTCTACGCGCTGGGCGGGGGCTTCTCGCTCTACCACGTCGTCCTCGCCTTCTTCTCCTACCGGCTGACACCCGCCACTCCCGCCGATCTGACGGCCGTCGCCGTCTACATCGCCGCCACCGTGATCGCCCTCCTGCCGAGCTCGACCACGCGGATGAACGCGGTGACCGCCTGGGCGATGGCGGGAGTGGCGGTGGGGCTGCCGCTGCTCGTCTCGCCGTCGCTGGACCCCGGTGCCTCCAACGGCTACTCCACCTGGTACATCGCGGCGGTCGGCACGCTCATGACGATCGTCTGCGCCCGTCGGCGCCCCCTGGCGGCGTGGACCGGGATGGCGTTCCTGATCGTGCACACGACGGTCTGGGCGGGTCCCGTCGCTCTGGCGACCCTCGGCGTCGTCGGCGGCATCGCCTGGGTCGGCATCGCGCAGCTCCTGATCATCGAGCTCGGCCGCGCCGGCTCCGAGGCGCGCGTGCTCGAGGCCGCCGAGCGGGCCGCCGCGTCGTGGCGCGCGGCGGAGGAGGCGCACCTCTCCGAGCGGGAGGTGCGGCTGGAGCAGACCCGCACCATCGCCTCCGAGATGCTGCTGCGCATCGCCACCAGCCCGGTGGGCCTCACCGATGAGGAGCGCCGCGAGTGCGCCCTGCTGGAGGCGTCCGTCCGGGACGAGATCCGGGGGAGGCGGCTGCTGGACGACGACGTCCGCCGCCTGGTGCTCGACGCGCGACGTCGGGGCGTCACGGTATCGGTGCTGGACGACGGCGGGCTGGACCGGACCACGGAGGAGGAGAGCCGGCGGGTGCTGCGCGAACTCGCCCGGGCGCTCGGCGGCATCGGCGAGGGGGTCGACCGCGTCGTCGTCCGCACGGCGTCGGCGGACTCGCCGTCGGCGGTGACGGTCGTGGGCCTGCGGACCGCGGGCGACGGCAGCGCGGGCGCCCTCGGCTCGGACGACGCGGGCGACGAGGTGGACGCCTGGGTCGAGATCCGGCGCGACGAGCAGGGCGTCCTCGAGGACTGAACCGAGCCGTCCGTGCCGCCCGGTGCGCTGCGGACCTCCGGTGCGCCGGGCGGCCGAGAAGACGTTGAACCGCAGGAGACGTTAAAAGAGTGCGGCGGGCTGTCCACTCCTCCGAAGAGGGGGCCCAGCCCGCCGTCAAACCCCGAGTGAGGGTGACAACCCGAATGTCACCCTCACTCGCCCCCAAAACACCCGCCTGCTTACCCTGGTCGGCGAGTGATTGGCGATGCCCCCTCCGTGGAGTGAGCACCTAACACGCATAACTATGCCGAGGACTGCGAGGGGCGGGTAGTCGGCACTTTAGGGGACTAATCGGGGTACAAAACCCGCGTACCGCGTCGTTCCGACCCGAGCAGGCCTCCCGCAGCGCTCAGCCGGAGAACGAGCGCCAGGCTCCGGGAGCCGGCTGCAGCGGTGCCCGGACGGCGGCGGCGCGGTCGCTCCAGCCGCCGCTGGGGACGACCGGCACCTCGGCGACCGGGTGCGACTGCGCGGCGAGCGCGGTCACGACCGCGGTCACGGCGGCGATCTCGCGCGCATCGAGGCCGGGAGTGGTGATGACGACGGTGGGGGCGGAGTCGGCTGCGCTCATCCCGCGACGGTACCGCATGCCGTTCACGGTCCCGCGTGCGGGCCGGTGACTATGCTGACGCCGGACGCCGCCGGAGCGACGCCCCTTCCGTCCGAACAGGAGTGTCACCGCATGCCGTCGTGGTCCCTGAAGCGCGGCCGCGCCTCCGCCCGTCGCGTCGCCGCGGTCCTCCGGTCCTCGCCCGCGGCCTTCGCGACGACGGCGGCGGTCCTGCTCGCCAGCGCGGCGGCCGGCACCCTTGTCGCCCCGGCGAGCGACGAGACCGGCGCCTGGTGGGCGGCCGGCGCCGGCACGATCCTCGGCGGCCGGCCCTGGGCCGCGGTGACCGGCCTGCTGATCGCGTCGGGCCCGCCCGCGCTGCTCCTCGTCGTCCTCCTGCTCCTGCCGCTGCTGATCGCGGCCGAGCGCCGTCTCGGAGCGCGCCGGCTGGTCCTCGCCTTCCTGCTCACCGGGGCGCTCGGAACGACGGTCGGAGCGGCCCTGCAGAGCGTCGGCGCCTCCGTCGGCGAGTGGTGGGCCGGGGACACGGTCGGCGACCACACCTTCGACCCGCTGATCGGCGGCGTCGGCGCGCTGCTGGCCGCGACGGCCTTCATGGGCGGCCTCTGGCGCCGGCGCCTGCGCGTCACCGTCTTCGCGGTGGTCCTGATGTTCGTGCTCTACGCCGGCGACTCCGCCGACGTGTACCGACTCCTCGCGGGCATCGCCGGCCTGGCGATCGGGGCCGTGATGGCGCACGGGGTGAGCGGACTGCGCCCGCAGCGCCCCGCGCCGAGCTCGCACCGGGAGTCGCGCGCCCTGCTCGCCGCGGTGGTCGCGGTCACCGCCCTCGGTCCGCTCGTCGCCGTGCTCTCCGACTCGGGCTACGGGCCGTTCTCGTTCCTCGGCCGGCTGCTGCAGAGCGCGTTCACCGGCGCCGCCGATCTCGAGGACCCCTGCGGCGCCACGGTCCGGCACTGCGCGCACCACGTGCGGCTGAACCTGATCTCGCCCGGGCCGATCCTGCTCACCTTCGTCCCGATGATCCTGCTGCTCGTCGCGGCGTACGGGATGCGCTCCGGGCGCCGTCTCGGTCTGCTGCTCGCGATCGGCGTCAACGCCGCCATCGCGATCCTCGACATCGTCCTTCTGCAGCGCGCGGCGCGGCACCCCGACTTCCAGTACTACGCCGAGTACCTGCTCTGGGTGGCCACCACCGTGGTCGTCCCGGTCGCGGTCATCGTCCTCCTGGCGGTCGGCAGCAGGCACTTCCGGATCCGGGCTCCGCGGGAGTCGGAGCGCCGCTGGTCACTGGTGGTCGGCATCGGCTTCGTCGTCTCGCTCGGCGGCTACCTCGCGCTCTCGGCCTCGACCCGGACCAGCTTCGAGCCGGTGCTCGGGATCGGCCGGCTCCTCCTCGACGGGCTGCTGCGCTTCGTGCCGTCGAGCTTCCTCGGTGGGCACGGCCTGCTGGCGGTGCCGCGGGAGCCGCTCGCCCGCCTCGGCTTCGAGTGGGTCGGGCCGGTCTTCTGGCTCCTCGTCGTCGTCGCGGTGATCGCGCTCCTGCGGGCCACCGACGTGCAGGGCGTGCGCGGCGACGAAGCGGTCTACCGCCGGCTGCTCGTGCGCCACGGCGCCGGCAGCCTCGGCCACCAGGGCACCTGGCAGGGCAACGAGCACTGGATCGCCCCCGACGGCGAGGGCGGAGTCGCCTACCGCGTCGTGGGCGGGGTCGCGATCACGCTCTCCGATCCGGCCTGCGCGCCCGAGCGGCGCGCGGAGGTGGTCGCCGGCTTCGTCGCCTTCTGCGACGAGCGGAGCTGGACGCCGGTCTTCTACAGCGTCCACGACGAGCTGCTGCCGGTCTTCGACGGCCTCGGCTGGTCGCGGATCTCGGTGGGCGAGGAGACGATCATCGAGCTCGGTGGCTTCGAGCTGACCGGGAAGCGCTGGCAGAAGGTGCGCTACCCGCTCACCCGCGCGATCAAGCTCGGCATCGAGCCGGTCTGGACGAGCTGGCCGGAGCTGTCGCTGGGGATGGCCAGCCAGATCGTCGACCTGTCCGAGAAGTGGGTGTCCGAGAAGGCGCTGCCGGAGATGGGGTTCACGCTCGGCGGGATCGACGAGGCGCGCGACCCGGACGTCGCGCTGCTGCTCGCCGTCGGCCCGGACGGGGTGCTGCAGGGGATCACCAGCTGGCTGCCCGTGCACCGCGACGGCCGGATCGTCGGCTGGACGCTCGACTTCATGCGCCGCTCGGACGAGGCGATGCCCGGGATCATGGAGTTCCTGATCGCGTCCGCCGCCCTCCGTGCGCAGGAGCAGGGCGCGGAGTTCGTCTCGCTGTCCGGCGCACCGCTCGCGACGGCGCCCGTGCCGGAGGGGGAGCAGCCGCCGGAGCCGACCGCGCTCTCGGGTCTGCTAGAGTTCCTGGCGCGGACCCTGGAGCCGGCCTACGGCTTCACCTCGCTGTTCCGCTTCAAGGCCAAGTTCCACCCGCGCTACGAGGGACTGTGGATGGCCTACCCCGACGCGCTGCAGCTGCCGCGGATCGGCGCGGCGATCGGGCGCGCCTACCTGCCGGACGTCTCCCCGCGCGAGGCGCTCGCCTTCGCCCGGGCGCTGGGAGCGCGCCCGGAGGAGAAGACGCCGCCCGCGGAGAAGCCGGGTGCGGAGAAGCCGGGTGCGGAGAAGCCCGGTGCCGAGAAGCCCGGTGCCGAGAAGCCCGCTGCCGAGAAGTCCGGCGGCGACACCCCGGCGCAGGGGAAGCCGACGGCGCCGGCGCCCGAGAAGGCGCCGACGGCCGGCTGACCGGGGCTCAGAGCGGGATGTTGCCGTGCTTCTTGGCCGGCAGGTTCGCGCGCTTGGTCCGGAGCGCGCGCAGCGCCTTGATCACCGACACCCGGGTCGCCGACGGCTCGATGACCCCGTCCAGCTCGCCGCGCTCGGCCGCGAGGAACGGGCTCGCCACGTTGTAGGTGTACTCGTTCGCCAGCCGGGTGCGGACGGCCGCGACGTCCTCGCCGGCCTCCTCGGCCTTGCGGATCTCGTTGCGGTAGAGGATGTTGACGGCGCCCTGGCCGCCCATCACCGCGATCTCGGCCGTCGGCCAGGCGAGGTTGATGTCGGCGCCGAGCTGCTTGGAGCCCATCACGATGTACGCGCCGCCGTAGGCCTTGCGCAGGATGACGGTGACCAGCGGCACGGTCGCCTCCGCGTAGGCGTAGAGCAGCTTCGCGCCGCGGCGGATGACGCCGGTCCACTCCTGGTCGGTGCCGGGCAAGTAGCCGGGGACGTCGACGAGCGTGAGGATCGGCAGCGAGAACGCGTCGCAGAACCGGACGAAGCGCGAGGCCTTCTCGCCGGCCTCGATGTTCAGGGTGCCGGCCATCGCGCTGGGCTGGTTGGCGATGATGCCGACCGAGCGGCCCTCGACCCGGCCGAAGCCGATCACGATGTTCGGCGCGAAGAGCGGCTGCACCTCGAGGAAGTCGCCCTCGTCGACGATGTGCTCGATCACGGCGCGCATGTCGTACGGCTGGTTCGGGCTGTCGGGGATGACGGTGTCGAGGAAGCGGTCGGAGTCCGTGGTCTCGAGGTCGACCTCGTTGTCGAACACCGGCGCGGGCGAGAGGTTGTTGTCGGGGAGGAAGGAGAGCAGGGTGCGCGCGTAGTCGAGCGCGTCGTTCTCGTCGCTGGCGAGGTAGTGCGAGACGCCCGAGATCTTGTTGTGGGTGAGCGCGCCGCCGAGCTCCTCCATGCCGACGTCCTCGCCGGTGACGGTCTTGATCACGTCAGGGCCGGTGACGAACATCTGGCTGGTCTTGTCGACCATGATCACGAAGTCGGTGAGGGCGGGGGAGTACACCGCGCCACCGGCCGCCGGGCCGCAGATGATCGAGATCTGCGGGATGACGCCGCTCGCCGCGGTGTTGCGGCGGAAGATCTCGCCGTACTTGCCCAGGGCGACGACGCCCTCCTGGATCCGCGCTCCGCCGGAGTCGAGGATGCCGATGATCGGGACGCCGGTCTTCAGCGCCAGATCCATCACCTTGATGATCTTCTCGCCGGCCACCTCGCCGAGCGAGCCGCCGAAGATCGTGAAGTCCTGCGAGTAGACGGCGACCTGGCGGCCGTGGATGGTGCCGGTGCCGGTCACGACGGCGTCGCCGTAGGGCCGCTTCTTCTCCATGCCGAACGCGTGGGTGCGGTGGCGGACGAACTCGTCGAGCTCGACGAACGAGCCGGGGTCGAGGAGGGTGTCGATCCGCTCGCGGGCGGTCATCTTGCCCTTGGCGTGCTGCTTCTCGATCGCGGCCTCACCGCTGGCGGTGACCGCCTCGTGGTAGCGGGCCTTCAGGTCCGCGATCTTCCCCGCGGTCGTGAAGAGATCGGGCGCGGGACGTTCGATGTTCGCGGTCACTCGCCCACCTTATCGGCGCGGATGGACCCCTCCGTTGTCGCACCCGCACAGGGAGCGGCGGGTCCGATGGGAGGGTCCGCACAAGCCACGGCGCCGGCGACCGGCTCCGGGGCTTCTCGCGGGGCCCGCCGGTAGCGTGGCCGCATGCAGCTCCCGCTCTCCCTCTCCGTGTCGCCGCAGGTCCTCTGGCTCGAGAGCGCGGGCTCGACCAACGACGAGCTCCGCGAGCGCGCGACGGCCGAGCCCGCGGCCTGGCCGCACCTCTCCGTCGTGGCGACCGACGACCAGCGCGCGGGCCGCGGACGCCTGGGCCGGGTCTGGCAGGCGCCCGCCGGGCGGACCCTCGCGGCTTCCACGCTGGTGGACGCGGCGGCCCTCCCCGCCGCGGCGGTCGGCTGGCTGCCGCTGCTGGCCGGCGCGGCCCTCGCGCGGGCGCTCGCCCCGCTGGTCGGCGGCGCGGTCGAGGTCAAGTGGCCCAACGACGTGCTGATCGACGGGCGGAAGACGGCGGGCGTCCTCGCCGAGCGCCTCGCCGACGGCCGCGTGATCGTCGGCACCGGGATCAACCTGCTGCTGAGCGAGGAGGAGCTGCCGGTGCCGACCGCGACCTCGCTCGCCCTGGCCGGTGCCGCGACCACCGGCGCCGACGCCGTGCTCGCCGCCTTCCTCACCGAGTTCTCGGCGCTGCTCGCGCCGCTCCTCGCGCTCGGCGACGCCGACGCCGCGGGCACGGCCGCCGTCGTGCGCGCGCACCTCGGCACCCTCGGCCGCTCCGTGAGGGTCGAGCTGCCGGACGGCTCCGTCGAGGAGGGCACCGCGGTCACGCTCGACGCCGACGGCTCGCTCGTGCTCGAGCAGGACGGCGCCCGGCGCTCGTTCTCCGCGGGCGACGTCACCCACCTGCGCCAGTGAGCGCCGGCGGCCGGGACCGGCTCACGGAGGGGGACCGGGAGCTCGCCCGGCTCACGCCGCGCGCCCGTCGCGCCGTCGCTCCCGTCGCCGGCTTCCTCCTGCTCACGTGGACCGGCTTCTACTTCGCCGCGCAGTTCGAGCTGGAGCTGCAGCGCTGGATCATCGCCCTCGGCGCGGCCGTGCTCGTGCTGCTGCTCTGCGTGCCCGGCATCGCCGGCTGGGCGAGCATCCGCTACCGGATCACGCAGCGCGGGCTGCACGCCCGCCGAGGCGTCCTGTCGGTGCGCCGCGCCGACCTCGACTTCGACCCGCGGATGGCGGTCGGCGTCTCGCGGAGCCTGAGCCAGCGCATCGCCCGCTGCGGTGACGTGCGGATCACCCGGGACGGCGCCGAGGCGTTCGTGCTGCGCGACGTGGAGGACCCCGAGCTCGTCGCCGAGCTGCTGCGGGACGCGATCGCGGCGGTCCCGATGCCGCTGCCCGACTGGCCCGCGCCCGACCCGCTCTGACCGCCGCGTCCGCGACGGAGCCCTCGCCGCGTCCGCGCCCCTCGCTACCATGGAGCCGCCCCGCGCCCGCGGGCGGAACCAGGAGGATCGTCATGCGCGTCGGTGTGATCGGAGGCGGCCAGCTCGCCCGGATGATGATCCCCGCGGCGGTCGAGCTCGGCCTCGAGATCGCGGTGCTCGCCGAGGCCGAGGGCGCTCCCGCGGGCCTCGCCGCGTCCCGCGTCGGCGACTACCGCGACGAGGAGACGGTGCTCGGATTCGCCCGCACCGTCGACGTCGTCACCTTCGACCACGAGCACGTGCCGCAGGCGATCCTGCGCCGGCTCGTCGCCGAGGGCGTGGCCGTGCACCCCGGCCCGGACGCCCTCCTCTACGCCCAGGACAAGCTGATGATGCGGCAGCGCCTCACCGAGCTCGGCGTCCCCGTGCCCGACTGGGCGGCGGTCTCCTCCGCCGACGAGCTGGCCGCGTTCCTCGACGAGCACGGCGGACGCGGTGTGGTGAAGACCGCGCGCGGCGGCTACGACGGCAAGGGCGTCCGCGTCGTCCGCGGCGCGCACGAGGCCGACGACTGGTTCGCGGCGCTCGCCGAGGACGGCCGCGGCGGCGCGCTGCTCGTCGAGGAGCTGGTCGGCTTCCGCCGAGAGCTCGCGCAGCTCGTCGCCCGGCGCCCCTCGGGCGAGAGCGTCCTCTGGCCGGTGGTGGAGTCGATCCAGCGCGACGGCGTCTGCGCCGAGGTCCTCGCTCCCGCGCCCGCCTCGGCCGGCCGCCTCGCGGACGCCGCCGCCGACATCGCCGAGACGATCGCCGAGAGCCTCGGCGTCACCGGCGTGCTGGCGGTCGAGCTGTTCGAGACGACGGACGACCGCCTGCTCGTCAACGAGCTGGCGATGCGCCCGCACAACAGCGGGCACTGGACGATGGACGGCTCGACCACCTCGCAGTTCGAGCAGCACCTGCGCGCGGTGCTCGACCTGCCGCTCGGCGCGACCGGCTGCCGCGATCCGTGGACCGTGATGGTGAACGTCCTCGGCGGTCCGGTGGGCGAGTCGCTGACCGACCGCTACCCGCTCGTGCTCGCCGCGCACCCTGCGGTCAAGGTGCACAACTACGGCAAGGAGCCGCGTCCGGGACGCAAGGTCGGGCACGTGAACGCCACCGGCGACGAGCTCGAGCTCGTCGTCTACGAGGCGCGTGCCGCGGCGGCCGTTCTCACCGACTGAGACGTACCATGGTGGCCGTGACCCGCCCCACGCCCTCCGCCACCCCCGCCGGTACCGCCCCGTGAGCGCCGACGCGCTCGTCAACGGTCCCTCTCCGCTCGTCGGCGTCGTGATGGGCTCGGACTCCGACTGGTCGGTCATGCAGGCCGCGTCGACGACCCTCTCGGAGTTCGGCGTGGCGCACGAGGTCCGCGTGGTCTCGGCCCACCGCACCCCGCAGGCGATGATCGACTACGGCCGCGGGGCGCGTGCACGGGGTCTGCGCGTCGTGATCGCGGGCGCCGGCGGAGCCGCCCACCTGCCCGGGATGCTGGCCGCGGTCACCTCCCTCCCCGTCGTCGGCGTCCCCGTGCCACTCGCGCGCCTCGACGGCCTCGACTCGCTGCTCTCGATCGTGCAGATGCCGGCCGGCGTCCCCGTCGCCACCGTGTCGATCGGCGGCGCCCGCAACGCGGGGCTGCTCGCGGTGAAGATGCTCGCGATCGGCGACGACGCGCTGTCCGAGCGCCTCGACGCCTTCGCGGCGGACCTGGAGGCGCAGGTCGCCGCCAAGAACGACGCTCTGGTGGCCGGCCTGTGACGGCGATGACGCTGCCGCTGCGGCATCCGGACGTCCGCTCGAGCTCGTTCATGACCCGGCGCGCCTGGTGGCTGCTGATCGGCAACCTGCTCGTTCCCGGCTCCGCGCAGGTGCTCGCGGGCAACCGGCGCCTCGGGCGGCTCGGCCTCGGCTTCACCCTGGCGCTCTGGACGGCGCTGCTGGTCGCCGTCCTCCTCTACTTCGTCTTCCCGACGGGCCTCTACACGCTCGCGACCTTCGATCTGTCGATGCTCGCTCTGCAGGCGGCCCTGGTCGTCTACGGCGTGGTCTGGCTCGTGCTCACCCTGGACACCCTCCGGCTGATCCGGCTGGTGCGGGCGCGGCCGCGGATGCGGGCCGTGCTCGCCTTCGCGACGATCGCTCTGATGGCCGTCTCGGTCGGCTCGACCGCCTACGGCACCTACCTGATCGGGATCACCCGCGGCACGCTGTCCTCGATCTTCGGCGGCGGGGCGATGGAGGCGCCGATCGACGGCCGCTACAACATCATGCTGCTGGGCGGCGACGCCGGCGAGGACCGCGACGGCCTGCGCCCGGACAGCATCTCGGTCGTCAGCATCGACGCGTCGACCGGCGCCGCGACCACGATCGGCGTCTCGCGCGAGTTCGTGAACATCCCGTTCCCCGAGGACAGCCCGATGCACGAGCTGTATCAGGACGGCTACACGACCGACAACTGCGCCGTCGACGTCTGCAAGCTCAACTCGATCTACACCGAGGTCGAGCTGAAGCACCCCGAGCTCTACCCGGATGCGGTCGCGGAGGGCAGCGAGCCCGGCATCGAGGCGACCCGCGACGCGGTCGAGGGCATGCTCGGCATCCCGATCCAGTACTACGCGCTGATCGACATGGAGGGCTTCGCCCAGCTGATCGACTCGCTCGGCGGCATCGACGTCGACTACCAGGGCACCGAGCCCCTGCCGCTCGGCGGGCTCCCCGACTCCGACGGCGTGATGCAGGGCGTGAACCAGTGGATCGACCCCGGTCCCTGGCACTTCAACGGCGAGCAGGCGCTCGCCTACGCCCGCTCGCGCTACACGACGAGCGACTACGACCGGATGGCACGGCAGCGCCAGGTGCAGACCGCGCTGCTCGAGCAGTTCGAGCCGGCCAATGTGCTCTCGAAGTTCCAGGACGTCGCCGCCGCCGGCTCCCAGGTGATCAAGACCGACGTCCCGCAGGGGATGCTCGGCTACTTCGTGCAGCTGGGCCTGAAGACGAAGTCCCAGCCGGTCGGCGTCGTCGAGCTCGTCCCGCCCGCGGTCGACGTCGACGGCGACCCCGACTACGACGTCGTCCGCTCCCTCGTGCACGAGGGCCTCTTCCCGGACGCCACGGCGCAGTAGCGTCGAAAGCCGCCCTGGTAGCGGGCGCGGTCTCGAGACGCCCCTGCGGGGCTACTCGACCAGCATGAGGGCGGCCCCCGCGGGGCAGCTCGATCGACCGAGGTGGCCGATCGCGTTCATGAGGAGGCTGATCGCATACATGCTGATCGAGTAGGCCGCGGAGCGGCCGTATCGAGATCCATCGGCACCAGGAGTCGGGTCTGCAGACCCCGCGTCTCAGAGGTCGGCGTGCAGGGCCCAGACGCGCTCGGCGGAGTCGCGCCAGCTGAAGGCGCGGGAGCGGTCGCGGCCGGCGACCGAGAGGCGCTCGCGGAGGCCGGTGTCGGAGAGCACGCTGCTCATCGCGAGCGCGAGCCGCTCCGGGTAGTGCTTGGCGTCGGCGCGCTCGACGGCGACACCCGCGTCGGCCGCGACCTCGAGCAGCGCCGGGTCGTCCGAGTGCACGACCGGCACGCCGAAGTGCATGGCCTCGAGCACCGGCAAGCCGAATCCCTCGGCGATGCTCGGGTAGACGAACAGGGTGGCCCGGCTGAGCACGAGCGCGAGGTCGGTGTCGCTGAGGACGCCGAGCGCCCGCACCCTCTCCTCGCCGAGGCCCTGCTCGTCCGCGACGGAGGCGATGTCGAGCTCGCCCCAGCCGGTCGGTCCGACGATCAGGAGCGGGAGCTCCGGGGCCGACGCCTCGCCGAACGCCGCGATCAGCGAGACCAGGCCCTTGCGCGGCTCGAGCGTGCCGACGCTGAGGACGTACTCGGCCGGCAGCCCGAGGGCCTCCGCGCGCTCGTCGGCGTCGTCAGGAAGGACGAGCCCGGAGCCGACGGCCCCGCCGATCACGCGGATCCGGTCGCCGAAGTCGAGGACCTGGGAGAGCTGCTGAGCGACCGCGTGCGTCGGGACGACGACGGCATCGGCGAACTTCTGCGCGCGCTTCGCCATCGCGCGGTGCCACTTGGCGCCGTGGGGGGTGAGCGTCTCGGGGTGCGTCCACGGCACCGTGTCGTGGATCGTGACGGCGATCTGCTCGCCCTCGCGGCCCTCGTGGCTGCGCAGCGGGGCGAACAGGCTCGGAGCGTGCATCATGCCGCCGCCCGAGGGGATGCCGATGCCGTACTGCCAGGCGCGGGACAGCTCGCGGCGGCCCAGGTGCAGGCGGTGCAGTCGGGCGAGGCCGGGCAGGCGCAGCCGCAGCTCCTCCTCCTTCTCCGGCGGATGCGCGGAGAAGACCGCCTCGACCTCGCAGTCGCGCGGGGCGGTGCGGATCAGCTCGCGGGTGAGCTCTTCGGTGTAGCGGCCGATGCCGCCGGGGACGCGGGCGAGCATCTGGTCGACGACCACCCGCAGCGTGGTCGTCACGGCGTGACCGCCTCGAGCGGAGCGGCGGCCAGCGCGTCCTGCCAGGAGCGCATCGGCTCGAGGCCGGCGTCGGCCCAGGCGTCGTGGCCGAGGACGGAGTAGGCGGGCCGCGGGGCCGGGCGGACGAAGCTGCCGCTGTCGGTCGGCCGGATCCGCTCCGGGTCGAGCCCGGCCTTCTCGAACACGGCGCGCGCGAAGCCGAACCAGGTCGTCTCGCCGGCGTTGGTGCCGTGGTAGATCCCGGCCGGAGCCGCGGCGTCGACGAGGGCGATCAGGCGGTCGGCGAGATCCCCGGTCCAGGTGGGCTGACCGCGCTGGTCGTCGACGACGGTGAGGGTGGGGTGCGCGCCGGCGAGGCGGACCATCGTCTTGGCGAAGTTGCCGCCGTGCGCGCCGTAGAGCCAGGCCGTCCGGACGACGTAGCCCCGTTCGGGGTTCGCGGCGAGCACGAGCTCCTCACCCTCGGCCTTCGTGCGGCCGTACGCCGAGATCGGGCCGCGGGGGTGGGACTCGGCGTAGGGGCTGGTGGCCGAGCCGTCGAAGACGTAGTCGGTCGAGACCTGGACGATCGCGGCGCCGATCTCGGCGGTGGCGATCGCGAGGTTCTGCGCGCCGAGGGCGTTGACGCGGCGGGCCTCCTCCTCGTCGCTCTCCGCGTCGTCGACCCGCGTGTACGCCGCGCAGTTCAGCACCGCGTCGTGGCCGGCGACCGCGGCGCGGACCGCGTCGAGGTCGGTCACGTCGAGGTCGGCGCGGCCGAGCGCCGTGACGGCGCGATCGCCGAGGGAGGAGCGGAGGTCGGTGCCGAGCATGCCGGAGGCGCCCGTGAGGAGGAAGGTCACCCGCTCATCATGCCGGAGGCCTCCGACGTGCGGACCCCCGGCGCACCGGCGACGACGGCCGACCGGGGCGTCGGCGGGCCGCCGAGCGCTCAGTACACTCGTGACCGTGCAGATCAGAGAGCTCGAGATCCCCGACGCCTACGAGGTCACACCGCGGCAGTTCCCCGACGACCGGGGGGTGTTCTACGAGTT
The DNA here is from genome assembly GCF_022815545.1 of Rathayibacter sp. VKM Ac-2928. Classification (NCBI taxonomy): domain Bacteria; kingdom Bacillati; phylum Actinomycetota; class Actinomycetes; order Micrococcales; family Microbacteriaceae; genus Rathayibacter; species Rathayibacter sp. VKM Ac-2928. Next base: position 722,943 of record NZ_JALGRU010000001.1, read on the forward strand.
CTACCGCTTCGACCGCCTCGCGGAGAAGGTCGGGCACCCGCTGTCGCTGCAGCAGGGCAACACCTCGGTCTCCAAGCGCGGCACCGTCCGCGGCATCCACTTCGCGCAGATCCCGCCGTCGCAGGCCAAGTACGTCTCCTGCTTCTCCGGGGCGGTGCTCGACTACATCATCGACGTGCGCGTCGGCTCGCCGACCTTCGGGCAGTGGGACTCGGTCCTGCTCGACGACGTCGACCGCCGCTCGGTCTATCTCGGCGAGGGCCTCGCCCACGCGTTCGTCGCGCTGACGGAGGGTGCGGTCGTCTCCTACCTCGTCTCCTCGACCTACGACCCGGTCCGCGAGAAGGGCATCGACCCGCTCGACGAGCGGATCGCCCTGCGCTTCCCCGAGGAGGCGGGCGAGCCGCTGCTCTCGCCGAAGGACACCGACGCGCCGACTCTGGCCGAGGCGGAGGCGCAGGGCATCCTGCCGACCTGGGCCGAGGCGAAGGCGCTCTACGCCCAGCTGGACGGAGCGCAGTCGTGAAGGGCATCATCCTCGCCGGCGGCTCCGGCTCGCGGCTCTGGCCGATCACCAAGGGCATCTCGAAGCAGCTGATGCCGATCTACGACAAGCCGATGGTCTACTACCCGCTGTCGACGCTGATGATGGCCGGGATCGACGAGGTCCTGATCATCACCACCCCGGAGTACAACGACCAGTTCCGCGCGCTGCTCGGCGACGGCTCGAGCCTGGGCATGACCCTCTCCTACGCGGTGCAGGAGTCGCCCGACGGGCTCGCGCAGGCGTTCCTGATCGGCGAGGACTTCATCGGCGACGACTCCGTCGCGCTGGTGCTCGGCGACAACATCTTCCACGGCACGGCGCTCGGCACGGCACTCGCGGCGAACACCGACATCGAGGGCGCGGTGATCTTCGCCTATCAGGTGGCGGATCCGCGGGCCTACGGCGTCGTCGAGTTCGACGACGCGTTCCACGCGCTCTCCATCGAGGAAAAGCCGGCGAAGCCCAAGAGCAACTACGCCGTGCCGGGTCTGTACTTCTACGACAACTCCGTCGTCGGCATCGCCAAGACGATCGAGCCCTCCGCCCGCGGCGAGCTCGAGATCTCGACGGTCAACGAGCGCTACCTCGAGGCCGGCACCCTGAACGTGCAGGTGCTGGACCGCGGCACCGCCTGGCTCGACACCGGGACGTTCGACTCGATGATCGAGGCCACGGAGTTCGTCCGGGTGATCGAGCAGCGCCAGGGCTTCAAGATCGGCTGCATCGAGGAGATCGCCTGGCGTCACGGCTGGATCGACGACGCGGCGCTGGCCGACCTCGCCGCCCCGCTGGTGAAGAGCGGCTACGGCGCGTACCTGCAGCGCCTGCTCGAGCTCGGTCGCTGACGCGGCGGGTCTCGATGCGCCGCTGCGCGGCTGCTCGACCAGCATGTGCTTCTTGCTGATCGAGTAGCCCGCGGAGCGGGCGTATCGAGATCCCGCCGTCAGCGGCTGGGCCGCAGGCGCATCAGCGCGACGCGCACGCCGAGGCCGAGGCGGACCGCCAGGCGGACGGGCGCCTGGTACCAGGCGTCGTACTTCTGCGCGAGGTAGAGGTAGGCGCTGCGGTGGTGCACCGCGAGCATCCGCGCCGAGGCCAGTCGCGTCGAGTGCCCGCCCAGATGCGACACGACCGCGTCGGCGAGGTAGACGTTCGACCAGCCGCGCTGCCCGAGCGAGTCGCCGAGCTGCACGTCCTCGAAGTACATGAAGTAGCGCTCGTCGAAGCCGCCGATCTGCTCGAACGCGGTGCGCCGCACCATCACGCAGGCGCCCGACAGCCAGCCGGCCGTCATGCTGCCGTGCTGCATCGTCTCGACCGCGCGCGAGCGGCGGTACCGGCGCGACCAGGGGTTGCCCGGCCAGACGTGCGCGAGCAGCGCATGGCCGACGCCCGTGCCGAGCGAGGGCAGTGCGCGGGCCGAGGGGTAGATCGTGCCGTCAGAGTCCAGGATGCGCGGGCCGATCGAGCCGATCCCGGGGTCGGCGGTCGCCGCCGCGTAGAGGGCGTCGATCGAGCCGGGGAGGAAGACCGTGTCCGGGTTCGTGACCAGGATCCACTCGATCTCCGGGCCGAGCCGGTCGACCGCGTAGTTGATCGCCCTGCCGTAGCCGAGGTTCTCGCCGGTCTCGTGGAAGAGCACCTCGGGGCGGCGCTCGACGACGCGGCGGACGGAGTCGTCGGTGGTCGCGTTGTCGACGACGACGACGCGCACGTCGTGTGCGGTCGCCTCCGGGATCGACTCCAGGCAGGCGCGGAGGACCTCACCCGAGAAGTGGGTGACGACGACGACCGCGATGGGCAACGTCGAGCGGGCGATGAGAGCCTCCGGGGGAGCGGCGTCGACGGGCGGGGGCACCGTCGGAAGAACTCGACGAGGCTAGCACGGGCCCCGAGCGGGCCTCCGGCGCTCAGCGCGCGGCGGACTCCACCTCGTCGACGACCTCGCCCAGCTCGGGGGCGACGGCCGCGGACGGCGCGCGGAACACGACGAACTTGTAGAGGCAGAAGTTCCAGACCAGGCCGACCATCACGGCGACGGCCTTCGCGACGTTGATCGCGAGGAAGGCCTTCTCGCCCGCGCTGGGAAGGAAGAGGAGCGAGGTGCCGAACCGGGTGTCGAAGAAGACCTCGAAGCCGTAGATGATCAGCGACTGGAGCACGAGCGAGCTGAAGCCGGTGACCAGGAAGAACTGGGCGAAGGTGCGCACGGTCGGCCGGTCGGGGTGCCGGAAGACGAAGAAGTGGTTGAGGAAGTACGAGATCGAGATGCCGACGGTCACCGAGGCGACGTTCGCGACCAGGGTCGGCAGGCCGACGAGCAGCGCGAGCGCGTTGAGGATGAGGAAGTCGAGGGCGGTGTTGAGCGAGCCGGCGACGAGGAATCGCACCTTCTGCGATTCCAGCAGGCGCGCCGCTCTCCCCGCAGACGGACTCGACTGACGCGACACGGTGCTCCTCGGGGTCCTCGCGACCCGGGCGGGAGCGATGAGGGCGAGAGTACGCGGCCGATCTGTACTGGAACCCTCCGTAGGGGGAACTGAACCTGAGAACCGCGACGCGACGTCCTGCTTCCTCTCACACAGGACGGCATGGTGCACGCTGATACTGTTCCACCGCCTCCGCCCCGGCGGACCGTCCACGTCCCCGCCCGAATCGGAACCAGATGCTCTCGCTCACCATCGTCACCCCCACGTACAACGAAGCGGACAACATCGCCGAGCTGCTGCGCCGGGTCGCCGCCGCTGTGGCCCGCGAGACCGACGTCGTCGTCCGCTCGGTCGTCGTCGACGACTCCTCGCCGGACGGGACGGCGGAGAAGGCGCGTGCCCTGGCGGCCGAGCTCGAGACCCCGTCGTACTCGGTGCAGGTGCTCGAGCGCGCGACCAAGGAGGGGCTCGGCGCGGCCTACCTCTGGGCGTTCGAGCGGATCCTCGAGGCCGACGACGCCCCGGACTGCATCCTGCAGATGGACGCCGACCTCTCGCACGACCCGAAGTACCTCGCCGACTTCCTCCGCGAGGTGCGCGCGGGCGCCGACCTCGTCGTCGCGTCCCGCTACATCCCCGGCGGCGGCACCCCGGACTGGACGCTCGACCGCAAGATCCTCAGCCGCGGCGGCAACATCTACGCCCGCGCGATCCTGGGCTCCCGCCTCACCGACTGGACCGGCGGCTTCAACCTCTTCAGCCGCGAGCTGCTCGAGCGGATCCACTTCGAGACCGTCGACGCCACCGGCTACGGCTTCCAGATCGCGCTCAAGCACCGCGCTCTCACCGCCGCGCGGCGGGTGCGCGAGATCCCCATCGTCTTCCTCGATCGCACGGAGGGGACCTCGAAGATCCCCGGCAACACCCTGCTCCGCAGCCTCCTGCTCGTCCTGCGCATCCGCCTCGGACGCGACGGGTCGCGATGACGGCGGTCGCCACCGCTCCCTCCCGTCGCTGGGCCGTCGTCCTCGAGGCGGCCGGCCTGCTCCTCGTCCTCGCGGCGACGCTGCTCGTGCTCGGCCGCCTGTCGTCGACTCCGTGGTGGGAGTACCTGCTGTCGGACGGCGACTCGCTGGCGCTCCCGCTCCTGGTGCGCTCGGTCGCCGAGGGCGAGCCGTTCCAGTGGGTGATGACGAGTCAGCTCCTGCTGTTCCCGGAGCTCCCGCTCTACCTGGTGAGCCTCGCGCTCTCCGGCGGATCGGTCGTCGGCGCGCTCGTGGTGAACGCCTTCGTCAACGCCGCCGCGCTCTACGGCTGCGTGCGCTGGCTGGCCGCGCGGGTGCTGGCCGGGCGCACCCGGCCGTGGCGGGTGAGCGCCGCCGCGCTGGCGACCGGGACCGTCGTCGTGCTCGCCGCCACCGAGGGCCGGGGGCTGATCAACTCGGGCGCCTTCGCGAGCGGGATCCTGCTGACCACCTACTACTCCGGGGTGGCGCTGGCCGCCGTGCTCGCCCTCGCCCTGATGGCCGAGGCGAGCGGCGGCTTCGATCCCGCGCGGCCGCCGTCGCGGGTCCGCACGGCGTGGGCGCTCGTCGGGGCGGTCCTGGTGTCCGCGGCGACGACGCTCTCCAATCCGCTCTTCGCCCTCCAGTTCACCGCGCCGGCCGTCGTCTCGCTGCTGGCGGTGCTCGTGCTCCGGCGGATGTCGTGGCGGCGCGCGCTGCTGATCTCCGCCGCGCTGGTCGCGGGCGCGGGGATCGGCTACGCGGCCCGGGACGCGGTCGCCCGGTTCGTCGCCGTCGACGCCGGGACCTACGTGCACCTCGAGCGCGCGGGTGCCGCGGTCGACGGGTTCCTCCTGCAGCTGCGCGACGTGGGGTCGGCTCCCACCGGGAAGCTCGAGATCCTGATCGTCGGCGTGCTGCTGCTGGCCGCGCTGGTCACCCTGGTCCTCGCCGTCGCGACCCAGGTGCGGCCCGAGACGCCGTGGGCGGTCGCGGACTCGAGCGTGGTCCTGGCGACCTTCGTGCTCGTCGCCTCCGCCTCCCTCGTCCTCGGGCAGATCGTCACCGGCAGCCTGGTCAGCCGCTATCTGCTGCCGCTCGCGGTCTTCCCCGCGCTGATGCTGCTGCCCGCCTCCCAGGACTGGATCCCGCGCCGTCTCGCCGCGCGCGTCCCGCTGCTCCGGCCGCGCAGCTTCTCCACCGGCGTGCGCGCGGCGCTCGCCGGTGCCGTGGCGCTCGTGGTCGTCGCAGCGGGCGTCGTCGCCGGGCCCGCGGTCCGGGCGGCGGCGGAGCAGGCCGGCAGCACGCCGGAGCGCGCCTGCCTCGAGCAGTGGCTCGACGGCCGCGAGCTCTCGGGCGTCGGCTCGTTCTGGAGCACGCGTCCGCTGGAGCTCTACGGGGACGCGTCGGTCGACGTGCAGCAGGTGAACTTCGACTTCACGGCGCAGCTCTGGATGAACAACGCCGCGTCCTACCGCGGCAAGGACTTCAGCTACGTCCTCGCCGACCGGGAGCCGGACTGGGCGGAGCTCGCGCTCGGCCACCTGGGCGAGCCCGCTGCCATCACCGCCTGCCCGACGTTCGACGTCTACGACTACGCGGGCACCCCCGGGGAGACCGCGCTGAACGCGATCGTCGGCGCCAGCATCGAGAAGGCGAGCGCCGAGCGTGGCTTCTGAGACGTGGGCCGCCCCCCGCCCCCGCCTGCGGCGGATCGGGCGCGAGCTCGGCTGGGCCGCCGCCGCCGCGCTGGTGAGCGTGCTGGCGGCGATGATCGCCCTCGGCGCGACCCCGGGCTCGCTCGCCGAGCGCTGGCGGGCGGGCGGCGACGACCAGATCCTGCACTACCTGCTGTTCCGCAGCGCCACCCAGGCCTTCCCATTCGCCGAGAACGGCGCGCTCGCCTTCCCCTCGGGCTACAACTCGTTCTACACGGCGCAGTTCGACGTCGCGTCCGCGCTGACCGCCTCGGCCCTCGCGCTGGTGATCCACGACGGCTTCCTGCTGCTGAACGTCTTCTACCTGCTCACCTTCGCCTTCGTCGCGCTGACCGGCTACGCCTTCTTCCGCTGCCTCCGTGTGCCGGCCTGGTCGAGCGCGCTCGTCGCCGTCGTCTTCAGCCTCGCGCCGTACCACTTCCAGCGGATCGGGGCGGGGCACGCCTTCCTCGCCAACTACTGGGCGATCCCGCTGCTGGGCGTCCTGATCCTGGTGGTGGCGGGGGAGCGCACCGATCCGTTCCGGGCCTGGCGGCTGCGCGGGGCGACGCGCCGAGCGCGGCTGCTGCGCGGCGCCGTCCCGGTGGTGGTGCTGCCGCTGCTCATCGCGACGACGGGCGGCTACTACTACGTCTTCAGCGTGCTGGTGCTCGGCGGCGTCTGGCTGCTCGGCGCACTGGCCGGGCTCGCGACCCGGGTGCCGCTGCGCGCGGTGCTGGCGCGCGTCCTGCCGCTGGGCGTGCTCGGCGTCCTGGTGGCGGTCGAGCTGGTGCTGCTGGGCGGCGACTGGGGGGAGCGCTACGCGCCGTACTTCGAGAGCCGCGGGGTGGGGGAGTCGGAGGACTTCGCCGGCAAGATCCTCTCGCTCTTCCTGCCGTGGCAGGGCACCGAGGTGCCCAAGATCGGCGCGCTGACGAACATCTACCAGGTGACCACGGCGGTCGCGGTCAACACCGAGCCGCCCGGGCTGCCGCTGATCGCGATCGCGGGGCTGTGCCTGATGCTGGTCAGCCTGCCGCTGCTCGGGCTGGTCGGCGGGCGAGCGCTCCGGGTCACCGCCTTCGGCCGCTTCGTCTCGGACGAGCACGTGCGGGTGCTCGCCGTGGCGGCGCTCTGGACGCTGCTGTTCTACGTGGTGACCGGCTTCGGGATGGCGGTCGCGCTGATCGCGGGGTCGACCATCCGGGCCTGGTCGCGGCTCTCGATCGTGCTGGCGCTGCTGGCGCTCGGCGTCGTGGCGATCGGACTCGCGCGGATCGGCCGGCGCTGGATCCGGATCGCGGTGGTCGCGCTCGTCGTGGTCGTCGGCGTGCTCGACCAGCTCGCCGGGGTCGCCCGGATGGTGCCGATCGCGCCGACCGAGGACGCCGAGATGACCGACTTCGTCGCGCAGGCCGATGCGGCGCTGCCGGACGGCTGCGGCGTCGTGCAGCTGCCGATCAAGAGCTTCCCCGACAGCGGGTCGGTCGGCCGGATGGCCGACTACGACGAGGCGCTGCCCTACCTCTACACGGAGGGCGCGAACCTGGAGTGGAGCTACGGCGCGGTCCGCGGCACCACCGGGTTCGACGTCTTCGGCGGGGCGAGCACGCCCGAGGACTTCGCCGCCGCGGTCGAGGCGAGCGGCGCGTGCGCCGTGTACGTCGACACGGCGGCCTACGTCGGCCGCGAGGGCGCCTGGTACGGCGACGTGCTCGCGGCGAGCGGCTCGCTCACCCCGATCGCGCAGTCCTCGTCCGGACGCTGGCTGGTCTTCCCCGTCGAGGGCTGACGGGCCGGGTCTCGATACGCCGCTTCGCGGCTACTCGACCAGCATGAAGGGGGCCCTGCGGGGCTGCGCTGCTTTCGGGGAGCGGGCGCGCTCCATGCTGATCGAGTAGCCCGCGGAGCGGGCGTATCGAGATCCACCGTCGTCCGGTGGGTGGGTCTCGATACACCGCTGCGCGGCTACTCGACCAGCATGAAGGCCCTGCGAGCCTCGACCGGCATGACCGGTCGCGTCAGTACAGGCCCCAGGGCTGCGAGGTGACGGCGAACGGCTCGTCGTAGAAGTAGACGGTGTAGCCGCCGCGGACGATCCGCTCGTGCGGGGGCAGCAGGGTGGAGGTCCGCAGCTCCTGGTCGTTGTAGTCGCCGGTCGTGACGACGATCACCGGCGGGCCGTCGGCCTGCGCCAGGGCGTCGTAGCCGGGGTAGCGGCGGGTGACGAGGGCGGCGACCGTGACCTCCTCGTTCGTGGACGCGGTCATCGCGTAGCTGAGCCAGTAGTCGCCCCAGACGTGCTCGGCGCCGCGGCGCTCGAGCATCTCGACCACCGCGCGGTAGCCGCCGTCGAAGCGGTTCGAGGTGTCGCTCCGGAACCCCTCCGAGCGGTCCCACACTCCCGAGACGGTCAGCGCCGCCGCGACGAGCACCGCGACCAGGGCGACCGGTCGCCAGCGCGCGAGCAGCCACGCGCCCGCCAGGGCGAACGCGGGCATCAGGAAGACGCTGTAGCGCACCGAGTCGTAGTCGAGGTCGAGCCCGGCGCCGAGGATCAGCACGGCGCAGAGCAGCAGCGTGCCGGTGCCGACCAGCACGGGGGCGAGACGCCGCCGGACCGCGCCGACGAGGACCAGCCCGGCCAGCAGGACGACTGCGGTCCAGCCGACGATCGAGTCGGCCGGCTCGCCCGGGGCGACGGTGAACGCGACGGGGAGCATGTCGTGGAAGAGCGCGGTGACGCTGTCGATCGTCGGCTCCCAGTCGCTGGTGCCGGCGCCGAGCGGCGCGGTCGCGCTCGAGCTGCGCAGCGCCTCGAGGAGCCACGGCGAGCCGGCGACGACCGCCGTGCCGATGCCCAGCAGCCAGTGCAGCGGGCGCCGGATGTCGCGGATCACCAGCGCGAGGACGGCCGGGGCCGCCAGCGCGACGCTCATCGGCGAGGTCCAGAGCGCGAGACCGCTGAGCGCGCCCGCGGCGATCCAGGAGAGCAGCGGTCGCCGCAGCGACGCGGTGGCGACCGCGATCACGCCGAGCGCGACCACGATGCTCGGCCCGTAGAAGCCCGGGTCCCTGGTCGACACCTGGAGCAGGACGACGCCGGGGAACCAGAACAGCAGGCCGGCTGTCGCGCCCGCCACCGGACCGGCGAGGCGCCGAGCGATCACGCGCAGCAGGACGGCCGCCCCCAGGAACCACAGCGAGGAGACGATCGCGAGCACCTCGATGTGCGCGCCGAAGACGAGCATCGCCAGCCCGGCCGTGGTCTGCAGCAGCGTGCCGCCGTAGGACTGGCCCCAGAAGAAGGCGGGGAGCTCGCCGTCCGCGACGTGCTTGGCCATCAGGTAGACGACCGCGTGATCGGCGTCGAAGGTGTGCGCGGGACTGACGATGAAGAGGACCCGCAGAGCCAGGCCGACGGCCGCGAGGATCCAGAACACGAGACCCGCGGAGTGGGCGCCGAGCCGGCGCAGCGTGCGTGTGCCGAGACCGGGAGCCGGCGCGTCCTCGGTCGTCATCGTCAGCTCCCTGGGCGCCCGGGCCGACGGATCGCAGCCGCAGAGAATCTAGTGCATGCGGGTGACCGGCACCGTCGACCGGCGCCCGCCTCCGGGCCCTGGACGTGCCCCGTGCTAATCTCTCCGATTGCCCGTCCGACGGGCGACCCCTCCTCCCCTCCATCGAAAGGCAGCCGTGACCGCATCGCGTCGCTTCCTCCTGGCCGGCGGGGCGGGCTTCCTCGGCTCGAACCTCGCCGCTGAGATCCTCCGCCGGGGGGACGAGGTCGTGGTGATCGACGACCTGATCACCGGCTCCACCCGCAACATCGGTCCGCTGCTGGCCCACCCGTGCTTCAGCTTCGTCCAGGACGACGCGGCGAACGCGCTCGCGGTGCCCGGTCCGTTCGACGTCGTGCTGCACTTCGCCTCGCCGGCGTCGCCGCCGCGATATCTGGCGCACCCGATCGAGACGCTGCACGCCGGCTCGACGGTGACCGAGGCGCTGCTCGAGGTCGCCAAGCGCGACGGCGCCCGCTTCGTCGTCTCCTCCACCTCCGAGGTCTACGGCGACCCGCACGTGCACCCGCAGCACGAGGAGTACTGGGGCAACGTCAACCCGAACGGGCCCCGCAGCGTCTACGACGAGGCCAAGCGCTACGCCGAGGCGATCACCTTCGCCTACCGCCGGTACTTCGACGTCGACACCGGCGTGGTGCGCATCTTCAACACCTACGGCCCGAACATGGACATCGACGACGGCCGCGCCGTCCCGGCGTTCGTGAAGGCGGCGCTGGCCGGCACCTCGATCCCGATGCACGGCGACGGCACCCAGACCCGCTCGCTGCTCTTCGTCGACGACCTCGTCGACGGGATCCTGCGGATGGCCGACTCGAAGGACGCGGGTCCGATCAACCTGGGCAGCGTCGACGAGCTGGAGCTGGGCGAGATCGCCCGCCGCATCGTCGCGCTCGTCGGCAGCGACTCGGAGATCCACTACGAGCCCCGCCCGATCGACGACCCGGAGCGCCGGAAGCCCGACATCACGAAGGCGCGCGAGATCCTCGGCTGGCAGCCGACGATCCCGCTCGAGGACGGACTGGCGCGGACCATCGCCTGGTTCCAGGCCACCGTCGTCACCGCGCCGTAGGCCGCCGCGCCCCGCCCTCCACCGCGCCCCGAACCCCTCGCGCCCCGAACCCCTCGCGCCCCGAACCCCTCGCGCCCTGACCCCACCGCGCGCCGCAGCCCGCCCGGCGCCGTACGAGAGAGAATCCCGACGTGAAGCTTTCCATCCTCATGCCCGTCTACAACGAGCAGGCGACCCTCCAGAAGGCCGTCGACCGCGTCCTCGCGATCCGGTTCCAGGACGGCGTCGAGATCGAGTTCGTCATCGTGAACGACGGCAGCCGCGACCGCACGAAGCAGATCCTCGACGCGCTCGACGATCCCCGCATCCGCGTCTTCCACCAGCCGATGAACCAGGGCAAGGGCGCGGCGATCAGCCGGGCCGTGCAGGAGGCGACCGGCGACTACGTCATCATCTGCGACGCCGACGAGGAGTACCGGCCCAGCGAGATCCCCTCGCTCCTGCAGCCCGTCCTCGACGGCGAGGCGCAGCTGGTCTACGGCAGCCGTACCTTCGGCAGCCACACCTCGTTCTCCTACTGGTACGTCATCGGCAACAAGGGCGTGAACCTGATCACGAACGTGCTCTTCAACGCCTACGTCTCCGACGTCGAGACCTGCTTCAAGCTGATGCCCCTGAGCCTGTACCGCTCGCTGGAGATCAAGGAGAAGGGCTTCGGCATGGAGGCTGAGGTCACCGCGAAGCTGCTCGCCCGCGGCTACCGCCCCTACGAGGTCGGGATCAGCTACAAGGCCCGCACCCGCGAGGAGGGCAAGAAGATCACCGTCAAGGACGGCTTCGAGGCGCTCTGGATCCTCCTCAAGATCCGCGTCCGCGAGGGCTCGCGCACCCGTCCGCCGCAGACCGCGGGGATCTGAGCCGATGGCCAGGAGGGGTCCCGTCGCGCTCGCGAAGGCGCTGTACAGCGGCCTGATCTCGTACGTGCTGAAGTTCGGCGTCGTCGGGATCCTCGGCCTCGTCGTCGACGTCACCGTCTTCAACCTGCTGCGAGTCGGCGGGATCGGCGGCGAGCACCTCCTCTCCGGGCCCATCGGTGCGAAGGTCGTCGCGGTGGCCGCAGCGACGGTCGTGACCTGGTTCGGCAACCGCTACTGGACCTTCCGCGAGCACCGCCGCGCCAACTACCTGCTCGAGCTCGCCGAGTTCAGCGTCGTCGCGGTCGCCGGCATGCTGGTGAACCTGCTGCCGCTCTACATCTCGCACTACGTGCTCGGCTTCGACAACCTCGTCGCCGACAACATCTCCGCGAACGTGATCGGCCTCCTGCTCGCGACCGCCTTCCGGTTCGTGCTCTACCGCTTCTGGGTCTTCGGCCACCACCGCTCCGGCGGCGTCGTCGAGAAGCGCGAGGCGCAGATGGCGGCGGCGGCGCTGTTCGAGGACGACGCCGCGGCGGCGAACGACACCGCGTCGATCAAGCTCCGCTGACGTGCCCGCCTACAATGGCGGGGTGCCTGAAGAGACGACTGCCCTCACGCCCGCCGGAGACGGCCCGGACGCCACGGCTCCGGACGCCTCGGTTCCGATGACCGCGGCCCCGACCGCCACGACTCCGGACGCTCCGACGTCCGAGTCGCGGACGCCGGAGACCGTCGAGGAGCTCCGCGCCCGCCTCGACGAGCTGCTGAACGATCCGCTCGACGAGTGGGCCGCGAACATGCACTTCGGCGGTGGCGCCCACTACGTCGCCGACTTCGAGAGCACGCTCTCGTGGCGGGTCACCCGCCCGCTCCGCGCGGCGCGCACCTTCCAGATCCGGGTGGGCCAGCTCGGTCTCCCGGGAGCGGTGCAGCACTCGATCCGCTACGCGCAGCGCCGCTTCGGCGGTCGCAGCCGGTGAACGCCGCCGACCTCGCGGGCCGTGACGCCCGCCGCGCCTTCGTGGTGCAGCGACTCGAGCAGATCGCCCCCTTCGTCCTCGACGACCCCGAGCAGGCCGCGGACCTCGCGCTCCGCGGTCCCGGCCCGTTCCTCGACGAGATCGCGCGCACCGTCCAGCGGCGCGACGCCGACGACCTGACCTGGCTGTCGCTCACCGCGTTCCTCGGCGTCTACCCGGTGCCGCACCTGTTCAGCTGGTTCAAGCGCTCGCTGCAGCTCGCGAAGCCGCACGAGGCGATGCGGGTCTTCCTCGTCGCCGGCACGCGCGCCTCGACCGGCTACCACGACCTCTCGACCACGCTCTCCGTCGTCACCGGCGCCGTCGTCGTGGACGTCGACTTCTGCGCGCGCAACTCCCACGCCACCGGCATCCAGCGCGTCGTCCGCCAGACGATGAAGCGCTGGCACCGCGACCACGACCCGATCCTCACCGCCTGGGAGCACGGCTCGATGGCCCTGCGCCGCCTCGGCGAGGGCGAGCTCGAGCGCGTCATCGACTTCGAGACGAGCAGTGCCCGGGAGTGGGATCCGGGTCGCCCCGAGCGCGTCGACTTCATCGTGCCGTTCCGCTCCACCCTCGTCCTGCCCGAGGTTCCGGTCATCGGGATCTGCGCCCCGCTCGCCGCGCTCGCGGAGTTCTCCGGCAACACGGTGAGCCTGATCGGCTACGACGCGATCCCGGTCGTGAGCGCCGACACCGTTCCGCCGCAGGAGAGCCTGCGCTTCGTCAACTACCTCACCGTCGTCAAGCACTCCAGCCGGGTGGCCGGCATCAGCGAGGCCGCGACCCAGGAGTTCGCGGGCTTCAACGCCGCGCTCCCCGCGCAGGGCCTCGAGGGCCCCGAGCTCTCCACGGTCTCCCTCCCGGTCGAGGCGCCGCCGCTGGACGGCGAGCACCTCGAGGAGGAGGACGACCTCCCGCTCGTGCTCTCGGTCGGCAGCCACGAGCCGCGGAAGAACCACCTCGCGATCCTGTTCGCCGCAGAGGTGCTCTGGCGCGAGGGCAAGCGGTTCCGCCTGCGCTTCATCGGCGGCGGCAACCCGTGGGCCACGCAGGTCTTCGACGTCCGGATCCGCGAGGCCCAGCGCCGCGGTCGCACCGTGGAGGTCGTCCGCGGGGCCGGCGACGACGTGCTGCTCTCGTCCTATCGCAACGCGCGCTTCTTCGTCTTCCCCTCCACCCACGAGGGCTACGGGCTCCCGGTCGCCGAGGCGCTCGCGCTCGGCATCCCCGCGATCACCTCGGACCGCGGCTCGCTCGCCGAGATCGCGGCCGACGGCGGCTGCATCACGGTCGACCCGTACGACGACGACCAGCTCACCGCCGCGATGCGCGAGCTGCTCGACTCCGACGAGCGGGTCGCCGAGCTCACCGCCGAGGCGCACGCGCGCCCGAAGCGGACCTGGAACGACTACTCCGCCGAGCTGTGGGCGGCCCTCGTGCCCTCCGCCTCGAGCGAGCAGGAGGAGAACGATGCGTGAGTCCACCGCCCTCGAGCGCCTGACGCTGCTGCTCGAGACCCTCGAGCCCACCATCGCGCCCTCGCGCGAGGTGCCGGCGCTCGTCCAGCAGGTCGCCGACGCGGTCGGCGAGCCGAGCTTCGAGCAGACCTGGCTCATGCTCGCGGTGGTGAACGCCGAGCTGCCCGTGCGCGAGCAGGTCGTCGAGTCGCGCCGCAGCGCCCGTCTCGACGGCGTCGCCGCACTGCTGACCGGGCTGCTCCGGCCGACCCCGGCCTCCCGCGTGCTCGACGCCGTCCGCGCGCCGAGCACCGTCGTGATCGCCCGGCACGCCGTCCTGGTCGACGTGCACCACACCGCGCGCACGGGCCTCGCGACCGGGATCCAGCGGGTCGTCCGCACCACGATCGTCGAGTGGAACAGCCGGCACGACATCGGCCTCATCGTCTGGGACGACGCGATGACGGGCTTCCGCGAGGTCGGCAACGAGCTGCGGACGAACGCGCTCTACGGCTCCGCGCCGGACGCCAAGCTCGACGCGCACGCGCCCGTGGTCGTCCCGTGGGAGTCGCTCTACGTGCTCCCCGAGCTCGCGATCGAGGACGAGCGCAGCGGACGCCTCGCCGCCTTCACCGAGTTCAGCGGCAACGCGACGACGATGATCGGCCACGACTGCGTGCCGCTGACGACCGCGGAGACCGCGCACGGCGGGATCAGCGGCCAGTTCCCGCGGACGCTCGTCGCCGTCTCGCACATGGACCGGGTGACCACGGTCTCCCGTGCCTCCGAGACCGAGTACCGCGGCTGGCGCGGCATGCTCGAGGGCGAGAAGGGGCCGGAGATCGACGCGATCCCGCTGCCCGCCTCCGCCGGCGGCGACGACGACTTCGACGAGGCCGCGACCCGGCTGACCCTCGGCGCCGTGGGCGACGAGCCGCTGGTGGTCTGCATCGGCAGCCACGAGCCGCGCAAGAACCACCTCGCGGTGCTGCACGCGGCCGAGCTGGCCTGGCGCTCCGGCGTCGAGTTCACGCTGGCCTTCATCGGCGGCAACGCCTGGAGCAGCGAGGAGTTCCAGGGGCGGATGCACGCGCTCCAGGACGAGGGCCGTCACGTCGACTCCTTCTCGGCGATCACCGACGAGCTGCTCTGGAGTGCCTACCGCAGCGCGACCTGCACGATCTTCCCCTCGCTGAACGAGGGCTTCGGGCTGCCCGTGGCCGAGTCGCTCGCGGTCGGCACGCCGGTGATCACCTCGGGCTTCGGCAGCATGAGGGACATCGCGGAGCAGGGCGGCGCGCTGCTCGTCGATCCGCGCGACGACCACTCGATCCGCGACGCGCTCGTGACGCTGCTGACCGACGACGAGGTGCACGCCCGGCTCACCGCCGAGGCGCGCGCCCGGGTCAACCGCACCTGGACCGAGTACGCCGACGAGGTCTGGACCTACGTCACGGCCGTCGCACCGGCGGGCGTCTCGACGCTCTGAGCGCGGGCTCGCGGGCGCTTGCCGTCCGCGGGCTCAGCGGCCCGCGAGCTCCCGCGCGGCCCGCACGAGCGCCTCGGCGGCCTCGTTCCACGGGGCGATCCGGCCGGGCTCGACCCGCCGGGGGCGTGCGAGAGCGGTCTCGATCGCGCTCCGCAGCGCGTCCTCGTCGCCGACCGGGACGAACGTCGCCGCCGCCTCGTGCCCGCGGAGCGCGTCGTGGATCCCCGGGATGTCGGAGACGATGACGGGCGTGCCGGTGGCGACCGCCTCCAGGGCGGGCAGGCCGAAGCCCTCGTGCAGCGAGACGAGCGCGAGCGCGTCGGCACCGGTCATCAGGGCGGGCATCTCCGCGTCCTCGACGAAGACCGGCGAGAGCCGGACGTCGGCGCCCGCGTCGGCGGCCCGGGCGACGGCCTCGCGGACGTCCTCGTCGTCCCAGGCAGTCGCGCCGACGATCAGCAGGGTGCAGCCGGCCGGGCGGTCGGCGGCCGCGAAGGCGCGGACGAGCGCCGCGACGTTCTTCCGCGGCTCGACGGCGCCCACGTAGAGCAGGTAGCGCTCGACGCCGACGCGCGCGGTGACGGCGGCGACCTCGTCGGCCTGTCGGGGACGGAAGTCCGCCGCGTCGACCGTCGTCGGCAGGATCCGCAGCCGCTCGCCCGCGACGCCGAGGTGCCGCTCGATCTCGCCGGCCGCGGACGCGGTGCCGGTGGCGACCAGGTCGGAGCGGGCCAGCCAGCCGGGCATCCGGGCCTGCAGGAGGGCGCGGCGGGCCGCCGGGACGAGCTCGGGCGCGACGGCGAAGCAGGCGTCGTGCACGAAGGTGATCGCTCGCGAGCGGCGGCTGAGCGCCCAGTTGCGGTAGTTGGGGAAGAAGTAGACCCCGCGGCCGACCAGCGGGTCGATCGGCACCGGCGTCCGGGTCAGCAGGCCGACCAGGCGCCGGGGGAGCGGGATGCCGCGCACGCGGAAGCCGAGCCCGTGCCGGGTGATCGCGGCGGTCTCGGACGCGGGGGCGAAGAGGACCACCTCGACCTCGCGGCGGAAGCGCTCCTCGCCGAGGGCGCGCAGCGTCTCCAGCAGCACGTGCCCGACCCCGGTGAGCCGCTCGGCCGCGAGGGGGCTCGCGTCGACGAGCAGCCGCACCGGGCGTGCGGTCACGCCCGGGTGACGCCGTCGACGGTGGCCGAGGCGGCCACGCTCACGAGGCCGACGCGCTTGTCGCTGCGCTCGACGGTGAAGCGGGCGCCGACCGGCACGCGGACGAACTCGCCGTTGCCGAGCGTGGAGGCCGACGCGTGCACGGCGTAGGTGCCGCCGCCGAAGCGGATGTCCGGGAGGGAGAACGTGATGGTCGTCTGCTCCGTGAGCGGCGGGTGCTCGAAGCCGAGGCGCATGGTGTTGGTGCCGAAGACCACCTGGCCGAGCGGGGTGTCCACGCCCATGCCGACGAACCAGTTCTCGACCGGGGCACCGCTGAGCGGGCGCAGGGTCACCGACACCGTCAGGTCGTCGCCGGGGCGCAGGGTGCGGTTGCCCTCCTCGACCGTGCCGCCCTCGAGCTCGACGCTGACGATCTCGGCGGCGGGCAGCGGCTCGGGCTCCTCGCCGGCCTCCTCCGCCTCGACGATCGCCTCGGCGGTCTCGCGCTCGACGCGCTCCTGGCGGGAGTTCTCGAAGCCGTTGCGCAGGACCTCGAGGCCGCGGGCGGTCTCACCGTCGTAGATGACGTTGCCGTGCTGCAGGACGACGGTGCGGTCGCAGAGCTCGCCGACCTGCTCGAGCGAGTGGGTGACCAGCACGATGGTCTTGCCCGCGCGCTGGAAGGCGCGGATGCGGTCCATGCACTTGCGCTGGAACGGCTCGTCGCCGACCGCGAGGACCTCGTCGACCAGCAGGAGGTCGGGGTCGGTGTGGATGGCGATCGCGAAGGCGAGCCGCACGTACATGCCGGAGGAGTAGAACTTCACCTGCGTGTCGATGAAGTCGACGATCTCGGAGAACTCGACGATCGAGTCGAACTTCTCCTCGAGCTCGCGGCGGGAGAGCCCGAGGATCGCGCCGTTGAGGAAGACGTTCTCGCGGCCGGTGAGGTCGGGGTGGAAGCCCGCGCCGAGCTCGAGCAGTGCCGCGAGGCGCCCGCGGCGCTCGACGGTCCCGGTGGTGGGCTGGATGATGCCGCCGATGAGCTTGAGCAGCGTGCTCTTGCCGGAGCCGTTCGCGCCGATCAGGCCGACCGTGGAGCCGAGCGGGATCTCGAGGTCGATGTCGCGCAGCGCCCAGAAGTCGTCGCGGTGCTGCTTGCCGCGGCCGAAGTTGACGATGCGCTCCTTGACGCTCTTGTCCTTGCGGATCACGAAGCGCTTGGAGGCGTTCTGGACGCGGATGATGGTCGGCATCTCGGTCGACTCGGGAAGGGCGACCTCGGACTCGAGCGTCATGGGATCAGATCTCCTGTGCGAAGTTGCCCTCGAGGCGGCGGAAGACGCGGTGGGCGAGCCACACGAGCACGACCCCGACCAGGAAGACGATGAAGAGGTGGAGGGCCATGTCGGCCGGCCACGGCTGACCGGCGACGGTGTTGAAGCTGCCGTCGGCCTGCTCGACCTGGGTCTCCCGCGAGCCGGGACCCCAGATCGCCCGCTGGAAGGCGAGCATCGCGTTGGTCATCGGGTTGAGCAGGTAGATCTGCTCGAGCCAGCCCGGCACGGTCTGGACGACGAAGGACCACGCGTAGGTGATCGGCGAGAGCCAGAAGAAGATCAGCAGGCCGACCTCGACGAGGAACTGGATGTCGCGGAGGTAGACGTTGAGCGCCGAGAGCGCGAGCGCGAGGGCCAGGCCGTAGACCAGGGTGACCGCGAGCGCCGGGATGATGAAGAGCAGCTGCCAGCTGACGTTGAGCGCCCCGAGCGCGATCGCGCCCACGATCAGCACCAGGAACTGCACGGCGAAGTTGAACAGCGCGGCGCCGATGGTGGCGACCGGGAAGATCTCGCGCGGCAGGTAGACCTTCTTGATCAGTCCCGCGTTCGCGAGGATCGAGGTCGTGCCGGTGGCGACGATCTCGCTGAACAGGTTCCACAGCGTCAGGCCGCAGAAGACGAAGATCGCGAAGACCGGGATGCCGCGGGCGGCGCCGAGGAACTGGCCGATCGCCACGTAGTAGATCATCAGCATCACGAGCGGGCGGATGAGCGTCCAGACGAAGCCGAGGCTCGAGTCCTTGTAGCGCGCCTTCAGCTCGCGGTTGACGAGCAGCTTGAGCAGCTCGCGGTGCCGGAAGATGTCGATCAGCGACGAGACGAAGCCGCCCGAGCGCTGACCCGGCTGGGTCCCGCTCTGATGGAACGGCTCCTGTGCGATCGCGTCGACGCGGTCGGCCGCGCGCGTGATCGTCGTTTTCCTGCTGCTCATCGGACTCCCAGCCCTAGCACTGCCGGGGCGGCAGCCAGATCATTGTACGTAACGCCTGCGCCGCCGCACGGCGACGGGCGCTGGACGGCGGCGGGTGCTCAGCCCGCGGCGCGGGCGAGCTCGAGGTCGTGCTCGACCATGCGGGCGACGATCTCCTCGAAGGCGACCGTCGGGGCCCAGCCGAGCTCGGCCCGGGCCTTCGACGCGTCGCCGCGCATCTCCGGGGCGTCGACCGGGCGGGCGAAGCGCGGATCGATCCGGATCCGGTCCTCCCAGGCGTCGATGCCGGCGGCGGCGAAGGCCGCGCCGACGAACTCGCGGACGGAGTGCGCGACACCGGTCGCGACGACGTAGTCGCCGGCCGACCCGGCGCGCGAGGCGCGGACGAGAGCGTCCACGTAGTCGGGCGCCCACCCCCAGTCGCGGCGGGCGTCGAGGTTGCCGAGCGAGAGCTCGGACTCGGTGCCCGCGGCGATCGCGGCGACGCCGGCCGTGATCTTCCGGGTGACGAAGCTCTCGGGGCGGCGGGGCGACTCGTGGTTGTAGAGGATCGCGGAGGACGCGTGCAGGCCGCGGCCGCGGTAGACCCCGACGAGGTGGTGCGCGAAGGCCTTCGCCGCGCCGTAGGGCGAGACGGGGCGGATCGGCGTCGACTCGGTCTGCGGGTTCTCGGTCGCCGCGCCGAAGATCTCCGAGGAGGAGGCCTGCACGAAGCGCACTTCGCGGCCCGCCGACTCCTGCAGGGCCAGCGCGGCCTCGAGCAGCGCGGCGACGGCCGTGCCGGTCACCTCGGCGGTCAGCACCGGCTCCTGCCAGGACTGCGCCACCGAGGAGATCCCGGCGAGGTGGAAGACCGTGTCGGGCCGCGCCTCGGCGATCACGCGGCCGAGGCCGGCGGCGTCGCGGAGGTCGCCCTGGAAGGGGCGGACGGACGCGGGCAGGGAGGCGTCCTCGTCGCGCACGAGCGCGGAGACCTCCCAGCCGTCGGCGAGCAGACGCTCGACGAGGTAGCCCCCGTCCTGTCCGCTCGCCCCGGTGACGAACGCTGCGGGCACGGCGGCTACTTGATCAGCGCGGACTGCTCGGCGAGGTCGTTCTCGACCATCATCGAGACGAGCTCCGGGAAGGAGACCTTCGGCTGCCAGTCGAGCACGTCGCGCGCCTTCGCCGGGTCGCCGATGAGCAGGTCGACCTCGGCCGGGCGCATGAACGCGGGGTTCTGCGTGACGTAGGGGGTCCAGTCCTCGATGCCGACGTGGTTGAAGGCGATGTCGAGGTACTCGCGGATCTCGTGGGTCTCGCCGGTGGCGACCACGTAGTCGTCGCCCTCGGGCTGCTGCAGCATCCGCCACATCGCGTCGACGTAGTCGCCGGCGAAGCCCCAGTCGCGCTTGGCGTCGAGGTTGCCGAGCTCCAGCGTCTCCTGGAGGCCGAGCTTGATGCGGGCCACCGCGAGGCTGATCTTGCGGGTGACGAACTCCGGGCCGCGGCGGGGCGACTCGTGGTTGAAGAGGATGCCCGACGAGGCGTGCATGCCGTAGGACTCGCGGTAGTTGATGGTCATGTAGTGACCGAAGACCTTGGCGACGCCGTAGGGCGAGCGCGGCCAGAGGAGGGTCTCCTCGCTCTGGGGGACCTGCTGGACCTTGCCGAACATCTCGGACGAGGACGCCTGGTAGAACTTCACGCGCGACATGTCGTCGCCGGCGTAGAGGCGCACGGCCTCGAGGATGTTGAGCACGCCCTTGCCGGTCACGTCGGTCGTGAGCGACGCGTTCTCCCACGAGTAGGCGACGAACGAGATCGCGCCGAGGTTGTAGACCTCGTCGGGCTGCGAGGCGGCGAGCACGCGCACGAGGCTCGACACGTCGGTCAGGTCACCGGTGAGCAGCGTCACCTCGGGGACGGTGCGGCGGACGAGCTCGTACTTGGGGTTGTTCTGCCCACGGACGAGCCCGAAGACCTCGTAGCCCTTCTCGAGCAGCAGCTCGGCGAGGTAGAGGCCGTCCTGGCCGGTGATTCCGGTGATCAAAGCGCGGGGCACGTGGTGGTCCGTTTCGTCGGGGTCGGTGACAGCGGGCTACATACTACCCACCGGCCTCCGCCGCGCCGGGGAGCACCCGCCGGAGGCGCTCCGCGGCGCGGGGGTCGGGCGCGGGTAGTCTGACCCGGCCCTCACCGCGAGGGAGCCTCGATCCGATCGGACGCCATGCCGGAACGCCTCGCCGTCACGCTCGCCGTGCTCACCGTCGACCCCGGCGGAATGGGCGGCGGCGAGACCTACGCCCGTGCGCTGACCCGGTTGCTCGTGACGCGGCCGGGGGAGGAGGGGCTGCGCGTGCAGGCGCTCGTGCCCGAGAACGCCCGCGGCTTCAGCGAGGGCGTGCCCGAGATCGTGGCCGAGGGCGTCGTCAGCGGGGCCGGCCACCGCCGCCGGGCGACGGGGATGCTCCAGGCGCTCGTGCGCACGCTCCGGCTCCGGCGCCTGCTCGGGCCGGACGAGATCCTCTACTTCCCCTTCACCGTCCCGCTGCCCTGGCCCTCGCGGCGCCAGGGGCACGTGCAGATGGTCTTCGACCTCCAGCACCGCGATCTGCCGCAGCTCTTCCCGCGCGTCGAGCGCGTCTTCCGGCGGATCGCCTACGAGGCCACCGCGCGCCGCGCCGACGCGATCATCACCATCAGCGCCTTCACCAAGGGGCGCATCGTCGAGCTGCTCGGCATCCCGGAGGAGCGGATCTACGTGTCGCATCTCGGCGTGGACACCGAGCGCTTCCGCCCGCACCTGGGCGCGCGCGAGGACTTCGTCTTCTACCCGGCGCGCGCCTGGCCGCACAAGAACCACGCACGGCTGTTCGAGGCGATGCGCCTGCTCCGTGCCGAGGGCCACGACCTGCGGCTGGTGCTCACCGGAGGCGACCTGGAGAAGCTCGGCCCGCTGCCCGACTTCGTCGAGTGGCGCGGGCACGTGGGCGCCGAGGAGCTGGCGGAGATCTACCGGCGCGCGGCCGTCCTCGCCTTCCCGAGCCTCTACGAGGGCTTCGGCTTCCCGCCGATCGAGGCCATGGCCTCCGGCTGCCCCGTGGCGGCCGCGGACTCCGGATCGCTGCCCGAGATCTGCGGCGACGCCGCGGTGCTCGTCGATCCGCTCGAGCCGCGCTCGATCGCCGACGGGATCCTCGAGGCGATCGAGCGCTCCGCCGAGCTCGGTGCGAAGGGCGTCGAGCGCGCGGCCCGGTTCAGCTGGGAGCGCTGCCGGGAGGAGCACCTGGCGGTGCTGCGGGCTGTCGCGGCAGCCCGCCGGGCCGGTCGCCGGGGTGCAGGAGCCGCCGCCAGCTGAGCCCCTGCGCGGCGCGCATCGCGCAGATCACCAGCAGCAGCCAGCCGGCGTCGACCAGGAGCGAGCTCTCCGCGAGCGAGGTGACGACGAGGACGCTGAGCACCAGCACCGGCCAGACGTGCACGACCGCCTTCCGCTCGGAGGCGATGAGCCACGAGCGCCAGAGGGCGAGGCCGACCAGCACGAGGAAGAGCGCGACCCCGACGACGCCCACCTGCAGCGCCAGGTCGAACACCGCGTGCAGGCTGGAGGAGTGCGGCCGGCCGGAGAGGAAGTCGATCGCGTTGAACGGGTAGAGGTCGGTGCGCCAGTAGCCCACCCAGCCCCAGCCGATGATCGGCGCCAGGTCGGTGAAGCGCCAGACCTGCTGCCAGAGGGTGACCCGGAACTCGAACTCGCTGCCCGCGTTGAGCAGGTCGACGATCCGGAAGCGGAAGAGCCCTGCGGTGAGCGCGGACGCCACGAGCACCGCGAGCGTCGTGTACTGCCGCCGCCGACGCTGCTCGCCGGTGGCGCGGCGCACCCAGCGCAGGATCAGCGCGACGACCGCGGCGACGACGAGCACGCCGGCGCTGACCGCCGAGCGGGTGAGCACCAGGGTGACCACGGCGAGCGCGAGCGAGGCGAGGGCCGGGCCGCGCGCCACGGACCGGGTCATCAGCTCGACCGAGAAGGTGACGACCGCCAGCAGGCAGACCAGCCCCAGCTGGTTGCGGGTGCCGACCAGCCCCTGGATCGGGCCGCCGACGGCCAGGAGGCCCTCGACGCCGAGGAAGCGCAGCGGCCGGTCGATCAGGGCGCCGGAGAGTACCTCGACGGCCAGCGAGCCGATCAGCACGAACCGCATCACGTCGCCGACCGCGCGGATCACCTGGATGATGTCGCGGGTGAGGCCGATCGCGATCGCGAGGAAGGCGAGGGCGAGCTGGTAGAGCACGCTCGAGGCGGTGGCCCACTGGTAGCCGCTCCAGAGCGTGCTGAGGGCGATCCAGCCGAGGAAGACCAGGATGCTGGTCGGCAGCAGCCCCTCCCAGTCGAGCAGCTCGCGCCGCAGCACGAGCATGACGGCCGCGAGGGCGGTGAGCGTCGCGATCGCCGCGATGTAGCCGGGCCAGCCGATCATCCCGCGCACCGCCGGCGCGCAGAGCACGACGACGAGGGAGGTCTGCGCGAGGGCCGCCGCGAACTGCGGGGACGCCAGGGCGTCCGCGAGGGCGGCCGGCAGAGCCGACGGCCGACCGCCCCTCATCGGACGGCGCGCTGGCCGGCGAGGGGGATCGGCTCGGCGGTGAGCGCGTCCTCCTCCTCGTTCGCGGGCTGCTTGGTCAGGACCGCCAGGGCGGCCAGCAGGAGCCAGCCGCTCTCGATCAGGAGCCGGCTCTCGAACAGCGCCTGCGCGAGGAGGGCGGCGAGCAGCAGCAGCGGCGCGAGCGACACGGCCGAGTAGGGCAGCGCCGTCGTCGCACTGCGGCGCGGGCGGTCGACGGCGCGGAACCAGGCGCGCCAGAGGGTCGAGACCACGAGGGCGGTGAAGAGCACCAGCCCGATGATGCCGAGCTGGAACCAGACATCGAGCCAGGCGTCGTGCGCCTGCAGGTAGAGGACGCCCTTGCGCTCGGCGAGGGTGTCGAACGGGGCGGCCCAGGGCGCCCAGTAGCTGACCCAGCCCCAGCCGAGGACGGGCCGCTCGGCGGCGAGTGCCCAGACCGAGCGCCAGATGTCGAGCCGGCCGGTCGCGTCCTCGCTCTTGCCGAGGAGGCCGAGCAGGGTGCCCCAGCCCGCGATCGCGCTGCCCGCGAGCACGACGGCGGTCGCGGCGGCCGTGACGTAGACGGGCCGCCGCTCCGACTCGCCACGGCGTCGCGCCCAGAGCGCGAAGGCCGCGGCCGCCGCGACGGCGACGACGCAGAGCAGCACGGTGGCGGAGCGGGTGAGCAGGAGCGTCGCGGCGAACAGGACGATCCAGACGGCGCCCCAGCGGGGACGGAGGCTGCGCGCGGCCAGCTCGATCAGCACGACGATCAGGCCGAGCAGGGCGAGGAAGCCGAGCAGGTTGCGGTTGCCGACGAGCCCCTGGATCGGCTCGCCGGTGAACAGCGCGGCCTGCGACCAGTAGAAGGCGTCCGGGATGCGGCCGGCCGGCAGGTCGATGACGAACGGCAGCACGGGCGCGCGGACGACGACCGCCACGACGAGCTCGAACACGAGCGAGGCGCCGACGGTGATCCGGAGCGCGCGGCCGAGGGCGGTGACGAACTGCGCCGTGCTGAGCGTCAGGGCGAGGGCGACCGCCCCGAGCGAGGTGGCGAGCTGCGCGACGACGCCGATCGCGCTCGCCCCGGGGTACGCCGACCAGAGCAGCGAGAGCACGGCGAGGGCGAGGAAGGCGACGAGCGCCTTGGGCGTCCGGCTCCAGCGCAGCCGAGGCCGCACCCGGACCAGCAGCACGACGACGCCGACCAGCAGCGCCGCGACGACGACCCCCCAGCCCCACCAGCCCGCGAGGTTCCGCAGCGCCTGGCCACCCAGCATCACCGTGAGCACGGCCACCGCGAGCGCTCGGGGAGCGGCGGGCGCGGCGCGTCGGATCATGGCGAACAGTCTAGGGAGCGGGCGGCCGGCGAGCGGGCGGGCTGCGCCTCAGACGAACGCGGCGCTGCCCGTGATCGCGCGTCCGACGATGAGCGTGTTCATCTCCCGGGTGCCCTCGTAGGAGTAGAGGGCCTCGGCATCGGCGAAGAACCGGGCGACCCCGTAGTCGAGGACGATGCCGTTGCCGCCCATCACCTCGCGGCACCAGGCGACCGTCTCGCGCATCCGCGCCGTCGTGTAGGCCTTCGCGAGTGCGGAGTGCTCGTCGCGCTGCTCGCCCGCGTCGAGCATCTCGGAGACCCGGGTGGCCAGGGCGATGCTCGCGGTGATGTTGCCGATGCTCTTCACCAGCAGGTCCTGCACCAGCTGGTGCCCGACCAGAGGCTTGCCGAACTGGACGCGCTCGCGGGCATAGCGCAGGGCGGCGTCGTAGGCGCCGATCGCGACGCCGATCGCCTGCCAGGCGACCTCGGCGCGGGTCAGCCGGAGGACCTTCGCCGTGCCGCGGAACGAGTTCGCGCCCTGCAGTCGCAGCGACTCCGGCACGCGGACGCCCTCGAGCACGATGTCGGCGTTCTGCACGGTGCGCAGGCTCTGCTTGCGGGCGATGGCCGTGGCGCGGTAGCCCGGGGTCGCGGTCGGGACGAGGAAGCCCTTCACCTGGCCGTCGGCGACGTCCTTCGCCCAGATCACGGTGACGTCGCTGAAGGTCGCGTTGCCGATCCAGCGCTTCTCGCCGTCGAGGATCCAGGTGTCGCCCTCGCGGCGGGCGGTGGTGCGCAGGCCCTGCGCGGAGTCGGAGCCGGAGTGCGGCTCCGTCAGGCCGAAGGCGCCGATCACCTCGCCCGAGGCGAGCTTCGGCAGCCACTCGGCCCGCTGCTCCTCGGAGCCGGCGACGCCGACCGTCCCCATCACCAGGCCGTTCTGCACGCCGACGTAGGTGGCGATGCTCGCGTCGACCCGGCCGAACTCGAGGGCGACCCAGCCGCGGAACACCGACGAGTTCTCGATCGTGCGCGTCTCGGGCCAGGAGAGGCCGATCACACCGGTGGCGTGGATCCCGGGGATGAGCTGGCGCGGGAACTCGGCGCGCTCCCAGTACTCGTCGGCGATCGGGCGGACCTGCTCCTCGAGGAACGCGCGGACGCCCACGAGGAGCTCCTTCTCGGCGGGGGTGAGCCGCGACTCGAAGCCGTAGAAGTCGGCGTTGAGCAGTTCGAAGGTCGTGCTGTCCATGGTTCATCGCTCCATCGCTCGGGCGCGCAGCGACTCGGCCCGCAGGAGCGGCGGCGGTGCGGCTCCCACCAGCGTACGAAGGGGGTGCCCGGGCGGCGCGGACGCTGGCGATCGGCGCCAAGCGGCGGCCGCTCCTCCGGGGCCGCTCTTGTAGATCCTGCTAGCGTCGGGCCCGGCCCGCCCCGGCAGGATCCGGACGGTGCCGTCTCGCACACCGCTCCCGGAACGGAAGGCCCTCGCCGTGTTCATCCCGATCGGCAACACCCCCCGCGACTACGCCTGGGGCTCGCTCACCGGCATCTCGGACGCCCTCGGCACCGCGCCGTCCGGCCGACCCGAGGCGGAGCTGTGGCTGGGGGCGCACCCGGGCTCGCCGGCCCGCATCCTCGACCCCGCCTCCGTCGGCGCGTCGACCCTCGCCGAGTGGATCGCCCGCGAGCCCGAGACGGCGCTCGCCGGAGTCGCCGGCTCGGTCGACCCCGTGTCCGGTGCGCCGCGGCTGCCGTTCCTGCTGAAGATCCTCGCGGCGGGCGCACCGCTCTCGCTCCAGGCCCACCCGTCGTCAGCGACGGCGCAGCGCCGGTTCGTCGAGGAGGACGAGGCCGGCGTCCCGCGCGACGCGGCGGAGCGCAACTACAAGGACCCGTTCCACAAGCCGGAGCTGATCTACGCGCTCACCGGGAGCTTCGACGCGCTCTGCGGCTTCCGCGAGCTCGACGGCACCCGGGCGCTGCTGGCCGAGCTGGCCGGTCGCGCCGCGGGGGAGGAAGCGGCGGCGATCACGCGCTTCGCCGCGGAGCTCGAGGGCGAGCCGACGGTCGTGCTCCGCCGGGCGGTCTCCTGGCTGCTCGCGGACGGCGACCGCGCGGAGGTCGCGGCGCTGATCGCCGCGGTGGTGGGAGCGTCGGAGGGCGAGGACCGCCTCGAGACGGCGACGGTGCGCTCGCTCGCCGAGGCCTACCCGGGCGACCCGGGCGTCGTGCTCTCGCTGCTGCTCAACCGCGTGCGGCTCGCCCGCGGCGAGGTGCTCTACCTGCCCGCCGGCAACATCCACGCGTATCTCGCGGGCACCGGGGTCGAGCTGATGGCCGCCTCCGACAACGTGCTGCGCGGCGGGCTCACGCCCAAGCACATCGACGTGCCCGAGCTGGTCAGCGTGCTCGAGTTCTCGCCGCTGCCGGTGCCGTACCTGCCGGCCGAGGAGCCCGCGCCCGGGCTGCGGGTCTACCGGCCGGACGTGCCGGACTTCCTGCTCGCCGTCGTCGAGCCGACCTCGGACGAGCCGGTGCGCGTCGAGCTCGACGGACCGGCCATCGCGATCGCCACCGACGGCGCGTTCACCGTGCACGGCGCCCAGGGCTCGGTCGAGGTCGAGCGCGGCGGCAGCATGTACGTGACGCCGTCGGAGCGCGCCCTCTCTGTCACCGGCCGCGGCACCCTCTTCGTCGCCACCGTCTGACCGAGGGCCCTTCGCTCCGTCGTTCTTGCGGGGGGTGGATCTCGATACGCCCGCTGCGCGGGCTACTCGATCAGCATGGACGGCCGTCCTGCCCATGCTGGTCGAGCAGCCCGCAGGGCGCACCATGCCGGTCGAGCAGCGCGCAGCGCGTCTCGGGACCCACCGCCATCGGGTCGGCGGGTCCCGGCGCGGCTCAGGAGGCGGCCGCGGCCGCCGACGCGAAGGTGCGGCGGTAGGCCGCCGGCGTCGTCTGCAGCACGCGGGCGAAGTGGTGGCGGAGGACGGCAGCGGTGCCGAAGCCGACGCGGGTGGCGATCGCCTCGAGGGTCAGGTCGGACTCCTCCAGCAGCTGCTGGGCGCGCAGGAGCCGCTGACGGTTGAGCCAGGCCAGCGGCGTGGTGCCCAGGTCGGCGCGGAAGCGGCGGGCGAAGGTGCGCGGCGACATCAGCGCTCGCCGGGCGAGCAGGTCGACGCTGAGCTCCTCGTCGAGGTGGCGCAGCATCCACTCGGTGACGTCGGCGAGCGAGTCCGCGCGTGCCTCCGGGATCGGCGTCGGGATGAACTGCGCCTGGCCGCCGTGGCGCTGCGGCGGCACCACCATGCGGCGCGCGACGACGTTCGCGGCCGCGGCGCCGAGCTCCTCGCGGACGACGTGCAGGCACGCGTCGATCCCGGCCGCGGTCCCGGCGCCCGTGACGATCCGGCCCTCCTGCACGAACAGGACGTCCGGGTCGACCTCGACCGCCGGGTGGCGCCGGGCGAGCTCGTCGGCGTGCATCCAGTGCGTCGTCGCCCGTCGCCCGTCGAGCAGTCCCGCCTCGGCCAGCACGAAGGCGCCGCTGCAGACGCTCACGATCCACGCCCCGCGCTCGTGGGCGCGGCGCAGCAGGGCGAGCACGCGATCGTCGGCGGGGCCGATCGGGTGCGCCGGCACGGCGATCAGGTCGGCGTCCTCGGCCGCCTCGAGGCCGTCGGCGACCATCAGCTCGAAGCCGAGCGAGGTGCGCACCGGCCCCGGATCCGCGGTCGCGATGCGGAAGTCGAACACCGGCCCGCCGTGGTCGCGCCGGTCGATCCCGAACACCTCGCAGACCACGCCGAACTCGAACGGGGCGACCCCGGGCAGGGCGAGGACGGCGACGGAGTGGAGCACGGCGGCAGGATATCGCGACACCACGAGATCCCGCCACCGGGCCCGCGCCACCCCGCCGCTAGGGTTGCGTCGGTGCGCGCGCGGCGCCCGTCATCGAGGAGGATCCACATGGCATGGCTGGTCACCGGGGGAGCCGGGTACATCGGAGCGCACGTGGTGCGCGCGTTCGCCGAGCAGGGCATCGACCCCGTCGTCCTCGACGATCTGTCGTCCGGCCACGAGGGCTTCGTCCCCGAGGGCGTGCCGTTCCACCGCGGCTCGATCCTCGACGAGGCGCTGCTGGACGAGGTCTTCGCGCAGCACGACATCGAGGGCGTCGTGCACGTCGCCGGCTTCAAGTACGCGGGAGTCTCGGTGCAGCGCCCGCTGCACACCTACGAGCAGAACGTCACCGGCACGATGCGCGTGCTCGCCGCGATGGAGCGCGCCGGCGTCCGCTCGATCGTCTTCTCCTCCAGCGCCGCGGTGTACGGCGCGGTCGACGTCGAGCTCGTCACCGAGAGCACCCCCAAGAGCCCCGAGTCGCCCTACGGCGAGTCGAAGCTGATCGGCGAGTGGCTGCTGGCCGACGCCGGCCGCGCGCACGGGGTGCGCCACGCCTCGCTCCGCTACTTCAACGTGGTCGGCTCCGGCTACCCGGACGTCTACGACACCAGCCCGCACAACCTCTTCCCGCTGGTGTTCGAGGCGCTGCTGGCCGGCCGGACGCCGCGCATCAACGGCGACGACTACCCCACTCCGGACGGCACCTGCGTCCGCGACTACATCCACGTCGCCGATCTCGCGCTCGCGCACGTCGCGGCGGCGCAGCGCCTGGCCGCCGGCGAGCCGATCGAGCCCGTCTACAACCTCGGCAGCGGGTCCGGCGCCTCGGTCGGCGAGATCATGACCGCGATCGCCGACAGCACCGGCATCGACTTCACCCCGGAGGTCGCCCCGCGCCGCCCGGGCGACCCGCCCCGCATCGTCGCGTCGGGCGAGACGGCGGCCCGCGACCTCGGCTGGGAGATGCGCCACACCGTCGCCGAGATGGTGGAGAGCGCCTGGCGCGCCCGGAGCACCGCGGGGTCCTGACGCCGGCCGGGAGCTTCGACACGGTCGCGACACGCCGGTGTGTCGTGAACCCTCCACGGCGGGTTGAGGGTTTATGGTCCGCGACTTGACCTCAGCGAATGACACCGGTGTAATTACTGAGGCGGCCCACCCTCCGGGAGGAGCCGGTCGCCGATCATGTTCGCGGGCGGGGTAGGAGACGGTATGGCGATTCCCGACAGCGTCTCTGGCAGCGACAGAGGCTTCGGAAACGACAGAGGCTTCGGAAACGACGCGGGCCCCGGCAGCGACCGGGCCTCCGGCATGAGCGCGGTCCCCGAGGACTGGTTCGTCGATCCCGTCCGCCTCGGCGTCCCCGGCGTCCGCCAGGGCATCGACTCGGGCAGCGAGGCGCCCGGCGGCGCCCTCTCCTGGCAGGTCGACTCGCTCTGCGCGCAGACCGACCCGGAGGCGTTCTTCCCCGAGAAGGGCGGATCCACGCGCGACGCGAAGAAGATCTGCACCTCCTGCGAGGTCCGGGCGCAGTGCCTCGAGTACGCGCTCGAGAACGACGAGCGCTTCGGCATCTGGGGCGGCCTCTCCGAGCGCGAGCGCCGCAAGCTGCGCCGCCGGGCGTGACGACCGCCGCTCACCGGAGGCGGCGAGCCGCCGCGGGGCGCCCCGCGCCCATCGCTTAGGGTGGTCCGCGATGTATCCCCGAGTAACCGCCGTCCTGGTCGCCCACAACGGCGCGGCCTACCTGGAACGCACCCTCGCGGCGCTGCGGGCCCAGACCCGACAGCCCGATGCGACCGTGTTCGTCGACGGCGGATCGAAGGACGCGACCGGGCAGCTCCTCTCCGGCTGGGGTCCGACCCAGTTCGTCCAGGTCGCCGAGAACCTCCCGTTCGGCCAGGCCGTCGCCCGCGCCGTGCGCGTCATGCAGGCGCCGACGGGGGAGGACGAGTGGCTGTGGCTGCTCGCCGCCGACTCCGCTCCTGAGCCGGGTGCGCTCGCCGCGCTCCTCGGCGCGGTCGAGGTCGCGCCCTCCGTCGCGGTCGCCGGACCGAAGGTCATGGACTGGACCCGCTCCGGCTACATCCGCAGCTACGGCGAGTCGATCACCAACTACGGCACCACCGTCCACCTCGTCGAGGACGAGCTCGACCAGGGCCAGCACGACGCCACGCCCGACGTGCTGGCCGTCGCCGCCGGCGGCATGCTCGTGCGGCACGCGCTCTGGGAGGAGCTGGGCGGCTTCGACCCCGGGCTGCCCGTGGTCGACGACGCCCTCGACTTCTCGATCCGCACCCGCCTCGCCGGACACCGGGTCAGCCGC
Organism: Rathayibacter sp. VKM Ac-2928; assembly: GCF_022815545.1. Taxonomy (NCBI): domain Bacteria; kingdom Bacillati; phylum Actinomycetota; class Actinomycetes; order Micrococcales; family Microbacteriaceae; genus Rathayibacter; species Rathayibacter sp. VKM Ac-2928. Next base: position 753,669 of record NZ_JALGRU010000001.1, read on the forward strand.
GTCCCCGACGCGCGGGTCACCACCGCGCGCATCGGCCTCCAGCGCCCCGACGGCCGCCGGATCGACAGCGGGGAGCGCCGCCGCGCCCGCCAGCACCGCACCGCGCAGCTGCACCGCCGCCTCGCCTACGCCCCGGTGGCGCTGCTCGTCCTGCACTGGCTCTCGCTCGTGCCGCTCGCCGTCGGCCGTGCGGCCGTCCGGCTCCTGCGCAAGCAGCCCGGCCTCGTCGGCGGCGAGCTGCTCGCGGCCTTCGTCGTCGCGTTCGGCGGCACCAAGGTCTTCCACGCCAGGCGCGTCCTCCGCTCGTCGAAGAACGTCGGCTGGAAGGCCATCGCGCCGCTGCGCATCCCGCTCGACGTGGTCCGCCAGCTCCGCTCGGTCCGGCACGACGCCGTCCGGGTGCAGGCCAGCCGCGAGCGGCACCCGCTGCACTTCTTCCAGGCCGGCGGAGTCTGGATCGTCCTGGTCGCCGCGATCGCCGGGCTGATCGTCTACGCGCGCCTGCTCGCCGCCACCGCCATGGGCGGCGGCGGTCTGCTCACCCTCTCGCCGTCGGTCGGCGAGCTGTGGCGGAACGCCGCGTACGGCTGGCGCGACCTCGGCTCCGGCTTCATCGGCGCGGCGGACCCGTTCGCCGCGGTGCTCGCCGTCCTCGGCTCGCTCACCTTCTGGGCGCCGAGCTTCTCGATCGTCCTCCTCTACCTCACGGCTCTGCCGCTCGCGACGATGGGCGCGTGGATGATGATTGCCCGCCTCACCGCGCGGCCGATCGCCCGCGGCGCCGGAGCCTTCGTCTACCTGCTCGCGCCGGCCTTCTTCGCCGCCCAGTCCGAGGGCCGCCCGGCCGCGATCCTGGTGCACGTCCTGCTGCCCTGGCTCTTCTTCGCCGGCTTCGGCGCCTACCGCTCCTGGTCGTCCTCGGCGACCGCGTCGATCCTCGCGGCGGCGGTCGTCGCCTGCGCGCCGGTGCTCGCCGTGCCGCTCGCGCTGATCTGGATCGTCGTGCTGGCCACCTCGGGGCGCCGGATCGGGCGCTTCGCCGGACTGCCGATCCCGGCCCTCGCCCTGCTCTTCCCGATCATCGTCGCGCACGCCCAGCGCGGCGACTGGTTCGCGATCCTCGCCGACCCCGGTGTGCCGCTGCCCTCCGCCAGGGCGGACTTCTTCTCGCTCCTCGCAGGGTTCCCGTCCGGCGTCACGACCGGGTGGCTCGAGTTCCTCGGCGGTCTCGGCATCCCCGCGTCGGCGGCGGGTCTCGCGACCGCGGTGCTCGTGCTGCCCCTGGTGATCTCCGCACTCGCGGCGCTGCTGCTCCCGAACAACCTGTCCGCCCTGGGCGGGGTGGGCGTGGCCGCCGCCGGCCTGCTGACCGCGGCACTCGCACAGGGCATCCAGGTCGTGACCACCGGGTCCGAGGCGGTCGCCGTCTGGAGCGGCACGGGCCTCAGCCTGTACTGGCTCGGCCTGGTCGTCGGCTTCTCGCTCTCGGTCGCCGCGCTGCCGTCCTACCGGGTCGTCCCCGCGCTGGTCGTGACCGCCGCCGCCGTCGTGGCGGTCGCTCCGCTGGCGGTGCTGTTCCCGACGGGCGGCGGGACCGTGACGACCGCCGGCTCCGACCGCTCGCTGCCGGCCTACGTCGCCGCCGAGGCGCAGAACGAGCCGCGGGTGGGCACGATCGTGCTCGTCCCGCAGTCGGACGGCGGGATCCTCGCGCGCCTCGAGCGCGGCGCGGGAGCGACCCTCGACCAGCAGTCGACCCTCGCCGCGACCGGCACCGAGCAGACCGACGCCATCGACGAGCTGGCCGGCAACCTCGTCTCGCGCACCGGCTACGACATCGGCGCGGCCCTGCAGGACCTCGGCGTCCGCTTCGTCGTGCTCGCCCCGCCGACCAGCACCGACGCCGGTGACGCGGCCTCGGCCGTCAGCGCCCGCGCCGCGGTCTCGCTCGACGGCAACGCCGCGTTCTCCGCCGTCGGCGACACCCAGTACGGCCTGCTCTGGACCGCGGTCGACACCGAGGGCACCCGGATCGACGCGGCGCCGCAGGGCGTCGTCGGCCCCTTCGGCGTGGCTTACACGATCGCGCTGCTGATCGTGTTCCTGGTCGCCTTCCTGCTGGCCGTCCCGACCGGCCTCTCGCTCGAGCGCTCCCGCTCGGGAGCCGCCGTCGCGGGGATCGACGACGAGCCCGGCGAGGCCACCGGCCAGTTCGACGACGGGACCGACGATGCCTGACCGGTCGAACCCCGGATCCGCGACACCTGACCCCGCCGACCAGGAGAAGCGCATGTCGCAGTCCCCGTCCCGCCCCTCCCGCGCCGACCGGCGTGCCGAGCGCGGCGCCTCGAAGTCCGCTCCGGCGAAGCCGACGGGCGCCCGCGACCGGACCGTCTCGGCCGCCCGCCACCGCCGGACCGTGCTCCGCAGTGCCGCCGGCGCCGCGGGACTGGCCCTGGCCGTCGCCGCGGTCGTGCTGCCGCAGATCCTGCCGACACCGCTGGCGACCGTCGCCGCCGACGGCGTGGTCGTCACGCCGGTGGCGGCGGACGGCACCCTCGTCTGCGCGGGCAGCCTGATCGACGCGAGCGACCCCGAGGAACTCCGCGCCCTCGACGACTCGGGCACCTCGCTCTGGCCGCGGGACGCGACCGGCGACCAGTCGGTCCTGGACGAGGCCGACGTGGCCGCCCCGGGCACCGGCATCACCCGGCTCGCCGTCCCCGCCGAGTCCGACCCGACGCCCGGCGGCGTGACGACGCAGTCGATCGCCACCGAGCAGCTCTCCGGCCTCTCGGCGCTCGGCTGCGCGGAGCCCTCGGCCGACAGCTGGCTCGTCGCCGGATCGACCGACGTCGGCCGGACCTCGGTGCTCGTCCTCGCCAACGCCAGCGAGGTCGCGGCCACCGTGGACCTCTCGCTCTACGGCGAGAACGGCGTCGTCCCGGCGACCGGCGCCACCGGCATCGTCGTCCCGGCCGGCACCGTCCGCGCACTCCCGCTCGCCGGGCTCGCTCCCGACGTGGTCCAGCCGGTCGTGCGGATGACCGCACGCGGCGGCGAGATCGCGGCGAGCATCCAGAGCAGCGCCATCTCCGGCCTGACGCCGCAGGGCGTCGAGACGACCGGCCCCGCGGCGACGCCGGCCACACTCACCGTGATCTCCGGCTTCACCGTCGCGACGCCCCCGGCGGACACGGCGGGCGACGACGGCACGGGCGGCGAGGGCACTCCCGTCCTGCGGATCCTCGCGCCCGGCGAGGCGGACAGCACCGTCTCGATCGAGGTCGCCAACGAGGACCCGAGCGGCATCGGCACCTCGACGCAGGTGGTGGTCCCGGCCGGCCGCGTCGGCGAGGTCCCCCTCTCCGGCCTGGCGGACGGCTCCTACCGCGTCACGCTCACCTCGGACCAGCCCGTCGTGGCGGCCGGGCGCACGACGTCGACCGGCGCCGCCGGGACGGACTTCGCCTGGTTCGTCTCCGGGACCGCGACCGACGTTCCCTTCGGCGTCGGCAACACCGGTGAGGCGGGGGCCGTGCTGCACCTCGCGAACGGCAGCGACACCTCGGCGTCGGTGCAGCTCGAGTCGGAGGCCGGCAGCCGCACGCTCGACATCGGTCCGTTCGCCTCGGTGTCGGCCGAGCTCGGCGTCGACGCCGTCGTCGTCACCAGCGATCAGCCGGTGCAGGCGTCGGTCTCGATCGCGAGCGAGGGGCGGATCGCGGGCTACGCGATCGTGCCGCCCGGGCCGCTGTCCTCGCCGGTCACCGTCTACTCGCACTGAGCGGTCGGCGTCTCGGAGGCGCCGCTCGGCTCAGTGGTGCCGGAAGCTCAGTGGTGCCGGACGCTCAGTGGTGCCGGAACCGGTCCGGGGAGATGTCCCACGGGTCGCGGCCGAGGAGCTCGGCGACCGCGCGGAAGACGTAGCTCTCGATCATCATCCGCTGGTGCCACTCGTCGCGGCGGTGCAGCTTCGCCAGCCGCTCGATCGGCACGCGGTACAGCGTGATGCGCCGCGCGGCGTGGTCGACCCGCCAGCGCGCGATACCCGTGCCCTCGAGCCGGGCCGGGTCGACGTCGGGCGTGGAGGCGAGCTCCACCCGGATCCCCGCCAGCTCGTCCGGCCAGGCGTCGCGGAGATAGTCGAAGGCCGACCCGATGGTCGTCTCGAAGAAGTCCGCCCGGGTCTGCAGCGGCGGCAGGTGCGGGCCGGTGACGGCACCGCGGATGCCCCGGCCGTGCCGGTCGCGCGAGCCGCCGCGCACCGAGCTCGACTGACGAGCGGTGGAACGGCGTGCGCGGGGCATTGGACCAGCTTATGGCCCCGCGGCCTCTTGCTACTGTGGCGCGATGGACCGACGGCAGTGCTCGCGCACCGGGTGCAGCCTCCCCGCGGTCGTGACCCTCACCTACGACTACCGGGACTCGCTCGTCGCGGTCGGGCCGCTCAGCCCGCAGCCCGATCCGCACGGCTACGACCTGTGCGCCGAGCACGACCGGCGGCTGCTGGTGCCCCGGGGCTGGGAGACCGTGCGCTACCTCGAGCCGCCGTCGGCCTGAGCGTCCGGGGGAGCCGGAGCGCTCGGTGCAGCCCGAGTTCCCCGCCGAGCCCGTGGGGCCTCGCGCACCGGGAAGCCGCGCGGCGCGTCCGCGAGCACCGGTGCGAGCCGGCTCATCCGCCGGTCGACGAGCTCCAGCGCCCGCTCCTCGCGGCGTCGGCGCAGCGCGGCGACGGCGAGCAGGAAGTCCTCGGCGGGTGCGGCCGGGAGCGGTGAGACGAACGCGGCGGCCTCCTGCGCCAGCGACCGGGCGAGCTGCGAGCGCGAGGGCTCGGTCATCCCGGAGCGCTGGCGGAGGAACTGCGCGAGCCGGCGCGCCAGGGCGTCGGGCAGCCGGGCCACGTCGGCGGTCGCCGCCCAGCCGGTGAGCGGCGCCGGGATCTCGACGACGAGCGGGGGCGCGGCCGGTACCCGCTCGAGCTGGCTGTGCGTGCCGGCGAGCACGTCGCCGAGCCGGCGCGAGCGGCGCGAGAGCAGGCCCACCACCGCGGCCAGCCCACCTGCTGTCATCACGATCTCGAGCACGCCGGTGAGACCCCGGACGAGGGCGTGGCGGAAGCCGATCGCGCCTCCGTCGTCGCGGACGACCCGGGCGCCGACGGCGAGCTTGCCGAGCGAGCGCCCCCGCGTCGCGGTCTCGACGGCGACGGGCACCAGCACGATCGAGACCACCAGGGCGGCGATCGCGACGGCGGCCGAGGCGGCGGCGTCGAGCCCGCCGTCGCTCGCGAGGACGGCGACGAGGTAGAACAGACCGAAGGCGAGCAGGAACTCCGCGACGAGGTCGATGATCGCGCCGGCGGCCCGCAGGACGAACGAGGTGACGGGGATCTCGAGGGCGATCGCCTCGCCGGTGACCAGGCCCGCCGTGTCGAAGCCGGCGCTGTCGAGGCGGGCGTCGTCGCGGTCGTCGGACATGCAGCAGCTCCCTCGATCGTCGGCCCCGGCTATCATCTCAGCAGATGGACATCGATGCTCTCTCGGCCGCGCGCGGCGGCCAGTGGACCCGCCTGGACGAGCTCGCGCGCAAGCGCCGGCTGACCGGCGGCGAGGCCGACGAGCTCGTGGAGCGCTACCAGTCCGCCTCCGCCGATCTCGCCGCGATCTCCTCGACCGCGGGGTCGACCGCTGTCGGCACGCGCCTCGCCGTCTCGCTCTCGCGGGCGCGGGGCCGCCTGACCGGGACGCGCGAGGATCCGCTCGCCGCGGTCGCCCGCTTCGCCGTCGTCTCGTTCCCCGCCGCGCTGTACCGGATCCGCTGGCTGACCCTGGCCGTCGCGCTGGCGACCGTGCTGGTCGCCGGCCTCTTCGCGGTCTGGATCCTCGGCGACCCGCGCCTGCTCGCCGCGCTCGGCGACGACGAGCAGCTGCGCCGCTTCGCGCAGGAGGACTTCGTCGACTACTACTCGGAGAACCCGGCCGCGTCCTTCGCCGGTCAGGTGTGGACCAACAACGCCTGGATCGCGGCGCAGTGCGTCGCCTTCGGCATCGTCGGCGTCTACGTGCCGTACATCCTGCTGCAGAACGCGCAGAACCTCGGCACCTCGGTCGCCGTGATGTTCCACGTCGGCGAGGGCGACACCTTCTTCCTCTACATCCTCCCGCACGGCCTGCTCGAGCTGACGGCGGTCTTCGTCGCCGCGGCGGCCGGGCTGCGGATCTTCTGGGCCTGGATCGCGCCCGGGCCGCGCACCCGGGGGCAGGCGCTCGCGGAGGACGCGCGGAGCCTGTTCACGGTCGCGATCGGGCTGGTCTTCGTGCTGCTCGTCTCGGGCGTGATCGAGGGCTTCGTGACGCCGGCGCCGTGGCCGTGGTGGCTGAAGATCGGCATCGGCGCGCTCGCGCTCGGCGGCTTCATCGCCTACTTCCTGGTGCTCGGCGGCCGGGCCGTGCGCGCGGGGGAGACGGGCGACCTCGGCCGCTTCGACGCCGGTTCGCGGAGCATCAGCGAGGGCTGAGCGCGAGGTCCGGGCTCAGAGCCGGCCGGTGGCCTTCAGCGCGAGGTAGCGGTCGGCGAGGGCGGGCGGCAGCTTCTCCGGCGAGGCGAGCACCACGTCGCCGCCGAGCCGCCGCACGGCGGCCGCCAGCCGGTCCGCGTCGGCGAGCGAGCGCTCCGCCGCCGCGGCCGCGTAGACCGCACCGCGGTCGCCGCGGTCCGCGGCCATCCGGGCCAGCTCGGGGTCGATCGCGCAGGCGACGACCACGGTGTGCTGCCTCGTGAGCTGGGGGAGCACCGCGAGCAGCCCCTCCGATGCGCCGACGGAGTCGAGCGCCGTGAGCAGCACGACGAGCGAGCGCTGCGAGACCAGGGTGCGAACCTGGCCCGGCACGGCCGACCAGTCGGTCTCGATCAGCTGCGGCTGCACTGGGGCGAGCGCGTCGACGACGCGGCTCAGCACCTCCGTGCCGGTCGCGCCGTGCACGCGGGCGCGCCGGGCGCGGTCGAAGGCGAGGACGTCGATGCGGTCGCCGGCCGAGGCGGCCAGCGCCGACAGCAGCAGCGACGCCTCGATCGCCGTGTCCAGGCGCGGCTCGTCGTCGATGCGGGCGGCGGAGGTGCGGCCGGTGTCGAGCACGAGCACCACCCGCCGGTCGCGCTCGGGTCGCCAGGTGCGGACGACGGGCTCGCGGCGCCGGGCGGTGGCCCGCCAGTCGAGCGAGCGGACGTCGTCGCCGCGGACGTACTCGCGCAGGCTGTCGAACTCGGTGCCCTGACCGCGGATCATCACGCTGGTGCGCCCCTCCAGCTCGCGCAGGCGGGCGAGGCGCGAGGGCAGGTGGCGGCGGGAGCGGAACGGCGGCAGCACCCGGACGACAGCGGGCGCCGCGAGGGTCGCCTGCCGGCCGGCCAGCCCGAGGACGCCGTTCGAGCGGATCGTCGCGTGCAGCGCCCGGCGCTCTCCGCGGCGGCGCGGCTCGAGGACCGTGCGGACCGCGCGGCGCTCGCCCGGCGGCAGCCGCAGCGGCGAGCGGGTCGCGAGAGCCCCGGCGGAGGGCTCCCAGGCGTCGCGGACCACGCCGGTGATCCGGCGCCGTCCCGTGTTCGTGATCAGCAGCGTCGCCTCCGCGCGCTCGCCGAGGCGCACCCGGTCGGGGGTCCGCCGCTCGAGCACGACCGCGCGCGCGGAGCCGGCCACCGCGAGGTCGACGCCCACCAGGATCAGCCAGACCAGCAGCCAGAGCCCGAGCACGGCGAAGGCGACCTCGGCCCGGCGTCCGAGCAGGACGACCGGCACGAGGCCGACGAGGAGGACGAGGACGGAGCGTCCGGTGAGGTGCACGGCTCAGACCGGGACGCGGACCTGCTGCAGAATGCCGCCGAGGACGGCCTCCGTGCGCACGCCCTCGAGCTCCGCCTCGGGCTGGAGCTGCATCCGGTGCCGCAGCACGGGCAGGACCATCGCCTGGACGTGGTCCGGGGTGATCGAGCCGTAGCCGTTCAGCCAGGCCCAGGCGCGGCTCGCCGCGAGCAGCGCCGTCGATCCGCGGGGGCTGACGCCGAGCTTCACACTCGGGCTCTCGCGGGTCGCGCGGGCGAGGTCGACGATGTAGCCGAGCACGTCCGGGCCGGCGCCGACGCGGCGGACGGAGGCCTGGGCCGCCCGCAGCCGCCCCGCGTCCAGCACCGGGTGGACCCCCGCGGCGGCGAGGTCGCGCGGGTCGAAGCCGGCCGCATGCCGCGAGAGCACCTCGACCTCGACGTCCCGTGGCGGCACGTCGAGCACCAGCTTGAGCAGGAAGCGGTCGAGCTGCGCCTCGGGGAGCAGGTACGTCCCCTCGTACTCGACCGGGTTCTGCGTCGCCGCGACGAGGAACGGGTCGGGGAGGCGGAGCGTGCGGCCGTCGACGCTGACCTGGCGCTCCTCCATCGCCTCGAGCAGGGCGGCCTGCGTCTTCGGCGGCGTGCGGTTGATCTCGTCCGCGAGCAGCAGGTTCGTGAAGACCGGGCCCTCGCGGAAGGCGAAGCCCGAGGTGGAGGCGTCGTAGACGAGCGAGCCGGTGATGTCACCGGGCATCAGATCGGGGGTGAACTGCACGCGCCGGGTGTCCAGGCCCAGCGAGACCGAGAGCGCGCGCACGAGCAGCGTCTTCGCGACGCCCGGCACGCCCTCGAGCAGCACGTGCCCGCCGGCGAGCAGGGCGATCAGCAGCCCGGAGACGGCGCCGTCCTGGCCGACGACGGCGCGGCCAACCTCGGAGCGGACGCGGTCGAGCTCGCGGCGGAGCTCGTCGTCCGCGATCGGGGGGGGGGAGGAGTCGCTCATCGGAGGGGGCCTTCCGGTCGTTCGTGGTCGGGCTGATCGTGGTCGAGGCGGTCGCGCGCGGGGCGCCCGGTGCCGGCTCCTGCGGTGCCCGGTCCTGCGGTGCCGGCCGCGGCGGTGCCCGTGCGGGGTGCGCGGGCGGCGCGGAGCGCGCTCTCGAAGCGCAGGAGCTCGTCGGAGGCGGCCACGAGTGCGGTGTCGTCGGCCGGCTCGTCGTCGACGAGGAGCCGGCGCACGGCGCGCGGATCGTGCTCGAGCAGGGCCGCGGCCGCCGCGACGACCTCGTCCACTCCGCTCGACGGGGGCAGGCCGAGCAGGGCGGCGGAGCGGTGCAGCGTGCCGATCCGCAGGGCGTCCAGCGCGCGCACCCGGGTGGCGCCGTGGGCGTAGAGGCGGGCCCGGCCGCGGGCGGTCTCGCTCGCGTGCACGACGACGGGCAGCGGCTCGACGGCGAGCGGGCCGAAGCGCCGCCCGCGCCAGACGGCGGAGGCGACGAACACCCCGACGAGCAGCAGCAGCGCCGGCGTGACCCAGCCCGGCGCGAGATCGGCCGGGTCGACGGCGGCGGAGGTCGCGTCGGCCGCGCCGGCGCGGTACCAGACCAGGCGGTCCTCGCCGCCGAGGAGGCCCAGCGCGAGGGCGGCGCGTCCCTCCTCGGCGACGGTGCCGTTGCGCAGGAGGTCGGCGTCGCCGACGGCGATCACGTCGGGGCCGCCGGCCGGGGAGTCGGCGACGAGCGCGAAGGCGTCGTCACCGGACGGGAAGCAGCCCGCGGCGCCGCCCTCGAGGACGCGGAAGGTGCTGCCGCCCGCGGGGATCCCCGCGGCGCGCTCCGCGGCGGGCAGCGCGCAGGAGGCGGCGAGGACGCCGTCCTCCTGCGGCGCGCCGGCGAAGGCGACGCCGGGCAGCAGCGCGTCGAGGGCCGCACCGGACGGCTCGACGAGGACGACCGCGGCGGGGTCCTCGGCGAGCCGGGCGTACTGCTCCTCGTCCAGGGCCGAGCCCGGATCGTCGATCAGCAGCGTGCTGCCCGGGCCGACCGCGCGCAGGGCCTCGTCGAGCGAGTCGGCGCGGACGACGTCGACGCCCTGCTCGCGCAGGACCTGGGCGACCGCGCGGGCGCCGTCCGGTGCCGCGCTGTCGACGTCGAGGTCGGCGGCGGGCACCGGGGAGCCGGTCGCCACGGTCAGCAGGACCGTGCCGACGACGACGATCGCCGCCAGGAGCGCCCAGATGCGTCCCCGGCGCAGCAGCGCGCCGAGCGTGGGGGAGGAGACGGTGTCGACGGGAGCGTCCGACGCCGGCGGAGCAGCGGGCGCGGTCATCGCAGCGCCTCGAGCGGGACCGGCGCGGCCGCGAGCGCGCGGTCGAGCTCGGCGACCCGCTCGCAGTCCTCGCGCCCGCAGGGCAGGCCGAGGTAGCGGACCCGGTCGAAGGCGTCCGCCGAGCGCCGGAGGGCGTCGGCCGAGGCGGGGAAGACGGCGGCGGCCCGGCGGGAGAAGCCGTGAGCGGTGGTGCCGGGCGAGACGGTGAGGATCGTGCGCTCGTCCAGGGCGCGCACCAGGGCGCGGAACCGCTCCACCAGCGCCTCGTCCCAGTCGCCCCGGGCGGCCGCCGCCTCGGCGAGGGCGCGCAGCTCCGCGGCCGAGCGGCCGTCGTCGTCGGCGAGGACCGCCCCGGTCACGCGACTGCGCTGCCGCAGTCGCGGCCGTCCCGCGAGGACGAGGGCGACCACGACGAGCACCACCAGCACGAGCACGCCGATCAGCGCCGCGAGCGGCACGCCGACGCCGTCGCCCGGCAGGGTGAGCGAGGTGAACCAGTCGCGCACGGCCTGCACCAGGCGGTCGAACCAGTTCGGCTCGGCGGCGCGGTAGCGCGGGTCGGCGAGCTCCTCGAGGAGCAGGCGGCGGGCCTCCTGCGCATCGGGGTCGAGCGGCGCCGTGGCGAGCGCGAGGCGGATCACGGCGCGGTCCGCTCCGGAGCGGGGAAGGGATCGAGGGACTCGCGCCCGGCCGCGCGCTCCTCGACGTGCCGCATCAGCACGAGGTCGAAGCCCTCGCGCCGGATCCGGCGATCGAGGTAGACGAGCCCGGTGACCGCCGACTGCAGCACCGTGCCCACCGCGCCGACGACGAGGCCGACGGCGACCGAGAGCAGCGCGACGACGATCGACGCGACCACCTGCGCGTTCGGATCGGTCGGCGCGACCAGCGCCCCGCCGATCGGGATCAGCAGGCTGAACGGCGTCGAGACGACCTGCCCGGCCGCCTGGATGATCACCGCCATCAGCGCGAGCGCGCCGAACGTCCGCCAGAACCCGCCGGTGACGAGCCGCCAGGAGCGCGCGACCGCCCGGCGCAGCGGGAGCCGCTCGAGCACCAGAAGGCTCGGCACCAGCGCGAGCTTCGTCGCGAGCCAGACGCCCACCGCGGTCGCGGCGAGGCCGGCCAGCACGAGCACCAGGATCCCGCCGACGACCGCACTGGCCCCCGCGTCCTGGGCGCCGAGGAGGAAGAGCGGCACCGAGAGCGCCGCCGCGGCGAGGACCAGCACCAGGACGCCGACGCCCTGCAGCACGGTCCAGCCCACCAGCGCCCAGAAGCGGCCGCGGAGCCGCCGGAGCAGCGCGCGCAGCGTCGGCCGCTCGCCGAGGACGGCGCGCGACACCTCGAGCACGACGACGCCCTGCACGAGCGCGCCGGTGGCCAGGGTGACGGCGAGCGGGATCAGCGCCGCGAGCACGACGATCGCCAGCGACCCCGACGCGACGGCGTCCCGATCGGCGACCTCGGCCTGGGTGATCCGGCCGACCGCGAGAAGGGCGACGGCGCCGTAGAGCACGAGGGCGAGCAGCGAGCCGAGGCCCTGCACGAGCAGCGCGACGCCGAGGGTGGTGCGCGGGCTGCGGCGGAGGACCGCGAAGGGCGCGCCGAGCAGGGTGCCGAAGCCGAGCGGCCGCAGCGGGATCAGTCCGGGCTTGGGCGGGGGAGTCCAGCCCTGCGGCGGGAACGGGCCGGCGGGACCCGCGGTCGGAGACCAGGACACGGGCGCGACCGGTGCGACAGGGGCGACGCGCGGCCGCGCGTGGTCGCCCTCCGGAGCCCCGGCGGGCGGTGGCCACTGAGCTGCGTCGGTCATCCCTCCCATGCTGTCACAGCCGCGCTCGGCCCTCGCGGTCGGGCGCGGCCGTGCTCCCACTCGCGTCGGTTAGCCTGACCCCATGAGCGCGCGAATCCTGGTGGTCGACGACGATGCGGCCCTGGCCGAGATGATCGGCATCGTCCTGCGCGCGGAGGACTGGGACGTCTCCTTCTGCGCCGACGGCACGGGCGCCCTCGAGGCCTTCCGGCGGGCCCGGCCGGACCTCGTCCTGCTCGACCTGATGCTGCCCGGGATCGACGGCATCGAGGTCTGCCGCCGGATCCGCGCCGAGTCCGGCGTCCCGATCATCATGCTGACCGCCAAGTCCGACACCTCCGACGTCGTGCAGGGCCTCGAGTCCGGCGCGGACGACTACATGGTCAAGCCGTTCGACCCGAAGGAGCTGGTCGCGCGGATCAAGACGCGCCTGCGCCCCTCCCAGGTCGCCGCCAACGCCGTCCTGCAGGTCGGCGACCTCAGCCTCGACGTCGCCGGGCACGAGGTCCGCCGCGGTGAGACCCGCATCGGCCTGACACCGCTCGAGTTCGACCTCCTCCTCGCCCTCGCCTCGAAGCCGCAGCAGGTGTTCACCCGCGAGATGCTGCTGGAGCAGGTCTGGGGCTACCACTACAAGGCCGACACCCGGCTCGTGAACGTCCACGTGCAGCGCCTGCGCGCGAAGGTCGAGAAGGACCCGGACGATCCGCGCATCGTGATGACCGTGCGCGGCGTCGGCTACCGCGCCGGCTCCGTGCTGCCGAGCTGACGTGAGCCTCGCGCGCCGCTTCCGGGCGCCGGCGCTGCGGCGCTGGCCGCGGAGGGTGCTCCGGGCCTGGCGGAGCTCGCTGCAGTTCCGCGCCGTCGCCATCACCGTGCTGCTCAGCGGCATCGCGATCGGCTCGACGGGCGCCTACCTCTCCTACAGCATCAGCGACAACCTGTTCCAGTCGCGGCTCGACCAGGTCACCGGCGACACCTCGCGCGCCACCCGCGCCGCGCAGGGCTACCTCGACGCGGCGACGGTCTCGACCCGGCAGGACATGGAGGAGGTCATGAACTCGGTGCGCACCGCGGTGCGCGACGCCTCCTCCTCCGCCCTGATCGCGGTCGTGCGCGCGCCCGATCAGGAGGCGTCCTCGCTCGCCCCGCAGGACAGCTACAACCGCGAGCTGCAGAACGGCGTCATCAGCGACGACCTGCGCGCGCGGGTGCAGGCCGGCGCCGACGGCCAGTACTGGCAGTCGGTGAGCCTCGGCGCCTCGGGCCAGCAGCTCCCGGGCATCGTCGTCGGCTCGACGATCGAGCTGCCGAGCTCCGCGGGGCGCTACGAGCTCTACATCGGCTACTCGCTCGCGGACGCGGAGCGCACGCTGCAGTTCGTGCAGCAGGTCCTCAACATCGCCGGCATCCTGCTGATCCTCCTGATCGGCGCGGTCAGCTGGGTCGTCGTCCGGATCGTGGTCGCGCCCGTGCGGGTGGCGGCGGAGACCAGCCAGCGCCTCGCCGCGGGCGACTTCGACGTGCGCATCCCGGAGAGGGGACAGGACGTGATCGCCACCCTCGCCCGCTCGTTCAACGGGATGGCCGACAGCCTCCAGGAGCAGATCAGCGAGCTCGCCACGCTCAGCCGGGTGCAGCAGCGCTTCGTCTCCGACGTCTCGCACGAGCTGCGCACCCCGCTGACCACGATGAAGCTCGCCGGCGACGTGCTCTACGACCAGCGCGAGGGCTTCCCGCCGGTCGCCGAGCGCACCGTCGAGCTGCTGCACGGCCAGATCGGCCGCTTCGAGAGCCTCCTCGCCGATCTGCTGGAGATCTCCCGCCACGACGCCGGCTCGGCCGAGCTGGAGCTGGAGCCGGTGAACCTGGTGCGGCTGGCCGGCGAGGAGATCGAGGGGATGCGCGGGATCGCCGAGGCGAACGGCTCGCGGCTCACGCTCTCCGCCCCCGGCGGCTACTTCGACGCCGAGATGGACGCCCGCCGCATCCGCCGCATCGTGCGCAACCTGCTCGGCAACGCCGTCGAGCACGGCGACGGCCGCGAGATCGTGGTCACGGTCGACAGCAACGCCACCGCGGTGGCGCTCGCCGTCCGCGACTACGGTCACGGCATGAGCTCCGAGGAGGTGGTCCGCGTCTTCGACCGCTTCTGGCGCGCCGATCCGTCCCGCCGCCGCACCCTCGGCGGCACCGGCCTCGGCCTCTCCATCGCGCAGGAGGACACCGCGCTGCACCACGGCTGGCTGCAGGTCTGGTCGATGCCCGGCCGCGGCGCGTGCTTCCGGCTCACGGTCCCGCGTCGGCGCGGCGAGCGGATCGACGCCTCCCCGCTGCCGCTGCCGCCCGTGGACGCGGGCGAGCAGGCCTACTCCGGCCCCATCGTCCTGCCGCCGCTGCCGCTCGGCGGCGTGCCCGAGCACGGGGTCGTCCAGTGAGGCGCGTGCGCTCCGCGGTCGCCGCGGTGCTGCTGCTGGCCGCCCTCGCCGGCTGCGCGGGCATCCCGCGCGGCGGCGATGTCGGCGTCGGCCGCCCGGACACGGCGCCGCAGGACCTGCAGTACGACTTCCTCCCCTCCGGCCCCGCCGAGGGCGCCGACCAGTTCGAGATCCTCACCGGCTTCATCGACGCGGCGTCGAGCCCGCAGAACAACTACAAGATCGCCCGCGAGTTCCTCTCCACCGGAGCCGACTGGACGCCGGGCGAGCACGTCACCGTCGACGAGGGCCAGCGCTCCTCGACCCAGCCCGGCGCGTCGACGCTCTCGCTCACCATCACCCCCGTGGCCGAGGTCGACGCCACCGGCGTCTACTCCGAGGTCGCGACGACCACCGCGCTGGAGCTGGACTACGGCTTCGTCCAGGAGAACGGCGAATGGCGGATCAGCTCTCCGCCCAGCGGCGTCGTCATCGACCGGACCACCTTCGAGCAGGTCTTCTCCACCTACGCGCTCTACTTCTTCGACCCGAGCTACTCCTACCTGGTGCCGGATCTGCGCTGGTTCGCCTCGCGCGCGGACAGCTCGACCAGCACCACGATCGTCACCGAGCTGCTGCGCGGGCCGACGCCGTGGCTCCGCGACTCGTCCGCCGTCGTCTCGGCCTTCCCGACCGGGACGGCGCTCGCCGCCGAGACGGTGCCGGTCGAGGCGCAGCGGGCCGTCGTCGACCTGAACTCGGCGGCGCTCGAGGCCGACGAGCGGCAGTGGCGCCGGATGGCGCTGCAGCTCGGCAGGAGCCTGGCCAACGTCTCGAACGTCACCGGGGTCTCGCTCTCGGTGCAGCAGAACCCGATCGAGATCCCGACCGAGGTGACCGGGCTGCCGACCTCGCCGCGGGTGGACACCCGGCCGCTGGTGCTGACCGACGGCGACTTCGGCTTCCTCGGCTCCTCGGGACTCGCCGAGACGGCCGTCTCGGACCGGATCGCGGCGCTCTCGCCGCGGGCCGCGGTGCTGGGCGAGCAGCGGGGCGCCGACTCGAGCGCCTCGGCGGCCGTCCTCACCTCGGCCGGCGTCTCGCTGCTCACCCCCGGCGTCGACGACGTGCTGCTCGACGCCCGGAGCGGCCTCGCAGCCCCCGGCATGGACCCCTTCGGCTACGTCTGGTCGGTGCCCACGGCGGCGCCGGGCCAGCTGGTCGCCTACTCCTCCGACGGCTCCCGGTCGCTGCAGGTCGCGACCGCCTGGCCGGAGATCGAGTCGATCGCCTCGTTCGCGCTGTCTCGGGACGGCACGCGGATGCTCGCCTTCGCGCAGGACGGGCAGCAGGCGACCGTGCTCGTCGCCGGGGTCACCCGCTCGGTCAACGGCGATCCGATCGCGATCGGCGAGCCGGTCGTGCTGCGCTCGACCCTCGGCACGGCGGTCGCCGCCGCCTGGACGGACGAGCTCGACGTCGTCTCGGTCGTCCGCGGCTCCACCGGCGAGGACACGGTGACGATGAACCAGCTCGGCGGAGGGGACACCCCGCTGGGGACGACCACCGGGACCGTGCAGATCGCGGCCGGCAACGCCTCGACGCAGATCCGCATCCTCGCCGAGGGCGGCGAGCTGCGCCAGCAGCGCGGCTCGGCGTGGCAGACGGTCGCGACAGGCATCGAGCTCCTCGCGACGCAGACCGGCATGGGGTCCTGAACCCGGGCACACTCGCCCGATGCTGCGCGATCATCTCCTCGACGCCCTCGCCGTTCTGCTGCCGGTCGACTGCCCGGCCTGCGGGCGGCCGGCGACCCGGGTGCCCTGCCCGGACTGCGCAGCGGAGCTCGCCGCGCAGGCGCGACCGGACGTCCGCCGCCTGGGGTCCGACGACGACCCGCTCGAGGTGCGCGTCGGCGCGGAGTACGCCGGGACGGTGCGGCGGCTCGTCCTCGCGCTGAAGGCGGAGGGGCGGGTGGCCGCAGCGCGACCGCTCGGCGCGCTGCTGCGACCCGTGCTGCTCCAGGCGCTCGACGGCGCTCCGGCGCTGCTGGTCGCACCGCCCGGCTCGCGCCTGCGGCACCTGCGGCGCGGCTTCGACCCCGTCGACCTGCTGGTGCGCGCGGCGGGCGGGCGCCTCGCCCGGCCGCTCACGAGGACCCGGCTCGCGCTCGACCAGGTCGGCCTCGCCCGGGCGGAGCGGCGTGCGAACCTCGACGGCGCGTTCCGCGCCAGGCGTCCGCTCGACGGCGAACGGATCCTGCTGGTGGACGACGTGGTCACCTCGGGGGCGACCCTGCTCGAGCTGCGCCGGGCCGTCCGCGCGGGCGGGGGAGACGTGGCGGGGGCGGCCGCGCTCGCCGGGACCCCCGGCGGCCGCAGCGCGACTTCCTGATGAACTCCCGAGGACGATCCGGTGACCGCGGGTCTACGCTCGGGGGACGGCGTGAACGGTCCGCCCGGAGAAAGGCGGCACGCCGTACTCGACTGGGAGGTTGTCATGGACATCGACATCACAGGCCGCAACATGGGCATCACCGATCGCTTCCGCGCCTACGCGACGGAGAAGTCGGAGAAGATCGCCCATCTCGCCGACCGGGCGCTCGCGCTCGAGATCAAGGCGAGCCGTCACAGCGAGGGCAAGGGCGCCGCCGGCGGCGACCGGGTCGAGCTCACGCTCATCGGCAAGGGGCCC
The DNA here is from genome assembly GCF_022815545.1 of Rathayibacter sp. VKM Ac-2928. Taxonomy (NCBI): domain Bacteria; kingdom Bacillati; phylum Actinomycetota; class Actinomycetes; order Micrococcales; family Microbacteriaceae; genus Rathayibacter; species Rathayibacter sp. VKM Ac-2928. Next base: position 770,745 of record NZ_JALGRU010000001.1, read on the forward strand.
GTGGTGCGGGCCGAGGCGAGCGGAGCCGACAAGTACGCGGCCTTCGACGTCGCCCTCGGGCGCCTGCTCGAACGGGTGCGTCGAGCCAAGGACCGCAAGAAGGTGCATCGCGGTCAGCATCGGCCGACCTCGCTGCGCGACGCGGCGGCCGACGACTTCAGCGTCGTCGCGATCCAGCCGGCGGACGCCGAGGTGCTCGAGCGCCTGAGCACGGGCGTGATCCCCGTTCAGGAGGAGCCGGCCCCGGAGCCGGTCGCCGCGGACGAGGACGACGCGGAGGAGCCGTACTGCCCCGTCGTCATCCGCAAGAAGGTCTTCCCCTCCGTCTCGATGAGCGTCGACGACGCCGTCGACTACATGGAGCTGGTCGGCCACGACTTCTACCTCTTCATCGACGCGGACACCGACCGCCCGAGCGTCGTCTACCGACGCAAGGGCTGGGACTACGGCGTGATCGGCCTCGGCGACGAGGCGGACGCGCAGCCCGAGGCCGCCGCGGTCTGACCCGGGAGCCCCCCGGAGGTCCGCCTCCGGGGGGTTCTTCGCGCCCTGTCGGACCGCGCACAGCCCGCCCCGGCTAGTGTGGTTCCGTCCGCGCCGTGCCGTCGGGCACCTGTCTTCTACGTTTTGGAGTACCCCGTGGCCTCAGTTCTCGAAAAGGTCCTTCGCGTCGGGGAGGGCCGGGTCCTCCGCCGCCTCGAGAACTACGCGAAAGCCGTCAACGCCCTCGAAGAGGACTTCACGCACCTCAGCGACGAGGAGCTGAAGAACGAGACCGTCGAGCTGCGCGAGCGCTACTCGAACGGCGAATCGCTCGACGACCTGCTGCCGGAGGCCTTCGCGGCCGTCCGCGAGGCCTCGCGCCGCACGCTCGGCCTGCGCCACTTCGACGTCCAGCTGATGGGCGGCGCCGCACTGCACCTCGGCAACATCGCCGAGATGAAGACCGGAGAGGGCAAGACCCTCGTCGCGACCCTGCCGGCGTACCTCAACGCCATCGCGAGCCGCGGCGTGCACATCGTCACGGTGAACGACTTCCTCGCGAACTATCAGTCCGAGCTGATGGGGCGCGTGTTCCGCGCCCTCGGCATGACGACCGGCGTGATCCTCTCCGGCCAGACGCCCGAGCAGCGCCGCGAGCAGTACGCGGCCGACATCACCTACGGCACGAACAACGAGTTCGGCTTCGACTACCTCCGCGACAACATGGCCTGGCAGGCGCAGGACATGGTCCAGCGCGGCCACTTCTTCGCAGTGGTCGACGAGGTCGACTCGATCCTCATCGACGAGGCGCGCACCCCGCTGATCATCTCCGGCCCCGCCTCGGGCGAGGCGAACCGCTGGTTCGCCGAGTTCGCCGGCCTCGCCACGCGCCTGATCGAGGGCGAGGACTACGAGGTCGACGAGAAGAAGCGCACCGTCGGCGTGCTCGAGCCCGGCATCGAGAAGGTCGAGGACTACCTCGGCATCGACAACCTCTACGAGTCCGCGAACACCCCGCTGATCTCGTTCCTCAACAACTCGATCAAGGCCCGCGCCCTGTTCAAGAAGGACAAGGACTACGTCGTCCTCAACGGCGAGGTGATGATCGTCGACGAGCACACCGGCCGCATCCTGGCCGGCCGCCGCTACAACGAGGGCATCCACCAGGCGATCGAGGCGAAGGAGGGCGTGCAGGTCAAGGCCGAGAACCAGACCCTCGCCACCGTCACGCTGCAGAACTACTTCCGCCTCTACGGCAAGCTCTCCGGCATGACCGGAACGGCCGAGACCGAGGCCGCCGAGTTCATGTCGACCTACAAGCTCGGCGTGGTCTCCATCCCGACCAACCGCAAGATGCAGCGCATCGACAACGCCGACCTCGTCTACAAGAACGAGCAGGTCAAGTTCGAGCAGGTCGTCGAGGACATCGTCGAGCGCCACGCGGCGGGCCAGCCCGTGCTGGTCGGCACGACGAGCGTCGAGAAGAGCGAGTACCTCTCCCGCCTGCTCGCCAAGAAGGGCGTGCGGCACGAGGTGCTGAACGCCAAGAACCACGCGCGCGAGGCCGCGATCGTCGCCCAGGCCGGCCGCCTCGGCGCCGTCACCGTCGCGACCAACATGGCCGGCCGCGGCACCGACATCATGCTCGGCGGCAACGCCGAGTTCCTCGCGGTCACCGAGATGTCGACCAAGGGCCTCAGCCCCGTCGACACCCCAGAGGAGTACGAGTCCGCGTGGGACGACGTCTTCGCGGGCGTCAAGGCCAAGGTCGCCGAGGAGGCCGAGAAGGTCCAGGCCGCCGGCGGTCTCTACGTGCTCGGCACCGAGCGCCACGAGTCGCGCCGCATCGACAACCAGCTCCGCGGCCGCTCCGGCCGCCAGGGCGACCCGGGCGAGAGCCGCTTCTACCTCTCGCTCACCGACGACCTGATGCGCCTGTTCAACTCCGGCGCGGCCGAGGCCCTGATGGGCCGCGGCAACGTGCCGGACGACATGGCGATCGAGTCGAAGGTCGTCTCGCGCGCCATCCGCAGCGCGCAGTCGCAGGTCGAGGCGCGCAACGCCGAGATCCGCAAGAACGTCCTCAAGTACGACGACGTCCTCAACCGCCAGCGCGAGGCGATCTACTCCGACCGCCGCCACATCCTCGAGGGCGACGACCTGCACGAGCGCACCCAGAAGTTCCTCGTCGACGTGATCGACGAGATCCTCGAGGTGCACACCGGCGAGGGCAACGGCGACGACTGGGACTTCGACGCGCTCTGGACCGAGCTGAAGACCCTCTACCCGGTCAGCCTGTCGATCGACGAGGTCGTCCAGGAGGCCGGCAGCCGCGGCCGGATCAACAAGGAGTTCATGCGCCGCGAAATCCTCTCGGACGCGAAGCTCGCCTACCAGGGCCGCGAGGAGCAGCTCGGCGCCCCCGCCATGCGCGAGCTCGAGCGCCGCGTCGTGCTCTCGGTGATCGACCGCCGCTGGCGCGACCACCTCTACGAGATGGACTACCTCAAGGACGGCATCGGCCTGCGCGCGATGGCCCAGCGCGACCCGCTGGTCGAGTACCAGCGCGAGGGCTTCACCCTGTTCCAGCAGATGATGGGCCAGATCCGCGAGGAGACCGTCGGCTTCCTCTTCAACCTCGAGGTCGAGGTCACCCAGAAGCAGGGCGAGGTCGCCGGCGTCGCCGCGAAGGGCCTCTCCGAGCCGGTCGCCCCGGTCGAGAAGCTCAGCTACTCCGCGCCGAGCGACTCGGGCGGTGTCGAGGTCCGCGATCAGCGCGGCCGGGTGCAGCAGGCGGCGACGGCGAAGGCCAGCGCCGCGGCGGCTCGCGAGGCGCGCCCGGACGACGCGGAGGACGCCGCGACCACCGGCGCCTTCGGCCAGCAGACCGGCGGCTCCGACGAGACGCCGAACAACCGCCAGGAGCGCCGCGCGCAGACCAAGCGCCGCTGATCCCGGCTCTGCCGACCGGCACGACGAAGGTCCCGGTCCCGACTCCGCTCGAGCGGAGCGCGGGATGCGGGGCCTTCGTCGTCGACAGCGCGGGCGCGTGATCGGCGGCGTCAGACGCGGTGCCGCACCAGCGCCGAGACGAAGCCGCCGGCGAAGGTGTCGCCGAGGCCGATCGTGGTGGGGCGGTCGGTCTCGAGCACGAGGCCGGGCGTGCAGACGGCCTGCAGCCGAGCCGTGACCGCGGTGCAGACCGCGACTCCGCCGGGCTGCGCCGGCAGCTGTGCGACGCGGTCGTAGTCCGCGGCGGTGATGCCGTCGCCGAGCAGGTAGCGGGTGCTCGCCATCGTCACTCCGCCGAGGAGCGCCGCGCGGTAGCGCTCGGCCTCCGCTCCGACGGCCGCCGACCAGTGCCGGGTGTGCACGACGAGCACCGGGCCGGGGAGGAGCGCCGCGGCCGCGCCCAGCGCCTCGACCACTGCATCCGGGTCGAGCAGGTCGAGCCGGTGCCCGAGCAGCGCCTGCAGCTCGTCCTCGTTCATGCTGACGACGTCGACGCAGCCGAGCAGGGCGGAGCGGGCCCGGTCCTGCAGAGCGGGCAGGTGGAAGCCCGCGTCCTCGTAGATCACATCCGCGGAGGCGGGCAGCGCCGCGAGGTGGCGCTGCAGCGTCTCCAGCCGGTCCGTCAGCACCGCCCCGTCCTGGATGCTGTTGAAGCCGGAGACCAGGAAGACGCCCGCGTCGGCCAGCATGCCGCCGAGTCCCTCCGCCAGCAGCAGCTCGCGGTTGGGCGGGTCGTTCGCGAAGATCACCCGGTTCGGATGCGGCGCCACCAGCACGCGGTCGCCGAGGAGCACCCGGGCGCCGCGCGGGAACTGCACGATCAGGTGCGGGTCGGTGCTGTCGGCGGTCGCGCTCGAGACGTACTCGGTGCCGACGGGCAGGAGGCGGCGGACGTGGTCGTCGATGCTCACCAGGTGCTGCACCGCGGCGAGGCCGTGCACGGCGAGCGCGTAGCCCGCCCGCACGCCCGTGCCGCCGAGGGTGATGCGCCGGGGGAAGCGCTGCGCGAACTCCTCGACGATGCGGGAGGAGGAGGCGAATCTCTCCCCTCCCGCACCGTCGGCGAGGAACGCGAGGAGCGCCACGACGAGGTCGCGCTCGGTGGTGACCGGCGCCGTCCTCGTCAGCTCGTCCGCGCGGATCCCGTACTCGTCCGCGAGCGTCTGGACGACGTGGTCGTCCCAGTCGATCTCGTAGTCGACGGTCCCGCCCAGTCCGAGCACGATCCTCTCGTTCACCGCGCTGCTCTCCTGCGTCTCGCCGGGCCTAGTAGAGCTCGGCCTTGCCGGCGGAGCCGAACAGGTCGATCTTCTCGGCGGCCGTCTCCTTCATCGCGGCGATGGAGGGCGGCTGGATCGTGTTGGGCTCGCGGACGGAGGGGTCGGCCAGCACCTCGCGCATCTTCTTGTGGTACGCGGCCTTGATGTCGCTGGAGATGTTGATCTTGTTGACCCCGCGCTTCACCGACTCCGCGATCTCCGCGTCGGGGTTGTTCGAGCCGCCGTGCAGGACGAGCGGCACGGCGACGCGCTTCTTGATCTCGGCGAGCAGGTCGAGCTTGAGGGCGGGCTTCATCGACGCCGGGTAGAGGCCGTGGCTGGTGCCGATGGCGATCGCCAGGCTGTCGACCCCGGTGGAGGCGACGAAGTCGACCGCCTCGTCGGGCTCGGTGTAGATGATGTTCGCGGCGCCGTCCTCGGCCTCGTTGTCGGTCTTGCCGATCGTGCCCAGCTCGCCCTCGACCGAGACGCCGACGGCGTGCGCCGCGTCGACGACGCGCTTGGTGATCGCGACGTTCTCGTCGTAGGGGAGCATCGAGCCGTCGATCATCACCGAGGTGAAGCCGGACTTGATCGCGAGCAGGACCTGCTCGTAGGTGGCGCCGTGGTCGAGGTGGATGGTCACCGGGACGCTGGAGCGGTGGGCGCGGGCGATGATCGCGTGCAGGATGTCCACTCCGGTGTGGCTCAGCTCGTCGGGGTGGATCGCGATGAGCAGCGGGGAGTCCTTCTCCTCGCTGATCTCGAAGAGGCCGTTCATCATGGCGTAGTCGCTGACGTTGAACGCCGGGACGGCGAAGCCGTTCGCGTTGGCGACGTCCAGCAGGTCTTTTCCGGAAACAAGCATTCTCTGACTGTCCTTCTCGTGGTGGTGGTGGTGTTCCGGACGCGCGGACGCGCGCCTCAGCTCTTGACGGCCCCGGCGGTCATGCCGCCGATGAAGTACCGCTGGAAGAAGAGGAAGAGGAGGAGGACGGGAACGCATCCGAGGATGCTCATCGCCATCATCTCGTTCCACTCGTAGGAGTTCTGGCCCATGAGCAGCTGGATGCCGATCGGCACCGTGCGCATGTCGTCGGTGCGGGTCAGGGTGAGCGCGAAGAGGTACTCGTTCCACGCGATCATGAAGGTGTAGACGCCGACCGAGACGATCCCGGGGATCGCGATCGGCACCAGGATCCGCCAGAGCACCGTCATCGGGCCGGCCCCGTCCATCCGCGCCGCCTCGTCGAGATCGCGGGGGAGGGTGTTGAAGTAGCCGGTCAGCATGATGATCGCGTAGGGCAGCGTGAAGACCAGATAGGTGAGGATCAGGCCCTGATAGGTGTTGTAGAGCCGCAGCGTCACCATCAGCCCGAAGAACGGGATCAGCAGGGTGATCGGCGGCACCGCCTGCACGCTGACGATGATGATGTTGATCGGCCGCTTGAAGCGGAATTCGTAGCGGCTGAACGCATAGGACGCGAGGATCGCGACGACCAGCGTCAGCGCGACGACCGCGAGCGCGACGACGTAGCTGTTGATGAAGAAGCGGACCTTCGTCGGGTCGCCCAGGATGCCGGCGTAGGCCGAGAACGAGAACGTGTCGGTGATCAGCCGGGGCGGGTACTCGAAGATCTCGGTGTTCGACTTGAACGAGCTGGCGGCCATCCAGACGATCGGCAGGCCTGCGAAGGCGGCGCCGATCAGGAGGAGGACCCAGACCCCGGCCTTCGCGGCGAGGAGCCGCGGCGTGCGGACGGCCGGGCGGGTGGCGGTGGCGGTCACGTCAGTCCCTGGCTTTCTGGTTCCGCACGTAGAAGAACGCGAGGACCATGGTGAGGAGGAGGATCAGGACGGCGCTCGCCGAGGCCACCGAGAACTCGTAGCGGCTGAACGCGAGCTTGTAGGTGTAGGTGCTGAGCATCTCGGTCGCGTCGATCGGGCCGCCGCCGGTCGTCATCCAGATCAGCGCGAACTGCTGCGAGGTCCAGATGATGTCGAGCACCGACATGCTGATGATGATCGGCTTGAGCTGCGGGATCGTGACGTTCCAGAACCGCTGCCAGGCGCTCGCCCCGTCGACCTTCGCCGCCTCGTAGAGGTCGTGCGGGATGCCCTGCAGACCCGCCAGCAGCGTGATCATGTAGAACGAGTAGCCCGCCCAGATGTTGATGAAGGTCACCGAGAGCAGCGCGGTCGCGGGGGAGGCGAGCCACTCGATGCCCTTGTCGGTCAGCCCGAGCGAGATCAGCGCGTAGTTGATCACGCCGTTCGGGTTCAGCAGCAGCCGCCAGAGCACCGCGATGATCGCGACGGTGAACAGCCACGGCAGGACGTAGACCACGCGGAAGAGCGACTTGGCGACGGTCGGCACGAGCGGCGAGTTCAACAGCATCGCGAAGCCGAGGCCGAGCACCAGGTGCGCCGCGACGCTGACGCCGACGAAGACGATCGTGTTGCCGGTGGCCGTGCGGAACTTCGGGTCGCCGAGGACCTCGAGGTAGTTGGCGAGTCCGACGAAGGCGGGCTTCGGGTTCGTGATGACGTTGTCGAAGAACGAGTACCCGATCACCAGCAGCACCGGCACGAGCATCAGGACGAGCATCACGATCGCCGTGGGGGAGAGGTAGAGGTAGGGCGCGAGGTCGCGGCGCCTCCGGCGGCCCGCGGGGGCGGGGGCGGGCGTCCCGGAGGCGGGACGCTGGGGGGCGCTCAGCAGGGAGACCACGGCGCTCCTCCTTCGATCGGGGACGGGGTGAGGGGGGACCGCGCCGCGGGAGAGGACTCCCGCGGCGCGATCGGGGACGGACGGGTCACGGCTCAGAACTCGCCGAGCCAGGCTTCCTGGGACTTCTCCAGCGCCTCGTCGACGCTCTGGTCGCCGTTGAGGGCGGCCTGCAGCTGCTCGTCGAAGTCGCGCATCAGCTGCTCCGCGACGGGCAGGCCGACGAACTCGTTCGCCGGGTAGCCGGCCGAGTAGATGTCGAAGGCCTCCTGGTACAGCGGGTCGCTGTCCGAGAAGTCCGGCGTGGAGGCGGTGTTGCCGGGGAAGGCGTTCGCCAGCGTGGACAGCGTCGAGTTCGTGTCGGCGCTCATCAGGAACGACACGAGCTTCGCGGCCTCGGCCGGGTGCTCGCTGCTGGCCGAGACCCCGATGCCCCAGGAGGCGAAGGGGATGCCGCGCTCGCCGCTGAAGCCGTCCTCGGCCGGGATGGCCGAGATGCTGAACTTCAGGTCGGGGTTGGACTCGCGGATGGTGGCGATGTGCGAGAGGGAGTCGATCATCATGCCGACGCGGCCGTTGGTGAACTCCTCGACCTTGTCCTGCTCCTTCATCGTCGCGGCGCCGGGGGCGATCACGCCGTCGGCGTCGAGCTGCGCGATGTAGTCGACCGCGCTGGTGACGGCGTCGTTGGTGAGGTCGGGCTTGCCGTCGTCGAGCATGCTGCCGCCGGAGGCCCAGACCCAGGACATGACGTCGTTCTGGATCCCGTTGGGCGCGTCGCTCGAGAGCGGGAGCACCCAGCCGCTGGTGTTGTCGCCGAGCGCCGTGATCGCCTTGGCCGCGGACTCGAACTCGCTGCGGGTCGAGGGCGGAGCGCTGACGCCCGCCTCGGAGAGCAGGGCGTCGTTGGTGAAGAGCGGGTAGACGAAGTTGACGACGGGGACCATCGCGGTCTTGCCGTCGACGACGACGGTCGAGGAGAGCTGGCTCTCGTCGAAGCCCGCGTCCGAGAGCAGGGGACCGAGGTCGGCCAGCGCGCCCTGCTTGGCGAAGTCGCTGATCCAGGCGCCGTCGAGTCCGACGACGTCGGACATCGTGCCGGCCGCGGCGCCGGCGAAGAGCTGCTCCTTGGTCGAGGCGTACGGACCGCTGAGGAGGTCGACCGTGATGCCGGGGTTGGCGGCCTCGAAGTCGTCCATCAGGCCGCGGAGGGCGCCGTCCGAGAGCTCGGGCTCCCACCACTGCGCGAATTCGAGGGTGACGTCTCCGCCTGCCGCGGAGTCGCCGCCACCCTGGCTGCAGCCGGTCAGCATCGTCGCGGCGAACGCCGCGCTGACGGTGAAGACGACGGCTCTCTTGATGCGAGCACCTTTGCTCATGTCACTCCCTGCAACTCTGCAGTTATCTGCTGTTGTGTGCGCATTCTTGCGCTTGTGTTCTGCGAATGTACCTGGCGATGCGTGGTCATGCAAGAACCGGCAGGAAATTGCCGAGATGTGCGACAAACGAGGACCAGACCGCAGGATTCGCCGCGATCCGAGTGCGACAACTTGCAGGATCCGACACGGCGGTGTTAGACAACGCACATGCCCGACACCGACGACGCCCCCGCCGCGAACGACGTCCCGCTCCGTCTGCCGGCCGGCCGGAAGGCCGATCTGGCCGCCTACGTCGCCGAGGCGGGCGAGGTCACGGTCACCACGCTCGCCCGCCGCTTCGCCGTCTCGGCCGACACCGTGCGCCGCGATCTCGACCAGCTCGACGCGGACGGCTACCTCGTCCGCACGCACGGCGGCGCGGTGAGCCTCTCGGTGATGCCCGCGACGGAGAAGCGCCTGGACGTGCGCCTCGGCATCCAGCGCGGCGCGAAGGAGAAGATCGGCGCGCTCGCCGCCGGCCTCGTCGAGAACGGGGCGGTGGTGATGCTGAACGCGGGCACCACCTCGCTGGCGGTCGTCCGGCACCTCAACGACCACCGCGAGCTGACCATCGCGACGAACAACCTGCGCGTCCCTGCCGAGATCGGCTCGAAGACCTGCCGCGACCTCTTCGTCTTCGGCGGCGCCGTCCGCCTCGGCGGCCAGTCGACGGTCGGGCCGGTGGGCTTCGCCGCCGCGGAGCCGGGCGGCGCCGTCGACCTGCACTGCGACATCGGCCTGATCTCCGTCGGCGCCGTGTCCGCCGAGAACGGCTACTCGACCAGCAATCTGGCGGAGGGCGTGATGATGAGCGAGATGATCGCCCGCTGCGAGCGCGTGGCGATCCTGGCCGACCAGACCAAGTTCGGCCGCACCCTCTTCGCCCAGGTGGCGGAGCTCGGCCGGGCCGACTACCTCGTCACCGACGCGCCGCCGCCGCCGGAGCTCGAGGAGGCGCTGCGCGAGAAGGGCGTCCAGGTGGTGCTGCCGCCGGTGGCTCCCGTCCGCGAGCGCTGACCCGGGCGTGCCGGCGTGCGAGCGCCGAGCCGCGGGCGCTGACCGGTCTCAGAGCACGTTGATCGCGGTCGCGCGCCAGCGGGCGTCCGTGCCCTCCAGCCGGATGGCGACCGCTCGGGTGCGGACCCGGTTGTGCACGAGGACGACCGCCTCGACGATCCCGTCCCGCGGCTCCGTGACGACGACCCGGCCGACCGTGGACGGGAGGCGCTGCGTCGACCGGCCCTTGAGGCTGCGGGCACGGGCGGCCATCACCACCCGCTTCTGCAGATGCCGGTAGACGTCGTCGCTCAGCCAGCGGGCCAGCTGGTCGATCTCGCGGGAGCCGGCCAGGACCTCGACCACCTGCAGCGTCAGGCAGGCGAGGATCGGCTCGGGATCGGGCAGCTCCGCCCGCGTCGCCGGCTGCGGGGCGAAGAACGCGGCGGCCGACGTCGCGGAGGCCGCCGCGTCCGCGTCGAGCGGCAGGGTGCGGTAGTCGAACGCGTTGGTGGGGTGGATCATGCGGCGTGCTCCAAAGGCAGGACGAGCGACTCACGGTTCGGATCTCCTCTCGGCTCGGGCGGTGCGTGCCGCAGCAGGACGAGCGCGACGGGGTGACCTCATCGAAGCAGCCGAGCGATGCTCACGTCGGGCTCAGCGCCGGACTGTGGATAACCGGGCGCGGGGCACCGCAGGTGCGGTGCGCGCGATGACGGGACCTAGGCTTGTCGGGTGTCGACCCTCAGTGATCTCGTCCTCTCCCACGGCCGCTCCACGGACGCGGACGTCGAATGGCTGCACCTCCTCGTCGGCGACCTCCAGCTCCTCGCCGACCTCGCCTTCGCGGACATCGTGCTCTGGGTGCCGACCGCCGAGGGCGGCTTCGTCGCGGTCGCGCACGCCCGGCCCTCGAGTGCGGCGACGCTCTTCTACCGCGACTTCGTCGGGCAGAAGATCAAGGCGGAGTGGCGCGCCCAGGTCGCCGAGGCCTTCGAGAGCGCTCGCATCGTCGACACCTCGGCCCCGGACTGGTTCGAGGAGACGCCCACCCGGGTTCGCGCCGTGCCGGTCATCCGGCGCCTCGGCGGCTCCGACAGCGCGACCACCGATCAGCCGATCGCGGTCGTCACCCGCCACACCAACCTCAGCGAGACGCGCACGCCCAGCCGCCAGGAGCTGACCTTCAACGACTGCGCGAACGACCTCTTCTCGATGATCGCCTCGGGCGACTTCCCCGACCTCGGCGCGCCGACCGGGCCGCGTCGCGGCGCCCCGCGCGCCTCCGACGGCCTGATCCGCCTCGACGTGGACGGGATCACGACCTTCGCCAGCCCGAACGCGCTGTCGGCGTTCAACCGCATCGGCTTCGCGGACGAGCTCGAGGGCGAGTCGCTCGCCGAGGTCACCACGGGCCTGGTCGCCGGCAAGGTCGTCATCGACGAGTCGCTGCCGCTGGTCGTGACCGGCCGCGCGCCCTGGCGCACCGACATCGAGGCGCGCGGGGTCACCGTCTCGCTGCGCGCCATCCCGATCCGCGACCGCGGGGAGCGCGTCGGCGCCGTCGTGCTCTGCCGCGACGTGACCGAGCTGCGCCACCAGGAGCGGGAGCTGATCACCAAGGACGCGACGATCCGCGAGATCCACCACCGGGTGAAGAACAACCTGCAGACCGTCGCGTCGCTGCTGCGGATCCAGGCCCGGCGCACCCACTCCGATCTCGCCCGCGAGGCGCTGACGCAGGCCATGCGCCGCGTCGCGGCGATCGCGGTCGTGCACGACACCCTCTCCGAGGGGCTCGCGCAGAACGTCGACTTCGACGCGGTGTTCGACCGGGTTCTGCTGCTGATCGCCGAGGTCGCCTCGACGCACAACACCACCGTGCACCCCACCTTCACCGGCAGCTTCGGCGACCTGCCGAGCGAGTACGCCACTCCGCTCGCCCTCGCGCTGACCGAGCTGGTCACCAACGCGGTCGAGCACGGGCTCGCCGGCCGGGAGGGCGACGTCGAGATCGTCGCGACCCGCGGCGACGACGAGCTCACCGTCAAGGTGCGCGACACCGGAGTCGGACTGCCGGAGGGCAAGGTCGGCTCGGGTCTGGGCACGCAGATCGTGCGCACCCTGATCCAGGGCGAGCTCGGCGGGACGATCGACTGGCACACGCTGGTCGGCCGCGGCACCGAGGTGACCATCGAGGTGCCGCTGCGCTGGCTGAAGGGCCCGCGGGTCTGAGCCGCACCGGTCCGCGCCGCGCGGGCTCGGTCCCCGCCCGGAGTCCCCGGGAACGACGCGACCCCCGCTGCCGGAGGGCGAGCGGGGGTCGGGGTCGTGCGGTGCCGGGTGGTCCCGGTGCCGGCGCTACGAGGCGCGGCGGGCGCGGGCGGCGCGGCGCTTGAGGGCGCGGCGCTCGTCCTCGCTGAGGCCGCCCCAGACGCCCGAGTCCTGACCGGTCTCGAGGGCGTACTGCAGGCAGACCTCGGTGACGGTGCAGCGACCGCAGACGGTCTTCGCCTTCTCGATCTGGTCGACCGCGGGTCCGGTGTTGCCGACCGGGAAGAAAAGCTCGGGGTCAGCGGTGAGGCAAGCGGCCTTGTCGCGCCAGTCCATGCGGGTGCTCCTTGTGTGACAGCGTGCGTGGAGGAACCACGCAGTGTTCGGGTGGGATGATCGAGTCACACCGACGGCCTGGACCATCGGTATGCACCGGGCGCCCGAACCGGCGCACGCCACGAGACCCTGCGCAGCTGCGCAAGGCGGTTCGGGTGCGGGACCGGACGGTGCTCGGTTCTTCCCGATAGATCGCCCCGCTCGCACGCATGCCTCTCGGCACGGCAGGATCGGGGTGTTCACATCGGCGGTAACCCACGACCCTGTGAGCGGTGAAACGAACTGCACTAGCCTGTCACGGAGGCAGGCTCGAATCAAGAGTGCTGGATGGGATGCAGCTGTGATCATGGACGGGAACCGGCCTCCGACCAGGCCGGGAAGCGGCCGGCGGCCCCTCGGCCTGCTCCTCCTGGTCGCCGTTCTGGCGCTGGAGACCGCTGCCGTGGCGTGCATCACGGGGTGGCTCGTGATCGAGCTCCTCACCACCCGGGCCGGCTCGATCGGCGGCGGGATCGCGATCGTCGTGCTCTCCGTCATCGCCCTGGCCTGGGTCGCCGCGACGACAGTCGGAACCGCCCGGTGCCGCAGCTGGATCCGCGCCTCCGCCCTGACGATCCAGCTGGTGATGATGGCCGTCGCCCTCGGCGCGTTCCAGGGGCAGTACGCCGTGCCGGACATCGGCTGGGCGCTGCTGGCGCCGGCCCTGCTGGCCGTGGTGCTGCTCTTCCTGCCGAGCACGGTCGCCGCCACCCGCCGCGACCCCGGGCTGGGCTAGCGTCACCGAGCCGGCCGCCCCGCGCCGGCGCCACTGGGCTAGCGTCGGAGGATGGACTCCACCCGACTCGGCCTCAGCGGCCTCCAGGTCTCCCCGATCATCCTCGGCTGCATGAGCTTCGGCGCGCCCGACCGCGGTGCGCACGGCTGGAGCATGGGGGAGGAGGAGTCGCGGCCCTTCCTCCGCCGGGCGCTCGAGCTCGGCATCACCACGTTCGACACCGCCGACGTCTACTCCGACGGCACGAGCGAGGAGTTCGTCGGCCGCGCTCTCGCGGACTTCGCCGTGCGTGAGGAGGTCGTCATCGCGACCAAGGTGCACGGCACGATGCGCCCGGGCGCGAACGGTGGCGGGCTCTCGCGCCGGCACATCCTCAGCGCGATCGACGACAGCCTCCGCCGCCTCGGCACCGACTACGTCGACCTCTACCAGATCCACCGCTGGGACCCGCAGGTCCCGATCGAGGAGACGATGGAGACCCTGCACGACGTCGTCCGCTCCGGCAAGGCGCGCTACATCGGCGCGTCGAGCATGTGGGCGTGGCAGTTCGCGAAGGCGCAGTACACGGCCGACCTCGGCGGCTGGACCCGCTTCGTCTCGATGCAGGACCAGTACAACCTGATCCAGCGCGAGGACGAGCGCGAGCTGCACCCGTTCTGCCTCGACCAGGGCGTCGGCGTGATCCCGTGGTCGCCGCTGGCCCGCGGGCGCCTCACCCGCGACTGGGACGCGACCACGTCGCGCACCGAGACCGATCTCTACGGCAAGACGCTCTACCACCAGCAGGAGGAGGCCGACCGCCGCACGGCGGGCACCGTCGAGCGCATCGCTGCCGAGCGCGGCGTCCCGCGCGCGCAGGTCGCCCTCGCCTGGGTGCGCCAGCAGGAGGCGGTCACCGCGCCGATCGTCGGCGCGACGAAGATGCAGCACCTCGAGGACGCGGTCGCCTCCGTCGACGTCGAGCTGACGGCCGACGAGCTCGACGCCCTCGGCGCCGACTACGCCCCTCGCTTCAACGAGGGCTTCTAGCCCTCGGCGGATCTCGAGACGCCCGCTGCGCGGGCTCCTCGATCAGCATGGGCGATCCGCGGCCCCGGCCGATTGGTCGAAGCGCGGCGTAGAGAGGCGCGGCGGGTCAGGCCAGCTTGAGCTTCTTGCGCAGCGCCTGCACGTGGCCGGTGGCGCGCACGTTGTACTGGGCGAACTCGAGGGCGCCCTCGGGGCCGACGACGAAGGTCGACCGGAGCACGCCGACGACCGTCTTGCCGTAGCTGTTCTTCTCGCCCCAGACGCCGTAGGCGCGGTGCACGCTCATGTCCGGGTCGCTCAGCAGCGGGTACGCGAGGCCGTGCTCGTCGGCCCAGCGGCGCAGCGCCTCAGGGGTGTCGCGCGAGACGCCGAGCACCTCGTAGCCGGCCGCCTGCAGGGCCGCGGTGCTGTCGCGGAAGTCGCACGCCTCGGTGGTGCAGCCGGGGGTGTCGGCCTGCGGGTAGAAGAAGAGGATGACGCGGCGGCCGCGCAGGCCCTCGAGGGCGACCGGGGAGCCGTCCTGGTCCGGCAGCGTGAAGTCGGGGGCGGTGTCGCCCGCGGCGAGGCGCTCGTCGGCGGGGATCGGGGGGAGAGCGGTGTCGGTCATCGTCTGCTTCCGTCGGTGGTGGCGAAGGTGGTCAGGAGGCGCTGGAGCGAGTCGAGGCGCTCCGGCCCGCTCGCGCCGAGCAGCCCGCCCTCGACGGCCTCGATGATCGCGCAGTCGGGGGAGTCGGGGAGGTGCGTGCAGCCGCGCGGGCAGTCCTCGGCGAGCACGGCGAGCGTCGTGAAGGCGCCGAGGATGTTGTCGGTGTTCACGTGGCCGAGGCCGAAGGAGCGCACGCCCGGGGTGTCGATCACCCAGCCGTGCCGGTCGCCGCGCTCGACGCGCAGCGAGACGGTGGAGGAGGAGGTGTGCCGGCCGCGCCCGGTCACCGTGTTCACCCGGCCGATCGCCCGGTGCGCGTCGGGGACGAGCTTGTTCACGAGCGTCGACTTGCCGACTCCGGAGTGGCCCACCACGACGGTCTCGTGGCCGAGCAGCGCCTCGGCGATCTCGTCGACGGGCGGCTCGTCCTGGCTGGAGAGGAAGACGCGGAGGTCGAGGCCCTCGAAGTTGCGCAGGAACGGCGCCGGGTCCGCCAGGTCGGTCTTGGTGATGCAGAGCATCGGGGTGATCCCGGCGTCGAAGGCGGCGACCAGGTAGCGGTCGACCAGCCGGGTTCGCGGCTCCGGATCGGCGGCGGCCACCACGCACACCATCTGGTCGGCGTTGGCGACGATCACCCGCTCGATCGCGTCGGTGTCGTCGGCGCTGCGGCGCAGCAGCGTCGATCGCTCGCGGATCCGGACGATGCGGGCGAGGGTGCCCTCGTCGCCGCTGGAGTCGCCGACCACGTCGACGCGGTCACCGGGGACGATCGCCTGCTTGCGCAGCTCGCGGGCCCGCGCCGCCGTGAACTCGTGCTCCTCCGGGGTGCCGTCGCCGATCATCACGGTGTAGCGGCCGCGGTCGACACCGAGGACCATCGCGATCTCGGCGTCCTCGTAGGCCGGCCGGTTCTTCGTCCGCGGCTTGGTGCCCTTGGGGTTCGGCCGCACTCGCGCGTCCGACTCGTCGTAGCCGTCGAAGTCGTCGAGCACTCCGTCGGCGTCGAGGCCGCTGTCCGTCCACCACGACACGGGTCAGACCCCGCCCGCGAGTGTGGTCCAGAGCTCGGGGAACTGCGGCAGGGTCTTCGAGGTCGTCGCGATGTCCTCGATCGCGACGCCGGGGACGACCAGGCCGATCAGCGCACCGGCGTGGGCCATGCGGTGATCGGAGTAGGTGCGCCAGCGGCCGCCGTGCAGCGGCGCGGGCTCGATCCGCAGTCCGTCCTCCAGCTCGGTGACGGAGCCGCCGAGGCCGTTGATCTCGGCGGCGAGGGCGGCGAGGCGGTCGGTCTCGTGGTGGCGGATGTGACCGATGCCGGTCAGCGTGCTCGGGCCGCTCGCAAGCGCGGCGAGGGCCGCGAGCGCGGGGGCGAGCTCGCCGCCCTCCGAGAGGTCGAGCTCGACGCCGAGGATCTCGTTCCCGCCGCGGACGACGAGGTCCTCGCCGTCGCGCTCGACGCTCGCGCCGAACATCGGCAGGATCCGCTCGAGGTGCGCGCCGACCTGGGTGGTCTCGGCCGGCCAGTGCCGGAGGCGGACGGTGCCGCCGGTGACGAGTGCGGCGGCCAGGAACGGCGCGGCGTTGGAGAGGTCGGGCTCGATCAGGACCTCGGCACCGGCGATCCGCTGCGGCGCGATCGTCCAGGTGCCGGGTGTCGAGGCGTCGACGCTCACGCCGCGGGCCGCGAGGGCGGCGATCGTCATGTCGATGTGCGGCTGGCTCGGCAGCGCGCCGCCCTCGTGCGTCAGGCGCAGGCCCTCGTCGAACCGGGCCCCGGCGAGGAGCAGGGCCGAGACGAACTGGCTCGAGCGGGTTGCGTCGACCACGGCGTCGCCGCCGCGGATCGAGCCGGAGCCGTGCACGGTGAAGGGGAGCGAGCCGCGCCCGTCGTCCGCCACGTCGACGCCGAGCGAGCGGAGGGAGGCGATGGTCGCGCCCATCGGCCGCTTGTAGGCGTAGGCGTCGCCGTCGAAGGTGGTGGGCCCGAGCGCCAGCCCGGCCAGGGGCGGCAGGAAGCGCATCACGGTGCCGGCCAGGCCGCAGTCGATCGTCGTGGAGCCGAAGAGCTCCTCGGCCGGCCCGACGACGAGATCGGCGCCGAAGGAGCCGGTTCCCCCCTCCTCGCGGATCGTCGTGCCGAGCGAGCGCAGGCCCTCGATCATCAGGGCGCTGTCACGCGAGTGCAGCGGCGCCCGCAGCACGGACGGAGCGTCGGCCAGAGCGGCGAGGACGAGCTCGCGGTTCGTCAGCGACTTGGAGCCGGGCAGCTCGACCACGGCGTCGAGGGCGCCGACGGCGGACGGCGCGGACCAGTCCTCCTCGCCGGGGAGCGCGCGGGCGTCGCCGTACGGATCGAACTCGGGAGCGGAATAACGCGAGAAGACCATCGGTTGTCAGAGTAGTCGGCGAACGGACCGACGGCAGGATCAGGCGGGAGGCGAGGCATGACGGCGACGATCGACCTCGTGCGACCCCGGCCGGCCCGGCAGGCCGCCTCCCGGCGCCGCGGCCTAGAATCGCGTGTGATGACTCGCGACGACAGCACACGCCCCAGCACCGCCGACGAGGCGCAGGCGACCGAGGAGACCGAGACGATCGAGGAGACCGTCGAGGAGGCTCTCGACGACGCCGCTCCCGACGCTCCGGTCGACCTCCGCGCGCTGTTCGAGCAGCAGGCGCTGCCCTTCATCGACCAGCTCTACGCGGCCGGCCTGCGGATGACCAAGAACCCCTCCGACGCCCAGGACCTCGTCCAGGAGACGTTCGCGAAGGCGTTCGGCGCGTTCAAGCAGTTCGAGCAGGGCACGAACCTCAAAGCGTGGCTCTACCGCATCCTCACCAACACGTTCATCAACTCGTACCGCAAGAAGCAGCGCGAGCCGTACCAGAGCGCGATCGACGAGCTCGAGGACTGGCAGCTGGGCGGCGCCGAGTCGACCACCGCCACCTCGAGCCGCTCGGCCGAGGCCGAGGCGATCGACCACCTCCCCGACACCGCCGTCAAGGAGGCCCTGCAGGCGATCCCGGAGGACTTCCGGCTCGCCGTCTACTTCGCCGATGTCGAAGGGTTCTCGTACCAGGAGATCGCCGACATCATGAAGACCCCCGTCGGGACCGTGATGAGCCGGCTGCACCGCGGCCGGCGCATGCTGCGCGAACGACTCACCGACTACGCACGCGAGCGCGGGATCCGCGCCGCTTTCACCACCGGGAGCACGAAATGACCGACTGCGGCTGCACGAAGGCGAAGGCCGAGCTCGAGGAGTACCTCCACAACGAGCTGTGCAAGGAGGACGCCGCCGACATCCGCGAGCACATGGCGAACTGCCCCGACTGCTCCGGTGAGGCGAAGGTCGGCGTCGTGCTGACCGTCGCCGTGCAGCGCGCGTGCAAGGAGACGGCGCCGGAGGACCTCCGCGCCCAGGTGCTCGGCATGCTGCGCGATGCGCAGGCGAGCCACGCGGCGGCTCCGGCGCGGGTCTAGCGCTCCGCACTCCCTGCTCGACGACCTCCGGCTCGTCGGAACGCGCGCGGCTCGCAGGAGCCATCCGTTCCGGCGAGCCGGAGGTCTTTCCGCGAGCCGGACTCTCGTGAGGCGAGAGGTCGCCGAAATCCGGCTCGCAGAACGACGTCCGGCGCGCCGGATCCGAGGATTCCGACGAGCCGGACTCGATGCGGCGAGCCGGAGCCGCCGCCGAGGGGGCGGCTCCGGTCGGGCGGTCAGCGCTGCAGCGCCCGGCCCAGCAGGTCGGCCTGCTCGGAGGCGTGCCGCTTCGCCGAGCCCGCGGCGGGGGAGGCCGCGGCCGGGCGCGAGACGACGCGGATCGGCCGGTCCAGCTGCGGAGCGACGTTCAGCGCGATGAACGGCCAGGCGCCCTGGTTCTCGGGCTCGTCCTGCACCCAGACGAACTCCGCGTCCGGGTAGCGCGCGGCGATCGCGCGCAGCTCCTCGATCGGCGCCGGGTAGTACTGCTCGACGCGCACCAGCGCGATGCCGTCGTCCGGCTTCTTCTCCAGCTCGGCCTTGAGGTCGTAGTGCACCTTGCCGGCGTGCAGGAGCACCCGGGTCACGGCCGACGCGTCCTGGACGCGAGCGTCGTCGATCACGGGCTCGAAGCGGCCCGAGGTGAAGTCCTCGACCGGGCTCGACGCCCCGCGCAGGCGCAGCATGGCCTTCGGCGTGAAGACCACCAGCGGGCGGCGCGGCCGCGAGTACGCCTGGCGGCGCAGCAGGTGGAAGTACGACGCCGGGGTCGACGGACGCGCGACGGTCATGTTCCGCTCCGCGCACATCTGCAGGTAGCGCTCGATGCGGGCGGAGGAGTGGTCCGGGCCCTGGCCCTCGTAGCCGTGCGGGAGCAGGAGCACGAGCGACGAGCGCTGGCCCCACTTCTGCTCGGCGGAGGAGATGAACTCGTCGATGACGATCTGGGCGCCGTTCGCGAAGTCGCCGAACTGCGCCTCCCAGAGCACGAGCGAGTCGGGGCGCTCGACCGAGTAGCCGTACTCGAACGCCATCGCGGCGTACTCCGAGAGCAGCGAGTCGTAGATCCACAGACGGGCCTGCGAGTCCGACAGGTTCATCAGCGGCAGCCACTCCTGGCCGTTCTCGCGGTCGTGCAGCACCGCGTGGCGCTGGACGAACGTCCCGCGGCGGGTGTCCTGGCCGACGAGGCGCACCGGGGTGTCCTCGAGCAGCAGCGAGCCCAGCGCGAGCAGCTCGCCGAAGGCCCAGTCGATCGAGCCGGAGCGGCTCATCTCCTGGCGCTTGGTGAGGAGCTGCTGCAGCTTCGGGTGCACGGTGAAGCCCTCGGGCGGCGAGGTGAACGCGTCGCCGATGCGGGTGACCACCTCGGCCTTGACGCCGGTCACCTCGGGCTCGCCCGGGTAGTCCTCGCCCTGCTGGGCGTCCGGCAGCTCGAGGTCGGCCACGGAGTCGCCGTCGGCGCTGATCACCGGGATCGCACCGGTCTGCGCGGCGTGCGTCTCGGCGAAGGCGCGCTCGAGGCGGTCCTGGAAGTCCTGGTGCGCCCGGTCGTACTCCTCCTCGGTGATGTCGCCGCGACCGACGAGCGCCTCGGTGTACAGCTTGCGCACCGAGCGCTTGGCCTCGATCAGGCTGTACATCAGCGGCTGGGTCATCGAGGGGTCGTCGCCCTCGTTGTGGCCGCGGCGGCGGTAGCAGATCAGGTCGATGACCACGTCGCGGTTGAACCGCTGGCGGTACTCGAACGCGAGCTGGCCGACGTGCACGACGGCCTCGGGGTCGTCGCCGTTCACGTGGAAGATCGGCGCCTGGATCGTCTTCGCCATGTCGGTCGAGTAGATCGAGGTGCGCGCCTCGTGCGGCGGGGTCGTGAAGCCGACCTGGTTGTTGATGTTGATGTGGATCGTGCCGCCGGTGCGGTACGCCCGCAGCTGGGACATCTGGAGCCCCTCGACGACCACGCCCTGGCCCGCCATCGCGGCGTCGCCGTGGACGAGGATCGGCAGGGTGGTGAAGGTGCCGATCGGCTTGCGGTCCTGCTTGGCGCGGACGATGCCCTCGAGCACGCCGTTGACGGCCTCGAGGTGCGAGGGGTTCGCCGCCAGGTAGACGGGGATCTCCTCGCCGCCGGCGCCGCGGAAGGTGCCCTCGGTGCCGAGGTGGTACTTCACGTCGCCCGAGCCCTGGACCGTCTTCGGGTCCTGGGTGCCCTCGAACTCGCGGAAGATCTGGCCGTAGGTCTTGCCGGCGATGTTGGTCAGCACGTTGAGGCGGCCGCGGTGGGCCATGCCGATGGCGACCTCGTCGAGGTCCGCGTCCGCCGCGCCCTGCAGGACGGCGTCCAGCAGCGCGATCAGCGACTCGCCGCCCTCGAGCGAGAAGCGCTTCTGGCCGACGTACTTGGTCTGCAGGAAGGTCTCGAACGCCTCGGCCTCGTTGAGGCGGCCGAGGATCCGCAGCTGCTCGTCGTGGCCCGGCTTCTCGTAGCCGCGCTCGAGCTTCTGCTGCATCCAGGCGCGCTGCTCCGGGTCCTGGATGTGCATGTACTCGACGCCGACGGTGCGGCAGTAGGAGTCGCGCAGGATGCCGAGGATGTCGCGGAGCTTCAGCTGGCGGGAGCCGCCGAAGCCGTCGGTGACGAACTCGCGGTCGAGGTCCCAGAAGGTGAGGCCGTGGCTCTCGATGGCGAGGTCCGGGTGCGAGCGCTGGACGTACTCCAGCGGGTCGACGTCGGCCATCAGGTGGCCGCGGACGCGGAAGGAGTTGATGAGCTCCTGCACCCGCGAGGTCTTCGAGACCCGCTCGGCGAGGTCGACGGCGATGTCGGTCGACCAGTGGATCGGGTCGTAGGGGATGCGCAGCGCGGAGAAGATGTCCTCGTAGAAGCCGCGCTTGCCGAGCAGCAGCTCGTGCACGATCTTGAGGAACTCGCCCGAGCCGGCGCCCTGGATGACGCGGTGGTCGTAGGTCGAGGTCAGCGTGATCGTCTTGCCGATGCCGAGCTCGACGAGCGTCTTCTCGGACGCGCCCTGGAACTCCGCCGGGTACTCGAGGGCGCCGGCGCCGATGATGCAGCCCTGGCCCTTCATCAGGCGGGGCACGGAGTGCACGGTGCCGATGCCGCCCGGGTTGGTCAGCGAGAGGGTGGTCCCGGCGAAGTCGCCGGCCGCGAGCTTGTTGCCGCGGGCGCGCTTGACGAGGTCCTCGTAGGCGGCGAGGTAGGCGGTGAAGCTCAGCGTGTCGGCGCGCTTGATGCTCGGGACGAGCAGGGCGCGGGTGCCGTCGGGCTTGGGCATGTCGATCGCGATGCCGAGGTTGATGTGCGCGGGGGCGACCACCGAGGGCTTGCCGTCCGGCTCGTCGTAGTAGACGTTCTGGCTCGGGAAGTCCTTGAGCGCGCGGATCAGCGCCCAGCCGATCAGGTGGGTGAACGACACCTTGCCGCCGCGGGTGCGGCGCAGGTGGTTGTTGATGACGATGCGGTTGTCGATCATCAGCTTCGCCGGGATGGTGCGCACGCTGGTGGCCGTCGGGATCGACAGGCTCGCGTCCATGTTCGTGGCGAGGCTCTTGGCCATGCCGCGCAGGGGGGAGACGACGTCCTCCTCCACGGCGGCGGCGGGCTCGGCCGGCTTGCTCACGGGCGCGTCGGCCGGGATGGGCTGCGCCTTCGGCTGCTTCGAGGTGGTCTTCGCCGTGCTGGTCGCCGAGGTGGCCGGATGGCTCACCGCTCCGCCCGCGCTCGTCGACACGCGCTCGGCGACGGGCGCCTTCGCCGGGGCGGCGGGGGCGGCGGCCGCGGGGGCCTCCGCGCCGGCGGGTGCGGCACCGCCGAGCTGCTTGCCGTAGCGCTCGAGGATCGGCCACCAGGACTCGTCCACCGAGGCCTTGTCGGCGCTGTACTGCTCGTACAGCTCCTCCACCAGCCACTCGTTGGCCCCGAAGTCCTCCGAGCCCTGATCTGTTCCCGCTCCGGTCAACTGGCTCGACACAGCCGATCGCCCACTCTCTCCGTTGATTCGTTCTCGATCATCCGGACGGCACCGTCGCATCCGACACGCATCTGGGCGTCGTCGCCCGGTCCCGTCCCGGTCGTCAAGCCTAGCCCGGATCCTCCGGCGAAGGTCCCCAGCCGGGCCGGAGTAGCGTCGTCTCCATGCGCTTCTACGGTGGAACACCCTCCGGCGACCTCACCTACTCGGACGTCTTCCTCGTTCCCGGCCGGTCCTCCGTGACCAGCCGGCTCGACGTGTCGCTCGCCCCCGGTGACGGCACCGGAGCCAGCATCCCGATCGTCTCCTCGAACATGAACTCGGTCACCGGGCCCCGGCTCGCGGCGACGCTCGCCCGGCGCGGCGGGCTCGGCGTCCTCCCGCAGGACATGCCGCTGCAGCAGCTCGACGCGGCGATCCGCTGGGTGAAGGACCAGCCGGTCGCCTTCTCGGGCGCGCTCACCGCCTCGCCGTCGACGACCGTCGAGGAGGCGCTCGCGATCCTCCCGGCCGTCGCGGGCCACGGCTTCGTGGTGCAGGAGGAGGACGGCACGATCCTCGGCTGCGTCCCCGCCGCGCGGCTCGCCACGGCCCTGGAGGACGCCCGGCTCGGCGACCTCGTGCACGGCGCCTCCGCCTCGATCGACGCCGACGACGTCACCACCGCGCGCGCCGCCTTCGACCTGATGGTCGCGGCCGACCTCGACTTCGCCCCGGTGCTGCACCACGGCGCGCTCGTCGGCACGCTCTCGCGCACCGGCGCGCTGCGCTCGACCATCTACGACCCCGCGCTGGACGCCGACGGGCGGCTCCGCATCGCCGCGGCGGTCGGCATCAACGGCGACGTCGCCGCCAAGGCGCGCGCCCTCGTCGCCGCGGGCGTCGACGTGCTCGTGCTCGACACGGCGCACGGCCACCAGGAGGGGATGCTGCGCGCGCTGCGCACCGTCTCCGCGCTGAAGCTCGGCGTGCCGATCGCGGCCGGCAACATCGTCACCGCCGACGCGGTGCACGACCTCGTCGACGCGGGCGCGGACATCCTCAAGGTCGGCGTCGGCCCGGGCGCGATGTGCACCACGCGGATGATGACCGCTGTCGGGCGGCCGCAGTTCTCCGCGGTGCTGGAGACGGCGGAGCGGGCCCGCGAGCTCGGCGCGCACGTCTGGGCCGACGGCGGCGTGCGCTACCCGCGCGACGTGGCACTCGCGCTCGCGGCCGGTGCGGCCTCGGTGATGATCGGCTCCTGGTTCGCCGGCACGATCGAGGCGCCGGGCGAGCTGCGCAGCGACGCGGCCGGCCGGATCTACAAGGAGAGCTGGGGCATGGCCTCGGCCAGGGCCGTGCAGGAGCGCTTCGACCGCCTCGACGCCTACGAGCTCGCCCGCAAGCGGCTCTTCGCGGAGGGCATCTCCTCGTCGATGATCTACCTCGACCCGCTGCGCCCGTCGCTCGAGGACCTGCTCGACATGATCACCTCGGGCGTGCGCTCCTCCTTCACCTACGCCGGGGCACGCAGCGTCGCCGAGTTCCACGAGCGCGCGCTGGTCGGCCTGCAGTCGGCGGCGGGCTACGAGGAGGGCAAGGCGCTGCCGGTCAGCTGGTGACCGCTCGCCGGTGACCGTCAGCCGGTGCCCGGCGCGCGCGTGCTAGAACCGAGCCCATGACGATCGTCGACAACGCCGTGTACGTCGGCGGTCACCGCATCCGGAACCCCGACTCGCTCGAGGACACCTTCGAGCTGATGCGCGACGAGCACGGCATGGCCTGGATCGGGCTGTACCGCCCGAGCCGTGAGGAGGTCGAGGCGGTCGCCCAGGAGTTCGGGCTGCACCCGCTCGCCGTCGAGGACGCGCTGAGCGGCCACCAGCGGGCGAAGCTCGAGCGCTACGACGACGGGCTCTTCGTGGTGCTCCGACCGGCGCGCTACGTGGACTCCGCCGAGACGGTCGTCTTCGGCGAGCTGCACGTGTTCGTGGGCCCCGACTTCGTGGTCACCATCCGGCACGCGGACTCGCCGGATCTCGCGGCGGTGCGCAAGCGGCTCGAGGGGGACCCGTCGCTGCTCTCCCGCGGACCGGAGGCGGTGCTCTACGCGATCCTCGACCAGGTCGTCGACGAGTACGCGCCGGTGGTGCACGGCGTCCAGGGCGACGTCGACGAGATCGAGGACCAGCTCTTCGGCGACGGCTCGGACGACGGGCTCTCGGAGCGCATCTACCGGCTCTCCCGCGAGGTCATCCACTTCCAGCGCTCGGTGCAGCCGCTGACGGCGCTGCTGCGCGAGCTCGCCGAGGCGCCGGACGCGGCCCCGGGCGCCGACGCGACGCTCGACCACGTCGAGCTGCACCGCTCGCTCCGCGACGTGCTCGACCACACCATCCGGGTGACGGAGGCCGTCGACGCGCTGCGGGCGATCCTGGACAAGGCGCTGACCGTGCACTCGACGCTGGTCTCGCGGCGGCAGACCGAGACCGGGCTGGCCCAGAACGACGTGGTGCGGAAGATATCGTCCTGGGCCGCGATCCTGTTCGCGCCGACGCTCGTCGCGGGCATCTACGGCATGAACTTCGACGACATGCCGGAGCTGCACTGGCGGCTCGGCTACCCGTGGGCGATCGGGCTGATGCTGGTCTTCGGCTTCGCGCTCTACGCCGTGTTCAAGCGCAAGAAGTGGCTCTGAGAGCGGCCCTGCCGGCGCCGGGCTGCCGCTAGACTCGACGCCACAATGGACGACCCCCCTTCTGCGCATCCGCCCTCGCACCGGCTCGTCCGGATCTCCCCGATCCCCTCGGGCTCGATCCTGCAGCCGCTCCCGCTTCCGCTGACCGGGGGTGATCCCCGTGGGCACTGAGTGGCTCCTGCTCGGCGTCGGCCTGCTGCTGACACTCGGCACCGGCGTGTTCGTCGCCAGCGAGTTCGCGCTGGTCAACCTCGACCGCGCCGATCTCGAGGCCCGCCGCGACCGCGGCGAGACCCGCCTCGGCATGACGATCGCCGCCCTCCGCGTCACCTCGACGCACCTCTCCAGCGCGCAGCTCGGCATCACGCTGACGACGCTGCTGACCGGCTACACGATGGAGCCGGCGCTCTCGACCCTGCTGCGGGTGCCGTTCGGCGGTCTCGGGATCCCGGACGAGGTGCTGACGCCGATCATGACGGTGCTCGCGATCGTCATCGCGACGCTGCTGTCGATGATCCTCGGCGAGCTGGTGCCGAAGAACTTCGCGCTGGCGCTGCCGCGGGCGACGGCGAAGCTGGTCGTGCCGATCCAGACCGCGTTCACGACCGTCTTCCGCCCCGCCGTCGCACTGCTCAACGGCAGCGCCAACGCCCTGCTCCGCCTGGCCGGCATCGAGCCGAAGGAGGAGCTCTCGGGCGCCCGCAGCGCCGAGGAGCTCTCGAGCCTGGTGCGCCACTCCGCGAGCGCCGGACTGCTCGAGGAGGACACGGCCGACCTGCTCGGGCGCACCCTCCGCTTCTCCGCGCTCTCCGCGGGCGACGTGATGACGCCGCGGCTGCGGCTGTCCACGCTCGAGCGCTCCAGCACCGCCCAGGACGTCCTCGACCTCGCCCGGACCACCGGCCTCTCGCGCTTCCCGATCACGGACGACGACATCGACGACATCGTCGGCGTCGTGCACGTCAAGCAGGCGGTCGCGGTACCGCGCGGCAAGCGCTCCGAGGTGCCCGTCACCGCCCTGCGCTCGGAGCCGCTCCGCGTGCCCGAGACGATGAAGCTCGACGTGCTGCTCACCGAGCTGCGCGGTCGCGGCTTCCAGCTCGCGGTCGTCGTCGACGAGTACGGCGGAACGGCGGGCGTCGCGACGCTCGAGGACCTCGTCGAGGAGCTCGTCGGCGAGGTGGCGGACGAGCACGACCGCTCGCGCCCCGACGTCGTGAAGCTGCCCGGCTCGACCACCTTCCCCGGCATGCTGCGGCCCGACGAGGTGCGCGACCGCGCCGGCGTCGTCATCCCCGAGGAGGGGCCGTACGAGACGGTCGCCGGGTTCGTGATGAGCGAGCTCGGCCGTCTGCCCGCCGTCGGCGACGAGGTGCCCGTCGAGGGCGGCTCGCTCCGCGTGGAGCGGCTCGACGGCCGGCGCATCGACCGGCTCCGCTTCACCCCGGACCCCGACGCGGCGGGCGAGGGCATCCCCGACCCGCTCGCCGACGTGGGCCGGCCGCACCGAGGACGCCAGGAGGCCGACCATGAGTGACTGGGCAGGAATCGCCTGGCTCGTGGTGCTGCTCGCCGCGAACGCCTTCTTCGTCGGAGCGGAGTTCGCGGTCATCTCCGCGCGCCGCTCCCAGATCGAGCCCCTCGCCGAGAGCGGACGCCGCAGCGCGATCACCGCGCTCGCCGCGATGGAGCACGCCACCCTGATGCTGGCGACGACGCAGCTGGGCATCACCGTCTGCTCGCTGCTGATCCTCAACGTCAGCGAGCCGGCGATCCACCACCTGCTCGAGGTGCCGCTGCACGCGGTCGGCATCCCGGACGAGTTCTCGGGCACGGTCGCCTTCGTCATCACCCTGGTGATCGTCTCGTTCCTGCACGTGGTGCTCGGCGAGATGGTGCCGAAGAACATCTCCTTCTCGATGCCCGATCGCGCCGTGCTGCTGCTCGCGCCGCCGCTCGTCGCGATCGCCCGCGTGATCAGCCCGATCATCGTCGCGCTCAACGCGATCTCGAACGGGGTGCTGCGGCTCTTCCGCGTCGAGCCGAAGGACGAGGCGAACAGCACCTTCACGCTCGAGGAGGTGCAGACGATCGTCGACCAGTCGACCCGCGAGGGCACCCTGCGCAGCAACGGCACCCTCCTCGCCGCGTTCGAGTTCACCGAGAAGAAGGTGCACGACGTGGCGCTGCCGCTCGACGGCATCGTCAGCCTCCCCGCCGGAGCCTCGCCCGCCGACGTCGAGCGCGCCGTCGCGAAGCACGGCTTCTCGCGCTACGTCGTGCTCGGCGAGGACGGGCAGCCCGAGGGCTACATCCACCTCAAGGACGTCCTCGACCTCGACGGCGACACCGAGGGTCCCAAGTTCCGCCTGCCCATCCCGGCCAAGCGGATCCGACAGCTCGCCTCGATCTTCGAGGCCACCGACCTCGAGGACGCCCTCGCGATCATGCGCCGCACCGGCGCCCACCTCGCGCGCGCCTTCGACGAGCAGGGCCGCGCCACCGGCGTCCTCTTCCTCGAGGACATCATCGAGGAGTTGGTCGGCGAAGTCGACGACGCCACCCGCCGCTGAGGCGCGGGCCGGGGAGGCGGCGCTCGCGGCGTTGTCGTCGGTCGCGATACCGCCGGTATCGCTCCCTCCTCCGCCTTGCGATCACCACCTCCCCGGCCCGCGCCTCGACTCGAGGCGGGGTGGCAGCGGCTTCGCCGGCTGCGGTGGGTGACAGCGGCTTCGCCGGCTGTGCGTGGGGCAGCGGCTTCGCCGGCTGCGATGGGCAGCGGCTTCGCCGGCTGGGCTTCACGGCGGAAGCGTCGCCGGCTGCGGGTGCGGCAGCGGCGGCCCTTCATGCTGGTCGAGTAGCCCCGCAGGGGCGTATCGAGACCCACCGTCTCCAGCAGGGCGGGACTGCAGACTCAGGTGCTGACGGTGGTGGATCTCGATACGCCCGCTTCGCGAGCTACTCGATCAACATGGTGCCCGGTCCCACCACACATGTGAGGTGGTGATGATCATGCTGGTCGAGTAGCCCGCAGGGGCGTATCGAGACCCGCGTCATCAGGCGTGCGGCTGCCGGAGTTCTGCTGCGGGCGGATCTCGCAGGGGGCGGCGTCAGGGGTGCGACCTAGGCTGGCGGGATGACGGATGGGCAGAAGGAGTTCGGGCTCGCGGAGGCGGCGTCGGCCGTACGGGTGCCGCGTGCCGAGGACGACAAGTACAGCCGCGGGGTGCTGGGGATCGCGACCGGGTCGGAGCACTACCCGGGGGCGGCGGTGCTCGGGGTCGAGGCGGCGGTGCGCACCGGGCTCGGCATGGTGCGCTACCTCGGGCCGGAGCGGCCGTCCGCCCTCGTGCTGGCGCGTCGCCCCGAGGTCGTCACCTCGGCCGGGCGGGTGCAGGCCTGGCTCCTCGGCTCCGGGACGAGCGCGGACGACCGCTCGGAGGACGAGCGCGCCGCCCTGCTCGAGCAGCTGCACTCGGGGATCCCCGTGGTGCTCGACGCGGGCGCGCTCGACCTGATCGGCGAGGCCCGCGGTCCGGTGGTCATCACTCCGCACTACCGCGAGCTCGCCGGCCTGCTCGCGCGCGCCGGGGTGGACGTCGACGCGGCCGCGATCGCCGCCGACGCGAGCGGCTGGGCGCGGCGCACCGCCGAGCGCTTCGGGGTCTGCGTGCTGCTCAAGGGCAGCACCACGCACGTGGTCTCCGGGAGCACCGCCCACGAGGTCAGCGGCTCGACGCCCTGGCTCGCCACGGCGGGCAGCGGGGACGTCCTCGGCGGAGTGCTCGGCGCGCTGCTGGCCGGCCGAGCCGCGGATGCGGAGAGCCGGGGGACGACGCTCGGGGACGAGGATCTCGCGGCGGTCGCCGCCGCCGCGGCCGTCCTGCACGCGCAGGCCGGCGCGGCGGCGTCCGGAGGCGGGCCGATCGCGGCCCTCGACATCGCCGAGCAGCTCCCCGGCGTCGTCGCACGGCTGCTGAACTGAAACGCCGCCATCGCCTGCCGCACTGAACCGATCGCGTCCCCGGCCCGTTGACACAGGAGAGACGGCCTCCCCCCGCGACCCGCACATCGGAGCCGCACAGCCGCCTCATCGGAACCCCCGAGCTCCCGGCCCTAGCGTCGGGGACGACAGCCGCGTCCGCCCCCCACCCAGGAGAACAGACATGACCGCGAAGACCACGACTCCCGTCCGCTACGCCCTCACCCTCCTCGCCGGAGCCGGCACCCTCGCGGCCCTCGCCGCCTGCTCGAGCACCGCCACCGCCGGGACCGAGGACGCCGGCTCGAGCGCCGCCGCGACCAGCGCGCCCGCCGCGACCTCCAGCGCCGCCCCCGAGTCGACCGGTTCCGCGTCGACCGGCTCCACCGCGACCGGCGCCTACGCCGACGGCACCTACGAGGCCGACGGCTCCTACACCTCGCCCGGCGGCAACGAGTCGGTCGGCGTCGAGCTGACCCTCGAGTCGGGCGTCGTCACCGCCGTCACGGTGACCCCCGAGTCCGAGAACCCGACCGGCCAGGAGTACCAGACCCGCTTCGCCAGCGGCATCTCGGGCGAGGTCGTCGGCAAGAGCCTCGACGAGCTCGACGTGACCAAGGTCTCCGGCTCCTCGCTCACCTCCGGCGGCTTCAACGACGCCGTCGAGACGATCAAGGCCGATGCCGCGGCCTGAACCTCTGCACCCTGACGCCGCGCCGACCGCGACCCGGCGCGTCCTCGAGAGCGCGTGGCGCTTCGAAGCGATCGGCACCACCTGGCAGATCGACACGGACGCGCCGCTGGACGCGCTCGTGCGCGAGCGGGTCCGCGCGCGCATCGAGGCCTACGACCGCACCTGGTCGCGGTTCCGCGACGACTCCGCCGCTTCGCGCCTTCGGACCGAGCCCGGCGAGCACGTCTTCCCGGCGGAGGCGGTCGAGCTGTTCGCCCTCTACGACGAGCTCTTCGCGCTGACCGGGGGCGGCGTCACGCCGTTCGTCGGCGACGCCCTCGAGCAGCTCGGCTACGACCCGGCCTACTCCCTGGTTCCGCGCGGCCCCGTCGCGCCGGCTCCGTCCTGGGCCGCGGCCCGCGTCGGCGGGGGAGCGACGCTCCGCACAGCGGCCGGAGTCGTGCTCGACGTCGGCGCGGCCGGCAAGGGTCAGCTCGTCGACCTCGTCCTGGACGAGCTCGCGAGCGCGGGCGTCGAGCGCGCCGTCGTCGACGCGAGCGGCGACCTGCGCGCCCGCGGGGTCGGCGCCTACCGCGTCGGCCTCGAGCACCCCTTCGACGCGAGTCGCGCGATCGGCGTCGCCGAGCCGGGCGAGCGCGCGCTCTGCGCCTCGGCCGGCAACCGCCGGGCCTGGGGCGACGGGCTGCACCACGTCCTCGACGGCCGCACCGGCCGCCCGGTCGACACCGTCATCGCCACCTGGGTCGTCGCCGACAGCACCCTCGTCGCCGACGGTCTCGCGACCGCCCTCTTCGTCTGCCCGCCCGAGGTGCTCGCCGAGCACTTCGACTTCGAGTTCGTCCGCGTGCTCAGCGCCGGCGGCCTGCACTACTCGCCCCGCTTCCCCGGAGAGGTCTTCTGATGATCGGCACCCTCGATCGCGCCCTCGGTCGCATCACCATGTACCGGCTGGTCTGGCTGACGCTCGCCGCGCTCCTCGTGGTCGCGCTCGGCTACTCCGCCGCCGGGCTGATCTTCTTCACACCGATCGAGATCGCGGCGACCGCGGTCGTGGCGATCGTCTCGACGACCGGGGCGACCTGGCTGATCGCCCGGCTGGTCGGGTCGCCCGCCCACCTCGAGTCCTCGCTGGTGACCGGACTGCTGATCGCGTTCCTCCTCTTCCCGACCTCGGAGCCGCGCGCGCTGCTCGTCGTGGCGCTGATCGGCCTGATCGCCGCCGCCTCGAAGTACGTGCTGGTCTGGCGCGGGCGCCACCTCTTCAACCCGGCCGCCGTCGCGGTGCTGATCGTCGGCATCGCGCAGGGCCTGCTGCAGGACACCCCGTTCGCGGGCTCGCTGACCGCCGCGGCCTGGGCGCTGCCCACCGGCGCGCTCTGGCCGTGGGTGCTGCTCGGCGCGCTCGTCGTCGTCGCACGGGTGCGCCGCTGGGCGATCGTCGTCGTCTTCATCGCGGTCGCCGGAACCGTCTCCGTGCTCAACTCGGTGATGAACGGACAGGAGCCCGGAGCCGCGCTGTCGCTGGTCCTGACCGCGTACCCGTTCGTCTTCGCCGGCGCCTTCATGCTGACCGAGCCGCTGACCCTCGCCCCGCGCCGCTCCCAGCAGCTGATCGTGGCCGTCGTCGCGGCTCTGCTCACGACGGTCCCGTTCTCGCTCGGACCGCTGCACGCCAGCCCGGAGCTCGGCCTCGTCGCGGGCAACGCGATCGCGTTCTTCTTCGGCCAGCGCCGGCGGCTGTCGCTGGAGCTGCGCTCCTCGAGCGTCATCGCTCCGGGCATCACGGAGTACCGCTTCGCCTCGCGGACGCCGGTGCGCTTCGAGGCGGGCCAGTGGCTCGAGCTCGACGTGCCGCACCGCTCCGACGGCCGGGGGAGCCGTCGCACCTTCTCCATCGCCTCCGCTCCCGCCGACGGCGAGATCGCCGTGGCCATGCGGCTGCCCGAGAAGGCGAGCAGCTTCAAGCGGGCGCTCGCCGGTCTCGAGCCCGGTGCCGTGGTCCGCGCCACGAGCGTCGGCGGCGACTTCGTGCTGCCGGCCGACCCGGCGACACCGCTGCTCCTGGTCGCGGGCGGCATCGGCTTCACGCCGTTCGCGAGCCAGCTGAGGGCGATCGCGGCCGGACCGGAGCGCGACGTGGTCGTCGTCTACGCGGCCGCCCGGCTGGAGGACGTGGCGTACCGCGAACTCCTCCGCGCCTCCGGGGCCCGCGTCGTGCTGGTCTCGCCCGAAGCGCCGGATCGGCTGCCCGAGGGCTGGTCGCACGTCGTCGGACGGATCACGGCGGAGCGCCTCGCGGACGCCGTGCCCGACGCGCCGCGCCGGGTCGGGTTCGTCTCCGGCTCGCCCGCGTTCGTCGACTCCGTCCGCGGCGCCCTCCGCTCGGCCGGTGCGAAGAAGGTCCGCACCGACGCCTTCGCCGGGTACTGATGCGGCCGGTGGCCGCTCAGGAAGGAGTTCCCAGGGCCGTTCAGGGGTCCGATGAGGGCGCCGTCTACACTGACGCGGTGCCGACCCCTGCCGCCCCAGAGACCGCCGCCACCCGCGCCTCCCTCCGCCCGTCCGCCCGCCCGATCGCGTGGCTGCGCGAGAACCGCGACTCCGCCGCCGTGCTGTGGGGCGGCTTCGCCCTCGTGCACGTCCTGCTCTCCCTGCTCGCGCTCTACGCCCCAGGACTGCCGATGGGGGACGTCAGCATCGTCTACAAGGGCTGGATGCGGACCGCCGTCGAGGGCGGCGGGCTCGTCGGCTTCGACACCGGCTGGGTCTACCCGATCCTCGCCCTGGTGCCGATCAGCGCCGCCTGGCTCTTCGGCGAGGCGGGCTACGACCTGACCTGGCTCGTCGGCGTGATCGCCGTCGATGCGGCGGCCTTCGCCCTGCTCCTGCACCGCGGGATCCCCGCCCGGCTCGCTGCGGCGCGCTGGTGGCTGCTCTTCCTGGTGCTCCTCGGTCCGATCGCCGTCGGCCGGATCGACGCCTTCACCGTTCCGCTCGCCATCGCCGGGCTGCTCTGGGCCTCCAGCCGACCGGTCGTCGCCGCGCTCGCGCTGACCGTCGCGACGTGGATCAAGGTCTGGCCCGCCGCCCTGCTCGGTGCCGCCGTCCTGGTGCTGCGCGGCCGCTGGCGGCTCGTCGCCGTCGGCGCCGGGCTCTCGGTCGTGATCATCGCCGGCGTGTATGCGCTCGGCGGCGGCGAGTACGTCTTCAGCTTCGTCACCGACCAGACCACGCGCGGTCTGCAGATCGAGGCGCCCGTCAGCACGCTCTGGATGTGGCTCTCCATCGGCGGCTGGGCCGGCAGCTACGTCTGGTACGCCGCCGACATCAACACCTTCGAGATGCACGGCCCGTTCACCGATGTCGCCGCCGAGCTGATGAACCCGGCGCTCGCGCTCGCGGTGGTCGGCACGGTGCTGCTCGGTCTCCGGGCGCTGCGCGCGAAGGCGTCGCCGGTGCGGCTGCTGCCGCTGCTGAGCCTCGGACTCGTCCTGGTGCTGATCGACATCAACAAGGTGCTCTCGCCGCAGTACATCGTCTGGCTGGCGCCGCCGGTGATCGTCGGGCTCGTCGTGGCCGGTCGCGACTTCGCGACGCCGGCGAAGCTGACCCTCGCGATCGCGGTGTTCACGCAGATCGTCTACCCGTACCTCTATCTCTTCCTGCTGTACTCGAACGCGGGCATGGTGCTGGCGCTGACCGTGCGCAACGTCCTGCTGCTCGTGCTGCTCGGCTGGGTGCTCCGCGAGCTGTGGCGGACGGGGAGCCGCGCGCCCGCTGCCGAGGGCGTGCGCGCCTAGGCTGGACGGCGGGTCCGGTGGTCGGGTCCGCTGGGAGGTCCCTCGTGCTGGTCGCATTCTCCGTCGCTCCGTCCGGCGGTGAGGGCCCCGACGCCTCCGTCCACGACGCCGTCGCCGCCGCCGTCCGCATCGTCCGCGACTCCGGCCTGCCGAATCGCACGACCTCGATGTTCACCGAGATCGAGGGCGAGTGGGACGAGGTCTTCGACGTGATCAAGCGCGCCACCGAAGCGGTCGGTGCCTACGGGTCGCGGGTCTCGCTGGTGCTGAAGGCCGACATCCGGCCCGGCTACTCGGGCGAGATCGACGCCAAGATCGAGCGGCTCGGCCGCGCGCTCGAGGAGTGAGGCGCGCGGGAGCGCTCTCCGACTCGAATCGTTTCGATCCGCTTCCGATCCTCGCTATCGTGGTCCGGTGACCCTCTCCCCGGCCCGGACCCGCCTCGCCCTGCTCGCCCTCGCGATGGGGGGCTTCGCCATCGGCTCGACCGAGTTCGTCGCGATGGGGCTGCTGCCGCAGCTCGCCGCCGACCTGCTCCCGGACGTCTACGCCGCGAGCTCCGAGCAGGCGAACTCGCAGGCCGGACTGCTGATCTCCGCCTACGCGCTCGGCGTCGTCGTCGGTGCTCCGACGATCGCCGCGGCCGCCGCGCGCTGGCCGCGCAAGCGCCTGCTGCTGATCCTGCTGGCCGCGTTCACGATCGGGACCGTCGCCTCGGCCCTGCTGCCGACCTTCCCGCTCGTGCTGGCCGCCCGCTTCGTCGCGGCGCTGCCGCACGGCGCGTACTTCGGCATCGCCTCGCTCGTCGCCGCGGACCTGATGGGGCCGGGCAAGCGCGGCAAGGGCGTCGCCTTCGTGCTGTCGGGACTGACCATCGCGAACGTCGTCGGGGTGCCCGCCATCACCTGGGTGGGGCAGAACGCGGGCTGGCGCAGCGCGTACCTCGTCGTCGCGGCGATCTTCGCGGCGACCGTGGTGGCCGTGTGGCTGCTCGTGCCGTTCCAGCGGGGGAACCCGGGCGCGACCATGCGCAACGAGCTGAAGGCCTTCGCCCGGCTGCAGGTCTGGATGACCCTGCTGATCGGCGCGATCGGCTTCGGCGGGCTCTTCGCGATGTACAGCTACATCACGCCGCTGTCGACCGAGGTGACCGGGCTGCCGCTGGGCGCCGTGCCGTGGATCCTGGTGGTGATCGGCCTGGGCATGACGGTCGGCAATCTGGCGGGCGGCTGGGCGGCCGACCGGAACGTGCGGCTCGCACTCGTGGTGCTGTTCCTCGGGGTGCTCGTGTCGCTGATCGGCCTGGCGCTGACCGCGACCTCGGTGGTGGGCCTGGTCGTGTTCACGTTCCTTGCGGCGGGCTTCTCCGCGGGAGCGTCGCCGGCCATCCAGACCCGGCTGATGGACGTCGCCCGCGACAGCCAGACCATCGCCGCGGCGCTCAACCACTCCGCGCTCAACATCGGCAACTCCGTCGGCGCCGCTCTCGGCGGGGTGACCATCGCCGCCGGCCTCGGCTACCTGTCGCCGATCTGGGTCGGCGTGGTCCTCACCGCGGCCGGCATCCTGCTCGCCTTCGCCAGCATCGCCATCGACCGCGCCCGCGGCACCGTCGACGCGCCGCGCGACCCGTCCCGCCCCGCCACAGGCAGCGTCCCGGTCAACGCCCTGTAGGGGCGCCGCGGCGCATGCTGATCGAGTAGCCCGCGCGAGCGGGCGTATCGAGATCCACCGGCACCGGACGGGGGTCTGCAGGCCGCCCTGCTGACGCCGGTGGGTCTCGATACGCCCCTGCGGGGCTACTCGACCAGCATGGAATGGGCACCACACGGTACGCCTCGCCTGCAGACCAGCCGACCACGGAGCGGCGCAGACGGAAATCCGCGTGCCAGCGGATTCTCCGCAGCCGCCGTGAGACGCTCTGCGAAATGCGCCCACCTCGTGCAGCCGACTGCGGCGCGGCGGGCGGGGACCGCCGCGCAGCACGAGCACGGGTTCCGCGCCGGACGGCGCGGAACCCTCAATCCGTTTCGATGAGGATCCCGTCGTGGATGGCGCGCTTGCGCAGTGCGACCTTGGTGCCGACGTCGATGCCGACCACGCGGTACTTCTCGCGGATGCGCTTGAGGTAGGACTTCGCGGTCTCCTCGGAGATGCCGAGCTCGAAGGCCACGGACTTGACAGGCTCGCCGCCGCCGTAGAGCGCCATCACGCGGCGCTCCTGCGCGCTGAGCTTGGGGGCGCCGTCGGAGTCGCCGGTGGAGAGCGCCATGTCGAGCTCGTGCGAGATGTAGGAGTGGCCGTCCTTGGCCGCGCGGATCGCCTCGACGATCATGTCGGCGTCCTCCGTCTTGACGAGGTAGCCGAGCGCGCCCGAGGCGAGCGCCTCGCGGACCACGGCCGGCTCGGAGTAGGTGCTCATCAGCACCGTCTTCACGCCGGTGGTCTTCAGGGTGGAGAGCTTGACCGAGATCGGGATGTTGTCCT
This sequence comes from Rathayibacter sp. VKM Ac-2928, assembly GCF_022815545.1. Taxonomy (NCBI): domain Bacteria; kingdom Bacillati; phylum Actinomycetota; class Actinomycetes; order Micrococcales; family Microbacteriaceae; genus Rathayibacter; species Rathayibacter sp. VKM Ac-2928. Next base: position 806,829 of record NZ_JALGRU010000001.1, read on the forward strand.
TGAGGTCCAGGTCGAGCAGCACGACGTCGACGGGGAACTCGGGGTGGGTGAGCAGCTCCGGCCAGGAGGCGACCGCGGCGACCAGCTGGATGTCCGACGCGGCGCCGCGGATCCACTCCGTGAGGGCACCGAGGAGCATCTTGTGATCGTCGACCACGGCGAGCGTGATCTTCGGTTCTGCGGTGGAGGTCATCGGTGTCCTTCGGCTCGGCGGGAGGGCGGGGCGGTCGTCTCTGCTCAGCGATCGGCCGGATTCTCGACGTAGCAGTCGATCTCGATCCGGAGCGCGTCGTCGTGCGACGTGTCGCGGAACGCACCGACCTGTGCGATAGCCTCCCACGTCGCGGGATCGACTCCGCGCACGGGCACGCCCTCGGACTGCAGAGTGAGCGGCACCAGCAGGGAGCGCGGCGGGGCGTCGGCCTCCGGTTCGCGCGGTGCTCCGGCTTCGACGTGCAGCACGACGGTGAGCCCGGAGGCGCCGTCGAGGATGAGCCAGATGGCGGAGAGCAGGCCGTCGCGCTGCTGGTGGCCGAGGAGGCCGGCGGTGCCGTCGGGGTCGTGCAGATCGACGAGCGGGGCCAGCAGCTCGGACTCCTGGATCGCGTGGTGCAGCCAGGTCTCGCGACGCCCCTCGATGAGGTGGAGGCGGAGGCTGGTCGCGAGCGCGGCGGCGTGCGCGGCGCGGTGCGGATCGAGCGGCAGGACGGTCGTGCCGTCGCCGACCTCGGCGAGCAGGCGCTCGGCCGCGAGGTCGAGGCGGGCGAGCTCCTCCGAGGCGAGCATGCCGACCGCGTAGCGCGGTCCGAGGGTGGTGCTCTGCACGAGGGCGCGGTCGATCTCGAGCTGGACCATTCGGCGGAAGCCGCGCATCATCACGACCGCCACGACGGCGGGAGCGAGGGTCACGGCCATCGCGCTGATCCGCACCGAGAACGAGGTCTCGTCGCCCGAGCCCATGGCGCTGTAGGCGACGAGCTCGGCGACCGCGATGGCGAAGGCGACGGCGAGGACCTCGATGCTGCGGCGGTGCACGATCATCGCGGCGTGGGCGACCGCGGCGGCCACCGCGGCGGTCGGGACGGCGGCGGAAGGACCGTGACCGGCGACGGCGATCAGGTCCAGTGCCACGGCCCCGGTGATCCCGACGAGCAGGCCGACGTAGGCGGCGGTGGGCAGCCGCTGCCCGCAGACGTGGATGGCGACGACGGTCGCCGTGAAGGAGGCGACGAGGAGGAGCCAGGCGACGACGACCAGCCCCGGCCGCGCGTAGTCGTCGACGGTGGCGAGGAAGACCAGGAGCTCGTAGGCAATCAGCGCCGCCGCGATGCCGGTGAGGCCGCTGCCGAGGTAGCTGGTGCCCAGGGTCTCCTGCTGTCCCTTCCGCGCGCGGGCGGAGCGGGGCGAGCCGTCGGGCCGGCGAGGAGCGGCACCGGGTCCGCCGAGGAGGGGGGAGGCCCGCTCGGTGCCGGCGCTCACTTGGGCACCTCCAGCACCACAGTGGTGCCGGAGCCGGGCGAGCTGAAGAGCCGGGTGCGGCCGCCGACGTCCGCGAGCCTCGCGACGACCGACTCCTTGAAGCCGAGCTTCGTCGCGGGCACCGTGGCGATGTCGAAGCCGGCACCGGCGTCCGTCACCATCGCGCGGACGGTCTGCTCGTCCTCGGTGATGGTGACGTCGGCGGACTCGACACCGGAGTGCCGCCGCACGTTCTCGAGGCACTCGGCGAGGGCGAGCAGGAAGGAGTCGAGCGCGGCGCCCTCGAGGACGACCTCGCCCGAGCCGTGCAGGACGACCTCGAGGCCCAGCCGGCCGAACCGGTCCCGGACGTCCTCGAGCGAGGTCGCGGCGGGCGACGCCGTGACGCTGGTCAGCTGGTACGAGCCGGACGCGCTCGGCGTCGGCGTCCCGCCGAGGCGCAGCTGGCGCAGGAGCTGCGCGTCCTGCGCGGCCTGGCGGCGGAGCGCGTCCTCGGAGACGCCGCGGCCGGAGTGGGCGAGCAGGGTGAGCGTCGCGAGCACCGTGTCGTGCAGGAGCCGCGCTCCCTGGCGGCGCTGCGCCTCCGTCTCGCTCGCCTGCCGCTCGACGCGGTGCGCGTTGCCGATGCTGTCGATCCGCCGGACGACCCGGGGGACGGCCGTGCTGATCCAGAGCGCGAAGCCGGCGAGCGTGCCCCACGGCAGCAGGCTCTGCACGAGCGCGTTCGACAGCATCGCCTCCTCGGCGACCAGCACGGAGACGATCACGCTCGGCACCAGGACGGGCAGGAGCAGCAGCAGCCGGCGGACGGAGGTGGTGACGACGACGGCGACGGTGCTGGTGACGGCGTTGGCGGTGCCGACGAGCACGTATCCCTCGAAGCCGCTGCTCACGCCGATGGCGCTCGCGAGCCCGATGCTCAGCGCGAGGCCGCCGACGGCGAGCAGGAGCACCCAGAGCGTGCGTCCGCTGCGGCCGAGCTGCAGGTGGAGGACGGCGAGTCCGAGGAGCAGCGCCACCGCGAACGGCACGGCGTCGGCCGCCAGCGCCCCGGGGCCGAGGACCAGGGCGATGGCCGTGGCGTCGATCAGGAGGCCGATGCCGCACGCGGACTGGCGGAGGAGGCGGTCGCGCTCGCGAGCGCTGCGGACCAACGGCACGGGCACGCTCCTTCCGGTGGGCGGCGCGGGGCGGACCCCCGTCTCACGATAGTCACAGACCGGCGGTCGGCCCGCGGGACGGCCGGGATCGGGTCAGACCGCGAGGAGCCTCGCGAGGTGGCCGCCGACCGCGTCGTCCTCGATGAGGAAGGCGTCGTGCCCGAACGTCGAGCTGATCACCGCGACCTCGTCGCCGTCGATGTTGCCGCGGGCGTGGGCGGCGATGATCCGCTGCCCGTCCACCGGGAACAGCCGGTCGCTGTCGATCCCGAGCACGAGCGTCGGGCTGGTGATCCGCTCGAGCGCCTCGGCCTCGCCGCCCCGGCCGCGCCCCACGTCGTGGGAGTTCATCGCCTCGACGAGGGTGATGTAGCTGTTCGCGTCGAAGCGGCGGGTGAACTTGTTGCCGTGGAAGTCGAGGTACGACTCGACCGCGAACCGGCCGCCGCCGCCCAGCGGGCTGAGCCCGGACTGCCAGCTCCGCTCGAAGCGGTCGTTCAGCTCGGAGGGGCTGCGGTAGTTGAGCAGGGCCATCCGGCGGGCCAGCGCCAGGCCGTGGTACGGGCCCTTGCCGTCGCCGGCGTCGTAGTAGGCGCCGCCCGCGAACGCGGCGTCGTTGCGGATCGCCTCGAGCTGGACGAAGTTGAGCGCGATCTGGTCGGAGGTGGCGCGCGGGGGAGCGGCCAGCACCGCGAGCCGGGCGACCCGCTCCGGGTGGTCGATGCCCCACTCCAGCGCCTGCATCCCGCCCATTGAGCCGCCGATGACGGTGTGCCAGCGGTCGATGCCGAGCCGGTCGGCGAAGAGGGTCTGCGCGCCGACCTGGTCGCGGATGGTCGTGTAGGGGAAGCGCGCGCCCCACTCGTGCCCGTCGGGAGCGAGCGAGGCGGGGCCGGTCGAGCCCTGGCAGCCGCCCAGCATGTTGGGGGCGACGACGAAGTAGCGGTCGGTGTCGATGACGAGGCCGGGGCCGACGAGCCCGGACCACCAGCCGTCGGTCGCGTGACCGGGGTCGCCGCGGCCGATCAGGTGCGAGTCGCCGGTCAGCGCGTGCAGGACGAGGATCGCGTTGTCGCGTGCGGGGGAGAGCTCGCCCCAGCTCTCGTAGGCCACCCGGACGTGGGGGAGGCGACCGCCCGCCTCGAAGGCGAACGGGCCGATCTCGACGAAGCGCCGGCCGCCGGGATGGTCGCCCTCGCGCCAGGCCCCGGTGGCGGGCGGCTTGCCGATCACCGAGCGGAGCTGGCGCTCGGTGACGAACGCCGAAGGGACGGTGTCCTCGAGTGTCTGCTGCCAGTCCATAGCGGTGTCCATCGTGGCAGAGCGCGGCGGGCGCACGGCCTTTGTTACGCGGGGGTGACGCCCGCCTTGCTGATCGAGTAGGCCGCGGAGCGGCCGCCCACCCGTGCTGATCGAGGAGGCCGCGGAGCGGCCGTATCGAGATCCGCCGTTGTCAGCACGGTGGGTCTCGATACGCCGCTGCGCGGCTACTCGACCAGCATGGAGCGCGGTCGCTCGATCGGGTCGGCGTCAGGCGTTCGCGCGGGAGGCCTCGACGACGCTGCGGGCGGCCTGCAGGGCCTGGGCGAGGTCGGCCCGGAGGTCGTCGATGTTCTCGAGGCCGACGGAGAGGCGGACGAGCCCGGGGGTGACGCCGGCGGTGAGCTGCTGCTCCGGGGTGAGCTGCGAGTGCGTGGTCGACGCCGGGTGGATCACCAGCGAGCGGACGTCGCCGATGTTCGCCAGGTGCGAGAACAGCACGAGCGAGTCGACGAAGGCGCGTCCCGCGTCCACCCCGCCCTTGAGCTCGAACGAGAGCACCGCGCCCACGCCCTTCGGCGCGTAGTGGTTCGCCGCCGCGTACCAGGGCGAGGTGGGCAGTCCCGAGTAGTTGACCGTCGCGATGTCGGAGTGGTTCTCCAGGTACTCCGCGATCTCCTGCGCGTTCTGCACGTGGCGCTCGATCCGCAGCGACAGCGTCTCGATGCCCTGGATCAGCTGCCAGGCGCTCGCCGGGGCGATCGAGGCGCCGAGGTCGCGGAGCAGCTGCACGCGGGCCTTGATGATGTAGGCGAGGGAGTCGCCGACCGCGTCCGTGTACACGGCGCCGTGGTACGAGTGGTCGGGCGTGGTCAGCCCGGGGAACTTCGCCGCGTTCGCGGTCCAGGAGAAGGTGCCGCCGTCGACGATCGCGCCGCCGATCACCGTGCCGTGACCACCGAGGAACTTCGTCGCCGAGTGCACGATGATGTCCGCGCCGTGCTCGAACGGGCGGATCAGGTACGGCGTCGCGATGGTGTTGTCGACGATCAGCGGGACGCCCGCCGCGTGCGCGACATCGGCCACGGCGCGGATGTCGAGGATGTTGATCTTCGGGTTGCCGATGGTCTCGGCGAAGAAGAGCTTGGTGTTCGGGCGGACCGCGCGGCGCCACTCCTCCTGGTCGTCCTGGTTCTCGACGAAGGTCGTCTCGATGCCGAGCTTGGCCAGCGTGTACTTGAAGAGGTTGTAGGTGCCGCCGTAGATCGACGACGACGAGACGAGGTGGTCGCCCGCCTGCGCGATGTTGAGCACCGCCGCGGTCTCGGCCGCCTGGCCGGACGCGAGCAGCAGCGCCCCGGAGCCGCCCTCGAGCGCGGTGAGGCGCTCCTCGACGACGGCCTGCGTCGGGTTCTGGATGCGGGTGTAGATGTTGCCGAACTCCGCGAGCGAGAAGAGGTTCTTCGCGTGCTCGGCGTTGTCGAAGACGTAGGAGGTGGTCTGGTAGATCGGGGTCGCGCGCGCCTTGGTGACGGGATCGGGCGCGGCTCCGGAGTGGATCTGCTTGGTCTCGAACTGCCACTTCTCGGAGTCGGTCATGGTGCATCCCATCGCATCGTCGGTTCGGAACGGAAGGCCGTTCCCCGTCGCGACGAGCCTAGGTGCGGGTCCCCGGCGCGGCCAGGGCGCCCGACACACGGGGTAACCGCGACGGATCAGCGGCCGGTGCGGATCCCGGACGTCGGATGCGGGTCGCGCTTGGACCCGGTCGGGTCGGCCCGGTTCGCTCGCTCGGGCCGCTCGTCGACGACCGGCGCGAAGAGCCAGGTCGCCCTCGGCTCGACGATCTTGTGGAAGACGGTGCGCGTCCAGCCCAGCGAGAGCGCGATGGCGACCGCGATGCAGAAGACGATCATCAGGATCAGCGCGACCGTGCTCTCGGTGGCGGACAGCAGCCCGGACTCGCGCAGCGGGTAGAGGACGAAGCTGTGCAGCAGGTAGACGTACATCGTCGACTGCCCCCAGGCCGTCATCGCGGTGCGTCGGCGCGGGATCAGGCTGAACAGCGCGAGCGAGAGCACGACCGCGGTCGCCATCAGCGCCAGGCGGACGAGCCCCGCCCACCAGGCGGTCTCGCCGAGCGCGTCGTACGGCCGGTCGTAGAAGAACCAGTAGCGCAGATCCGCCGCGCGGAAGGCGTCGATGTTGACGGTCATCACGATGACCGTCGCCGCGAAGAGCACGACGGCGATGACCCGGGAGAGCAGGATCTGCCGCGGCGTCAGGTCGAGCCAGCGGTCCACCAGCAGCCGCGAGCCGGCCTTCCAGCCGCGCAGCCGCCAGCCGAAGACGAAGAACGGCAGGATCCCGATCGCCCGCGCCAGCGAGAAGGTCGAGTCGATGTTGTCGTAGTAGCTGACGCCGACGGCGAGGACCACGCTGATCAGCAGCGGCCAGCGCAGCAGCGCGAGGTAGGGGAGGACCAGCCGGAAGATCCCGAGCGCGAGCAGGAACCACAGCGTCCAGCTCGGCTTGGTCGGGTTGAACTCCTGCTTGCCCTCGACCGCGAACTGCACCAGCGTCCAGATCGTCTCCATGATCAGGTAGGGCAGCAGGATGTCGGTGAGCACCCGGCGCATCGCGCGGGCGTTCGGCGCGCCGCCCTTGGAGAAGTAGCCGGAGATGATCGCGAAGGCCGGCATGTGGAAGGCGTAGATCGTCAGGTAGACGACGAGCGACGTGTCCGAGTTGGCGGTCAGCCGCTGGATGCCGTGGCCGATCACCACGAGCGCGACGCAGACGAAGCGGGCGTTGTCCCAGAGGGGCACGCGGCGCTTGGGGGCGGTGGGCGACCCGGCGGTGGCGGGAGCCGGGTCGGCGGGCTGCATGCGGCCAGGCTAGCGTTGGCTCCGACGACGGAGTCGATGGTGTCCGAGGCTTGACGGAAAGAGGACGAGCGTGGTTCGACGCGTCGTGGTGACAGGAGCGAGTTCGGGGATCGGTGCGGCGACGGTCCGCCTGTTCCGCGAGCACGGCTGGGACGTGGTGGCGGTCGCCCGCCGCCGGGAGCGGCTGGAGGCGCTCGCCGCGGAGACCGGGGCGAGCCTGTTCGTCGCCGATCTCACCGACGCGGCGCAGGTCGACGCGCTGCGCGATCACCTCGCGGAGACCGGCCCCGTGCACGCCCTCGTCAACAACGCCGGCGGCGCGCTCGGCCTCGACTCGGTCGAGGCGTCCGACCCCGCCGACTGGATCCGGATGTTCGAGATCAACGTGCTCTCGGTCAAGCTCGTCACGAGCGCGCTGCTCCCGCTGCTGCGTTCGGGCATCGCCGACGAGGGCTCCGAGGGCTCGGCCGACATCGTCACCGTCACCTCGATCGCCGGCCACGTCGCCTACGAGGGCGGCGGCGGCTACAACGCCGCGAAGTTCGCCGCGCACGCGCTCGTCGCGGTCCTCCGCCTCGAGCTCGCCGGTGAGCCGATCCGCGTGATCGAGATCGCGCCCGGCATGGTGCACACCGAGGAGTTCTCCCTGGTCCGCTTCGGCGGCGACAAGGAGCGCGCCGACAAGGTCTACGCCGAGGTCCCCGCCCCGCTGGTGGCCGAGGACGTCGCCGCGGCGATCGTCTCCTCCGTCGAGCTGCCGCCTCACGTCAACCTCGATCTGGTGACGATCAAGCCGGTGGCGCAGGCCGCCCCGCACAAGGTGATCAAGGGCGCGCTCACCCCGAAGGCGTGACAGGCGCCGTTCGCGAGGCCCCGTGATGTGACGCGGGGCCTCGCGACGCTCTAGCCTGTCCCTCATGGTTTCCGACGCCGACGACTCCGCCGCCCTCCTCGCCGCCACGGAGAAGGAGGTCCTCGGCTGGCTCGAGTTCGGTGACGCCGCTCGCCATCTCGCCGACGACGTCGTCGCCTCCGGCTACCGCCCGGAGCTGGTCGTGGCCATCGCGCGCGGCGGTCTGCTGCTCGCGGGCGCCGTCGCCTACGCGCTGGGCATCAAGAGCTGCGGTGCGTTGAACGTCGAGTTCTACACCGGCGTCGAGGCGCGGCTCGCGGCCCCGGTCGTGCTGCCGCCGCTGCTGGACGAGGCGTCGGTGCGCGGGAAGCGCATCCTCCTGGTCGACGACGTCTCCGACTCCGGCCACACCCTCGCCCTCTCGGTCGACCTGATCCGCGCGATGGGCGCCGAGGTGCAGACCGTCACGCTCTACACGAAGCCCCGCACGGTGCTCGAGCCCGACTTCTTCTGGCGGCGCACGCCGCGCTGGATCGTCTTCCCCTGGTCGGCGCTGCCCCCGGTGGCGGGCGCCCTCGCGGAGGACGACGAGTGAGCGTCCACCTGATCGGCGGCGGCGGCGGAGCCGAGCACGACCCGCAGCTCTACGGAGCATTCCTGGCGGAGGCGCACGACCGCGCCGTCGACGCCGGCCGCATCGAGGGCCCGCGGATCGCGATCGTCGTCGTGCACGACGGCCTCGGCCCCGAGGTCTACGCGGGCTGGGCCGCGACGCTCGCCACGGTCGGCAAGCTCCTCCCGTTCGCGGTGATGAAGCCCGAGGGCGGCCGGATCGACCCCGCGGTCTTCGACGACGTCGACGGGATCTTCGTCGGCGGCGGCCTCACCCCCGCTTACCGCGACGCGCTCGAGGCGTCCTTCCCGCGCCTGCGCGACCTCGTCTCCTCCGGAGTGCCGTACGCCGGCTACTCGGCGGGCGCCGCGGTCGCGGCCGACCGCGCGATCGTCGGCGGCGATCGCATCGGCGGAGTCGCCGTGGCGCCGGAGCACGCGGCCGAGGAGCTGGACGAGGTGACGGTGCTCGAGGGCATCGGCCTGGTCGACGTCTCGATCGACGTGCACGCCGCGCAGTGGGGCACGCTCGGCCGCCTGGTCGCGGCCGTCGAGGCCGGACTGGTCGACGGCGGCGTCGCGATCGACGAGTCGACGGTCCTCACCGTCGGCACGGGGGCCCTGCGCGTCCGCGGCGCCGGCTCGGTCTGGCGCGCGAGCGCGGGCGAGGCCGGAGTGTCGGTCGCCACCCTCGCCGCGAGCTGAGCGTGGACCTGCAGGAGCTGGCGGGTGCCGGCCTGATCGACCGCGGCTGGGCCGAGGCGCTCGCCCCGGTCGCCGGCGACATCGCGGCGATGGGCGACTTCCTCCGCGCGGAGACCGCGGCCGGGCGCCCCTACCTCCCGGCCGGCGCGCAGGTGCTTCGCGCGTTCGCCGCGCCGCTGGAGGACGTCCGCGTCCTGATCGTCGGGCAGGACCCGTATCCGACGCCCGGGCATCCGATCGGGCTGTCCTTCGCCGTGGACCGGCACGTCCGGCCGCTGCCGCGCAGTCTGCAGAACATCTATCGCGAGCTCCGCGACGACCTCGGTGTCTCCCCGCCCGAGCACGGCGACCTCAGCGGCTGGACGCGCAGCGGCGTGCTGCTGCTCAACCGCGTCCTCACCGTCGCGCCGGGCGCACCCGCCTCGCACCGCGGCAAGGGCTGGGAGCGGGTCACCGAGCACGCGATCCGCACACTCGTCGCCCGCGAGCAGCCGCTCGTCGCGATCCTCTGGGGACGCGACGCGGCGAACCTCCGGCCGCTGCTGGGCGACTCCGGGATCGTCGAGAGCGTCCACCCCAGCCCGCTGTCCGCCTCCCGCGGCTTCTTCGGCTCGCGCCCGTTCAGCCGCGCGAACGAGCTGCTCGCCGAGCGCGGGGCCGAGCCCGTCGACTGGGCGCTCCTGCCCTGAGCCCCGGGGCCCGACACCGCGGCCCGCCGCGCGTGCGGTGCTCCGCCACCCCGGCTACGCTGGCCCGGATCGCGGCCGCCGCCCGGGATCAGCGACGCCGACCACCACCGCCGAGAAGGAGCGAGATGCTCGAGGAAGAGTACGAGCAGCGCCGGGTCCTCCCGCCGCACCTGCGCCGGGCGCCCGCCCCCGAGCCGGAGTTCTCCTTCGAGATCCGCGAGGCGCGCAGCGCGGACCTGCCGGACATCCAGGAGATCTACAACCACTACGTCCGGAACACCGTGGTGACCTTCGACGAGGACGACTCGACGCTGAAGGAGTGGCGCTCGAAGTTCGCGCGCAACCAGAAGCTCGGGCTGCCGTTCATCGTGGCCGTCTCGCCGTCGGGGCAGATCCTGGGCTACGCGATGGTGTCGCCGTGGTCGTCCAAGCGCGCCTACCGCTTCACCGTCGAGAACTCGATCTACCTGCGCGCCGCCTCGACCGGCAAGGGCCTCGGCAAGGCGCTGATGACCGAGCTGCTCGAGCGCGCGAAGGCCGTCGGCATCCGCCAGGTCATGGCCGTCATCGCGGACAAGGGGGCGGAGGCGTCGCTGACGATGCACGCGAAGTACGGCTTCGTCGAGGTCGGCCGGATGGGCCGTGTCGGCTTCAAGTTCGAGCGCTGGCTGAGCACCGTGCTGATGCAGAAGACGCTCAAGTAGCGCCATCGGCGTCTCTGCGAATGCGCCGGACTGCGGAGAACCGAGCGGGGTCCTTCCCTACACTTGTCGGCATGGAATGGCTCGTCCCGCTCATCGTCGTCGTCGTGCTCGTCGTGATCCTCGGGATCTACCTCTGGGCCACCTACAACTCCCTCGTCACGCTGAACGTCCGCGTCGACGAGGCCTGGAGCGACATCACCGTCCAGCTGAAGCGGCGGGCGGATCTGATCCCGAACGTCATCGACTCGGTGAAGGGCTACGCCTCGCACGAGCGGCAGGTGTTCGACTCGGTGACCCGCGCCCGCGCCGAGACGCTCTCCGCGCAGGGGCCGGCCGAGGCGTCGGCCGCCGAGGACCACATGCAGAAGGCGCTGAAGTCGATCTTCGCCGTCGCCGAGGCGTACCCGCAGCTGCAGGCCAGCCAGAACTTCCTGCAGCTGCAGGGCGAGCTGGTCGACTCGGAGGACAGGATCCAGTCGGCCCGCCGCTTCTACAACGGCGGTGTCCGCGAGATGAACACCAAGGTCACCGTCTTCCCCAACACGCTCTTCTCCCGCCGCCTCGGCTTCTCCGAGCGCGAGTTCTTCGAGGTCGGCGACCTCGCCGCCATCTCGGAGCCGCCCCGCGTCCAGTTCTGACGCCACGGAGGAAGCGGCCCTGGCGGCGCCCCCCCTGCTGCCGGTCGAGTAGCCCCGCAGGGGCGTATCGAGACCCACCGTCATCGACACGCCTGGTCTGCAGACTCGACTTCCGACGGTGGTGGATCTCGATACGCCCGCTGCGCGGGCTACTCGATCAGCAAGTGTTTCTCGACCCACCGTCAGCGCGCTGCCGGTGCTCCCGCCGCGAGCGGGCCGCCGTCGAGCGTCGTGAGGTACTCGTCGAAGACGGGGGCCGGGTCGGTGCCCGTCGCGACGGCGTCCACGAGGGCCCGCCGCACCAGCGCCAGCACGACCGTGGCGAGCACGGCCGCGCGCGGCTCGTCCGCCGCGGGCAGGCGCATCCGCCGGGCGATGCTCGGGGTGAGCGCGGCCTCGCCGTCGTGCAGCGACTGCGCCCAGACCGCGCGCATGCCGGGCGTCTCGGTGAGCAGCGGCATCAGCCGCAGCGTCCGCTCGAGCTGCGGGCCGGACGCGGCCGCGGCGAAGGCGGCGCCCAGCGCGGTGTTCAGCGACTCCGACTCCGGCCGCGCGACGAGCTCCCGCGCCATCGCCGCGATGGCCGCGTAGAGCACGGGCCGCACGCAGTCCTCCTTGCCGCCGAGGTAGCGGTGGAAGGTGCGCAGCGAGATGCCGGCGGCGTGCGCCAGGTCGATCGAGCTGACGCCCTTGGTGGTCCCGCGCTCGAGCAGCAGGGCGACGCACTTCTCGGACAGGGCGAGCGCGATGGTGCCCTGCCGCTCCTGCGGACCGCTCATGCGAGGACCTCCCGGTGGCCGGTGGTGAGGGCGACGAGGAGCTCGGGCGCGAGGGTGCCCCGCCCGACGACGTCCACGGTGTCGAGCCCCTGCCAGTGCGCGGCGGCGACGAGCAGCGCGGCGAGGCGCTCGGCCGTGTCCGGCGGCGCTCCGGGCTCGCGCCAGGCCGCCTGCACCCGCAGCACGCCGTTCTGCCGGTCGCTCTTGAGGTCGACGCGCGCCGCGATCACGTCGTCGAGCAGCACGGGCAGCACGTAGTAGCCGTGCACGCGCTGGGCCGCCGGTGTGTAGATCTCGATCCGGTAGTGGAAGTCGAAGAACAGCTCGGCGCGCGGGCGGTGCCAGACGACGGGATCGAAGGGGGAGAGCAGTGCGTCGGCCCGCAGCTCGCGCGGTCGCCGCGCCGCCGTGTGCCGCCAGAGCGGCAGCGGGCGCCCCGAGCGCTCCCAGCCGCGGACCTCGACCGGCACCAGCTCGCCCGCGTCGACCAGGTCGTGCACGGCCGCGAGCGTCGGCGCCTTCAGCAGCCGGTGGTAGTCGGCCAGATCGCCGAGCGTCCCGACGCCGAGCGCGAGGGCGGAGCGGCGCACCAGCTCGCGGACCGCGTCCTCGGTGGAGACCTCCGCCTCGAGCACCTCGCGGGGCAGCACCTGATCGGCGAGCGCGTAGGAGCGCTCGAAGCGCGTGCGCCCGGCGGTCACCACCTCGCCCCAGCGGAAGAGCACCTCGAGCCCGCGCTTCATGTCCGACCAGCCCCACCACGGTCCGGTCCGGGTGTTGGCCTCGTGCTCGATCTCCGACGCGCGGAGCGGGCCGTCGGCGAGGGCCGCGCGCAGCCAGTCGAGCGTGGACCGGTTCTCGGCCGCCCAGCCCTCGTGCTCGGGCAGGCGGACGCGGCGGTAGTGCTCCATCCGCCAGCGGTAGAGCGGGAGGTCGGCGCGGCGGATCAGCGCCGCCTCGTGCGCCCAGTACTCGAGGTAGTGGCCCTTCGGCGAGAACGCGACCGCGTCGAGGAGGGCGCGGTCGTAGGGGCCGAGCCGGGCGAGGACGGGGAGGTAGTGGCTCCGCTCGAAGACGTTGACCGAGTCGAGTTGCAGCGGCCGGATCCGGTCGATCACGCCGAGGATCTGCCGCGTGCCGACCCGCGGCGGCGGCGCGGCACCGAAGCCCTGGGCGGCCAGGGCGATGCGGCGCGCGAGCGCGGGGCTGAGCTGCTCGGTCATGGTGCCCCCACGCTAGCGAAGGCCGCCGACATCGGCCGATCCCGCCCCGGCGCCGAGTGTTCCCGTCCGGTTCATCCGGGCGGCCCCGGGATGTCGGGAGCCGCCCCTACGTTTCCCGAGGCGCCCGCAGGGGCCCACCCACCCGACTCCTGGAGGACTCTTGACGACCCAGCGCTTCCCCCGCCCCGGCGTGCTCGCCGCCGCGACCGCCGCACTCGCTCTCACCCTGACCGCCTGCTCCGGTGACGCCGGCGCCTCGACCGGCGACGCGTCCGTCGACGCCTCGACCGCGACCTCCGCCGCCGACCTCGGCGGGCTCGACGCCCTGGTCGAGGCCGCGAAGGCCGAGGGCGAGCTGAACGTGATCGCGCTGCCCGACAACTGGGCCAACTACGGCGAGCTCATCTCGGGCTTCGAGGACGAGTACGGCATCACCGTCAACTCGGCCGACCCCGACGTCTCCTCCGCCGAGGAGATCAGCACCGCGCAGAACCTGGCCGGCCAGGACACCGCTCCGGACGTCTTCGACCTCGGTGCCGCCGTGGCGCTCGCCAACACCGACCTCTTCGCGCCGTACAAGGTCGAGACCTGGGACGACATCCCCGAGGGCAACCGCGAGGAGACCGGCCTCTGGGTGAACGACTACACCGGCCTGATGTCGATCGGCTACGACGCCGACGCCGTGCCCGCGCCCGAGTCGCTCGACGACCTGCTCGGCGCCGACTACCGCGGCTCCGTCGCGATCAACGGCGACCCGACCCAGGCCGGCGCCGCGGCGGCCGCCGTGCAGCTCGCCGCCCTGCAGTCGGGCGGCTCGGCCGACGACGTCCAGTCCGGCATCGACTTCTTCGAGAAGCTCAACGACGCGGGCAACTTCCTGCCGCTGGACCCGACCGACGCGACCATCGCCTCCGGCGAGACCCCGGTCGTCTTCGACTGGAGCTACAACAACCTCGCCGCCGCGAAGGCGAACGAGGGCACCCGCGAGTGGACGACGACGGTGCTGCCCGGGACCGCGGTCGGCAGCTACTACAACCAGGCGATCAACGCCGACGCGCCGCACCCGGCCGCCGCGCGCCTCTGGCAGGAGTACCTCTACTCCGACGCCGCGCAGAACCTCTACCTCGCGGCCGGCGCCTACCCGGTGCGCCTGGCGGCCATGGTCGACGCCGGCACGGTGGACACGGAGGCCCTCGACGCCGTCGGCGCCGCTCCGGAGGACCTCGTCCAGTTCACCTCCGAGCAGACCGAGGCCGCCTCGGCCCTGCTGGCCGAGAAGTGGGGCGCGGCGATCCAGTGACGACCGCCGCCGTCCGCGCCGTTCCCGGGGCCCGCGCGCCCCGGGGACGGCGCGGTCTTCCCGCAGCGCTCGGCGTCGCTCCGTTCGCGGTGTACGTCCTGCTCTTCCTCGCCGTGCCGACCGTCCTCGCGGTCGGGACGGGCTTCGTGGACGGCGACGGGCGGCCGACGCTCGCGAACGTCGCGGCGCTGGGCGACCCGGTCGTCCTGTCCGCCTTCGGCGCCTCGCTCGGACTGTCGGCGCTCACCGCCGTCGTCGGCGCGGTCCTCGGCGGCGTCGTCTGCCTCGCTCTGCTCGGCGCCGATCCGCGCGGTCCGCTGCGCACGATCGTCGACGCCGCGGCGAGCGTGCTCGCCCAGTTCGGCGGCGTGATGCTCGCCTTCGCCTTCATCGCGACGATCGGCGTGCAGGGCCTGGTCACGACCCTCCTGGCCGGCGCCGGCGTCGACCTCTACGCCGACGGCGTCTGGCTGTACCAGCTGCCCGGGCTGATCCTGCCCTACCTCTACTTCCAGGTGCCGCTGATGGTGCTGACCTTCCTGCCCGCGCTCGAGGGTCTGCGCCCCGAGTGGGCCGAGGCGAACGCCGTGCTCGGCGGGGGAGCGGTGAGCTACTGGTGGCGGGTCGCGGTCCCCGTGCTCGCGCCCTCCTTCCTCGGCTCGGTGCTGCTGCTGTTCGCCAACGCGTTCTCCTCGTTCGCCACGGCCGCGGCACTCATCAGCCAGGGCGCGCAGATCGTGCCGCTGCAGATCCGCGCCGCGCTCGTCAGCGAGACGGTCCTCGGCCGGGAGAACCTGGCCGGCGCGCTCGCGCTCGGGATGCTCCTCGTGATGATCGTGCTGATGTCCGGCTACGCGCTGCTGCAGCGCCGGGCCCGTCGGTGGCAGCGGTGACCCGCGCTCTCTCCCGCATCGTCCTGGTCGTCACCGGCCTCGCCTTCGCGGTGCCGCTGATCGCGATGGCGGAGTTCACCCTCCGCGGCGCCGGCGGCTACGACCTCTCGCACTGGACCGCGATCCTCGACTCGGAGAACGAGCGCGGCTACCGCGCGCTCTTCCAGGGCATCGGCAACTCGCTGATCCTCGCAGTGGTCACCGCCCTGATCGTGCTCGTGCTGCTGGTGCCGACGATGCTCCTCGTCGAGATCCGCCTGCCGCGGCTGCGCCGACCGCTCGAGCTGGTCTGCCTGCTGCCGCTGACCGTCCCCGCGATCGTGCTGGTCGTCGGGCTCGCGCCGGTGTACTCGGTGATCACCCGCCTCGTCGGCTCGGCGCCCTGGACGCTCGCGCTCGCCTACGGCGTGCTCGTGCTGCCCTACGCCTACCGCGCGATCGCTGCCGACCTCGCGGGCCTGGACGCGATCACGCTCTCGGAGGCCGCCCGCTCGCTGGGCGCCGGCCCGTTCGGCGTGCTCGTCCGGGTGCTGCTGCCGAATCTGCGCCGCGGTCTCGTCGCCGCCGCGCTGATCACGGTCGCCGTGGTCCTCGGCGAGTACACCATCGCCTCGCTGCTCAGCCGCACCACCCTGCAGACCGGTCTCGTGCAGGTGTCGAAGCAGGACGCCTACGTCGCCGTGATCTTCTCCCTCCTCTCCCTCCTGTTCGCCTTCGCCCTGCTGCTCGGGATCGGCCGCCTCGCGCGGATCGGCCTCGTCGCCACCGGGCGCCGCGCCTCGAAAGGCACCTCGTGACCGCGCCCCTCTCCCCGGGCGCCCGCGTCCGCTTCCTCGACGTCGCCCGGCACTTCGGCGCGGCTCGCGCCCTCGACGGCGTCTCGTTCGACGTGGCGCCCGGGGAGTTCATCGCCCTGCTCGGCCCCTCGGGCTGCGGCAAGACCACTGCTCTCCGCGCCCTCAGCGGGCTCGAGCGGATCGACTCCGGCCGCATCCTGGTCGACGAGCGCGACGTCGCCGATCTGCCGGTCGCCCGCCGCGACATGGGCATGGTCTTCCAGTCCTACTCGCTCTTCCCGCACCTGCGCGCCCGCGAGAACGTGGAGTTCGGGCTGCGCACCCGCGGTGTCGCGGCGAAGGAGCGGCGGACGGCCGCGCAGGACGCGCTCGACCTGGTCGGCCTCGGCGCCCTGGGCGATCGCTACGCGCACCAGCTCTCCGGCGGGCAGCAGCAGCGGGTCGCCCTGGCGCGGGCGCTCGTGACCCGCCCCCGGGTGCTGCTCCTGGACGAGCCGCTCTCCGCGCTGGACGCGAAGGTCCGCGTGCAGCTGCGCGACGAGATCAAGCGGCTGCAGTCCGAGATCGGCATCACCACCTTCTTCGTCACCCACGATCAGGAGGAGGCGCTCGCCGTCGCCGACCGGGTCGCGGTGATGAACGCGGGGAGGATCGAGCAGCTCGGCGCGCCCGAGGACCTCTACGCCCGGCCGTCGTCGCCGTTCGTCGCGCACTTCGTCGGGCTCTCGAACGTCGTGCCGGGGGTCGTCTCGAGCGGGGCCGTCTCGGTGCTCGGAGCGCGCCTGCCCCTGGTGGACAGCGCGGCCGTCGACGGCGCCGTCTCGGCGTTCCTCCGCCCCGAGGACATCGAGATCGTGCCGGGCGGCGCTCCGGGCGATCTGCCTGCCGTGGTCCTCGCGACCAGCTTCCTCGGACCGGTGCGCCGCTCCACGGTCCGCACCGAGCAGGGGGACGAGCTCGTCGTCCAGCACGCGGCCGGGATCCGGCTCGAGCCGGGGGAGCGGGTCGGCCTCGCGCTCGCGCGGCGGCCGGTGGCCGTCCGCGCGGCCTCGTGAGCTGTCGCGGATTCCGCCCGCGGAATGCGGCGGGGATTAGTCTGGGCGGATGAGACTCGGCCGGTCCCGCCGCACGTCCGGCGCCCGCGACGCCGTCCGCGCCGCCGCGGCTCCCGAGCGGGCTCCGCAGCCCCGCCCGCTCGACCCGGACGCCGCCTTCGTCAGCACCGGGATGCGTATCGCCGGGGCCTGGGCCTGGCGGATCCTCGTCGTCGCCGGTGCCCTCGCCGTGATCGGCCTGCTGGTGATCGAGCTGCGGCTGATCGTCATCCCGCTGCTGCTCGCGATCGTCATCGCGGCGCTCCTCGTGCCGTTCTCGACGTTCCTGCAGCGGCACCACTGGCCCAAGTGGCTCGCGATCGTGGTGGCCGAGCTCGGCATCGTCCTCGTGATCGGCGGCCTGCTCTTCCTCGTCGTCACCCAGGTCACCTCCGGCTTCGACGACCTCAGCCGCCAGACCGTGCAGTCCTACGACGCCCTGAAGTCGTGGCTGCTCGAGGGGCCGCTGCACCTGACCGAGACCGACATCAACCAGTACGCGCAGCAGGCGCTCGCCGCCGTGCAGCAGGACTCGGGGATGCTCGTCAGCGGTGCGCTCAGCGTCGGCTCGACGGTCGGGCACGTGCTCACCGGGGTGCTGCTGACGCTGTTCTCGACCCTCTTCATCCTGATCGACGGTCCGAACATCTGGCGCTGGGTCGTGCGGCTCTTCCCGCACCGCGCCCGGAGGGCCGTCGACGGGGCCGGCCGCGCGGGCTGGATCACGCTGACCAACTTCGTGAAGGTGCAGATCCTGGTCGCCTTCGTCGACGCGGTGGGCATCGGGCTCGGCTCGTTCCTGCTCGGCGTCCCGCTCGCGATCCCGATCGGCGTGCTGGTCTTCCTCGGCTCCTTCGTGCCCGTGATCGGCGCGGTCGTCACCGGCGCGCTGGCCGTCTTCATCGCCCTGGTCTACAACGGCCCGGTCATCGCGCTGATCCTGCTGATCGTCGTCCTCGGCGTCCAGCAGCTCGAGGGGCACATCCTCCAGCCCCTGATCATGGGCTCCGCCGTCAAGGTGCACCCGCTCGCCGTCGTCCTCGCGGTCGCCGGCGGCTCGATCGTCGCGGGCATCGCGGGCGCGTTCTTCGCGGTCCCGGTCGTCGCGACCCTCAACGTCATGGTCAACTACGTCGCGAGCGGAGCCTGGCGCTCGCCGACCCGAACCCCCGAGAGAGTTGCCGAAGAGCATGCAGACTAGCCGCGTCGTCGGACCGACCCTGAGCGAGTTCGAGGCGGCCCGAACCGTCCTCGCCCCCGTCATCGCGAACACTCCGATGGAGACGAGCACCTTCCTCGCCGAGGTGCTCGGCTCGCCCGTCTTCCTCAAGTGCGAGAACCTGCAGCGCACCGGCTCCTACAAGATCCGCGGCGCCGTGTTCCGGCTCTCGCACCTCACTCCCGAGGAGCGGGAGCGCGGCGTCGTCGCCGCCTCGGCCGGCAACCACGCCCAGGGCGTCGCCTTCGCCGCGCGTGAGCTCGGCATCAAGGCGACCATCTTCATGCCGATCGGCGTCGCGCTGCCCAAGCTCGCGGCGACCCGCGACTACGGCGCGGAGGTGGTGCTCAGCGGGCACATCTTCAACGAGGCGCTCGCCGCGGCGGCCGAGTTCGCCGAGAGCACCGGCGCGGTCTTCATCCCGCCCTACGACCACCCCGATGTGATCACGGGCCAGGGCACCATCGGCCTGGAGATCCTCGAGCAGGCGCCCGGCGTCGAGACGCTCGTCGTCCCCATCGGCGGCGGCGGGCTCATCGCCGGCGTCGCGTCGGCGGCGAAGCAGAAGGCCGCCCAGGAGGGCCGCACGCTGCGCGTCATCGGCGTCCAGGCGGCGAACGCCGCGCCCTACCCGCTCTCGCTCGCGGCCGGCGAGCCGATCGCCATCACGATCTCGCCCACCATCGCCGACGGCATCGCGGTCGCGAAGCCCGGTCAGCTGAACTTCGAGATCATCCGCGAGGTCGTCGACGAGGTCGTCACCGTCGAGGACGACGACACCGCCCGCGCCCTGCTCGTGCTGCTCGAGCGCGCGAAGCTCGTCGTCGAGCCGGCCGGAGCCGTCGGCATCGCCGCGATCCTCACCGGCAAGATCCGCAACGCGGGCCGCACCGCGGTCATCCTCTCCGGCGGCAACATCGATCCGCTGATGATGGAGCGGGTGATCAGCCGGGGCCTCGCCGCCTCCGAGCGCTACCTGAAGATGAGCATCGGCCTGCCGGACCGGCCGGGCCAGCTCGCGCGGATCGCCGACCTGATCTCGGAGGCCAACGCCAACGTCGTCGAGGTGCTGCACACCCGGCACGGCCGCGGCCTGCAGATCAGCGAGGTCGAGCTCGAGATCAGCGTCGAGACCCGCGGCCCCGAGCACGCCGACCGCGTCCTCCAGGTCCTCCGCGACGCCGGCTACAGCCCGCGCCTCTCCCGCGGCTAGTCCGCCGGATACGCGAGATGCCACTTGTGACGCTTCGACACGGCGTGTCGAGCGCACAAGCGGCATCTCGCGGAGTGACTCACGACAACGCCGCGGACGGGTCACCGTGACGTGCTCAGTGGCCGTTCCAGGTCTCGACGTCGACGACCTTCACGGTGATGTTCCGGCCGTTGGGGGCCTCGAAGGTGGTGGAGTCGCCGACCTTCAGGCCCATGATCGCGCCGCCGAGCGGGCTCTGCGGGCTGTAGACGTCGAGGTCGCTCTCGCCCGCCATCTCGCGGTTGCCGAGGAGGAAGCGCGACTCGTCGCCGGCGATCTCGGCGGTGATGATCGTGCCGGCCTCGACGACTCCGTGGCTCTCGGGCGGCGTGCCGATCTCGGCCTCGCGCAGCAGCGCGGTCAGCTGGCGGATGCGCGCCTCGATCTTGCCCTGCTCGTCCTTGGCGGCGTGGTAGCCGCCGTTCTCCTTGAGGTCGCCCTCCTCGCGCGCGACCTCGATGCGCTTGGCGATCTCGAGGCGTCCGTTGGTGGACAGCTCGGTGTGCTCCGCCTGGAGGCGGTCGTACGACTCCTGGGTCATCCAGGTGACCTGAGGCTGGTCGGCCATGGTGGGCTCCTCACATGACGGCCGCGCGCGACCGACGGTGCTGTCGGGCGCCTGGCCCGTCGAGCGGATCGACCGAGGGCGTGCGGCGGGGGAAAAGACAAGGCCCCGACGAGTCCGTCAGGGCACCCCGACACCCTACGGGAGCCAGCAGGAGGAGATCAAACCTGTCGTGGCGAGCTCCGTGGTGCGCACCGTCTCGGTGTAGGAGCGGAAGCGATCGCTGGACGCGGGGTACTCGACGACGAGCCAGCCGACCACGGCGGACTGCTCGTTGAGCGCCTGGACGGCGCAGGCGGCGTCGCGGCCGGTGGGGACGGTGAGGTCGAACGACACCTGGACGGTGCGGTCGTCGACGACCACGTGCGCGGTGTCCTGCACGTCGACGCCGTCGCGGGCGCCGTCGAGGCCGGCCCAGATCACCCAGGCGGCGAAGACCGCGACGAAGGCGACGGCGACGAGGGCGAAGAGGCGCCGGTCGCCGCGGCGGCTGCGCGGGGTGCGCCCGTAGCGGGAAGCCAGAGGGCCGGCGGCGCGGACGGCGTCCGGGTCGAGGGCGGGGTCGCTCGCGCGCTCGTCGCTCTCGGACGTTCGGGCGGCCACGGAACTCCCTGGGGTGAAGCGACTATTCTGGCGGGTGACGTGCGCCGGTGAAAACCGAGCGACGCCCCCCCATTAAACCCCGACGAATCGAGCGATCGTGTCCCAGGCCGTCCAGGTCTCCGCAGATTCAGAGGCGCCTGCCGCTGTGGCGCCGCGCGAGGTCCCGCGCCTGCTCGCCGTGCACGCCCACCCGGACGACGAGTCCAGCAAGGGCGCCGCGACCCTCGCCTCCTACGCCGCCCGCGGTGCCGAGGTCATGGTCGTCTCCTGCACCGGCGGCGAGGCCGGCTCCGTTCTGAACGAGGCGCTCGGCGCCCGCGCGCACGCCGAGCGCGACATGGGCGGCCTGCGCCGCTACGAGATGGCCGCCGCGCAGCGCGCGCTCGGCATCGAGCACGCCTGGCTGGGCTTCGTCGACTCCGGGATGCCCGAGGACGGCGCCGTCGCCGCGGACTCCTTCGCCGGCCTGCCGCTGCCGACCGCGTCGGCACCGCTGGTGCGCCTCGTCCGCCGGTTCCGCCCGCACGTGATCATCAGCTACGACGAGAACGGCGGCTACCCGCACCCGGACCACATCCGGGCGCACCAGGTCGCGGTCGAGGCGTTCCGCGCCGCGGGCGAGGCCGACGAGTACCCCGGCACCGGCGCCGCCTGGTCGGTCTCGAAGCTCTACTACGACCGCGTGTTCAGCTCGCAGAAGCTGCGCGCCATCGCCGAGCACATCCGCGCGATCGACCCGGAGGACCCGCTGCTCGCGGCCTTCGAGGAGATGAAGCGCTGGAACGAGGAGACGCCCTACCTCGCCACCACGAAGATCGTCGTCTCCGGCTTCCACGACCGCCGCGACGCCGCCCTGCTGGCGCACGCGAGCCAGGTCGCGCCGGACAACAAGTTCTTCTTCCTCCCGCACTCGGCGATCGACGCCGCGTGGCCGACCGACGACTTCCAGCTCGTGCAGAGCCGGGTCGACGCGCCGACGCCGGAGACCGACCTCTTCGCCGGGATCGATGTCGCGCTGCCGGATGACGCCGCCCTCGCCGCCCCCGCCTCCGAGGAGCAGTCCGCATGATCGCCGCGACCGTGCTCGAGGCCGCCAACGTCGCCCTGATCCGCGCCGCTGAGGCCACGCCGGTGCCGACGACCGCGCCGGAGTTCAACGAGGACACGGTGACGCCCGGCCTGTTCGGCTTCATCACGATGTTCGTGATCGCGCTCGCCGCCGTGTTCCTCGCGCTCGACATGGTCCGCCGCGTCCGCCGGACGACCTACCGCGCCCAGGTCAACGAGCAGCTCGACTCCGAGGAGCGCGAGCGCGCGGAGGACGCCCCGTCCGGACGCTGACGCCCGGGCGCTGATTTCAGGGCGGTGACGCCTCCCGCGCTCAGCCGACGTTGTAGGTCGGGTTCAGGCAGACGATCAGCGCCGCCGTCCAGTGGCAGAGGAACGCCACCGCGGTCAGCGCGTGGAAGATCTCGTGGAAGCCGAAGACCCCGGGCACCGGGTTCGGCCGCTTGATCCCGTAGATGACCGCGCCGACGGAGTAGCAGAGGCCGCCGACCAGCACGAGCACCATCATCGCCGCGCTCGCCTCGAACAGCGGGCCGAGGTACATCACCGCCGCCCAGCCCAGCAGCAGGTAGAGCGGCACGTAGAGCCAGCGCGGCGCGGAGATCCAGAACACCCGGAAGCCGATCCCGAGCAGCGCCCCCGCCCAGACCAGGACCAGCAGCAGCGAGCCCTGCGCGGGCGGCAGAGCGAGCGCGGCGAGCGGCGTGTAGGTGCCGGCGATCAGCAGGAAGATGTTCGCGTGGTCGATCCGCTTGAGGATCATCTTGGTCCGCGGCGACCAGTCGAAGCGGTGGTAGAGCGCCGAGTTGCCGAAGAGCAGCAGCGACGAGACGGCGAACACGGTCGCCGCCCACTTCGCCGGTGCGCCGTCGGCGACGCTGACCAGGACGATGCCCGCGACGATCGCGACCGGGAACAGTCCGGCGTGGATCCAGCCGCGCCAGGTCGGTCGCGCCTCCGTCGCCGGGCCGTGCTCGATCTCGTCCTCGACGAGCGGGAGGGCGGGGAGCGACGGGCCGGCCGCGTCGTCCTCCGCCACGGCGCGCGCATCCGGATCGGGCGTGGGGGAGGTCGGCCGGTGGCTCATACGGACGAGGATACGACCCGCCGCCGCAGGGCGACCGGGAGAGCCTGCTCGAACGGGGGAACAGCCGTGGTCCGGTACCGGGCCGCGGTTTCGACTACCGTGGCACCGTGCCGAAGCCGAGACTGCCCGTGGGGAGCGACCTGCTCTACGGCGTCTACAAGAAGCGGCTGCGCTCGAGTCTCGAGGGCGCCGCGCTGCCGAACCACGTCGCGATGATCATCGACGGCAACCGCCGCTGGGCCCGCCAGCGCGCGCTGGAGACGGCCGCGCACGGCCACCGCGCGGGCGCGGCGAAGGTGCACGAGTTCCTGCAGTGGTGCGACGAGCTCGGCATCCGGCACGTCACCCTCTACCTGCTCTCGCAGGACAACCTGGTCGGCCGGGAGAGCTCCGAGCTCACCGAGCTGATCGCGATCATCGCCGACCTCGCCGAGGAGGTCTCGCAGCAGCCCGAGTGGCGCGTGCAGCACGTAGGCTCGGACGACGGGCTGCCGGAGTCGCTCGTCTCGGCGCTCGACCGCGCGGAGGAGCGCACCGTCGCGCACACCGGCCTGCACATCAACCTCGCGGTCGGCTACGGCGGCCGCCACGAGATCGCGCAGGCGGTCCGCAGCATCCTCGACGAGCACGGCAAGCGCGGCTCCTCGATCGAGGACGTCGCGGGCCTGCTCACCCCCGAGCTGATCGGCGAGCACCTCTACACAAGCGGTCAGCCCGACCCGGATCTGGTGATCCGCACCTCGGGCGAGCAGCGCCTCTCCGACTTCATGCTCTGGCAGAGCGCGCACAGCGAGTTCTACTTCATGGAGGCGCTCGGCCCCGATATCCGCGAGGTCGACTTCCTCCGGGCGCTGCGTGACTACGCCGGCCGGCACCGCCGCTTCGGCAGCTGAGCTGCCCTCCCGCGCGCGCTGTTCACATAGCCGTTACACGTTCGTCTCGGCAAGAACCACACGGCTGTCATTTCCGGGATTAGGTTCGGATCATCAGGTGACGCACCTGGTCGAGTCGGCCACACAAGTACGACTCGATGACTGCCAGTGAAGGAACTGCGCGGTGCCGAGACGCACCACCGGCCGACTCGAATCCTCTGAAGTGAGTCGGGGGCTCCGGCCCCCGGAATGTGGAGAGTCGACGTGACAGTTCCCCAGGGTACGGATCCGCAGAACGGCACGCAGGGCGCGGTCCACCGCCGCGCGCAGCACGGCTCCTCGGATCGCACCGAGCAGCTCCAGCGCACCTACGTCCTCGACACCTCGGTGCTGCTGTCGGATCCCTCCTCGATGTTCCGCTTCGCGGAGCACGCCGTCGTCCTGCCGATCGTCGTGATCAGCGAGCTCGAGGGCAAGCGCAACGACCCCGAGATCGGCTACTTCGCCCGCCAGGCGCTGCGGCACCTCGACGAGCTGCGGGTCAAGCACGAGCGGCTGGATTTCCCGATCCGGGTCGGCCGGGGCGGGACCCTCCGCGTCGAGCTGAACCACTCGAACATGTCGGTGCTGCCCAGCGGGCTGCAGCTCGGCGACAACGACTCGCGGATCCTCGCCGTGGCGATGAACCTGCAGAGCGAGGGCGCCCTCGTCACCGTCGTGTCGAAGGACATGCCGATGCGCGTGAAGGCCGCGTCGATCGGCCTCACCGCCGAGGAGTACCTCGCCGAGCTCGCCCCCGAGTCGGGCTGGACGGGCATGGACGACGTCACCCTCCAGGGCGACCAGATGAGCGAGCTCTACGACCGCGAGCGGCTGTTCACCGACGAGGTCGCCGACATCCCGATCAACACCGGCTTGGTCGTGCACTCGGATCGCGGCTCCGCGCTCGCCCGGGTGACCGGCAAGCGCCAGATCACGCTGGTGCGCGGCGACAAGGACGTCTTCGGGCTGCACGGCCGCTCCGCGGAGCAGCGGCTCGCGATCGACCTGCTGCTCGACCAGGAGGTGGGCATCGTCTCGCTCGGCGGCCGGGCCGGCACCGGCAAGTCGGCGCTCGCGCTCTGCGCGGGGCTCGAGGCGGTGCTGGAGAAGCGCCAGCACAAGAAGATCATGGTGTTCCGGCCGCTCTACGCGGTCGGCGGCCAGGACCTCGGCTTCCTGCCCGGCGACGCCGCCGAGAAGATGAACCCCTGGGCGCAGGCGGTCTTCGACACCCTCGGCGCGCTGGTCTCGCAGAACGTGCTCGACGAGGTGATCGAGCGCGGGATGCTCGAGGTGCTGCCGCTGACGCACATCCGCGGGCGCTCGCTGCACGACGCGTTCGTGATCGTGGACGAGGCGCAGTCGCTCGAGCGCAACGTGCTGCTGACGGTGCTGTCGCGGGTCGGCCAGAACTCGCGGGTGGTGCTCACCCACGACGTCGCCCAGCGCGACAACCTGCGCGTCGGCCGCTACGACGGCGTCGCCTCGGTGATCGAGACGCTGAAGGGGCACCCGCTGTTCGCGCACGTGACGCTGACCCGCTCCGAGCGGTCGGCGATCGCGGCGCTGGTCACAGAGATGCTGGAGTCGAACGAGTCGGCCTGAGTCCTCCCCGCCGGCGGCTCGCGTCTGAGCGGCCTCCGGCTCGCGGAACCGGTCCCGGCTCGCCGGATCGACCTGTTCCCGCGAGCCGGAGGTCGTTCCGCGTGCCGGAGGTGCTCCGCGACTGGAGTGATCCGGGGCTGCGGCGCGTAGCGTGGGGCGGGTGAGCATCCTCGACGACGCGCTCCTCGAGCGCTTCCGCCTCCGCGCGGCCGACTACGACGCGCGCAACGTCTTCTTCACCGAGGACCTCGAGGAGCTGAAGGCCGCCGGGTATCTGACGATGCTCGTCCCGGCGGAGCTCGGCGGCGGCGGCCTCGGTCTCGAGCAGGTCACGGCCGAGCACACCCGGCTGGCGACGGCCGCTCCCGCGACCGCGCTCGCGACCACGATGCACCTGGTCTGGACCGGCATCGCGAAGGCTCTGCGCGCCCGCGGCGACGCCTCGCTCGAGCACGTGCTGGTCGACGCGGCGGCCGGGCACGTCTTCGCCTTCGGCAACAGCGAGCCCGGCAACGACCTCGTGCTCTCCGACTCGCTCACCCGCGCGGAGCCGCTCGGCGACGGCGGCTACCGCTTCACCGGAACCAAGATCTTCACCTCGCTCTCGCCGGCCTGGACCCGGCTCGGCGTCTTCGGCCGCGACGACAGCGGGCCGGAGCCGCGGCTCGTGCACGGCTTCGTCGACCGGCCGTCGCCGGACGCGCCGATGCCGGGGCTCACTGTGCACGACGACTGGGACACCCTCGGCATGCGCGCGACGCAGAGCCGGACCACGGTGCTCGACGGCGTCGAGGTGCCGGCCGCGCGGATGTTCCGCTCGCTGCCCGTCGGCCCGACCGCCGACCCGCTGGTCTTCGCGATCTTCGCCGACTTCGAGCTGCTGATCGCCTCGGTCTACCTCGGGGTGGCCCAGCGCGCCCTCGAGCTCGGCGTGGCGTCGGCGCGGAAGCGGACGTCGCTCCGGGTCGGCGGGCGGCCGCTCTCCGAGGACCCGGACATCCGCTGGCGCCTCGCCGACGCCGCGATCCTGCTCGACGGACTCCGGGCACCGCTCGCGAGCGCGGCGGCCGACGTCGACGCCCTGGTCGAGCGCGGGGCGGCCTGGTTCCCGTCGCTCGTCGGCGTGAAGATCCGCACCACCGAGGCGGCACTGCGCATCGTCGAGAGCGCCGTCCGCGTCTCGGGCGGCTCGTCCTACCGCCGCGACTCCGAGCTCTCCCGGCTCTACCGCGACGTGCTCGCCGGGCTCTTCCACCCCTCCGACGACGAGTCCGCGCACGGGCTCTTCGCGAACGCGCTGCTCGGGTCGGTGCCGCCCCGGGAGTGACGGGCGGACGTCCGGCATCGCCTGTGGAGAACTCCGGCGGGCGCGGGGCGATCGGCCCTACAGTCTCCGGATGCACCGGCTCCAGGACCTCTCGGCGGCGCTCGTCGGCGCGCTTCTGCTCGGCGCGATCGGGCTCGCGCGGGTCGAGGGGCTCGCGGCGATCGTCATCCTCGTCGTCGCTGCGGCGACCGTGCCGCTCGTGGTCGCGGACGTGCGCGAGCGGCGGCTGCCGAACGCGCTGACGGTGCCGATCCTGCTGGCGGGGCTCGCGTCGATGGTCGGCGAGTCGCTCTCGGGGCGGGTGCCGGGGGAGCTGCCCGCCGCGCTGGCGACGGCGCTCGCGCTCGGGGTGCTGCACGCCGCGGGCGGGCTCGGCCGGGGCGACGTGAAGCTCGGGACGGGGCTGGCGCTCCCGCTCGCGGCGGTCGATCCGGCGCTCGCCCTCCTGGCGCCGGTGCTCGCGTTCGTCCTGGCCGGGGCGTGGAGTCTGCCGTCGGCGCTGCGGGGCGGGGGCGAGCGGATCCCGTTCGGGCCGTTCCAGCTCGCCGCGTTCTGGATCGTCATCGTCGGGGCGTGACAGGCGAGCCTCGGACGCTGGTCCGCACGGCCGCGGAGGTGTAGACCGAGTGCCGAGCGAGGAGGCCGACGTGGCGGACGGCGACGGAGACGACGGGGTGGACGGTGGGAGCGCGGCCCTGCAGCGGGGGACGACCTGCGCGATCGTGGGCGGCGGGCCGGCGGGCCTGGTGCTCGGTCTGCTGCTGGCGCGGGCCGGCGTCGCGGTGACGGTGCTGGAGAAGCACGCCGACTTCCTCCGCGACTTCCGCGGCGACACGGTGCATCCGACGACGCTCGGGCTGCTCGAGGACCTCGGGCTCCTCGACCGCTTCGAGGCGATCCGGCACTCGCGGGTGGAGCGGGTGACGATCCCCGGCCGCGACGGGCGCGACGTGGTGATCGCGGACTTCGCGCGGCTGCCGGTGCGCCACCCGTACGTCGCGATGGTGCCGCAGTGGGACCTGCTGGCCCTGGTCGCCGAGGCGGCGCAGGCCGAGCGCTGCTTCACGCTCCTCACCGAGCACGAGGTGACCGGCGTCGTCCGCGAGGGCGGGCGGGTCGTCGGCGTCGAGTACCGGTCGCCGGCCGGGGAGGGGCGCCTGCTCGCCGATCTGACGGTCGCCTGCGACGGGCGCTGGTCGGCCGTGCGCCGCTCGTCCGGACTGCCCGTGCGGTCGCTGGCGGTCGGCTTCGACGTCTGGTGGTACCGCCTGCCGACCGCGCGGGCCGTGGGCGAGTCGCTCCTGCCGCGGATCGGGCGCGGGCGGGTGTCGATCGCGATCCCGCGCGACGGCTACCTGCAGATCGCGCGGCTGGGGCTCAAAGGCACCGACGCGGCGGTGCGGGAGCGGGGGATCGAGGCGTTCCGGGTGGAGGCGGCCGATCTGCTCCCCGAGGTCGCCGAGGACGTGGCGGGGATCGCGTCGATGGACGACGTGAAGCACCTCGACGTCCGGCTCGAGCGGCTGCCGCGCTGGCACGCTCCAGGGGTGCTCTGCCTCGGCGACGCGGCGCACGCGATGTCGCCGGTGGGCGGCGTCGGCATCAACCTGGCCGTGCAGGACGCGGTGGCGGCCGCGCGGCTGCTGGCCGGGCCGCTGCGCCGCGGTGTGCTGCGGACGGCAACGGGCGACCGCGTGCTCGCGCGGGTGCAGCGCCGGCGCGCGCTGCCCGCGATGCTGATCCAGTCGCTGCAGCGGGTCCTGCACGCGAGGCTGATCCTGCCGGCGCTGAACGGGCGGCTCTCGGGACCGCCGACCGCGCTCGCGGTGCTGCTCCGGCTGCTGCCCGGGCTCGCCGTCGTGCCGGCGGCACTGGTCGGCATCGGTCCTCGACCCGAGCGCGCGCCGTCGTGGGCGCGGCGGCCGGCCGCGCGCTGACGGCCGACGTCCTGGCCGCGGTGGGTCTCGATACGCGCCTGCGGCGCTACTCGACCAGCATGGTGTGGGCGCCCGTCCCACGGCGGCGGCCCGGTCCATGTTGATCGAGCAGCCCGCGGAGCGGGCGTATCGAGATCCACCGTTGTCTGGAGTGGGGGTCTTGATACGCGCGTGCGGCGCTACTCGACCAGCATGAGAGCGGGGCTCAGCCCGGGTGGGTCATCGACATGACGTCGAGGGCGCTGTCGAGCTGCGACTCCGTCACCTCGCCGCGCTCGACGAAGCCGAGGTCGACGACGGACTCGCGGACGGTGATGCCCTTCGCGACCGAGTTCTTCGCGACCTTGGCGGCGGCCTCGTAGCCGATCACCTTGTTCAGCGGCGTGACGATCGAGGGCGAGGACTCGGCGAGAGCTCGCGCGTGCTCGACGTTGGCCTCGAGGCCGTCGATGGTCTTGTCGGCGAGCAGCGTGGCCGAGGCGGTGAGCAGGCGGATCGACTCCAGCAGCGCCGTGCCCATCACCGGGATGGCGACGTTCAGCTCGAAGGCTCCCGAGGCTCCGGCCCAGGCGATCGTCGCGTCGTTGCCGATCACGCGGGCGCAGACCATCAGGACCGCCTCCGGGATCACCGGGTTCACCTTGCCGGGCATGATCGACGAGCCGGGCTGGAGGTCCGGGATGCTCAGCTCGCCGAGACCGGTGTTCGGGCCGGAGCCCATCCAGCGCAGGTCGTTGTTGATCTTGGTGAGGCTGACGGCGAGCACGCGGAGCGCGCCGGACGCCTCGACGAGCGAGTCGCGGGCGCCCTGCGCCTCGAAGTGGTTGCGCGCCTCGGTGACGGGCAGGCCGGTCTCCTCCGCGAGGCGGGCGATGACCTTCGCCGGGAAGCCGGCGGGCGTGTTGATGCCGGTGCCGACGGCGGTGCCGCCGAGCGGGACCTCCGCGACCCGGGGGAGGGCGGACTGCACGCGCTCGATGCCGAGGCGGATCTGCGCCGCGTAGCCGCCGAACTCCTGGCCGAGGGTGACGGGCGTCGCGTCCATCAGGTGGGTGCGGCCGGCCTTGACGACCTCGGCCCACAGCTCGGCCTTGGTCTCGAGGGCCTCGGCCAGGTGCTCGAGCGAGGGCACCAGGTCCTGGATCAGCGCGCCGGTCACGGCGACGTGCACCGAGGTCGGGAAGACGTCGTTCGAGGACTGCGAGGCGTTGACGTGGTCGTTCGGGTGCACCGCGCGGCCGAGCGCGGTCGTCGCGAGGGTGGCGAGCACCTCGTTCATGTTCATGTTCGACGACGTGCCGGAGCCGGTCTGATAGACGTCGATCGGGAAGTGCTCGCCGTAGCCGCCGCCGACGACGAGGTCGGCCGCGTCGGCGATGGAGCGGGCGATCTCGCCGTCGAGCACGCCGAGATCGGCGTTGACGAGGGCCGCGGCCTTCTTGATCCGGGCGAGGGCCGCGATCTGGGCGGGCTCGAGGCCGGCGCCGGAGATCGGGAAGTTCTCGACCGCGCGCTGCGTCTGCGCGGCGTAGAGCGCGTCGCGCGGGACGCGGACCTCGCCCATCGTGTCGTGCTCGATGCGGAAGGCGTCGTCGGCGCCGGAGTCGGTCGGGGAGGTGTCCACCACGCTGTGTTCGTCCTGTTCTGTTCGGTTCATCGGTTCGGTGAGAGGAGGTCGGTGGTCGGCTGCTCGGCGGCCGGAGCGGTCGCGTCGGGGCCCGACACGCTCTGCAGGGGGCTGGAGGTGCGCTCCTGCTCCGAGCGGTACGGGCTCATCTGCGGCGGATCGATGCCGAGGACCACGTCGGAGTCGACGGTGCCGTCGGCGAGGCGGTAGTTGGCGCCGACGACCGCGAGCTCTCCCGCGGCGACCGCGTCGGCGATGAGCGGGGAGCGCTGCAGCAGCTCGGCGACGGTGTCGCGGAGGTGCTCGCGGCCGACCGCGAGGGCGTCGGTCGTCGACGGGTCGACGAGCACGCGGCCGTCGGGCTGCGGGCCGACGATGCGGCGGACGGCCGGGATGATCGGCTCGATCAGGTGCTCGATGTGCGGCGGGAGGCGCTCGGCGTCGGGCGCCTGCGACTGGATCGCGGCCTTGACCGCTCCGCACTCGTCGTGGCCGAGGACGAGGATCAGCTTCACGCCGAGCACGGCGACGCCGTACTCGAGGGAGCCGATGATCGAATCGGCGATGACCTGGCCGGCGTTGCGGACCACGAAGAGGTCGCCGAGGCCGAGGTCGAAGATGATCTCGGCTGCAAGGCGCGAGTCGCTGCAGCCGAAGAGCGCGGCGAGCGGCTTCTGCTCGGCGGCGAGCTCGTTGCGGCGCTCGACGTCCTGGCGGGGGTGGCGGGGCTCGCCGGCGACGAAGCGCTGGTTGCCGCGCAGCATCTCCTTCCAGACCCACGACGGCGGGCGCGATTCGCGCGCGACGACGATGCTCTGCGGGACCTCGTGCTGGGGACTCGACGGATCGAAGCTCAACGGGACTCCTCCTGGCCGATCTGCGGGGTGATGGCGTCGACGACCTGGCGGATCTCGTCCGTCGGCGCCGTGCCGTAGACGAGGTAGGTGCTGCCACCGGCCGTCGTCTCGAGAGCGTAGGGGCTGTTGCCGGTCTCGCCGGCACCGTCGCGGTGGTCGTAGACCGTCCACTCGCGGCCGTCGATCTGCTCGACGCCGGTCGCCGCGGCGCTGTCGAGCTGGCCGGAGACCCAGCGCTCGTCGGCGTCGAAGCCCTGGCTGACGCCGATGTAGCCGCTCTTGGGCGTGATCAGGCCGACGTACCAGTACTCGACCCCGCCGTCCTCACGCAGCTCGGCCGCGTTCGAGGACCAGGAGTCGGGCATGTCGGGCGCGGCGAGCGTCTCGCTCTCGCCGAGCTGGAACTGGGCGGCGACCGCCGGCACGTCCACCGGGTCGCGGACGGTGCCCTCGCCGCGCGGGACGATCAGCACGATCAGCGCCACGGCGCCGACGGTCGCGAGCAGCGAGAAGACGAGGTTGTTGACGGTCTTGCGCTGGCGGTAGAGCCGGGAGTTCTCGGCCTTGCGGGCCGCGGTCTCGGCGGCCGTCTCGGGACGGCCGAGCTCGGCGACGACGCGCGGCGGCTTCTCGCGGCTCATCCGGCGCTCGATCCGCCGGCGGCCGATCCGCCTGAGCGGGCGGCGTCGAGCCGAGCGCGGGCACCGATCAGCCACTCCTCGCAGCGGGCCGCGAGCGCCTCGCCGCGCTCCCAGAGGGCGAGCGAGCGCTCGAGGGTGGAGCTGCCCTGCTCGAGCTCGGAGACGACGCGGACGAGCTCGTCGCGCGCCTGCTCGTAGCTGAAGCCGGAGACGTCGGTCTCGCGGGTCGGGACGGGGTCGCTCGACGGCACGGCGGGGGAGTCGGTGCGGGCGTCGGCCATGGGGGTGATCCTATCGATCGGGGCTGCGAGGAGGGCGCGGGCGGGTGGGAGCGGGACGGGTCAGCCGCGGCCGGCGGGATCGGCGGCGGGCCCTGTCGAGCGGGCGGCGACGGCGCCCTCGGCGAGGGTGAGCACGAGCGCCTCGCCCTCGGCCGCGTCCTGCGGGGTGCGGACCACGTGACCGTTGCCGTTCTGCACGATCGCGTAGCCGCGGTCGAGGGTGTGCTGCGGCGACAGCGCGCGGAGGTGGCCGTGCAGGCGCTCGACCTCGAGGTGGGCGCGCTCGATCCGCCGCTCGACCAGCTCGGCGCCGCGGGCGACCCAGCGGGTCAGCTCCTCGGAGCGCTGGTCGACCAGGACGCGAGGCTGGGCCAGGACCGGCCGCGAGCGCAGCTGCGACAGGCGGTCGATCTCGTGCGAGACGAGCCCGCTGACGCGGGTGGTCATCCGCAGCCGCGCCTGCTGCACCCGGAGCAGCTCGTCGGAGACGTCCGGGACGACCCGCTTCGCCGCGTCGGTCGGGGTGGACGCGCGGAGGTCCGCGACGTCGTCGAGCAGCGGGCGGTCCGCCTCGTGCCCGATCGCGCTGACCACGGGGGTGGTGCAGGCCGCGACCGCCCGCACGAGGGACTCGTCGCTGAAGCCGAGCAGGTTCTGGAAGTCGCCGCCGCCGCGGGCGATCACGATCACGTCGATGCTCGCGTCGGCGTCGAGCGTGCGCAGGGCCGAGGTCACCTCGGACACCGTGCGCTCGCCCTGCACGGCGGCGTGCACGACGCGGAAGCGGACGGCCGGCCAGCGCAGCTGGGCGTTGCGGAGGACGTCCTTCTCGGCGTCGGAGTCCTTGCCGGTGATCAGGCCGATCCCGTGCGGAAGGAAGGGCAGCCGCTGCTTGCGCGCCGGCTCGAACAGCCCCTCCGAGGCGAGCTGCCGGCGCAGCCGCTCGAGCTTCTCGAGCAGATCGCCGAGCCCGACGTGCCGCATCTCGAACACCTGCATCGAGAGCGTGCCGCCCTTGACCCAGTAGTTCGGCTTGACCAGCGCGATCACCCGGTCGCCCTGCTTGAGGTCCGCCGGGAGGCGGGCCCGGACCGAGGACCAGACGGTGAAGCCGACGGTGGCGTCGCCGGAGAGGTCCTTCAGCTTGCCGTAGACGTTGCCGCCGGAGACGCCCCACTGCGTGATCTCACCCTCGACCCACGCGGTGCCGAGGCGCTCGATCCAGCCCTTGATCTTGCTCGCGAGCAGACCGACCGGCCAGGGAGCATCGGCGGTGGGAGGGGCGTCTGTCATCGGTGCCTTCGCTGGAGCGGGCGGGCGGGGGAGCGGGCGGCGGACCCGCGACGACAACGGTACGGGATGCCTCCGACACCTCGGCGGCCGCGGCGCCGGGCCGGGCGCGAGGCGGCCCGTCCGGCCGCCGGTCAGCGGATCCGGCCCTTCCGCGGGGAGCACAGGATGCACCGCGTAGAATCGCGGGGTGAGTGAAGCCCCGATCAGCCTGCCCATGCCGCGCATGCCCCGCGCTACCGGGCGCCTGCGCGACGAGCCCGTCGACGGTGCCAAGCGGGTGCTCCTCGCCGCCCCGCGCGGCTACTGCGCCGGCGTCGACCGCGCGGTCGTCGCCGTCGAGAAGGCCATCGAGCACTACGGCGCCCCCGTCTACGTGCGCAAGCAGATCGTGCACAACGTGCACGTGGTCTCCACGCTCGAGAGCCAGGGGGCGATCTTCGTCGAGGAGGTCGACGAGGTCCCCGAGGGCTCGCACATCGTCTTCAGCGCGCACGGCGTCTCGCCGGCGGTCGTGCAGGACGCGGCCGACCGGGGGCTCCAGGCGATCGACGCGACCTGCCCGCTGGTCACCAAGGTGCACCGCGAGGCCGTCCGCTTCGCGCGCGACGACTTCGAGATCCTCCTGATCGGCCACGAGGGGCACGAGGAGGTCGAGGGCACCGCGGGCGAGGCTCCCGATCACGTGACCCTGGTCGGCAGCCCCGACGACGTCCCGAACATCGTGGTGAAGGACCCGGACAAGGTCGTCTGGCTCTCGCAGACCACGCTCTCGGTCGACGAGACGATGGAGACGGTGCGCCGCCTCCGCGAGCGCTTCCCGAACCTGCAGAACCCGCCGAGCGACGACATCTGCTACGCCACCCAGAACCGCCAGGTCGCGATCAAGAAGGTCGCCGAGCACGCCGAGCTGGTCATCGTGGTCGGCTCGGCCAACTCCTCGAACTCGGTCCGCCTCGTCGAGGTCGCGCTCGAGTACGGCGCGAAGGCCGCGTACCGGATCGACTACGCCAGCGAGATCAAGCAGGAGTGGCTCGACGGCATCCGCACCGTCGGCGTCACCAGCGGCGCCTCGGTGCCCGAGGTCCTCGTCCGCGAGGTGCTCGACGACCTCGCCGCCGCCGGCTACGGCGACGTCGAGGAGGTCAAGACGGCCGAGGAGGACCTGATGTTCTCGCTCCCCAAGGAGCTGCGCAAGGACGTCGCCGGCAAGCGCGACGCCCGCGGGGCCGGCGGACGCGTGAGCGCCTCCGTCAGCGCCTGACGCTCCGCACGCAGAACGAGGAGAAGGCCGCCGCTCCCGAGGGAGGGCGGCCTTCTTCGCGTCAGCGGGTCGGGCGCTAGACGTCCGTGCCGGTCCCGGCGGACATCCGCGAGACGTAGTCGGCGAAGGTCGGATCGCCGAGGATCGCGATGGCCGCGACCGTCAGCGAGAGCACGACCGTCGCGACGATCCCCAGGATCGGCACGAGCACCGCGCGCTTGCCGGCCCGCAGCCGGCGGATCGAGATCCAGACCGCGAACGCGACGATCAGCGCCTGCGCGAGCGCCACGACCAGCCCGAGGGTGCGGGCGAGGTCGGGGGAGGCGTAGGTGCCGATGCCCTGGCTCGTGTACAGCTCGGAGAGGGTGGTGGCGAAGCTCGAGGGGTCGAGCAGCGTCGGCACGGCGAAGAAGACGCCGAGCGCCAGCAGGATGATCGTGATCAGCCGGTCGACGGGGTGCGCGACGGTCTTCGCGGAGGGCGCGGTCACGGGCCGCGGATCGGTCTCGGACCCTCGCGGGTCGGGGACGACGACGGCGTCCTCCGGAGGCGTCCACGACCAGCCGGGCGGCGCGTACTCGCCGTACTGCGGTTCCGGGCGCTCTGTGCGGCCCGGCTGGTCGTGTGCGTTCGTCACGGAGCGGTGCCCTACTTGCCGGAGTGGCCGGCGGAGCCGAGCTGGCGGGTCGCCTCGGCGACGCGGACGGCCATGGCGGACTCGGCGATCTTGCCCCACGAGCGCGGGTCGTAGACCTTCTTGTTGCCGACCTCGCCGTCGACCTTGAGGAAGCCGTCGTAGTTCTTCAGCACGGTGTCGGCGACCGAGCGGCTGAAGGCGTACTGGGTGTCGGTGTCGATGTTCATCTTCACGACGCCGTTGCGGACCGCCTCGGCGATCTCCTCGTCCGTCGAGCCGGAGCCGCCGTGGAAGACGAGGTCGAGCGGGAGCGCCTCGGTGCCGTACTTCTTCTGCAGGCCGTCCTGGATCTCGCGGAGCAGCTCGGGACGCAGGCGCACGTTGCCGGGCTTGTAGACGCCGTGGACGTTGCCGAAGGTCAGCGCGGCCATGTAGCGGCCCTGCTCGCCGAAGCCGAGGGCCTCGACGGTCGCGATCGCGTCGTCGAGCGTGGTGTAGAGGTGCTCGTTGATGTCGTGCGAGACGCCGTCCTCCTCGCCGCCGACGACGCCGATCTCGACCTCGAGGATCGCGTTGATCGCCTTCACGCGCGGCAGGATCTCCTGGGCGATCTTCAGGTTCTCGTCGAGGGGCACGGCCGAGCCGTCCCACATGTGCGACTGGAAGAGCGGCTCGCGACCGGCCTTGACCTCCTCCTCGGAGGCGGCGATCAGCGGGTAGACGAAGCCCTCGAGCGCGTTCTGCGGGCAGTGGTCGGTGTGCAGCGCGACCGTGACCGGGTAGTTCTTGGCGACCTCGGTGGCGAACTTCGCGAAGGCGATCGCTCCGGCGGCGCGGTTCTTGACCGTGTGGCCGGCGAAGTAGTCGGCGCCTCCGGTCGTGACCTGGATGATGCCGTCCGAGCCGGCCTCGGACAGGCCCTGCAGCACCGAGTTGATGGTCTGCGAGGAGGAGACGTTGAACGCGGGGTACGCGAAGCCGCCCTTCTTCGCCTTGTCGAGCATCTCTGCGTACTGGTCCGGGGTAGCGACGGGCATGGCATCTCCTTTGACGGATGAACGGGAGGGGGTCGGGCGAGGCCCGCGTCGGCGTCGAGTCTAGCGAGGCGGCTGCGGGGCGTCCCCCGGGCGCGGGGCGGGCCTCGGATAGACTCCGCTCCGGGATGGGGATCCGCTCCGCGGGTCCTGCGACGACGCCGTCTGCACGAACTCGAACGCGAAGGACTCCGCGCTGTGACCGATATCGACCACGACTCGCTCTACCTCCACCCGGACCGCAACCTCGGCATGGAGCTCGTCCGAGCCACCGAGGCGGCGGCGATCCGCGCCGTCCCCTTCATCGGCAAGGGCGACAAGAACGCCGCCGACGGTGCCGCCGTCGACGCGATGCGCACCTTCCTCGGCACCGTCAACTTCGACGGGGTCGTCGTCATCGGCGAGGGCGAGAAGGACAACGCGCCGATGCTCTACAACGGCGAGCACGTCGGCAACGGCTCCGGGCCGGCCGCCGACATCGCCGTCGATCCGATCGACGGGACCTCGCTGACCGCCGCGGGCCGGCAGAACGCGCTGTCGATGATCGCCGTCGCCGACCGCGGGGCGATGTTCGACCCCTCCGCCGTCTTCTACATGGAGAAGATCGTCACCGGGCCCGAGGGCGTGGGGATCATCGACATCGAGCGCCCGATCGGCGAGAACATCCGCGCGCTGGCGCGGGCCAAGCGCAAGCCCGTCGACGAGATGCGCATCGCGGTGCTCGACCGCCCGCGGCACGCGCAGCTGATCGACGACATCCGCGCGGCGGGCGCCGGGACGCGGCTGCTGCTCGACGGCGACGTCGCGGGCGGCATCAACGCCGCTCGGCACGACTCGCGCGTCGACATGTGCGTGGGGACCGGAGGGACGCCCGAGGGCATCATCACCGCGTGCGCCATCCGCGCGCTCGGCGGCGTGATCCAGGGCATCCTCCGCCCCAAGGACGACGACGAGCGCCAGCGCGCGATCGACGCCGGACCCGACCTCGACCGCGTCCTGCACGCGAACGACCTGGTCCGCAGCGACAACACCTACTTCGTCGCCACCGGCGTGACCAACGGCGGGCTGGTGAAGGGCGTCCGCAAGGAGGGCCACATCATCACCACCGAGTCGATCGTCCTGCGCTCGCGCTCGGGCACGATCCGTCGCGTGACGGCCCAGCACCTCGCGGAGAAGTGGGTCTAGGCGGCCGACCCCGTCACCTGCTGGTCGAGTAGCCGCGCAGCGGCGCACCCCTGCTGAAGCAGTGTGCGCCGGTGTTGCGCTTCATGCTGGTCGAGTAGCCGCGGAGCGGCGTATCGAGACCGACGTCTGCAGGACGGCGGATCTCGATACGCGCCCTGCGGGCGCTACTCGATCAGCATGATGGGGGCGCGCCCTGTCCGGTGGTCGAGTAGCCGCGGAGCGGCGCACCCCTGCTCGAGCCGCCGCGGAGCGGCGCCCGCATGCTGGTCGAGTAGCCGCGGAGCGGCGTCTCGAGATCCCGCGGCTCAGGCCGTGCGCTCGTCCGGCGCGAGGAGCTCGACGGCGGTCAGGCGGCGCGGTGACACCGTGACGCCGCCGGCCGGCGCGATCACGCGGGACTCGTCGAGGGTGTCGAACTGGCGCGCGGTGACGAGGACGCGGGTCTCGAGCGAGCCGGCGAAGGCGTTGTAGGAGTCGACCGTCTTCTCGATCGAGCGGCGCAGCCCCTCCGCGTGGTCGGCGAGGGTCGCCAGCCGCGCGTAGAGGGTCTTGCCGAGATCGAGCAGGCGCTTCGCGTCGTCGGTCAGGACGTCCTGCTGCCAGGTGTAGGCGACGGTCTTCAGCACCGACCAGAGCGTCACCGGCGAGGCGAGGGCGACCCGCTTGCGGAACGCGTACTCCAGCAGCGTCGGGTCGACATCGAGCGCGCTGGCGAGCAGTGGCTCGCTGGGGATGAAGGCGATGACGAACTCCGGGCTCGCCGGCAGCCCGGTCCAGTAGGCGCGGCCGGCGAGGGCGTCGATGTGCCCGCGGAGGGCCCTCACGTGCGCCCGCAGCAGACCGGCGCGCCGGGCCTCCTCCTCGGCCCCCGCGCCGGCGGGGATCGCGCTCGCCTCGAGGTAGGCGTCGAACGGCACCTTCGCGTCGACGGCGATCGCCTTGCCGCCGGGGAGGCGGACGACCATGTCGGCGCGGCCCTTCCCGCCCTCGCCCTCCAGGCCGAACTGCACGTCGAAGTCGACCCGCTGCGTCAGCCCGGCCGCCTCGACGACGTTGCGCAGCTGCGTCTCGCCCCACGCACCCCGGCTGGCGCTCGAGCGCAGCGCGGACGCGAGCGTCTCGGTGGTCGAGCGGAGCCTCTCCCCGGCGAGCCGCTGCCCCTCCAGCTGCTCGGTGATGGCGCCGAACTGCGCGGCGCGCTCGCTCTCGAGGCGGCGCACCGACTCCTGCATCCCGCGCAGGCTCTCGGCGACGGGGGAGAGCGTCTGCAGGATCCGCGCGTCGTGCCGCTCGCGCTCGGCGACGACCCGCAGCTGCTCCTGCAGCTCGCGGATCTGATCGCGGGCGGAGCCGAGGTGCTCGCGGTGCTGCTCCACGACCGACTCGTGCCGCTCCTCGAGCCCCTCGGCCCGCGCCTGCGCCGTGGCCAGCTCGAGGGCGAGCGCGGTGTCGGGGGTGCGGGCACGGGCGAGCAGCACGGCGACGACGGCGGCGAGGAGCGCGCCGACCGCGAGGCCGAGGACGAAGCTGAGTTCCATGCGCCGAGGAGACCACGGACCTCCGACATCCGCCCTGCGGCGCTCCGACGATGTCCGTCTGACCCTCGGACGGGTGTCCGGAGCGGGAGGAGGCGGAGTCGGAGGTTGCCCCTAGGCTTCGGGACCATGGGGAATCACCGCCGTCCTTCGCGCCTGCTCACCGCCGCACTCGCCCTCGCCGTCGGACTCGGGACCGCTCTCGTCCCGGTCGCCGCCGCCGCCGCCGCCGACGAGACGCTGCCACCCGCGTCCGTCCTCGTCGATCCGGGAGCGGGGGAGGCGCAGGTCACCGCCGCCGACGGCTCCGTCCTGCCCGACGTGAAGGTCCAGTACGAAGCGGAGAGCACCAAGAGCTTCCGCGCCGGCTACATCTTCAGCGACGCGAACTTCTTCGACAGCGACGCCCGCTCGGCGCAGCAGATGCAGGCGCTCCTGGACGACAAGGGCCGCAACTGCTCCGGTACGCCCAACGGCGTGCCCTGCCTCAAGGCCTTCAGCCAGGTCACGCCGTCGAAGGCGGCCGACCCGATGTGCAAGGCGTACCGCGGCGGCGTCCTCGAGTCCGCGGCGTCGATCTTCGCCGGCG
Organism: Rathayibacter sp. VKM Ac-2928; assembly: GCF_022815545.1. Taxonomy (NCBI): domain Bacteria; kingdom Bacillati; phylum Actinomycetota; class Actinomycetes; order Micrococcales; family Microbacteriaceae; genus Rathayibacter; species Rathayibacter sp. VKM Ac-2928. The sequence continues at coordinate 846,420 of NZ_JALGRU010000001.1, forward strand.
TCGGCGAGGCGTGCGGCATCAGCCCGCTCGTGCTCGCCGTCCTCGTGCAGAAGGAGACGAGCCTCGTCTCGACGACGAGCCCCACCGAGCGCCTCTACAACCGCGCGACCGGCTTCAACTGCCCCGACAGCACCGGCTGCGACAACGGCTCCGCCGGCTTCTTCACCCAGGTCTACGGCGCGGCCCGCCAGTTCAAGAAGTACGCGAACCCGCCCGGCTCCGGCTCGAACTTCACGGCCTACGCCGCGGGCACGACGCCGAGCATCCTCTTCAACCCGGACACGTCCTGCGGCTCGTCGCCGGTCGCGATCCGCAACCAGGCCACGGCGAACCTCTACTACTACACGCCCTACCAGCCCAACAGCTACGCGCTCACGAACACGGGCAACCAGGCCTGCGCCACCTACGGCAACATCAACTTCTGGTACATCTTCAGCGACTGGAACGGCTCGCTCGCCAACGCCGGCGTCGCCCCGGCCGGCCGCGTCGACGCCCCGAGGATCTCGGGCGGCACGCTGACCGCCTCCGGCTGGGCCGTCGACCCGACGACGCAGCGCGCGCAGCTCGCCACCACGGTCACCATCACCGCGCCCGACGGCTCCAAGACCGTCCGCACCCAGACCGCGAACGCCTCCCGCGGCGACATCCCGGGCGAGTACCCGGCCGCCGGCGGCAACCACGGCTTCTCCGCGACCGCCCCCGCCTCGGCCGCGGGCACCTACACGGTCTGCGCCAGCGCCGCCTCGGTGGACTGGAACCTCTGGACCGGCTCGGGCGACGCGAAGGCGCCCGGCACCAAGGACCTCGGCTGCACGAGCGTGTCCAACGGCACGACCGTTCCCGTCGAGCGGATCGCCGGCACCGACCGCCAGGACACGGCCGTCCGCGTCTCGAAGGCGACCTTCACGGCGAACGTCCCCGTCGTCTACGTCGCGACCGGCTCCGCCTTCCCCGACGCGCTGAGCGCCGCGCCCGCCGCGGCCAAGCAGGGCGGCCCGCTCCTGCTCGTCGACCGCGACTCGATGTCGCAGCCGGTCCGCACCGAGCTGACCCGCCTCAAGCCCGCGAAGATCGTCGTGGTCGGCTCCACGCTGAGCGTCAGCGACGCCGTGCTGCAGGACCTCAAGCAGTACGTGCGCGGCGGAGCGACCCCCACCCGCCTCGGCGGCGTCGACCGCTACGACACCGCGAAGAAGGTCGTCCAGTACGCCTTCTCCGACGGGTCGAGCCGGGCGTGGCTCGCGACGGGCGAGAAGTTCCCCGACGCCCTGGGCGCCAGCGCGGCGGCCGGCTCGGTGGACGCTCCGGTGCTCCTGGTCAACGGGACGCTGGCGACCGCGGACGCCACGACGAAGAGCCTCGTCTCGCAGCTCGGAGTCCGCTCGCTCACCATCGCGGGCAACGCCCTCTCGGTGAGCGACGGCATCGAGCGCTCGCTCGCCGTCGCCTCGAAGACCCGCATCGCGGGCTCGGACCGCTACGACACCTCGGAGAAGCTGAACAGGGCCGCCTTCCAGCGCGCGAGCACGGTCTACCTCGCGACCGGGGAGAACTTCCCGGACGCGCTCGCCGGAGCGACCGCCGCCGGCTACACCTCGAGCCCGCTCTTCGCGGTCCCGCGGGACTGCGTGCCGCAGGCGGTGCTGAACGACATCAGTGCGTTCGGCGCCAAGAAGGTCGTCCTGCTCGGCGGCCCGAACACGCTGTCGGACGCGGTCGCGCGGCTCACGCCCTGCGGCTGATGCTCCGGCGCACGGCCGCTAGCGTGGAGGGATGAGCTCGGCCGATCCCTCCCCGGTCGCCCCCTCCCCGTCCGTCGTGCGACGTCGACGGGGAGGGGCGGCGGCCCTCGCAGCCCTCGCGGTGATGCTGCTGCTCCCCGGCGCGACGGACTTCGGCGCCGCGGCCGCTCCCGCGACCGAGGTGCCGAGCATCCGGATGTGGACCGACCTGGCCGGCGGCGTCGACGGGTCGGGCTTCGATCCCGGCGACATCGTGTCGGACGAGGTCTTCTTCGACGGCGACGCCCTCGGCCCGCTGACGATCCAGGCGTTCCTCAACGCGCGGGTGCCCTCCTGCGCGGGGACCGATGTCCCGTGCCTGCGGGACTACGCCGAGGACACCGGCGACGTCGCCGCCGACGAGCAGTGCGCCGCCGTCACGGGTGGGCAGGACGTCTCGGCCGCCGAGATCATCGCCTTCGTCGCCGGCGCCTGCGACGTCAGCCCCGCCGTGCTGCTGACGCTGCTGCAGAAGGAGCAGTCGCTGGTGACCGACAGCGCGCCGAGCGAGCGCCAGTTCCGCAGCGCCACCGGCTACGGCTGCCCGGACACGGCCGACTGCGACACCGACTACTTCGGCTTCTTCGGCCAGGTCTACGGTGCGGCCTGGCAGTTCCAGCGCTACCGCAACCCGGAGAGCAGCTTCGACTGGTACCCGGTCGGCGAGACCAGCGAGATCCAGTACTCGCCCGACGCCGCCTGCGGGACGGCCCCGGTGCGGATCGAGAACGCGGCGACCGCGGGGCTCTACTACTACACGCCGTACCAGCCGAACGCGGCCGCGCTGGACGACCTCTACGGCTCGGGCGACGCGTGCTCGGCCTACGGCAATCGCAACTTCTGGCGCATCTTCAGCAACTGGTTCGGCGACCCGCGAGCGGGGGAGTGAGCGCGCCGGCTCTCGGATCGCCGCCCCGGGCGTCAGGCGGCGACCGGCGCCTTCGGCCGCAGGCGCTTGACGGAGACGCCGGCCAGCTCGCCGAGCTCGGCCAGGCTCCCGGCCCCGTGCCGGCGGGCGGCGTGCACCACGATCGCAGCACAGGCCTCGGCGTCGGCCGAGGCGTCGTGGTGGCGGAAGTCGTCGTAGCCGGCGGCGAACGCGACGGACGGCAGGCGGTAGGACTCGAGCTGGTAGGTCCTGCGGGCGAGCTGGAGCGAGCAGAGGTAGTCGTAGGCGGGGAGCTCGAGCGCCGTCGCGGCGCAGGCGGCGCGGATCACGCTCATGTCGAAGCCGGCGTTGTGAGCGACGAAGACGTCCTCGCCGGCGAAGGCGACGAGGTCGGCGAACTGCTCGACCCAGGAGGCGGCGCCGTGCACGTCGTGCTTGCGGATGCCGTGGATGCGGGTGTTCCACTCGAGGAAGTCGTCGTAGCCGTAGGGCGGGCGGATGAGCCAGCCCGCGCGGTCGACGACGCGGCCGTCGCGGACCTTCACCAGCCCGACGGAGCAGGCGGACGCTCCGTGCGAATTGGCGGTCTCGAAGTCGATGGCGGTGAAGTCGATGGGCACGACTTCACCCTCTCACGCACCTCCGACGCCGCCGGGACCGGCACGCGGCACCCCCGCGACCACGCCGTAGGATGGATGCCCGTGGCTCTTACTATCGCAATCGTCGGACTCCCCAACGTCGGCAAGTCGACGCTCTTCAACGCGCTGACCAAGAACACGGTGCTCGCCGCGAACTACCCGTTCGCGACGATCGAGCCCAACGTCGGAGTCGTGAACCTGCCCGACTCCCGCCTCGAGGTGCTCGCCGGCATCTTCGGCTCGGAGCGCATCCTGCCCGCGCCCGTGTCGTTCGTCGACATCGCCGGCATCGTCCGCGGCGCGTCGGAGGGCGAGGGCCTGGGCAACAAGTTCCTCGCCAACATCCGCGAGGCCGACGCGATCGCCCAGGTCATCCGCGGCTTCGAGGACGCCGACGTCGTGCATGTCGACGGCAAGGTCGACGCCGCGAGCGACATGGAGACGATCAACACCGAGCTCGTCCTCGCCGATCTGCAGACCCTCGAGAAGGCCGAGGCGCGCTACGAGAAGGAGCTCAAGGGGAAGAAGATCGAGCCCATCGTCCTCGAGACGGCGAAGAAGGCGCGCGAGTTCCTCGACTCCGGCAAGCCGCTCTCGGCGTCCTCGATCGAGCTCGAGCCGATCCGCGAGCTGGGCCTGCTCACCGCGAAGCCCTTCATCTACGTCTTCAACGTCGACGAGGCCGTGCTGACCGACGGGGCGCGCAAGGCCGAGCTGGCCGCGCTGGTCGCTCCGGCGCACGCGATCTTCCTCGACGCGAAGATCGAGTCCGAGCTGATCGACCTCGACGAGGCCGACGCCGCCGAGATGCTCGAGTCCACCGGCCAGACCGAGTCGGGCCTCAACCAGCTCGCGTCCATCGGCTTCGACACCCTCGGCCTGCAGACCTACCTCACGGCGGGCCCGAAGGAGACGCGCGCCTGGACGATCGGCAAGGGCTGGACCGCCCCGCAGGCGGCCGGCGTGATCCACACCGACTTCCAGAAGGGCTTCATCAAGGCCGAGATCATCTCGTTCGACGACCTCGTCGAGACCGGCTCCATCGCCGAGGCGCGCGCGAAGGGCAAGGCCCGCATCGAGGGCAAGGACTACGTCATGCAGGACGGCGACGTGGTGGAGTTCCGCTTCAACGTGTAGGACGGCCCTTTTGCCCGTGTCATTACTGGGAGGCGGGCCGGTCAGTCCGCAGGGAGTCCGCGGGAGCTACGACGGAGGCCTTCATCAGCCCCGCGGCGGCGGCTCTAGTGCGGTCCTCCGCGGTCGGCCAGAGGTGCGAGTAGGTCTCCAGCGTCGTCGTTGCTTTCGCGTGGCCGAGCGCGCGCTGCACTGTGACGACGTCGCAGCCGTCGGCGATGAGGCCGGACGCGTAGAAGTGTCGGCAGTCGTGGAGTCGAAAGGGCTCGACCTTCGCTCGAGCGACCGTGCTGCGCCACCAGTAGCCGACCGTGTTCTGGTGCGGAGGCTGACCGCCGCCGCCGACGAACAACCACTGCTCCTCGCCACGGACACCGATCTGCTCGACGTGACGCCCGAGGAGAAGCACGAGGTCGTCGGGTAGGTAGACGACGCGCTCGGACCCGTACTTCGGGGGCGTTACTTCGACGACACCGGCCGAGACGCGCTGCACCTGACGTCGGACGTGGAGCTGCCGGCGGAGGAAGTCGACGTCGGCGAGTTGGATCGCCGCAGCCTCTCCTAGACGCAGGCCGGCGAAGGCACAGAGCGCGACGAACGGACGGAACCACTCCTCGGCGGCGTCGATGACGGTGCCGACCTCCTCGGGCGTCGGGACGCGCATCGCGTGCTCCGCCTTGCGGCCGCGGGGGAGAGTGACGCCCTCCGACGGGTCGGCCCCGATCACGCGGTCGCGCAGCGCGCCTCGCAGGACGGCTCGGACGTTGTTTGTGCGGGTACGAATCGTCCCGGGCGCGAGGCCTTCCGCACTCATGCTCTTGATCCACGTCTCCACATGTGAGCGGCGGAGCTTCCCCAGCTCGATGTCGGCGAACGTGCAGCGGCGGACAGCGAGACTCATTGCCGTAGCGGTTCCGCGGGCCCAGACCTGACGTGTGGACCACTCCGCGAAGTAGGTAGAGAGCGTGATGCGGCCTGCCGCGGGGTCGACGTAAGTGCCGACGACGACGGTCGCGGTGACAGCATCGAGCCAGCGCTGCCCGTCGATCTTGCGGGAGAAGTGTCGAGCGTGTTCCTTGCCGTCAGCGTCCCGGTAGCGGGCGCGCCAGGTGCCATTAGGACGCTTCTGAATGCTTGCCACTGTCGAACTCCTAACCGAATCGTGCGATCGCCGCTCGGAACTCCAGATCGCTCGCCTCGGTGCGATCGACGACCTCTACCCCGCGCCAACTGTTGCTGATTGCTTCCTCCAGGAGCTCGAGACTTCGCGACGCTACGAACGGCGTCGCCATCGCTGCCAGAAGCGGGCGAAGGTTCTCGTAGGCGTCCGCGACGATCGATGAAGGGTCGGAGTTCAGCGACAGCAGCTCGTCAAGCAGGTCGTACTCCGACGGATTCACACGCAGGTACTCGCCCGTGAAGTGTTCGCCTGACGCGCTCCAGGGGTAGTCACGGTCGAGTTCCGCTGCGACAGCCTGTCTGCGCTGAAGCAACTCACGCACGGAATTTCGCACCTGATGAACAGCGTCCTCGAGAGACCGTCGGCTGTCGTGCAAGCGCGCGGTCTCCGTCGATTCGACCAGGTCCTCGACCCGGTACTCGAGGATGCGCGCGAGGACCAGCGCCTCCGCTAGGCGCAAGGTGCGCTGCTCGCCTTCGATCCTCGCGATCGTCGTTTGGTGGACCCCGGCGACGCCCGCTTCCGTCATCAGTCTCGCGACGTCGGCCTGCGAGAGCCCAGCACGATCCCGAGCCCGCTTCACGTTGCGCGCAACCGACTGATCGACCATCGCGTTGAAATTCTCTCCAGCCTGCATGACCACAATGATTGCACGTCGATCGCATTGACTGTCAACACAAACCAGCATATGCTCGGACGTGTTCGGACCGAACACACGAGAGGATCCACATGACCGAGAACAACGAGCGGCCCCGCTCGAGCCGCCTCCTCACGGTGAGGGAGGCGGCGGAGCGGATCGGGCGTACCGAAGCTTCCGTCCGCTGGCTGATCCACCAGGGCACCTTCGCGAAGACCGCTGTCGTGGGGGGTCGACGCGTCACGCGTGAGTCCGACCTCCAGGCCTGGATCGAGGCCGCATTCGCCGAGGCGTCCTGATGGGGGCTGAGCAGCTCGACGGGACGATCTCCGCTCGTCGTGACGTTCTGCGTCCCGACCAGCTCGCCGGCGCGGAGCAGACCGCCGAGTGAATCACCCCCGTCAAGAACGCGGTCTTGCTGCTGCTGCACGCGTTGGCCCGGCCACTCACGAGGAGCTCACCACGCTCCATCAGGCCGCGGAGATTAGCGAAGGTCTCCCGCACGTCCCCGGGATGTTGTTTCGCACGCAGACCTCGGAACTGCTGCACGCAGGCCTCGTGCGAGCCGCTGAGGAAAAGGGCCGATCCTGAACCGGACGCACCGCGAACTGCTGGGAGGCAGCATGACGCCTCCACGAAAGAGCGGGAGCCGTCCTGGCAGACGAACTCCCGCAACCACCCCACCCGAACCGATACCACTCAGAACGAAGGGACCACTTCGGTGACCATTCTCGCATCGCTCCAGGGCCGCGTCGAGACCGTCAACACCATCGACGAAGACGACGGCTGCATCGAGGTCGACGACTTCGTGTCCGTCCGGTCAGTTGGTTACATCGCCCCCCTCTGCCCCGTAAAGGCCCACAAGCTGGCGACCGCTTCCCTCGAGGCCGCCGACCGCGCCGAGCATCCGACGCCTGATGGATTGGCCCGACAGCGAGGTGCAGGCACCGCGCTGATCGCGGCGTTCCTCCTGTCCATGAACGTCAGCCGGACCCCGGCAGAGAAGGTGAACGACTAGTGCCCGACGCGCGACTGCCCAGCCGGTGGCAGACCGACCCCGACAGAGTCGGCCTGTCCGACGCCGCCTGGCGCATCCACTCGTGGGCGCTCATGTGGTCGAACGAGCAGTGGGCCGACGGCAGGATCCCAACTGCCGCGGTGCGCATGTTCCCCGTCGACGAGGGCGTGCTCCGTGCCGTCGCGATCGAGGAGCTCGTGACGGCGAAGCTTTGGCGGATCACCAAGGCGGGCTGGCAGATCCTCAAGTGGGACGAGACTCAGACCACGGCGGAGGAGCACGAGACGAGGCGTCAGCAGTGGCGCGATTCGAAGCGCCGGAAGCGTGCAGGCGACCGAGAACGTCCACACGATCCCGACGCCTCTATCCCCGCCGATCCTGACGCTGAAGCGGAAGAGTCCACCGTGGAGTCCACGTGGACGCGTGAGGAGGAGGAAGAGGCTGAGGAAGAGGCGAAGGATCAGGCGCAGGCCTTCGACTCTCGGACTGGTGAGGTGCAGGACCTATCTGCCTACCGGTGGAAGACGGTGGACGGTCGGCGGACGAAGGTGAGGGCGTGATGGGCGAGGTGCTCGAGTGGCCAACGCAGGTCCCGGGCCAGCCATACCGCTGGGTCCTGTGCCTTTGGACTGAGCGACCGTCGCCTCGCTGCATGTTGCATCGCACCCGGACCGGTCCGCACGGGGTGTGCGATGAGTGCGTGTCGGGGTGGCGGCAGTTGTTGGGCGCGGATCCCTCGTCGTGGAGGGTCTGCACTGAGTGCGACTTGCCGCTGCATCCGGCGGCAGAGGCGGGCGGGCACAGGATGTGTCCTTCATGCGATGTGGACATGGCGGTATCGAAGGAGGTGGTATCAGGGTGATCGATCGGAAGGGTGACGGCAGACACGACCATCCGCGAGACGCGGACCGCCCACGTCGAGGACATCAACTTCTTCCATCACCTGCTGCCCGTTGTCCTCACGCACGCCGGGCACGAGGTCGCCCTCGATGCCGCACGCGGCGCGGCACGTTCGTCTCAACAGAACCCGAGCCCGGCGCAACCTACTGGGAGGATCGATCATGACCATCGAACGCAACCAGCCTTGGCTCACCGGAACCGCCACCGACGTGACGATGCAAGCCATCGCCCCCCGCCAATTCCTTCCGGGAATCCACTACGGCGACGATCTGTGGGTCCCTGCGGGCACCGCGGTCGCTACCGACGACGGCGGGCGCACTGGCCCGTACCTCGAACCGGAAGGGGACATCGAGGCTCCGGTCCGCGGCTTCACCCTTGAGCCAATGCACATGGATCCGGGCATCGACGTCGCATGGATCGGCATCGTCGACAGCGGCGAGATCATCGTCGACAAGCTCCCCCTCCCGCAGCAGCGGAAGTTCATCGCCCGTTCGGACAGCAACCGCCGGTTCACCTACCGAGCGTCCATGAGCTGAGCTTCGAGCTCACCCGTCGCCGCGGCCGGTATCGACAGCAGGCCGACCGGCCTCGGCACTACTTCAGGCATCCAGGTCCGACAGCTCCCCATCGTTCCCGAGCACGAAACGCGGAGACTCTGCGGTAACAGTCCGAGACGCGAGCGCTGGAATCCAAACGCCGTCTTCGGAGACCATTCGATCTCCGAGATATGCACCAGCGGCGATCAGCACACGCCCACCCTCAGCAACCCGCACAGCGCCAACCTTGCCAGTGATCTCAGCGACACCGCCCTCGTCCACCAAAAGGGTCCCGACGACGTAGCCCTCGACACTCGCCTACCCGCCAGCCTGAACGAGTAAATCGCCTGTGACCATCCCCGACATTTCTGCCGCGCCACGCAAGACAGGGACTCATACATTTCCTCGGAGGCCGTCGTGGCCGCACCGTAGCCCGCCTTCCCGCTTCCCACCAGCGCACTCGCGTGGCTCTTGTGTCAGAGCGGCACGATGGTGCGCTCGCGATACCCGCAGTCCACTGTCACGCCACCCTGAACCGGGTCCCACCTGCACAGACGGCTGACAACACCCCGGACACCACTCGATCGCTACCACTCGATTCGACATGCGCGCACACCCTGGTTGACCACCGACACTAGCCCCGGACAATCAGCGGGAGAGAGGTACCCTCCACCGGTCTGAGGCTCCCGCTTCGCGTCCTGCTGGTCGCGGTGCGCGCGTCAGGGGGTCTTCGTTCAGGGGCAGGATACGGTTCCTAGCAGCCGAGACAAGGCCGAGCTGATCATCGGGCTACCCCCTCAACCCGCGCGCACCGCGTATGGCAGAACGCGGAGCGGGCCGGAGCGAACGGGGGAGGGGGGTCCCCGCCCCCGTCGGCAGGAGACATGCTCGATCTGTCGAGGATGTGCTACCTGGCCAGGCCGCTCCGGCAACCCGCGACAGATCAAAGCTGTGGTCGGGGAGCTCGTCTAAGGCGGTGCCCGCGTTCTCGTCTTCGCGATCCCCGCCCGCAGACGCGGCCAACCGATCGCGTACGAAGGGCGCTACCTGATGCGGTCATGCGAGAGCCCGGTAGCGATGCCGCAACATCAGCTCGGCGCGATTTTCTTGGTACCAAACGGTGGACCAATGGAACGCATCATCGGGGCTCGACGAGCATGGTGTCTACGAGCTTCTCGACGTCGGCGGCCTGTACCGCCGCATGACCTGGGCCATCCCAAGCGCCCGCCTCAGTTGCATCAGTGACCTCCTAGCGTGCAAGCTGATCGCTCGAGAGCTCGACGGCACCTACTCGATCCCTTTGAAGACGGCCGTCATCGTTGGCAAGAGCCTCGCGGCCTTCGACGGACTGGCGTTGCGGCGCGTGCGCGTGATCAAGTACGCCACGGCCGGCCGCGTCACCGCAACGTACGCGCACTTCGTGGAGCAGGGCTAGCTGCTCACGTGTGAGAGCATTCTGACGCTGCCCCAGAGCTTGCTTCCTGTTGACGAGTCGATCGAACAAGGCTTGCGAAGCATCCGACCTGTCTATTCGCCCAAGGCGTTACGAGAGTTCCTCGCGAGCGCCTTGGTTCATCAGGATTTCGACGAGCACACCACCCGAACGGTGATAGAGATCTTCTCTGACCGCATGGAGATTCGCAACCGCGGCGAGCCGATTATCGATGTCACGAGGTTCGTAGACGAGACCCGTGCTCGCAATCCCGATCTGGCTGAAGCAATGCGTCATGCCGGCATATGCGAGGTTCGAGGGAGTGGGGTCGACTGCGCGCTCGAACAAATTGAGGACCTCCTTCGACCAGCACCTCGATTCAGAGCAGAGTGCGGTGCGACAACCATTCTTCTCTTCGCGGCCTCGGATTTTTCAAGCATGACGATCAAAGATCGTGTCTGGTCTGCGTTCCTGCATTGCTGCCTGCGGCACCAAAGTGGGCAGCGGTTAACGAACGCGAGTCTACGGACTCGCTTCGGGCTACCAGACAATAAGGCGACTCTGGTGTCACACACGATCGCAGCGGCGGTCGAGCGACGACTTATCCTTCTCGATCCTCGCGCGGGAAGTTCGAAGCGTAACGCTGCCTACGTCCCATTCTTCACTTAACCTAAGCCTCGGGTGCGAGAGGCAGCTCGAACAGTGAGGATCTACTACTTGCTTATCTGAACTGCATGTTTGGCGATCTGCTTGAGGACACGAGAGTCGGATGAGCGGCCTCATTTGCATCGCCCCATGTCTCCAGAACGAACTCGTCGCGGAAGTGCGGTCGTGCTTCCTCGTACCAAGGGGCCTGTACGCGTCAAAACAGGTCGACGAATCCGTCAATATCCGTGATGCGGGAGCCAGCCGGCCTGTCAATGATAGGTCCGTAGCTTAGCCACGAAACAAGCCACATTTTGACCCTGCTGTCCAGTAAATTCCAGGAGCTCGAAGGCATCCTCGAGGATCGCGACCTGGCGCCCCAACGAGATCTGCGCAGCGATCGCAGATCTAGCACCTGAGAGTTATTATGTCGCGACAGCGCCACGACGGACAGGACATGCGCAGGGTCAGCGAACAGCGTGGGGTTTACGTGTACGACGACCGACCCAGCAGATACTCTGCGGCAGCACCAACCCGACCGAAGCAAGCCGCCGCGCCTGCAGCTGGTCGCTGGTGAAGGTCTGCAGGGCGGTCCGTGCTTCGTGGTGGCGGGCCTGGTACAGCCTCTCCTCTAGAGCACTATGGAGGCCGATGTGAGGGGAGTCCGCGCCACGTGGTGTGGTGGTCATCGCCGTCGTCTAACCCCAGAAGCGAGAGGCTGCCCTACAGCGGACACTCAAGCGGCGATTCTGTTCCAGTAGCCACGGAAAGGTGCAACGGTGCTCCGCCAACGCGCAGAGCCGCGCTGGATGGGCGATGAGGGGCGCCGAGCGTCAACCTACTCGGCGCAGGCGTCGCGCGGCAGCAGACTGATTGCTCACGCGTCGAGCCCAAAGTGTTCGGCGGCGGAGATCTGCTGCCGCAGAATGGTCTAGCGTTTGAGTGAAGACTAGGGGGCGTTCGAAGATGATTTTGAAGTGGCTGGCGGCGGTGGTCTGCGGAAGTTCCGCATTGATCTTCGTCGCACTCGCATGGAACCTCTGGGGGCCCAGCGACCGAGGTATGACGGCTTTTTGGCTGTTGTTGTTTCTCGTCGCTGGCATTACATATTATTACTGTCGCCTGAATGAGCGGACTCGCACGCGAGCGCCAAAATACGGATTGCCTGGTTATAGCGAGCCGCTCGCCCAGTCGCTCGACAGGTGGGTTTCACCGGCGGGAATCCACAAGCTGAGCTCGGGCCAGATGGACCTTTTCGTAGGTTGCGCGATTAATCCACTAGGTCACTTTCTGAGAATCTCTGAGCTGGTATCAGAAAGTCATACTTCGATCATCGTCGAGTCAACGTTCAGTGTCCGCGTGGACCAGTTTCAGGACGTGGCGAAGGACGAGGAAGTCAAAGGCCCAAGAGGAGACCTGGTCGTGCCCCTCATTTTCCCCAGACGAGGGGTGCTTTTGAATGGGCTGAGGGCTTTCGGTCCAGGCGATAAGCGAATATCGACGCTGCCCTACGACGACGTGATTACGTTTGAGATGGCCGTCATGCGAGCTCTTGCATTTCATTATTCCGACGGCTTCTTCAGCGCCTACGTTTCACGTATTGAGCCGTCTGTGGCTCACGTTCTCGGGGCTCCAAGGGATGACCAGGAAGAACTGTTAGAAGCAATACTCGAGCAGATCGTCGAAGTGGCAGCTGGACAAACACCGAAAAATGAGTCGGCAGGTCAATTCATCCAGACTCTTCTCGACCTTATTGCTCGCGTCTGGAATGTGCATCCCGTCTGCGTGGCAGTTTCTACCGAGGAAGCTCGTAAGTTGGAGTGGCCAAGCGCGTTACGGTTCAAAATCGAGCAACGCGTGGTTCGTCCTATCGATGCCGATGTTCGGAACGTGAAGTCCAAGCTTGCGGCACGAATCGCCAACTTTTTCAACAGGCGGCTCGAGCATCTTCGATTGTTCTTCGGTGTACGTCCGGGGCGAATCTACTTCGAGATTGGCAATTCTCGGCAGGCGTTGAGCTACCACCTACAGATCGAGGGTCCAGGGGGCACCTTCCTGGCGTCCCCCGGAATTTATGGCGATGAAGCCGAGATTATGAAACTAAAGGGTGACCTTAGTCCTGTCGCGGGGCAGCGACGGCTTCACGCCTACTTTCGGCAGGAGCCGAAACCTCGTAAGGAGCTCAGGTGGGACGCTGAAGGGTACGAACGACCGCGGCGCCCCCGACGCATCTTCGTCTCTGCAAACTTCGAAGAACGCTCGCCGGGTTCGCTGGCGTCTCCGACGTTCTCAGCGGTCGCTGCGTTCGTGGTGATCGGTTCGATCGCCCTTCGGCACACCTCGACCGAGCAGGACTCGACGCTGGGTAGCGACCTTCCGCTCATCGGCCTTCTGCTGGCCGTACCTGTGGCTGTGGCGGCGATGTCGGGGTTCGACGTCAACAAGGATCATCGCCGTCCAAGCATGGTGGCGCGTGCGGTGCCCCTGGCGACGATGGTTTTTGCCCTCGTCGGGGTGCTTCTCGTGATTCTTCAAGCCAGGGAAGCTACGTTGGATACGTTTAACCCTGACCAGAGCTGGCTGGGCCTGACCGCTGCCGCGGGGATTAACGTGGTGGTCGCGGCGGGTAGCTGGTTCGGTCGGGTCCGACAGGAACACCGTCTGATGATGAGGTCGGCGAGGAGAGGGCATGAGCAAGAAGAAACGACTGGGCGCCACACGCAACCGTGAGGCGCATGGCGAGCAGCGAGTCGAGAGCTCCAACGACTGGTTTTCGGAGAGCATCTTCCGTGCAGGAAGAGTAATTGAGAATTTGTCGGAACCCATCGGGGATGGCTACAGCAGCTATGACCGCGACCGGCTGATCAGCGCAACGCGGGACGCGTATGTCCCGTTTCCGACTGGCTGAGAGTTGAGGCATGGGGTGGCGAACTGGGCTTCGCCACCAGGCGCCCCGGGCGCTGACTCGGCAAGGAACTGAGAGCCGGGTTGCCACGGGTTGGGTTTCGCGCAGCTCGCACGGAATTCATCGAAGCGGGTGCAGGGCGGGCCCACGAAACCCTGTGACGAACTCGGATCTGGCCTCCTGCACATCGTCGGAGTTGAGTCGATTTGGGTCGACCTTGCGCAGGTGGCAGGCGCCTACCGAAGTTTTAGGGCGGCGATGGCTTGTGCGGAAGCCGCAACCCGCCGCGACGCGAGGACGCCGCAGCGGGCTTAGGTCCGGGGCTGGCAGGCGCACGAGATGTTTGGGCGGGCTTAGATTTCGGAGTCTGGTCGCGCTCCCCGCTTCGAGGCTGCGGGCGGCCCTCGACTGGTGGCGTGTACGCACGGTTCGCTGGCGTGTGGAGAACTGGAGTCGGCAACAACTAGCTCTCATCGCGCAGATCGAGGGCCGGCTCGGTGATCAACCGCTGCCCTAGATTCCGCGCGTAGACGATGGGTCGGTTGTGGATGCGCAGCAGCCGGGAAAGTTCGAATGCGGGCGCTGGTCGAGGGAGGGGTGGTGGCCCCCGGATCAGCGGCCGGCCGTAGGCTCACGGCCATGACAGAGGAGCTGCAGCTGATCCCGTCGACACTGACCGCCGACGGGTACTACGTACCTCCGACATGGTCGGGCGGGCGGGTGACAGAGACGGAGCGCGGCCGCGCGGTCACCCTGTGGTGGTGTCTGCGCGCTGCGGAGTCGCGGGCGGCCGAGTCGGGGAAGGAGAATGTCGGATTCGCTGTGTGGTCCGCGGCTGTCGAGGCAGTGTGGTGGATCGTCGCGCTCGAGGACGGGCTGATCGACATGTGTGGTGACGAGCGGTGGAAGCGGCTGCTGCGTGGTTCGCCGGATGACCAAGTGCTACGCGGCCTCCGTTGGCTTTGACACCGGCACGCGCATGACGTCATGGTCACCGCCTCGGGAGGACCCGTCCGCGACTTTTATGGCCGCGATAAGAAGCCCGGCGAGAAACACGTGTTCTTCCTGCCTCCGTCGCCCCTCTGGAAGCCGCTCGAAGGAGTGGACGCACAGCGGGATCTCGGTCCTGGCATGCGACCGTTCTCAGCGACTCACGTCGCAGGGCGTCCACTGACCCGACCGATCTTTGACTACGTCGACTGGCTGGCGACTGTCTTCGAAGCCTCGGGGCTGAACCGGACGTGCCCGAAGATCCGACGGTTTTCGGGTAGCGCGGCCATTCGTTCACGTCGCGCGTCCGCCGTGGAGTGCGAACGTGCACAGCAAGAAGCGAATCGATTAGTGCCGGCCAGTGGGCTGCCGGGCTCTGCCGGATGCCACTGCGGGAGCGGACCGAAGACGCCGAATCAGCCGATGCGTCAGGCGTAGGGGAGAGGTGGTGTGCCGCCCGGGTGTTGCTGCCATCAGACGGGGGCGGGGAACCTAGAACGAACCGGCTCAGTGCCAGGTTCGCCAAGCGTCCCGCGCGATCCCGCCTCCTTGGCGTCCTTCGACATCACCGCGATCTAGTTCGTCGTCTCCCCTTTTACGCAGCAGGGGAAGCGTCGTCGCGAGCCTGGAGCTTGCATCTATCACAGTGCCGAGCGCCGTAGCGCTTCAGAGGCATCGAGGCGTCTGTGGATGAGGGAGAGCGTGCCTAGGACATCGAGGGCGTCGTGTTCCGTCAGTACCCACTCGATCCGGGGCTCGTGCGCTGCGGGATTCCGAAACGCACTGAACAGCCCCTTCGCGAGGTTGCCGACGCCGGTCTGCTCATCGCGTTGCGTCCGCGTTTGAAGCGAGTTGATCCGAAGCTGCGGGTTTGGCCCGCTCATCGTCACGTCGATGAGCTTGTACCCGTCGGCGTCGACACCCGTCATCTGGCGGATGCGGCTTCCCAACCCTTTGATGGCCTCGAACACCGCCTCGTAGTAGTCCTTCCTGAGCAGCTCAGGACGACAGTAGGTGAGCACTTTGTCATGCGCGCCTCGTCGCACGAGCAGCGCTTGGAGGCGATCAGTGCGATCGAGAGCGTCGTCTACGGTCCGCGTCTCAACAACTCGAGCCACCTGGCCGTCCTCCCGAACCTTGAAGCCAGCGAGAGACAGCACCTGATTCAGCTCATCACGGGTGCGTCGAGCGGCCTCCGCCCTAGAGATGGTCCGGTCCGGCTCCATCGAAGCTCGAATCAACGCAAGCAGGGCATTGCCAGTCTGGGTCTTAACCTGATTGGCGCTCACCGCATGCGCGAGCCGCCGCCACTTCGTGACCGCTTCACCGGGATCCTGACGCAACGGGACTTCCGCCCTGATCCGAGTGAGCTCCGTACCCGTGTACAGCTCGGCCAGCAGCCTGCATGTCTGCTCGAGAACCCCAGCGGAGAACGGTGCATGCGTCGTCGGCACTTCAAGCTCCTTGGTTCAGCGTCGCACCATCCTAGATGCCAGCTCCGCGTCATCGACAGGCCTGCGGCGATTCAGACGAGCAGCGAAAGCCTGTACCTAATTGAGTTTCAGTGGGCCAGCTCAAGGCACCCCTTGCGGCCGGTCGGCTGCGGTAGGGTCACGCTGGTGGAACACCGTCGTTCGGGCGATTGGATGGAGCAAACATGAGCATATTCTCCGGCATTGGGGCTGGCGACCTTTCCGAAACCACACTTGATCCGAAGCGACTGTTTCGCGTACTCCCTAAACCGAAAAAGTCCAAGTTTGTATTTCCGCACGACATTCAGACGGAGGTCTGGGACGCGTGGTTCGACCGCCGCGCTGAGGCTGACTTAGTCGTCAAAATGAATACCGGAAGCGGAAAGACGGTGATCGGACTTCTTGTCGCGCGCAGCTCGCTAAACGAAGGGGTGGGCCCTGCCGTCTATTTAGTGCCGAATCTCCAACTGCAGGAGCAAGTCACCGAAACGGCGACGGAGCTAGGTCTGCGGTGGACCGATGATCCAATGGACGCCGCATTCAGGCAGGGCAACTCAATTCTCATCACTACAGCCCAAAAGATTTTCAACGGAAAGACCAAATTTGGCTTAGAGGGCAGCGGCTCTACTATGGAAGTTGGCACGATCGTAATCGACGATGCTCATGCTTGCATCCCCATTATCGAAGATCAGTTCTCGCTGCGCCTGAAGAGGAAAACTGCGGCCTACAAGACGCTTCTTGAGCGCTTTGATGGGCCATTGAAAGAGCAGTCCCTAAGCGGGTGGACATCTATTAAGAAAAACGACGGCATCCAGGCCGTTCCGGTCCCATATTGGTCGTGGGAGGACAGCCTGACGGAGTCCTACGCCGCTCTAAATTCAGTCACGCATGACGATGAAGAGAGCCACAAATTTAAGTGGCCGCTGATCAAGAACAACCTCCGGCTGTGTGAAGTGGCTTTCACATCTCAAGAAGTTGAGGTGCGGCTACCTTATCCGGATTTGGCCATAGTTCCGTCATTCTTGCTCGCGAAGCGACGAATTTACATGACTGCCACTCTCGCAGACGATAGCATTCTGACATCCAGAATGAAGGTCGACGCAACGTGTGTTACGAATCCGATTGTCCCGGCATCTGCCAGCGATATTGGTGACCGAATTATTTTGACACCAGTTGAGACGAGCCGGGCTGTATCGACGAACGATGTCATGAAATCGGCCGCTAGTTGGTCCGAGAAGGTGAACGTTGTTGTACTTACACCCTCCCGCACGCGCGCGGACGAGTGGAAGCACCTGACAACGGAGATTCACCAGAAGGAAACAGTCAAGGATGTCGTGAAGCGACTGAAGGCTGGCCACGTTGGTTTGGTTGTTTTAATAGCACGGTACGACGGTGTAGATTTGCCGGCAGATGCATGTCGAGTTCTCGTCATTGATGGCCTGCCGGAAAGGTACAACGCTCAAGATCTGGTGGAAGCTGCGGCTATTCGTGGGACAGGGGCCATGAGCAGCGAGCAGAGCCAGCGGATAGAGCAGGGAATGGGGCGCGGAGTTCGCGCCACCGATGACTACTGCGCAGTCATTTTACTTGACCCTCGACTCGTTGGGCGCCTATATTCGCAATCTGATCTGAGCATGCTTTCGCCTGGAACGCGTGCCCAGTACCAGCTTTCTAGCAGTTTTGCGGCTGGGGGGAGCGGTAAGTCGATCGAATTCTTCGACGAAGCGATCAAGGCATTCCTGGCCCGAGATTCGGCTTGGACGGCCGCAAGTAAGGATGCGGTAGACGGACTTGTCTATACGGCGCTCGAGACGATTGACCCGCTTGTCTTAGCCGAACGTAACGCGTTCGCACTCGCTCTGTTGGGAAGGTATGAGGATGCCGCTGATGCACTGAGAACACAGTTTGACGCGATTTCCGACTCCCGCTACCGAGGTTGGATCAAGCAGCGTGCAGCGAGTTACCTTCACAAAACCGACCCCTCGGCTGCGCGTCAATTGCAGAGCCAAGCTCGCATCGATAGCAACTTTATCTTGAAAGTGCCTGATGGTGTGAAGGCCAAACCGCTCAAGGATGCCGGCAACCAGGCAATAGCAGCGGCAAAGCATTTATTGGAGACATATCCAACGTTCATTGAATTGCAGATCGCAGTTGAAGGCTTACTGTTAGACCTTACTCCATCTGAGGAGAAGAATAGTCACAAGAAGTTCGAAGCGTCGCTCGCGGAGATCGGTCGGGTGATTGGGTTGAGCTCATCCCGGCCTGACTCTGAAACCGGGATTGGTCCAGATAATTTGTGGGCCCTCGGCAATGGACGATTCTGGGTCATTGAATGTAAAAGCGAGGCTACCGCTAATCAGGTTTCTCGCGAATATCTTGAGCAGCTCTCGCACTCGGCGGATTGGTTCGAGCGGGAGTATGACATGACGGCCATGACCTATCTACCAGTGATGATTCATCCTTCTAGATTGCCAATGTGGGACGCCGTCCCGCGACAATCCGCGAAGTGCATGACCTTCGACAGGCTTCAAAGCTTCCGTGAATCCGTCCAGAAGTTCATATCGGCAATTGGGACCGCGAAGAGTTATGTCGATGTCGAGGTCGTGAAGGGAGGACTCGCCGAGTTCGGTTTGGTCGCCTCTAGTCTCGAAAGTCGATGGACCGCCGTCTTCAAGGCTTCGGCGCATAAATAGCTGGAAACACCTACCCGCTTAGCAAGCTCGCATTTTCTCACGCGAGCTCAGCGCATCCATGACCGGGTAGGCCTCCTCCGCGCCCCGCGTGCCCTTCGATCGAGTCCGTCGACGCACCCGCCAGCCGGGGTTGCGCAGATTGTCCTGGCCCGTGCCGTTCTTTGGGTCAGGCGATGGACACGGCACCTCGGTCCGCAACGAGTCCGCAAGCACGCCAATCAACGCAGCGTCGCAGCGACCAGCGACTATTGCGAAATCCACGAAGCTACGCGGATATTGATCACCCGCGACGCCCGTCTGCCATGAGGCCAATGTTCAGGAGTGACTGATGAGCGACGAAGAACGTACTCCGATACCGGAGGAACTGCGAGAGGAGTGGAAGCACCTCGCCTTGATCTCACGGGCTCTGGGTCACGCCCTAGCAGCAAGACCTACCCCGTTACCTGGAAGCTCGCTCGAGTTCGCTGACGACCTCTACCAGTCAGAGGTGGTCAGTCAGTGGTCTCGCGAGATGCTGAACTCTGCGATTGATCACTTTCAAGCTTGGGCTGACGTCTTTGTTCCCTTGCAGCAGTTCGAAGGCCAAGTAGTTATCCACCGCGGCCACCGTTGGTACTTCACGTTCGTCCGAGCCATTCTCGAAGGCGCGTCGCAAAGCCTTTGGCTCCTTAGCGTGCCGAACGCGCAAGTCGCCGTCGCTCGCCTGCTGGTAGCGGTGCGACACGATCTCGAGGAGGAGAGGAAGGCGCTGGCATTACTCGGAATGGACACCTCGTCCGTCGTCGAACGGCTTGCGCGACACGCGGCAGCGGCGGAGGCGTTCGCCGAGTTCGAGACCCCCAGGGCGAAGCTGCCGGCGATGGTTGACCTGATCGCCAATGCGGCTCGCAAGGAGGGGTTGTCGCCTGATCGCCTCGTAGCTGACTGGCGCTTGAGTAGTGCGGCAGCGCACGGGAAGCTCTGGGCAAGACCCCACCTGCAGGTCGCTGTGAAGTCAGCAGAGTGGCGGCCCGGTCAGTACCTGCAGTCGACGCACGTTGACCTTCAGGCGCTCGCGGACATGCTGAACCGCGCTTCGAGTCTCCTCAATCGCGCTGTTCTGCGTTATTTGACCCACAGCGGCGAGGCGAATCCACTCCCGCTGATGCGGGATGCGATCCTCAAGAGCGCACGCGCGACTCCGACCGTCGGCGGACCTGAAGCTCTGGAGAAGCTGATAGCTACGCTTCCGAAGTTGCCGTCCTAGCTGGATGGCGTAAGCGTGGCCGCCCACCCCCTCCAGGAGGTAGGGGCGGCGACCCCGTGGGATAGCGCCGATCTCTCCCTGGCATTTCTTTCCAAAAGAAGCTGAGGACATCGCTGGGCGAGCCTTTCTGTGGGGCGGAGGCCGACGACCGTCGATTCGTGAGCCCTGGTGACCGCGTAACGTTGAGGTCGCCTCCTTGAACGAAGGGTGATGAATGCGAGATGCGAGGACAGAGCTGGGGATGGGTCGCACCGAGTGGTTCCGACTCCCAACCTCCTGGCTACCATTGCTCCACTTCCTGCGCGCTCGGCCTAGGCCGGTCTCCGTGTATTGCGGCGCTGTGGCGACGGGTGAAGAGGCGTACTCAGTCGCGATTCTGCTCGAGCACCACGGCATCCCTGGCCGCGTAATAGCGACGGACATCGATCTCGAGCTGATCGCTATCGCCCGGCGGGGCGTCACCGCCCGACTTGACTTGGTGCAAGCGGCGCAGTCCGCGGTCGAGGCAGGCGTGCTTCGGCCGATGCAGCTCCTCGACTACTTCGAGGAGAAGGCCGGGGAGTGGCGCCCTTCCCCAGCGGTCCGTCGACGCGTGACGTTCGACGTTGCCGACCTCCGAGACTGCGAAATCCCGTCGGCGGACGTCGTCCTCGTCCGGAATGTGTGGCGCTACCTCGGCGATGACGGCCGGAAGAGCCTCCACGAGCGCCTCCTGCGCCTTCCCAGCGGAATCGTCCTGAGCGTCGGCGGCGGGGATCTCATCGATGAGGAGCAACGGCCGACCGGACTCGAGAAGCAATTGACCGGCTTCCGAGCCGGTTCCGCATGTCTGTTTGTTCGGGAGTAGGCCCCTCGCGTCAGCGTGACGATGGTCGCGCCGACGACGGGCGGATGCCGCACTCCTAGACCCCCATGTCGATGATCTCCCAACGATCACTCCGGGTGAGTGGAAGGTCGCAGACCGGACCGAGGACCTCGGTAAATTCGTTTCGTGCGGTGTCAGGGGCTGCCGACATTCGTCTGCGTGGCTCGAGGCGGCTGGGTCCTTGGTAGGGGGGGAACACGCTGTGGGATGCGGCTGATGCGTTTCTAGCCCGGTGACGACATGTTCGGGAACCAGCTGACCCTAGCCCGCTCGACCAATCGCGGCGACGTCGCCGCCCCGCGCAAGGATCGTCGAGAGCATGGCTGACCCGCCGGTGGCGGCCTCCGAGGGGCGAGCCCCTGCCGGCTGAATCGTCGCGCTACGCGTGTCAAGCGCTTCCCGGGCTGCGGGCCCCGAGCCAAGTTCATCCGATCGTCTCCCTGCCCTCGATGCGCTGCACCTGATTCGCACGATCGATAGAGGACGTCTCCATGAAGACTTTGGTTCATACCGGCGGCTTCGTCGCCCTCGAGGACGAGACTGCGGCGGCTGTCGTCCGTTACTCACTCCCCCTCTCGGAGCTCCGACGGATGGGCACCGTCACTTTCGACGACGGGAGGCATCCCGAGACGCGCTCTCAGGTGCTTATCGTCGTCGGGCTCGGCGTACCGCTCTCAGTGCATGGGATCTGTGGCCCTGATGACACCCTCAAGCGCGGCGATTCGCGAGCGGACATCGACGCTCATGCAGAGCAAGCAGAGCATCCCGACTTCGTTGCTACCGGGCTCAGCCTGTTCGAGGCCACGAACGTGGCGTATGACGTCGAGTTCGACTTCGAGCTGCTGCGAGCTTGGGGCAACCCGTGCAGTGACGATCAGTGCTCATGGGTTGATGCCGTCGATGACGGATCTGGAGTGGCTGGAGCGTCGCCTCGATGACACGGTCGCTGTGGCCGAAAGAGCGGTTGCGATCCTGCACCGCCACTATCGCAAGCACGACGCCGACGACCTCTCGAAGCGGCTTCGGGCCGCGCTCGGTGTTGAGTGCTTGTCCGACCGCAAGGGACGTGGGAAGGGCTGGTACGAGCGGGACTGAGCGACCGGCGCTCCTTGCCACTAGACGGAGCCTAAGAGTCCGCAACGAGTCCGCAAGAGCGTCAGTCTTCGACTACCCGTAACCAGCACCGCCAACCGCTACATCCCGGTAATGATGCGGTAGACGGGCCCGGACGAAGATCGCCAACCATTGGGCCTACGTTCCGCTTCAACGTCTGACGACCGCCCGGGCTCCGGCTCGCGGAACGGCCTCCGGCTCGCAGGATCTCGACGATCCGGCGAGCCGGAGGTGTTTCCGCGTGCCGGAGGGCCGCGTCGGCCGACGTGCCGAGCCTCAGTTGAGGACGTCGCCGATGATCCAGCTCGAGAGGCCGACCAGCGTGCAGACGCCGACGACGACCCAGGCGACCGTCCGGCGGGTCGAGCGGGCGACGGCCTCCGAGGTGCGCGGGGTCGGCCGCAGCGGCGCGACGTAGGCGGGTGGCGCCCCGGTGGCCCCCGGGACCAGCCGGGGGAGCGTCACCGGCCGGCCGTCGACCCAGTCCGCCGGCAGCTCGGCGGCGCGCGCCGCCTGGAGGGTCAGCTCGGCCTTCAGCGGCGAGCCCTGGAGCGAGCAGTAGGCGACGGCGGTGAGGCCGAGGCCGGTGAGGTGGCGGAGGGTGGGCGCGAACTGCTCGGACATCGACGCGGTCAGCTCGCCCACGCGGTCGCCGTCGAGGCGCACCTCCACGAGACCGCCGACGAGGTGGAGCGTCACGAGGAGGAGGCCGCGGCCGCCCTGGGGGACCACGCCGGCCAGGCGGACGAAGTGCTCGTCCTCGCGCTGCACCTGCAGGGCGCGACCCCACGGCAGGATCGAGTAGCGCTCCTGAGGCGGCGCGTTGAGCGGCACGAGGAGCTCGGGGGCGACAAGGGCGACCTTCACCGAGGCGCGCAGGCCCTCCTCCGTCCGCTCGGCGCGCAGCCGGGCGGACGTCGTGGGGGCGGCGCGACCGGCGACGACGCGGGAGAGGCCGGTGAGCGCGGGGGCGCGGCGGTAGGCGTCGGGGAGGTAGCCGATCACGCGGCCGCCGGCACGGACGGAGACGGCGGGAGTGCCGGTGGGGTGGTCGGGCTCGGGGACGAGGACGACGTCGAGGATCCGGTCGGAGATCTCGCCGACGCGCAGCGGGCGGCCGACGACGGCGGCGATCTCCTCGATCCGCTCCGCCTCGTCCGTGGCGTCGACGGTGGGGGTGCCGGCGGAGTTCGGGAGGCGGTACTCGACGTGCTCGGGGGCGGTGTCCGGGAGCCTCCGCGTCTCCTGCGCGCCGGTGGAGCGCGTCGCCGCGTCCTCTGCCGAGCGGCGGGCGTCGGTCCAGGCGGTGCCGTCCCACCAGCGCATCGACTCCGGGTGGGCGTCATCGCGGTACCAGCCCGCAGGTGCGGCGCGTTCGTCGTCCACCGGGTCCCCGTTCTCTCGGCCCGTCGAGTCTACGAGGGGCCCGCGGCGTCCCTCCGCTCGGCGGGGGAGGCCCCGACTCCGCAGAAGCCGGGGTAGTCGCGCTCGACTACCGCAACTCTCGGGGAGTGGAGAGTGGCCGGGAGGCAGAGGCGCCTCCGAGTCCGCGGAAGTCGCGGTAGTCGCGCTCGACTACCGCGACTTCTGAGGAGTGGGGCGAGGCGGCGAAGTGCCGGGTGACGCGGTGGCGGTCGGGGCGTTCAGAGGGCCGGGTTCTCGTCCGCCGGGTCCTCCGACGCGAAGGCGACGAGCTGGGCCGGGGCGCCGGCGCAGTCGCTGAGGGCCGGGGCGGAGTCGAGGGCGCCGGCGAGCAGTCCGCTCACGTGCCGGGCGTGCCCCGGGTTGATCGGCGCGGGGTCCTCGAGGACCTCCACCAGTCGGTGGAGCACGGCACAGGTGTCCGGACGCGACATGCGATCCACCGTATTGACGGCCCTCGCCTCCCGGTAGAGGCGATTCGCGCCAGACCCCCCGTCTACGCTTCGGACATGACTCGATTCGAAGGCTCCGTCGTCCTCGTCCTCGGTGCCTCCGGCGGCCTCGGGCGGCTGATCGCGGACGAGCTGGAGCAGCGCGGCGCGACCGTGGTCCGCTCCGGGCGCCGCGCCGCCGACCTCGGCGACGCGCCGCTCGTCGCCGATCTCCTCGGCGAGGACGCCCCGCAGCGCCTGGTGGACGAGGTCCTCCGCCGTCACGGGCGACTCGACGGCGTCGTCGTCGCGGCCGGCGTCGTCGCCTTCGGCCCCTCGGCCGAGCTCGATCCGGCGGTGCTCGAGGAGCTCGTCGACGTGAACGCCCTGGCGCCGATCCGCGTGCTCACGGCGACGTTCCCCGCCCTGTCCGCCTCCGGGAATCGGCCCTTCGCGGTCACGATCAGCGGGGTGGTCGCCGAGGCGCCGACCGCCGGTCTCGCGGCGTACTCCGCGTCCAAGGCGGCCCTGTACTCGTTCGTCCGGGCATCGGCCCGGGAGTACCGGAAGGCGGGCGTCCTCCTGCTCGACGCGCGGCCCGGCCACACGGAGACCGCGCTGTCGCAGCACCCGCTGGCGGGCACGGCTCCGCGCTTCGGCGCGGGGCACTCGCCGGAGACGGTCGCGGCGCGCATCGTTCGCGCCGTCGAGGACGGCGAGACGGACCTGCCGCCGGCGGCCTTCGACGCCTAGACGAGTCCGGGAACAGAAGCGGTCGCTCGTCCCTCCACAGCCGCGTGATCGCTCGGCCCTCCCCAGATCTCGGTATCCGGCGCCGGAGCGAGCGCGGTGCTCGCCACCATCGACGCATGGGAATCCGTTATTACGCTTACGCCTTCGATGCCGATCTGACCGAGCGCGCGCTCGCCGACCCGCGGAGCGTGATCGGCGAGACCGCCCTGGCGGGCGCCTGGGGGATGCCGCACGGCGCCGAGATCGACGCCGCCGACCTGCCGCAGCCGGTGCCGGAGGACGACATGCTCTTCCTCGACCGGGCGTGGTCCGGGCTGCAGGCGCTGACCGCTCCGCGCTCGCCGGGGCAGCCGCCCCGGCCCGCGCACCGGATGCTGGAGGGCCGGGTGTCGCTGCGGGGGATGTGCTGGGATCCGTGGGTGCGCGCCGTTCCGCCGGGAGAGGTCGCCGAGATCGCCGACGATCTGCTCGCGCTCCGGCAGGAGCTCGAGGAGGGCCTGCCGCAGCACCCCGAGGGGGAGCAGCTCGGGCAGTACCTGGACCGCGCCGTGGAGTTCGCGTCCCGGATCGCGCGGTCGGGTCGCGGCTTCGTCTACCTGATCGGCTAGCGCGTGCCCCTCCCGGATCGGCCGGCGCGTGCGTCGCACCTCACGCCGTGGCGAAGCGCTGGGCCGAGCGCTCGCGGGCCTTCGCCGCCTCGACCTCGCGGTCCTTCGGCGGCGCGGTCGTCACCAGGTCCTCGAGGAGGTGGCCCGTGATGTGGGCGATCTCCGCCACGGCGCGGTCGAACGCCTCCTGGTTCGCCTTCGACGGGCGGGTGGCGCCGCTGATCTTGCGGACGTACTGGAGGGCGGCGGCGTGCACCTCCTCGTCGGAGGCGGCGGGCTCGAAGTTGTGGAGGGTGTGGATGTTCCGGCACATGCGACGAGGGTACGTCCGGGTGCGCGCGGGCGCGAGAGGGCGGACACCCGCCGTTCACCCCGGCGTCGCTCGGGGCCCCTAGCGTCGCTCCGTGCCCTCCGTCTCCGATCGCTCCCTCAGCCCCGACGCCGTCCTCGATGCCGCTCCCGACGCCGCTCCCGATGCGGCTCCCCGCGGCGCCCTCGTGCCGACGCCCGAGCTGCTCCGCTCGCTCACGCCCGAGGACGCCCGCGATCTCGTCGTGCTCGACGAGGACGACGACGATCCGGTGCTGCTGCGCCGCGACGGCACGCAGATCGACACCTGGCGCGAGGGCTACCCCTACGACGAGCGGATGTCGCGCGAGGAGTACGAGGCCGGCAAGCGGCTGCTGCAGATCGAGCTGCTGAAGCTCCAGAACTGGATCAAGAAGCACGGCCGGCGCTTGGTCGTCGTCTTCGAGGGGCGCGACGCCGCGGGCAAGGGCGGCACCATCAAGCGCTTCACCGAGCACCTCAACCCGCGGGGCGCCCGGGTCGTCGCGCTCGAGAAGCCGACCGAGCGGGAGGGCACGCAGTGGTACTTCCAGCGGTACGTCTCGCACCTGCCCGCCGCGGGCGAGATCGTGCTGTTCGACCGCTCCTGGTACAACCGGGCGGGGGTCGAGCGCGTGATGGGCTTCTGCACTCCGGAGCAGTACGACGAGTTCGTCCGGCAGACGCCGCTGTTCGAGAGCATGCTCGTCGGCGAGGGCATCGACCTGGTCAAGCTCTGGTTCTCGGTCTCGGCCGAGGAGCAGCGCACCCGGTTCACCATCCGGATGATCGACCCGGTGCGGCAGTGGAAGCTCTCGCCGATGGACCTCGCCTCGCTGGACAAGTGGGACGACTACACCGCGGCCAAGGAGGCGATGATGGCGGCGACCGACACCGCCGACGCGCCGTGGACCATCGTCAAGAGCAACGACAAGAAGCGCGCCCGGCTCGAGGCGATGCGCTACGTGCTGAGCCTGTACGACTACGACGGCCGGGACGACGAGGTCGTATCGCCGCTCGGACCCGATCCGCTGATCGTCGGCTCGGCGGCGGACGTCTACGAGCGCGGCGAGCACGCGGCGACCGCTCGGGCCGCCGAGTAGCGCTGGACCGGGGACGGGATCATGGGGGACACGACCGTGGGGGACGGGATGAGGAACGACGACGGCGTGCGTGATCTGCCGGGGGTGCACCTGCGCTGGCTCGCGCTCGACGAGCAGCGCCTCGACGCCGAGCGGCTACTGCCGCTGCTCGGCACGGCGGAGCGGGAGCGCTACCGCGCGACGGGGTCGGCGGCGGTGGCGGAGCGCTTCGTCTTCGGCCGCGTCCTGCTGCGCATGCTCGCGGGCGAGCTCCTGGGGCTGTCCGCCTCGATGGTCCGGGTCACCGCCCGCTGCTCCCGCTGCGGTGGTCCGCACGGGCGCCCCTGGATCGAGGGCGCCGAGCACCTCTCCGTCAGCATCGCGCACTGCCCGGGCGCGGTCGTCGTCGCGGCCAGCAGCGCGGGCGTCGTCGGGGTCGACGTCGAGCCGGTCGCGGGTCCGCCCGAGCGCGGCGTCGCGATCACGCGGATCGCCGGCGCTCCCTTCGCGACGGGCGGGTTCCGCGCCGCCGACCCGATCCTGCACTGGACCCGCATCGAGGCCGCGCTGAAGGCCGACGGCCGCGGGCTGGACGTCGATCCGCGGCGCGTCCGGATCCACGAGTCGCGCTTCACCGCGGAGGCTCGCATCGACAGCACGCGCTTCCGGCTCGCCGAGCCGCACCTCGACCCGTCGCTCCGGGTCAGCGTCGCGCTGGGCGACTCCGTCGGCGGTGCCGGTCCGATCATCGGCTGGCGCCGCGAGCACGGCGACGCGCTCGAGGACTCGCTGGTCTCAGCGGGCGGCCGGTAGCGGCGGCAGCCGCACGTCGACGAGCCAGGCGTCGAGCAGCGCTTCGACAGCCGAGACGGCCGTGCCGCCCGCGATCGCCGAGCCGCCGGCGACCTCGGCGCAGAGCGCGCGGAAGTCGTCCTCGCTCGCGGTGCCGGACGCGTGCCGCGCGGTCCAGGTGCGCAGGAGCCGGAAGAACACCTCGTCGCCGAGCCGGAGCCGCAGCGCGTGCAGCGTCAGCGCGCCCCGCTTGTAGACCCGGTCGTCGAAGAGGTCCACCGGTCCCGGGTCGCCCAGCACGAGGTCCTGGCGCTGGAACCGCAGGAGCGCGTGGTGCCGGCGGGCCTGGGCATCGGCGCTGGGCCCGCCCGACTCCTCCGACCAGAGCCACTCGGCGTAGCAGGCGAAGCCCTCGTTCAGCCAGATGTGCCGCCAGCGGGCGAGGCCGACGCTGTTGCCGAACCACTGGTGCGCGAGCTCGTGGGCGATCAGCCGCTCCGAGCCGCCGCGGCCGTCGACGTGGTTCGCGCCGAACACGGCCATGCCCTGCGCCTCCAGCGGGATCTCCAGCTCGTCCGCGGTGACCACGACGGTGTACTGGCGGAACGGGTACGGGCCGAAGACCCGGGAGAAGAACGCGAGCATGGCGCTGAGCGGTGCGAAGTCGCGCGCGACCCGCGCGGCCAGCGCGGCCGGGCGCGCGAGCGTGACGGCCACTCCGGAGAGCAGGCGGTCCTCGAGCACGTAGCGGCCGATCTGCACCGACGCGAGGTAGCTCGCGGTCGGCTCCCGCTGCTCGTAGAGCCAGGTGCGCCGGCCCGAGCGCTCGCTCGTCTCGAGCAGCACGCCGTTCGCGAGCACGGAGTAGCCCTCCTCCGCGCTCACCCGGATCCGGTAGGTCGCCTTGTCGGCGACGTCGTCGTTGCAGGGGTACCAGGTCGACGCGCCGGAGGGCTGCGAGGCGACGAGCACGCCGTCGGTCAGCTCCTCCCAGCCGAGTTCGCCCCAGTGGCTGGCGCGCGGCCCGGGGTGCCCGCCGTACTCGATCTCGACGACGGCGCTCGCGCCGGCCTCGAGCGGCTCGGCGGGGGTGACCCGGAGCTTGTGCGCGGCCTGATCGCTGCGCGCCTTGCGTCCGGCGACCCGCACCCGCGTCGCCCGGAGGCGGCTCAGATCGAGCGAGAAGCGGCGCAGCGGCTGCAGCGCGACGATCCGCAGGGTCGCTCGGCCGGCGAGCCGGTTGCTCGAGACCCGGTAGTCCAGGTCGAGCTCGTAGGACTCGACGCGGTAGCCGGTGTTGCCGATGCCGGGGAGGTACGGGTCACCCGCCGTCTCCAGCCCGGTCTGCGCGTCGCTCACGCGACGGGCGCGTGGTAGTCGCCGACACGGACCTCGCGCCACGGGCCGATCGGGTTGCCGCTCCAGCGGCTGCCCGCGGGCACGAGCTCGCCGCGCATGACGAGGGAGGCGGGGCCGACCGTGCCGTGCGCCGCGATGGTCGCGGCGGGGAGGATCACGCTGTGCGGGCCGAGGGTCGCGCCGGCGTCGAGACTCACGAGATCCATGCTCATGATTCGATCATGGAACAGGTGGGTCTGCACGACGCAGCCCCGGTTGACGGTCGCTCCGTCGCCCAGATCGACCAGATCGGCCTCCGGGAGCCAGTAGCTGTCGCACCAGACTCCGCGGCCGATCCGCGCGCCGAGGCTCCGCAGCCACCAGACGAGGGCGGGCGTTCCGGCCGCGGCGTGCGCGAACCACGGCGCCGCCACCATCTCGGTGAAGGTGTCGGCGAGCTCGCTGCGCCAGACAAAGGAGGACCAGAGCGGGTGCTCGCTCGGGCGGACGCGCTGGATGAGGAGCCACTTCGCCGCGGTCGAGACGCCTGCGGCGACCGCGCCTGCGGCGAGCAGGACGACACCGCCGACCACCGCCGTCGCCGGTGCCCCGATCACCGGCACCAGTGCCAGCAGGGCCGCGACGACGCCGAGGCCGATCGCGATCGAGACGACGACCGGGACGAAGCGCAGCAGCTCCCAGACGATCCGGGCGGCGCGGAGGCGCGCGGCCGGCCGGAACGTGCGCGCCGACTCCGCCTCGACCACCGTGCGCCGCAGCCGCACCGGCGGCGAGCCGAGCCAGGACGAGCCCGCCTTCGACTTGCGCGGGGCGGAGGAGAGGACCGCGACAAGCCCGCCCGCCGGCACCGTGTGTCCGGGCGCCGCCATCCCGGAGTTCCCGAGGAACGCGCGCTCGCCGATCTCGGCGCGGGCGAGCCGCATCCAGCCGCCGCCGAGGGCGTAGGAGGCGACGAGGGTGTCGTCGGCGAGGAAGGCGCCGTCCCGGATGGTGGTCATCGCGGGCAGCAGCAGCACGGTCGAGGCCTCGACGTCGCGGCCGACCTTCGCGCCGAGCAGCCGCAGCCAGACCGGCGTGAACAGGCCGGAGTAGAGCGGGAAGAGGAGGGCGCGGGCGTGGTCGAGCAGGCGCTCCGTGGACCAGACCTGCCAGCCGATCCGGCCGCGGACGGGATGCGTGCCGGCCTCGACGCCGCGGCCGAGCAGGCGCACGAGCACGACGACCAGGCCCGCCAGCACGACGCCGGTGACGGCGACCGCGGGGACGAGGGCGGCGACGGCGCGGGGGAGCGCCTCCGCGAGATCCGCTGCGCCCTGTACGGCGAGGGCGAGCACGCCGAGTCCCGCCGCGAAGGAGACGACCGGCACGGCGGCGAGGCCGACCGCCGAGACCGCGTAGGCCCAGACCCACGGCGTCGCACGCGGCGGGCGCTCGGCGGGGAAGCCCGCGCTCGCCTTGCCGAGGCGCTGCGCGGGCGAGCCGCCCCAGCGCTGGCCGGCCGGCACCCGGCCGAAGACCGCGGAGCCGGGCTCGATCTGCGCGTTCTTGCCGATGCGGGTGCCGGGCAGGAGGGTGCTGCGGGCGCCGACCGTGCTGCCGGCGCCGACGCGGACCGCGCCGACCCGCAGGACGTCGCCGTCGATCCAGTAGCCGGAGAGATCGACTTCGGGCTCGATCGCGGCGCCGCGGCCGAGGGTCAGCATGCCGGTCAGCGGCGGGAGCGAGTGCAGGTCGACGTCGTCGGCGATCCGGGCGCCGAGCGCACGGGCGTAGTGCGCGACCCAGGGTGCTCCGGCGAGGCTGACGGCACCGAGCTGGTGGGCGATCCGCTCGGCGAGCCACAGCCGCAGGTGCACCCCGCCGCCGCGCGGGTGGTCGCCGGCGCGCACCCCGCGCAGCAGTGCGCGGGCGGCGAGGACGGTGAGGCCCATCCGGCCGAACGG
Source organism: Rathayibacter sp. VKM Ac-2928 (assembly GCF_022815545.1). Classification (NCBI taxonomy): domain Bacteria; kingdom Bacillati; phylum Actinomycetota; class Actinomycetes; order Micrococcales; family Microbacteriaceae; genus Rathayibacter; species Rathayibacter sp. VKM Ac-2928. Next base: position 877,211 of record NZ_JALGRU010000001.1, read on the forward strand.
AGTGCAGAAGAGGGCGAACGCGACGACGAGCCCGGGCAGCGGCACGGTGGGCAGCCAGCCGAAGCCGGGCAGCAGGTCGAGCAGGGCGCAGACCGTGAGCACGACCGTCGTCCAGCGGGCGCCGCTCAGCACCAGGAGCGGCGCGCCGAGGAGGGTCTGCAGCACCTGCATCCGACGCGGGACCGGGGCGATCCGGTGGCTCGAGACCTCGCCGGCGCCGGTCGCGCGACTCGCGATCTCGGCCGACATCGCCGCGAGCCGAGGGTGCGCGTAGACGTCGGCGACGGTGAACTCGGGGTCCTGCTCGCGGATCCGGGCGACGAGCTGGGCGGCGGCGAGCGACCCGCCGCCGAGGTCGAAGAAGTTCGCCCTCTCGTCGACCGGGACGCCGAGGACCTCCCGCCAGAGCCCGGCGAGCCAGGCGGTCCCGGCGTCGAGCCCCGGGTCCGCCGCAGTGCTCTCGGGCAGCGGCCAGGGCAGTGCGGCCCGGTCGACCTTGCCCGACACGCGCGTCGGCAGCTCGTCGACCACCGCGAGCAGCGGCACGAGGGCGGCCGGCAGCTCCTCGCGCAGCCGCGTCAGCGCGGCGTCGCGGTCGAGCGCGCGCCCGCCGGCGAGGGCGAGGTAGCCGACGAGCACCTGGATCCCCGCGCCGGTGGTGCGGACGGCGGCCGCCGCGCCCGAGACTCCGGGCAGGCCCTGCAGCGCCGCCTCGACCTCGCCGAGCTCGATCCGCCGGCCGCCGAGCTTGACCTGGTCGTCGGCGCGGCCCTGGAAGACGAGTCCGGCGCTCTCGAAGCGCACGAGGTCGCCGGAACGGTAGGCGCGCTCCCAGCCCAGCGTCGGCGCAGGGGCGTACTTCTCGGCGTCCTTCGCGGGGTCGAGGTAGCGGGCCAGGCCGACGCCGCCGATGATCAGCTCGCCGACCTCGCCCTCGCCGACGCGGCGGCCCTCGGGATCGACGACGGCGAGCCGCCAGCCGTCCAGCGGCAGGCCGATCCGCACCGGGCCGGGCCCGCCGAGGGGAGCGGCGCAGGCGACGACGGTCGCCTCGGTGGGGCCGTAGGTGTTCCAGACCTCGCGGCCGTCGACGGCCAGGCGCTGGCCGAGCTCGGGCGGGCAGGCCTCGCCGCCGAAGATGAGCAGGCGGACGTTCTCGAGCGACTCGGCGGGCCAGAGCGCGGCGAGGGTCGGCACGGTCGAGACGACGGTGATGCCGTGCGTCGTCAGCCAGGGGCCGAGGTCCATCCCGCTGCGCACGAGCGAGCGCGGCGCGGGCACGAGGCAGGCGCCGTTCCGCCAGGCCAGCCACATCTCCTCGCAGGAGGCGTCGAAGGCGACCGAGAGGCCCGCGAGCACCCGGTCGCCGGGGCCGAGGGGCTCGGCCCGGAGGAAGACGCGCGCCTCAGCATCGACGAAGGCGGCGGCCGAGCGGTGGCTGACGGCCACGCCCTTCGGTGTGCCGGTCGAGCCCGAGGTGAAGATGATCCAGGCGTCGTCCTCGAGGGTCGGCGGCTGCAGCAGCGGGATCGAGGCGGTGCTGGGGTGCGGCGCCGACCCGGTGAACAGTCGCGCGGGCTCCGCGTCGGCGCGCTCGAAGCGTCCGGAGCCGGTGATGACACCGCGGACGGCGGCCTCGCCGAAGACGAGTCGCGCCCGCTCCTCGGGGTCGTCGGCGTCGACCGGGACGTAGGCGGCACCGGCGGCGAGGATGCTGAGGATCGCGAGGTAGAGCTCGCGCGAGCCGCTGGCCATCCGCACGCCCACTCGATCGCCGCGACGCACCCCGGCGGCGGTCAGCTCGGCGGCGGCGGAGACGACGCGGGCGAGCAGCTCGCGGTAGCTGAGGGCGCCGGCGGGATCCTCGAGCGCGGAGGCGTCGGGGTGGCGCTCGGCGGTGTCGCGGAGGACATCGATCAGGGTCCGCGGTGCCGGGGCGAGGGCGCCGGCGTCGAGGAGGTCCTGGGGATGCGCGTCCGTGCTCACTAGTGCTCTCCGTTCCGGCCGCGCGTCCGGGAGCGGGTCGGCCGGGGCGCCACGGTAGGGGCACCCGGTGTCGCGGAGGTGAACAGCCGGTGCCCCGCGCGGACGCGGAGCACCGGCGGTCGGCCTAGTGCGCGACCATCGGCCGCGGGCCGTCCGTCTCGGCGGGGCGCTTCACGAAGAAGGCGGCGACGATCGCGGCGGTCGCGATCGAGGCTCCCCAGACGAACGCGGAGTGGATGCCGCCCGCCGTGGCGACGACTTCGTCGACGCCCTCGCGGGCGAGCGCGGCCGACTGCACCGAGAGCACCGTGACGAACAGCGCCGTGCCGGCCGCGCCGCCGAGCTGCTGGACCGTGCCGATGATCGCGCTGCCGTGCGAGTAGAGCGCGGGGCGCACCGAGCCGAGGCCCGCGGTGAACAGCGGAGTGAAGACCAGCGCGAGGCCGAGGCTCAGCACCACGTGCAGGGAGAGGATGAACCAGGAGACCGAGTTCTCGTCGAGCGTCGTGTAGCCCCAGAGCGCACCGGCCACGATGATCGAGCCGGGCACCAGCAGCACCCGCGGGCCGAAGCGGTCGTAGCCGCGGCCGACGAACGGCGCGAGCAGACCCATCAGCAGCCCGCCCGGCAGCAGCAGCAGACCGGTCTCGAGCGGGGTGAGGCCGAGCACGTTCTGCGTGTAGAGCGGGAGCAGGATCAGCGTGCCGAAGAGCGCCGACATGCTCACCGCCATCATCACGATGACCACGGTGAAGTTGCCCGAGGAGAAGGTGCGCAGGTCCAGCAGGGCGCGGTCGGTCTTCTGCAGCAGCAGCTGGCGGACGATGAAGGCGGCGAGCGCGACACCGGCGACGACGAAGGGCACCCAGGGAGCGACGATCGCCTCGCCGCCCTCGCCGAGGCTGCTCAGGCCGTAGACCAGGCCGCCGAAGCCGAAGACCGAGAGGACGACGGAGAGCGAGTCGATCGGGATCTTGCGCGGCTCGGTGACGTTCTCGACCTTGCGGAGGCCCAGGATCAGCGCGCCGACGGCGATCGGCAGCACGATCCAGAACATCCAGCGCCAGCTGAGGAAGTTGAGGATGACGCCCGAGATCGTCGGCCCGACGGCGGGTGCGACCGAGATGACGATGGAGATGTTGCCCATCATCCGGCCGCGGATCGCCGGCGGCACGAGGGTCATCACGGTGGTCATCAGCAGCGGCATCATGATCGCCGTGCCGCCGGCCTGCACGACGCGCGCGGCCAGCAGGACCTCGAAGGTCGGCGCGAGCGCGGCGCTGAGCGTGCCGAGGCTGAAGAGGGTCATCGCGGCGGCGAAGAGCGTGCGGGTGTGCAGCCGCTGGATCAGGTAGCCGGTGATCGGGATGACGACCGCCATCGTCAGCATGAACGCGGTGGACAGCCACTGGCCCACGTGAGCTTCGACACCGAAGTCGCGCATGAGGTCGGGCAGCGCCACGCTCATGATCGTCTCGTTGAGGATGACGACGAAGGCCGAGACCAGCAGCAGGCTGATCACCAGGCGGCTGCGCGGATCGAGGGCCGTCGAGGGCGTGTCGGCCGCGGCGGCGGGCCGCGTCTCGGGAAGGGTGCGCTCGGTCACTGGTGCGTCTCCGGTCGTGAAGGGGATCGTCGTGAGGGGGCGCATCGCCAGGGTGACGTCGATGCGACGGGTGGTACGAGACTCAGAACACTGCCAGGCGCCTCCGACATTCCCGATCGGCCGACATCCGTCGCACAACCGGCGTGTCGGCCGCGAGGCAAGCGGTGGCGCGACGGCGCACCGCCGCCGCCGTTCTGCATGCTGGTCGAGCAGCCCCGCAGGGGCCAGTCGCGACTGCATGCCGGTCGAGCAGCCCGCAGGGGCCTGCCGCGACTGCATGCTGGTCGAGCAGCCCCGCAGGGGTGTATCGCGATTGCATGCTGGTCGAGTAGCCCCGAAGGGGCGTATCGAGACCCACCGTCCCCAGCAGGGCAGGTCGACAGTCGTCTCGTCTGTCGCCGGTGGATCTCGATACGCCCGCTCTGCGGGCTACTCGATCAGCAGGACGCCCGCGCGATCGTCACTCGACGGGAACCGGATCCCCGATCAGGCACCGACCGGTGGCGAGTGGTGCGACGCTCGCCCCGAGGTATTTCGTGTCACCGTCCTCACCTGACGCCTTGTGCCGGTACTGACCCACGAAGCACGAGTCACCGACTTTCACCGCGACGAAGACCGCATCGGCCCGCTCCTCCGCCGTCGTGATATCGACGGTGATCTCTACATCAGCCCGAGCGAAGCCGCCAGCAATGAGGGCCAGGGCAAGATCCCGGCCGGTCGGATCGCCGATCGTCGCGACAGTGGCCCGATTGATCGAATTGAAGGTCTCGAGATTCAAGCTCGTTGCTTGGTTCGTCGTTGCAGCGTCTGAAGTGCCAATGGTTGTAGACGGGACAGGAGTCGGCTCCTTCCCACGGGGAGATGCAGTTGTGCACCCACTGAGGACGAAACACGCGGCAGCAATGACCGCAGTCGTCTGGGACGAGCGACTTCGGAACCGTGCCCGCGATTGCTCTACTTCGGGGCGGACTCTTTCAGGGCTGCGTTCTGGTTCAACCCTTCGAGGCGTCAATGAGGTACCCATATCCATCCACGAAGGGGCAGTTCTTGAGGATCTTCCAGCCCTCGATCCGGTACGCCTTCACTTCTGCGCGGCACGCGGATGAAGTCGTGAAATATCTACCGCTGTATTGAATTGCACTGGCCGAATTCGGTGTAGCGGCAAGTAGCGCGGCACCGATCAGCCCCGCCATCGCGGTCAGGGATGTCCATTTAGTCAACTGGAGTCGCATCATCGTCCTTCCATTACGCGGGCATCGTCGCCCTTGTCTGCGGAAAACGATAGGTAGGATGCGGCACCGAGAATCGCGAATGGTCAGGAATGGCGGGGAATCGGCGCGCGACGTCGGCTCAGGGGCTCGGCACGGCTCGAGCTAACCTTTGAGCACCGCCGCGAACGCGTCCGCCGCCGCGTCCGCGTCCGCGGGCGTCGACTCCGCGCCGAAGCTGAACCGCACCGCCGTCTGGGCGACGGCCGGCTCGAGGCCGAGCGCCAGGAGCGTCGGCGACGGCTCGTCGCGGCCGGCCGCGCAGGCCGAGCCGCTGGACACCACGACGCCGCGCTCCTCCAGGGCGAGCAGGATCGACTCGCCGCTGCGTCCCGGCACGACGAACGACGCGATCGAGGGGAGCCGGTGCTCCGCCGCCCCGAGCGGCACGGCCCGCGGCACCTCCGCCGCCACCCGCGCCGCGAACGTGTCGCGCACCGCCGAGACGCGGGCGCCCCGCGCGGGATCCACGAGCTGCACCGCCGCCCCGAGGGCCACCGCGAACGCCACGTTCTCGGTCCCCGAGCGCCGCGCCCGCTCCTGACCGCCGCCGTGCACGAGCGGCTCGAACGGCACGCGACTGCGCAGCAGCAGTGCCCCCACGCCCTTCGGCGCCCCGAGCTTGTGCCCCGAGATCGACACCGCGTCCGCGCCGAGTCCGACCAGGTCGATCCACCCCGCCGCCTGCACCGCGTCCACGTGCAGCGGGATCCGGTGCGGCCGGCAGAGCGCCGCGATCGCCGGCACGTCCTGCAGCGTGCCGATCTCGTTGCTCGCCGCCAGCACCGAGACCAGCGCCGTGTCCGGCCGCAGCAGCGCGGCGAGCGCCACCGGATCGAGCCGCCCCTCGCCGTCCACCGGCGCGACCGACACCTCGAAGCCGTGCAGCCGCCGCAGATGGTCGGCGGACTCCACCGTCGCCTCGTGCTCGATCGCCGAGATCACGACGTGCCGGCCGCGTCCCGCGGCGAGACCGCCGAGCGCGATGCCCTTGACCGCCGTGTTGATCGACTCCGTCCCGCCCGAGGTGAAGAGGACCTCCGAGCCGCGCCCGCCGAGGAAGCGCGCCACGTGCCGCCGCGCCTCCTCCAGCGCGCGCGCCGCCGACGCGCCCAGCGCATGACTGCTCGACGGGTTGCCGTACTCACCGGTCAGGAACGGCCACATCGCCTCGAGCACCTCGCGGCGCACGGGCGAGGTCGCCGCGTGGTCGAGGTAGATCACGCGGCCTGAGCCTCGATCGCGATGTCGAGGCCGAGGTCGAGCGAGCGGACGCTGTGCGTGAGCGCTCCGACGGAGATCACGTCGACGCCGGCCTCGGCGATCGCGCGGACCGTGTCGAGGTTCACCCCGCCGCTGGCCTCGACAACGGCCCGGCCGCCGATCAGCGCGACGCCCTGCGCCAGCTGCTCGGGCGTGAAGTTGTCGAGCATGATCGTGTCGGCGCCGCCGGCGAGGGCCGCGCCGATCTGCTCCAGCCGGTCGACCTCGACCTCGATGTGCGTCGTGTGCGAGACGGCCGCGCGCGCGGCGAGCAGCGCCTCCGTCAGGTCGAGTCCGCGCTGAGCGAGGATCGCGAGGTGGTTGTCCTTCGCGAGGATCGCGTCCGAGAGCGAGAAGCGGTGGTTGTGCCCGCCGCCGCTGCGCACCGCGTGCCGCTCGAGGGCGCGCAGTCCCGGCGTGGTCTTCCGGGTGTCGACGATGCGCGCGCGCGTGCCCGCCACGGCCTCGACGTAGCGCGCGGTCAGCGTCGCGATGCCGCTCATCCGCTGCACGAGGTTGAGCGCCACGCGCTCGCCGCGCAGCACCCCGCCGGCGGGGCCGTCGATCCGCGCGAGGACGTCGCCGGCCGCGAAGACCGTCCCGTCCGCGGCGACGTCCTGCACGCGGATCCGCGAGTCGGCCTGCAGGAACGTGCCGAGCAGCACCGCGCCGCCGCTGAAGACGCCGGGCTCGCGGGCGACGAGGGCCGCGGAGGCCGTCGCGTCGGCGGGCAGGAGGGTGTCGGAGGTGAGGTCGCCCCAGGGGGCGTCCTCCTCCAGGGCCAGGGTGACGATGCGCTCGATGCTCTGACGGGTCAGCACGGGACGGCGACCTTTCTCGTACCGGCGACGCGGTAGGCGCTCGCCGAGGGGTGGGGGTGGTCGGTGCGGTGGTGGGCGCCGCGCGACTCGGCGCGGGCCAGGGCGGCGTCGATCAGGGCGAGACCGCAGGCGCGGAGGTTCGCGTCCTCCAGCGTCGCTCTCGACAGCGGCGCGGGGGAGCCGGCGGCGGCGAGAGAGGTCCGTGCCGTCTCGAGGCCCGCGGCGTCGCGCGAGAGTCCCGCGCCGGTCCAGAGCGTCTCCTGCAGCTGCGCGCGGTCGAGCGCGAGCGGCACGAGGGCGGAGAGCTCCGGCGCCTCGGACGAGGGCTCCGCAGGCGGTCCGTCGAGCGCCGCCGCGACCCGCCGCGCGAACACCACGCCCTCGAGCAGGCTGTTCGACGCCAGCCGATTCGCGCCGTGCACGCCGGTGCAGGCGACCTCGCCGACGGCGAAGAGCCCAGGGAGGCTGCTCCGCCCGTCGAGGTCGGTGGCGATCCCGCCCATCCAGTAGTGCGCGGCCGGCGTCACGGGGATGAGGTCGTCGGCGAGCGAGAGCCCGCCCGCGCGGCAGGCGGCGGAGATGGTGGGGAAGCGGTGCGCGAGCACGTCCGCGGGGATCGCCCGCGCGTCGAGGTGCACCGGCAGTCCGCCCTGGAGCAGCATCCGGTCGGCGATCGCACGGGCGACCACGTCGCGGGGCGCCAGCTCGGCGTCCGGGTGCACCCCGACCAGGAAGCGCTCACCCGCGGCGTCGCGCAGCACCGCGCCCTCGCCGCGGACCGCCTCCGAGACCAGGAACCCGCCGGCCAGCGCGAGCCAGGTGGGGTGGAACTGGTAGAACTCGAGGTCGGCCGTCTGGGCACCGGCCCGGAGCGCCGCGGCGAGCCCGTCGCCGGTCGCGACCGCGGGATTGGTGGTGTGCCGGTAGAGCTGCCCGGCGCCGCCGGTCGCGAGGACGACCGCGTCGGCGTCGATCCGCTCGACCCGTCCGTCCCGCAGCACGTCGACACCGGTCACGGCGGCGCCCGGGCGCACCAGGTCGACCAGCACCGTCTCCTCGAGCACCGTGACGGCGGCGGCGCGCACCGCGGCGACGAGCGCCTCCTCGATTGCGGAGCCGGTCGCGTCGCCGCCGGCGTGCAGGATCCGCGGCCGCGAGTGCGCTCCCTCCAGCCCGCGGGCGAGGTCGTCGCCGTCGCGGTCGAAGCCGACGCCCCACGCCTGCAGCGCAGCGACCGCCGCCGGCCCCTCGGCGCAGAGCACCTCGACGGCCGAGCGCGAGCAGAGCCCGGCGCCCGCGGTCAGGGTGTCCTCGACGTGCAGCGCGACGGAGTCTCCCGCCGCCGTGACGGCGGCGATCCCGCCCTGCGCGGCGCGGGTGCTCGACTCCGCGAGCGCGCCCTTGGTGACGAGGACGACCTCGTGCCGGCGCGAGGCCAGCAGGGCGACGACCAGGCCGGCGATCCCGCTGCCGACCACGACGACGCGGGCCATGTCAGACCCCTGCCACGGGAGCAGGAGCGGGAGCAGGAGTCACCGGACCGGCCGGCGGCACCGCGGCGAGCATCCGCTCGAGCGCCACGCGCGCCTGGTCCTGAACCGACTCGTCGACCGAGATCCGGTTGTGCACCGTCCCCGCGACGAGCCCCTCCAGCACCCAGGCGATGTACCCCGGGTGGATGCGGTACATCGTCGAGCACGGGCAGACCACGTCGTCGAGGCAGAAGATGGTGTGCTGCGGGTACTGCACTGCGAGGCGCTGCACCAGGTTGATCTCGGTGCCGATCGCGAAGGTGCTGCCCGCCGGCGCGGCCTGGATCGCCTTGACGATGTAGTCGGTCGAGCCGTACTCGTCCGCCGCGTCGACGACCGCCATCGGGCACTCCGGGTGCACGATCACGCGGACGTCCGGGTGCTGGAGCCGCGCGCGCTCGATCTGCGCGACGGTGAAGCGCTTGTGCACCGAGCAGAAGCCGTGCCAGAGGATGACCTGCGCGTCGAGCAGCGTCGCCTCGTCCGAGCCGCCGCCCGGCTTCCGCGGGTTCCACATCGGCATCCGCTCGAGCGGCACGCCCATCGCCTTCGCGGTGTTGCGGCCGAGGTGCTGGTCCGGGAAGAAGAGGACCCGCTGCCCGCGAGCGAACGCGTCCTCGAGCACGGTGGTCGCGTTCGACGAGGTGCAGACCACGCCGCCGTTCCGTCCGCAGAAGGCCTTCAGCGCCGCGGAGGAGTTCATGTAGGTCACCGGGATCAGCGGCACCCGGCCGTCGGCGTCCGGCTCGGTGCCGTAGAGCTCGGTCAGCTCGGCCCACGCGTCCTCGACCGAGTCGATGTCGGCCATGTCCGCCATCGAGCAGCCCGCGGCGAGGTTCGGCAGGATGACCGCCTGGTCCGGCCGGGAGAGGATGTCCGCCGTCTCGGCCATGAAGTGCACGCCGCAGAAGACGATCGCCTCGGCGTCGGGCCGGTTCGCCACCGCCTTCGCGAGCTGGAAGGAGTCGCCGACGAAGTCCGCGTACTGCACCACCTCGTCGCGCTGGTAGAAGTGACCGAGCACGACGACCCGCTCGCCCAGCGTCTCCTTCGCCGCGAGGATGCGGCGGTGCAGCTCGTCGGCGCTCGCCGCGGTGTACTCGTCCGGCAGCCGGCCCTGCACGGGCGACGCCGCGGGGATCGGGTCCGCCTGCGAGGCGCCGGGGCCGTAGGCCGGGAGGCCGAGGTCGAACGACCAGGGCGCGTCGGCGAGCTCGGGTGCGCAGGTCGCGCCGGGGGCGGCTCCCCGCTCGATGAGCTGGATGGTGCTGTCGACCGATGTCACGGTGTCTCCTCGATGGTGCGGTTCGGACGGCGGCGGCGGCCGGTGCGGGGCCGGCGGCGGCCTGGTGCGGGCGGCGGCCGGTGCTAGACCGGCAGGGGCCCGTTGTCGACGAGTGCCACGGACCCGTCGTAGCGGTACAGCCGGGGCGGGCGGTGACGGGTGCCCGTCAGCCGCTGCTCGGTCGGCAACACGGTCTTGGAGGCCTCGATCGTCCGGCGGAAGTTCGCCGGGTCGAGGGGCTTCTGCAGGACGGCCTCGTGCACCTCGCGCAGCTGGGCGAGCGTGAAGGTCTCGCCGAGGAAGGCCTGCGCGATCCGGGAGTACTCCATCTTGTTGCGCAGGCGCCAGAGGGCGTAGTCGACGATCAGCCTGTGATCGAAGGCCAGCTCGGGCAGCAGATCGGTGCAGAGCCAGGCGACGTTCTCGTCCACGATCGCTGCGTCGGCCTCGGAGGTGCGCACCAGGGCCCAGTAGACGATCGAGACCACGCGGCGCTCGCCGCGGGAGCGCTCGGTGCCGCCGACGGCGTACAGCTGCTCGAGGTAGCGCGGAGCGAGGCCCGTCGTCTCGCGGAGGGTGCGGCGCGCCGCCTCGGCGAGGTCCTCGTCGGGCCGGAGCGGACCGCCGGGCAGCGCCCAGAGCCCCCGGTAGGGATCGCGCAGCCGGCGGACGACGGGGATCCAGACGGCGGCGGCCCCGGTCTCCGGGTGCGGGCGCAGCGCGAAGATCACGGTCGACACCGCGAGCTGCGGCACTGCTGCCTCCACGAGCCCCTCCCTAAAGGTCACCCTGACCCTAACGACTCCCTGAAGCTTAGTGTCACCCCGACCCGAACACCACCCCGGCACCCGCCCTCCCCCCCGCCACGAGATGCCACTTGGGCCCGCGACCCGCCGAGTAACGCGTGCACACGGGGCATCTCGCGAGGGGGAGGGACAGCGCGCGCGCCCGCCCGCTAGGGTGAGCGGACAACCGAATACCGGGCCGCATACGCGACGCGGGAGAGCCGACTCCGGTCGGCACCGAAGGAGCAAGCCTCCCCGCCAATCTCTCAGGTCTTGTACCGCGTCGAACTGGCCACTCTGGAAAGCGATCCGCAGAGGATCCGCCGATGGTGAAAGCGATCGCCCCGCGAGGGGCGGCGTGAATCTCTCAGGCACCACGACAGAGGGGGAGTTCCCACGGCACTGCTGTGCCACGCATCACCGACCTGTGCGGGCGCGTGCGCAGCACTGCGACGAAATGGAGAACTCCCACATGTCCGAAGAAAACTCTGCCGACGAGAACACTGTCGAAGGCATCTCCGCTCAGACGGCCCCTGTCGAGTCCGGCGCCCCCGAGACCGGCGGCATCGAGATCGACTCGCCCGACGCCACCGCGCCGAGCACCGAGCCCCGCCGCTCGCCGCTGCACGACGTGCACATGGCCGCCGGCGCCTCCTTCACCGACTTCGCCGGCTGGTGGATGCCCGTCCGCTATTCCGGCGACCTCGCCGAGCACCACGCGGTCCGCACCGCGGCGGGCCTCTTCGACCTCTCCCACATGGGCGAGATCCTCGTCGTCGGACCCGAGGCGGTGGACGCCCTCGATTACGCGCTCGCGAGCGACCTCTCCGCCGTCGCCGTCGGCCGGGCGAAGTACACCCTCCTGCTCGACCGCACCGGCGGCGTGATCGACGACCTCGTCGTCTACCGCACCGGCGAGGACCGCTTCATGGTCGTCGCGAACGCGGCCAACCGTCACGTGGTCGCCGAGCAGCTGCGCGACCGCACCGCGATGTTCGAGTGCGAGCTCTACGACGAGAGCGACGATGTCGCCCTGATCGCGATCCAGGGCCCGCGCTCGCTGGAGATCCTGCAGAACGTGCAGGGCCTCGCGATCGAGGTCGACCGCGGCGAGGAGTCGGTGCTCGACACCGACGACGCCGCCCGCCTGCTCGAGGAGCTGCGCTACTACCGCGCCGTCCCCGCCACCTTCGAGGCGCACCCGATCCTGATCGCCCGCACCGGCTACACCGGCGAGGACGGCTTCGAGATCTACGTCGCCCCCGACACCGCCCCGGAGCTCTGGGAGGCGCTCGCCGAGACCGGCGCCGGCGCGGGCCTCGTCCCCGCCGGGCTCGCCGCGCGCGACACCCTCCGCCTCGAGGCGGGCATGCCGCTCTACGGCCACGAGCTCTCCCGCGACGTCTTCCCCGCGCAAGCCGGCCTCGGCCGCGTCGTCGCCCTCGGCAAGCCGATCGACTTCGTCGGCCGCGCGGCCAGCGAGGAGGGCCCCTCCGGCGACGCCCCCGTGCTGGTCGGCCTGATCGGCGAGGGCCGCCGCGCCGCCCGCGCCGAGTACAGCGTTCACGGCCCCGACGACGACGTCATCGGCGTCGTCACGAGCGGCGTCCTCTCGCCCACCCTCGGCGTGCCGATCGCGATGGCCTACGTCGCGCCGGCCTCCGCGCAGCCCGGCAGCGTCGTCTCCGTCGACATCCGCGGCAGCCGGCTCCCGATGACCGTCACCGAGCTCCCCTTCTACTCCAGAAAGAAGAACTGACCATGGCCGTTCCCACCGAGCTCCAGTACACCTCCGACCACGAGTGGATCCTGGTCGAGGGCGAGACCGCGACCGTCGGCATCACCGCCTACGCCGCCGACAAGCTCGGCGACGTCGTCTTCGTCGAGCTGCCCGAGGCGGGCACGCGGGTCGAGGGCGGCTCCGTCGTCGGCGAGATCGAGTCGACCAAGTCGGTCGGCGAGCTGTTCGCACCTGTCGACGGCGAGGTCCTCGAGACCAACGCCGCGGTCGTCGACAGCCCCGAGCTGGTCAACGCCGACCCCTTCGGCGACGGCTGGCTGATCAAGGTGCGCTTCGACGCGCTGCCGGACGGCCTGCTCGACGCCGCCGCCTACGACGAGCTGGTGGGCGAGTAGATGGCGGCCCGCACCCCCGGAGAGTTCGAGTCCCGCCACATCGGGACCGACGCCGACGCCCAGCGCACCATGCTCGCCGCCCTCGGCTACGACTCCGTCGACGCGCTGGTCGAGGCCGCCGTCCCCGAGTCGATCCACGTCCGCGACCTCGCGCCCGTCCTCCCCGCGCCGGCCACCGAGGCCGAGGCGCTGGCCGAGCTGCGCGCCCTCGCTGCGCGCAACACCCTCCGCCGCCCGCTGATCGGCCTCGGCTACCACGGCACGCTCACCCCGGCCGTGATCAAGCGCGACGTCCTCGAGAACCCGAGCTGGTACACGGCCTACACGCCGTACCAGCCCGAGATCTCCCAGGGCCGGCTCGAGGCGCTGATCAACTTCCAGACGATGGTCGCCGACCTCACCGGTCTCGACACCGCCGGCGCCTCGATGCTCGACGAGGGCACCGCCGTCGTCGAGGCGATGCTGCTCGCCCGCCGCGCCTCGAAGGCGAAGACCGACGTCTTCGTCGTCGACTCCGACGCGCTGCCGCAGACCCTCGCGCTGCTGCGCGGCCGGGCGGAGGCGGTGGGCATCCGCATCGTCGAGCTGCCGCTCTCGCGCACCGACGCGGACGACGTGCCCGAGTCCTTCGGCGCCCTCGTCCAGTACCCGGGTGCCTCCGGTCACCTCTGGGACCCGTCCGCCGTCCTCGGCGCGGTCAAGGCGCACGGCGGTCTCGCGATCGTGGCGGCCGACCTCCTCGCACTCACTCTCGTCCGCTCGCCGGGCGAGCTCGGTGCCGACGTCGCCGTGGGCACCACCCAGCGCTTCGGCGTCCCGATGGGCTTCGGCGGGCCGCACGCCGGCTACCTCGCCGTCCGCAAGGGCCTCGAGCGCCAGCTCCCCGGACGCCTCGTCGGCGTCAGCCAGGACGCGGCCGGCAACCCCGCCTACCGGCTCTCGCTGCAGGCGCGCGAGCAGCACATCCGCCGCGAGAAGGCGACCTCGAACATCTGCACCGCGCAGGTCCTCCTCGCCGTGATGGCCGCGATGTACGCGGTCTACCACGGTCCGGACGGCCTCGCCCGGATCGCCGAGCAGGTGCACTCCCGTGCCGCGCTGCTGGCGCGGCTCCTGCTCGACCGCGGACACGCGCTCCGGCACGCCGACTTCTTCGACACCGTCGCGGTCGTCGTCCCGCAGGGTGCGGAGGCGGCCGTCGCCCGCGCCCGCAAGGCCGGCTTCGACCTGCGCCTCGTCGACGCGGACACCGTCGCGGTCGCCCTCGACGAGACGGTGACCCCGGAGGAGGTCGTGGCGGTCGCCGTCGCGATCGGCGACCTCGACGCCCGGCACGGCGTCCTCGCCGGCGCCGCGCGCAGCATCCCCGGCGCGCTGGAGCGGACCACTCCGTTCCTGGTGCACCCCGTCTTCAACACGCACCGCAGCGAGACCTCGATGATGCGCTACCTCAAGCGCCTCGCCGACGCCGACTACGCGCTGGACCGCGGCATGATCCCCCTGGGCTCCTGCACGATGAAGCTCAACGCTGCCGCTGAGATGGAGGCGGTCAGCTGGCCCGAGTTCGCCGGCCTGCACCCCTTCGCGCCCGAGGCCGACGTCGAGGGCTCGCTCGCCCTGGTCGACCAGCTCGAGCGCTGGCTCGCGCACCTCACCGGCTACGACTCCGTCTCCCTGCAGCCGAACGCCGGCTCGCAGGGCGAGCTCGCCGGGCTCCTCGCGATCCGCGGCTACCACCGCTCGCGCGGCGACGAGGCGCGCACCGTCTGCCTCATCCCTTCGAGCGCCCACGGGACGAACGCGGCCAGCGCGGTCCTCGCCGGCATGCGCGTCGTGGTCGTCGCCTGCGACGAGCTCGGCAACGTCGACCTCGACGACCTCCGCGCGAAGATCGCCGAGCACGCCGAGGGCCTCGCCGCCCTGATGATCACCTACCCGTCCACCCACGGCGTCTACGAGCACGAGGTCGCCGAGATCTGCCGGCTCGTGCACGAGGCCGGCGGCCAGGTCTACGTCGACGGCGCGAACCTCAACGCGCTGCTCGGCTTCGCCCGCTTCGGCGACTTCGGCGGCGACGTCTCGCACCTCAACCTGCACAAGACGTTCTGCATCCCGCACGGCGGCGGCGGCCCCGGCGTCGGCCCCGTCGCCGCGAAGGCGCACCTCGCGCCGTTCCTGCCGGGCCACCCGCTCGCGCAGCGGCTCGAGCACTCCGTCGGCCAGCACGGCGAGACCGTCGTCCACGGCGGTGCTCCCGTCTCGGCGGCCCCGTACGGCAGCCCCGGCATCCTGCCGATCTCCTGGGCCTACGCCCGGATGATGGGCGAGGAGGGACTGCGCGCCGCCACCGGCGCGGCGGTCCTCTCGGCCAACTACGTCGCCGCCCGCCTCCGCGAGCATTTCCCGGTGCTCTACACCGGCGGCAGCGGCCTCGTCGCGCACGAGTGCATCCTCGACATCCGCCCGCTCACCGCGGCCACCGGAGTGACCGTGGACGACGTCGCCAAGCGCCTCGTCGACTACGGCTTCCACGCGCCGACGATGAGCTTCCCCGTCGCGGGCACTCTGATGGTCGAGCCGACCGAGAGCGAGGACCTCGCCGAGATCGACCGCTTCATCGACGCGATGATCGGCATCAAAGCCGAGGCCGACCGCGTCGGCGCGGGGGAGTGGCCGGTGGACGACAACCCGTTGCGCAACGCCCCGCACACCGCGGAGTGCCTTGTCGACGCCGAGTGGTCGCACCCGTACAGCCGCGAGGAGGCCGTCTACCCGGTCCGCTCGCTGGTGCGCGGCAAGTACTGGCCTCCGGTCCGCCGCGTCGACCAGGCCTACGGCGACCGCAACCTCGTCTGCGCCTGCCCGCCGATCGAGGCCTTCGCCTGATCCGCGCCTGACGCGCGCCGACGATCCGTCGCGGACGGTCGTGTCCGCTCTCTCGACACGACCGTTCGTGACGGATCGGCCGCCCGGCGCCGGACGACGAGGGGCGTCAGGGCGTCGGAGTGACGGAGGGCGTCGGCTGCGGCGCCGGCGCCGCGAACAGCTCCGGCCAGAGGGCGACCGCCAGCGGGTAGCCCACGAACGACACGATGTCGATGATCGAGTGCGCGATCACCAGCGGCAGCGTGCGCCCGAAGCGCTGGTAGAACAGCCCGAAGACCACACCCATGATCACGTTGCCGATGAACGGCCCGATGCCCTGGTACAGGTGGTAGCTGCCCCGGAGCAGGGCGCTCGCGAACAGGATCCTCCACCGCCCCCAGCCGAGGTCGCCGAGGCGCGCGAAGAGGTAGCCGATCATGATCACCTCCTCCTGCACCCCCGCCCGGATCGCGGAGAGCACCAGCACGGGCACCGTCCACCAGTAGGCGTCCAGCGGCGACGCGACCACCGCGACCGTGATCCCGAGCGCCCGCCCGAGCGCGTACAGACCGATGCCGGGTGCGCCGATCGCCACCGCGAGCACGACTCCCGTGCCGAGGTCGGGAAGCGGCCGGCGCAGGTCGAGCCCGAGTCTCCCGAGCGGACGCCGGCCGCCCTGCCAGAGGAGGAAGACGCAGAGCAGCACCGGCACGAGGTCGAAGAACAGCGCGAGCAGCTGGTAGATCAGGTCGAAGGCCGGCCGGTCGCTGAGCGCCCCGTTGATCGTCGTCGACTGCTGCCCGAGCGAGACCGAGCGGGTGAGCTTGTTGGCGATCGAGACGACGGAGTAGACCGCCGACGCCCCGAGGGAGAGCCCGAGGACCAGGAGGATCTCCGCCCCGATCCGGCCCCGGGACTGTGCGGACGCTGGGGGAGCGGTGGACACGCGGGCCTCTTCCTCGGATTCGCTGGTGTGCGCGGAACGACGCGCAGACGCACGTTTCGTGCGAATTCGCGCAAGGATTCCACCTCCTGGTTACCGCTGTGTAACGGTTTCCTCATCGTTTTGTGGCGATAGGCAGTCGATACATAGTCTCGACGGAGGCATTCGCGCGGTGGCCACCAGTCTCGCGCGCCGACGTCGTCGCCACGCGCACGGCACTCCACGCGTCAGGGAAACCACTTCTCGCGCGCCCCCACACCACTGGAGGAATTGTGAAAATCAGACGTTACGGCCTCGGAGCTCTGGCGCTCGTCGCCGCGAGCACGCTGGTCCTGGCCGGCTGCAGCAGCTCGAACGACTCGGGCGGCGGAGACGCGAGCGGTGACACCGCCGCGATCATCTCCACCAACGGCTCGGAGCCGCAGAACCCGCTGGTCCCGACCAACACCAACGAGGTGGGCGGCGGCAAGATCCTCGACGAGATCTTCGCGGGCCTGGTCTACTACGACGCCGAGGGGGCGCCGAACAACGACGTCGCCGAGTCGATCGAGTCGGACGACGCGCAGAATTACACCATCACCATCAAGGACGGCCTGACGTTCACGAACGGCGACCCGGTGACCTCGAGCTCCTTCATCGACGCCTGGAACTACGGCGCGAAGCTCTCGAACAACCAGCTCAGCTCGTCGTTCTTCGCGAACTTCGAGGGCTACAGCGACACTGAGGACAGCGAGCTCACCGGCCTCAAGGCCGTGGACGACACCACCTTCACCGTGGCGCTCAAGTCCCCGCAGTCGGACTTCCCGATCAGCCTCGGCTACTCGGCGTACTACCCGCTGCCCGCCGTCGCGTTCGACGACATGGCCGCGTTCGGCGAGAACCCGATCGGCAACGGCCCGTACAAGCTGGCCGGCGACGACGCGTGGCAGCACGACGTCCAGATCGACCTGGTCAAGAACGAGGACTACTCCGGTCCCCGCGAGGCGCAGAACGGCGGCCTGAAGATCGTCTTCTACGCCACCCAGGACGCGTCCTACGCCGACCTCCTCGGCGGCAACGTCGACGTGGTCGACCAGATCCCGGACTCCGCCTTCGGCACCTTCGAGAGCGACCTCGGCGACCGCGCCGTGAACCAGCCCGCCGCGATCTTCCAGTCCTTCACCATCCCGGAGCGCCTCGCGCACTTCGGCGGTGAGGAGGGCCAGCTGCGCCGTCAGGCCATCTCGATGGCCTTCGACCGCAAGGAGATCACCGACGTGATCTTCGAGGGCACCCGCACCCCCGCCTCCGACTTCACCTCCCCGGTGATCGACGGCTACAGCGACTCCCTCGAGGGCGCCGACGTGCTCGAGTACAACCCCGACGAGGCCAAGGCGCTGTGGGCTCAGGCCGACGCGATCAGCCCCTGGGACGGCACCTTCAAGATCGCCTACAACGCGGACGGCGGCCACCAGGGCTGGGTCGACGCGGTGACCAACTCGATCAAGAACACGCTGGGCATCGAGGCCGAGGGCGACGCCTACCCGACCTTCGCCGAGGCGCGCACGAAGATCGTCGACCGCTCGATCGAGACGGCGTTCCGCACCGGTTGGCAGGCCGACTACCCGAGCCTCTACAACTTCCTCGGACCGCTCTACGTGACCGGCGCCTCGTCGAACGACGGCGACTACACGAACCCCGAGTTCGACGCTCTCGTCGCCTCGGGTCTCTCCGACGCCGACACCGACGCTGCGAACACCACGTTCCAGCAGGCGCAGGAGACCCTCCTCACCGACCTCCCGGCACTGCCGCTCTGGTACGCGAACGTGACCGGCGGCTACGGCGAGGGCGTGTCGAACGTCGAGTTCGGCTGGAACTCGGTGCCGCTCTACTACGAGATCACCAAGAACTAAGCTCGAACCACTGGGGCGCTTCGCCCGTGCCGCCGGCCACCAGGTCACGGCACGGGCGGAGCGCCCTGTTTCGGTCACAATCGAATGAGGTCCCCATCCATGCGACTCCGGAACCGGCTGGGCTGACATGCTCGCCTACATCGTCCGACGCATCCTGCAAGCCGTCCCCGTGCTCATCGGCACCACGTTCCTCATCTACTTCATGGTCTTCTCCATGCCGGGGAACCCGCTCCTGTCGCTCTTCGGCGACAAGACGCCGAGCCCCGCGCTCCTCGCCCGCCTCGAGGAGCAGTACCACCTGAACGAGCCGTTCATCGTCCAGTACCTGTACTACCTGGGAGGCGTCGTCCGCGGCGACTTCGGCATCTCGTTCTCGGGCCAGTCGGTCAACGAGATCCTCGCCCGCACCTTCCCGGTCACCCTGACCCTCGCGATGATGGCCATCATCATCGAGATCGTCGTGGCGCTGACCATCGGCCTCATCAGCGGACTGCGCAAGGGCAGCTTCTTCGACGCGAGCGCCCTGGTCGTCAGCCTCCTGCTCGTCTCGGTGCCGATCTTCGTGCTCTGCTTCATCGCGCAGTCGTTCTTCGCGATCCAGCTGGGCTGGTTCCCTCCGACGGTCGGTGCCGACGCGTCGTTCCAGAGGCTCCTGCTCCCGGCGATCGTGCTCGCGCTGTTCGTGGTCGCCTCGGCGATCCGCCTGACCCGCGGCTCGGTCATCGAGACCGCCGGCTCGGACTTCGTGCGCACCGCGTACAGCAAGGGACTCTCGCGTCGTCGCGTCATCCCGGTGCACGTCCTGCGCAACTCGCTGATCCCGGTCACCACGCAGTTCGGAGCCGACTTCGGCCTCCTGATCGTCGGTGCCACCGTGACCGAGGGCATCTTCAACGTTCCCGGCGTCGGGAACACGCTCTACCAGGCGATCATCCGAGGGGAGCGACCGACCGTCGTCTCCTTCGTCACGGTCATGGTGCTGTTCTACCTCGTGGTGAACATCCTCGTCGACCTGCTCTACGCCGTACTCGACCCGAGGATCCGCTATGCCAAATGAGTTCTCCGGCGGCGCGCAGAAGGCCCGCCGCATCGACCACTTCGTCGCCCCGCTCGAGGAGACGCCGATCGCGTCCGTCGACGCGGTCAGCCTCGACGAGAAGCCCAGCAACCTCTGGACCGACGCCTGGCGCGACCTGCGCAAGCGCCCGATGTTCTGGATCTCCGGCGTGATGATCGTCGTGATCATCGCGGTCGCCCTGCTCCCCGGCCTGTTCACCTCGGTGGACCCGCGGCAGTGCGCGCTCTCGTTCAGCAACCAGGGCCCGGGTGGCGGCAGCCTGCTCGGCTACACCAAGCAGGGCTGCGACGTCTTCTCGCGCATCATCCACGGCACGTCCACGTCGCTGACCGTCGGCCTGATCGTGATCGTCATCACGACCGTCTCCGGCGTCATCGGCGGCGCGCTGGCCGGCTTCTTCGGCGGCTGGGTCGACACCGTGATCATGCGCCTCGGCGACATCTTCTTCTCGATCCCCTACATCCTCGCCGCGGTCGTCATCATGTCGGTCTTCTCGGCCTACCGGAACGTCTTCGTCATCGCCCTGGCGATCGGAGCGTTCGCCTGGCCCACGACGGCGCGCGTTCTGCGCTCCGAGGTCCTCCGCGTCAAGCAGTCCGACTTCGTCGGCGCCGCCACCGCGACGGGCCTGTCCAAGATGGCGATCCTCTTCCGGCACGTGCTGCCGAACTCGATCGCCCCCGTCATCGTCGTCACGACCATCTCGCTCGGCGCGGCCATCACCGCGGAGGCGACGCTGTCGTTCCTCGGCGTCGGCCTGCCCGGCTCGGTGATGTCCTGGGGCAACGACATCAGCCAGGCGCAGCGCGACCTGCGCACCAACCCGCAGACGCTGATCTACCCGTCGATCGCGCTGACGGTGACGGTGCTGAGCTTCATCCTCCTGGGCGAGTCGCTCCGCGACGCGCTCGACCCGAAGGCGAGGGCCCTCCGATGACGTCCACGACACCGAGCACCCCGCAGGGGCCGCTGCTCCAGGTCACCGACCTCGAGGTCGGCTTCCAGACCGGCAGCGGACTGGTCCCCGCACTCCGCGGCGTCAGCCTGACGATCGAGCACGGCCAGACCGTCGCGATCGTCGGCGAGTCCGGCTCCGGCAAGTCGACGACCGCCGCGGCGATCATCGGCCTGCTCCCCGGCACCGGCACGGTCACCGGCGGCTCCGTGCTGTTCGACGGCAAGGACCTGGCCAAGGCGACCAGGACCGAGCTCGAGGACATCCGCGGCCGCCGGATCGGCTACGTGCCGCAGGACCCGATGTCCAACCTCAACCCGGTCTGGTCGGTCGGCTTCCAGGTCGAGGAGACGATCAAGGCCAACGGCCTCGCCTCCGGCCGCAAGGAGGTCCGCGCCAAGGCGATCGAGGTCCTGCAGAACGCCGGGCTCGCGGACGCCGAGAAGCGGCTCAAGCAGTTCCCGCACCAGTTCTCCGGCGGCATGCGCCAGCGGGTGCTGATCGGCATCGGCCTGGCCGCATCGCCGCAGCTGCTGATCGCGGACGAGCCCACCTCGGCGCTCGATGTGACCGTGCAGCGGCGCATCCTCGACCACCTCGAGACCCTGACGAGGACCGACGGCACCGCACTGCTCTTCATCACGCACGACCTGGGCCTCGCCGCCGAGCGCGCCGAGAAGCTCATCGTGATGTACAAGGGCCGGATCGTGGAGTCGGGCGCCTCGGTGGAGGTGCTGCAGAACCCGCAGCACCCCTACACGCAGCGCCTGATCGCCGCGGCGCCGAGCCTCGCCTCGCGCCGCATCCAGTCGACCGCCGGCAAGGCGACCGAGGCGGTGCCCGGCGAGTCCGACGCCGTCCGCGAGGTCGACCTGGTCGGCGCGGCCGGCGCCCACCACGGCGCGGCGACCACCACCGCGCGGCCGATGATCGAGCTCGACGGGCTCACCAAGGTCTTCAAGATCCGCCGCGGCGGGCTGAAGGCCGAGGACTTCACGGCGGTCGACGACGTGTCGTTCTCGATCCCCAAGGGCACCACCACGGCGCTCGTGGGGGAGTCGGGCTCGGGCAAGTCGACGATCGCCCGCCTCGTGCTCGGCCTCGAGACGGCGACGTCCGGCGCGATCTCGATCGACGGCCGTCGCACCGAGAAGCTCCGCGGCAAGGAGATGCTGGCGCTGCGGCGCTCGATGCAGCCGGTGTTCCAGGACCCGTACGGCTCGCTCGACCCGCTGCACAACATCGGCAACACCATCTCCGAGCCGCTGCGGGTGCACAAGGTCGGCGACCGCACCTCGCAGCGCGAGCGCGTGCTCGAGCTGCTCGACCAGGTGTCCCTCCCGCGGGTCATCGCGAGCCGCTACCCGAACGAGCTCTCCGGCGGCCAGCGCCAGCGCGTGGCGATCGCCCGCGCGCTCGCGCTCAAGCCCGAGATCGTGGTGCTCGACGAGGCGGTGTCGGCTCTGGACGTGCTCGTCCAGGCGCAGATCCTCCGCCTCCTGGCCGACCTGCAGGCCGAGCTCGGGCTCACCTACCTGTTCATCACGCACGACCTCGCCGTGGTCCGCGTGATCGCCGACGACGTCTGCGTGATGCAGAAGGGCAGGATCGTCGAGCACGCGTCGACTGACACCGTGTTCGAGTCGCCGCAGCAGGAGTACACCCGCGAGCTGCTCGCCGCCATCCCCGGCGCCGGGATCGAGTTCGCGGTCTAGTCCGCCGGATCCACTCCGCGAGGGCCCCGTTCCGGCCCCGGCGACACCGGATGTTCACCGGGTCGCCGGCCCGGAACGGGGCCCTCCGCCGTCTCGGCGCGAGCCTGCGGTACGATGGAGGGTCCCCCTTACTGCACGAGAACACGAGACGAGTCCGTTCACATGGCAAGTGCCACCCGCTCCGACCTGCGCAACGTCGCGATCGTCGCCCACGTCGACCATGGCAAGACCACCCTGGTGGACGCCATGCTCAAGCAGACGAACTCCTTCGACGCGCACGCCCACGTGGACGAGCGCGCGATGGACTCGAACGAGCTCGAGCGCGAGAAGGGCATCACGATCCTCGCGAAGAACACCGCTGTGTCCTACAGCGGCAAGCACGCGGTCGACGGCCCCATCACCATCAACGTGATCGACACCCCCGGCCACGCCGACTTCGGCGGCGAGGTCGAGCGCGGCCTGTCGATGGTCGACGGCGTCTGCCTCCTCGTCGACGCGTCGGAGGGCCCCCTCCCGCAGACCCGCTTCGTGCTCCGCAAGGCGCTCGAGGCGAAGCTCCCCGTCATCCTGCTGGTCAACAAGACCGACCGCCCCGATGCCCGCATCGACGAGGTCGTCGCCGAGAGCCAGGACCTCCTCCTCGGCCTCGCCTCCGACATGGCGGACGACGTCCCCGACCTCGACCTCGACGCCATCCTCGACGTGCCCGTCGTCTACGCGTCCGGCAAGGCCGGCCGCGCCTCCGCGAACAAGCCGGAGGACGGCACGCTGCCCGACGCCGAGGACCTCGAGCCGCTGTTCGAGGCGATCCTCAAGCACATCCCGGCGCCGACCTTCGACGACGAGGCGCCCCTCCAGGCCCACGTCACCAACCTCGACGCGTCGCCGTTCCTCGGCCGCCTCGCCCTCCTCCGCGTCTTCAACGGCACGATCAAGAAGGGCCAGACCGTCGCCTGGGTCCACCACGACGGCTCGCACACCAACGCGCGCATCACCGAGCTGCTGATCACCAAGGCGCTCGACCGCTACCCGGCCGAGACCGCCGGCCCCGGCGACATCGTCGCGATCGCGGGCTTCCCCGAGATCACCATCGGCGAGACCATCGCCGACCCGGAGGACATCCGCCCGCTGCCGGCCATCACGGTCGACGACCCGGCGATCTCGATGACCATCGGCACCAACACCTCGCCGCTGGTCGGCAAGGTCAAGGGCCACAAGCTCACGGCGCGCATGGTCAAGGACCGCCTCGACCGCGAGCTCATCGGAAACGTGTCGCTCAAGGTCCTCGACATCGGCCGCCCCGACTCGTGGGAGGTCCAGGGCCGCGGCGAGCTCGCGCTGGCCATCCTCGTCGAGCAGATGCGCCGCGAGGGCTTCGAGCTCACGGTCGGCAAGCCCCAGGTGGTCACCCGCCAGGTCGACGGCAAGGTGCACGAGCCCTTCGAGCACCTCACCATCGACGCTCCGGAGGAGTACCTCGGCGCGATCACGCAGCTCCTCGCCGCTCGCAAGGGCCGCATGGAGAACATGGCGAACCACGGCACCGGCTGGGTCCGCATGGAGTTCATCGTCCCCTCGCGCGGCCTGATCGGCTTCCGCACCGAGTTCCTCACCACGACCCGCGGCACCGGCATCGCGAACGCGATCCTGCACGGCTACGAGCCGTGGGCCGGCGCCATCGTCACCCGCAACAACGGCTCGATCGTCGCCGACCGCACCGGCGTCGTGACGCCGTTCGCGATCATCGCGCTCCAGGAGCGGATGACCTTCTTCGTGAACCCCACCGAGGAGGTCTACGAGGGCATGGTCATCGGCGAGAACTCGCGCAACGACGACATGGACGTGAACATCACCAAGGAGAAGAAGCTGACCAACATGCGTCAGTCCACCTCCGACACGTTCGAGTCGATGACGCCCTCGCGCCAGCTGACGCTCGAGGAGTGCCTCGAGTTCGCCCGCGAGGACGAGTGCGTCGAGGTCACCCCCGAGATCGTCCGCATCCGCAAGGTCGAGCTGGACGCGAACGCCCGCGCCCGCGCGACCAGCCGCCTCAAGAAGCAGGCCTGATCCCCGGGCGCCCCCGAGGCGCCCGCCACGACGAACGACCGGCCGGAGCCCCGCTCCGCCGGTCGTTCGTCGTTCCGCCGGGTCTCGATACGCCCTCTGCGAGGGCTACTCGACCAGCATGTCGGCGGCCCTCGCCTTCAGCGCAGGTCGGCGCTCGCCAGCGGCACGAGCGGGCGCCCGCTCGCGGTCCTTCTCCCATGCTGGTCGAGTAGCCGCGCAGCGGCGTATCGAGACCCGGCCGTCAGCCCGCAGGCGTCGGCGTCGGAGTCGCGCCCTCCGCCTCGAGCGTGGCCGTGATGAAGGCGACGAACGCGTCCGCGTCGTCCGGCTTCCCCGTGTACTGCTCGCCGTTGACGAGCACGGTCGGCGTCGAGCTCAGCTTCGCGACCGAGGAGTTCGCCAGGGTCCCGCTCGTCGCCCGCTTCGTGGCCGCCGCGACCCACGGCCGGAACTCACCACCCGTGATGCAGGCCAGCACGTCGTCGTCCGTCACGCCCGCCCCGGTCACCAGCGTTCGCAGCTCGTCGTCGCTCAGCCCCGTCGTCCCCTCGGCCGGCTGCTTCGCGAACAGCGCCTCGTGCACGGCGAGGAAGCGGTCCGGATCCTCGTCCGCCACGCAGGCCGCGGCGTTCGCCGCCCGGCTCGAGTACTCCGACCCCGCCGAGGAGGAGTCGAGGATCGCGACCGGATGGATCTCGAGTGTGATCGCCCCCTGCGTCAGCCACGACTGCAGGTTCGCCATGTTGGCGGTCTCGAACTGCCCGCAGTACGGGCAGAGGTAGTCCACGTAGAGGTCGACGGTGACGACGCCGCCCGCGCGCGCGGCGGCCTCGTCGGTCGGCACCGGCTCCTCTCCCGCCTCGAGGGGGGCGGTCGTCACCGGAGTGACCGCCGACTCCGCCCCCGCGAGCACGATCCCGTCGCTCAGCATGTTCGCCGGACCGGTGCTGGCGATCTCCTGCTGCGACCAGACGTTCCACGCGACGAGCGCCACGACGGCGAGCACTCCGACGGCCGCTCCGCTCTGCCCGAGCACCCGATTCCGCCGCTTCCGGCGCCGCTCCTGCTCGCGCCGCTCCTTCGCCTCGAGGCGGGCGAGCTCCTGGCGCTCGCGCTTGGTCGGCTGGTTCTTCGCACTGTTCCCGGACATCGTCGTCGACGCTAGGGAGCCGACCTTGCCGCACTCGGAGAGGCAGCCGCCGACGACCTGTGCCGGCATGGAGATTCCCTCAGGAAAGCGGACGGCTCAGGCGAAGAGCCCCGACCCCACGTAGTCGCTCTCGTCGCGGACGCCCGGCGGGACGGCGAAGACCGCCGAACCCACGTGCTTTATGTACTCGTTGAGCGCATCGGTCGCGAGGTTCCTCTGCACGGTGATGAACTGCTCCGGCGACCGCTGGAACGAGAGGAAGAACAGCCCCGCGTTCAGCCGCCCGAGCTCGTCGTTCCCGTCGACGAAGTTGTAGCCGCGGCGCAGCAGCCGGACGCCGTTGTTCACGGTCGGGTGCGCGAGCCGCACGTGCGACTCCTTGTCCACCAGCGGCACGCCGGTCGCCCCCGCCGCCTCGAAGTCGGGCTCCGTGAACTCGCCGCCGCCCGAGAGCGGGGCGCCGGAGCCCTTGCTCCGGCCGATCACGCGCTCCTGCTCGCCGAGCTGGCTGCGGTCCCAGGTCTCGATGATCATCCGGATCTTGCGCGCGACGAGGTAGCTGCCGCCCGCGAGCCAGGCCGGGCCGTCCGCGTCCTGCACCCAGACGTGCTCCTGCACGGCGTCCGGCTCCTCGGACTTGATGTTGGCGGTGCCGTCCTTGAAGCCGAAGAGGTTCCGCGGAGTCGCCTGCGCGGTGGAGGTGGAGGAGGTGCGGCCGAAGCCGAGCTGCGACCAGCGCAGCGAGGCGCGACCGAAGGCGATGCGGCTGAGGTTGCGGATCGCGTGCACCGCGACCTGCGGATCGTCGGCGCAGGCCTGGATGCAGAGGTCGCCGCCGCCCGCGGTCGGCACCAGCGCGTCGCCGCGGAAGCGCGGGAGCGCCGCGAGCTCGGCCGGCCGGCGGTCGGCGAGGCCGAAGCGGTCGGTGCCCGACTCGTCGGTGAAGAGTGTCGGTCCGAAGCCGAAGGTCAGCGTGAGCGAGGACGCGTCGAGGCCGAGCGCCTCGCCGGTGTCGTCCGGCGGCGCCGTGTCCGGGCCGCCGACGGCGCCCTCCTCGCTGACGTCGAGGCCCCGGGTGAGACGGGCGGCCGCGAGGGTCCAGTCCTGCAGCAGCTCGATCAGGTCGTCGCGGGTCGCCGTGGAGGCCAGGTCGAACGCCGCGAAGTGCAGCCGGTCCTGCGCGGCCGTGGTGATGCCGGCCTGGTTCGCGCCGTGGAACGGCACGACGCGCGTCGCGGCGGAGGAGGCGCTCGCGCTGGTCGCCGAGGTGACGGCGACGGTCCCGCCGATCCCCGCCGCGAGGCCCGCGGTCCCGGCCGAGACGAGGCCGAGCAGCCCGCGCCGCGAGAGGCGGCGGGGCTGCTCGGCGGGTCGGCCCGACTCGTCGGCGGGGCCGGTGGCGTTCTGCTCGGGCTCCACTACTCCGCGGGCTCCTCGACGCCGAGCACCGTGTGGGTGAGCTGCGAGAGCGGCTCGGACAGGGCGTTCACCTGATCGGAGAGCTCCTTCTTCTGCTCGGCGGTGACGCTCGAGTAGGCGACGAAGCCGGAGTCGAGCGAGCCGTACTGGGCGAGCATCGCGTCGAGCTCGGCGAAGCGCTGGCCGATCTCGGCGGTGAGCGCGGCGCCGTCGTCACCGGTGGCGGTCGCGATGGGCTCGACGTTGCCGAAGGCCACCTCCGCGCCCTGCACGTTCGCGGCGAAGTCGGTCAGGTCGGTGCCCGACCACCAGTCCTCCTCGCCGGTGATCTTGCCGGCGGCGACCTCGTCGAGCAGGCCGATCGCGCCGTTCGAGATGTCGCCGACCGAGACGGTGAAGTCGGGCGCGGCGACGAGGTCGTAGAGGTCCTGCACGTCGGAGACGAGCCCGTCGGCGAAGGCCGTCCGCTGCTCGGGAGTGGAGGGCGCCCAGTCGAGCCAGGCGCTCGTCCCGTCGGAGTTCAGCGCGTCGGCGGCGGGGACCCAGAGGTCCTTCTCGATGCGGTGGAAGCCGGTCCAGTCCAGGCCCTCGGCGACGGCGTCGACCTCACGGTAGTCGATCTTCGGGTCGAGGTCGCCGAAGGCCTCGGCGGTCGGCTCGATGCGCTCGTAGAAGACGCGGGTCGCGGCGAAGAGGCTGCGCGCCTTCTCGTCGTCGCCCGCCGCGTACGCCTCGGCGAAGGCCGTCACGGCGGGCAGCAGCTCGCCGGACTGCGACTGCACGTAGGAGACGTAGTTGGTGACGGCGGCCTCGGTCGCGGCCTGCTCGTCGGCCGACTGCTCGGTCGCCTCGCCGGTCACGGTGAACTCGGCGAGACCGACGGGAGCGCCGACCTGCTGGAACTTGCAGGCCGTGTAGTAGGTGCCGGGCTCGAGCTGGGCGACGTAGGAGACGCTCTGACCGGGAGTGACGTTCTCCTTCTCGCCCACGATGCGCAGCTTGTCCTCGGCGAGGATCTCGAACTCGTTGACGTCCGATCCGGTGTTCTCGAGCGCGAAGGTCACCGCACCCGCCTCGGCGGTCGCGGCCGACACCGCGCAGGCGCCGTCGTCGATCGCGACGTCGAGGGCCGCGGCGGAGGAGGCGGCCGGGGTGTTCGGCACGCAGCCGGTGAGGAGCAGGGCGAGAGCGCCGGCGCCGGCGAGGCCGGTGGCGACGCGGGGGAGGCGGGGTCGAGTGCGCGGGGGCATGGTTCTCCTGGTGGTGGGAGGTCGTTCCGGCGGTGCCGGGGCGGGATCAGACGGAGGTGGCGACGGGTGCGGCGACCGGGGCCGCGCTGCCTCGTCGCGGCCGGCGGGAGCGGACCTGGCGGACGAAGAGGGACCCGACGACCACGAGGTAGAGCAGCCAGGCGGAGAACTGCAGGGCCGTCGGCTCGGGCGTGTAGTTGAAGAGTCCGCCGAGGACCGCGGCGACCGTGGCCGGCAGGATCGGGCCGAGGTCGAACAGCGGAGTGCCCCACCCGGGCAGCAGCGCCGCCTCCTGCAGGTCGCCGACGCCGTAGAGCAGCACGCCGGCCGCGACGACGATGAGGAAGCCGCCGGTCCAGGTGAAGAAGCGGCCGAGGTCGATCCGGACGAAGCCGCGGAAGATCAGGTAGGAGGCGACGACCGCGCTGAGGATGCCGAGGAAGGCGCCGATCGTGCCGACCCAGGCGTTGGAGGCGGAGGAGGCGCTGCTCGAGGAGACGCTCGCCCAGACGAACAGGGCGGTTTCGATCCCCTCGCGGCCGACGCTGACGAAGCCGAGCACGACGATCCCGAGGGCGGAGCCGCTGACGGCCGCGTCCAGCTTGGACTCGAGCTCGCCCTTGAGGCTGCGGGCGTTGGCGCCCATCCAGAAGATCATCCAGGTGACGAGGCCGACGGCGAGCAGCGAGAGGCCGCCGCCGAGGAGCTCCTGCGCGGTGAAGCTGAGCCCGTAGGGGCCCCAGGTGAGGATCGCGCCGGTGACGAGCGAGAGGACGACCGCGGCGGCGATGCCCGTCCAGAGCCGGGGGAGCACGTCGCGCCGCTGCAGCTTGGTCAGGTAGGCGACGAGGATGCCGACGACGAGCCCGGCTTCGAGGCCTTCACGGAGGCCGATGAGGTAGTTTGCGAGCACGTGTGTTCTCTTCGTCGTCTGCACGGGAGGACGGTGCGAAGCCCACCCCCGGGCCGCATCCTCAGGTAAGCCTTGCCTAACCCGTGGACGACTGTAGTGGCCATCCGGTCGCGTGTCCACACAGGACGCCGGGCGCGCGATGTGCGGCGCCGAGCGGCCGGTCGGACGCGCTTCGAGCGGGGCCCCGCGGCGGAACGAGAGCACAGGACGGACGAGAGGCGGAGAGTGGACGCGAGTCGAGACGGCGCAGGCGAGCGGGTCGTGGCGGTGCACGCCCATCCCGACGACGAGACCATCACGATGGGCGGGACCCTCGCGCGACTCGTCGCGGACGGCGCCGCGGTCACCGTCGTCACCGCGACGCGCGGCGAGTGCGGCGAGGTCATCCCGGCCGATCTCGCGCACCTCGAGGGCTCGGACGAGCTCGCCGCGCACCGCACCACCGAGCTGGTCGTCGCCCTGACCGCCCTCGGCGTGGCCGATCACCGCTTCCTCGGCGACCCGGCCGCCCGTGCCGCAGGCCTCGCCCCGCGGGTCTACCGCGACTCCGGCATGCAGTGGGGCCCGGGTCGCGTGCCCGTCCCGCTCGAGCCTGTCGATCCCCGCTCCTTCACCTCCGCGCCGGAGGAGGAGGCGATCGCCGACCTCGTCGCCGTCCTCCTGCAGACCGGCGCGACCCTCGTGCTCTCCTACGACGTCGGCGGGGGCTACGGCCATCCCGACCACATCCGCGCCGCCCTGATCGCCTCGACGGCCGCCGAGCGGCTCGGACTGCGCTACCTGGCCGTCCTGCCCGACGCCGTCCCCGAGCAGCCCGGCGACGTCGCGATCGAGCTCGACGACACCGATTACGCCCGCAAGCGCGCGGCGCTCGAGGCGCACCGCACGCAGCTCGTCGTCGACGGCGACGAGCTGCGGCTCTCGAGCGGCCCGCCGTTCCCGATCGGCCGCCTCGAGCGCTTCCGCCCCGAGGGTGCGCCGAGGCCGCCGGAGCCGGTCGCCGAGGAGCGGCCCGATCTCGGCACCCGCATCGTCTCGGGCCTGCTCTCGGTGCTGACCGGCGCGGTGGTCGGCGCGATCACGACCGTCGCGCACCAGAGCACCGTGACCGTCGGCGACGCGGAGCTCCCGGTCGGCCTCGCCGTGTCGCTGGCCGCCGTGCTGCTCCTGCTGCTCGGACTCCGTCTCGCGATGGTGGACCGCTTCGTCGCCTTCTGCACCGCGATGGGCCTGCTCGGCGCGATCGGGCTGCTGGCGCTGCGCAGCACCGGCGGCTCGGTCCTCGTGCCGGCCAACGGCCTCGGCGTGGTGTGGACCTTCGCCCCCGCGCTGATCGCCCTCGTGGTGATCGCCTGGCCGCGGGTCCGCCCGCCGTCCCGCCCCGCTCCGGCGGAACCGGCGGCCGACAGCACCGCCCCGCCGCTCCCCGTACGATAGAGAACACTGTTCGAAGGGACGTCCACGACCGTGACCTACGTGATCGCACTTCCGTGCGTCGATGTCAAAGACCGCGCCTGCATCGACGAATGCCCGGTCGACTGCATCTACGAAGGCGAGCGCTCGCTCTACATCCACCCCGACGAGTGCGTCGACTGCGGGGCGTGCGAGCCGGTGTGCCCCGTCGAGGCCATCTACTACGAGGACGACCTCCCCGAGGAGTGGTCCGACTACTACAAGGCCAACGTCGAGTTCTTCGACGAGATCGGCTCGCCCGGCGGCGCCGCGAAGGTCGGAGTGATCGCGAAGGACCACCCGGTCATCGCCGTCCTCCCGCCGCAGAGCCACTGAGCGCGCGTCCGTGGCACTCGGACCGCTGCCGGACTACCCCTGGGACCTGATGGGTCCCGCCACCCGGGTCGCCTCCACGCACCCCGGCGGCCTCGTCGACCTCTCGATCGGCTCGCCGGTCGACCCGACGCCCGAGCCGATCCGCGAGGCACTCGCTCGGGCGACCGACGCGCACGCCTACCCGACCACGGTCGGCACTCCCGCCCTGCGCGAGGCGATCGCCGCCTGGTACGCCCGGCGCCGGGGCGTCCCGGGGCTCGGCCTCGACGAGGTGCTGCCGACGATCGGCTCGAAGGAGCTCGTCGCCTGGCTGCCGTTCCTGCTCGGTCTCGGCGAGGGCGACGTCGTCGTCCACCCGCGCGCCGCCTACCCGACCTACGCCATGGGCGCCGCCATCGCCGGAGCCTCGGTGCTCGCCTCCGACGACCCCGACGAGTGGCCGGCCGAGACGCGCCTGGTCTGGCTGAACTCGCCCGGCAACCCCGACGGCGCCGTGCTCGACGTCGACGCGCTGAGGCGCGCGGTCGAGCGCGCGCGCGAGCTGGGCGCCGTCGTCGCGGGCGACGAGTGCTACGCCGAGCTCGGCTGGGACGGCCGCTGGGCCGACGAGCCGATCCCGAGCATCCTCGACCCCCGAGTGGCGGGCGAGGACCGCCGCGGCGTGCTCGGCGTCTACTCCCTCAGCAAGCAGTCCAACCTGGCCGGCTACCGCGCCGCCTTCGTCGCGGGCGACCGCGAGCTGATCGGTCGGCTCGTCACCGTCCGCAAGCACGCCGGGATGATCGTCCCCGCCCCGCTGCAGGAGGCGATGGTCGTCGCGCTCGCCGACGACGGCCACGTGGCGGAGCAGAAGGAGCGCTACCGCTCCCGTCGCGACCTCCTGCGCCCGGCGCTCGAAGCCGCGGGCTTCCGCGTCGACCGCAGCGAGGCCGGCCTCTACCTCTGGGCGACCGAGGGGCGACCCGCCTGGGAATCGATCGACCGGCTCGCGCGCCTGGGGATCCTCGCCGGCCCCGGCGTCTTCTACGGCGACCACTTCACCGAGCACGTCCGCCTCTCGCTGACGGCCACCGACGGGCGGATCGCGGCCGCCGCCGAGCGGCTGGCGGGCGGTCTCTGACCCTCGGCTCACCGCGATCCTGAAGGATCCCCACAACGGACGGGGGCGAGCACTGGGCGGTGTCACAGTGCCGCCGCTTTGCCCATAGGCTGTATGGGGTTCGGTCAGCGTCGCCACAAACGGCCCTGGTTCCGGACAGTTCCAGCCCCCGGCGCCGCCCGCTCCGCGCGAGCGCACCCGGGTGCGACCGATGACCTGGGAGGCGTTGTGACCGAATCCGGCACGCAGAGCGACGGAACCGCGACGGTGGAGACACCCGAGCCCGCCACGGAGAGTGCGCCGGCCGCGGCCGAGGTCCTGCCCGAGAAGGTGACGCTCACGTTCGGTGATCGCACCGCGGAGTTCCCGGTCCTGCGCAGCGTCGACGGCTCCTCGAGCATCGACTTCTCGACCCTGTCGAAGCAGACCGGTCTGATGTCGCTCGACTACGGCTTCGTCAACACGGCCGCCACCAAGTCGAGAATCACCTACATCGACGGCGACGAGGGGATCCTGCGCTACCGCGGCTACCCGATCGAGGAGGTCGCGACGAACGCGACGTACCTCGAGGTGGCCTGGCTGCTGATCTACGGCGAGCTGCCCACCGCGGACGAGCTCGCCGGCTTCGACGACCGCATCCGCCGGCACACGCTGCTGCACGAGGACCTCAAGCGCTTCTTCGACGCGCTGCCGCACAGCGCGCACCCGATGTCGGTCCTCTCGGCCGGTGTCTCGGCGCTGTCGACCTACTACGAGGACAGCTCGAACCCGAAGGACCCGGAGGCGGTCGAGCTGACCACCATTCGCCTGCTCGCGAAGCTGCCGGTGATGGCGGCGTACGCGCACAAGAAGGCGATCGGCCAGGCGTTCCTCTACCCGGACAACTCGCTGAGCTTCGTCGACAACTTCCTCCGCCTGAACTTCGGCACCATGGCCGAGCCGTTCGAGGTGGATCCGGTGCTCTCGAAGGCGCTCGATCGCCTGCTGATCCTGCACGAGGACCACGAGCAGAACGCGTCGACCTCCACCGTCCGCCTGGTCGGCTCGACCGAGGCGAACCTCTACGCGTCGGTCTCGGCCGGCATCAACGCCCTGTTCGGCCCGCTGCACGGCGGCGCGAACGAGGCCGTGCTGACGATGCTCGGCCGCATCCGCGAGTCCGGCGAGAGCGTCCAGACCTTCGTCGAGCGGGTGAAGAACAAGGAGGAGGGCGTCCGCCTGATGGGCTTCGGCCACCGGGTGTACAAGAACTACGACCCGCGCGCGAAGCTCGTCAAGGAGAGCGCGTCCGAGGTGCTGCAGGCGCTCGGCGTCAAGGACCCGCTGCTCGACATCGCGATGGAGCTCGAGGCCCTCGCCCTGGAGGACGACTACTTCAAGGAGCGCCGCCTCTACCCGAACGTCGACTTCTACACCGGCGTCATCTATAAGGCGATGGGCTTCCCGACCCGGATGTTCACCGTCCTCTTCGCCATCGGCCGCCTGCCCGGCTGGATCGCGCACTGGCGCGAGATGAACACCGACAAGCAGACCAAGATCGGCCGCCCCCAGCAGCTCTACACGGGAGCCCCCGAGCGCCACTGGCCCACCGGCCGCTGACCCGGGCCGAGGAGCCCGTCGGCGGGTGGGTCTCGATACGCCGCGTGCCGCGGCTACTCGACCAGCATGTTTCGCCCTGCTGGTCGAGTAGCCCGCGCAGCGGGCGTATCGAGACCCGATGTCTGCAGAGGGGTGGGTCTCCATATGCCGCGTTCCGCGGCTACTCGACGAGCAGGTGCCTCGCCCCCGCGTCAGGCGTGCAGGGCCGTGTTCAGCTTGATGCCGGCTCCGGTGCGGGGGAGCACCTCGACCGCGCCCGTGAGCGAGTTGCGGCGGAAGAGCAGGTTCGGCACTCCCGACAGCTCGACGGCCTTGACCGTCTGCGGACGCCCGTCGACACGCGGGGCGCCGCCCACCACGACGACCTTCGTCCCCGCCGTGACGTAGAGCCCGGCCTCGACGACGGTGTCGTCGCCGATCGAGATGC
The DNA here is from genome assembly GCF_022815545.1 of Rathayibacter sp. VKM Ac-2928. NCBI lineage: Bacteria > Bacillati > Actinomycetota > Actinomycetes > Micrococcales > Microbacteriaceae > Rathayibacter > Rathayibacter sp. VKM Ac-2928. The sequence goes on from NZ_JALGRU010000001.1 coordinate 911,053, forward strand.
CGATGCCCGAGTTCGCGCCGAGCAGCGCCCGCGCGCCGATCGACACGCGCTGCACGCCACCGCCGGAGAGCGTCCCCATGATCGAGGCGCCGCCGCCGACGTCCGAGCCGTCGCCGACGACGACGCCCTGTGAGATGCGGCCCTCGACCATCGAGCTGCCGAGCGTCCCGGCGTTGAAGTTGACGAACCCCTCGTGCATGACGGTCGTCCCGGGAGCGAGGTGCGCGCCCAGGCGCACCCGCGACGTGTCCGCGATGCGCACCTTCGCCGGCGTGACGTAGTCCGTCAGCCGCGGGAACTTGTCGATCCCTGCGGCCTGGATCCCGTGGCGCCGCAGCGACGGACGCAGCCGGGTGAACGAGTCCGGCGCGACCGGCCCGGCGTTCGTCCACACGACGTTCGGCAGGTGCGCGAAGATCCCGTCGAGGTTCACGGTGTTCGGCTGGACGAGCAGGTGCGAGAGCAGGTGCAGCCGGAGGTACGCGTCCGACGTCGACGCCGGCGCGCTCTGCAGGTCGATCTGCAGCGTCACCACGTCGATCCGCACCTCGCGCCGCGGGTCCTCACCGGCGAGGGCCTCGAACTCCGCCGGCACGATCCACGGGTCGCGGCCCGCGGGGATCGTGCCCAGCCGCGGCTCCGGGAACCAGGTGTCAAGGACGGTGCCGTCCGAGGCGATCGTCGCCAGCCCGTAGCCCCAGGCGGAGGCGGGCGCGGGCACGGCGGAGTCAGCGGTGTTCTGGAGGCTCATGTCGCCCAGGGTAGCGCGCACGATCCGGCCGGTACCCTGGGGCGCATGGCCGTACCGACCTCCGCCCCGGCGCCCGTCGCGGCCCTCGATCTGGGCTCCGATCCGATCGCGCTGACCCGCGTGCTCTGCGACATCCCCTCCGTCTCCGGCGATGAGCTGGCGCTGGCCGATGCGGTGCAGCTCGCCCTCGAGCAGTACCCGCACCTCGAGGTGCTCCGCGACGGCCACACCGTGGTCGCCCGGACGAACCTCGGGCGCGAGCAGCGCGTCGTCATCGCCGGCCACCTCGACACGGTCCCGATCAACGACAACCTCCCGGTGCGCGCCGAGACGATCGACGACGTCGAGCACCTCGTCGGCCGCGGCACCACCGACATGAAGGCCGGCGTCGCTGTTCAGCTGGTCCTCGCCGCCGAGCTGACCGATCCGGTCGTCGACATCACCTGGATCTGGTATGACAACGAGGAGGTCGCCTCCGACCTCAACGGCCTCGGCCGCCTCTCCCGCCACCGCCCGGACGTCTTCGCCGCCGATTTCGCCGTGCTCGGCGAGCCGACGCGGGGCGAGGTCGAGGGCGGCTGCAACGGCACCCTCCGCGTCGACGTGACGACGCACGGCCGCCGCGCGCACTCCGCCCGGAGCTGGGTCGGCGAGAACGCGATCCACGCCGCCGCCCCGATCCTGGACCGCCTCGCCGCCTACCAGCCGCGCGAGGTCGAGGTCGAGGGCCTCGTCTACCGCGAGGGCGTCAACGCGGTGCGCATCAGCGGGGGAGTGGCGGGCAATGTGATCCCCGACCTCTGCACGGTGCACGTCAACTACCGCTTCGCACCGAACCGCAGCGGCGACGAGGCGGTCGCCCACCTCCGCGAGCTGTTCGAGGGCTTCGAGGTCGATGTCGTCGATCTGGCCGAGGGCGCGCGCCCCGGGCTCGACGCGCCGCTCGCGCAGGCCTTCATCGCCGCGGTCGGCGCCGAGGCGAAGCCCAAGTACGGCTGGACCGACGTCGCCCGCTTCTCGGCGATGGGCATCCCCGCCGTCAACTACGGCCCCGGCGACCCGCTCAAGGCGCACGCCGACGACGAGCACGTCGCCGTGCACGAGATCACCGCCTGCACCGAGGGCCTCCGCCGCTGGCTGCGCGGCTCCGCGTGAGCGCCGTCCTCACCGGGCTCCCGGTCCGCCGCCGCGCGCAGCTGCGCCTCGTCCCCTGGTGGGCGCGCGTCCTCGCGGTCTTCGTCCTCACCCGCATCGTGACGACCGTGATCATGCTGCAGTTCGCCGCGAACCAGCAGGCGAACTCGTGGACCGGCCCGTCGCCGGCCTACGTCGACTTCGCGACGATGTGGGACGGCCGCTGGTACGAGATCATCGCGACCGCCGGCTATCCGACCGAGCTGCCCGTGACCGACGCGGGTGAGATCGGCGAGAACGCGTGGGCGTTCATGCCGCTCTACCCGGTCGTCGTGCGCCTGCTGATGGTGCTGACCGGCCTCGGCTGGGCCACCGCCGGTGTCGCCGTCTCGGTGATCTGCGCGGCCGTCACCTGCCTGGTGCTCTACCGGCTGATGCGGCACTCGCTGAGCGAGTCGCAGTCCCTCGTCGCCGTGCTGTTCTTCTGCGTCGCGCCGACCTCGCCGATGCTGCAGATCGCCTACGCCGAGTCGATGGCGATGATGCTGACCGCGATCGTGCTGCTGCTGCTCGTCCGGCGCCGGTACGCCTGGGTCTTCCCGGTCGTGCTCGCGCTCGGGCTGACGCGCCCGAGCGGGCTGGCCTTCGCCGCGGCGATGGGCCTCTACGTCGTCTACCGGTTCGTCCGGCGCGCGAAGGAGCCGTTCCCGCGGGCCGACGCCGTCCCCGCCGTCGCGCTGACGGTGTGGGGCCTCGTGGTCGGCTTCCTCTGGCCCGCGGTGGCGTGGGCGGTCACCGGCTCGCCGACGGCCTACACCGACACCGAGCTGGCCTGGCGAGCCTCCTACATCGGCTACCAGGAGCTGTTCCCCTTCACCTCCTGGTTCCAGGGCGGCGCGTGGTGGGGCGGCTGGTGGTTCGGCGCGCCGATGGTCGGCATCGCGCTGGTCGTCGTCCTCGTGCTGCTGTTCGTCGGCATCCTGGCGTCGCCGTGGACGCGGCGGCTGGACCTCTTCAGCCGCGCGTGGATCGCGGGCTACGGCGTCTACCTCTTCGCCTTCTTCTTCCCGCAGTCGAGCACGTTCCGCCTGCTGGGCCCGATGTTCCCGCTGGTCGGAGCGCTCGCAGTGCCGCGCTCGCCCCTGTTCCGGAGCGCGCTGGTGCTCGTCTCGATCGCCGGCCAGATCGGCTGGATCACCATCGGCTGGGCCGTCGACGGCTACGACTGGACACCGCCGTGATCGACGCCGCGTTTCCGCGGGAGGCGGCCGATTTCGTCCCTGGCGCGGATGCACGATAATAGACGGATACGTCACGAAAGGGGAACTCTATGGCGGCCATGAAGCCGAGGACCGGAGACGGACCGATGGAGGCTGTTAAGGAGGGGCGACTCATCGTCGTGCGCGTTCCGCTCGAAGGCGGCGGACGCCTCGTCGTCTCAGTCAACGATGCAGAGGCGAAAGAACTCCACGACGCTCTCGCGTCGGTGGTGACTCCAGCCTGACCCACCAGCACCGTCGAGAACGCCCGCCGCATCCGATGCGACGGGCGTTCCCTCGTTCCCGAGTCGGATCCGTGCTACGCGCGGCGCTTGTTCGCCTGCAGCAGCCCGTCGCCGATCGGCGACAGCACGCTGACCACGGCCGGCGAGCCGCAGACCTCGGCGACCAGCGTGCGGAAGGCGGAGGCGATCTCGTCGCGCTGCGCGGGGTTCGAGACGCGGCCGCGCCAGAGAGCGTGCGGCACGAGCACGGTGCCGCCGACGCGGACGAGGCGCAGCGCGTGCTCGACGTTCTCGATGACCTGCAGCGGGTCGCCGTCGACGAAGACGATGTCGTAGGAGTTCTCGTTCATCCGCGGGAGCACCTCGAGGGCGCGGCCGGGGATGAGGCGCAGCCGGTTCGGCGAGATGCCGGCCTCGTGGAACTGCGCGCGGGCGTGCTGCTGGTGCACCGCCTCCGAGTCGATCGAGGTGAGCATGGCCTCGGGGGCGCCGTCGAGCAGCCAGAGTCCGCTCACGCCGGTGCCGGTTCCGATCTCGATGATCGACGTCGCCCGGGCGGCCGCCGCGACGAGCGCGGACTGCGCTCCGATCGAGGGCGCGATCGCGTCGATGCCCAGCTCGACGGCGAGCCGGCGGGCGGAGGCGATGGCCTCGGGCTCGACGACGGCGTCCTCGGCGTACTTCCAGTTGGCATCCTTGTCGGACACGGGCGGGCTCCTCTGGTGGGGGTCGCGGCGGGCGGATCGCGCCTGCGCATCGCCAGGGTACGGGGGTCCGTGCGGTCGTCGGCGCAGGCGCGGCGGACTAGGGTGGTCCCGTGTTCGGTTTGACGTTCGACAAGCTCCTCATCATCGGAGTCATCGCCGTCTTCGTGCTGGGCCCTGACCGCCTCCCCTACTACGCCTCGCAGCTCGCTGCGCTGGTGCGGAAGGTCCGCGGATTCGCCACGCAGGCGCGCGAGCGCGTGAAGGACGAGATGGGCGACGAGTTCGACGAGGTCGACTGGCGCAAGCTCGATCCGCGGCAGTACGACCCGCGGCGCATCATCCGCGACGCCCTGCTCGAGGACGAGCCGGCCCCCACGGTCAAGCCGCCCTCGGCGGTCTCCGCGCCCGTCACCGCGGGCGGCGGCGCCTCGACGGCGGACAGCTACTACACGACGATGAAGCGCTCGGCCGGAGCCGGCGAGCTCTCGACGGTGGCGCCGCCGCCCATCGACCTCGAAGCCACCTGACGCGCTCCCGTCGGCCGAAGTGCTGACGACAGCGGGTCTCGATACGCCCCTGCGGGGCTACTCGACCGGCATGGTTGCGGCACTTCCCTCGGTTGCGGCCGGTCGAGCAGCCCGCAGTGCGGCCCTTGCCTGCTGGTCGAGCAGCCCGCAGTGCGGTCCTTGCCTGCAGGTCGAGCTGCCCGCGCAGCGGGCTCCCTCATGCTGGTCGAGCAGGCCGCGGAGCGGGCGTATCGAGACCCACCTCAGTCTGGGCCTGCGTTGAAGGCCTCAGCCGACCGACATCGGGAGGCGCCGGCCCGTCAGATTACGTGGCCGCGAGGCGAGCGTCCGGGCCAGTTCCGTGATCGCGACGGCGGCCGGGTCCTCCGGATCGCCGATGACGACCGGAAGCCCGTCGTCGCCGCCCGCCCGCAGTGCCACGCTGATCGGCAGCGAGGCGAGCAGCGGCACGTCCTCACCGCTCGCGCTGAGCCGGCGGGCCACCTCGGCCCCGCCGCCGCTGCCGAAGAGCTCGAGCACCGACCCGTCGGGCTGCGGCAGCCCGGACATGTTCTCGACCACGCCGACGATGCGCTGCCCCGACTGCCGGGCGAGCGCACCGCTGCGCTCCGCCACGTCGGCGGCGGCCGGCTGCGGAGTCGTCACGATCAGCACCTCCGCGTGCGGCAGGAGCTGCCCGATCGAGATGGCGACGTCGCCCGTGCCCGGCGGCAGATCGAGCAGCAGCACGTCCAGGTCGCCGAAGTACACGTCGGTGAGGAACTGCGAGATGGTGCGGTGCAGCATCGGTCCCCGCCAGGAGACGGCCGCGCCGCGGGTGTCGCCCTCGAGGAACATCCCGATCGAGATCACCTTCACGCCGTGCGCGACCGGGGGGAGCATCAGCTCGCCGACGCGCGTCGGCCCCGCGACGCGGCCGTCGTGCATCAGTCCGAGCAGCCCCGGGATGGAGAAGCCGTGCACGTCGGCGTCGACCAGCCCGACCGCGAGCCCGCGCCGGGCCAGGGCCACCGCCAGATTCGCGGTGACGGTCGACTTGCCGACCCCGCCCTTGCCGCTGGTCACCGCGTAGACCCGCGTCAGCGAGTCCGGGCCGAACGGCATCTCGCGCCGCCCGCCGCGCAGCCGCTCGGTCAGAGCCGTGCGCTGCGCCGGCGTCATCACGCCGACCTCGACCCGCACCGCGGCGGAGCCCGCCGCAGACTCCGCCGCCGCGCGGACATCGCGCTCGATCGCGGACGCGGCCGGGCAGCCGACGATCGTCAGCCGGATGGCGACGGTCACCACGCCGTCCTCGCCCACCGTCACCGCGTCGACCATGTCGAGCTCGGTGATGGGCTTCCGGATCTCGGGATCGATGACCCGCGCGAGCGCCGCGAGCACCGCGCTCTCGAGAGCGGCGGGATCCGCCGGACCCGTCACGGCGTCGTCAGGCATCGCGCCGCTCGCTCGCGATCGACTCCGCCCGATCCTTCTCGAGCTCCTCGACGAGGCTGCGCAGCTCGGAGCGGATGAAGTCCTTGCTCGCCATGTCCCGGATCGCCAGGCGGAGCGCGACGACTTCGCGAGCCAGATACTCCGTGTCGGCGAGGTTGCGCTCGGCGCGCTGGCGGTCCTGCTCGATCTGCACGCGGTCGCGGTCGTCCTGGCGGTTCTGCGCGAGCAGCAGCAGGGGCGCCGCGTAGGAGGCCTGCAGGGACAGGATCAGCGTGAGCACCGTGAAGCCCAGAGCCTGGGAGTCGAAGCGCGACTCCTCGGGGCCGTAGGTGTTGAACAGCAGCCAGAACACGCAGAAGATCGTCATGCCGACGAGGAACCACGGCGTGCCCATGCCGCGGGCGAAGGATTCGGTCAGGCGGCCGAAGCGGTCGCTGCTCTGCCGGTTGCGCCGGGGGAGCACCCGCGTGCGCAGGCCCTTCGGGGCGTCGAGCCGTCGATCCTGCTTGGTGTCCCTAGCCACGCGCACCCCTCCGTCCTCGTCGTCCTGCCCTGAACCTGCTGGTCGCCGCCGCGGGCGGCGCGATCGGTATGCCCTGGGTCGTCGTGCTCACCGGCACGCGCGGTTCGTCGTCGCCGTCGTGGCTGCGCCAGTCGTCGGGGAGGAGGTAGTCGAGCACGTCGTCGATCGTGACGACGCCGACCAGGCGGTGCGACTCGTCCACGACCGGCACCGAGACGAGGTTGTAGCTCGCGAGGATGCGGGCGACCTCGGCCGCGGAGGTGTCCGGGGTGATCGGGTCCAGGCTCTGGTCGAGCAGGGTGCCGAGGCGCTCGTGCGGCGGGTAGCGGAGCATCCGCTGGAAGTGCACCATGCCGAGGAAGCGGCCGGTCGGCGGCTCGTACGGCGGCAGAGTGACGCAGACCGCGGCGCCGAGCGCCGGGGCCAGCTCGTGGCGGCGGATCATCGCGAGGCCCTCGGCCACGGTCGCCTCGGACGAGACGATGATCGGCTCGGTCGTCATCAGTCCACCGGCCGACTCGGGCGCGTAGGAGAGCAGCATGCGGACGTCGTCCGCCTCCTCCGGCTCCATCAGCTCGAGGAGCGCCTCGCCGCGCTCGTCCGAGAGCTGCGCGATCAGGTCGGCCGCGTCGTCCGGCTGCATCTGGTCGAGGACGTCGGCCGCGCGGTCGTCGTCGAGCCGGCCGAGGATCTCGACCTGCTCGCTCTCGGGCATCTCCTCGAGGACATCGGCGAGCCGGTCGTCGGAGAGCTCGCCCGCGACCTCGAGCATCCGCTGCTGCGGCAGGTCGAGGAGGGTGCTGGCGAGGTCGGCGGGCTTGAGCTCGGAGAGGCTCGCCACGTACTGCTCGGCCGACTGCGCCTCGGTGGACACGCTCTCGCGGACCTCGCGCCAGCCGGCGAACGTCGTGGCGCCCTTGGCGAAGGGGGAGGGGCTGGTCTTCGGGCGGCGGACGAAGAGCTGCGCGAGCTCCCACTCGCCCGGCCCGACCTCCTCGATCGCGACGTCCTCGACGATCGCGTCGCCCGAGCCGTCGACGAAGGTCATCCTCCTGCCGAGCAGCTCGGCGATGACGCGGACCTCGCCGCCGCGCTGCTCGAAGCGGCGCACGTTGATCAGACCGGTCGTGATGATCTGCCCGCTGCCGATGCTGGTGACCCGCCCGATCGAGACGAACACCCGGCGGCGGCCGGGGATCTCGACGACGAGGCCGACCACGCGCGGCGCGTCGTTCTGACGGTGCACGAGCAGCACGTCGCGGACCTTGCCGACGCGATCGCCCGCCGGGTCGAAGACGCTGCAGCCGGCCAAGCGCGCTACGAAGACTCTGGCGGAACTCACGGCTACCAACCTAGACCCGGGCGCCCCTGCGGAAGCCGAGCGCGGGGTCCGGCGCTCCCACCGGGCGCTCGGGAAGCTCCCGATCCGTGTCCAGAATGCTCCAAGTCCTCTGTGACAGTCTGAGCAGGTGACTCAGCAGATGCCCATGAACAACCGCCGGGGCGCCGCCTCCCCGACGATCCCGCGCGGCGAGATCCTCGCCACCTTCGACACCTACGAGAAGGCGCAGCAGGCCGTCGACGTCCTCGCGCGGGCCGACTTCCCGGTCAAGCAGCTGGCCATCCTCGGCAACGACCTCAAGAGCGTCGAGCGCGTCACCGGCAAGCTCACCTGGGGCCGCGTCGCCCTGGCCGGCGCCGCCTCGGGCGCCTGGCTCGGTGTCTTCCTCGGCCTGCTGCTGATCATCTTCTCGCCGGCCACCGAGTTCTCCTTCCTCATCGCGGCCGTGCTGCTCGGCGCCGGCTTCGGCATGCTCTTCGGCCTCGCCTCCTACGCGGTGAACCGCCGCCGCCGGGACTTCACCTCGACGATGCAGGTCATCGCCACCAGCTACTCGGTGATCGTCGACCCCGAGGTGGTGAACCGCGCGCGCAACCTGCTCGACGGCACCCCCGCCGAGTCGGAGGCGCCGGTCTGGTCGCCGCCGCCCGCGAACGCGGAGCCCGTGCCGATCCGTCCGGAGGACGAACGGCGCTGACCCACCTCGAAGGCCCCCGGAGCGATCCGGGGGCCTTCGTCGCGTCCGTGCCGTAGCGACCGGGCGGGTCCGTCTGCCGGGCCGTCGCCTCAGTGGGCGGCGGAGCCCACTGGAGGCAGGACGATGTCGACCGCGAGACCGTGCGGCTCCCGGTTGGAGAGCGCCACGGTCCCGCCGCCGGAGAGCACCGTGGTGTGCACGAGGGCGAGACCCAGGCCGCTGCCGCCGGAGGCGATCGTCCGCGAGTCGTCGGGACGGGAGAAGCGGTCGAAGGCGACCGGGATGAACTCGGCCGGCATGCCCGGGCCGTCGTCGGAGACCGTCAGCAGCAGCCGGCCGTCCTTCTGTGCGAGCGCCGCGACGATCGTCCCGCCGTGGCCGATCGCCTGGATCGCGTTGCGGACGAGGTTGTCGATCACCCGGCCGAAGTCCTGGGTGGCGACGGCGTAGAGCCGAGCGGGCTCGCGCTCGTCGATCTCGTAGTCGATCTCGACGTCCGACTCGGCCGCGAGCAGCCGGGTGCGGTCGACCGCGCCGACCAGCTCGTCGACCAGCTCGGCGAAGGGCGACGCGGGCCGGGCCGACCGGCTCTCGATCCGGGAGATGTCCAGCAGTGCGGAGGCGAGGCGGACCAGGCGGTCGACGCTCTTCTGCGCGTCGAGGATCACGCGGTCGACGGCGACCGGGTCCTCCACGCGGTGGTGCGCGATCTCGAGCTGGGCCGAGAGCGCGGCGAGCGGCGTCCGCAGCTCGTGGCTGGCGTCCGAGACCATCTGCTTCTCCCGCGCCAGGGAGGCCGTCTGCTTGGCGAGGAACGCGTTGAGCGTCTCGGCGAGCTCGTCGATCTCGTCGCGGGTGCCGACGACCGGCAGCTGATCGCCGGGAGTGGGGTCGGCGGCGATCTGGTCGGCGCGCGCGCGCATCCGGCGCACCGGCGCCAGAGCCGCTCCGGTGAGGATCCAGGAGGCGAGCCCGAAGGTGACGACGAGGAAGATCGCCGCGTAGACCAGCACGTGCGCGAAGTCGTCGAGCACCAGCTGCGACGCGGCCTGGTCGCGGGCGGTGGCGACGCTCCAGGTGCCGTCCTCGCCCTCCACCGCGGTGATGCGCACCAGGTAGCGCGTGGTGGCGGTGGCGACCTCGGTGTAGCGCGGCACCGCGTCGGCCGCGCGGTCGCGCAGCTCCGCCTGCACCGAGCGGCGCACCTCGGTCGGCATGGTGGTCGCGTCGATCCCGCCGTCCGGGGTGATCGCGAGGTAGAGCTGCCCCGTGGAGGAGTCCCGGACCCGGGGGACGTCGCCTGCCGCGATGTCGCGCCGGATCTCGTCCTCGATCGAGACGAGGATCGTCCGCTCGCTGCGCTCGACGATGCCGGTGACGACCTGGTAGAAGAGCATCGCCGCGAGGGCGAAGAGCACGGTCGCGACGGCGACGGAGCCGACGGTGATCCTGGCGCGGATCGACAGGGCTCCCGAGCGCCGCCTCGCGGCACGCGCCGCGGCGAGTGGGCTCGGGGCGGCCATGCGGCTACTCGACCGGGCGGAGGAAGTAGCCCTTGCCGCGCACCGTGACGATGCTGACCCCGGTGTCCTCGGCGGGCAGCTTCTTGCGCAGGTAGCTGACGTACTGGTCGACGATGTTGTTGTCGACGATCTCGCCACCGCCCCAGATCTCGGAGAGGATGCGCTGGCGGGTGACGACCGAGCCGACCGGCGAGATCAGCAGCTTCAGCAGCTCGAGCTCCTTCGGGCTGACGTGGATGCGCGTGTTGTCCGCGGTGCGGCGGATGCTCGACCCGTCCACCGTGATGCGGCCGACCTCGATGGAGGTGGACATCAGCGAGGGGCTCCGCCGCAGCAGCGCCCGCAGCCGCGCGTTCAGCTCGGTGAACGCGAACGGCTTCGTCAGGTAGTCGTCGGCGCCGGCGTCCAGGCCGAAGACGCGGTCCTCGACGGAGTCGCGCGCCGTGAGCAGCAGGATCGGCGTGGAGCGGCCCAGCTCGCGGATGCGCCGGCAGATCTCGAAGCCCGACATCGCGGGGAGCATCACGTCGACGATGGCGGCCGAGAACTCGGCGTTGCTGAACGCGACGAGCGCGTCGATGCCGTTCGTCGTCAGCTCCGCCTCGTAGCCGGCGTCTTCTAGGCCGCCCACGAGTGCTTCGCCCATGGCTGGATCGTCTTCGACGACAAGGATCTTCACGGGCTCACCCTACGACGCCGCTCTCAGGAACGCGGTGTGCGCCGAGCGCGTTTCGGCGGCGCGGGTGGCGGTCGCGCACTGTCCCCGGTGCGGGGCTCCGAGCTTCGAGGAAGGGACGGCGTGTTGCAACACGGGCCAATTCGACACGTTCACGAGGTGAAATTTCCGGTTTCCCTGCCGTCCCGAACCAATCCGGGCCCGGCGGGGGTACGAATAGGACACGACGTCTCCCGGCGAGCGTCCGCGCACCCGAAGCGCGGTCCGGCTTCCCCTCGGCAGCTCGCGACGTCACCGAAAAGGTGGTTCTCGTGACCCCGAAACACCTCGCCGAACGACTCCGCTCGCTGATACCCGGACTGCGCCCGCCTCTCCTCTGCGCAGCGTGCGGTCTCGCGCCACGGCGCCTGTTCGACCCCTACTGCTCAACTCGCTGCGCTCACGACGACGACTGAAGGCCCCGTCGACCCGCCCGCCTGTCACCAGTCAGGGGTGCACTTCATGACACACCCCTCCTCGCGGACCGCGCTCCCGATAACCTCGGCGAACTCAGTGGGGGGATTCCAGGTGGTCGAGCAATCGAAAAGTCGGGAAGAGATGAAGCCGCAGCGATTCAAGTCACTGGACGGTCTGCGCGGGGTCGCAGCCCTCGTCGTTGTGATTCATCACTGCCTCCTCGTGGTACCTGCGCTGGCCTCGGGCGATCCGGGCGAGCACTCTCTCGTCGTCGATCTCCTCAAGTTCACGCCTCTGCACGTCGCGTGGATCGGCACCGAAGCAGTGTGGCTGTTCTTCATCTTGAGCGGTTTCGTTTTGACGCTCCCCTTCGTGTCAGGCCGGGGCTTCGATGCTGTGGCCTACTATCCGCGCCGACTGATCCGCATCTACCTACCGGCTTGGGCGGCGCTCGCGATAGCCGCCGTCCTCACGCTGGTCGTGGTGCGGCCCGACGCCTCGGCTGGCGCATGGATGGATCGGCACAACAACCAGCCGTTCGGGGAGACACTGATCGACGCGGCGCTCGTCTTCGGCGGCTCGACGCTGAATACACCGCTCTGGTCACTGCAGTGGGAAGTTCTTTACTCACTACTTCTCCCTTTTGCGCTGGTCGCCTTCGGGCGGCCGACCCGTTGGTGGCCGGCGCTCGCCAGCGCGTTGCTGGCCGTCATCGTCCTTGGTGCGCTGCTCGATCTGCGCGCGGTTTTCCTCCTGCCGATGTTCTTCCTGGGCAGCGTGCTGGCCGCTAACTGGGCTCGGATCGATGCCGTCGTGCAGCGGTTACTGAGCTGGGGTCTGACGGACCTCCTCGGCTGGTCGCTGTTAGTTGTCGCGTTGCTGTTCCTCACTCTCAAGTGGACCCTTCTGCCGCTCGGGCTGCCGTCGATACTCTCTTCAGCTGCCCAGGGCACATCCATCGCGGGCATCCTGATCGTCTTCGTCCTTTCAGTCGTCTGGGCTCCAGCGCGGGCGTTTTTAAGCCGTAGGACGCTGCAATGGCTCGGAAGAATCTCATTCAGTCTGTATCTCGTCCACGAACCGATTGTCGTGACTGTCGGCTCGGCGCTCGGGCCCAATAGGTCACCCCTGACGATCTTTCTGGCCCTACCTTTATCGCTACTCGCGGGCTGGTTATTTCACCAGATCATCGAACGGCCCTCTCATCGCCTCGCCCGTCGGGTCGGGACGTTGGTCGCAAATCGCCACACGCGTGGTGACCGAGCTGGAGCCAGTCGGGAAGTGAGATGAATACTGAAACCGGTGGCCAGGAGTCGGCGCCCACCAACCGCGTAGGGGGGATCATGCCGCTTACGCCGGCCAAAGAGCCGTCCGTCCACGACGCTGCGCGGGCGATCTCCGCCGTACTACAGAACTCGGCGCGACGCGGAATTCCCGCCTCAGCGCGGGCAGCGTGGACAACATGGCTGGTACAGCCAAACTCGACAGTTTCTGGCGCGGCGTACCCCTCCGCTAGCGTCTGGCTCATTCAATCGAGGGGATTATCTTGAGTCGTCCGAGCGCTTTGTCGCAGCTCCGGGGGAGTAAGGCGATGCGGACCGCGGCCATCGTGGCGGCGCTCGCTGTCACCGGAACGGCGGTCGTCTTCCTCTTGCCGGACGATCGCTCGGCCGTTGAGATTCCCCTCGGAGCGACCTTTTCACCGACCGCTGCCGTGCCGCCGGTCGAACCCCCAGATCCGATTGTGCTGCCTTCACGGCCGCGCGTGCTTGTCTTCGGTGACTCTTACACCGCGGGCTACGGCTCCACCGATCCGGCAACCGATGGTTTCGCACGAGTGCTGCCCCGCTATCTCCCGAGCTGGGACTTAGCGGTCGAGGGAGTTGGCTCGACGGGATACCTCAACTCGGGGAACGATGGGCAGGGCACCTTCTTGCAGCGCATCGAGCGCCTGAGCTACGGGGATGAATTTCAGCTCGTCCTTCTTCAAGGTGGCTCGAATGACCAGAACGTGGAAAACGCTGGCCTCGCAGAGGCGGTCGATGTGACGGTGAACGCTCTAAAAGACCGGTTTCCTTCGGCGCAGCTCGTAATGCTCGGCCCGGTCTCGGTCTCGACAAATTCTAATGCCAACAAGCGCTACGTCAACGGCGTTCTTGAGAAGTACGCACGCGATCATCGCATCGCTTTCATCAGCCCGCTGTATGAGCGCTGGTTCCCGACGAAGTCACAGTCCGAGTGGGTCAACATCGAGGTCGGTCATCCGAATACGGCAGGCTACGACCACATGGCTCAGGAGCTGGCGACTGATTTAGGAAAAATCGTCATCGTTCGGTAATCCGATCCCGCGCTTAGGTGGCGCGGAGGTGAGGTGTGGCCGGGAACTTCGTCGGGCTTCTTGATCGAGGCGCAGACGGAACGTATGATCCGGTGAAGACACCTCCCGAGCGACCTGTGGAACCCGAATCCCGCAGCCTCACGGCGGTCGCGGTGTCGTACCCGAAGGCTCACGATGACGACCCTGATCAGCTCCTTCTGGCGCGCCCGACGCTGCGACGCCTGCCATCGTCGCTTGTCGCGGATTGCCGATCCGTACTGCTCCCGGTACTGCGCGAACGACGACGACTGATCCACGTACGTCGCGTGCGAGCGACGCTTTCGGATCCATCCCGGTTCTGCTTCTCGGAGGTGCTTCGATCTCGATGGTGGTCCAGCTCGCGATGCGGCCTCGCGGCTCGATCTAAGGTGAGTCGGACCGCAGTTGACGTTGTTTCGTCCGGTTCGGAGCGCATCAAGTTTTCTCGCCCCTACTCGGTCCTCGCCCGCTCCGTCGGGGCTCTCATCCGACGTCCCGCGAGTACTGCAGGAAGACGAACCCCGCGGCGGAGCCGTACTGCTCCTCCACGTGCGCTCGCCGAGCGCAGAGGTTCGATCTGAACCCCTGACGCCGCCGTCACGCAGAGCGTCGGACGCGCGTCCCGCGCCAGTTCCGCCGTCGGCAGCGACTTGCGTTCGAGGGCTGCCGCCGATACGGCAGCCTGCTGACGTCCCCCGCCTTCATCGCTGCGAGTTCCGCCGCGTCCGGGTGACCGGTCGGAGTGGCAGCGATGACCTACCGAGCCCTCGACTCCGTCCGCGCCTGCGCGGCCCTGCTCGTCCTCGTCGCCCACGTGCGGCAGGCCTTCCTGGTCCCGGCTGCTGAGACGCGGCTCGGCCCCGTCGACAGTGCGCTCTATGCGCTGACGTCCCTCGGTCACGGCGCCGTCATCGTCTTCTTCGTCCTGAGCGGCTTCTTCGTCGGCGGCTCCGTCCTCAGCGCTCTGTCCCGCGATGCCTTCAGCTGGACGAGGTACCTCACCTCCCGCCTGACCCGGCTGTGGCTCGTCCTGATCCCGGCCCTCGTGCTCACGGCCGTCCTCGACGCCGTCGGCGTCGCCTTCCTCGCGGACCGGCCGCTGTACGCGCCGGGCGGTTCCGCGCAGGTGAACGGCGGTGTTCTCGGGGCACTGGGCAACGTGGTCTTCCTCCAGCCGCACCTGGTCCGCCCCTTCGGCACCGACCAGCCGCTCTGGTCGATCGGCTACGAGGCCGGCTACTACCTGCTGTTCCCGTTGCTCCTCGTCGGGCTCACGCGCGGCTCCTGGCGGCGGCGAGTGCTGTGCGCCGCAGCCGGCGTCGTGATCGTCTGCGTTCTCGGGCCGGCGGGAACGGGGCTCTTCCTGGCCTGGCTCGCCGGCACGGCGGTCGCCTGGAAGGGAGCGGCGGCCACGCGGTTCCTCTCCCGACTCGGGCCGAAGGGCACCGCCGCCTCGATCGGTTTGGTACTCCTGCTCGTGATCTCGGCGATGTCGGTCGACCGGCTCGCGAAAGCCGGCCCGGACGATCTCGGCTGGACGACGTGGGCGACGACGATCGCGGCGGCGGCCCTCGTCATCGTGCTGTGCCACTCCGAGGGGACTCCAGGGAAGGGTCTCGACCGTCTGCTCCGCGGCGGCACCTGGGTCTCGGGGTTCTCGTTCTCGCTCTACGCGACGCACGTGCCCGTGCTGATGCTGCTCCACGCGCTGCTGTTCCCGCCGGCGTCGGCCTGGTGGCCGCCGTCCGCGGCGAGCTGGGCAGGTGTCCTCGCCCTCGCGCTCCTCGCCTGCGCCGTGGGCTGGGCATTCGGCGCGCTCACGGAGCGGAGGACCGAGGCCGTGCGCGCCCGGGTGCTCGGCGCCGTCGAGCGTCTCCGGCGACCGCGGCGCACGGCCGTCGGCGAAGGCTGATCAGCCGAGGACCCCGACCTGGTCGAGGCGGCCGTCGGAGAAGGCGAGCGGGAGCGAAGAAGGCCCGGCTCGCGCTGCTTACCGCGTGATTCCGGGCCTTCGAGAGTGGTGCCCCCAGTAGGATTCGAACCTACGCCCCTGCCTCCGGAGGGCAGTGCTCTATCCCCTGAGCTATGGGGGCCAGGAGTGCCTGTCAACATTAGCACCCGGGGTGGGCGCCGCCGGACGCCCTGGCGGGCCGTGCGGTCGTGCCACGATGGGGGCATGCTGCGCACCGTCTCCGCCTCGCTGGGCCTGCGACTGAACGGGCCGACCGACCTGATCTTCCTCCTGGCGGCGACGCCGACAGGAGATGGGTTCGAGGACTCGTTCACCGTCACGCTGGACGGCGAGCCCGTCCCGGTGCGGGAGTTCCCGGCGCGGCACGGCGCGCGGGTGCACCGCGTCGCGGCGAACGCCGGGGCGATGCAGGTGGAGTACCGCGGCCGCGTCTCCGGGCGCGGCGTGCCGGACGAGCCGAGCGAGCTCGAGCTGGTCGAGTACCTGCGGCCGAGCCGCTACGCGGAGACCGACGCGCTCGGCGGCATCGCCCGGCGCGAGTTCGGCCGGGCGCGGGGCTTCGAGGCGCTCGCCGCGGTCGAGGAGTGGGTGCACGCGCACCTCTCCTACGTCTACGGCTCGACGGTCGCGACCGGGGGAGCCGCGCAGGTGATCGAGAGCGGGCAGGGTGTCTGCCGCGACTTCGCGCACACCGTCGTGGGGCTGCTCCGCGCGCTCGACATCCCGGCGCGGGTGACCGCCGTCTACGCTCCCGGCCTCGAGCCGCGCGACTTCCACGCGGTGTCGGAGGCCTGGGTCGACGGGGCCTGGAACGTGGTCGACGCGACCCGGCTCGCTCCGCGCCCGTCGATGCTGCGCATCTCCTCCGGCCGGGACACGGCCGACACGGCCTTCCTCAGCAGCTACCTCACCGACCTGCGGCTCGAGACGATGAACGTCGAGGCGACCTGCGACGAGGTCGTCGAGGACGACCACGTCTCGCCGGTGCGCCTGGGCTGAGCGGCCCCACCGACCGCGGCGGTCAGCCGGCGAGGGCGTCCAGCGCCGCGCGCACGAGCGGCTCCGGGTCGCCCGGCTCGACGAAGGACGCGCTCGACGCCTCGAGCCAGTAGTCGCCGATGAAGGCGTCCGCGATGCCGCGGCTGTCGGCGACCTCGTAGTAGCCCTCGATCTCCGGGGGCCGGCCGTAGGTCGGGACGGCCTCGCTCGTGGTGAAGAACTCGTTCTTGAGGGCCTCGATGACGGCCGGGTCGAGCCGGGCGACCGCGAGCTGGAAGTCGGCGCCCTCGGAGTCGGCCCAGCCGCAGACCAGGCCGTCGTAGCCGGCGATCTCGGCGGAGACCGCGGTCGGCTCCACCGCGTCGCTGGGGGAGAAGCCCGCCCAGAGGCCGGTCAGGGCGGAGGCGGGCACGAGCTGCTCGCACGTGACGGGAATCGGAGTGCCGGTGACCGCGTCGCTCGCGCTCGGCGCCGGATCCGCGGCCGACGCGCAGCCGGCGAGGGCCGCGACGGCGACGATCAGGGCGAGGGAGGCGGGTCGGCGCATGCGCTGCACCCTAGCAATCGCGGCGGGCGGGGCGCCGGGGCGCGGGCGGGTGGGGTGCTGGCGGCGAGGGATCCCGATACGCCGGCTGCGTCGGCTACTCGATCAGCAGAAGGAGAGGGGCTGCTCGATCCGGAGGAAGAAGGCGCGTGGGGACCGGCCGGTAGAATCGTGCCCCGTGACTCCCGAACAGCTCGCCGCCTCCCTGCACGCCCTCGTCCTCGACGCCGTGCAGCGACGAGGGAGCGACGCCGAGGTCGCGCTCGGCGACGTCGTGCTCGAGCGGCCCAAGAACCGCGACCACGGCGACTGGGCCTCGAACATCGCGATGAAGATCGCGAAGAAGGCCGGGGCGAACCCGCGCGAGCTCGCGACCGAGCTCGCCGAGGGCCTCGGCGCGGTCGACGGCGTCGCCTCGGTCGAGGTCGCCGGCCCCGGGTTCCTCAACGTCCGGCTCGACGCCGCCGCCGCCGGCGCGCTCGCAGGCGCGATCGTCGACGCGGGCGAGGCCTACGGCACCGGCTCCGCCTACTCCGGTCTGAAGATGAACCTCGAGTTCGTCTCGGCCAACCCCACCGGCCCGATCCACATCGGCGGGACCCGCTGGGCGGCCGTCGGCGACAGCCTCGCCCGCGTGCTGATCGCGCAGGGCGCCGAGGTGACCCGCGAGTACTACTTCAACGACCACGGCGCGCAGATCGACCGCTTCACCCGAAGCGTCCTGGCCGCCTACCGCGGCGAGCCGACTCCGGAGGACGGCTACGGCGGCGCGTACATCGCCGACATCGCCGATCGCATCGTCGCCGCCTACCCGGGCGACCTCTCGGTCCTGCCCGAGGCCGAGCTGAACGAGACGTTCCGCTCGATCGGCGTCGACCTGATGTTCGGCGAGATCAAGCAGAGCCTGCACGAGTTCGGCGTCGACTTCGACGTCTACTTCCACGAGAACTCGCTGCACGAGTCGCGTGCTGTCGAGCGGGCGATCGAGCGTCTCCGCGAGCTCGGCCACATCTTCGAGGCCGACGGAGCGACCTGGCTGCGCACCACGGACTTCGGCGACGACCGCGACCGCGTCATCATCAAGAGCGACGGCGAGGCGGCCTACATCGCCGGCGACCTCGCCTACTACCTCGACAAGCGCGAGCGCGGCTTCGACCGGGCGATCATCATGCTCGGCGCCGACCACCACGGCTACATCGGCCGGATGATGGCGATGTGCGCGGCCTTCGGCGACACCCCGGGCGTGAACCTCGAGATCCTGATCGGCCAGCTCGTCAACCTGCTCCGCGACGGGCAGGCGGTCCGGATGTCCAAGCGCGCGGGCACCGTCGTGACGATGGAGGACCTGGTCGAGGCCGTGGGCGTCGACGCCGCGCGCTACTCGCTGGTGCGATCGTCGGCCGACTCCTCGCTCGACATCGACCTCGACCTGCTCACCAAGCGCAGCAACGACAACCCCGTCTACTACGTGCAGTACGCGCACGCCCGCACCCGTCAGGTGGCGGCCAAGGCGGAGGCGTCGGGCGTGCCGCGCGAGCCGTTCGCTCCCGAGACGCTGGTGCACCCGAGCGAGTCGGCGCTGCTGGGCGGACTGCAGGAGTTCCCGCGCATCGTCGCCCTCGCCGCCGAGCTGCGCGAGCCGCACCGCGTGGCCCGCTACCTCGAGGAGATCGCCGGTCTGTACCACCGCTGGTACGACAACTGCCGCGTGGTCCCGCAGGGCGACGACCCGATCGAGGCCGTGCACTCGACCCGCCTGCGCCTGAACGACGCGACTGCGCAGGTCCTGCGCAACGGGCTCTCGCTGCTCGGCGTGACCGCTCCGGACCGGATGTGACCGCCGCCGACGCCGGTGCGCCGCGCCGCGGCCGCCGGATCGCGATCGTCGCCGTGATCGTGATCGTGCTGCTGGCGGTGGCCGCCGTCGTCGGCGACGTGCTCGCCCGCCGCGCCGTCGCCGACACCGCGGCGTCGAGCATCCGGGAGGCGCTCTCGCTCCCCGCCGACCACCCCGTCGAGGTCGAGGTCGCCGGCTGGGCGGTGCTGCCGCAGCTGATCGCCGGCTCGCTCGACCGGCTCGACATCCGCAGCGAGGACGTCGCGTTCGGCGACCTGAACGGCGATGTCGACGCGACCCTCGAGGGCGTCCCCGCGAGCGGCGACGGTCCGCTCGCGGCGGGACGCGTGACCGTGGCGCTCGACCCCGACTCGGTCAGCACGCTCGTCGCAGCGCGGAGCCAGGTGCCGATCGACGGCGTGACGCTCGATCCGCCGCTGGTGCGCGTGAACACCTCGGTCGACGTGCTCGGGCTCACCCTCGCCGCGGGCGTCGGCATCGAGCTCGGCGCGGCCGACGGCGCGATCGAGCTGACGCCGTCCGAGGTGACGGCGGGCGGCACCACGATCAGTGCCGCCGACGTCGAGGACCGCTTCGGCGCCGTGGCCGAGGGGCTGCTCGCCGCCCGCTCCGTCTGCATCGCCGACGCCGTGCCGCAGGGGCTCGCGCTCACCGACGTCACCGTGACGGCCGACTCGCTGGACGCCTCCTTCGACCTCTCTCCGACGTTCCTCAGCGACCCGGCGCAGCAGGAGACCGGCGTCTGCTCCTGACCCGGGACGGACGCGCAGCGCCCGACCGGTAGGATCGGAGCCCTGCGCCCGCGTGTCCCGCGGGCCGAACGCCGGCAGTGCGCGCACCGAGAGCACTGCCACCGACAGCACTCTCAAGGATCTTGCTGGCTTCAGGGGTCAATCCGGACTCGCTCGCCACGCAGTGACGCTCCCACTCTCTCCTGTGAGGTCTCACCCGTGGCACACGCCGACGCACCCGTCCGCGCCCCCCGTCATCCCCTCGCTCCGGACTGGCTGCACCGCCCCGAGGACGCGAACGCGCTCGCCGACGGCGTCTGGTCCGGCGGCACGCTCCGCTCGGCGGACGGCGGTCTCGAGATCGCCGGCGTCGCGGCCACCGAGCTGGCCGCCCGCTTCGGCACCCCGCTCTACGTCGTCGACGAGGACGACGCCCGCCGCCGCGCCGTCGCGACGCGCGAGGCCTTCGAGCGCGAGCTCGGCCGGATCGGCACCGGCGTCACCGTCTACTACGCCGGCAAGGCGTTCCTCTCCACCGAGGTCGCGCGCTGGATGCGCGCCGAGGGCCTGAACATCGACACCTGCAGCGGGGGAGAGCTCGCGGTCGCGCTCGCCGCCGGCGTCGAGCCCGAGCACATGGGCCTGCACGGCAACAACAAGTCGCTCGCCGAGATCGACCGGGCGGTCGAGGCCGGCGTCGGCGCGATCGTCCTGGACAGCGTGCTCGAGATCGAGCGGGTCGCCGCGGCGGCCGAGCGCCACGGCCGCGTCCAGTCGGTGCGGCTGCGGGTGAACAGCGGCGTGCACGCGCACACCCACAGCTTCCTGGCCACCGCGCACGAGGACCAGAAGTTCGGCATCACCCTCGAGGACTGCCCGGACGCCGTCGCGCGGATCCGCTCGCACGGGAGCCTGCGCTTCCTCGGCCTGCACTGCCACATCGGCTCGCAGATCTTCGGCTCGGCCGGCTTCGCCGAGTCGGCCTCGCGCCTGCTCGCGGTGCATGCGGGGCTTCTCGCCGACGGCCCGGTCCCGCAGCTCAACCTCGGCGGCGGCTTCGGCATCGCCTACACGAGCGCCGACGACCCGACCCCGATCGGCGAGATCGCCGCGGCGATCGCGGACGCGGTCGGCGAGCAGTGCGCGACCCGCGGGATCCCGGTGCCGCACATCGCCATCGAGCCGGGCCGCTCGCTGATCGGGCCCGCCGGGCTGACCCTCTACGAGGTCGGCACCATCAAGGACGTCGCGGTCGGCACGGACGGCGTGCGCCGCTACGTCAGCGTCGACGGCGGGATGAGCGACAACGCGCGGCCCGCCCTCTACGGCGCGGACTACACGGCGCGAATCGCCAACCGCGTCTCCGACGCCGAGCCCGCCCTCGTGCGCGTGGCCGGGAAGCACTGCGAGTCGGGCGACATCGTCGTCCACGACGACTTCCTCCCCGCCGACGTGCAGCCGGGCGACCTGCTCGCCGTCGCCGCGACCGGCGCCTACTGCTGGTCGCTCTCGAGCAACTACAACCACCTCGGCCGCCCCCCGGTCGTCGCCGTCCGCGACGGAGTCGCGCGCGTCATCGTGCACGGCGAGACCGAGGACGACCTCCTCCGCCGCGATGCCGGCATCGAACGAAAGGCCATCCTCCGATGATCGAGTACCGCAGCCTCCGCGTCGCCCTGCTGGGCGCCGGGTCCGTCGGTGCCCAGGTGGCGCGCCTCCTGCTCGACCACGGCGACGAGCTCGCCCAGCGCGTGGGGGCGCCGCTGGAGCTCGCCGGCGTGGCCGTCCGGGACCTGGACGCACCGCGCACCGCGGACATCCCGAGGGAGTACCTCACCACGGACGCCGAGGCGCTGATCCTCGGCGCCGACATCGTCGTCGAGCTGATCGGCGGCCTGGAGCCGGCGCGCAGCTACATCCTCAAGGCGATCTCCTCGGGCGCCGACGTGATCACCGCCAACAAGGCGCTGCTCGCCGCGCACGGCAACGAGTTGTTCGAGGCCGCCGACCAGGTGGGCGCGCAGCTCAACTACGAGGCCGCGGTGGCCGGGGCGATCCCGATCATCCGCCCGCTGCGCGACAGCCTCGCCGGCGACCGGGTGCACCGGATCCTCGGCATCGTGAACGGCACCACCAACTTCATCCTCGACCGGATGGACACCGAGCACGCCACGCTCGAGGAGGCGCTCGCGCTCGCCACCGAGCTCGGCTACGCCGAGGCCGATCCGACCGCCGACATCGAGGGCTACGACGCCGCGCAGAAGGCGGCGATCCTCGCGCGGCTCGCCTTCCACACCGACGTCCCGGTCTCGCTGGTGCACCGCGAGGGGATCACCGGCGTCACCCAGCAGCAGGTCGAGCAGGCCCGCGCCTCGGGGTACGTGATCAAGCTGCTCGCGATCTGCGAGCGACTCGTCGACGCGAAGACGGGGGAGGAGGGCGTCTCGGCGCGGGTCTACCCCGCGCTCGTGCACCGCACGCACCCGCTCGCCGCCGTGCATGGCGCGAACAACGCCGTCTTCGTCGAGGCGGAGGCCGCCGGCAGCCTGATGTTCTACGGCGCCGGAGCCGGTGGCGTCGAGACCGCCTCGGCCGTGCTCGGCGACGTCGTCTCTGCCGCCCGCCGGCACGTCGTCGGCGGTCCGGGCCTCGTCACCAGCGCCAGCTCCGGGCTCCCGGTGCTGCCGATCGGGCACGTCACCACCCGCTACCAGGTGACGCTCGAGGTGCTCGACCGCCCCGGCGTGCTCGCCCAGATCGCCGGCGTCTTCGCTGAGCACGGGGTCTCCGTCGAGACGCTCGTGCAGACGCCGCCCGTGCTCGACCCCCTCGCCGACACCGGTGCGGAGCGGCGCGAGCCGACCGCTACCCTGGTCATCGGCACGCACGCCGCGGCAGAGTCCGATCTGGCGGCCACCGTCACCGCTCTCCAATCCCACGGGTTCGTCGGCGCCGTGACGTCCGTTCTACGAGTTGAAGGAGCCTGAGATGGCCAAGCAGTGGCGCGGAGTCCTGCACGAGTACGCGGACCGCCTCGATGTCACCGAGGCGACCCCCGTCATCACGCTCGGCGAGGGCGGCACCCCGCTCATCCCGGCGGCGGCTCTCTCGGCCCGCACGGGCGCGAAGGTCTGGGTCAAGTACGAGGGCATGAACCCCACCGGCTCCTTCAAGGACCGCGGCATGACCATGGCGATCTCGAAGGCCGTCGAGCACGGCGCGAAGGCCGTGATCTGCGCCTCGACCGGCAACACCTCCGCCTCGGCCGCGGCCTACGCGACGCACGCCGGCATCACCGCGGCGGTGCTCGTCCCCGAGGGCAAGATCGCGCTCGGCAAGCTCAGCCAGGCGATCGCGCACAACGCGCAGCTGCTGCAGGTCCAGGGCAACTTCGACGACTGCCTCGACATCGCCCGCGACCTCGCGAAGAACTACCCGGTGCACCTGGTCAACTCGGTGAACCCGGACCGCATCGCCGGTCAGAAGACCGCCGCCTTCGAGGTCGTCGAGGTCCTCGGCGACGCGCCGGACTTCCACATCGTCCCGGTCGGCAACGCCGGCAACTACACCGCCTATTTCCGCGGCTACTCCGAGGAGCTCGAGCGCGGCGAGTCGACGAAGCTGCCGCGGATGTTCGGCTTCCAGGCCGAGGGCTCCGCGCCGATCGTGCACGGCGCGGTCGTCCGCCACCCCGAGACCATCGCCAGTGCGATCCGGATCGGCAACCCGGCCTCCTGGGAGCTCGCGCTCAACGCCCGCAGCGTCAGCGACGGCTACTTCGGCGCGATCAGCGACGAGAAGATCCTCGAGGCGTACCGCATCCTCGCGGGCGAGGTCGGCGTCTTCGTCGAGCCCGCCTCCGCGATCAGCGTCGCCGGCCTGCTGGAGCGCGCCGAGGCGGGGGCGATCCCCAAGGACGCCACCGTCGTGCTGACCGTCACCGGCCACGGCCTGAAGGACCCGCAGTGGGCGCTGCGCACCGCGGACGGCGAGGACATCACGCCGACCGTCGTGCCCGTGGACACCGCGGCGATCGCCGACGTGCTGGGGCTGGCCGGCGCATGACCTCGGCGGTTCCCGTCGGCCGCTCCGTGCACGTCAAGGTCCCCGCGACCTCGGCGAACCTCGGCCCCGGGTTCGACACGCTCGGCCTCGCGCTCTCGGCGTACGACGAGCTCGAGGTCACGGCCGTCACGGCGACGGGCGCCCGGGTCTCGGTGCACGGCGTGGGCGAGGGCGAGGTGCCGACCGACGAGACGAACCTCGTCGTCCAGGCCATCGCCTACACCTTCGCCGATCAGCGGCAGGAGATGCCCGGCATCGACGTGACCGCGCGCAACATCATCCCGCACGGCCGCGGGATGGGCTCCTCGGGGGCGGCGATCGTCTCCGGGATCATGGCGGCGAAGGGTCTGCTCGACGGCATCGTCGAGCTCGACTCCGACGACCTGCTCCGGATCGCGACCGAGATGGAGGGGCACCCCGACAACGTCGCGCCGGCGCTCTTCGGCGGTCTCACCATCGCCTGGGTCGAGCCCGGCGCCGAGGGCGGACCGGAGGCGCCGCTGCGGCCGCGCTCCAAGAAGCTGATGGTGCACCGCGGCGTCTCGCCGGTCGTCTTCGTGCCCGAGCACACCATGTCGACGCGGCTGGCGCGCTCGCTGCAGCCGATCAGCGTCCCGCACGAGGACGCCGTCTTCAACGTCTCGCGCTCGTCGCTGCTGATCGCTGCCCTCATCCAGAGCCCCGAGCTGCTGTTCGCGGCGACCGAGGACAAGCTGCACCAGAACTACCGCGCGGCCGCGATGCCGCAGACCTCCGAGCTGATCGCGCTGCTGCGCTCGCACGGCTACGCGGCCGTCGTCTCCGGCGCCGGACCGAGCGTCCTCGTGCTCTGCAGCGACCCCGCGCAGCGCCTCGCCGCCGCGGATCTGGTGGCGAAGCAGGCGCACACGCCGTGGCGGGCGCACATGCTGGCCGTCGACTTCAAGGGTGCTACAGTGGGGATCGCATCCCGAGGAGCCGCGTAACGAGCGGAATCTGTCCGACGGATCGTCCCGATAATCACGGCCATCACATCGTGTGAAGGGCGCCCCTGCTTCTCGTGCAGATCAGCGCCTGGTCGCTCGTGCCCTCTCTGCGCTTCCCGAGGCAGGTCGAGCCGGCGACCGAGAGCATCGCGTGGATCAGAACTCGCGATGGACCCGCACGGCTGATGTGCTCTCCCGGTGAGCGATCGCTCCCGGGGGGAAGGAACCCCTCTCCAGTGACAGATGTCAACACCCGCGGTACCGCCGCGGACACCAACGCCGATCTCATCGGCCTCCGCGTCGCGGAGCTCCAGGCCCTCGCGACGAGCCTCGGCATCGGCGGAGCCTCCAAGCTCCGCAAGGGCGAGCTCGTCTCGGCCATCTCGGACCTCCGCGCCGGTGCGGACTCCGAGGGCGCCGAGCCCGCCGCTCCCGCCGAGGAGCAGGCGCCCGCCGAGTCCTCGGTCGCCGAGCAGTCCTTCGCCGAGCCGGCCGAGGCCGAGCCCGTCGTGGACGGCACGAGCGTCGAGGCCGAGCCCGCCGACGTCGCCGAGCAGAGCGCCCCGGCGCTCGAGACGCCCGTCGAGTCGACCGCACCCGCCGAGAGCACGGAGGCGGACACCGCCGACGTCCTCGAGCAGGCCGCCACCACGGTCGAGGAGCCGGCGCCCGTCGCCGCCGAGGCCGCCCCGGTCGAGCTCGAGCTCCCCGTCGCCGCCGAGCCGGTGGCCGAGCCCGCCGCCGAGCGCGCGCCCCGTCGCCGCGGCTCGCGTCGCGCCTCCAGTGGCACCGTCGCCGCCGGCGAGCACCTGAACGTGCCGGCCGGCAGCGGCGTCGAGTCGCTCATCCCCGAGCTCCCGCCCGTCCTCGAGCAGGCCCCCGACGCCGAGCAGGCGCCGCGTCCGGTCATCGAGATCGAGCTGCCCAACGGGCCGGAGTCGGACGACTCCTCCCGCGAGGGCGGTCAGCGCGAGCGTCGCGGACGCCGTCGCAGCCGCGGCGGCAGCGCCGAGCAGAGCGAGCAGCCCGAGACCACCGACGCCGTCGAGTCCTCCGCGCAGGACGCCGGCGACGAGCCGGACACCGGCGACCGCCAGGACGACCAGCAGAACTCCGGCGAGCAGCAGAACGACGGCGACCAGCAGGGCACCGGCCGCGGCCGCAACCGCCGCAACCGCAACCGCCGCGGCGAGGACCGCCAGGCGAACGACGGCCAGCAGAACGGCCAGGGCGGCAGCGCCCAGAGCAATGGCGGCCAGAGCAACGGCCAGAACGGCAACGGCCAGAACGGCGCCGCGCAGAACGGCAACGGCCAGGCGCCGTCGAACCAGGGCGGCAACCAGGGCAACCAGGGTGGCCAGCCGCAGGGCGGCAACGGGCAGAACGCCCAGGGCTCCTCGCAGAACGGCCAGCAGGCCGACGGCGAGGACGGCCGCCGCAGCCGCTACCGCGACCGCAAGCGCCGCGGGGGAGCGGTCGGCGACGACTTCGAGCCCGAGATCAGCGAGGACGACGTCCTCATCCCGGTCGCCGGCATCCTCGACGTCCTCGACAACTACGCCTTCGTGCGCACCACGGGCTACCTGCCCGGTGTCAGCGACGTCTACGTCTCGCTCGGCCAGGTCAAGAAGTACAACCTGCGCAAGGGCGACGCCGTCGTCGGCGCGATCCGCCAGCCCCGCGAGGGCGAGGGCGGCGGACGCCAGAAGTACAACGCGATCGTCCGCGTCGACTCGATCAACGGCCAGACCGTCGACGAGGCCGCCGCGCGCGTCGAGTTCCACGACCTCACGCCGCTCTACCCGACCGAGCGACTGCGCCTCGAGACGGAGCCGGGCAAGCTGACCCAGCGGATCATCGACCTGGTCGCTCCGATCGGCAAGGGCCAGCGCGGCCTCATCGTCGCGCCGCCCAAGGCCGGCAAGACGATCGTCCTGCAGCAGATCGCGAACGCGATCGTGCAGAACAACCCCGAGGTCCACCTCATGGTCGTGCTCGTCGACGAGCGTCCCGAGGAGGTCACCGACATGCAGCGCACCGTGCGCGGCGAGGTCGTCGCCTCCACGTTCGACCGCCCGGCCGAGGACCACACCACGGTCGCCGAGCTGGCCATCGAGCGCGCCAAGCGCCTCGTCGAGCTGGGCCACGACGTCGTCGTGCTGCTCGACTCGATCACCCGCCTCGGCCGCGCCTACAACGTGACCGCCGCCCCCTCGGGCCGCGTGCTCTCCGGTGGCGTCGACGCGTCGGCGCTGTACCCGCCGAAGAAGTTCTTCGGCGCGGCGCGCAACATCGAGAACGGCGGCTCGCTCACCATCCTCGCGACGGCGCTCATCGAGACCGGCTCGAAGATGGACGAGGTGATCTTCGAGGAGTTCAAGGGCACCGGCAACATGGAGCTCCGTCTCTCGCGCCACCTCGCCGACAAGCGGATCTTCCCCGCCGTCGACGTCAACGCGTCGGGCACCCGCCGCGAGGAGATGCTCCTCAGCTCGGACGAGGTCAAGATCACCTGGAAGCTGCGCCGCGCCCTCGCCGGGCTCGACCAGCAGCAGGCGCTCGAGATCATCCTGTCCCGCCTGAAGGAGACGTCCTCGAACGTCGAGTTCCTGATGCAGGTCTCGAAGTCCGCCGTCGGCCCGACCACCGCGAACCACGGCAGCGGCCACCACTAGCTGCCCCGACGTCCGCGGTCGCCCCTCCGGGGGCGGCCGCGGACGTTTTCGCGTCCGTCGGCAGCTTCGGTGCGGCTCCCCTGCCGAGCGGGCCGCGCAGCGGGCCGCATGCGCATGAGCAGTCCGCGCAGCGGGCCGCCCTGTGGGTCGGTCAGTCCGCGCACCGGGCCGTCCATGCTGGTCGAGTAGCCCGCACAGCGGGCGTATCGAGACCCACCCCGCTGAGCACGTCGGTCTCGATACGGCGCCTGCGGCACCTACTCGACCAGCAAGTCCTGCCCACCCGCCTCCTACGACACCCGGAAACCAGGAACCCCATGTTCGAATCCGTCAGCGTCCTCCTCGCCGAGCACGAGGACCTCCAGACGCAGCTGTCCGACCCCGCCCTGCACGCGGACGCCGCGCGCGCGAAGAAGGTCAACCGCCGCTACGCCGAGCTGAACCAGATCAAGTCGGCGCACGCCGCGTGGATCCAGGCCGGCGAGGACCTCGAGGCCGCGCGCGAGCTCGCCCGCGAGGACGACGCCTTCGCCGAGGAGGTGCCGGAGCTGGAGGAGTCCCTCCGCGTCGCGCAGGAGAAGCTGCGCCGCCTGCTCATCCCGCGCGACCCCGACGACGGCCGCGACGTGATCATGGAGATCAAGGGCGGCGAGGGCGGCGCCGAGAGCGCGCTGTTCGCGGCGGACCTGCTCCGCATGTACCTGCACTACGCCGAGGCGAAGGGCTGGAAGACCGAGATCCTCGACCGCGATGAGTCCGACCTCGGCGGCTACAAGAACGTCCAGGTCGCCATCAAGAGCAACGCGACCGACCCGTCGCAGGGCGTCTGGGCGCACCTGAAGTACGAGGGCGGTGTGCACCGCGTGCAGCGCGTCCCCGTGACGGAGTCGCAGGGCCGCATCCACACCTCGACGACCGGCGTGCTGGTCTTCCCCGAGGTGGACGCCCCGGAGGAGGTCGCGATCAACCAGAACGACCTCAAGATCGACGTCTACCGCTCCTCGGGCCCCGGCGGCCAGTCGGTGAACACGACCGACTCCGCGGTGCGGATCACCCACCTCCCGACCGGCATCGTCGTCTCGATGCAGAACGAGAAGAGCCAGCTGCAGAACCGCGAGGCCGGCATGCGCGTCCTGCGCGCCCGCATCCTCGCCCGCCAGCAGGAGGAGATCGCCGCCGCCGCCTCGGACGCGCGCAAGACCCAGATCCGGACGATGGACCGCTCCGAGCGGATCCGCACCTACAACTTCCCCGAGAACCGCATCGCGGACCACCGCACCGGCTACAAGGCCTACAACCTCGACGGCGTGATGAACGGAGCGCTCGACCCCGTGGTCGAGAGCGCGATCCAGTTCGATGAGGAGGCCCGCCTGGCCGACATCGGCTCCGACGAGTCGTGAGCGCGGTGACGATGGACCTCGACGCGCGTGCGCTCCTCGCGGACGCCGCCGCCCGCCTGACTGCGGCGCGCGTGCCCACCCCGGACGTCGACGCCGAGTTGCTGCTCGGCCACCTGCTCGGCCTCGGCCGCGGGTCGCTCCAGGCGCGGCTGATCACCGGTCTCTCGCTCGACGAGACGACCCGCGACGCCTACGATCACGCGATCGAGCGCCGGGCCTCGCGGGAGCCGCTCCAGCACATCACCGGCGTCGCGCCGTTCCGCTCGCTCGAGCTCGCGGTCGGTCCCGGCGTCTTCGTGCCGCGTCCCGAGACGGAGGGAGTGGCGCAGCTCGCCATCGACGCCCTCCGCGCCGGCGCGGACGAGTCGCCGATCGCCGTCGACCTCGGCACCGGCAGCGGAGCGCTGGCGCTCGCACTCGCGCACGAGGTCCCGCACGCGCGGGTGATCGGCGTCGAGAACTCCGTCGACGCCTTCCTCTGGGCGCGCGGCAACCGCGACCGCCTGGGCCTGGAGAACGCCCGCATCGTCTTCGTCGACCTCGCGGACGCGCTGCCCGAGCTCGACGGCACGGTCTCCGTCGTCGTCTCCAACCCGCCGTACATCCCGTCGGCCGCCATCCCGCGCGACATCGAGGTGCAGCGCTACGACCCGCCGGCCGCGCTCTACGGCGGCGAGGACGGGCTCGACGTGGTGCGCTCGCTCTCGAGGACAGCGCTCCGGCTGCTCCGGGCCGGGGGAGTGCTCGTGATCGAGCACGGCGAGCTGCAGGGGGCGGAGATCCGCGCGCTGCTGACGGCTGACGGCTGGCGCGGGGCGACGACGCAGCGGGATCTGACCGGGCGCGATCGGTCGACGGTGGCGGTGCGCTGAGGCAGAAGGGGCCCCGTACCTTCCGGTCCGTGGGCGTTGTAAGGCCGTCACACCGCGTGATCCTCTCCGTCAGCGGCGGGAGCGGCGGACCTCGGTGATCAGCTGCGCGACCGCCCGTGACGCGGCCGGCGCCCCCCGGAGGAGGCGCTGGAGCCGTACCCGCGTGCGCCCTGCCGCTGTGTCCGTCGTCGAGGGGCGCATGCGCAGCAGATCTGCGCGTTGAGGCCAGACCGCGTGGCGGATCGTGACGATTCGGCGCCACCCTCGCTGCCGCCGGATGATGCTGGTCCACATGTAGCCGGTGCTCGCTCCTGCCGCCACGCGCCGGGTCCACTCCATCAGTGCGGCGGCCTCCGCCGGGTCCGCGACGGGAGGCGCCGGTGTCGCCGAGATCGCGTCGAGCGCGCGGAGCACCTCGGCGAGCGTGTGCTCGGCCCCCGTACGGCGGGCGAGCGCTGCCAGATCGGCGCGCTCCTCAGCGTCGAGTGCGGCGTGCTCGAGGAGGTACGCCAGTTCGCGTGCGTGCCGGGCGTTGTCCGAGCGGCTCCTGAGCGCGTGCAGGCCCAGGACGAGCAAACTCCCGGCCCGGTCGGGGATGCTGCAGTCGCGCCCGCCGGCGGGCATCGTCACCCGTCGGCGCCACAGCTCGTCGAAGACGACGTCGCCCGGCGCGATGAAGCCGGGGAAGAAGCGGTGGACGTCGATGTCGCAGGGCCAGCGGGGATGGATGAGGGTGCGCGAGTGCTCGGTGTAGCGCGCACCGGCGAAGGTGCTGCGGCGTTGACTCCAGCCGTTCGCTTCGAGGAGGGCGCAGAACGACTCGAAGGCCGCCGGGTCGACCATGACGTCGACGTCGGAGGAGACGTGCCCGTCCCGCAGCCCGAGGAACTGCAGCCCCGGCCCCTTGATGAAGAGGGCGCGCTGCGAGTGCTCCTCCGCGACCCAGGAGAGCCAGCCGTGCAGCAGGAGGACGGCGCTGGGCAGGTCGAGACTTCGAGCGCCGGTCATTCTCCGTCACCTGCACTCTGATCCGCGGCGAGGACGAGACCGCGATCGCGGAGGGAGAGAACGAATTCCTCGACCGGGAGGGCTATCTCGGAGACGTCTGTCGAATAGAGTGCTGCCATCTTCTCGATGAGCGCCGCTAGTGTGATCCCCTGAGAGGAGGCACAGATCTCGTCCCAGATGTCCAGTCCCGAGCCGGAGATCTCCACGGCATCCTCGAGCGGTTCGCGAAGTGGCACGAGAAAAGACCTTTCGGCTCTTTCGACGCTCACCGCGGCTAAAGCTGTCCACTTACCATTCACGGAGAACTCGGTCTTCCCTTCACCCCTCGAAGGAGCCGATACGGATGAGAGCGGCCATCGACCGGCGAAGCTCTCGCGCGGGCCTCGGACGGCGGGCGGGGAGAGCGGCGGCGGTGCTCGACCCCGAACTTAGCAGGATCACGCGGCTTGACCACCTGTCGGGGGGTGC
Source organism: Rathayibacter sp. VKM Ac-2928 (assembly GCF_022815545.1). NCBI lineage: Bacteria > Bacillati > Actinomycetota > Actinomycetes > Micrococcales > Microbacteriaceae > Rathayibacter > Rathayibacter sp. VKM Ac-2928. The sequence goes on from NZ_JALGRU010000001.1 coordinate 942,243, forward strand.
CGAAGAAATGCAGACGGCTCCGTTCGGCCGGGCGACGATCCCTCCATTTGAGCGCCTCCGAACGGGGGACACGAACTGAGAGAATATCACTTCACAGCGCCGTAAGGGCCTTCTCCGGAAGGTAGAGTTCGAAACTCCGCGGGCAATGCCGACCGCTTCTCATACATCTATCCGAGTATCGATCTGGCCTTTCTAAGGTCTTATCGCGAAGGGATCCATGAAAGCGCTCGTCACTGGTGCGGCCGGCTTCATCGGCTCGACGATCAGCCGCCGCCTCCTGGCCGACGGCTGGGATGTCGTCGGTGTGGACGCGTTCACCGACTATTACGACGTCTCATTGAAGCGAGCCAATGCCGCGAAGAACGTCGCGGCCGGACTGAAGCTCGTGGAGGCAGATCTGACGACGGTCGAGCTCGGTCCGTTGCTCGACGGCGTCGACGTCGTCTTCCATCAGGCAGGCCAGCCGGGCGTGCGCGGCTCCTGGAAGGAGGGCTTCGCTCCCTATCTATCCCGGAACATCGGCGCGACGCAGCGGCTTCTCGAAGCGCTCCGCGACCACGATCGCCTGCAGCGCTTCGTCTACGCCTCCTCCTCGTCGATCTACGGCGACGCGGAATGCTTCCCTACCTCCGAGGCGACGCCCCCCTCGCCGGTCAGCCCCTACGGCGTGACGAAGCTCGCCGCCGAGCACCTCACCAGCCTCTACGGCACCAATTTCGGTCTGCCGACCACGTCGTTGCGCTACTTCACCGTGTACGGACCGCGCCAGCGTCCCGATATGGCGTTCACCCGCTTCGTCCGCTCCGCCGTGCTCGGCGACCCGATCGAGATCTACGGGACCGGCGAGCAGATCCGCGATTTCACCTTCGTCGAGGACATCGTCGAGGCCAACGTACTGGCGGCGACGACCCCGACAGCTCCCGGCTCGGTCTACAACGTCGCGGGCGGGACGAGCGCCTCGGTGAACGAGGTGCTGCACTTCCTCGGCGAGCTGCACGGGGCGCCGCTGAACGTGTCGTACACCGACAAGGCGCTCGGCGACGTCGTGCGCACGGGCGGCGGGACCGACCGCATCGCGACCGAGCTCGGCTGGGCCCCGAAGGTCGACCTGAAGGAGGGACTCGCGCGCCACCTCGACTGGGCGTGCGAAACCTTCGGAGGGCGCGCGTGACGCTCACCGAAGACGAGCTGCGCACGCTGCCCCGGACGATCCGCACTCGCGCGGATCTCCGGGCGTTCGTGCTGGCCGACCAGATGGCGCACGGGGTGGCTGCCTGGCGCTTCGACTCGCGGTGGCGCCACCCGGTCGTGCACTACCAGCGGCTGCTCCGCCAGGTCGAGTTCCTCCGCGCGCAGAAGGGCGCCGCCGCTCGCGTCGCCCGCTTCGTCGCACGGTTCCGCCTGCAGCGCGCCGGGCTGCGCACCGGGATCTCGATCGGCCCCGGCGTCTTCGGCCCGGGCCTCTCGATCGCGCACTACGGCACGCTCGTCGTGAACTCGCGGGCGCGAGTCGGGGCGTTCTGCCGGATCCACCCCACTGTCACTATCGGCATCGCGCAGGGCGGCGTGCCGACTATTGGCGACTTCGTCTACATCGGCCCGGGCGCGGTGATCTACGGGGCTGTCACGATCGGCGACGGCGCCGTGGTCGGCGCGAACGCGGTGGTCAACCGCGACGTCGCGGCCGGCGTCACGGTCGCCGGCGCCCCCGCACGGGTGGTCGCGTCCCGCGACTCCACCTCGCTGATGCCGGCGGCCTTCGCCCGCGTCGAGAGCGCGAAGCGATGAAGGTCGTCCTCCTCGTCCCCCGGTTCTCCGGCGGCGGGGCCGAGTTCGTCGCCCGGCAGTGGGCGCTGCACCTCGCCGCGAGCGGGGACACGGTTGTGGTCGCCGCGACGAAGCTCACCGGCGACGACGACATCCCGGCCGAGCTGCGGCTCGTCGCTCTCGACGGTCGCGGGACCGTGAGGAAGCTGCTGCAGCTGCGCCGGCTGCTCCGCACCGAGAAGCCGGACGCCGTGCTCGCGCTGATGCCGTACTGGAACCTTCTCGCGCTCTTCGCGACGCGACTGCTGCCCGGCCGCCCGCGCGTGCTGATCAGCGGCCGCAACATGGCCGTCCACCTCCGCCGCACCTTCGGCCCCGCCTACGCGGCGAAGCAGCTGCTGGCGCGTCTGGCGTACCGGTGGGCCGACGAGTTCGTCGCTATCTCGCATCCGGTCGCCGCCGAGGCGATCGCGCTCTACGGCCTGCCGCCCGCCTCCGTCTCCGTCGTGCTCAATCCGTCACTGAAGACGGAGTCGGCCGCGGCCGTCGCGCCGCGGCACGACGACGGTCCCCTCGCGCTGGTCGCACCGGCGCGGCTGGTCGCGCAGAAGCGCCCGCAGCTGGTCGTCGAGACCGCGGTGGCCTGCCGCGAGCTGCACGGCCGCGAGGTGGTCGCGCACTTCTACGGCGTCGGGCCGCTGACGGAGCAGGTGCGCGCGCTCGCCGCGAAGCGCGGGGTCCCCGCCGTCTTCCATGGCTGGGTCTCCTCCTGGTCCGCCGACCTGCCCGCGAACGCCGTCGTCCTCCTCCCGTCGCTGTCCGAGGGCTTCGGCAACGTGCTCGTCGAGGCGGCCCGCGTGGGTGTGCCGAGCGTCGCCTCCTCGCAGGCGCTCGGCGTGGCCGACGCCATCGTCCCGCGGCTGACCGGAGTCCTCGTCGCCGGCGAGTCGGCCGCCGACTTCGCCGCCGGCGTGATCGAGGCCGCCGGCATGACCGTCGCCGGACACGAGTCGTGGCTGAGCTCGTTCACTCGCGCGTCGAGCGGCGCGGCTCTCCGCAGCCGCCTGGAGGCCGTAGTGATGCAGAAGTGAGCGAGCGAGGTGCCGGACGCACCGTCCTGAGCGCGTCGACCGGCACGCTCGTCGCACGCGTGCTCGGGTTCCTCCGCAACATCGCTCTGGCCGCGGCGCTCGGGACGGGCCTGGTCTCGGACTCCTACAACCTGGCCAACCAGGTACCGAACCAGATCTTCCTGCTGCTGGGCGGGGGAGTGATCGCCGCGGTGTTCCTGCCGCAGCTCGCCACGCTGCGGGTGCGGTCCGAGCACGACGCGGACCGCTACGGCACGGTGCTGCTGGTCTGCTCGGCGGCGTTCGGCATTATCGTCACCGTGCTGCTGTTGCTCGTCGCACCCGGGCTCATCTCCGCCCTCGGTGGTTTCAGCTGGGGTAATTCGCAGCGCGAGCTGACGATCGCCTTCTTCTTCTGGTGCATCCCGCAAGTGGCGGTGGCGTCTGTCTTCACGGTCGCCTCGCAGCTGATGAACGCCCGCGGACGCTTCACTTCGGTGAGCTGGCTGCCGGCACTGTCGAGCGTGGGCATCATCGTCGGTGCTCTCGTCGTGATCGGGTCGGGGGCGGTCGATGCCGACGCGCCGCAATCGGTTCCGCTCGTCGTGATTGCCGTGCTGGGCATGGCCACCCTCGGAGGCACCGTGCTGCAGACGGTCGTCCTCTGCATTCTGCTGCTCAGTGCCGGCTTCCGGCCCCGGTGGCGCGGCGGAGTGCGCGGTCTCGGACTGCGCGTTGCAGCTCGGACGGGCCTGCTCGCGGTCGCCTCGGCGATCTGCTATCAGGTGTCGAACCTTCTGACCGCCGCCTGGGCATCGCAGGCGGGTGCCATCGCGGCGGACTCCGGGCTCGCCGGCTTCGGATTCTCGGCCCTCTTCTATGCTCAGGCGATCGTGTCGGTCGTGCAGGGCGTCGCCGTCTCTAGTCTGGCCTCAGTCCTGCTGCAGCGGCTCTCGAAGCACTTCGCGGCCTCGGATGACGCTGCCGCGTTCCACGAGCTCGACGATGCGCTGCTGCGGCTGGCGTCCTTCGTCCTGCCGGTCGCAGGTCTCCTCGTCGCTCTCGGTCCCGGACTCGGCGAGCTGATGTTCGCTCGCGGCGAGACGTCAAGCGACGCGGCACGAGTGATCGGGCTCATCCTCGCGGTTCTCGCTGCGGGCCTTCTTCCGTACTCCTGGCACTCCCTGCTCATTCGCCCGTTCTACGCGAAGCACGACGCCCTGCGCCCGCTCTACAGCGCGCTGATCATTAACACGATCTGGATCGCAGTCGGCCTCGCGGGGCTCCTCGTCTTGCCCGCCCAGTGGGTCGTCCTCGGCCTTGCAGCCGGTTTCGCGGCGTCCTACTGGATCGATCTACCGGTGAAGCTCGCCTGGCTGTCCTCTCGCATCGGCTACCGGCTGGACGACAGAGGACGGCGGGACATCATCCGTGCGGTCCTCGTGACCGTCTGTCTCTCCCTCATCGTCGGCATCCCTGGATGGATGGTCCTCTTCTCAGTCGATCCTCCGCTCCTCGCCGTCCTTGGCGTCGTGGCCCTCCAGAGCCTCGTCTTCGTCGGCGCCTACGTGCTCCTGACCCGTCGCTCGTCGATCTCCCCCGTCGACCTCGTGCGCTGGTTGAAGAAATGACACCCCAGAGAAGGAATTCCCAGATGAGAACTCGCCTGATCGTCGAGCAGTTCGACCCGGTGCGCCCCAAGCCCGGCGGTATCGACACCTGCATCCGCGGCCTCGTCAAGTTCGCTCCCGACACCGAGATCATCCGCATCGCGGGCGTCGATGCGATCGGCGACAAGGTGCTCGGCGAGTGGAAGGAGTACGAGATCGGCGGGCGCCGCTTCGACTTCATGCCGGTGGTCCGCCTCGACCACGCGGACCTGACCCGGCGCATCCCGCACTCGGTCCGCCTGGCCCGCGGGCTGAAGAAGTTCTTGCCGACCGCCGACGTCGACACCGTCCAGACCCACCGCGTGAACGTCGGTGCCGTCGCGCTCCGGCACTTCCGCGGAACCCCGCACGTGCAGTTCATGCACAGCAGCGGCGACGCGAATCTGAAGCAGGGCAGCGTCTCGTTCTTCCGGCGGGCGCGCGGGCTCTACCGCTTCCTCGAGCGGCGGGTCGTCCGGCAGTCGCGCGCCGTCGTCATCTTCAGCAGCGGCGGCGCCGAGCGGCTGCGCCAGCAGTCCGCCTCCGTGCACTTCTCGCCGACCTGGTTCGACCCGACCGAGTTCTATCCGAGCGCGAGCGAGCGCAGCGAGAAGGTGAACGTGCTCTGGGCTTGCCGGATCGAGCCGGCGAAGAATCCCGAGCTCGCGATCGCCGCTTTCGCTCTGCTCGACGAGCGCTTCCGCCTCACGGTGGCCGGCAGCGGCACGCTCGAGGGCCGCATGCGCGAGGCCGCCGCGGCCACCGGGATCGCGCACCGCGTCGACTTCCGGGGCGCCGTGCCCAAGGGCGAGGTCGGCGCGCTGATGCGCGAGCACGACCTGCTGCTGATGAGCTCCCGGTTCGAGGGCTTCTCGCGCTCGATCGTCGAAGCGCTGGCCACCGGTCTCCCGGTGGCGACCACTCCCGGTGGCGACCCGAACGCGCTCATCGTCGAGGGAGTGAACGGCGCTCGCGCCTCTCGCGACGATTCTGCGGAGCTCGCTGCGGCGGTGGAGCGCGCCAGCGCTGCGTCCGCGGCGGTCGCCCGCGCTTCCGTGGAGGAGCTCAACGCCCCCCTCATCGTCGACACGATCCTGAGCAAGTAGAAGAGGTGAGTATGAAGATCTTCGTTCCCGTGGTCGGGCAGTACGAGAACATCGGCGACATCGTCCTGCGGCGTGAGCTCGTCGAATGGCTCAGCGGCATGGGGGAGATGCACGCCTACGTCGGCGCATCGCCCGCCTCCTATGACGAGGCGCTCGACCTCCCCCTCGACGTGATCACCTACCGGAGCGTCGGCGGCTGGGCGCGCGAGCTCGGCGCCTGCCTCCGCCGCGGTGAGTGCGTCGCCTACATCTACAAGCCGGGTGAGATCCAGCTCACCTGGCGCGGTCTGAAGGAGCACATCGGTCTACTCCCGCTGGTCGTCGCCACTCGGCTGCGCGGCGGCCTGGTCATCCGGGTCGGAGCGGGGTCCCGCAATTTCGACCGCTGGCCGACGGCCGTGTTCCGCTCGACCCTCGGACTCAGCCACTACACGATGTGGCGCGACGTCCGCACGGCCGACCGGCTGGGCCACGGCGGCGTCATGCCGGACCTCGGCTTCGGCCAGGTGGGATCCGAGCACGCCGCGTCGATCAAGCGCACCCGCCTGACGGTGACGATGCGCGGCGACCGGGTGCCGCCCTCCCGGCAGTGGCGGCAGGCGATCGCCCGCATCGCGGAGGAGCGCGGACTCCGTCTCACCGTGGTGACCCAGGTGGAGCGAGACGAACCGCTGATGGCGGAGCTCGCCGGAGAGTGGGACGCTGACTACGTCGCGTGGGGCTCCCGCTCGCACAAGGTGCAGGAGGCGGAGGTCCGCCGCGCGTTCGCGGAGTCGGCTCTCGTCGTCAGCGATCGCCTGCACGCCCTGATCGTCGCCGTGGCCGAAGGTGCTGCCGTCGCCTCTATCGCCGACACGCCGACGGACAAGATCGAGCGCCACTTCGCCGCAGCGGGCATCCCGATCGTCGTCTTCGATGCCAAGAGCCGCTCGACGGACGCCATCGCGGAAGCTCTCCGCAGCGTCGACACCGACGCCTCGCAGCAGAGCGCTTTGCAGGGTGCGGTCGAAAAGCTCGCTGTTGTTCGATCCGCGGTCCGCACTCTCCTGGAGGCCCGAGCATGATCGATCTCGCCGATGCGTTCCACATGGATCGACCCCCGCGCCTCCTCCTCGCGGCATCGACGGGTGGTCACCTCGAACAGCTGTGGAGACTCTCTCGGGGTTCGTCGATCGACAGCGCATCCGAGTGGGTGACCTTCGATTCGCCTCAGGCCGACGGGCTACTCGTGGGAGAGCCGCACCACTACATCCCGGAGATCGTCCAGCGCGACTTCCGAGGGGTGCTCGGTGCCCTTCCGCGTTTTCGCCGGATCCTCGCCCGCGGTGGTTTCGACGGCGTAGTGAGCACCGGGGCGGCGATCGCAGCGCCGGCGTTCCTCGCTGCGCGCACCCTTCGGATCCCCACCCACTACATCGAGAGCGTGTCGCGCGTCGACGGTCCGTCGATGACCGGCCGCCTGGTCTCTCGGAGTCGCCTGGCACGCACCGTGTGGACGCAGCACGAGCACTGGTCCGACGCGAGGTGGGCGTACCACGGTTCGGTTCTCGACTCCTTCGAGTCTTACACCGCGCGCGAGAGAGTCGCGGACCCGAGCGTCTTCGTGACCCTCGGGACGATCAAGAAATATCCTTTCCCACGGCCGGTCGCGGCGCTGTCTCCTCTCGTCGGTGAGCGCTCGATCTGGCAGCTCGGTGTCACGCCGCCCTTACAGGGTCTCTCGGGCGAGGTGGTCGATTTCTTCTCGAGTGCACGCTTCGACCGGGCGGCGAGAGACGCCGACGTGGTCGTCAGTCATGCGGGCGTCGGCAGCGTCCTGCGATTACTCGAGCTCGGCATCTACCCGGTTCTGGTCATTCGGCGGTCCCGGAACGGTGAACACATCGACGACCACCAGGCGCAGATCGCACGGCTCCTCGCCGATCGCGACCTGGCCCTGGTGCGCGAGGCGGACGAAGTGAGCCTGAGCGACCTCGCGGTGGCGAGCTCGCGCCGGGTGCGCCCCCTCAGCAGCGGCCTCGGGGTCGAGCCGAACGACGTGCTGGCATGACCCTCGTCGCACTTGGCTTCGTCGGCATCGTCGGTGCGATCGTGCTGATGTTCATGCCGCGCCGCTTCATGCCCGCCCTCGCTCTCGCGGTGCTCGTGGTCCTGCCCGTCGGCTACATGGACGTGCCCCGGCTCATCGGCCGGTACTTCTCCCCGGCGGTGATCATCCTCGCCGTCTGGATGATCAGGACGGTGCTCAGCACGAGGGACGCGCCCGCCGCGCCGGTGCGCGTCGGCACGTTGCTGTGGATCCCGGTTCTCGGGGCGGTCGCCGTCACGGTGGCGCTCGGCCTCGCTCCAGGGCTGTCCGTGGTGTGGGTGCTCGTCGTGCTCGTCTGCGTGGTTCTGCCTTACCTCTACGGACGGACGCGTCACGACGAAGTCTGGGTCTCGTCGCAATCGGCCTACCTCTGGATCGGCGTCTTCGTCGGCGGCCTCGCCGTCCTCGATTTCATCGCCGGCTTCAACCCGTGGTCCTCGCTCTTCTCCTACGACGTCACCGATAAGGTCTGGTCGGTCTTTCGCACTAGGACGAGCCTCGGGCACCCGCTGGTCACGTCCACCGTCGCGACCGTCTGCGCGATGATCGCCCTCTTCGGCTCCGACACGCGTCGCTGGCTTCGCATAGCTGCACTTGCCGGTTCCGGCGCCGCGGTCATCCTGGCTGTGTCTCGAACGGGCGTCCTCGCCGTTGCCATCGGGCTCGCGCTCGGCTGCCTGGTGCTCCTTTTCGGCGCATCGCCCTCGAAACGCACCCGTCGGGTCACCGCGTTCTTCTTGATGGTGTCGGCCGTCGGATTTTTGGGAGTCGTCACCAACTCCCCACTCCTCGAACAGCGGAACGATTCCACAGGTGGTGTGAAGTCCTCGGACTATCGGGAGCAGTCCACAGCGGTAGCTGCCGACCTGATCAGCGACAACTGGCTCATCGGCCTGGGCCCGGGCAATTCCGCGGCGCAGTTCTCTTCGGTCTTCGACGGTCCACTTGAAAACTCGGTCCTACAGCTGCTGCTCTCGCTCGGCATCCCGCTGGCAGCACTCGCGCTGTCCGCCGTCGTGGTCATCGTGCTTCGCGTGTCTAAGCGCGGTGACGCCGGCGTCGCAGCCGCGATAGTTGCGTTCTGCGTGAGCCTCACTGGATTCAGTGCGATCGACGTGAACCCGGCGTTGCTTGTGTTTCTGACACCCCTGATGTATCGAGCGGGCCAGGTCATCGGCTCGATCGGCTCCTTCTCGGCGTCCGCTGAGACGTCTCGTCAGAACGTGGTCGTTCCTACCGGCCAGCGGGCGGTGAGTCCCTACCAGCGCCGGACCCCGATCCGCGCGCAGGACCGGACGGCGCGGCGACCGACCGGGAGGCGGAGATGACGGAGGAGATGCGTGGAGAAGCCGGACACGGCCAGGACGGTTCGTCGACTGGGCCGAGGATGAACAGAGCAATCCGGGCGATCAGCGATGTGCCTTACGGGCCTCTCATCGACGCCCAGATGATCGGCCGCGCGACTAACTTCTTGTCGCTCGTGCGCTCGACGCTGACGCTGTGTCTGCAGAGCCACCGGAACGACCTCGTCATCACCAGCCAGGGTGCGCGCACGGTCGGAGGCTTGATCGCCCTGAGCGCCTACTTGGCACTCACTCGGCAGAAGAAGTTGGTCCTCGTCGAGTTTCTGCCCGGCCGCCGACCGGGCTTGGCGGCTCTCGCATACCGGAGGCTGCTGCCCGCCGTCGTGGCTCGCGCACAAGTGATGACGCAGTGGGAGCTCGTCCAGCTCGCCGAGCTCTACGGTCTCCGCCCTGAGCAGATGGAGCACATCCCCTTCTATTCCGTCGATGATCGGCTGGACACCGCTTCCTACCTTGGCGATGGAACTCGCAGCGGTGTGATGTCCAGCGGGCGCAACTCGTGCGACTGGCCGACCCTCATCGCCGCAGCCGACGGTCAGGATTGGGATCTGCAGATCATCTGCGGTGACGACGAGGCTGTACGTATCCGACCGTCTGCCTCTCGATCTGGAGTGGCCGTCTCGGGTCGCGTTCCCAGGCGCGATCATGACGAGTCGCTCGCGAGGGCCAGCCTCTTCATTCTCTCCCTGACCGATTCCGACAAGAGTGCGGGGCACATCAGACTGATGAGCGCAGCGACCTTCGGAACTCCCGTCATCGCGACGGCGTCCCCCGGTATCAGGGGCTACGAGCACCTCGCAGTCGCCGTGACGCCCGTCGGCGATCCTCTCGCCCTCCGCGCGGCTGTCGACACTCTCCTTAACGACCGCGAAGAGCTCGACCGGCGGTCGGCGGAGGTGTCCGCAAGGGCCCGAGCACGCCCTTACTCGCGCTATGCGGAGGACTTGAGAGCGTTCTTCGAGCGGGGAGCTTCCCATCGTTGAGCACCGATGGTCAGGGGGTGCCCGCGCGGCCCCTCCTCGGGCGGCGGGCTGCACGGAAGCCGTCTCGGGTCCGAACGTCGGCTCGTCCTCACGGAGGAGGGTGCTGCTTGCCGCGGCGCTGGGCACGATACTGATCCTCCTTGCGGCCTGCACCCCGCGCCCCGACCCTGCACCGACCCCCTCGCCGACGCCGACCGCGACGACGTCCGTGGCTCTCCAGAAGTATCTCGAAGGAAGTTCCTACCTGCGGGGTGTGAACCTTTACACGCTGCAGCAGCAGCGCTCGCTCTCCACATCGCGGGTGAAGTCGGACAACCAGGCGTCGTACGACTATCTCGCAGGCCGCGGAATGGGTCTCGTTCGGCTGCCGATCCCGTGGCAGCGACTGCAGCCCTGGAAATCGGGTGACGACGTCCGCGCGGCACTCGATGCCCCGGTCGACTCCGACTACCTCGATCTAATCGAGGAGCAGATCGAGCGGGCGGGGAGAGCCGGCATCCGGGTCGTGCTGGATCTTCACAACAGCTGCGCCTATCCATGGGGGACGGGCCCGGCACTGCACGGCACGATCTACTGCGGCGGGGATCTGACCACCGCGGATGTGTTGAAGGTCTGGCGTGCGCTCTCCGACCGCTTCGCGGACGACGACCGGGTGGCGGCGTATAACCTCTTCAACGAGCCGCGAGGAAGCAAGACGGGTGCGACCGCGTACTTCGAGTACGCGCAGGCTATCGTCTCTGATCTCCGGAAACGCGGCGATGATCACGTGATCTGGATCGACTCGATCCTCGGCTCGAGCTTCGAGGAAGACGCCCCCGACCGTTTACCCATCGACGACCCTGAGCACGCGATCGTGTACTCCCAGCACTTCTACCTGCATGACGGAACTCGGAAGAAGTTGCTCGACTCGGTCACGACATTCGGCGAGTGGTGCTCCGGCTTCGGAGTGCACTGCGCGATCGGTGAGCTCGGCTGGCAGTCCGACTCGGGACCCGAGGATCGTGAGAGCTTCGAACTCGTTTACCGCCTCGCTGACCGGTACAAGCTGGACGTCACCTACTTCGCGGCGACGAGCATGGAGGACCCGAAGGGTCTCATCGCATACTCCGCGAAGCCGGGCAGTTCGACGATCTCGGTCCGGCACTCGCAAGCATCGGTGATAGAGGCGCATCCCAGCGACTAGCTCGTCGTCCCCGGGACGGCGTCCTCAGTTCTGGCAGGCGAGATTCGAGATGCCGGAAGCACCCGGATCGTTGTCGCAGCCGACTATGTTTCCGTAGACCTTCACCGTCATCCGGGCGAAATAGCCGCTCGGTGGAGTGCCGAAGCGATTGCCGAAGATCTCGTTGTCCCAGCCAAAGGCGTCCTCAGAAGCGTAGACCTGGATACCGTCGCGGCGAGCGCTGTCGATGGTGTTGTCCGACACCACCCACTTGTTGCCGAGGATCACGAGTGGTGACTCGTGGTCAGTGCCCATGCTCGAGCTGTCCGCGGTGTTGCCCACGATCCAGCCGTCGAAGGTGCCGGCCTTGGCTTCGATCGCCTCCGCGGTCGTGCCGGTGATCGTGTTTCCGGCGATGATGTTGCGGTTCGAGTTGTCGGGTAGGCAATTGCTGAAGGTGCAGCGATTCTCTTCGGCGGTTCCGATGTAGATCCCTTCGCCGAATTGCGGCCGGATCTGTCCAGTGCCGGTGATTGTGTTCCCCGTGACGAAGCTGTCCGTGGTGGTTGAGCGGAGGTGGATCCCCTCGTCTCCGATGTTCGCAATGCTGAGGTGGGAGACCACGACGTGGTCGCTTCCGGCGACCATGACGCCCTTGGTGGAGTTCCGAACAGTAAAGCCGACCAGCTTCACATAGCGGACCCGGTCCAAAAGCAGTGCGCGCGCCTCTGACGTCGAGCCGGCATCGAGGACCGCCGAGCGAGCCCCGCAGATCCAGATGGGAGAGCTCGCGGTGCCGGACTTCGACATGGTGAAGGAGTCGTTGTAGACCCCCGCGGCGAGGCGGATCACGGTTCCCGGTCCCGCCGCGCTCAGCGCCGCCTTGAGCTGGGCGCTGGTCGAGACCGTCACCGTCGCCGCTGGGCAGTCGGCGAGCGCCGGACTCTCGATCACCGGCATCGCCGGCGCCGTCAGCGACGCGGTCGGTGTGCCGGGCGACTCGTTCCCGCTGCTGTCCACGGCGATCACCTTGTACTTGAAGCGCCCGCTCGGAGTGAGACCCGCGTCGTAGTAGCTGGTGCCTGTCACCAGGGCACTCTGCACCGGCGTCCACGTGCTGCTCGTCGTCGGCGTCCGCAGCAGGCGGTAGCCGGCGACGTCGGAGTCACGGCTCGCTGTCCAGCTGATCCGCGCTCCGGTGCCCTTCGGGCTGACGACGAGGCCGGTGGCGGCGGCCGGGGCCGTGACGTCGGGGACGACGAACGCGTCGAGGGTGATGTTGCGACCGATCGCGTCGTCGTTCTTCGTTCCCGTGCGCACCACCCGGATCGTGTGCACGGCGTCGCGGAGACCCTCCACCCGGTAGACGGTCTGCTGGTAGAGCGTCGTCGAGGAGTAGAGATCGACGGAGGTGACCTTCTTCCCGTCCAGGAAGACCTCTGCGATCCCCGAGGACGAGTTCTTCCGCGCGATCCAGGAGACCCCGGTGCCGGTGAAGGAGAGCTCGGCGTACCCCGCGGTCGTCAGCTGCGAGTAGCTGCCTGCGCTGTCCACGGGCGACGTGGCGACGCCCCAGGTGCCGGACAGCGTCACGGCGGAGGAGTCGTTCTCGTAAGTGCCCGGGGGGACCGCGTTCTGCGGCATGGTCACCGAGGCGCTCGTGCTGCGCTCGGACGTGTTCCCCGCCCAGTCGACGGCGACGATCTGGTAGCTGTAGCCGGCGCCGGGCTGCAGTCCGTCGTCGAGGTGGTCTGTCCCCGCGACGCCCGCGGTCGGGGTGAGCAGGGTCCAGGTCGACGAGCCGGAGGGGGCGCGGTAGATCCGGTACCCCGTCACATCCTTCTCGGGGCTCGCGGTCCAGCTGACGCGGGCGCCCGTCCCCTCCGCAGCGGCGGCGACGCCCGTCGGGGTCGAGGGGGCGGTGACATCGGCCACGACGAGGGAGTCGAGGGTGATGTTGCGGCCGATCGCGCTGACGTTCTTGGTGCCGGTGCGGACGATCCGCAGCGTGTGCGCGGTGTCGGAGAGTCCGTCGATCCGGTAGACGGTCTGTCGGTACTGGGTGGAGGCGGAATAGAGGTCGACGGAGTCGACGGAGCGGCCGTCGAGGAGCACCTCGGCGATACCCGAGGACGAGTTCCGCCGAGCTGTCCAGCTGATGCCGGTGCCCTCGAAGGACAGCTCGGCGTAGCCGGCGGTGGTCAACTGTGCGTAGCTGCCGCCGCTGTCCATCGTCGAGGAGACGGTGGTCCAGGTGCCGGTCGTAGTGATTGCGGAGGACCCGTTCTCGTACAAGCCGGGCGCGACAGCACGGAGCGCCATCGTCGTGCTCGTGGCGACGGTGCGGGCGGAGGTGTTCCCCGACGCGTCGAACGCGGTCAGCTGGTACGAGTAGGTCACTCCCGGCTGCAGATCGCTGTCGACGTGACTGGTCCCGCTGACGCCGTCCGCAGGGCTGATCCGCGCGAAGGTCGAATCCGTGGCGCGGTAGACCTCGTAGCCCGCGACGTCCGGCTCCGGGCTCGCCGTCCAGCTGATCCGCGCACCGGTGCCCTCCTGCGTCGCGGTGACGTCCGTCGGCGGCGACGGCGCCGTGACGTCGGGCACGACGAACGCGTCGAGGGTGATGTTGCGCCCGCTCGCCGCCTCGCTCTTGGTCCCCGTGCGCACCACGCGGAGGGTGTGCGTCGTGTCGGTCAGCCCGTCGACCCGATACGCGGTCTGCCGGTACTGCGTGGACGCCGAGTACAGGTCGACCGTCGCCACGGATCCGCCGTCGAGCAGCACCTCGGCGATGCCGGACGAGGCGTTCTTCCGAGCGAGCCAAGAGACGCCCGTCCCGGTGAAGGAGAGCTCCGCGTACCCGGCTGCGCCGAGCTGCGAGTAGGAGCCGCCGCTGTCCATCGACGAGGAGACCACGGTCCAGGGACCGGAGCGGGTGACGGCGGCGGAGTCGTTCTCCCAGGTGCCGGGGAGGACGGCGTCGATCGCGGTCGTCACTGCGGCGGAAGCGCTCCGCACCGAGGTGTTCCCCGACCCGTCGAAGGCGACGACCTGGTAGCGGTAGCCGGTGCCCGGCTGCAGCGACTCGTCGAGGAGGCCGAGCTCGGTCGTGCCAGCGGCGGGCGTGATCTCCGTCCAGACGGTGTCGGCGCCGACCGCTCGGTAGACGCGGTAGCCGGCCGTGTCCGTGTCGGCGCTCGCGGACCACGAGACGCGCGCTCCTGTCGACTCGGGGACCGCGGAGACGTCTGCGGGAGTCGCCGGCGCGGTGATATCGGGGATCACGAAGGAGTCGAGGGTGATGTTCCGGCCGATGGCGCTGTCGTTCTTCGCGCCGGTGCGCACGACCCGGAGCGTGTGCACGCCGTCCGTGAGCCCGTCGACCCGGTAGACCGTCTGCCGGTAGGCGGTCGTCGCCGCGTAGAGGTCGACGGTGGCGACCGTCGTCCCGTCGAGGAGCACGTCCGCGGTTCCGGAGGACTGGTTCTTCCGGGCGACCCAGGAGACACCGGTGCCGGTGAAGGAGATCTCGGCGTAGCCGGCGGCGCCCAGCTGCGAGTAGGAGCCGCCGCTGTCCATCGACGACACGACGGCGCTCCACCCGCCGGAGAGGGTGACCGCGGCGGAGTCGTTCTCGTAGGTCCCCGGTGCGACGGCGTTCAGGGGCAGAACCACCGAGGCGATACCGCTGCGAGGCGACACGTTGCCGGCCGCGTCGACCGCCGCCACCTGATACGAATAGCCGCCGCCAGGCGCCAGTCCCTCGTCGAGCAGATCGGTGCCGCTCACCCCGCGGTCGCCGGTCAGCCGTGCCCACTCGGTGCTTCCGCTCGCCGCTCGGAACACCTGGTAGCCGACGACGTCGCTCTCGGGGGCTGCCGTCCAGCCGACCCGCGCACCCGTTCCCTCCGCTGTCGCAGTGACGCTCGTCGGCGCTGACGGAGGAGTGATGTCCGAGACGACGACGGAGTCGAGAGTGATGTTCCGGCCGATCGCGCTGTCGTTCTTGGTGCCGGTGCGGACGATGCTGAGGGAGTGCTCGCCATCCGCGAGGCCGTCGACGCTGTAGACGGTTTGCTGGTACTGCGTGGTCGCCGAGTAGAGATCGACGGTGGCGACCTTCGCACCGTCGAGGTAGACGTCCGCGAGTCCAGAGGACTGGTTCTTGCGGGCCTTCCAGGCGATGCCGGTCGCCGCGAAGGTGATCTCGGCGGATCCTGTGGTGGAGAGCTGCGCATACGTCCCAGCGCTGTCCATCGACGAGGCGACTGTGTTCCAGGTGCCTGTCAGCGTCAAGGCGGGGGAGTCGTTCTCGTAGGTTCCCGGGGTCGCACCGGAGCCCGCTGCGGAGGCAGGAGCGGCTCCGAGCGGCATCAGCCCCACCGCGAGTGCGGCGGCGAGGACAAGGGCGAGCGGTGCACTGCGTCGGGCACGTCGTAGCATGGGCCTCTGCCTTCGGCGAGGGGCGGAGCCGCGGCTCCTCCACGATACGGGGCGGAGGATCGGGAGGGCGGCCACCCGAGGGGGATGGGATGCGCTCACCGTAGAGACGCGACCTGCCGTCCAAGCTGAAGTGAACAATGCCCCGCCGACGGGTCCCCCGAACGTGGTTCCCGACTCGCGCTTGCGCGACGTCAAACGGGACGGGAGCGACACCGCGTCGTATCCGGGTACGCGGAAGGGGCCGCCGTCCACAGACGACGGCCGCGGCCCTGAGCAGCGCCGGGCGCTACGGGGTGGTGCTGAACTGTGCCGAGTACTTCGCCTCGGTCGCCGCCTTCTGCGGACGCCACCAGTCCTCGTTCTCGCGGTACCACTGCACGGTCGCCGCAAGACCCGACTCGAAGTCCGTGTAGCGCGGCTCCCAGCCCAGCTCCGTGCGCAGGCGCGTGGAGTCGATCGCGTAGCGGAGGTCGTGGCCGGGCCGGTCGGTGACGTGGTCGAAGGCGTCGGCGCCCTGGCCGAACTCCTCCAGGATCAGGGTCACGACCTCCAGGTTGTTCTTCTCGCCGTCCGCGCCGATGAGGTACGTCTCGCCGATGGCACCGCGCTCGATGATCGCCCAGACTCCGCTGTTGTGGTCGTCGACGTGGATCCAGTCGCGGACGTTCTCGCCAGCGCCGTAGAGCTTGGGCCGGACGCCGTCGATGACGTTCGTGATCTGCCGGGGGATGAACTTCTCGACGTGCTGGTACGGCCCGTAGTTGTTCGAGCAGTTCGAGATCGTCGCCTTCACGCCGAAGGAGCGGACCCATGCGCGCACGAGCAGGTCGCTGCCGGCCTTCGTCGAGGAGTACGGGCTGGAGGGGTTGTACGGCGTCTGCTCGGTGAACTTCGCCGGGTCGTCGAGCTCGAGGTCGCCGTAGACCTCGTCGGTCGAGATGTGGTGGTAGCGGACGTCGTGCTTCCGCACGGCCTGCAGCAGCGTGAAGGTGCCGATGATGTTGGTCTCGACGAACGGCGTCGGATCGTTCAGCGAGTTGTCGTTGTGCGACTCCGCGGCGAAGTGCACGACCAGGTCGGTGTCGGCGACCAGCCGGTCGACCAGCTCGGCGTCGGCGATGTCGCCCTCGACGAACGTGATCCGGTCGGCGACCGGAGCGAGGGAGGCGCGGTTGCCCGCGTAGGTGAGCTTGTCCAGCACGGTGATCCGCGCGTCGGGCCGATCGCGGAGGGTCAGGTGGACGAAGTTGCTGCCGATGAAGCCGGCTCCGCCGGTGACGAGGATTCGCACGAGTGCTCCTGCTGTGAGTGGGAGGGACGGGGGCCGGGGCTTCCAGCAGGGACGTTACCGCACCACGAGCGGACCCCCGGACGGCACCGCGGCGCCCACCGGCCGGGAGCGGTCCACCCGGCGCGGGCGACGTCCCGCGCACGCGGACCCGTGATGCCGCGCCCCGGGGCCGTTCTCCGGCCGACCGCTCCTACGGTTCTCTGCGGCGCGGATCCGCGTCCCGGAGAACGGAGGAGGGCAGCCGTCATGCGTCCCACCGTCGACCTCCCGCTCGCCGCCGCCGTCGGCCTGGTCCACGCCCTGGTGGACGACCTCGCCCGCGGAGCGGGCATCCGCGCCCTGTTCCTCAAGGGCCCGATCGCCGATGCGCACCGGATCCGCCGTCCCCATCCCTCCAGCGACGCGGACGTCCTGGTCGCCCCGGGCGACGCGGACCGCCTCCTCACCCTGCTCGGCGAGCGCGGCTGGTCGGTCCGGCCGGGGTCCGCCGCGCACCGGGCGTTCGTGACCCACTCGATCACCCTCCTCCACCCATCCTGGCCCTGCGACATCGACGTGCACACCAGCTGGCCCGGCTTCTTCATCGATCCGCAGCTCGCCTTCGAGGTGCTGTGGCGGACCCGCTGCGAGGTGGTCGTCGCCGGAGTGCCGGTGCGGGCGATCGGCTTCGACACGTCCGTCGTCGTCTCCGCCCTGCACAGCCTGCGCTCGCCGTATCAGCAGCGGAGCGAGGAGGAGTTCGAGGAGCTCGTCGCGGTGGTGGCGGCCCGGGGCAGGGAGGAGGCGGTGGTCGCTCGAGCCGCGGAGCTCGGCTGCCTGGAGCCGATCGCCCCTTTCCTCGCGCGGATCGGCGCGACCGTCGCGCTGCCCGCCCGGCCGAGTCGGCAGTACGCGCTCTGGCGGCTGCGCACGCGCCGGCCGAGCAGGACGGCCGACTGGCTGCTGGCGATCGACCAGGCGCCGACGCTCGCGGAGCGTCTCGTCCTGCTCCGGCGAGCGCTCCACCCCGCCGGCCGGGACCTGGTGATCGACCACCCTCTGCTCCCGCCGACCGCCTCCGCCCGCCTGGCGATCCGTGCGCGGCGCTTCGCGGCCGCGACTCGTGCGCTCCTGCCCGCGATCCGGGACCTCGTCGCCGTGCGCCGCGCCTCCCGGGCGGACGCCGACCCGAGCGCTGCTCCGAGTTTCGCGCCCGGCAGTCCGGCTCCCGTCGGCGGAGCTCCCGCGCCGGCGCCCGTCACCGAGCGGACGGCTCAGGCCACAGGGCTCGTCGTCGACGGCGCGCGGACGACCTGCGGGCCGTCCGCGACGGGGTCCCGCGTGGCGGCGATGGCGACCCCGCAGAGACTCTACCTCCTGCCCCTCGGTGCCCCCGCGGGGGCGCAGCCGGTCGTGCTGCAGGGGTCGGCTCGGCTGCTCTGGGAGCGGTTCTCCGCTCAGGACGCGCGCTCGCGAGCAGGGGCCGACGCAGTCGTGCGCGCCGCGGACGACCTCGGCGACGTGCTCGCCGACGGCCGACGGGCGGAGATCGAGCAGCTCCTCGACGAGCTCGTCGAGCTCGGCCTCCTGACGGCCTGACCTCGGGGAGCCGGCGACACCACCCGGGGGATCGGCGACCCGACCGGGGGACCGGCGGCCCGACCCGGGGGAGGGCCGACGGCGCGTCAGCGCACGGAGAGGAAGCGCCCCCGGCTGCCCGCGACGACGCCCCGGAGGATCGTGCCGGCCGTCGCCACCCGGCCCCATCGCAGGCCCCGGGCCGCCAGTGCGGCGCAGTAGAGCCCGCGGTTCAGCGCGAAGACGGTGCTGCCGCGGCGCCCCTCCGTCCGGGCCAGCTCGAGGTCGAGGGCGGTCCGGTTCCGGACGGCGAGGTAGAGCTCTCGGGAGTTCGAGGAGTGCAGGAGCACGTCGGTCGCCGACGCGCGCTCGGCCGCGCTCCGGCACCGGTCGAGATCGTCGATCCGGCTGAGGGGATGCAGGTTGAGGGTGAAGCCGGCCCGCGTGATCCGCCGCGTCCAGTCCCGGTCGTCACCCCGGAGCACGAACTCCTGACGCGGCGGCTCCACCTCGACGAGCGCGGCCCGGGAGACCAGCAGGCCGCCGTAGGGCGCGATCGGAACCACGATCGGCTCCTGCGGGCGCGCCCCGCAGCGGCCTCCGGCTCCGCGCTTCAGCAGCCGGCGCACGTCGGTGTCCAGGAACCGGCCGGGGCTCGGGAACACCTCGGCGGCGGGTCGACCCGTGACGAGCTGGGACTGGTAGAAGTCGATCTCGCGCAGACTCGCGTGGCAGGCCCTCGGATCGAGCGCCAGGGGAGAGGCCAGCAGCACGGCGAGTGCGTCCGGCCGCGGCGCGGTGTCGTCCTCGAGGAGCCAGGCGTAGTCCAGCTCCTGCGTCCGGCAGTGCTCGATCGCGGCGCGGAAGCCGCCGGCGGTGCCGAGGTCGTTCGGAAGGACCGTGGCGCTCACTCGGGCGTCGAGGCCCGCCGGGAGCAGTCCGCGCAGCACGCGCTCCTGGCCGCCGTTGCCGCTGAAGACGACGTGCACCGAGTCGGCGCCGGCCTGCAGCGCCGCCTCGACGACGCGGGCGAGTGTCGCCGTGCGCTTTCCGGTGGACACGGTCACGGCGATGACCCGGGGTTCGGTGCCGTCGAGGCGTCGGAGCATGGCGGTGGTCTCTTCTTCGGTGGGGGCGGGAGCGAGAGGCGGGCGCCGAGCGGCGCCGCCTCGAGCGAGGAGGACAGGAACAGCACCGTACACGAGAAAATGAGGTGTGCTCGCTATTGCGAGAGATTCTCTCAGTTCCGCTCGTGCCGCGCACCGCAGCCCGCCCGATCGCCCATGACCCGTGCCCCTTCTTCGGCGAGGACGACGTCGAGCACCCGCTCCGCGTAGGTAGTCCAGTCGGTGATCGACGTCGCCGCGGTGCGCGCCGACTCCGCGATCGCCAGCCGGGTCGCGCGATCGAGCGGCTGCACCCTGCTGAGCGCTTCCCGGAGCGCCAGGACGTCTCCCGCGGGCAGGACCGTGCTGTGCCGCGGGTCGAGAAGGGCGGAGGCACCGTTGGCGTCGGTCGTGATCACCGGGAGGCCGGAGGCCGCGGCTTCGGCGACGACCAGGGAGCAGGCGTCCTCCAGTGTCGGGAGGACGAAGGCGTCGGCGGCCCGAAACTCCCGCGCGAGCTCGTCCGCGGAGAGCGGGCCGGTGACGATCACGTTCGGCGGCGCACCGCGGAGCAGGCGCCGATCGAAGACTCCGCCGGCCAGGACGAGGTCGACCGGCAGCCCTCGAACGGCGTCGAGGAGCTGGGGGATCCCCTTGCGATGCGAGAGGTGGGCCGCGCAGACGACTCGTCGCCGCTCGGGGTCGCGATCGACGGACGGTCCGTCCGGGGTGAAGCCGGTGAGGCTCACGCCGTAGGGGATCTGCGCGATCTTCGCGCGATCGACGCCGTACCGGGCCATCTGCTCCGAGACGATCGCCGAGGGGGTGAGGACGATGTCGGCGAGCCGCAGCTCCTTCTCGATCCGGCGCACCAGGCGGCCGGGGTAGCGCTCCTCCCAGGTCCGGCTGCGGGAGAAGTGCCGGAGGAGCTCGCCGTTGTGCGCGCGCGGATGGGCGTCGACGGCGTGGAAGACCCGCCGAGCGCCGGGGTGGGCGCGGAAGAGCGCGAGGCAGGCGCCCGGGAAGCCGAGCACGACCGCGCCCTCGGGGAGCTCGACAGCCGCCGCCGCCCGGTCGAAGAGGATCTTGGAGAGGTAGGACGCCCGCAGCGCGAGACCGGGACAGGGCAGCCGGAGACCCGCGCGGAGCACCGTCTCGGCCAGATGCGACACCCGCTCGACCCGGTGGGGACGGGACGTGGCGTAGCCGTCCCGGAGGACGCGCATCCGCCGCCCGAAGGTCGTGCGGGCTGCAGCGGAGGGGAGGGGGATCGACGCGGCGAGAGCGACGAGCCTCGTGCGCGGAAGGATCTCCGCGGCCAGAGCCCCGCGCGACGCCGCGCCGGCGATCAGGGCCCTGGCCGCCCCCTCGGAGTACGGGCTCGCGACGACGAGTGCACGTCTCGGCGGCGTCATCGCAGCATCGCCCGGAGCTCCTCGCCGATGCGGCGCACGAACTCGCTCCGGGAGAACGCCGCCGTGGAGTGTTCGTGCGCGGCCCGTCCGAACGATTCGACGGTGGCGCGATCCAGGCCCTCGACGGCCGCGACCCACTCCTCCACCACGCCGGGAGCGAGCGTGAGCCCGGTGACGCCGTCCAGGACGATCTCCGGCAGCCCGCCGGAGCGGCTGACGAGGGCTGCTCGTCCGGCTGCGGCGGCCTCCAGGGCGATCGTCGGCAGGGGATCGGGCGACGTGCTGGGCACGACGACGACGTGAGCGGCGTCCAGCACTCGCCGCACGTCCTCGCACTCGCCGCGCACCTCGACGGACTCGCCGTTCCGCATGCCCGCCACGATGCCGGGGACGTCCACTCCGGCCCCGCAGACCGGAGGCCCGCCGAGGACGATCAGCCGCACGTCTCGGCGCTGGAGGCGACTCCACACCCGGAGGAAGTGCTCGTGGCCCTTCCACGCGTTCCACCTGCTCGCCAGGACGAAGACGAGTTCGTCTCCCTGCGGGAGCGGGACCGGCGGTGCGCTCTCGAATCCGTTGTGGACGACGGTCGAACGTCTCCGGTTCGAGGCGGTCAGCGTGTCCGCGACCGCTCGGCTCACGACGACGAGGCGGTCCGCCGAGCGGAACAGCAGGCAGAGGACCCGGCGCTCGATCCCTCGACTGTGCTCGTGCAGATGCAGGAGGGTCGGTGCACCGAGGAGGCGGGCGACGGGCAGCACGAGCGCGAGCGCGGCGGTGTTCACGTAGACGAGTGCCGGATCGAGCTCGCGGATCGCCCGGCCGGTCGCTGCGGTCCGCCGCAGGAAGGAGAGGAGGTGGCGCGGCCGGAGATAGGCGCGCCGGAGCACGGGCAGCGGCATGCGGCGCACGGTGACACCGCGTTCCTCGAGCAGGCGGGTGAGGGGGCGAGCGGGTATTCCAGGTCGTCCGGGAGCCACACTTCGGCCGTCATGCCCTCGGGGACCGCCCGCAGCGCCTCGAGGAGGACCCGATCGGCGCCGTAGGTCTCGTCGGAGGGATGGAGGAACAGGATCGTTCGCGGACAGGAGACCGCGGCCGGAGGGCGGGGACGGCGTCGCCGACCGACGGACCCGCTCACCGGCTCACCAGCGGGCGGCGGTGGGCGCGCGGACGGGCCGACCGTGTCGTTGCGCCGTCCACCAGCCGGGCGAGGGTCTCCTCGTAGGCGGAGCAGACCGAGCCCCAGGTGTAGTGCTCGCGGGCGCGCTCGCGGGCCGCGTCGCTCGCGGCGCACTGCTCGTCGGGGGAGAGGAGCATCCGCCGGACCGCCGCGGCGATCGACGGAGGGTCCGGTGCGACGAACACGCCGCCCTCCCCGAGCACCTCCCGGTTGTAGACGGTGTCGCGGGCGACCGTCGGAGCGCCGCAGGCCATGGCCTGGACCAGCGCGGGATTGGTGCCGCCGACGCTGTGACCGTGGAAGTAGGCGCCGGCGTGCTGCCAGAGCGAGAAGAGCCGGGCGTCGTCGCGGAGGTGACCGAGGTGGTGGATGCGCTCGTGGGACGCCGCCAGGCGAGCGGCCCACTGATCCAGCGCGCCGCCGCAGCCGGTGGAGCCGACGATGACGACGTCGTGGGTGCGCGCGATCGCGGGAGCGGCGGCGAAGAACTCCTCGACGGTGTTCTCGGGCACGAACCGCGAGACGAGGAGGGCGTACGACCGGTGCCGGAGCCCGGGCTCCACGGGCAGGGCGGGCGGGACGTCGCCGCCGTAGGGCAGGAAGACGCCGTCGCGCTGGAAGTCGGTGCCCCAGCGCCGGGCGATCTCGTGCGAGTCGAAGGCGAGCTCGGTGGCGTGCGCCGCGGTCATCCGCGCGCCCCTCCGGAAGACGGACCGCGCGAGAGGCCCCCACTTCTCCCGCTCCCACTCCATGCCGTCCACGTTCACGAGGGTGGGGATGCCGGCTCGCTCGAGCAGGGGGAGGAGGAGGCCGTTCGCGGCGTTCATGACGAGTGCGACGTCGGGAGCGCGTCGCACCGCGTCGCGGGTGGCGCTCAGCCCGTGGCTCAGCGTGCTCAGCGACCGGGAGTCCCAGCCGGAGGTGACGACGGTGCGGACGCGCGGGTCCCGGCCCTCGGCGTCGTCGACGGTCGCTCCGGGGCGCCCGTAGACGGTGACGTCCCAGCCCGCGGCGACGAGGTGGGGGGGCGAGCCGGCGGACCGCGGTCTCGAAGCCGCCGTAGTAGCTGGGGTAGCCGCGCGTGCCGATGACGGCGAGGGATTTCGGCATGGCGGGGACGCTATTCCCGCGGGACCGGGCGTCGACCCGGAGGAGCGTGTTCGTCGGGGAACTGGCGCGCAGCGCCGCTCGGACCGCGTCAGCCGCGCCGGAATCGACGCAGGTGGCGCAGGATGCGTGTCAGCGTCGACCGGCGGCCAAGACCCACATAGGCGCTCGGCGACATGGCGATGAGGGCGAGTGCGGCCGCGACGGCGAGGTGCCCGTCGCGGACGGTGCGGAGGACGTCGCTCGCTCGGACGTCGGCCGAGACCTCCCGCTCGATCGTGCGTCCGGCATCGCCCGCGGACGGGTGCTCGGCGACGTGGTTCAGAGCCGACAGGTGGGCGACCCGCGCCGTGTAGGAGCTGACCGAGGGGTGCGCGGCGAGCAGGGGGAAGTCCGCCTCGAGCAGGCGCACGACATGACGGACGTTCCTCGAGAGGTCCAGGAGGTCGACCTGCAGTCCGTCCGTGATCGCGCCGGGGCGGACGGAGTAGACGTAGAGCTCGCGATCGACGAACGAGACCGTGCGCGCACGCGCGAGCAGCACCGCCATCAGCGCCGTGTCCTCGTAGGAGCGGGAGCGGGGGAAGCGGAGGCCGGCGTAGAGCTCGCGCCGGACGAGCTTGTTCCAGAGGAAGGCCCAGAGCCGGAACTCGAAGAGCTCGACCGCGGCGTCGCATCCCGTCCAGAGGCGGCCCCCGGTGTACGGCATCGCTCCGACGGGCAGCCGCTCGCCCGACTCGCCGACGGCGACCAGACCGGTGACGACGACGTCCACCTCGCCGGACATCGCATCGACCATCGCCGCGAGCATGTCCCGATGGACGTGGTCGTCGGAGTCGACGAACCAGACGGCGTCTCCGGAGGCGCGCTCGAGGATCGTGTTCCGCACCTCGGCGAGCCCGAGATTCGACTCGTGCGTCACCACCAGCACCGAGAACGCCGGAGGCGCGTCCGCGATCGACGCGCGGACCTTCACCATCGAGTCGTCGGGGCTCGCGTCGTCGACGATGATCACCTCCACCGTGCATCCGGGCGGCAGCGCGAGCGCCCACAGCGAGGAGAGGCAGCGCTCGACGTACGCGGAGACCCCGTGGACCGGGACCCCGATCGTGACCGAGCGGGGACGCGCCGTGCTCGGGCGGGTCATCGGTGCCCGTTCGAGGCGCTCGCCCCGCCGATCGCCCGGCCGGCGCCCTCGAGCAGCTGCTGGGCGGCCGCGAGCAGGTCCGGTGCCACCGAGTCCGCGGTGAAGGCACCGATCCCGCGCGCAGCGCGAGCGGTGAGGCGCTCCCTGAGCTCGGGCTCGTCGAGCAGTCGTCCGATCGCCTCGCTGAGCGCCGAGCGGTCGTCCCGAGGCACCATCAGCGCATCCACGCCGTCCTCGCAGAAGTCGTCGAAGCCGCTGCCGGTGGTGGCGACGAGCGGGGTTCCCACCGCCTTGACCTCGAGCGCCGCGTTCCCGAAGCCCTCCCAGCGCGAGGGGCAGGTCACGACGGTGGCGGCCCTGATCGCGGCGAACACCCCGTCACCTCCGACGTGGCCGAGGAACGTGAACCTGTCGCGGTGCTCGGCGGCGACCGTGGCGAGGAGCTCCGCCTCCGTCGGCTCGAGGAAGCAGAAGGCTCCCGCGAAGACGAAGGAGATTTCAGGACGGGTCCGGGCCAGTGCCTCGAAGGCGTGCATCGCGGTCTCGACGCCCTTGCGCCGCTCGATGCGGCTGAGGAAGAGCACCACGGGACCCGGGCCGGGCGGCCAGCCCTCCGGGAGGTCGCCGGACCGCGCGCTCCGCTGCACCGTCGGCACGTCGATGCAGTTGCGGACGACGACCGAGGGCGGAAGCTCCGGGATCCGCGTCGAGTACCAGTCCCGAACGGCGCGGGAGATCGGGACGAGTCCGAGCGACCGTCTCATCTGGCGGGTCTCGAGGCGCTTCTGGAGCCCGATCAGGAGGCGCGTGCGAAGAGTCCGCCCTTCCGTCGACCGGCCCGCGATCCAGTCCGCGATGCGGTAGCCGGTCGCGAGGTTCGTCACGAGCGGCGCGTGCCGGGGGAGCAGCGCCCCCAGGCCCTCCCACTCCGCGAGGAAGATCACGTCGTAGCGGGAGCGGCGGACGAGGGCGCGCAGGTGGAGCGCCCGTTGCAGGAGCCTGCCGACAGCGGGCCGGCGGCGCAGCCGGACGTACTCGAGGATCCGCACGCCCTCGGGATCGAAGCCGTCGAGAGGCGGATCGCAGGAGAGGACGACGAGGTCGACCTCGACGCCGGCTCTCACCAGCGCGGGCAGGAGCGAGGCGAAGCCGCGCCCGATTCCGCCGGTGTAGGGCGTCAACCCCGCGTACTCCGTGGTGGCGACCAGCCAGCGGCGCGTCGATGTCATCAGCACTCCTCGGTGTCCGCCGGGGGCGGGGTGTCCAGCGGCTCGCGGGACGCTACCAAGACGCTCGCCGCCACTGCGGCGTGCGGCGCGGTCTCCGGGGCTCTTGGCGCGGCGCGGCCGGAACGACCCGGCTCGTCGCCGGTCCGGCTGCTCCGGCGCGCCCGTCCTGCGCTGCTGGTGCGGCGGGGCCCGAGCTGCTCGAGTGGCGCTCGCCGGGGCCGACGCGGCGCGGAGGGACGGGCGGGAGGGCACGCGGCGGTGCCGGTTCCGACCGCGCTTCCGCGATGGTCAGCAGGAGGGCGAGCGCCGGGATGATCAGAGAGGCCGGCGCCGACTCGAGGAGGTTGAAGGCCGACGCCGCCACCAGGTAGGCGACCAGCATCGCGGGGCCGGCCACCGCACCCCGGGTGATCGAGCAGATCAGGACGATCAGGAGGTGGGCCACGAGGAAGGTCGTGCCGATGATCCCGTAGCTGAACACCGTCTGCCACAGGCTGCTCTCGAGGACGTAGTTCCCCCCGCCGTTCAGCGCGAAGACGACCCCCGACAGTCCTCCTCCGGAGCCGAAGACGCCCGACTCCGTCGGCAGCACCTTCAGACTGATCCGGAGGACCAGGTCGCGGACGTCCGCGGACCGTGCGCCCTCCTCCGTCTCGGAGCGGGGGTCGAGGGCCTGAGCGCCCACGGTCGACACGATCACGAGGAGAGGGGCGAACGCGAGGATCAGTCTGACGAGCCGGCTGCCCGTGAGGCGGAAGACGGTCACGCCGCCGGCCACCAGGACGCCGACCGCGATCGCGACCACGGCGCTGCGTGATCCGGAGAGCAGCACTCCGGCGCAGCAGGCCGCGAAGCCGAGGAGGGCACCCGGCCGTCCGCCCTTGAGGAACAGCCCGAACGCGAGGGACCCGACCGAGGCGAAGAAGGTACCGTTCACCAGGGGGTGCCCGAGCGTCGTCATGATCCGGTACACGCTCCACTTCTGCGTGAGCGGGAACGGAGCGGAGGCGAAGATCTCGGCGTAGAGGTTCGACCGCGTCGTGAACTCGACCGTCCCGACGATCGCCAGGACGACCGACACGAGGAGGAGGGCGGTGGTCAGCGGCCGGAAGACCGAGGGGTCGCTCATCCACAGCGGAAGGGCGATCAGCGCCATGACGACGACGGCCGTCCAGGAGGCGATCGTCTCGATCTGCCCCTGCGGCCGGAGGACGGGGATCACCAGTGAGTAGACCGTGAATGCGATCGGCGCCATCAGCCGGGTCCTGCGGAGCCAGTGCGGTGGCGGAGCTCCGGTCGCGATCGCCAGGAGTGCCGCGAGGACGATGATCGGACTGAGGATCGGGAACGGCGCGGGCAGCGCCAGGTAGTCGAACGGGACGACCGCGTAGAGGACGAGCACGAGCGTCAGGGCGGCGGCCGGCGGGAGCAGGCGGGCGACGATCAGCACGCAGGCCGCCGCAGCGGCGAGCGCCGGGATCCGGAGCTCGCCGGTGACGACCGCCACCACCACGGCGCCGAGCAGGAGGACTGCCAGAGCGGGAAGCCAGACGGCGTTCGAGCGCTGCGCGGGCGCTCCGCCCGGGAGCGGGGCCTCCGGGTGACCGGGCCGCGGCAGTGGCGGCGGTCGTCGTGGAGACCGTGCGAGCGATCGGCGGTGCGAGCCGGCGGGAGGTGGTGTCATGGCGGGTCGCCTCAGGGGTCGGGGGGGGTGTCACGGATGGTCAGCTGTGGCGGGGGAGCGCGGCGCAGAAGCCTGCGGCGCCGATGAGCACGCCGGCCGCGAGGCAGCCGGAGACGCGCAGGAGACCGGCGCGTCCGATGTCCTGCCCGACGTGCGGCAGGCGACCGGCGAGGGCGACGGCGTCGCGGAGGACGGCGGCGCACGCCCCCGCGAGCAGATCGGCGGCGACGGCGAATCCGGCTCCGATGCTGAGAGCGACGCCGATCCAGTGCCAGGGGACGAGCACGCTCGCGCGGCCCTGCACGATCAGGTACGAGGAGGCGCACCACAGGCAGGCGATCGGCGCGGAGGAGACCGAGAGGATCGGCACGATCAGCAGGGCGGGATGCCAGGAGGAGTCGAGGACGCGGCCGAGGACGAGGAGATCCAGGGCGACCATCGTCGTCTGGACGACCAGGGCGCCGACCGCCGCCTGCATCACGACGGAGCGGAGAACTGCGCGCCGCTCCTCGTCCGTCCGGGAGTTCGCCACCCGGGCGCGGAGGACGTTCGCGAGTCCGAGGACGACGGCGTCCGAGACGGCGCGCGCGATCTGACTCGCGATCGAGTAGAGGCCGAGTGTCGTGGCTCCACCGAGGGCGGAGAGGACGATCCGCTCGGACTGGCCCTGCAACCAGCCGAAGACGTTGCTCTGCAGGGTGGGGATCACGTAGTCCCTGAGCATCGGCCGACGTGGCAGGTCGGGAGCCGGCAGCGTCCCCCGTCTCGAGAGCAGGAGGAGGAGCATCCCCTCGGTCACCCCGGTCTGGAGCGATCCGGCCGCGATGCCGAGCACGGGAGCGAGCGGGACGCAGACGACGATCGAGGCGATGCTGCCGATGGCCTGGCCCCGCGCGATCGAGGCCCAGCGTCCGTCGTACTGCGCCCGGGTCAGTGCGGGCAGGATCGCTCCGTGGAGTGCCGCGACCGCGACGAACGGCAGGAGGGCGACGGCCTGCGCGGCGGACGCCGCCGACAGGGCCCAGAGCAGACCGATCGCGACCGCCATCGCCGTCGCCCCGCCGACGGAGACGACGGCGGCGGCGCGCCGGAGCTGGCGGGCGCCCCCCTCCCTCCGCCACATCGCGACGCCGAGCGGGCGCACCGTGTTCTCCCCGATCTCCTGCAGGAGGGAGAGCGCGAGGAACGCCATCGCGTAGACGCCTGCTTCCGCGGGTGACACGTGGACGGCGACGACGAGGCCGACGACCGCGCTCGTGCCGCGGGAGACGAGCCGTTCGAGGGCGGCGTTCGAGGAGCTCCGCGCTGTCGGCGAGCGCAGCAGTGCGGCGACGCGGAGGATCATCGAGCTCCGGGGCGGAGAGCCCCGGACTCCGGCGCGCGGCAGGACGTCCGGTCCATCGAGGGAGCCTCCCGATCGGGGATCACGACGGCAGGCGAGCCGCCCGGACACGGTAGGATGCCCCCGTTCCGCCTCGCCTCGACTGGCGCGTCCCGGGGCGCGGATCGCCTGGTCGGGTGCAGCGGGCCCCCTCTCGGCGCGGTCCCTCGGTGCAGGAGCCGTCTGCCGGAGCGGCGCGCGCCCTCCGGGTGGTCGCCACCGGTGGTCCCGTATCATTGCGGCGTTATGTCACGCATCTACGACTGCTCCGTCGACACGGACCTCCTGACCGGCACCCGTCTCGCGCGCACCGCGATCGGCCGGGGCGAGCTCGTCGTCCTGCCGACCGACACGGTCTACGGGATCGCGGCCAACGCCTTCGACGCCGCGGCGGTGCAGCGCCTGCTCGACGCGAAGGGGCGCACCCGCCAGTCGCCGCCACCCGTGCTGATCGGCGACGTGGCCGCGCTCGACGCACTCGCGGAGAACGTGCCCGAGGCCGTCCGCGAGCTGGCGAAGGCCTTCTGGCCGGGTGGGCTCACGATCGTGCTGCACGCGCAGCCCTCCCTCGTCTGGGACCTGGGCGAGACTCGGGGCACCGTCGCCCTCCGGATGCCCGACAACCCGGTCACCCTCGAGCTCCTCGCCGAGACGGGGCCGCTCGCGGTCTCCTCGGCCAACCGCACCGGCCGCCCGTCCGCCACCACCGCCCAGGAGGCGCTCGACCAGCTCGGCGACTCCGTCGACGTCTACCTCGACGCGGGCACCGCCGGGAGCCGCTACAGCGACCGACCGGCGGGCGCGAGCGAGTCCTCCACCATCGTCGACGCGACCGCGCTCAGCTTCGAGGGCGGCACCCTGCGCATCCTCCGCCAGGGCGTCGTCTCGGCCGAGAGCATCCGCGAGGTCGTCGGCGACCTGCTGCTCGACGGCGTCGCCACGGCCGAGGAGCCCGAGGCCCCCGCGCCGGTCGCGTCCTACGACGCCTCCACCGAGCTCAGCGACCCGACCGTCGAGGACGACGAGCCCGTCGCCGCCGAGGAGCAGCCCGCTCCCACGGCGCGACCGGACTGGGCGTCGCGCGCTCAGGTGCAGGACGAGCCGGCGGCGAGCGGCACCGCGCGCCCCGACTCCACCCCGGGTGAGTAGCCGATGATCACCTTCGTCCTGGTCTCGCTCGCGGTCGCGGTCGTGACCTGCGGGCTGTCGTGGGTCATCTGGAAGCTCAGCCTGCGGTACCGGCTCTACCCGGCGATCCGGGTGCGCGACATGCACACCAGGCCGACCCCGCGCCTGGGCGGCATCGCCATGTTCCTCGGGATCCTCGTCGGCTTCGGCATCGCCTCGCAGCTGCCCTACTTCCGGCTGGTGTTCGCCAACCCAGAGCCGATCCTCGCGATCCTCGGCGCGAGCCTCCTGATCGTCCTCATCGGCGTCGCCGACGACATCTGGGACCTCGACTGGACGACGAAGCTCGCCGGGCAGATGATCGCCGCGGGCCTGATCGCCTGGAAGGGCGTGCAGATCGTCTCGCTGCCGATCGGCGGCCTCACCGTCGGCTCGCCCTGGATGTCGCTGATCATCACCGTGCTGGCGATCGTGCTCGTGACCAACGCGCTGAACTTCATCGACGGCCTCGACGGCCTCGTCGCCGGCGTCGCGCTGATCGCCAACGGCGTGTTCTTCCTCTACAGCTACCTGCTCGTGCAGCAGACGTCGCCGACCGACTACTTCAACCTCGCCTCGCTGATCGCGGTCGTCCTCGTCGGCGCCTGCGCGGGCTTCCTGCCGATCAACTGGCGCCCGGCGAAGATGTTCATGGGCGACGGGGGAGCGCTGCTCGTCGGCATGCTGATGGCGACGTCGGCCATCGCCGTCACGGGGCAGATCGACCCCTCGCAGCTCGCGGCGAAGGAGCTGCTGCCCGCGTTCATCCCGATCATCCTGCCGTTCGCCATCCTCGTCGTCCCGCTGATGGACTTCGGCCTCGCGGTGATCCGGCGGCTGCGCGCGGGCAAGTCGCCGTTCAGCGCCGACCGCAAGCACCTGCACCACCGGCTGCTCGACATGGGGCACTCGCACCTGCACGCCGTGCTGATCTTCTACGCCTGGACGGCGGTCGTCGCCTTCAGCTGCCTGCTGATGTTCGTCGTCGACGTGCTCTGGGTGCCGCTCGCCTTCCTCGCGATCGGACTGCTCGCCTGCACCGTCGTCACGCTCCTCCCGCTCAGCCGCCGCAAGCGGCTCGAGGCGGCGGCGCAGTCGGCGGAGGCGTCCCCCGTCCTCGACCCCCTCGACCGCGCGTCCGAGTCCGACACGCGCCGTCCGCCGATCGGGCTTCCGCTCGGTCGCGACACGACAGCGCCGCACCAGGCGCGGAAAGAAGCATCATGACCGGAGCCTCCCCGGCCGCCCCCCGCCCCCAGCCCGCCTCGGTGCCCGTCCTCCGGCGCACGCTCGCCGTCGGCGGCGTCTTCGTCCTCGCTCTGGCCGTCGTCGGCGCGATCGTCGGCTTCCTCGCCGCCGGTGGGGAGGGCGCCGTCGGTGCCCTGATCGGCGCCGTCGTCGGCGGGGTCATGGTGGCGCTCACCGCCGCCAGCATCCTCGTCGCCAACCGGATGGACATCGGCGGCTTCTTCGCCGTGGTGCTCGGCACCTGGCTCGCCAAGTTCGTCCTCTTCGTGATCGCGGCCCTCGTGCTGCGCGACCAGCCGTGGCTGAACAGCACCGCGATGTTCGTCACGATCATCGCGGCGGTCCTCGGCTCGCTCGTGATCGACGTCCTCGTCGTCTCGCGCTCGCGCATGGCGAACGTCAGCGACATCGCCCGATGAGCGCCGCCCGAGTGGCGTCTGAGAGGATCACGATTCGGCTCTCAGGCCGTTCTGTTGCTACAGTAGGGTCCAATCCCCGCAGGCGACGTGTGCCCGTCCTCAGGTCGTCTCATCGTTGATGTCGACCGCCGAGTGCGAACGCCGTCCGAGCGGAATACCCCACCTTTCGTCGTCGCGAGAGCGTTGCGTCCGAACGATTCACGTCGTTCGTCTGCCACGTGCCACGCCCCGAATTCCAGGAGCTAGCGCTGTTTGCTAACGCTGTGACCCTGTTGGTCTCGTCCTCGACCGGTGAGAGTGACTTCCACACCCCGTCGATCTCCGAGTTCTTCCCGCCCGGTTTCCTCTTCGAGGGAACCCCTTTCGAGATCAACCGCGTCATGCTGGTCCGCTTCATCGCGGTCATCGCACTGATGCTGTTCTTCTACCTCGGGACGCGCAAGATGCGCATCGTCCCGGGACGCTTCCAGAGCGTCGTGGAGATGGCCTTCGACTTCGTCCGCGTGACGATCGCGAAGGACATCCTCGGCGAGAAGGACGCGCGCCGCTTCCTGCCGATCCTGGTGACGATCTTCTTCGCGATCATCGCGATGAACCTCACCGGCATCGTCCCGTTCCTGAACATCGCGGGAACGTCGGTCGTGGGCATGCCCCTCTTCCTCGGTCTGGTGGCCTACGTCACCTTCATCTACGCCGGCATCAAGGACCGGGGGATGGGCTTCTTCAAGAACGCCCTCTTCCCGCCCGGAGCCCCGTTCCTGATCTACTTCATCCTCACGCCGATCGAGCTGCTGCAGACGTTCATCATCCGTCCGCTCTCGCTCGCGCTGCGGCTCGTGATGAACATGATCGTCGGGCACCTCCTCCTGGTGCTGTGCTTCTCGGCCACGCAGTTCTTCCTCTTCAGCTCGCAGATCGACCCGGGGTTCAAGCTCTTCGGTGTCGTGACCTTCGCCTTCGGCGGGGCCTTCACGCTCTTCGAGCTGCTGGTCGCCGTGCTGCAGGCCTACATCTTCACTCTCCTCGCTGCGGTCTACATCCAGTTGGCCGTCGCCGAGGAGCACTGACCCCACTACTCACGGGCTCCCGCCCGTTCACACGATCACCCCACTGAAAGGACCCACTCGTGGACTCAGTCACCGTTCTCGCCGAACTCACCGGCAACATCGCGACGGTCGGTTACGGCCTCGCAGCGATCGGCCCCGGCATCGGTGTCGGCATCGTCGCGGGCAAGACCGTCGAGGCCATGGCGCGCCAGCCCGAGATGGCCGGCCGCCTCCAGACCACGATGTTCCTCGGCATCGCGTTCACCGAGGTGCTCGCGCTCATCGGTCTCGCCACCTACTTCATCTTCGCGGCGTAGTCGTGTTCAGCACCGCTGTGAACATCGCTGCGGAAGAAGGTGACGTCCCCGCGGTCATTCTGATCCCGGAGTTCTACGACTTCTTCTGGTCGGGGGTGATCTTCCTCATCCTGCTGTTCTTCTTCTGGAGGCTGGTCCTGCCGCGCATCCAGACGATGCTCGACGCGCGCTCCGCCGCGATCGAGGGGAACATCGCGAAGGCCGACGAGGCCCAGCGACAGGCTGAGATCGCACTCGAGAAGTACACCGCTCAGCTGGCCGAGGCCCGCGCCGAGGCCGGAGTGATCCGCGAGAAGGCGAACGCCGACGGCAACGCGATCGTGGCGGCGAAGAAGGAGCAGGCGCAGGTCGAGGCCGAGCGCATCCTCCAGAACGCGCACGCCCAGATCGAGGCGGACCGCCAGTCGGCCGTCGTCGCTCTGCGCTCCGAAGTCGGAACCCTCGCCATCGATCTCGCCTCCGGCGTCATCGGCGAGAGCCTCAACGACGACGCGAAGGCGTCCGCGATCGTGGACCGCTTCCTCGCCGACCTCGAGGCCTCGGAGAAGGCGAACAGCTGATGGGCAGCGCGTCCAGGCAGGCACTCGCGTCGGCGAAGGCGGAGCTCTCCGCCCTCGGCGGCCAGGCGTCCCTCGACACCGCCCAGCAGCTCTTCGAGGCGGCCCGGGTCATCGACGGGCAGGCGCAGCTGCGCACGGTCCTCTCCGACCCGAGCACCGACGCGGGCAGCAGGCAGGCCCTCGTCGCCCGGGTGTTCGCACCCTTCGGTGAGCCGGCCAAGCGCCTGCTGACCGTCGTCGTGGGCCACCGCTGGTCGAGCCCGAGCGATCTGATCGCCGGGATCGAGGAGGTCGGGGTCCGTGCGATCGCGTCCGCCACTCCGGAGGGCGTCTCGCTCGAGACCGAGCTGCAGACCTTCGGCGCCGTCGTGGCGTCGGATGCTCAGCTCGAGCTCGCGCTCGGCAGCAAGCTCGCCGCGGCGGACTCGAAGGTGGCGCTCGTGCAGCGCCTCCTCGAGGGCAAGGCCTCCGCGGAGACCCTCGCCATCCTCCGCCAGCTGATCGCGCACCCGCGCGGTCGTCGCATCCCCGAGCTCGTCCGTTTCGCGGCGGGCGTCGTCGCCGACCAGGGCGGCTTCACCCTCGCCACGGTCTCGGTCGCGGCTCCGCTGCACCCCGAGCAGCTCGACCGGCTCCGCTCGGCGCTCACGCGCCAGTACGGCCGCCCGGTCTCCGTCAACGTCCTGGTCGACCCCTCCCTCCTGGGCGGCATGCGACTGCACGTCGGCGACGAGGTCATCGACGGCTCCGTCTCGGCGCGGCTGTCCGACCTGAAGCTCCAGCTCGCGTCCTGACGGACGCACGTATCCTCAGGGAGCGGCTCGCGCCGCCTCCGACCTCCGCACCACCCAGGTCAGGCCCCGACGACCGCTTCGGCTCGCACGGACCCAACGAATAGGAATTCCCATGGCAGATATCACCATCAGCCCGGATGAGATCCGCGACGCGCTGAAGGACTTCGTCTCGTCGTACGAGCCGGGCAAGGCGTCCACCACCGAGGTCGGCTACGTCATCGACGCCGCCGACGGCATCGCCCACGTCGAGGGACTCCCCGGCGTCATGGCGAACGAGCTGATCCGGTTCTCCAACGGCGTGCTGGGCCTCGCTCAGAACCTCGACGAGAACGAGATCGGCGTCGTCGTCCTCGGCGAGTTCTCCGGCATCGAGGAGGGCATGGAGGTGACCCGCACCGGCGAGGTCCTCTCCGTCCCCGTCGGCGACGGCTACCTCGGCCGCGTCGTCGACCCGCTCGGCAACCCGATCGACGGACTCGGCGACATCGCCTCCGAGGGCCGCCGCGCCCTCGAGCTCCAGGCGCCCGGCGTCATGTCGCGCAAGTCGGTCCACGAGCCGCTGCAGACCGGCATCAAGGCCATCGACGCGATGATCCCCGTCGGCCGCGGACAGCGCCAGCTCATCATCGGCGACCGCCAGACCGGCAAGACGGCCATCGCGATCGACACGATCATCAACCAGAAGGCCAACTGGGAGTCCGGCGACACGAACAAGCAGGTCCGCTGCATCTACGTCGCCATCGGCCAGAAGGGCTCGACCATCGCCTCGGTGAAGGGCGCGCTCGAGGACGCCGGAGCGATGGAGTACACGACGATCGTCGCGTCCCCCGCCTCGGACCCCGCCGGCTTCAAGTACCTCGCCCCCTACACCGGCTCGGCCATCGGCCAGCACTGGATGTACGGCGGCAAGCACGTCCTGATCATCTTCGACGACCTGTCGAAGCAGGCCGAGGCCTACCGCGCCGTGTCGCTCCTCCTGCGCCGCCCGCCGGGACGCGAGGCGTACCCCGGCGACGTCTTCTACCTGCACTCCCGCCTGCTGGAGCGCTGCGCGAAGCTGTCCGACGAGCTCGGCGCCGGCTCGATGACGGGTCTCCCGATCATCGAGACCAAGGCGAACGACGTCTCGGCGTACATCCCGACCAACGTGATCTCGATCACCGACGGCCAGATCTTCCTCCAGTCCGACCTCTTCAACGCCAACCAGCGTCCGGCGGTCGACGTGGGCATCTCGGTGTCGCGAGTCGGCGGTGACGCCCAGGTCAAGTCGATCAAGAAGGTCTCCGGAACGCTGAAGCTCGAGCTGGCGCAGTACCGCTCGCTCGAGGCGTTCGCGATGTTCGCGTCGGACCTCGACGCCGCCTCGCGCCGTCAGCTCGCCCGCGGCGCCCGCCTCACGGAGCTGCTCAAGCAGCCGCAGTACTCGCCGTACCCGGTCGAGGAGCAGGTCGTCTCGATCTGGGCCGGAACGAACGGCAAGCTCGACGAGGTGCCCGTCCCGGACGTGCTGCGCTTCGAGCGCGAGCTGCTCGACTACCTGGGCCGCAACACGCAGGTCCTCTCCACGCTGCGCGACACCAACGTGCTCTCCGACGACACCGTCGCCGAGCTGCACCGTGCCGTCGACGGCTTCAAGCTCGAGTTCCAGACCGGTGAGGGCAAGCCGCTCGCCTCGGTCGGGCGCGAGGAGCACAAGGCGATCTCGGCCGACGAGGTCGGCCAGGAGAAGATCGTCAAGGGCCGTCGCTAACAGCGGCCCCCTGACGATTCAGAGAAGGACAACAGGAGACACATGGGAGCGCAACTCCGGGTCTACCGGTCGAAGATCCGCTCGGCCCAGACGACCAAGAAGATCACCCGCGCCATGGAGCTGATCTCGGCCTCGCGCATCCAGAAGGCGCAGAACCGCGTCGCCGCCGCGGCTCCGTACTCGAACGCCATCACGCGCGCCGTGTCGGCCGTCGCGACCTACTCGAACGTCGAGCACCCGCTCACGACCGAGCGCGAGAAGCTCGACACGGCCGCGATCGTGATCTTCACCTCCGACCGCGGCCTCGCGGGCGCGTTCTCCTCGAGCGTGCTCAAGGAGGCGGAGGAGCTGGCCTCGCTGCTGCGCAGCGAGGGCAAGGAGGTGGTCTTCTACCTGGTCGGCCGCAAGGCGAACGCATACTTCTCGTTCCGCCGGCGTCCGAGCGTCCGCATCTGGACGGGCGGCACCGACCAGCCGGTGTTCGAGACGGCGAAGGAGATCGCCGACGCGGTCGTCGACTCCTACAACCTCGATGACGAAGAGGGCGGAGTGGACGAGATCCACCTCGTGTACAACCGCTTCGTCAGCATGGTCACCCAGCAGCCGACCGTCGTCCGGCTCCTGCCGCTCGAGGTCGTCGAGGGCGCCGAGGATCAGAACTCCGATCTGTACCCGCTCTACGAGTTCGAGCCCGACCCCGAGACGGTCCTCGACCGCCTCCTGCCGGTCTACGTCGAGAGCCGCATCTTCAACGCGATGCTGCAGTCGGCGGCCTCCGAGCACGCGGCTCGCCAGAAGGCGATGAAGTCGGCGAGCGACAACGCCGACACCCTCATCAAGACCTACACCCGGCTCGCCAACAACGCGCGCCAGACCGAGATCACGCAGCAGATCGCCGAGATCGTCGGCGGCGCCGACGCCCTGTCGTCCTCGAAGTAGACGGCGCACCTCCCCGACACGAAGCCTCCGCCCCCCGGGTGCGGTGAGACCACAGAAGGAAGAAGCAATGACACTGACCGCACCTGAGGCGGCGACCGGGACTCCGGGCGGGGCCGTCGGCCGTATCGCCCGTGTCACCGGCCCCGTCGTTGACATCGAGTTCCCCCACGACGCGATCCCCGAGGTCTACAACGCGCTCTACACGCACGTCGAGGTCGAGGGCGTCTCGTCCAAGCTGACCTTCGAGGTCGCGCAGCACCTGGGCGACGACCTCGTCCGCGCCATCTCGCTCAACCCGACCGACGGACTCGTCCGCGGCCAGGAGGTCCACGACACCGGCCTGCCGATCTCGGTCCCGGTCGGCGACGTGACCAAGGGCAAGGTCTTCAATGTGATCGGCGAGGTGCTCAACGCTGACGCCGACGGCACGATCAACGGACAGTCGTTCGAGATCACCGAGCGCTGGCCGATCCACCGCAAGCCACCGGCGTTCGACCAGCTCGAGTCGAAGACCGAGCTCTTCGAGACCGGCATCAAGGTCATCGACCTCCTCACTCCGTACGTGCAGGGCGGCAAGATCGGCCTGTTCGGCGGGGCGGGCGTCGGCAAGACCGTCCTCATCCAGGAGATGATCCAGCGCGTCGCGCAGGACCACGGTGGAGTGTCCGTGTTCGCCGGTGTCGGCGAGCGCACCCGTGAGGGCAACGACCTCATCGCCGAGATGGAGGAGGCGGGCGTCTTCGACAAGACGGCCCTCGTCTTCGGCCAGATGGACGAGCCGCCGGGAACCCGCCTCCGCGTCGCGCTCTCCGCGCTGACGATGGCGGAGTACTTCCGCGACGTGCAGAAGCAGGACGTGCTGCTCTTCATCGACAACATCTTCCGCTTCACCCAGGCCGGCTCGGAGGTGTCGACCCTCCTGGGCCGCATGCCCTCCGCGGTGGGCTACCAGCCGAACCTCGCCGACGAGATGGGCGTGCTCCAGGAGCGCATCACCTCGACGCGCGGACACTCGATCACCTCGCTGCAGGCGATCTACGTCCCCGCCGACGACTACACCGACCCGGCGCCGGCCACGACGTTCGCGCACCTCGACGCGACGACTGAGCTCTCCCGTGAGATCGCGTCGAAGGGCCTCTAC
This sequence comes from Rathayibacter sp. VKM Ac-2928, assembly GCF_022815545.1. Taxonomy (NCBI): domain Bacteria; kingdom Bacillati; phylum Actinomycetota; class Actinomycetes; order Micrococcales; family Microbacteriaceae; genus Rathayibacter; species Rathayibacter sp. VKM Ac-2928. Next base: position 980,360 of record NZ_JALGRU010000001.1, read on the forward strand.
CCGGCCGTCGACCCGCTGACCTCGACCTCGCGCATCCTCGACCCCCGCTACCTGGGTGCCGACCACTACCGCGTGGCCACGAACGTCAAGCAGATCCTCCAGAAGAACAAGGAGCTGCAGGAGATCATCGCGATCCTCGGCGTCGACGAGCTCTCCGAGGAGGACAAGATCACGGTGTCGCGTGCGCGCCGGATCCAGCAGTTCCTCTCGCAGAACACCTACATGGCGAAGAAGTTCACCGGCGTGGAGGGCTCGACCGTCCCGCTGAAGGACACCATCGAGTCGTTCGACGCGATCGCCCGCGGCGAGTTCGACCACGTGGCCGAGCAGGCGTTCTTCAACGTCGGCCCGATCACGGACGTCGAGGAGAAGTGGGCCCAGATCCAGAAGGAGAACGGCTGATCATGGCCGCGTTCCTGAAGGTCAGCGTCGTCTCCGCCAACGCGGAGGTCTGGGCGGGCGAGGCGAAGCAGATCTCGGCTCGCACCGTCGAGGGCGAGATCGGCATCCTGGTCGGTCACGAGCCGATGCTCGCGATCCTCGCCTCCGGTGAGGTGCGCGTCACGGCCGCCGATGGGACTCGGATCACCGCGCAGGCGGACGACGGCTTCCTGTCCGTCGAGAACGACGTCGTCACCGTCGTGGCCCGCGAGGCCGCGCTGGTCTGACGACCCGCCGCCTCGAGCGGCGACCGGAGGGGCCGGGTGATCATCGCGATCGCCCGGCCCCTCCGTCGTGCGCGGCGTCCCCTCGCCGCATTCCCCGCGTGCGCTCTCGCACGCCGTCTTCCGCGAGGAGCCCCGTGCACGTCCTGCTTCCCCCGTCCGAGACCAAGCGCGACGGCGGCTCGGCCGAGTTCCGGCTCGAGGAGCTGTCGTTCCCGGGGCTGACCGATCGTCGCGTCGCCCTGCGCGACGCGCTGGTCGCGCTCGCCGGCGACCGGGACGCGGCGTCCCGCGCACTGAAGCTCGGTCCCCGGCAGTTCGGCGAGATCGAGCGCAACGCGGCACTGCCGACCGCGCCGGCGATGCCCGCGGTGGACCGCTTCGACGGTGTGCTGTTCGACGCGCTCGAGGCGGCGTCGCTCTCGGCCGGGGCGCGCGGCGTCCTCGGCCGGATCGTCGTGGTGCAGTCCGCGCTCTGGGGTCCCGTCCGGGGCCTCGACGGCATCCCCGCCTACCGGCTGTCGCACGACTCGCGTATCCCCGGGATGCCGCTCAAGCGCTGGTGGGCTGCCGAGGCGGGGCGCGAGCTGTCGGCGCTCCCGGGTCTCGTCCTCGACCTGCGCAGCGAGTCCTACGCGGCGCTCGGGCCGCTGCAGCCGGGGGAGGGGCGCTTCTTCGTCCGGGTGCGGTCGCGCGACGCGACGGGGCAGCTGCGCAACCTCAACCACTTCAACAAGCAGGGCAAGGGTCTCTTCGTCCGCGCGCTCGCGGAGGACGGCGTCGAGACCGACGCCCTCGCCGAGCTGATCGAGTGGGCGGCGTCCCGCGGGTTCGAGCTGGCGCCGAACGCCGGCAGCGGCGAGCTGGATCTCGTCGTGCGCTCGGCCTGAGCGTCAGGAGCGGGCGCGGAAGCACCCGGTGAGGTGGTCGTCGACGACGCCGGCCGACTGCAGCAGGGCGTACATGGTCGTCGCACCGACGAAGCGGAAGCCGGCCTTCCGGAGCGTCTTCGAGAGCGCGAGGGACGCCGGAGTGGAGGTCGGGACGTCGGCGGGGCGGACGATCCGGCCGGGCGGGGCGTCCTCCTCGAACGACCAGACCAGGCGGTCGATCGCGCCCTCGCCGTCGCGCTCGCGCAGGGTGACGGCCGCCTGCGCGTTGCCGATGGTCGCGAGGATCTTGGGGCGGCTGCGGATGATGCCGGCGTCGTCCATCAGGCGGTCCACGTCGTCCGCGTCCATCGCCGCGACGACGTCGAGATCGAAGCCGTGGAAGACCTCGCGGAACCGAGGCCGCTTGCGGAGGATGGTGATCCAGGAGAGCCCCGCTTGGAAGCCCTCGAGGCAGATCTTCTCGAAGAGCGGCCGGTCTCCGTGCAGGGGGACGCCCCACTCCTCGTCGTGGTAGCGGCGGTACTCGACGTCGTCGCCGCTCCAGCCGCAGCGGACGGTCCCGTCCGCGTCGGTGATCAGCCCGTTCTCGGCCGTCATCGGTGCGCGATCCCCTCGTGATCGAGCAGCCAGGCCTTCGTGGCGACGCCCTCACCGGCACTGAAGCCGGTGATCCGGCCGTCTCCGGCCAGCACACGGTGGCAGCCGACGAGGATCGGGATCGGGTTCGCGCCGACGGCGCCGCCGATGGGCCGACCGGAGCGGAGCCGTCCCGTCGCCTGCCCGAGGGCACCGTAGGAGGTGATCTCGCCGAAGCCGATCCCCTGGAGCGCTCCCCAGATCTCCAGCTGGAAGGGCGTTCCACGGAGCAGCAGCGGCAGGTCGAAGGTGCGCCGCTCGCCGGCGAAGTACGCGTCGAGCTGGTCGACCGCGGTGCAGAGGACGGGGAGCGAGCTGTCGGGCAGGTGGTCGTGCGGGAGGGTTCCGCCGTTCTCGATCGCGAGCGAGACGATCGACTCGCCGTCGCTGCCGACCTCGATCCGGCCGAGGGGGCTGACGGTGCGGCGCACGTGCAGGGGAGTCGTTCTCATGCCACGAGAGTAGCCGCGGCCCACGCGGGCGACCGGCGGGAATCGGACATCGGTGGACGGCTCCGCAGCTCGGCGGCCTGTGGAGGACGGAACGGGCGCGTCGAGATCCACCCGCCGAACGACGGTGGGTCTCGATACGCCGCCTGGGGCGGCTACTCGACGGGCATGTCCGCGTGATCGGCTGCGGTCGGTCGACCAGCGTGTCCGCACGCGGGATCGGCTGCGGCCGGTCGACCAGCAGGTGTGCGCACGTCCTGGCGCGGTCGGCCGGCGTCCTCCACAGGTGGCGTTCCGGCGATCTGTCTTCCGGTCGCCGTGGGCCCCGCCCCGCAGCGACGCAGGGCCCGCCACCGTTGCCGCATGACATCCACTGCATCCCCTCCGGTCCGTCCCGTCGATCACAGCGCCGTCCTCGCGGCGGTCCCTCGCCTGCTCGGGCATCCGCCGCACGAGAGCGTCGTCCTCGTCCCGCTGAGGTGCGGCACGCCCACCGGCGCCCTCCGCTTCGACCTCGCTGTCGGCGATCCGACACGAGCAGCACGGGTCTGGATCGGGGCCCTCGGGCGCTTCGGGCGCGTGGAGTGCCTGGTGATCGTGCTGTTCTCCTGCGGCCGACGCGTTCCGTCCGCCGGTGCGCTGATCGGCGCGCTGAGCAGTCGAGCGCAGGAGCTCGGAATCGCCGTGGAGGTGCTCGTCCCCGCCGGCCCGCGCCGCCCGCGCCGACCGGGCAGCGGAACGACGGTCCGCGGGACGTCCGGCGAGACCCCCTCGGCGGAACTGCTGCCCGCCGTCGACCGAGGGGAGGCGCTCGCGGTCGCGGCGGAGGTGGACGCGCTGCTCGACCGGCACCCGCGCGCTCGTCTCCCCGAGGCGGTGACGGCCGACGTCGAGTCCCTTCTGCTGCGCGCGGCCGCGGGTCGTCCCTGGCAGCCGCGGACCCACGCGCTCGCCGCGCTCATCGTCGGCGCGCAACGGCGGGAAGGGCGGGAGCGGGTGATCCGACTCGTCGCCTCTCCCGACCGCGCCGCTGCGCCGTCCGTCATCGGGCTCGTCGCGCACGCGGCCGCGGCGGCGCCGGGGACCGAGCGGGGACCGCTGCTGGTCCTGCTCGCCACGCTCCACTGGTCGTCGGGGTCGATCCGCTCAGCGGCGCTCCTCGCGCGGGAGGCGGTCCGCCTCGACCCGCACGATCACGACTCGCGGATCCTCGCAGCCGCGCTCGAGGGCGGCGAGCCGTGCCCGTGGGCCGTCGAGGGGCGCCGTGCCGCGTGAGGCGCGTCCGGCGTGCTCGTGCGCGCCGCCAGTCCCTCCGGCGGCGCGCACGAGCGCGTCAGAGTCGCGCCCAGGCCTCCGTCAGCACGGAGCGCAGGATCTGCTCGATCTCGTCGAACTCCTTCGGTCCGATGGTGAGCGGCGGTGCGAGCTGCACGACGGGGTCGCCGCGGTCGTCCGCCCGGCAGTACAGGCCGGCGTCGAACAGCGCCTTCGAGAGGAAGCCGCGGAGCAGGCGCTCCGACTCCTCCGCGTTGAAGGTCTCCTTGGTCGTCTTGTCCTTGACCAGCTCGATCCCGAAGAAGTAGCCCGCGCCGCGGACGTCGCCGACGATCGGCAGGTCGAGCAGCTTCTCGAGCGCGGAGCGGAAGAGCGGCGAGTTCTCCCGCACGTTCTCGTTGAGCTTCTCCTCCTCGAAGATGTCGAGGTTCTCCAGCGCGACCGCGGCCGAGACGGGGTGCCCGCCGAAGGTGTAGCCGTGCGGGAAGGAGACCTCGCCGTGCCGGAAGGGCTCGTAGATGCGGTCGCTGACGATGGTGGCGCCGATGGGGGAGTAGCCGCTGGTCATGCCCTTCGCGCAGGTGATCATGTCCGGCACGTAGCCGTACTCGTCGCAGGCGAACATGTGGCCGATCCGCCCGAAGGCGCAGATCACCTCGTCCGAGACGAGGAGCACGTCGTGCCGGTCGCAGATCTCGCGCACCCGCTGGAAGTAGCCGGGCGGCGGGGGGAAGCAGCCACCGGAGTTCTGCACCGGCTCGAGGAAGACGGCCGCGACCGTCTCGGGGCCCTCGAACTCGATCATCTCCTCGATGCGGTCCGCGGCCCAGACGCCGAAGGCCTCCAGGTCGTCGCCGTGCTGGGGCGCGCGGTAGAAGTTGGTGTTCGGCACGCGGAAGCCGCCGGGCACGATCGGCTCGAACATCGCCTTCATCGCCGGGATGCCGGTGATCGCCAGGGCGCCCTGCGGGGTGCCGTGGTAGGCGACCGAGCGCGAGATCACCTTGTGCTTGCCCGGCTTGCCCTGGAGCTTCCAGAAGTGCTTCGCCAGCTTGAAGGCCGTCTCGACGGCCTCACCGCCACCGGTCGAGAAGAACACGCGGTTGAGGTCGCCCGGTGCGTGATCCGCGAGGCGATCGGCGAGCTCGATCGCCGAGGGCGTCGCGTACGACCAGAGCGGGAAGAACGAGAGCTCGGCCGCCTGCTTGGCCGCGGCCTCCGCGAGCCGACGACGGCCGTGGCCCGCGTTGACGACGAAGAGCCCGGAGAGCCCGTCGAAGTACTTCCGGCCCGTGCTGTCCCAGATGTGATGGCCCTCACCCCGGGTGATGATGGGGACCCCCGCGCCGGAGTCCATCACCGACTGCCGGGTGAAGTGCATCCAGAGGTGGTCCTTGGCCTTCTTCTGCAGCGCGGCGTCGTCGAAGCCGGCCGGGGCGTCCTCGCCCTTCACCGGATCGCCGGACGCGAGGCCCTGGCTCGAGAATGCTGTCTCTGTGGTCATCGGTTACCGCGTTCCCCAGTTGTAGAACTGCTTGTGGAGTTTCAGATAGACGAAGGTCTCGGTGGAGAGCACCCCCGGGAGCGACCGGATCTCCTGGTTGAGCAGGGCGATCAGGTCGTCGTCGTTCTCGCAGACGACCTCGGCGAGGATGTCGAAGGTGCCGGCCGTCAGCACCACGTAGTCCACGGCGGGGATCGCCGCGAGGCTGTCCGCGACCACCCTGGTGTCCCCGGTGACGCGGACCCCGATCATCGCCTGCCGGTAGAAGCCGAGCTGCATCGGGTCGGTCACGGCGACGATCTGCATCACGCCCGACTCGGTCAGCTTCTGCACCCGCTGGCGGACGGCCGCCTCGCTGAGCCCCACCGCCTTGCCGATCTCGGCGTAGGAGCGCCGGCCGTCGGCCTGCAGCTGCTCGATGATCGCCTTGGACACGTCGTCGAGCTGGAGCGGGCGCGGCGCAGGAGGGCGGGAGGGGCTCATGCGATGATCCTGGCAGCCTCGTCGGGGCCCGGCAAGTGAATCCGCATCGGCGAGGCGTCCCGGATGACGGAATCCACTGTCACGGAAGCGCTCTCGCCCACGCGGAGGACGGTCGGTCCGGTCCTCCGCGGGGGCGCTGCGGAGCGCCGCTGAGCGGGCGTCTCCAGTGCTCGCACAGCCGCTAGCATCGGAGGGATCGGCCCGCATGCGCGGAGCCGGCGGAGGCGAGGAGACGCGATGACGCAGATCGGCCGCAGCCGAGCGTCGGTGACCGTCCCCGTCTCGGCCTGGTCCTCGGACACGCCCTCCGCGGAGGTCACCCTCGGCTGGGCGGCGCGCACCGAGGTCGGCCTGGTGCGCAGCGCCAACGAGGACAGCTACCTCGCGAAGACACCGCTCTTCGCCGTCGCCGACGGGATGGGCGGTCATGCGGCCGGAGAGGTGGCGAGCGACGCCGTCGTGTCCCGGCTCTCCCTCGCCGCGACCGGCAGCACCGTGGGAGCGGAGGAGATCGACCGCGCACTCCGTGAGGCCGTGGACGACATCGCCCGCCAGTCGCGCACCGCCGACGGCGGAACAGGGACCACCGTTACCGGAGCGGCACTGACCGCCGTGGGCGGCGAGCCCTACTGGTCCGTCTTCAACATCGGCGACTCGCGCGTCTACCTCTGCGTCCAGGGCGCCCTGGTCCAGCTGACGGTCGACCACTCGATCGTCCAGGAGCTCGTCGATGCCGGCCTGATCACCCGGGACGAGGCCGACGTGCACCCGCACAGCAACGTGATCACCAGGGCGGTCGGCTTCCACGAGCCGCCCGTCCCCGACTACCGCCTGGTTCCCGTCATCGCCCCGTCGCGGCTGCTGATCTGCTCGGACGGCCTGACCAAGGAGCTCACGGACGCGGGCCTCGAGCACGTGCTCTCCACCGCGGAGACGGCCCAGGACGCCGCCGACGGACTGGTCGAGGCGGCGCTCGGCAACGGCGGACGCGACAACGTGACGGTGATCGTCGTCGACGTGCTCGCCGTCACCGGCGAGAGCGACTGATCGAGGACCCGGGAGGCCCGCCGGAGCCCCGGGTAGCATGGGTCGAGGAGGGGTGGTCTCGGTGATCTGCAGCACGTGTGGCTCCACCCTCGATCCCGGGGCGATCCTCTGCGGAGAGTGCGGCACCTCGGTGGCCTCGCACGCGACTCCCGGCGCCTCCCGCCCCGCGTCGACCGGCGACACCACCGTCCTCGACCCCTCGCGCCGTGCCTGGCTCCCCGGTCTCGCACCGGGCCGGCACCGGCGGCCCGCTCCCGGGGCGCCCATGGCGCCGCCGAGTCAGGGGCTCGTGAAGCTGATCTTCGCCTCCGGGCAGCACGCCATCGTCACCGGCAGCGGTCTCATCGGCCGTCAGCCGCTGCCGGATGCGGGCGAGACCTTCCGGCACATCCTCGCGGTCCCCGATCCGACGCGCTCGCTCTCGAAGACGCACCTCGAGTTCGGCTTCGACGAGGGCGGCCTGTGGGTCAGCGATCGCTGGTCGGCCAACGGCACCGTGCTGGTCGCCCCGACGCAGGCCCCGCTCCCGCTCGAGGCGGGCCGCCGCTACCGCGCGAAGATCGGCAGCAGGCTCCTGCTGTCCGCGGTCGAGATGGCGGTGGAACGGGTCGACGGCTCCTCCACAGCCTCGAACCGTCCACCGATCACCCGCTGACCCACCGCGCGCGGCCGGCGTCCGCTTCGCTGGTCGGATGACGATCCAGCACTCCCGGGCACGGCTCCTGCCGCCCACTCCGCCGAGCACGCCGCCGCGGCCGCCGTTCCCGTGGATCGCGGCGCTGACCCCGGTGGTGTCGTCCCTCGTGCTGTACGCGCTGACCTCGTCGCCGTACACGCTGGCCCTCGCCGCTCTCGGGCCCGTGGTCGCGCTCGCCTCCTTCCTCGACGCGGCCCGTCTCCGTCGCCGCACCGCGCGGCGGGAGGCGGAGCGCTACTCCCGGGAGCTCGCGGAGCACACCGTCGCGACGGCCAAGGCGCGGGCGGAGGAGCTCGCCGCCCTCCGCCGCGCGTCGCCGCTCCCGCTCGAGGTCCTCGAGCAGCGCGTCCCGGCGGACGCCCGCTGGCGCCGGCCGGCGGAGGGACTCGAGGTCGTGCTCAGTCGGGCGAGGGGAACAGGGGAGGGCGCGTGGGAGGACCGGGAGGTGCTGCTGGCAGCGATGTCCTCGGGGATCGGCGTCGTCGGCCCCGCCGTCCTCACCCGCGCGCTGGTGCGGGGGCTCCTGGTGCAGATCGCGGAGCTCGTCGCGCCGGAAGCCCTCCGCATCGAACTGCCGGCCGGAACCGGCTGGCGCTGCCTCCGCGCTCTCCCGCACACGCGGTCGGTCGGCGCGCCGCTCACCCTCGCCGTCCTGGAGGAGGACGCGGCGACCGAGGCGGACGCCGTCCTCGCCCTCGCCGGCACGGCGGCCGAGCTGCCGAAGCGGTGCCGCTGCATCGTGCAGCTCGGCGGAGCCGGCGTCGCGAGCGTCGTCGGCCGGAGAGGGCCCGGCACCACGGAGCCGCTGGTCGTCGACTTCGTGGCTGCGGAGCAGGCGCGCGGCTACGCCGAGTCGCTCGCCGCCGCCCGCGGCGCAGGACCGGCGGAGCTCCCGGGGACCGTGCTGCTCTCCGACCTCGGTGGCCGGGACGGACCCGAGGACGGCACCGGCCTCCCGGTGCTGCTGGGGCGGACGCCGAGCGGCCCGATCGAGATCGATCTGGTCCGCGACGGACCGCACGCCGTCGTCGGCGGGACGACGGGGAGCGGCAAGAGCGAGCTCCTGATCGCCTGGGTCGTGGGGCTGGCGATCCGGCACCCGCCGACCGCCGTGACGTTCCTGCTCGCGGACTTCAAGGGCGGCGCGGGGTTCAGCGCGCTCCGGCCCCTCCCGCACGTGACCGGGGTGGTCACCGATCTCGACGCCGAGGGGGCTCTCCGCGCCTTCACCAGCATCGCCGCCGAGCTGCGCCGTCGCGAGGTGGTCCTCGCCGAGCGCGGCGTCCCGGACATCGCCCGGCTGGCACCCGGTGTGCTCGCGCGGCTGGTCGTCGTCGTCGACGAGTGCGCGGTCGTGCTGGAGCGCGCACCGGAGCTGCACCGCACCTTCGCCGACATCGCCGCGCGCGGGCGCTCGCTCGGCGTCCACCTCGTGCTCTGCACCCAGCGGCCGGTCGGCGTCGTCCGCGACGCGGTCGCGGCGAACTGCGGTCTCCGGATCGCACTCCGGGTGCACGACGCCGCCGACTCGCGAGCGCTGATCGGCTCGGACGCCGCCGCGCGGATCCCGCACCGCTCGGCGGGTCGGTGCGTGGTGTCGATCGGCGGGCGCGGGCAGCTGATCCAGGCGGCCCTCGCGCAGGAGGACGACATCGCCAGGGCGAGGCGGAGCGGCGCCGGGTCGGCCCCGGCGCACCGGCCCTGGCTCGACCCGCTCCCCGACCGGATCCCCCTGCCGGAGCGCCGGCGGACGGGCCGGATCGCGCTCGGCGTCGTCGACCGCCCGGCCGAGCAGCGCCAGGACGTCGTCCACCTCGATCACCGCTCCCTCCTCGTCCTCGGAGCGGCGGGCTCCGGTCGCAGCGGCGCGCTCCGCACGGTCGCCGCGCAGCTCGGCGGCGCTCGCACGGTCGGCCCGCTCGACGCCGAGGGGGCCTGGGACGCGATCGTCGCCGAGGAGGGGCCGTCCGGTCCGCTCCTGCTCGACGACCTGGATCTGCTGCTGCGGCGCTGCACCGAGGACGAGCGCCGGCGACTCCTCGACGCCCTGCAGACGGCGCTCCGCTCCGGCGAGGATCCGATCGTCGCCACCGCCCGCCGGGCGACCGACGGTCTCGCCGGCCTCCGGGACGCCTTCGACGACGTCCTGCTGCTGCGCGCCGCACACCGGCAGGAGCACCAGCTGCTCGCGCTGCACGGCGAGCCGTACCGCGGCGACCTGCCCCCGGGCGGCGGCTGGTGGCGCGGGGAGCGGATCCAGGTCTTCGCGCCGCCGCCGTCGCCGTCGGGCAGGCGTCCGGCGGCCGTGCCGGTCGTGCCGACGGGCGAGGAGCCCACCGCCGTCCTGACGAACCGCGCGGGGGCGCTGCGGGCCAGGCTCACCGCGGCCGGTGTCCCCGCGCTCCCGGTCCCGGCGGTGGTGGACGGGCTGCCTCCGGCCGGGGCGGCGATCCTCGGGTCGGTCGCGGAGTGGTCCGTGTCGAGGGCGCTCCTCGCCCGCCTCCGAGCGGGTGCGCCCGTCGTGCTCGACCTCCCCCCGGCCGAGGCGCGGGTCGTGCTGGGCCCGCTCCCGCCGGCACCTCTCTGCGCGGGCGACAGGGTGCTGCTCCTGGTGGACGACCGTCTTCGTCGTGCGCGCTGGCCGGACGCCCCGGTGTCCTGACCATCGGCTCCGAACAGGAGGAATCCGTGGTCGGAGAGCCCTCGGAGCGCGGATTTCGTGACAATCATGTTTCCAGATCACCGATCTCCTCCGTCCGTCATCGACAGACGTCCGAGCACTGTGCCAGTATTTCCCCACGTTCACGCCGGTGGGCCCGAGCACCGACGCAGTCAGGAGCCGCAGCCATGACCCGTCCTCTCCCGAGGGACCCCGTCCTCCGCGAGGCCATCGCCGTCGCACGATCCCGCGAGCGGGAGCGGCGCGCGATGCTCTCGCGGCGCGCAGTCCTCGGCGGTCTCGGGCTCGGCGTCGGCGCGCTGGCGCTCGCCGGCTGCGCCCAGGTCTCGCGCGCCGCCCCCACCGCCGCGGTCGACGAGTCCGCCTCCGATCCGAGACTGGTCTGGGACAACTGGCCGGCCTACCTCGACGAGGACGACGACGGCGGCTACCCGACGCTGACGGCGTTCGAGAAGCAGTCCGGCATCTCCGTCACCTACAACGTCGCGGTCGACGACAACAACTCCTACTACGGCAAGGTCAAGGACCAGCTCGCGCTCGGCCAGTACATCGGCGCCGACACCGTCTGCCTGACCGAGTGGATGGTCTCGCGGCTGGCCCGGCGCGGCTACATCCAGGAGCTCGACCACGCGAACATCCCGAACATCGCGAACCTCACCCCCTCGCTCGCGAACCCCGACTTCGATCCGGGCCGCCACCGTTCCCTCCCGTTCCAGGCCGGCTTCGCCGGGATCTGCTGGAACAAGGAGAAGCTGCCGAACGGACTCGCGAGCGTCGAGGACCTCTGGGACCCGGCACTGCGCGGCCGGGTCGGCGTGCTCAGCGAGATGCGCGACACCATCGGACTGATCATGCTCGCCCAGGGCACCGACATCGCCGGCTCCTGGGGGGACGACGAGTTCATGAACGCGATCGACGTCTTCCGGAAGCAGGTCGACGAGGGCCAGATCCGCAACATCAAGGGCAACGCGTACCTCAACGACCTGCAGAACGAGGACACCCTCGCGGCGATCTGCTGGTCGGGCGACATCACGCTGATCAACACCGAGGCCGGCGACAAATGGGAGTTCGCGCTCCCCGACTCCGGCGGCACCCTGTGGAACGACACCTTCGTCGTGCCGATGGGCTCCCAGCGCAAGGCCAACGCGGAAGCGCTGATGAACTACTACTACGAGCCGGAGGTCGCCGCCGAGGTGGCCGCCTGGGTCAACTACATCACCCCCGTCGACGGAGCGAAGGACGCCATGGAGAGCATCGACCCGGAGCTGGCCGAGAACCAGCTGATCTTCCCCGACGAGGACACGCTCGCGCAGTCCCACATCTTCCGGACGCTCACCGCGGACGAGGAGAAGGACTACCAGGCCGAGTTCCAGAAAGTGCTGCTGGGCATCTGATGGCGATGGGAACCTTCGCCGAGCGCGGCGCCGACCTCGAGCTGGTCGGGATCAGCAAGCAGTACCCGGGCTTCACCGCCATCGACTCGCTGGATCTCACGATCCCCGCGGGCTCCTTCTTCGCCCTGCTCGGACCCTCCGGCTGCGGGAAGACGACCACCCTGCGGCTCGTCGCGGGCCTCGAGGAGCCCAGCGTCGGCCGGATCCTCATCGGCGGGAAGGACGTCACGGCCACCAAGACCTTCCAGCGCCCGGTCAACACGGTCTTCCAGTCGTACGCGCTGTTCCCGCACATGTCGATCCTCGAGAACGTCGCGTTCGGTCTCAAGCGCCGCCGGATCGACGACCCGGTCGGCAAGGCGCACGAGGCGCTCCGGCTGGTCGAGCTCGACCACCTCGCCCAGCGCCGCCCGGCCCAGCTCTCGGGCGGGCAGCAGCAGCGGGTCGCCCTCGCCCGGGCCATCGTCAACCGGCCCGCGCTCCTGCTCCTCGACGAGCCGCTCGGCGCGCTCGACCTCAAGCTCCGCCGCCAGATGCAGCTCGAGCTGAAGTCGATCCAGGAGGAGGTCGGCCTCACCTTCCTGCACGTCACGCACGACCAGGAGGAGGCCATGACCATGGCCGACACCGTCGCCGTGATGAACAAGGGCCGGATCGAGCAGATGGGCGCCCCCGAGGCGCTCTACGAGCTCCCGCGCACCGTCTTCGTCGCGAACTTCCTCGGCCAGTCGAACCTCTTCACCGGCGAGGTCGTCGGCTCGACCGCCACCGCGCTGACGATCGCGGCCGGTGACGCCCGGATCGTCGTGCCCACCGCCCGTGCGGCTCGCGAGTCCGGGGAGATGACGATCGGCGTCCGCCCCGAGAAGCTCCAGCTGCTCACGGAGGCGCCGGCCGACTCGCCGGACCGCAACGTGCTGGGCCCGGGGCGCGTCGTCGACGTCTCCTTCAGCGGCGTCAGCACGCAGTACACGATCGAGATCCCGACGCTCGGCTCGATCGTCGTCTTCGCCCAGAACATGGTCTTCGGGCCGGTCGTCGGCGAGGGCGCGCAGGTCTGGGTCAGCTGGAGCATCGAGCACGGCTTCGGTCTGGCCGACGAGCCGGGCACCGTGCCCCGCTTCGCCGCCGACGACTCCACCCGCTCGATCGCCCTGCAGAAGCGCGGGCTGCTCGCCGGACGCTCCGGAGGGGCGTAGGCATGGCCTTCGCCGCGTTCGCGACCGGCTCTGCCGACACGCTCGATCCGCCGGTCCGCCGGCGGTCGACGATCGCCCTGGTGCTCCTGCTGCCGGGCATCGTCTACATGCTGCTCTTCTTCCTGACGCCGCTGATCTCGCTCGTGCTGACCTCGTTCCAGGTCGAGGTGCCGGACGGGGACATCGGCGAGTACGCGCCGGGCTTCGCCTGGCAGAACTACCTCGTCGTGATGGCCGACTACTGGCCGCACGCGATCCGCTCCTTCGGCTACGCGCTGATCGCCACGGTGCTCGCGCTCGTCATCAGCTACCCGCTCGCCTACTACATCGGGGTGAAGGCGCGGCCGTGGCCGCTGCTGCAGAACCTGCTGCTGACGCTGGTGATCGCGCCGTTCTTCATCAGCTTCCTGCTCCGCACCCTGGCGTGGAAGCAGATCCTCGCCGACGAGAGCCCGCTCGTGCAGGCCCTCAAGACCGTCGCGATCCTGCCCTCCGACGGCCACCTCACGGGGACTCCGATCGCCGTCGTCTTCGGCATCACCTACAACTTCATCCCCTTCATGACCCTGCCGCTGTACACGACGCTGGAGCGGCTGGACACCCGGCTGCTCGAGGCCGGCTCCGACCTCTACGCGCACCCCGCCTCGGTGTTCTGGAAGGTCACGGTGCCGCTCTCGATGCCCGGCATCGTCTCGGGCACGCTGCTCACCTTCATCCCGGCCGCGGGCGACTACATCAATGCGAGCCGGGACTTCCTCGGCTCGTCGCAGACCTCGATGGTGGGCAACGCGATCGAGGCGAACTTCCTCACCCTCGAGAACTATCCGGCCGCGGCCGCGCTCTCGATCGTGCTGATGGCCGTGATCCTGGTCATCGTCGGCTTCTACGTGAAGCGCAGTGGAACGGAGGACCTCCTGTGACCGCCACCGCCGACCGCCCCGTCGCGAGCGCCCAGGAGGCGCTGGGGGCACCCGCTCCCGCGCCGGTGCGAGGCCCGCGCCGCTTCAAGGGCCTCGGGCTCGGGATCTACACCGCCCTCGCGCTGATCTTCCTGCTGATCCCGATCGGCTACACCTTCGTCTACTCGTTCAACGACTCGGGCAAGAGCAACCTCGCCTGGCGGGGCTTCACCTTCGACAAGTGGGTGTCGGCGTGGACGAGCGAGGAGGTGATGACGGCGTTCGGCAACAGCCTGCTGGTCGGCGTCGTCGCGACGGTGCTGGCCACCGCGCTCGGGACGATGATCGCCATCGCACTCGTGCGGTTCCGCTTCCGGTTCCGCTCGGCGATCAGCCTGCTGCTGTTCCTGCCGATGGCCACCCCAGAGGTGGTGCTCGGCGCCGGTCTGGCCGCCCAGTTCCTCGCGCTCGGCACCGAGAAGGGCCTGGTCACGATCGTCCTGGCGCACACGATGTTCTGCATCAGCTTCGTCGTGGTGACGGTGAAGGCGCGCGTCGCGAGCCTCGACCCGCGACTCGAGGAGGCGGGGCGCGACCTCTACGCCTCACCGGCCCAGGTCTTCTGGCGGATCACCTTCCCGCTGCTGCTGCCCGGCATCCTCGCGGCGGCATTGCTCTCGTTCGCGCTGAGCTTCGACGACTTCATCATCACGAACTTCAACTCCGGGTCCGTCACCACGTTCCCGAAGTACATCTACATCGCGGCGGCCCGCGGCATCCCCGCCGAGGCGAACGTGATCGCCTCGGCGGTGTTCGTGCTGGCGATCCTCATCGTCGTCGTCACGCAGGTGTCGGCGGCGGCCCGGGCGAAGCGGCTGGCGCGCACGCAGTAGCGGCGCGACCGGCCGCTCCGGCGGCGCCCCGGCGCCTCAGACGTAGGAGGCGCGGACCGCGCCGACCGGCTTGCCGCCGCCGGTGACCACCGGGTTGAGCCGCACCAGCACCTCGTTCGCCGCCGTGCGGTCCACGGTGCCCGCCTCCACCAGCAGCTTGAGCGCGACCACCGTGGCGGCGCGCAGGCTGCCGTCGAGGATCTTCAGCGCGACCGTCGTTCCGTCGGGCGAGGCCATCACGAGCACTCCCTCCGCGCCGAGCTTCGCGACCAGGCCGAGCCGCTCGATCACGACGGTGTTGTCGCGACCCGGCCCGTCCAGCGCCCATGCGTTCTCGAGGATCGCCTCGGTGAGCACGCCCGCCTGCCGGTAGAGCCCGAACGGCGAGGCGGGGGAGGAGGAGACGATCCGCGAGATCCCCTTCGCCAGCGCGGTCAGCGGCAGTGCGTGCACCGGTGCGCCGCAGCCGTCGACGGCCGAGCCGGCGATCCGCTCGCCGGTCAGGCGCTCGATCGTGTCCACGATGTGCTGCTGCAGCGGGTGCGAGCGCTCGAGGTAGTCGTCGGTGCTCCAGCCGTTCTGCACGCAGGCGAGCAGCATCGCCGCGTGCTTGCCGGAGCAGTTCATGTACAGCGGGTCCGCGCTCGCGCCGGCGCGCAGCAGCTTGGTGCGCGAGGCCGAGTCGCTCGGCCAGTCGGCCGGGCACTGCAGGGCGGTGTGGTCGAGGCCCGCGCGGAAGAGCAGGTTCTGCACCAGGGCGACGTGCTGCGGGATGCCGGCGTGGCTCGCGGTCGCGATGACCGCCTCCGCCCCGCTCAGCTCGACGCCGGCGGTCATCACGGCGAGGGCCTGGAAGGGCTTCAGGCAGGAGCGGGGGAGGACCGGCGCCGTCGGGGTGCCCAGGGTGCGGGCGACGCGGCCGTCGGAGTCGAGGAGCACGGCCGACCCGGCGTGGCGCGACTCGACGAAGCCGGAGCGCTCGACCACCGCCAGTTCGACGGACTCGGCGAGGGTGAAGGTACCTGCGGACATCCCCCCATCTTGCCCGACGGCCCGGCGCCTCCTGGGCGGAGGGGCCGGGTCGTCGACGGAGCGGGCGGGGCTCAGAGGGTCGCGAACGCCTCGCCGAGCACGGCCACGGCCTCGTCCAGCAGCTCGTCCGTGAGGGCGAGGCTGGGGAGGAAGCGCACCACGTTGCCGTAGGTGCCGGCGCTGAGCACGAGCACGCCGTGCTTGGCGGCGTAGTCGATGATCGCGGCGACCGCCGCGGTGTTCGGTCGCTTGGTCGTCTGCCCGGTTCCGGGCTCGACGAGCTCGATCGCCATCATCGCGCCGATGCCGCGCACGTCGCCGATGATGTCGTAGCGCTCCTGCAGGGCGTGCAGCGCGGCACCGAGGCGGGCGCCGATCCGGTCGGCCTCGGCGAGGAGGCCGTCCTGCTCGATCCGCTCGAAGACCGCGACGGCTGCGGCCGCCGCGACGGGGTTGCCGCCGAAGGTGCCGCCGAGGCCGCCGGCCTGCGCGGAGTCCATGATCTCGGCCCGGCCGGTGACGCCGGCGAGCGGCAGGCCGCCCGCGATGCCCTTGGCCGAGAGCACCAGGTCGGGGACGAGGCCGAAGTGCTCGCTGGCGAACCAGGCGCCGGTGCGGGCCATGCCCGACTGGATCTCGTCGGCGACGAAGACGATGCCGTTCGCGGTGCACCACTCCTGCAGGGCCGGCAGGAAGCCCTGCGCCGGGACCATGAAGCCGCCCTCGCCCTGGACGGGCTCGACGACGAGGCAGGCCAGCGCGGAGGCACCCACCGTCTTCTCGAGGTACGAGATCGTCTGCTCGGCCGCTTCGGCGCCCGAGAGGCCGTCGTGGTACGGGTAGGAGCTCGGCGCGCGGTGGACGTCGCTCGCGAACGGGCCGAAGCCGAGTCCGTAGGGGAGCGCCTTGAAGTTCATCGCCATCGTCAGGTTCGTGCGGCCGTGGTAGGCGTGGTCCAGCACCGCGACGCCGGGGCGGCCGGTGTGCTTGCGGGCGATCTTGACCGCGTTCTCAACGGCCTCGGCGCCGGAGTTGACCAGCACGGTCTTCTTCGCGTGGTCGCCGGGGGTGTGCTCGCCGAGCAGCTCCGCGACGCGGATGTACGGCTCGTAGGGCGTGACGGTGAAGAGCGTGTGGGTGAGGCGGCCGAGCTGCGCGGTGGCGGCGGCGACGACCGCGTCGTCGGTGTGGCCGATCGTCGTCACGCCGATGCCGGCGCCCAGGTCGATGAACTGGTTGCCGTCGACGTCGACGAGGATCGCGCCGTGCGCGCGGTCGATGTAGACGGGGAGCGCGGTGCCGACTCCGGTGGGGACGACGGCGAGGCGGCGCTCGTGCAGAGCCCTCGATCGCGGCCCCGGGATCTCGGTCGCGACGCGACGCTCCTGGGGGACGGCCGACGTGGGAACCTGGGGAGCGAGCGTGTCTGTCATGGTCCCCCGAGTGTACCCGCGGGCCTCGGAGCAGCAGGGGTCCAGACCGCCGAGACCGGCCTGAACCACGGCCCAGAAGGAGGATTCCGATGAAAGCGGAGCACGATTACGCCGTATCCGTCGTCTGGGAGGGCAATCGCGGCACCGGCACCAGCGGCTACCGGGACTACGGGCGCCAGAACGTCCTCGTCGCCGAGGGCCCGCCGCCGATCCTCGCCTCGGCCGACAAGCCCTTCCGCGGCGACCCGGACCGCTGGAACCCCGAGCAGCTGCTGCTCGCCGCCCTCGCGCAGTGCCACCTGCTCTCGTTCCTGCACGTCGCGGTCAAGAACGGCGTCGTCGTGACCGAGTACGTCGACGACGCCGCCGGGCGGATGGTGCAGGAGGGCGAGGGCGGGCGCTTCGTCTCCGTGACCCTCCGGCCTCGGGTAAGCGTCGCGCACGAGTCGATGGTCGAGCTCGCGCAGTCGCTGCACGGCGAGGCCTCGCGGCTGTGCTTCATCGCGAACTCGGTGAGCTTCCCCGTGGGACACGAGCCGCAGACCTCGGCGGCCGACGCGCACTGATCCGGGCGGGCTCGGGCAGCGGCGACCGGAGCGGTCAGCGCCGCTCGTGCGGCAGCGCCCGTCGGATCTTCTCGACCGCGGTGACCGGCGGCGACTCGTTGTAGACGCCCGCGGCCTCCTGGCCCGAGAGCGCGTGGATCGCGGTCATCACCTCGTCGGTCGCGTGCCGGCGCGCGCGACCCGAGTCGGCCGAGCCGTGCCGGGAGAGGTCGAGCGGATCGCCGAAGCGCACCGTGATCCGGTGCAGGCGGGGGATCCTCGAGCCGACGGGCTGCAGCTCCTGGGTGCCGACCAGCCCGACCGGCACGACCGGTGCGCCGGTGGTGAGGGCGAGCCACGCCACTCCGGTGCGCCCGCGGTAGAGGCGGCCGTCGCGCGAGCGCGTGCCCTCGGGGTAGACGGCGAACGCCTCGTCGCGCTCGAGGATCGCGCGGCCGAGGTCGAGGGCCTCCTGCGCGGCCTGGCCGGCGCCGCGCTCGACGGGCACCGCTCCGACCGCCGTGAAGAACGAGCGCGACGCGGCGCCGCGTGCTCCGGTGCCGGTGAAGTAGTCGGCCTTCGCGAGGAACTGCACCGGCCGCGGCGCCAGCAGGGTCAGGACGGGGGAGTCGATGAACGACAGGTGGTTGCTGGCGAGGATGACCCGGCCGGTGCGCGGGACGTTGTCGCGGCCCTCGACGATCGGGCGGTAGATCATCCGGCCGAGGCGGCTCATCGTGAAGCGGGCCACGCGCGCGGAGACGCCGATCCCCGGGGGTGTCGGCGGTGCGGGAGCGTCGTCGGTCGGCATTCGCCCGACGCTACCGGCGGGTGCATGCCGCTCGGGTCATGCTCCGCCGACCGCTCCGCCGGGGCCCTTCTCGCGGGCCGGGGCGGACGACCGCGGGCCGCCCCTCGTGACGAGGAGCGGCCCGCAGGTCGACGCAGAGGGAGTGACTCAGCCGAAGGTGGCGAGCGCCTCCTCGATGACACCGGCCGCGTCGTCGATCAGCTCCTCGCTGATGACCACGCTCGGCATGATGCGCAGGACGCTGTCCCAGCTGCCGGCGTCCAGGGCGATGACGCCGTTCGTCGTGACGTGCTTGAGGACGGCGGAGAGCGCCTCCGGGTTCTGCTTCTTCGTGCCGGGGTGCACGAGCTCGACGCCGAACATCGCGCCCTTGCCGCGGACCTCGCCGACGACGGCGAAGCGCTCGGCCCAGTCGCCGATGCGGGCCTGCAGGGCGCGCTCGACGCGCTGCGCCTCGGCGATGAGCCCCTCGGACTCGATGGCCTCGAAGGTGGCGAGCGCGGCGGCGGTCGAGACGGGGTTTCCGCCGAAGGTGCCGCCGATGCCGCCGGGCTGCACGGCGTCCATGATCTCCGCGCGCCCGGTGACCGCGGCGAGCGGGAAGCCGCCGGCGATGCCCTTGGCCGAGGTGATGAGGTCCGGGACGACGCCGAAGTGCTCGATCGAGTACCAGGCGCCGGTCCGGGCGATGCCGGCCTGGATCTCGTCGGCGACGAAGACGATGCCGTTCTCGGTGCAGAACTCCGACAGCCGCTCGAAGTAGCCGGCCGCCGGGATGATGATGCCGCCGTCGCCCTGGATCGGCTCGACGAACAGCGCCGCCAGCTCCTCGGCGCCGATGTGGGTGCGGATGTAGTCGATCGAGCGCTCGGCCGCCTCCTCGCCCGTCATGCCCTCGGGGTCGCGGAAGGGGTAGCTCATCGGGAGGCTGTAGATCTCACCGGGGAACGGGCCCATGCCGGCGCGCTCGGGCCAGGGGCGGTAGGTCATCGCCATCGTGAGGTTGGTGCGGCCGTGGAAGGCGTGGTCGAGCGAGGCGATCGCGCGGCGGCCGGTGTGCTTGCGCGCGATCTTGACCGCGTTCTCGACCGCCTCGGCGCCGGAGTTGACGAGGATCGAGTGCTTCTCGAAGTCGCCGGGGGTGATCTCGGCGAGCTTCTCGGCGACCCGCACGTAGTTCTCGTACGGGGTCACGGTGAAGAGGGTGTGGGTCAGCTTCTCCGCCTGCGCGGCGGCGGCGGCCGCGACCGCGGGGTGCGCGTGGCCGATGGTGGTGACGCCGATGCCGCAGCCGAGGTCGATCAGGCGGTTGCCGTCGACGTCGACCAGGACGGCGCCCGAGGCGTGATCCATGTAGATGTTGGCGAGGGTTCCGGCGCCGCGGGAGACGCTGGCGACGCGGCGCTCCTGCAGCGCGATCGAGCGGGGGCCGGGGAGCTCGGTGACGAGCGCGCGGGACTGGGGGACCGAGAATTCACGCATTCCTCCATGCTAGGCGCGGCTCCCGGGGAGGGGGCCGGGGACGCTCCGGGGCGGCGCGACCGGGTGGGCGCCGTGGAGGGATCGTTCAGCCGGGGCAGAGGCGCAGCCCGCAGGATGGACCGATCCCCCCGACGTCGTCCCGCTCCCTGCCGGGCAGGAAAGGTGCACCCGTGCGCAGAACCCTCGCGATCCTCGCCGTCCTCGGCGCCTCCCTCGGCCTCGCGGCCTGCACGCCGGGCACCCCCGGCACCCCCGAGGCGACCCCGAGTGCGAGCCCGACTCCGCTCTCCTGCATCTCCTCCGGAGACGCGTCCGCGGCGGTGGACGCGGCGGGCGACTTCGGGACCAAGCCGGTCACCGTCTTCCCCACCCCGATGAGCGTCGACGCGACCGAGGGCACCACCGTCATCGACGGCACCGGCGAGACGGTCGCCGAGGGCGACACCGTCCTCGTCGACTACACCCTGTACAACGGCACGAGCGGAGCGGAGTTCTCGGCGAGCAGCTACGCCTCCGGGGGCCGCGCGGCCTTCGAGGTCGACACCGAGCAGTACCTGGCCGGCCTGGTGAAGGCGGTCAACTGCGCCACCGTGGGATCGCGCGTCGTCGCGGTCGTCCCGCCCGCCGACGCGTTCGGCGACGCCGGCAGCACCGACCTCGGGATCGCCGCGAACGACTCCATCGTGATGGTCATCGACGTCGAGGGCATCGTCCCCTCGGCCGCGACCGGCGAGCCGCAGGCCCCGGTCGACGGGCTGCCGACGGTGGCGCTCGCCGAGGACGGCGCCCCGACGGTGACGATCCCCGCGACCGACCCGCCGGCCGAGCTGCAGCTCGAGGTGCTCAAGAAGGGCGACGGGCAGACCGTGGCCGACGGCGACTCGCTGATCGTCCAGTACCAGGGCGTGGTCTGGGGCACCGGCGAGGTCTTCGACCAGAGCTGGGGCAAGGGCACGCCCGCGTCCTTCGGCACGGGCGACGTGATCGAGGGCTTCAAGGAGGCGGTGGTCGGCCAGACCGTCGGCTCGCAGGTGCTCGTGGTCATCCCGCCGGACAAGGGCTACGGCGAGGCGGGCAACGCGAACGCGGGCATCAGCGGCACGGACACCCTCGTCTTCGTGGTCGACATCCTCGCGGTGAGCTGACCCGGAGGGGCTCCGCACCCGGGAGGGCCGAGGGCCGCCGTGCCAGGATGGGCGGATGCGCAGGGTCATCATCCTCGGCTCGACCGGGTCCATCGGCACGCAGGCCCTCGACGTCATCGGCGCGAACCGCGACCGCTTCGAGGTGGTCGGCCTGGGCGCCGGATCCAACCGAGAGGTCGTCGCCCGGCAGGCGCGCGACTTCGGCGTCGAGCACACCGCCTTCGGCGCCGCGGAGGCCGAGCAGCTGATCCGCTCGGTCGACGCGGACGTCGTCCTGAACGGCATCACCGGCTCGGTCGGCCTCGGCCCGACGCTCGCGGCGCTCGAGGAGGGCCGCACCCTCGCCCTCGCGAACAAGGAGTCGCTGATCGTCGGCGGCGAGCTGGTCACCTCGCTCGCCGCTCCCGGCCAGATCGTGCCCGTCGACTCCGAGCACTCGGCGATCGCGCAGGCGCTGCTCGCGGGGGAGCACCGCGAGGTCCGCCGGCTGGTGCTGACCGCGTCGGGCGGTCCGTTCCGCGGGCGCGACCGCGCCTCCCTCCGCGACGTCACCCCGGCGGAGGCGCTCGCGCATCCGACCTGGGACATGGGCCTCGTGGTCACCACCAACTCGTCGACGCTCGTCAACAAGGGCCTCGAGGTCATCGAGGCGCACCTGCTCTTCGACGTGCCCTACGACCGGATCGACGTCACCGTGCACCCGCAGTCGATCGTCCACTCGATGGTCGAGTTCGTCGACGGCTCCACGATCGCCCAGGCCTCGCCGCCCGACATGCGGCTGCCGATCTCGCTCGGCCTCGACTGGCCGCACCGCGTCGCCGGCGCCGGCGTCCCGCTGGACTGGACCCGCGCGCAGTCCTGGACGTTCGAGCCGCTCGACGAGGAGGCGTTCCCCTCCGTCCGGCTCGCGAAGAAGGTCGGAGTCGCGGGGGCGTCGTACCCGGCCGTCTTCAACGCCGCGAACGAGCAGGCCGTGCAGGCGTTCCACGCCGGTCGGATCGGCTACCTGGACATCCTCGCGACGGTCGAGGCCGTCGTCGACGCGCACACCGTGGACGGCGAGCTGACCCGCGAGTCGCTGGCCGAGGCCGAGGCCTGGGCGCGCCGCACGGCGGACGCGCGGATCGCCTCCGCCTGAGCGCGACGGGCTGATCGCGCCCTCATCGCGATCCTCCAGCGCCTCTCCAGCCGAGGGGTCACCCCGCGGCCTACAGTGACCGAGTGGAATCCGTGCTGCTCTTCGTCCTCGGCGTCGTCATCATCGCCGTGGGCGTCGCCCTGTCGATCGCGCTGCACGAGGTCGGACACCTCGTTCCGGCGAAGCTCTTCGGGGTCAAGGTCACGCAGTACATGATCGGCTTCGGCCGGACGGTCTTCTCCGTCCGCCGCGGCGAGACGGAGTACGGCGTCAAGGCGCTGCCCCTCGGCGGCTACATCGCGATGATCGGGATGTACCCGCCCAAGCACCCGGGCGACCGCGTCGGCGAGTCGAGCACGGGCTTCTTCAACGGGCTGAACGGCAACGAGTCGGCGCCCGACCCCGAGCCCCGCCGCGGCGGCTACGCGACCATGATCGACGAGGCCCGCGCCGCCAGCGCCGAGACCATCGGCGAGGGCGAGGACCACCGCGCCTTCTACCGGCTCGCGGTCTGGAAGCGCGTGATCGTGATGTTCGGCGGCCCGTTCATGAACCTCGTGATCGCCACCGTCCTCTTCGCGGTGCTGCTCTGCGGCATCGGCGTCGCCCAGAACACGTCGACCATCTCCACCGTCTCGCAGTGCGTGGTCCCGGCGAGCGACACCACCACCGAGAGCTGCTCCGCCGACGACCCGCTCGCGCCCGGCGCCGCCGCCGGCATCCTGCCCGGCGACACGATCACCGCGATCGACGGCACGCCCGTCTCCTCCTGGAACGACCTCACCCCGATCATCCGCGCGTCCGCCGGCGTGCCGCTCAGCGTCGCCGTCGAGCGCGACGGGCAGCCCCTCACCCTGACCATCACCCCGGCCGAGAACGAGGTGGCCGTCACCGACGCCGCGGGCAACGCGGTGCTCGACTCCTCCGGCGCGGTCGAGACGCAGACCGTCGGCTTCATCGGCATCTCGCCGACCCAGGCCCTCGTGCAGCAGCCGATCACCGCGGTCCCCGGCACCGTCGGCGAGAACATCAGGAGCGTCGCGGGGGTCATCCTCAACCTGCCGCAGCGCCTCATCGACGTCGCGCAGGCCGCCTTCGGCACCGAGGCCCGTGACGCCAACGGACCGATCAGCGTCGTCGGCGTCGGCCGCATCGCCGGCGAGATCGCCGCCTCCGACCAGCTGCCCGTCGTCTCCAAAGTGCAGACGATGGTCGGCGTCCTCGCCTCCCTCAACGTCGCGCTCTTCGTCTTCAACCTCGTCCCCCTCCTCCCCATGGACGGCGGCCACATCGCCGGCGCCCTCTGGGAGGGCCTGCGCCGCCGCATCGCCAAGCTCTTCGGCCGCCGCGACCCCGGCCCCGTCGACATCGCCAAGCTCCTCCCGCTGACCTACGCGGTCGTCCTGCTCCTCGGCGGCATGAGCGCGCTGCTGATCTACGCCGACATCGTCAAGCCGATCACGCTGTTCTGAGCTGTCTTGCGAGCCGGTCCCTGCCCGGCTCGCCGCGGTCGGCTTTGCGACGGGTGGTGTTGGGAGGAGCGGGTTGCGGTCGGCTAGCGCGAATCGCTGGCACGCGATTCGCGCGTTCGCCTTGGAGGTGGCGCCGGTCCTCGCCCGGCTCGCCGCGGTCGGGTTTGCGACGGGTTGCGTGGGGAGGAGCGTGTTGCGGTCGGCTAGCGCGAATCGCTGGCACGCGATTCGCGCGTTCGCCTCGGAGGTGGCGCCGGTCCCTGCCCGGCTCGCCGCGAGAGGTCGGTCTGATCTGCAGGCGAGGGGGCGGGGAGGAGTCGAGGGGACAGGTATGGACGCGTGGCGGGCGGGGGATCGCCTGCGGATCGGACGTCGGCGGGTCGCTCACTCGGGGAGGCAGGGCCGGCGCGGACGGCGGAGATCGGCGGGACCTGGGAACCGGGGGAGCGGCGGCGTCCGGCCGTGCGGCGCGCGTACGATGGGGCTCGTGCCTGCTGTGAATCTGGGTTTGCCCAAGGTCCCCGTGACCCTCGCCCCCCGCCGGAAGACCCGTCAGATCAAGGTCGGGAAGGTGCTGGTCGGCGGCGACGCCCCGGTCAGCGTCCAGTCGATGTGCACGACGCCGACCACGAACATCAACGCGACGCTCCAGCAGATCGCCGAGCTCACCGCCTCCGGCTGCGACATCGTGCGCGTCGCCGTGCCGAGCCGCGACGACGCGGAGGCGCTGCCGATCATCGCGAAGAAGAGCCAGATCCCCGTCATCGCGGACATCCATTTCCAGCCGAACTACGTCTACGCCGCGATCGACGCCGGCTGCGCGGCCGTCCGGGTGAACCCGGGCAACATCCGCAAGTTCGACGACCAGGTCGGCAAGATCGCCGCCGCCGCGAAGGCCGCCGGCGTCTCCATCCGCATCGGCGTCAACGCGGGCTCGCTCGAGCCCAGCCTGCTGCAGAAGTACGGCAAGGCCACCCCGGAGGCGCTCGTCGAGAGCGCCGTCTGGGAGGCGAGCCTCTTCGAGGAGCACGACTTCCACGACTTCAAGATCTCGGTCAAGCACAACGACCCGGTGATCATGGTCCAGGCCTACCGCCAGCTCGCCGAGCGCGGCGACTGGCCGCTGCACCTCGGCGTGACCGAGGCCGGCCCCGAGTTCCAGGGCACGATCAAGTCGGCGACGGCGTTCGGCATCCTGCTCGGCGAGGGCATCGGCGACACCATCCGCGTCTCGCTCTCCGCGCCGCCCGCGCAGGAGGTCAAGGTCGGCCTGCAGATCCTGCAGTCGCTCAACCTCCGCGAGCGCAAGCTCGAGATCGTCTCCTGCCCGAGCTGCGGCCGTGCGCAGGTCGACGTCTACACGCTCGCCAACGACGTGACCGCCGGTCTCGAGGGCATGAGCGTCCCGCTGCGCGTCGCCGTCATGGGCTGCGTCGTCAACGGACCGGGCGAGGCCCGGGAGGCCGACCTCGGCGTCGCCTCCGGTAACGGCAAAGGCCAGATCTTCGTCAAGGGCGAGGTCATCAAGACCGTCCCCGAGTCCGAGATCGTCAAGACGCTCATCGAGGAGGCCAACCGGCTGGCCGCCGAGATGCCCGCCGACGACACCTCGACCGGCTCCCCGGTGGTCGTCGTCTCGAAGTGACCGCGGGCGGTGGACCGGCACACGCCCGGTCCGCCGCCACCCCGGACCGCGCGGGACACCCCGCCGCGGACTCCGGATAGGATCGTCCCTCGTGGTTACCCGTCTCTCGCACCTGTTCGTCCGCACCCTCCGAGAGGATCCGGCCGACGCCGAGGTCGCGAGCCACCGCCTCCTGGTCCGGGCCGGCTACATCCGCCGTCAGGCCCCCGGCGTCTTCGCCTGGCTGCCCCTCGGTCTCAAGGTCAAGCGCCGCATCGAGGCGATCATCCACGCCGAGATGGCGGCCGCCGGCGCGCAGGAGGTCCACTTCCCCGGGCTGCTGCCCCGCGAGCCCTACGAGCTCTCCGGCCGCTGGACCGAGTACGGCGACGGCGTCTTCCGCCTGAAGGACCGCAAGGACGCGGACTACATGCTGGCGCCGACCCACGAGGAGTTCTTCACCCTCCTGGTGAAGGACCTCTACTCGTCCTACAAGGACCTGCCGCTCTCGCTCTACCAGATCCAGGACAAGTACCGCGACGAGGCGCGCCCCCGCGCAGGCCTCCTGCGCGGTCGCGAGTTCACCATGAAGGACGCCTACTCCTTCGACTACACCGACGCCGGTCTCGACGCGAGCTACCAGGTGCAGCGCGACGCGTACGAGCGGATCTTCGCGCGGCTCGGCCTCGAGTACGTGATCGTGCAGGCGGACGCCGGCGCGATGGGCGGCTCGCGCAGCGAGGAGTTCCTGCACCCGACTCCGGTCGGCGAGGACACCTTCGTGCGCTCGGTGGGTGGCTACGCGGCCAACGTCGAGGCGTACCGGACCCCCGTGCCCGAGGCGCTGCCCGTGGACGGACTCGCCGAGGCGCGCGTCTTCGACTCGCCCGGCACCCCGACCATCCAGACGCTCGTCGACCTCGCCAACGCCCAGGAGCCGCGCGCCGACGGCCGCGCCTGGACCGCCGGCGACACGCTCAAGAACGTCGTCCTCGCGCTCACCGCGCTCGACGGGACCCGCGAGCTCGTCGTCGTCGGGCTGCCCGGCGACCGGGACGTCGACCTCAAGCGCGCCGAGGTCGCCTTCGCCCCCGCCGAGGTCGAGGCCGCGACCGAGGAGGACTTCGCGAAGCACTCCGCGCTGGTCAAGGGCTACATCGGCCCGTGGTCGGCCGAGGGCGCCGTCCTGGGGGAGGAGTCCGCGAGCGGCATCCGCTTCCTGCTCGACCCCCGCGTCGTCGAGGGCACCTCCTGGATCACCGGGGCGAACACCGCCGGGAAGCACGTGCTCGACCTCGTCGCCGGCCGCGACTTCTCCGGCGACGGCGTCGTCGAGGTCTCCGACGTCCGCAGCGGCGACCCCGCTCCCGACGGCTCCGGCCCGATCGAGACCGCCCGCGGCATGGAGATCGGCCACGTCTTCCAGCTCGGCCGCAAGTACGCGGAGGTCCTCGGCCTCAAGGTCCTCGATGAGAACGGCAAGCTCGTCACCGTCACCATGGGCTCCTACGGCATCGGCGTGACCCGGATCCTCGCGATCATCGCCGAGAGCAACCACGACGACCGC
Organism: Rathayibacter sp. VKM Ac-2928; assembly: GCF_022815545.1. Classification (NCBI taxonomy): domain Bacteria; kingdom Bacillati; phylum Actinomycetota; class Actinomycetes; order Micrococcales; family Microbacteriaceae; genus Rathayibacter; species Rathayibacter sp. VKM Ac-2928. The sequence continues at coordinate 1,007,323 of NZ_JALGRU010000001.1, forward strand.
GGTCTCATCTGGCCCGAGAACGTCGCGCCGTTCGACGTGCACGTGATCGCGACCGGCAAGGACCCGGCGGCGCTCGCGCTCGCGGAGTCGGTCGGCGCCTCGCTCGAGGCCGCGGGCCGCGACGTGCTGATCGACGACCGGCCCAAGGTCTCACCGGGCGTCAAGTTCGGCGACGCCGAGCTGATCGGCGTGCCGCTGATCGTCATCGCCGGCCGCAGCGCCGCCGACGGCATCGTCGAGCTCTGGGACCGGCGCACCGGCGAGCGCGAGCAGCTGCCCGCCGCCGAGGCGCTCGCCCGCCTCGGAGCCTGAGCGGCTCCGGTCCCTCCGTCCCGTCCGCCCTCAGCGCGGTCGGTTATGCTCAATGGTCCCGACGCGCGGGCCCGGCTCCGGCCGTGGCGCCGCCGGCGTCGGACCGGTTTTCGACGTGGTCGCGCTGCGCCGCCACGCCCCAAGTGAATAGAGAGAAAGGCCCGCCCATGGACATCGACCTGAGCGTTCTGCGCCTGCTGGAGCGCGAGCGCGAGATCCCCTTCGAGGAACTCGTGCAGATCATCGAGCAGGCGATCCTCACCGCCTACCTCAAGCACATCGGCCAGGCGGACGACGCCGACAAGGCCACCGCCGTGGACGCCCGCGTGCACCTCGACCGCAAGACCGGGCACGTCAGCGTGTTCGTCCCCGAGATCGACGAGGAGGGCGCCGTCGTCGGCGAGTCCGAGGACTCGCCGCGCGACTTCGGCCGCATCGCGGCCTTCGCCGCCAAGCAGGTCATCAACCAGCGGCTGCGCGACATCGGCGACGAGAAGGTCCTCGGCGAGTTCAAGGGCCGCGAGGGCGACATCGTCGCCGGCGTCATCCAGCAGGGCCCCAACCCGAAGATGATCCACGTCGACCTCGGCTCGATCGAGGCGATCCTCTCGCCCGAGGAGCAGGTGCCCGGCGAGGACTACAGCCACGGCCGCCGCATCCGCGTCTACGTGACGAGCGTCAGCCGCGGCCCGAAGGGTCCGTCGGTCCAGGTCTCGCGGACGCACCCGTCGCTCGTCCGCAAGCTCTTCGCCCTCGAGGTCCCGGAGATCGCCTCCGGCGTCGTCGAGATCGTCTCGCTCGCCCGCGAGGCCGGCCACCGCACCAAGATCGCCGTGCGGGCGACCGAGCCGGGCGTCAACGCCAAGGGCGCGTGCATCGGCGAGCTCGGCCAGCGAGTCCGTGCGGTGACCGCGGAGTTGAACAACGAGAAGATCGACATCGTCGACTACTCCTCCGACCTGCCGACCTTCGTCGCCAGCGCGCTCTCGCCCGCCAAGGTGACCAGCGCCTTCGTGATCGACCAGAGCCTCAAGGCCGTCCGCGCCCTCGTGCCGGACTACCAGCTCTCGCTCGCGATCGGCAAGGAGGGTCAGAACGCCCGACTCGCCGCCAAGCTCACCGGCGCCAAGATCGACATCCAGCCCGATTCGGTGATGGACGGGGAGTGATCCCCGCTGTCGGCGGTGCGGGGAGGCGCTCCCGGGAACGAGGGAGTACAGTGGAACCCGTCAGAACGTGCGTCGGCTGCCGTCTGCGCGCCCCAAGGGCCTCACTTCTGAGGCTCGTCCTCCCCTCGAACGTCCTCGTGGTAGATCCGCAGGGTGTCCGTGCTGGGCGGGGAGCGTGGCTGCACGACGCGTACGACTGCTACGAGCTCGCGGTGAAGCGCCGCGCGTTCAGCAGGGCGTTCCGGACGCGCGAGAGCGTGGACGCGAGCGCCGTGGAGCAGTACGTCACCCGTGACCTGACCGGCTCGGCTCCTCACCCTGAGGAACCGGCCAGGCGAACGATCACACCGCAGAGAGAACAGGCAGAACGGCCCGTGAACTGATCATGAGCAACGACTGATGAGCGGCTCGAAATGAGATCCGTCCGTTTGTGATGGCCTGCCCCGTCTTGGGCGCAGGTCCGAGACAGGAGAGAAGTGGCTAAACCACGCGTGCACGAGATCGCCGCCGAACTCGGCGTCGACAGCAAGGTCGCACTTGCGAAGTTGAAAGAACTGGGCGAGTTCGTCAAGGGACCGTCCTCCAGCATCGAACCCCCCGTCGCCCGCAAGCTCCGCCAGGCCCTCCAGGGTAGCGCGAGCACGGGTGCATCGTCGACCCCGTCGGCGCCCACCGCCGGCACCGCCCGTCCCGGGGCTCCCCGCCCCTCGGGTGCCCGCCCCTCCGCGCCGATGCCCGGCCCGGCCAAGCCGCCCGCTCCGGCGCCGGCTCCGCCGATGTCGGTCGCCGAGCGTCAGGCGGCCGCTCAGGCCGCCCAGGAGGCCGCGGCCGCGGCTCGCGCCCAGGCCGCTGCGAACGCCCCCGCCGCTCCGGCTCCGACCGAGGCCGCCGCTCCGGCGCCCGCGGCCGAGAAGCCCGCCGCAGCGACCCCCGCTGCCTCGCCCGCCACCCCCGGCGGACCGAAGCCGGCGACCCCGCGTCCGGCCCCGGCGGCAGCCCCGCCGAAGTCCGGCGGCAGCAGCTCCGCTCCCGGCGGCTCCAGCCGTCCCGGTGGCGCCCCGCGTCCGGGCAACAACCCCTTCGCGAGCAACCAGGGCATGGGCCAGCGTCCCCCGACGCCCCCGCGTCCGGGCAACAACCCGTTCGCCAGCTCGCAGGGCATGGGCTCGCGCCCGACGCCCAGCAACATCCCCCGTCCCGCGGCTCCCCGCCCCGGTGCGCCCCGACCGGGTGGACCCGGCATGGGCCAGCGCCCCGCCGGCTTCGGCCAGCGTCCCGGCGGTCCCGGTGGCGGAGCGGGTCGTCCCGGCGGCCCCGGCCGTCCGGCCGGCGGCGGCTTCCAGCGTCCCGGCGGCGCTCCCGGAGCGGGTGGCGGCTTCGCCCCTCGTCCCGGCGGCGGCGGCGGTCGCGGTCGCGGCCCCGGCGGTGGCACCGCGGGTGCCTTCGGTCGCGGTGGCGGCAAGAGCAAGGCCCGCAAGTCGAAGCGCACGAAGCGTCAGGAGTTCGAGCTCAGGGAGGCCCCGTCGCTCGGCGGCGTCAGCGTCCCCCGCGGCGACGGCAAGACGGTCATCCGTCTGCGCCGCGGCGCGTCGATCTCCGACTTCGCCGACAAGATCGAGGCCATGACCGGCGTGCCGGTGCCCCCCGGCAACCTGGTCACCGTCCTCTTCGCCCTCGGCGAGATGGCGACGGCGACCGAGTCGCTCGACGAGGCCACCTTCGAGGTGCTCGGCGGTGAGCTCGGCTTCAAGATCCAGGTCGTCTCGCCCGAGGACGAGGACAAGGAGCTCCTCGAGGGCTTCGGTCTCGACCTCGAGCAGGAGCTCGAGGACGAGACGGACGAAGACCTCCAGATCCGTCCCCCCGTCGTCACCGTCATGGGTCACGTCGACCACGGAAAGACGCGCCTGCTCGACGCGATCCGCAACGCCAACGTCGTCGCCGGCGAGGCGGGCGGCATCACGCAGCACATCGGTGCGTACCAGGTCGTCGCGGAGCACGAGGGCATCGAGCGCCCGATCACCTTCATCGACACCCCGGGTCACGAGGCGTTCACCGCCATGCGAGCCCGCGGTGCCCAGGTCACGGACATCGCGATCCTCGTGGTCGCGGCGGACGACGGCATCATGCCGCAGACCATCGAGGCGCTGAACCACGCCCAGGCGGCCAACGTGCCGATCGTGGTCGCGGTCAACAAGGTGGACAAGCCCGACGCCAACCCGGCCAAGGTGCGCCAGCAGCTGACCGAGTTCGGCCTCGTCGCCGAGGAGTACGGCGGAGACGTCATGTTCGTCGACGTGTCGGCCCGCGCGAACACCGGCATCCAGGACCTCCTGGACGCCGTGCTGCTCACCGCGGACGCCGGTCTCGACCTGCGCGCCAACCCCGACAAGGAGGCCCGCGGAGTCGCGATCGAGGCGAAGCTCGACAAGGGACGCGGTGCCGTCGCGACGGTCCTCATCCAGTCGGGAACGCTGCGCGTCGGCGACGCGATCGTCGCGGGAACGGCCTACGGCCGCGTCCGTGCGATGGCCGACGAGAACGGCGTCGCCGTCCTCGAGGCCGTGCCGTCGCGACCGGTGCAGGTGCAGGGACTCTCGTCCGTGCCCCGCGCCGGCGACACCTTCCTCGTCACCGAGGAGGACCGCACCGCCCGCCAGATCGCCGAGAAGCGCGAAGCCGCTCAGCGCAACGCCCTGCTGGCCAAGGCCCGCAAGCGCATCTCGCTCGAGGACTTCACCCGCGCTCTCGAGGAGGGCAAGGTCGAGTCGCTCAACCTCATCATCAAGGGCGACGTGTCCGGTGCCGTCGAGGCGCTGGAGGAGTCGCTCGTCAAGATCGAGGTCGACGACTCGGTGCAGCTGCGCATCATCCACCGCGGTGTCGGTGCGATCACGGAGTCGGACGTCAACCTCGCGACGATCGACAACGCGATCATCGTGGGCTTCAACGTCCGCCCCGACCCGAAGGCCCGCGAGCGCGCTGCTCGAGAGGGAGTGGACATCCGCTTCTACTCGGTCATCTACAACGCGATCGAAGAGGTCGAGAACTCGCTCACGGGCATGCTCAAGCCCGAGTACGAGGAGGTCCAGTCCGGTGTCGCCGAGATCCGCGAGGTGTTCCGCTCCTCCAAGGTCGGCAACATCGCGGGTGTCATCGTCCGCTCCGGCACGATCACCCGCAACTCGAAGGCGCGCGTCATCCGCGACGGCGTCGTCGTCGGGGACAACCTCGCCATCGAGTCGCTGCGTCGCTTCAAGGACGACGTCACGGAGGTCCGTACGGACTACGAGGCCGGTATCGGTCTCGGCAAGTACAACGACATCCAGATCGGCGACGAGATCGAGACGATCGAGATGAAGGAGAAGCCGCGAGGCTGACCCTGATGCTCACTGGAAGGCCCGGGTCCGCCCGGGCCTTCCGGCGTTCCAGGGGCCCTGCCCTTTGGGGCTGGAGGTCTGACGAGGGATCGGGAGGATCGACTCGCCAGCACGTGCAGAGGGGGCCCGGTCTCCGAGGTATGTCGCGTCGGGTACCTGCACCAGCACGTGGGGTGGGGCGCCTGCGCGGGAGGGGGACCGGGAGTACGTACTTCCGCCTGTATTGACGGGAGGTGCGGGTGGGGTGTCTCGTCGCGGCTCCTGGCTCGGGTCTGGCGGGCGCGGCGCAGCCGCGCGGGAAGGAGCCGCGGCGAGGCACCCCACCCGCGCCGGCGCAGCCGCGCTGCAGCCAGCACGAAGACCTGGGGTGAGCTCGCGAGGGCAAGCCCCCAGCAAGACGACCGGCAGGACTGCCGGGGAGTGGTTAGATGGCGAGCCGAACGGTTCGTCGAGAGAGATGAGGACCAGCCATGGCAGATCCGGCACGGGCGAGGAAGCTCGCCGAACGGATTCAGGTGATCGTCGCCAAGCGGCTCGAGCGCGGACTCCGCGACCCCCGACTCGGCTTCGTCACCATCACCGATGTGCAGGTGACCGGTGACCTGCAGCACGCCTCCGTGTTCTACACGGTCTACGGCACCGACGAGGAGCGAGCCGACTCGGCGCTCGCCCTGAAGGCGGCGACCGGCATGCTCCGCACGGAGGTCGGCAAGAACATCACGGCGCGGCTGACGCCGTCGCTCGAGTTCATCCTCGACGCGATCCCGGAGAACGCGAAGCACATCGAGGACCTCCTCGCGACGGCGCGCAACCAGGACACCCAGGTGCAGTCGCTCGCCGCGAAGGCGGACTACGCCGGCGACGCCGACCCCTACGTGAAGCCGCGCGAGGACGAGGACGAGGACTAGGCAGCAGGCCTGAACACCGCGGAGCCCGTGGCGACGTCGACCGATTCCAGGACGACGACGACACGGGCTCCCGGCGTCTGCGGCACCGGGACGTCGACGGTCATCTCCGGGTCGAGCAGCTGGACCTGCGAGCGGGTCCTCGCGGAGGAGACGACGACGCCCTCGAAGGAGGTGCCCTCGCGGCCGCGGAGGATCGCGGCCTCGACGACGGCGGTGGCGGCGCGGGAGGCGGCTCCGGAGCGGCGGTCGCTCGCGGTCATCAGGGCGGGCAGCTCGGGCAGGGCCGTGCGGAGCCAGGCCGGGAGCTCCGCTCCGGTCGAGATCGCGAGGCAGGTGGCCAGGCCGAAGCGGTCGACCAGGCGGCGGAGCGGGGCCGTGACGTGCGCGTACGGGGCGGCGAGGGCGGACTGCTCGGGCTGCTCCGGGGCGGCACCGTCGAAGGCGGTGTAGCCGGCGCCGCGGAAGAGCGTCGCCGCGGCGGACATGATCGCGAGCTGTGCGGGGTCGGCGGTGTCGAGGCGGCGGAGGTAGGCGCCGTAGAGCTCGTCGGCGCCCCAGGGGACGCCGAGGGCCTCGGTGCGGGCGCGGAAGGCGGCGACGGTGTCCTCATCGGCCGCGGGCATGGTGCGGAGGATGCCGACCCCCGCGTCGAGCATCATCGTCGCGGCCGCCATGCCGGTGAGCAGCGAGACCTGGGCGTTCCAGCCCTCCGAGGGGAGGGGTGCCCGGCGCTCGATCCGGTAGCCGCCGTCGACGGCGACGATCTCCTCCTCGGGGAGGGCGAGGCTCGCTCCGCCGCGCTCGGCCTCGCGGGCGAGGCGCTCGGCGCCGAACCAGGGGAGCAGCGCGATCGAGGGGTGCGGCTCGCCGGCGTCGACGTTGCGCTGGACGCCGGCGTAGTCGAGCCGGGCGGTGCTGCGGACGAGGGCGCGCTCGAGGCGGACCGTGCGCGGTTCGGCGGCGTCGTCGAGCTCGAGGGTCCAGACCAGGGCGCGGCGCTCGACGTCGGGCAGCAGCGAGGCGGTGCCCTCGGAGAGGACCGGCGGGTGCAGCGGGACGCGGCCGTCGGGGAGGTAGTAGGTCTGGCCGCGGCGGCGGGTCTCGGCGTCGAGGGCGCCGCCGGGACGGACGACGGCCGGCACGTCGGCGATGGCGTAGCGGAGCACGACTCCGGTGGACCGCCGCTCGAGGTGCACGGCCTGGTCGAGGTCGAGGGAGCCGGGCGGGTTGATCGTGACGAAGGGGACGCCCGTGAGGTCGATCCGGCTCGTGTCGTCCGCCGTGCGGTCGGCCTGCTCGGCCTCGGCGAGGGCGTCGGGCGGGAAGGCGCCCGGCAGGTCGTTCGCGGTGCGGACGGCGGCGAGCGCGCTGTCGAGCTCGGCGTCGGGGCGGGGGAGTCGGAGGCGGCGACCGGTCACGGCGCCACGCTACCCGCCCCGTCCGACACCGGAGCGCCGCTCAGGAGTGGGGGAGCAGGTAGCCGTCCTCCGGCGTGCCTGTGGCCAGGCCGTCGGCGAGGAGGCCGGCGAGGGCGCGGTCGCGCTGCTCGGCGTCCGGCCAGAGCGAGGCGATCTCGGCCGCGGTCACCGGGCCGTGCGCGGCGCGGAGCTCGGCGAGGATCAGGCCGCGGACCTGCCGGTCGGAGCCCTCGTACTTCTTCTGCCGCGCCTTGACCGGGCCGTCGTAGGCCGGGTAGCCGGCGGCCCGCCACGCGCAGGCGTCTCGGATCGGGCAGGCGTCGCAGCGGGGAGCGCGGGCGGTGCAGACGATCGCGCCGAGCTCCATCGCGCCCGCGTTGAAGGCGGCGGCGTCGGCGAGGTCGTCGGGGAGGAGTGCCTCCATCGCGGCGAGGTCGGCCTTCGCGCGCGGCGGGCCGGGCTCGGCCGCGCCGTCGATCGCGCGGGCGATCACGCGCCGGACGTTGGTGTCGACGACGGGGTGCCGGTGGCCGAAGGAGAAGACGGCGATCGCGCGCGCGGTGTAGTCGCCGATGCCGGGGAGGGCGAGGAGCGTGTCGACGTCGTGCGGGACGACCCCGCCGTGCTGCTCGGTGATCGCGACGGCGCAGGCGTGCAGGCGCAGCGCGCGGCGCGGGTAGCCGAGCGACTGCCAGGCGCGCACCGCCTCACCCGGAGGGACGGCCGCCAGATCGGCCGGGGTCGGCCAGCGCTCGAGCCACTCGGCGAGCCGCGGGATCACCCGAACGACCGGCGTCTGCTGGAGCATGAACTCGCTGACGAGGGTGCCCCAGGCGGGGAAGCCCTCGCGGCGCCAGGGCAGATCGCGGGCGTTCTCGCGGAACCAGTCGACGATCGCGGCGGAGAGTGCGGGCGTCGGTGCGACGGGCACCGATGCGACGGGCACCGATGCGGCGGGCGTCGATCCGGTGGGCATCAGGTCACCCTAGGCCGTCCCGCGTATCGTGGGCGAATGACCAAGTGGGCTCCGCAGAAGGCCGATGTGCTCGACGCTCTCGCGGCGGAGGTGCTGCACAACTACGGGCACGGCCGCGTGACGATCGGGATCGACGGCGACGACCCGGAGGTGTCCGGCGCGTTCGCGCTCGCACTGGCCGAGGCGATGCGCCGGGCGGGCCGGGACACGGTGGTCGCGCACCTCGCCGACTTCCGCCGTCCCCGGGCCGAGCGGGAGGATCCGTCGATCCCGGAGGCGCAGCGCGCCTACCTCGCGGGCTACGACTACGAGCTGCTGCGCCGGGTGCTGCTCGATCCGTTCAAGCTGGGCGGCAGCACCGGCTTCGTCCTGGCCGGTTACGACGGCGTGCGCGACGAGGCGCGGCAGGCGCGCTGGCGCACCGCCGGCCGCGACGCCGTGCTGCTCGTCGACGGGCCGTTCGCTCTGCGCCCCGAGCTCCGCGGAGCGTGGAGCACGTCGATCCGGCTCGACACCCAGGAGCCGCCAGTCGACGAGGCCTACCGGGCGAGCACGGATCCGAAGCGGATCGCGGGGATCCTGGTGGACGTCCGCGACCCGGAGCACCCGCGCCGGCTCTTCGCCGACTCCTGCTGAGCTGTCCCGCGCTCCTCCGCTAGACGGAGGACGCCCGCCGGACCACGTCGTCCGGCGGCAGGAACGCGCCCGAGCGCTCGACCTCGTGCACGAGCTCCACGAGCAGCTGGTTGACCGGCGCCTCGCGCCCGAGGCGGTGCGCGGTGCGGACGACGGCGCCGGCCAGGTGGTCGATCTCGCTCGGGACTCCGCGCCGCACGCTCTGCAGCGTCGACCCGGGGTTCGGCACGTCGCCCATCCGGGTCGCCATCCGCCGGGGCAGCAGCTCGACGACCGGCAGCGGCGCGGCGGCGAGCGCGCGGATCCGGGCGTCGGAGAGACCCTGCAGCGCGCCGAAGCGGACGCCGGCGGCCAGGCCGGTCCGCGCCGCCTCCCGCATCGCCCGCGCGAGCAGCCGGCGCAGGCCCGGGTGCGCGATCGTCTCCTGCACCGAGAGGCCGGTGATCGCGGGCAGCGCGTTGACCTCGTTGATCAGCAGCTTCGTCCACTGCGCCCCGAGGAAGTCGTCGGTGGTGGCCGTGGGCACCGCCTCGCCGAGGATCGCGGCGGCCCGGCGGACGTCGTCGTCGGCGAGGCGGCCGGGGACGCCGAGAGTCGTCGTCGCCGGGGCGGTCACCGTGACGCGGCCGGGCTCGAGGTGGCTGGCCGCGAAGAGGGCGAGCGCGCCGACGAGGCGGGCGTCGCGGACCTGGCGGGCGGCGGCGTCGAGGCCGTCGAGCCCGTTCTGAACCACGACGAGGAGCGTGCCGTCGACCGTGCGGCGGTTGGCGCGGAGCGCGTCCTCGGCGTCCTGCGCCTTCGTGCAGAGCACGGCGAGATCAGGGACGAGGTCGAGCGTCTCGCCGCAGCGCACCCAGGCGGTGTGCTCGCCCCAGGCGCCGTCGAGGCGAAGGCCCTGCCGCCGGATCGCCGTGAGGTTCTCGCCCCGGGCGGTCACCTCGACGTCGTGTCCTGCGCGGTCCAGGAGAGCGGCGACGGTGCCGCCGACGGCGCCCGCTCCGAGTACGGCGATCCTCATCCGGACAGCCTAGAACCGCGGCGAGCGGCGGTCGTGCCGGGCGCGGGCTCCGCGGGGCCGACTCCCGAACTGCGCGTGTATCCTCGCACCCGTGCTCGAGACTCCCAGCCCTTCTGCGGCGGCTCCGAACGGGATCCTCCTGCTGGACAAGCCGGGCGGGATCACCAGCCACGACCTCGTCTCGCGGACCCGCCGCCGCGCCGGGACGCGCAAGGTCGGACACGCCGGGACGCTCGATCCGATGGCGACCGGGCTGATGATCCTGGGCCTCGGCCCCTCGACGCGGCTCCTCACCTACCTGGTCGGCCTCGACAAGGAGTACGAGGCGACGATCCGCCTCGGCGCCGCGACGAGCACCGACGACCGCGAGGGCGAGACGCTCACGACCGCCGAGCCCGGTGCCGTGGCGGCCCTCACCGCCGAGGCGGTCGACGCCGTTGTGGCGACTCTCACCGGTGCGATCGAGCAGATCCCGAGTGCCGTCAGCGCCATCAAGGTGGACGGCCGCCGCGCCTACGCCCGGGTGCGCGACGGCGAGGAGGTCGTGCTGCCGGCCCGTCCCGTCACCGTGAGCGCCTTCGACGTCCTCGAGCGCCGCGAGGCCGACGGCTTCCTCGACCTCGACGTCCGCGTCACCTGCTCCTCCGGCACCTACATCCGCGCGCTCGCGCGCGACCTCGGCGCCGCGCTCGGCGTCGGCGGGCACCTCACCGTGCTCCGCCGCACGGCCGTCGGCCCGTTCCGGGTCGCCGGGGCCGGCGTCATCGACGAGCTCGACGTCCCCGCCGCCCTGCTCACGCCGACCGCTGTCGCGGGCGAGCTGTTCCCGCTGCTGCACCTGGACGCCGGCGAGGCGGTCGACCTCGCGAACGGCAAGCGGATCCCGGTGCCCGAGGCGTTCGCGGGAGCCAAGGGCCTGCTCGCCGCCGTCGGTCCGGGGGAGCGCCTGGTCGGCCTCGCCGAGCGCCGCGGCGCCGCGCTGAAGAGCGTCGTCAACTTCCCCACCGAGGACCTCCGGGTGGCGACGTCGTGATCGATTGGTTCACCACCCTCCAGGTCGGCATCGCCGTGGCGGCGGGACTGCTCTGCCTGGTGCTCGGAATGATCGGCCGGCGCCCCTCCGACGTCACGGTCGGGGCCACCGCGATCGTCGAGCTGCTGCTGATCGTCCAGCTCGCCGTCGCGATCGTCTCGCCCCTGGTCGGCAACCGGCCCTCGGGCAGCCTGCCGGAGTTCTACATCTACCTGGTCTCGGCGCTGATCCTGCCGCTCGCCGCCGGCTTCTGGGCGCTGATCGAGCGCAGCCGGTGGAGCACGGTCATCCTCGGCGTCGTCTGCCTCGCGATCGCCGTGATGGTCTACCGGATGCACCAGATCTGGTTCTTCCAGGCCGCCTGACGCTCCCGATCCCCGGCCGAGGGGGAGAGGGCGCAGCGAGCGCCTACCATTGACCCTGCGATGTCGAACCAACCCAGCGATGCGCCCGGACGGGCGGCCCAGGACCCAGCTCTGCCACACCCCGATCAGCGACCCGCCCGCTCGGCGCGGTCCCGGGGGATCGGCAGCCTCCTCGTCGTCGTCTACGGCATCCTCGCGCTCGCCGCGACGGGCCGCTCGGTCTTCCAGATCATCGACCGCTTCGACGAGGCGCCGCTCGCGTTCTCGCTCTCGGCGCTCTCCGCCGTCGTCTACATCCTCGCGACCATCGCCCTCGTGGCGCCCGGCCGGGTCTGGCAGCGCATCGCCTTCGTGACGATCACCTTCGAGCTGGTGGGCGTGCTCGTCGTCGGCGCGATCAGCGTGCTGGCGCCGCAGCTGCTCGGGCTCTCGAGCGCGGATCCGTTCGGCCGGCAGTCGACGGTCTGGGCGGCGTTCGGCGCGGGCTACCTGCTCATCCCGCTCGTGCTGCCGGTGCTCGGGCTCTGGTGGCTGCGGGTGCAGGGCCGGCGCTCCGCCGCGGGGAAGCAGGCCTGATGCGCGTCGAGCAGCGCCCCGCCGACCTCACCGGCATCGGCCCGTCCGCGGTCACCATCGGCAAGTTCGACGGCGTGCACACCGGCCACCGGGCCGTCATCGACACCCTGCACGCGCGGGCCCGCGAGCGCGGTCTCGCGGCGGTCGTCGTCACCTTCGACCGCAATCCGCTCAGCGTGATCGCCCCGGAGAAGTGCCCTCCGGCGCTGGTCGGCAACGAGCAGAAGCTCGAGCTGCTGGCCGGGACGGGGATCGACGCGACCCTCCTGCTGGCGTTCGACGAGCGGTTCCGCGCGCTCACCCCCGAGGAGTTCGTGCAGCAGGTGCTCGTCGACGCCCTGGAGGCGCGCGTGGTGCTGGTCGGCTCGGACTTCCGCTTCGGTGCCCACGGCGCCGGCGACGTCGCCATGCTGCGCACGCTGGGCGAGACCCACGGCTTCGAGGTCGAGCTGATCGACGACGTGCGGCCCGAGCACGGCCGCCGGGTGTCGTCCACCTGGATCCGCGAGCTGCTCGCCGAGGGCGACGTCGAGCACGCGACCTGGCTGCTCGGCCACGAGCCGGTGGTGCGCGGCGTCGTCGTGCACGGCGCCAAGCGCGGCCGCGAGCTCGGCTTCCCGACCGCGAACCTCTCGCCCGAGTCGCAGGGGCTGATCCCCGCCGACGGCGTCTACGCCGGCCGCTTCGTCACCGAGGGCCGCAGCTACCCGGCCGCGATCTCCGTCGGCAGCAACCCGACCTTCGTCGGCGTGCCGCCCAAGCAGGTCGAGGCCTACCTGCTGGACGAGACGATCGACCTCTACGACCGCGTCGTCGACGTGGCCTTCGTCTCGCGGATCCGCGGCCAGGTGGCCTACGAGGGCGTCGAGCCGCTGATCCGGCAGATGAACGACGACGTCGAGAAGGTCCGCACGATCCTCGGCGCGGAGCGACCGGCCGGCTGACGCCTCCGGAGTCCGCGGGGGTGGCTCCGGCGGTCCTAGCAGTGGCCGGAGCGGCGCACCAGCGGGAGAGCGTCCAGGGGTGGCGGCGTACCGTGGCTCGCATGAGCGAATCCTCACCCGCCCCGTCGCGCCCCTCGGACCCGTCGCGCCCGCTGGCGCTCGTCACCGGAGCGACCGGCTACATCGGCGGCCGCCTCACCCCGCGCCTGCTCGAGGCCGGCTACCGGGTCCGCGTGCTGGTCCGCGACCCGCGGAAGCTCGCCGAGGTCCCGTGGGCCGAGGAGGTCGAGGTGGCGCAGGGCGATCTCAGCGACCCGGAGTCGCTGGCGGCCGCGTTCGAAGGTGTCGACGTCCTCTACTACCTCGTGCACTCGATGGGCTCGGGCGCCGACCACGCGCGCTTCGAGCAGGTGGAGAGCCGCGCCGCCATGAACGTCGCCGAGGCCGCGCTCGCGTCCGGTGTCGACCGGATCGTCTACCTCGGTGGCCTGCACCCGGACGTGGAGAAGCTCTCGCCGCACCTGCGCTCACGGGCCGAGGTGGGCCGCATCCTGATGGCCTCCGGCGTGCCGACGATCGCGCTGCAGGCCGGCGTCATCATCGGCTCCGGCTCCACCTCGTTCGAGATGGTCCGCCACCTCACCGACGTGCTGCCGTACATGCCCGCGCCGCAGTGGGTCCGCAACTTCATCCAGCCGATCGCCGTCCGCGACGTGCTGCACTACCTGCTCGGCGCCGCCGCCCTCGAGGACGCGACGCTGAACCGCACCTTCGACATCGGCGGGCCGGACGTGCTCCGCTACGGCCAGATGATGAACGGCTACGCGGTCGAGGCGGGGCTCGCGCAGCGGCCGATCGCGTCGCTGCCGGTGTTCACGCCGTGGCTCGCCTCGCAGTGGGTCAATCTGGTGACGCCGATCCCGCGCTCGCTCGCGGTGCCGATCATCGCGTCGCTGCAGTACGACTGCGTGGTGCGCGAGGACGACATCCGCGCGCTGATCCCCGACCCCGAGGGCGGCCTGACGCCGTACCGCCGCTCGGTCCGGCTCGCGCTGGGCAAGATGCAGGCGGGCGAGATCGAGACCAGCTGGCAGAACGCCGAGGTCGTCGGCGCCCCCAGCGACCCGCTGCCGAGCGACCCGGAGTGGGCCGGCCACACGGTCTACGTCGACCTCAAGGTCCGTAGGACGGACGCCGATCCGGCCAAGCTCTGGCGGGTCATCGAGGGCATCGGCGGCACCAACGGCTGGTACTCCTTCCCGCTGGCCTGGGCGATCCGCGGCTGGATGGACAAGCTCGTCGGGGGAGTGGGCCTGCAGCGCGGGCGCCGCGACTCCGAGCGGCTGCACGCCGGCGACGCTCTGGACTTCTGGCGCGTCGAGGCGATCGAGCGGCCGACGCTGCTGCGCCTTCGCGCGGAGATGAAGGTGCCCGGCGGTGCCTGGCTGGAGATGCGTGCGGAGCCCGGCGAGGACGGCGGATCGGTGTACACCCAGCGCGCCGTGTTCTTCCCGCAGGGGCTCGGCGGCCGGCTCTACTGGTTCGCCGTGCTGCCCTTCCACGGCGTGATCTTCAACGGGATGGCCAACCGCATCACGGCCACCGCGACCGACCTCGCGGACGCCGGCGAGGAGCGCTCCCCTGGTGGGCGCGGGGCGCAGCGGTGACAATGGAGGGGTCCGCGGGCGGCGACGCCGCCTCGGACGCGAACGAGAGGAGCACGATGAGCGAACGATCGGACACGGACGCGGGGCGCGATCTCCAGCTGGGAAAGGTCGCCTTCATCGGCGACAGCATCATCCAGGGCGGGTCCTGGGACGAGTGGTTGACCGCGTCGACGGTCGTCGACGAGGGCATCGGCGGAGCGACCAGCGACGACGTCGTGGAGCGGCTGCCCGGGCTCGTCGAGGGGGCGCCCGACACGGTGGTCCTGCTGGTCGGGACGAACGACCTGGCCTACCACCGCACGACCGAGCACATCGTGCGCAACATCGAGACCATCGTCGCGACCTTCCGCCGCGACCTCCCCGACGTGCGGATCCTGGTGACCTCGATCCTGCCGCGCGCCCGCGAGTTCGGCGCGCAGATCCGCGAGGTCAACCGCCACCTCTGGCAGTTCGCGCCCACCGCGCACGCCGGCTACCTCGACCTCTGGCCGGTGCTCGCCGGCGAGGACGGCGCCCTGCTCGAGCAGTACTCGCCCGACGGCCTGCACCTCAACGAGGCCGGCTACGGCGCCTGGCGCGAGGCCCTCGGCCCGGCCCTCGACTCGGTGCTGCGGATGCCGCCGCGCACCCGGCCGATCACGCTGCCGTACGACGAGTTCGCGCGGCCGAAGACGGCGTAGAGCCTCACCGCGAAGGGGGAGTGGGACCGTGTGGTCCCCTCCCCTTTCTCGTTGTCGAGAACGGCGGATTGCGCGTTCATGCGGGTCTTCGGGGATCGATCAGCGGTTCTTGCCGGGGTCATAGGCAGTGGCGGCACTGTCGATCGTGCACCCGGCCGGGTGCGGACGAGAGCCGGAGGCGCAGCATGAGCAGCACGATCGAGAACCAGGCACCGGGGACGGCGGAGTGGCCGCCGCCGACGGCGGGGACCGCGGCACCGGGCGCGGCGGAGCCGGCGCGGTCGCATCAGCCGCTCTGGCGACGGCGCCGCGCCCGGTGGATCGCGCTCGCCGTCCTCGCCGGTCTGCTGTTGCTGGGCGGCGGCTTCGGGATCGGCTACGCCGTCGGGAACTCGGTCGGGTCCTCCGCCGTCGGCGGATTCGACCCGTCGCAGCGAGGCGGGATGCCGGACGGCGGCTTCCCCGGCGGTGGTGGTCCCGGGTCGTTCGGCGGCCAGGGGAGCGGCACCGGGACGGACTCGGGCACGGACTCCGGTACCGGAGCGGACGCGGGCTCAAGCGCCGCGACCGGGACGGCGAGCTAGCCGAGCGCCTCGCGGAAGGCGGCGAGGGCGTCGTCCGAGAAGAGCACGAAGCGGACCTCGTCGAGAGTGCCCGGTCCGTCCTCGGCGGCGGCGAGCCGGACGGAGTCGACGGCGATGCGCGCGGCGCTGGCCATCGGCCAGCCGTAGACGCCGGCGGAGACAGCGGGGAACGCGACGGTGCGGGCGCCGAGGGAGCGGGCGACGCGGATCGACTCGGTGTAGGCGGAGGCGAGGACAGCGGAGCGATCGTCACTCCGCGAGTAGACGGGGCCGACGGTGTGCACGACCCAGCGGGCGGGCAGGCGGCCGGCGGTGGTCGCGACCGCGGAGCCGGCGGGGAGTCCGTCGCGCAGCTCGCCCGCCCGGAGGCGCCGGCACTCCTCGAGGATCTCGGGACCGCCCGCGCGGTGGATCGCCCCGTCGACCCCGCCGCCGCCGAGCAGCGTCGAGTTGGCGGCGTTGACGATCACGTCGACCTGCTCGCGGGTGATGTCGCCGCGGACGGCGGTGAGCGCGGTCACGAGCGGTTGTTCGACAGCTCGAAGATCTTCACGAGCTCGGCGATGGCGGCCTCGCGCGCGTCGCCGCCCTCGTCGAACATCGCGGTCACGTGTGTGCGCAGGTGGTTCTCGACGATCAGCTTGTTCAGCGAGCCGAGCGACTTCTGGATGGCGAGCGACTGCGTGACGATGTCGACGCAGTAGTCCTCGTTCTCGATGGCCTTCTCGAGGCCGCGCATCTGGCCCGCCAGGATGCGGGCGCGGTGCAGGGAGCGCTTCTTCAGATCCTCGATCACCCGCACAGTTTACGCCGGGACGCCGATACCCGGCGGGGGTATCGGCCGGCGAGACGACGCGGACTGTGATCCGTGAACGCGTCGGCGCCCGTTTCGAGTCGTCTCGATCGGTGTGCGGCGCTCGAGTGGACGCGTGCTGGGGTGTGCAGGCCTGTCCGGACCCGATTCGCGTCCGTTCGCTCACGAACAGGGCCGCGCTCCTTCGAGTCGACCCTCGATGGGGTCTGCGGGCGCACTCGCGCCCCGTCCGGGTCGATTCGCTCGGGGCGAGGAGGCCGAACGGACAGCTGTCGGGGTCTGCGGGTGAGTCAGGACCCGGTCCGGGTCCGTTCGTGACGGCGCGGGGGCACGGCTCTGCGAGTGGACGCGGACTGGTGCCTGTGCGCGGGCGTGCGCCCGGTTCGGGTCGGTTCGCGCGAGGGGCGGGAGCCGAACGGGCCCGTGCGGGGTTCCACAGCGGAGCGGTCGGGACCGCCCCGTACGATCGACGGGTGAACGCTGAGAAGTCCGGCCCCCCGCGCGGCGGCACGACCGCCCGCTACCCGTCCCGCTCGAGCGCGCGGATGGCGCTGGCGCCGGGGATCCTCGAGGCGATCATCCTGCTCGCAGGGCTCGCGCTGGTCGGCGGCGACGCCTACGACTTCGTCCGGTACCCGGTGGCGATCCTCGCGGCCGTCATCGGCTGGTTCGCGATCCAGGCGAAGGCGTACTACTGGCTGATCGGGCTCGCGCCGATCGTCGTGCTCTGGAACCCGGTCTTCCCGTTCTCGTTCCCGGACGCCGTCTGGTCCTCGCTGCACCTGGCCGCGGTCGGCGTCGTGGTGGCCGCCGGCCTGATCATCCGGGTGCGCGTCGCCGAGTGATCCGGCGGCCGCTGGACGCGCCCGCAGGCGCAGGTGCCGCCGATCCGGCGCTGAGGAGTAGACTCGTCGCGCACCCGCACGCCGGGGATGCTGCGACCGGGTCTCAGACCCGTTGCTCGGAGCTCCCGACGGCCACCGGGCGCATCGGTGCCCGTCTCGTCTCCGACGCGACGCGGCCAGTGCAACACAAGCGGTGCAGGCAAGACACGCACAGCACGCAAGATTCGCACAGTGCAATGCGACGGTAGAGCGCGGGAACCCCTCCTCCGCCCCCGTCCACGTCGAGGAGGAGCATGGCTCGCAGCGGCCAGCGTCAGTCCGGTCAGTCGCGTCGTTCGACGAGCGCGAGCCCGGGAACTCGGCCCCGATCGCGCCCGCGCGGCGTCGACAACTCCGGGATCATCCCGATCCTCGCCCGTCGCGTGCGCGAGGTCGAGGCGAAGGCCCAGACCGGCAAGGTCGGGCCCACCAATCGCACGAAGTTCCTCGTCATCGCCCTGCTGATGCGCGAGGAGCGCAAGCGGGTGAAGAGCGACACCGAGCTGAGCGACTCGCAGCGCGCGGAGGAGATGAAGCGCCTCGACGGCATCGCGACGATCCTCGCGAAGACCGCGGCGCGCGACACCAGCCTGATCGCCCTGCTCGAGTCGGAGGCCGGCATCACCGCGGCCGCGCAGAAGCTGCGCCGCGACTGGCTGCTGGAGGCCGGCGCCGAGCTGAGTCCCGACGAGCTGCTGATCGTGACCGAGCCGGAGCCCAAGCCGGAGATGCCGGTCAACCAGGTCGTGCCGCCGTCGGTGCGCGCCCGCCAGCTCGCCAACCCCTTCCTCCCGCCGGACTTCTCGATCGCCAGCGCGCCCACCCCCGCCCGCCGTCGCCTCGACGACTGGGAGCTGCTCGGTCCGCTCTTCAAGGCGTTCGAGTACGGCGCCGGCGGCCGCGCCGCCAGCATGGAGCTGCCCGAGCCGCCGAAGATCGACCGGGTGACGCCGCGCGGGCGCGACCTGATGCCGCACCAGGCCCGCTTCATCGAGGGCGCGCGCGAGGGGCACCGCAGCTTCCTGCTCGCCGACGAGCCGGGCCTCGGCAAGACGGCGCAGAGCCTCCTCGCCGCGTCCGTCACCGGCTCCTACCCGCTGCTGGCCGTCGTGCCCAACGTCGTGAAGATGAACTGGGCGCGCGAGGTCGAGCGCTGGACGCCGCAGCGCCGCGCCACCGTCATCCACGGCGACGGCGGCACGCTCGACGCCTTCGCCGACGTCGTGATCGTCAACTACGACATCCTCGACCGGCACATCGGATGGCTCGGCAGCCTCGGCTTCCGCGGCATGGTCGTCGACGAGGCGCACTTCATCAAGAACCTCCGCTCGCAGCGCTCGCAGAGCGTGCTGGCGCTGGCCGCGAAGATCCGCGAGACGACGCCGGGCCACGACCCGCTGATGATCGCCCTCACGGGAACGCCGCTGATCAACGACGTGGACGACTTCCGCGCGATCTGGCGCTTCCTCGGCTGGATCGACGAGACCAAGCCCGGCCCCGAGCTGATGAGCCTGCTCGAGGACACCGGGCTCACCCCCGCGGACACCGGCTTCTACCCGGAGGCGCGCGAGGCGGTCATCGACCTCGGCATCGTCCGGCGGAAGAAGATCGACGTCGCAGCGGACCTGCCCTCGAAGCGGATCGTCGACCTGCCGGTCGAGCTGGACGACGACCTCGGCCGCTCGATCCAGAAGGCGGAGCGCGAGCTCGGCGCCCGGATGCTGCAGCGCTACAAGGCCGTCACCGCGTCGATCACGCACGAGCTCGACGACGACGAGCGCGAGCGCTTCGTCCGCATCGTCGCGCAGAGCGAGCTCGAGGAGTCGAAGTCGGCCAAGACCGGCGAGAACGTCTTCACGATGGTGCGCCGGATCGGCCAGGCCAAGGCGGCGCTCGCCGCCGACTACGCCTCGCAGCTGGCCCGCTCGGTCGGCAAGGTGGTCTTCTTCGCCAAGCACATCGACGTGATGGACCAGGCGGAGGAGACCTTCGAGAAGCGCGATCTCACCTCCGTCTCGATCCGCGGGGACCAGTCGGCGACGTTCCGCCAGGCGCAGATCGACGCGTTCAACGAGGACCCCGACGTCTCGGTCGCGGTCTGCTCGCTCACCGCGGCGGGCGTCGGCGTCAACCTGCAGGCCTCGTCCAACGTCGTCCTGGCCGAGCTGTCCTGGACCTCGGCCGAGCAGACGCAGGCGATCGACCGCGTGCACCGCATCGGCCAGGAGGAGCCGGTCACGGCCTGGCGCATCATCGCGGCGCACACGATCGACGCCAAGATCGCCGAGCTGATCGACGCGAAGGCCGGCCTCGCCGCCCGCGCGCTCGACGGCGCGGACGCCGAGGTCGCCTCGGCCGACACGGTTCAGCTGGACGCGCTCATGCACGTCCTCCGCGAGGCGATCGGCTGAGCGGAGCCGCGAAGAAGTCGCGCTCGAACACGCTCGAGCGCAGGAACGCGTCGCCCATGGCGGCGCGTTCCGCGTTCGTGCCGCGAGCGGCGGCCGCCTCGGTGATCGCGATCGCGCGCTCGGTCGCGACGGCGAAGGCAGGATCCGCGTAGGTGACGAGCCAGTCCGCGTAGGGGTGCCCGGGCCGGTTCGCCGCGGCGAGGCGCACGCCGATGTCCGCATAGAGCCAGAAGCACGGCAGCAGCGCGGCGACGATCTCGCCGTAGCTCCCTCTCGTGCCGACTGCGAGCAGGTGGTCGATGTAGCCGCGGGTGACGGGGGAGGCCGTCGCCGTGCGCTCGCCGAGGCGGTCGCGGTGCAGCTGCGCCTCCGCCGCCAGAGCCGAGGCCGAGGACTCCGCCCAGAAGATCTGCTCGGCGGTGCTCGGCGCGAGCTGCGCCGCGACCGCGAGGACCCGGGCGTACTCGGTGAGGTAGAGCGCGTCCTGCTCGAGGTACCACTCGAAGTCGTCGCGGGCGAGGCAGCCGTCGCCGAGCGCCGTCACGAACGGCAGCGCGTCGATCTCGGCGCGGAGCTGCTCCGTCTCGGCCCACATCCGCTCGCAGAACGCCGGGGCGCGCAGGCGGTGGAAGTGGTCGATCGGGCCGTTGCCCTCGCCGACACGGAGCGCGTCGGCGCCGCGGAGGGCGCCGTTCAGCCAGTCCTTCGCCTCGGTCAGCGCCTGCGTGAGCGTGTCCGGAGTCGTCCCGCCGCCGGCGAGGAGCGTCGCCATCGCGGAGGAGAGCGAGCAGCCGGTGCCGTGGGTGTTGCGGGTGGCGACACGCTCGCCCGGCACCTCGCGCACGCCGCCGTCCGGGGTGACGATCGCGTCGGGCGTCGCCGGGCCGTCGAGGTGCCCGCCCTTCACCAGGACCGCGGTGCCGAGATCCCGGGCCACGGAGCGGGCCTGCTCGAGGGCGGCGGACCAGTCGGCGGCCGGCTCGGCTCCGGCGAGCACGGCCAGCTCGGGGAGGTTGGGCGTGACGAGGCCGGCACGGCGGACGAGCGCGCGGACCGCCTCCTCCGCCTCGGGGTCGAGCAGGCGGTGGCCGCTGGTGGCGACCATCACCGGGTCGACGACGACGAGCGGCGGGCGGACGTCGTCCAGCCAGGCGGCGATGATCCCGCCCAGCTCGGCGTTCGCGATCATGCCGATCTTCACGGCGTCGATCTCGACGTCGTCGCTGACCGCGTCGAGCTGCTCGCGGAGGAACGCGGCGGGCGGCAGGTGGATCGAGCGCACGCCGCGGGTGTTCTGCGCGACGAGCGCGGTGACCACGGCCATCCCGTAGCCGCCGAGCGCGCCGATCGACTTGAGGTCGGCCTGGATGCCGGCGCCGCCGGTCGGGTCGGTGCCGGCGATGCTGAGGACGCGGGGGATCGGGCGGGGCAGCGGGAGCGCGGCACTCATCGGTCCCACTCCGCTCGGAAGGCGCGGGCCGCGGACTCCGGATCGTCGGCCGCGCAGATCGCGGAGACGATCGCGAGACCGGCCGCGCCGGCGCGGCGCAGGGCCGCGGCGTCGCCGGCCGTGACGCCGCCGATGGCGACGCAGGGGAGCGGGGTCGCGGCGGCGAGGGCGGCGAAGCCGTCGATCCCGAGTGGGACCGGGTGGTCGGGCTTGGTCGCCGTCGCCCGGATCACTCCGACGCCGAGGTAGTCGACGGTGCCGGCGGGCAGGGCGTGCGCGGCGGAGAGGTGGGCCGGGGTGTTCGCCGTCAGCCCGATCACCGCGTCGGCGCCGAGGATGCTGCGCGCGGCGAGGACCGGGAGATCGGACTGGCCGACGTGCACGCCGTCGACGCGGGCGCCGGCCAGGCGGGCGGCGAGGACGACGTCGACGCGGTCGTCGACCAGCAGGGTCGTGCGCTCGTCGAGGACGGCGGCGACGGCGCAGGTCAGGGCGACGAGCTCGGCGGCGGTCGCGTCGTGGTCGCGGACCTGGACGACGCGGACGCCGCCGGCGACGGCCGTGGCGACCACGGCCGGGACTCCGCGCGGACCGCAGAGGCGGGTGTCGGTGACGAGCTGGAGCGAGAGGTCGATCATGCGATCCGCGCTCCGCTCTCGACGTCGTCGGCAGTGAGTGCGGCGAGAGCGTCGAGGAGGCCGACCGCGAACGAGCCGGGGCCGGCGGCGGTGACGGCGGACTGCTCGGCGGCGAGGCCCCAGACCACGGAGGCGGCGACCGCGGCGCCGAGCGGGTCGGAGCCGCCGGCGCCGAGGAAGGCGGCCATCACGGCGCCCAGCGCGCAGCCGCCGCCGGTGACGCGGGTGAGCAGCGGGTGCCCTCCGGCGACGCGGACGACGCGCTCGCCGTCGGTGACGACGTCGACGGCTCCCGAGACGGCGACGACGGCTCCTGAGCGGTGGGCGAGCGCAGTCGCGGCCTCCAGCGCCTCCTCCGGGCCGTCGACGGCGTCGACACCGCGACCGCCCGCACCGAGGCCGGCGAGGGCGAGGATCTCGGAGGCGTTGCCGCGGATGATCGCGGGTCGCGCCTCGAGCAGCTCGGCCGCGAGCGCGGTGCGCACCGGCAGCGGGCCGACGGCGACCGGGTCGAGCACCCAGGGTGTGCCGGCCGCGTTCGCCGCCGCGACGGCCTCGCGGGCGCCGTCGCGCTGCTCCGCGTGCGGGGTGCCGAGGTTCACCAGCGTCGCGGAGGCGATGCCGGCGAAGACGCCGGCCTCGCCGGGCAGATCGCACATCGCGGGGCTCGCGCCGAGCGCCAGCAGGCTGTTGGCGGTGAAGCCGGTGACCACCGCGTTGGTGATGCACTGAACGAGCGGCACGGCGGACCGCAGCCCGTCGAGGTCTCGGGCGACGGCCGGGCCGTCGAGGAGGGTCGGGTGGGCAGGCGTGCGAATGCTCATTCGCGACATCCCTTCGCTAGTACGAACTAGATCAGGTTCGACGGGTCTCATCTCAGCCCTGGTGGGCACCCCGTGTCACTGCCGACGACCCTAGCGGGTCGCTCCGTCACGCCGTGAGGATCCTGCTGTCTCCGCGGTCGCTGACGACGACCTTGAGCCCGGTCGGCAGCCGCTCGCGCATCGCGTCGACGTGGCTGATGAGGCCGATCGTGCGCCCGCCCGAGCGCAGCGCGTCGAGGGTGCCGAGCGCGGTCTCGAGGGTCTCGGCGTCGAGCGAGCCGAAGCCCTCGTCGATGAACATCGTCTCGAGCGAGACGCCGCCGGACTGCATCGTGACCACGTCGGCCAGGCCGAGGGCGAGGGCGAGCGAGGCGAGGAACGTCTCGCCGCCGGAGAGCGACGCGGGCTGCCGGCGGGCGCCGGTGAAGGCGTCGAGCACGTCGATCCCGAGCCCGGAGGCGGCGCCGCGGTAGGCGAGCGAGTCGTCGTGCACGAGCGCGTAGCGGCCGCTGGTCATCGCGTTCAGCCGCAGATTCGCGGCGGCCACGATCTCCTCGAGCCGGCCCGCGAGGGCGAAGGCCTCGAGGTCCATCCGGCGGGTGTTCTGCCCGCGGCCGTCGATCGTCTCGGCGAGGGCGCGGAGCTCCTCGTGCCGGCGCAGGCGCTCGTCGAGAATCGCCAGTCGCTCCTCGGCGCGGCCCGCCAGCTCGGCGAGCCGGGCGGCGCGGTGCTCGAGCACCGAGTGCCGCGAGCGGGCCTCGTCGCGGCGGGCGGAGGCGGCGCGCGCGTCCTCCTCCGCGGCGGCGAGGTCGACGGGGGCGGTCGGCAGGCCGGCGAGCTCGGGGTCGGCCAGCACCGAGTCGACGGAGCTGCGGCGGCGCTCGTGCTCGGCGACCACGGCCTCGGCGCGGGCGCGCTCGCCCGAGGTGAGGGCGGCGGACTCGGCGTCGTCGGCGCTCGCGAAGCCGCGGTCGGCGACCACCTCGGCGAGCTGGACCTCGGCGGCCTCGGCCGCCTCGCGGCGCGTGGTCGATGCGTCCTCGGCCTCGACGAGCGCGTCGGCCAGGCGGCGCTGCGCGGTGAGGGCCGCGACGCGGTCGGCGATGCTGGCCGCGCCGTCGCGGTGGGCGTCGATCCGCTCGCGCAGGAGGCGCAGCGCCTCGGCGGCGAGGGCGGCGTCGGAGCTGAGGCGCTGGTGCTCGGCGCGGGCGGTCTCGAGGGCGGCCGCGAGGTCGTCACTGCGGAGACGGAGGTCCGACCGCTCGCGCCGCAGCTCCTCGAGCCGCGTCGCGGCGCTCCGGGACGCGGTGAGCCGCGTCTCGGCCTCGGCACGGGCGGTCTGCAGCTCCTCGGCGGTCGTGGCGCCGGCCCGCTCCTCGAGAGCCGCCAGGGCGAGCGCGCCGGCGCTCTCGGCTTCGCGGGCGGCGTCCATCGCGGCGGCGGCGCGGTCGACGGCGGTGCGCGCCTTCTCGATCTCGCCGGTGCCGACGGGCGGCAGCTCGCCGTGCTCGGCGGGGCGCGGGTGCTCGCAGGAGCCGCAGACCGGGCAGGGGTCGCCGGGAGCGAGCGCTCCGGCCAGCTCGCCGGCGAAGCCCGCGAAGCGGCGGGCGACCAGCTCGGCGTGCTCGGCGGCGTGGACGCCGTGCACCCGGGCCGCCTCGGCGTGGGCGGAGCGGAGGCGATCGAGCGCGGTCGCGGCACTCGCGCGCTCGGCGGCGGCGCGGATCCGGCGCTCGAGCGCGGCCAGCTCCTCGGTGCGGGCCGGCAGCGCCGTCGCGTCCGGCGCGAGCGCGTCCTCCTCCGCGGAGAGCGCGTCGAGAAGGGCGGGCAGCGCCCGCAGGTCGCGATCGAGGACGGCCAGCGCGGCGGTGGACCGCTCGCGTGCGGTGACGGTCCGCTCGGCGCGGCGGACCGCCTCGGGCAGGCCGCGCTCGTCGGCCAGCGCATCGGTCAGCGCGCCGAGCGTTCCGGCGAGGCGCTCCGCGGCCCGGGCGGCGGCGGCCCGGTCCGCGGGCTCGTCGAAGGCGGCCGTGAAGGCTACGGCGGCGCTCTCGCGGCTCCGGTCGGCGGCGGCAGACCTCTCCGCCGCCGAGCGCGCGCCCTTCAGCAGCGGCAGCACTCCCTCGGCCCGTCGGGCCCGCTCGATCCGCTCGCGCTCCCGGACGACGAGCGACTCCGCGACCGCGAGCTCCTCGGCCTCGATCAGCGCGCTCCGGCGGCGGTCCTGCGCCCGCTTCACCAGCCGCGTCTCGTCCCGGGCGGTCTCGGCCGCACGGAACGCGGCGTCGGCCTCCGCCACCTCGTCGCGGGCGAGCGCGAGGGGAGCGTCGAGCCGGGTCACCAGGGCGCGGAACCACTCCGCATCGGGCGGTGTCGGCGCCGTCTCCTCGTCACCGGTGAGCCGGACGGCCTCGTCGGCCAGCGCCGTCACGGCCGCGCGCTCCTCCTCGAGCGCCGCTCCGCTCTCCTGCCGCTGCTCGACGAGCCGTCGGCGCAGCAGGTCGTAGCGCTCCGTCGCGAAGAGGGTGCGCAGCAGCCGCTGCCGGTCGTCGTTCTTAGCGAGCAGGAACTCGTGGAAGCGGTTCTGCGCCAGCAGGATGACCTGGAGGAACTGGTCCTTGGTCAGGCCGACGATCCGGCCGATGTCGGCCCCCGTCTCGCGCGCGCTGGAGGACAGACCCCGCCACTCGCCGTCGACGTGCTCGAGCAGCGCGACCTTCGCCGCCTGCCGGGTGGTGCCGCCGCCGCGCTTGGCCGGCCGCTCGTACTCCGGTGAGCGGCGGACCCGGTAGAGCCGGCCCGCCGCCTCGAAGTCGAGCTCGGCGAACGTCTCGTCCTCGGGGGCGCTGTGGTCGCTGCGCAGGCGCGAGGCCGTGCCGTCGAAGCGCGGCACCGAGCCGTAGAGCGCGAAGCTGATCGCGTCGAGGATCGTCGACTTGCCGGCGCCGGTGCGTCCGGCGATCAGGTAGATCCCGACGTCCTCCAGGCGGTCGAAGTCGATCTCCTGCTCCGCGCGGAAGGGGCCGAGACCGGCGAAGGAGAGGCGGCGGATCCTCACCGCAGTGCCTCGGCGTCGACCTGCGCCAGCGCGTCGAGCGCGAGCGCGCGCTCGGTCTCGCTCGCGCCGTGCCCACCGCGGACGTGCGCGAGGAAGTCGTCGATCACCTCGACGTCGCTGCGCCCGCGGATCCGCTCGGCGTAGCGCCGCTCGTCGACCGCCGCGTGCGGGGGCCGGTGCTCGAGCGTCACGCAGCCGGGGAAGCGGGACTGCAGCCGCGCCATCGCGTCGAGCGGGCGCACCTCGTCGGTCAGCACCGCCGAGACCCAGTCCGGCTCGTACTCGGCGAGCGACGGGTCGCTCAGCAGCTCGTCCAGCCGACCCTCGATCACGCTCAGCCGCCGCGGCACGGGCAGCGCCGACCAGGTCACCTCGCCGAGCCCGTCGGCGCCGAGCTCGACCAGCCAGCCGCCGCGCGGCTTCGAGGCCTCGCCGAACGAGTAGTGCAGCGGAGCGCCGGAGTAGCGCACGCTCGGCAGCAGGATCGCCCGCCCGTGGATGTGCCCGAGTGCCGCGTAGTCGGCCGCGGCGAAGTGGTCGACCGAGACGTAGTCGATCCCGCCGGCCGTGATGTCGCGCTCGACCGTGCCGGCCGGGGCGCCGACGGCGAAGCAGTGCGCGAGCACCACCCAGCGCCGCCCGGCCGCCTCGGCGTGCGCGCGGATGCGGCGCATCGCGAAGGCGAGGACGTCCTCGTGGCGGCGGAGCGACTCGTCCGGGTGCCGGTGCCGGTAGAGGGCCGGCTCGAGGTAGGGGATGCCGTAGACGCCGACCTCGAGCCCGCTCCCGTCGCGGAGGACGACCGGCTCGGCGTACGCCTCGGGATCGGTGAGCACGTGCACGCCGGAGCCGCGCAGCAGCCCGGCCTGGAAGCCCAGCCGGGCGGGGGAGTCGTGGTTGCCGCTGGTCAGCACGACCTCGGCGCCGGCCGCGCGGATCGCCTCGAGCGTGCGGGTGAGCAGGGTGTAGTGCTCGGCCGCCGGCACCGCGGAGTCGAAGACGTCGCCGGAGATCAGGACGACGTCGACCGCCTCGGAGCGCACCGTCTCGACGAGTGCGTCGAGCACGACGCCGAGCGCGGCGACGCTCGAGTGGCCGTGGAAGGTGCGGCCGATGTGCCAGTCGGAGGTGTGCAGGAGCTTCACGACCGTCCTTTCGCGGGGTCTGCGGGTGTGCGGTGGCGCTCCCTGTCGTGCCCCTCCAGGCTACTGAGCGGCTCCGACACCGGACGCCGGCCGAGCCGTCGCCGCCGGACACCTCCCGTTCACCCGCGGGTGCAGAATGGGTCGTCGGTCGATCGAAGGAGGCCCCGCGTGAAGCTGCCCCGAGTGCCCTCGACCCTCCTCGGTCTCGGCTCGCGCACCCGCGCCGCCGCCGAGGACACCAGCCCGATCGAGCGGATCCGCCCCGAGGAGGAGCCGGTCCGCCGGAGCACCGTCGACAACGCGATCTACCAGGACGGCCGGCGCGTCGTCTCGCCGCACAGCATCCCGGAGGCGCTCGCCGCCCTGCAGAAGCTGCCGGACGCGATGGCCTGGATCGGCCTCTACCGCCCGACGGAGGCCGAGCTGGCGGCCCTCGAGGACGAGTTCTCGATGCACCCGCTCGCGATCGAGGACGCGATCAGCGCGCACCAGCGGCCCAAGCTCGAGCGCTACGGCAGCGACATGTTCGTGGTGCTGCGGGCCGCGAGCTACGCGGACCAGCGCGAGGAGGTCGACTTCGGCGAGCTCCACCTCTTCGTCGGGCCGAACTTCGTCGTCACCGTCCGCCACTCCGAGAAGCCCGACCTCTCCCTGGTCCGGCGCCGGATGGAGGCCGACCCCGAGCTGCTGCGCAAGGGCCCGGTGGCGGTCCTCTACGCGATCCTCGACGCGGTCGTCGACCAGTACGCCCCGGTCGTCGCCGGCCTCGAGAACGACATCGACGAGATCGAGGCGCAGGTCTTCGAGGGGGACCCCGCGGTGTCCCGGCGCATCTACGAGCTGTCCCAGGAGGTGCTCGACTTCCAGCGGGCGACCCGTCCGCTGACCGGCATGCTCGGCCGGCTGGTCACCGACTTCGACGTCTTCCGCGAGGACGTCGAGCTGCGCCGCTACCTCCGCGACGTCGCCGACCACGTCGCCGTGGTCGACGAGCGCGTCGAGGGCTTCCGGACGACCCTCCGCGAGATCCTCGCGGTGAACGCCACGCTGGTCGCGCAGCGCCAGAACGAGGACATGAAGAAGCTCGCGGAGGCGGGCAACCAGCAGAACGACGAAGTCAAGCGGATCTCCGCCTGGGCCGCCATCTTCTTCGCGCCGACCATGATCTCCAGCGTCTACGGCATGAACTTCGACGCGATGCCCGAGCTGCACCTCGCCTGGGGCTACCCGGCGGCGCTCGGGCTGATGGTCGCCTCGAGCGTGGTCCTGCACCGGCTGTTCAAGCGCTGGGGCTGGCTCTGAGCCGCCGCCGACGGCCGCGCGCGCTGTCAACACCCTGACGGGTCCGGCCGCCGCGCGTAGCGTCGTTTCGAGCCGCCCTCCGCGGCCCGAGTGCAGGGAGACCCGATGAAGCGAATCGATGTGCCGGCGACCGAGCGGACCTCGCTCTGGCGGCAGGACGCCGCTCCGATCCCGGGCGACGCGTTCGTGCCGGGCGCGCACTACGACGACGTGATCGTCGGAGCCGGCCTCTCCGGACTCGTGACGGCGCTCCTGCTCCAGCGCGGCGGCCGCCGCGTGCTCGTCCTCGAGGCCCGCGAGGTCGGCGCGGTCGCGACCGGCAGCAGCACCGCCAAGCTCAGCCTCCTGCAGGGGACGCACCTGTCGAAGATCGCGGCCCGCAACACCCCCGCGGTCACCCGGGCCTACGTCGCCGCGAACCTCGCGGGCTTCACCTGGCTCGTCGACTACCTCCGCGAGGCCGGCGTGCCCGTGCAGCGCCGCACCGCCTACAGCTACGCCCAGACCCCCGACGGGGTGGACGCGGTGCTGCGCGAGCACGAGACGGCCCGCCGCTTCGGCCTGGCCACCCGCCTCGTCGGCTCGCTCGACACGCCCTTCCCGAGCACCGCCGCGGTGGCGCTCGACGACCAGGCGGAGTTCGATCCGATGGCGGTGCTGACGGCGCTCGCCGCCGATTTCCGGGCCGCGGGCGGCGTGCTCGTTCAGGGCGCCCGCGCGCTCGGGCTGCGCGCCTCCTCGCCCGTGCGCGTGCGGACCAGCGCCGGCGAGGTGACCGGCGAGCGGGCCCACCTGCTCACCGGCACGCCGATCCTGGATCGCGGGCTCTACTTCGCCAAGCAGGTCGCCCTGCGCTCCTACGCGGTGGCCTTCCGCGGTGCCGAGACGATCCCGGACGGCATGTACCTCTCCGTCGACGGGCCCTCGCGCTCGATCCGCGACGTGGAGCGGGACGGGGAGCGGCTGCTGCTGATCGGCGGAAACGGCCACGTCGTCGGCCGGCGCGCGCGGACGCAGGAGAGCGTCGACGACCTGATCGCCTGGACCCGCCGCTCCTTCCCCGGCGCCGAGCCGATCGCGCAGTGGAGCGCGCAGGACTACGAAGCGTTCCACCGCGTGCCGTTCGTCGGCTGGCTGCCGCGGGGCCGCGGGCGGATCTTCTTCGCCTCCGGCTACGACAAGTGGGGGATGACCAACGCGGTGCAGGCGGCGCTGACGCTGGTCGGCGACTCGAGGGGCGAGACGCCGCCGTGGGCGAAGGTTCTGCACCGCCGCCCGACGCTGCCCCGGGTGATGGCGGAGGGGGCCGGAGCGCTCGCCGCGGTCGGCGCCTGGTACGCCCGCGGGTACTGGTCCGCTCTGCGCGCGCCGCGCTCGGTGGACGTGGTGCCGGAGGAGGGGCACGGCGCGCTCGCCCGTGACGGGCTCCAGCCCGTCGCCGTCTCGACGGTCGAGGGCCGCCGTTGCGCCGTCTCGGCGGTCTGCCCGCACCTGGGCGGCGTCGTCACCTGGAACGACGCCGAGCGCAGCTGGGACTGCCCGCTGCACGGCTCGCGCTTCGCCGCCGACGGGTCGGTGCTGGAGGGACCCGCGGTCGCGCCGCTCGCGCCGGTGCGCTGACGACCCGCGGCGCTGACGACCCGCGGCGCCGGTCGCCCGGTAGGGTCGGCGCATGGGGGACACACTGCACGTCCGACGACCGATCGCGCCTCGACTCGCGGCGGGCGCGCTCGGCCTGGCCGTCGCTGCCGCCGCGCTGACGGGCTGCACGAGCGGGGGCGGCGCCGAGGCGCAGACCCCGGCGCCGACCGTCACGGTGACGGTCGAGCCGACGGCGCGCGGGACGGTTCCGGGCGAGCAGGACACCAGCGTGTCCTACGTGTGCGGCCGCTACAGCTCGCTGCTCAGCATCGGCTGGACCATGCAGTGGTTCCACGACCGCGGCGACGTCTCGGACGAGGCGTACCAGGTGTTCCTCGAGCGGCAGGCCTTCCAGCTCCAGACGGTGCGGATGCAGAACCCGGAGCCGGACGAGACCGGCGTCTCCGCCGCGTCCTCCGGCATCCGGACCTACCTGCAGGACGCCCAGGCGGCCGCCGGCCGATGGACGTACGACCCGTCCTCACCGGAGTGGAGCACCCTGCAGTCCGACCTCGGGGTCGGCTGCGCCGCCGCCGGCTCGACCCTCGCCTCCTACGCCGAGCCCGAGATGGGCGGCTGAGCCGCCGGCCCGAGAGCACCTGCCGATCGAGCAGCCGCACTGCGCGCCACCCACGTCGATCGAGCAGCCCGCGTTGCGGGCCGCCCCTGCTGGTGACGGAGCCCGCGGAGCGGGCGCCCATGCTGGTCGAGCAGCCCGCGCTGCGCGCTGCCCTTGGCGATCGAGCAGCACGCGGAGCGGCCCCTCATGCTGATCGAGTAGCCCGCGGAGCGGGCGTATCGAGATCCACCATCGCCGGGAGTGCGGGTGATGGTGGGTCTCGATACGCCCCTGCGGGGCTACTCGACCAACATGAGGGGCGTTTCTGCCGGTGATTGGAGCTGCCCGCGGAGCGGGCCCGCATGTGATGGAGCAACCCGCGGAGCGGCCCCCGTGCGATGGAGCTGCCCGCGGAGCGGGCCCGCATGTGATGGAGCAGCCCGCGGAGCGGCCCCTCCGTGTGATGGAGCAGTCCGCGGAGCGGCCCCCATGCTGATCGAGTAGCCCGCGGAGCGGGCGTATCGAGATCCACCATCGCCGGGAGTGCGGGTGGTGGTGGGTCTCGATACGCCCCTGCGGGGCTACTCGACCAGCATGGGGTGAGGGTGGGTCCCGAGACGCCCCTTGCGGAGCTACTCGACCGACTCGTCCTCGGAGGGCTCCGCGACCTCGCGGCCGTCGGCGCCCGAGGCGTCGCCGTCCACGTGCAGGTCGGTGTCGCCCGGGATGCTGAAGTCGCTCAGGGGGTCGAGCGGCCCGTCCTCGTGGCTGGCGGAGTCGGGGGCGTCGCTGGTCTCGTCGCGTGCGGTCATACCTGCACCCTACGAGCGTCCGACGAGCCGCTGCACCGCGGTCACCGGGATCGACAGCCACTCCGGGCGGTTGCGCGCCTCGTAGATGGCCTCGTAGATGGCCTTGTCGAGCTCGAAGGCGTCCAGGACGGCGCGGTGCGCGGTGACCGCGTCACCCGCCTCCTCGGTGTAGCCCTCGAGGAAGGCGCGGCGGCTGGCCAGCGCCCAGGCGGCGCGGGAGTCGCCCGGCGACGCCTGCTCGTGCGCGCCCGCCGCGTAGTCGAAGGAGCGGAGCATCCCGGCCACGTCGCGCAGTGCGATGTCCGGCAGCAGCCGCTCGTGCATCGGCCGCAGCGGCTCGCCCTCGAAGTCCAGCAGGACCCAGCCGCGGCCGGGCACGGCCAGCACCTGGCCGAGGTGGTAGTCGCCGTGGATGCGCTGCAGCCGCGGCCACGGGGCCTGCTCGGCGGCCTGGAAGACCGCGTCGATCGCGTCGGCGTCCTCGGCGATGACGGGCACCTCGGAGGAGGCGATCCGCAGCCGGCGGCGCATGGTCGCGATCATCCGCTGCACGACCTCGGGCGTCGCGTCCTCGGTCGGCATCACCTCGGCGAGGGTGGAGTGCACCTGCGCGGTCGCCAGGCCGAGCTCACGCGCCGGCCCGGTGAAGTCGGTGTCGCCGGCGACGGCCTCGAGCGCGACGCGCCAGGCGTCCTCGACGCCCGGCAGGAACTCCTGCGCGAAGGCGAGGTGCCCGAAGGCCCGGCCGGTCGGCTCGCCGCGGTCGTCCCACTCGCCGGTGACGTTGCCGATCACCGGCGGGACGAGCGTGCTGCCCGCCGCGTTCAGCGCGGACTGCACGGTGACGTCCGGGTTCTCGCCGTGGTGCAGCGCGCGGAAGACCTTGACGATCACGGGGGTGCCGGCCGAGCCGTCCTCCGCCGTGGTCTGCACGATGATCGAGGTGTTCGACTGCTCGCCGCTGAGGATCCGCGACGACGCGAACGCGCCGATCACGGCGCCGGGCTGGCGGTGTCCCTCGGCGCGGGCGCCGCCCAAGGCGCCCTCCGCGTCGGAGGAGCCGCCGTCGGCGATCAGCTCGAAGAGCGCCCGCGCGAACAGCGGGTCGCGGGGTCCGTCGTAGACGAAGCGGGTCCCGTCGCTCTCGATCAGCGCGTCCTCGAGGCCCGCGACGGGCGACGAGCGCACGGTCACCGGCACCTGGTAGAGCACCGGGCTCGAGCCGGCCCGGTCGATGACGAGGTGCACGACGACGTCGCCGTCACCGCGCTCCAGGCGCCACTCGCCCCGGATCTCCAGCTCGGGGCGGCGCCCCTTGCTCGCGTACCACCGCTGATCGGCGACCCAGGCCGCGGCCCGGTCGATCGACAGTCCTGCGCTCATCTCTGCACTTCCCCTCGGTCGGCACCCCGAACCTTACGCGGCGCGATCGACGCGCCGGTGGGGCTTGCGGCGCGCCCACCCGATCCGGATCCCCGGCTCAGGAGCGGGTCTCCTCCGCCAGCCCGAGCACGTCCAGGATCCAGGCGTACTCGAACGCCACCTCGCGCCAGCGCTCGTAGCGCCCGCTCACGCCGCCGTGCCCGGCCGTCATCTCGATCTTGAGCAGTGCCGGCGCGCCGACCTCGCGCAGCCGGGCGACCCACTTGGCCGGCTCCACGTAGAGCACGCGAGTGTCGTTGAGGCTCGTCGTCGCGAGGATCCGCGGATACCGGGCGCCCTCGCGCACGTTCTCGTACGGCGAGTACGACTTCATGTAGGCGTAGACCTCGGCGTCGTGCAGCGGGTCGCCCCACTCGTCCCACTCGATCACGGTCAGCGGCAGCGACGGGTCGAGGATCGAGGTCAGCGCGTCCACGAACGGCACCTGCGCCAGGATCCCGGCGAAGGCGTCCGGGGCGAGGTTCGCGACCGCGCCCATCAGCAGGCCGCCGGCCGAGCCGCCCTGCGCGACGAGGCGCTCCGGCGTGGTGAAGCCGGCCTCGACGAGGTGCCGGGCGGAGTCGACGAAGTCGGTGAAGGTGGTGCGCTTGGCGAGGGTCTTGCCCTCCTCGTACCAGGAGCGCCCCATCTCGCCGCCGCCGCGGACGTGCGCGATGGCGAAGACCACGCCGCGGTCGAGCAGCGAGAGCCGCGCGATCGAGAAGCCCGGGTCGATGCTCGCCTCGTAGGACCCGTAGCCGTAGAGCAGGAGCGGCGCGGGGGCCTCGTCGGGCGCCGCCGCGTCCCTCCGCCAGACCATCGACAGCGGGATGCGCGTGCCGTCCTCGGCGGTCGCCCACTCGCGGCGCTGCTCGTAGCGGGCGGGGTCGTAGTCGCCGAGCACCGGCTGCTGCTTGAGCACGGTCCGCTCGCCGGTCGCGACGTCGAGGGTGAGCACCGTGGAGGGGGTGACGAACGAGGTGTAGGCGAGCCGCAGCGCGGGCTGCTCCCACTCCGGGTTGCCGGCGAGGCCCGCGTCGTAGAGCGGCTCGTCGAAGACGATCTCGTCCAGGCGCGCGCCGCCGTCCCCGTCGATCAGGAGGCCGAGGCGGGTCGCCCCCGCCTCGCGGTAGGAGACGACGACGTGCCGCGCGAAGGCGTCGACGCCCTCGATCCGCCGGCCCGGGGTGTGCGGGACGAGGACGCGGCGCTCGGCCGCCCGCTCCTCGGGGGAGAGCGCGAGGTCGGCCGGCTCCTCGACGATCTCGAAGTCGAGTGCGCCGTCGTTGTGCACGATCAGCAGGCGGTCGCGGCCGTCGACGACGGCGTGGTCCACCTCGTACTCGACGCCCTCGCGGCGCGGCCAGACCGATCGGAACTCGCCGGTCGGGTCCTCCGCGTCGAGCAGCAGGCACTCGCTGGTGATCTTGCTGCCGATCTCGATGACGAGGAAGCGGCGGCTGCGGGTGAGCCCCACGCCGATCCAGTAGCGCTCGTCGGGCTCGGAGAAGACGACCTCGTCGGCGGTCGACTCGGTGCCGACGGTGTGCCGCCAGATCGTGTCCGGCCGCCAGGACTCGTCGACCGTGGGGTAGAAGACGAAGCGGGCGTCGGCGCCGAAGGTCGCGCCGCCGCCGGTGCCCTCGACGACGTCCGGGAGGTCCTCGCCGGTGCTGAGATCGCGGATGCGCAGCGTGTAGCGCTCGTCGCCCTCGACGTCGGTGCCGAAGAGCAGGAAGCGCCCGTCGGCGGAGACGTCGAAGCTGCCGAGCGAGAAGAAGTCGTGGCCCTCGGCCTCGATGTTGCCGTCGAGGACGACCTGCTCGCCCTCGAGCGGTCCGCCCTCGGCGATGGAGGGCGGAGTCCAGTCGTCCGGGCCGGAGATCGGCGCGCGGCAGTGCACGCCGTACTGGCGGCCCTCGTAGGAGCGGGAGAAGTACCACCAGGCGCCCTCGCGGACGGGCACCGACAGGTCGGTCTCCTTCGTCCGGGAGCGGATCTCGTCGAAGAGGCGCTCGCGCAGCGGCGCGAGGGGAGCGAGGAGGGCGTCGGTGTAGGCGTTCTCGGCCTCGAGGTGCGCGATCACCTCGGGCTCCTCCTTCTGCCGCAGCCACTCGTACTGATCGACCACCAGATCGCCGTGGTGACGGCGTTCGAGCGGGACACGGCGGGCGACGGGAGGGACGGGCGCGGTCATCGCTCCAGCCTAGGCCGACCTCGCGCCCCGCCGCGGGCCTGCCGCCGGGAGCGTCTCCCGCGTGCGCACAATGGACCATGGCTCAGCGTGCGGACCGGACGAAGGCGGAGGCGCCGCGGCGCGTGCAGACCGAGGTGGAGCGGAAGTACGACGTCGATGCGGACACCGCCCTGCCGGAGCTGACCGGCGCGGGCACCGTCGACACGGCGCTCGCCGAGGAGCCCGTCCGCCTGTCCGCCCAGTACTTCGACACCGCGGACCGCGCGCTCTCCCGCGGGCGGATCACGCTCCGCCGCCGCGAGGGCGGCGAGGACGAGGGATGGCACGTCAAGCTGCCGGGCTCGGCCGGCCGCACCGAGATCCACGCCCCGCTGACCGCCTCCCGCACCGTGCCGGCCGAGGTCCGGGAGCCGGTGCTCGGCCACGTCGGCCGCGCGCGGCTCGAGCCGCTCGCCACCCTGGAGACCGTCCGCGCGATCACCCGGGTCGCCGACTCCGCTGGCCGCCGCCTCGCCGAGATCGCGGACGACCTGGTCGTCGCGCACGATCAGCGCTCCGGCGTCGAGCGGCGCTGGCGGGAGTGGGAGGTCGAGCTCGTCGACGTCCACGGCCCCGAGGGCGAGGCCGTGCTCGACGCGATCGAGGAGCGACTGCTCGCCGCCGGCGCCCGCCCCGCCGAGAGCGCCTCGAAGCTGGCCCGGGCCACCGGCGGTCCGATCGAGGACGCGCACCCCGCACCCCAGGACGGCGGGGAGGCGGCGCTCGCCGCGATCCGCGAGCTCCTCACCGGCCTGCGCGCCGTCGATCCGCGGGTGCGCCTCGAGGCCGACGACGCGCTGCACCGGATGCGCCTGCACACCCGCCGCCTGCGCAGCGTCCTCGCCGCCTCCCGCTCCGTGCTGGAGCGCGAGGCCCTCGATCCGCTGCGCGACGAGCTGCGCTGGCTCGGCGGCGTCCTCGGCGCCGCCCGCGACGAGGAGGTGCTCGCGGCCCGCCTCCGCACCGCCGTCGACGAGGCGGGGGAGGGACTGCCCGCGAAGGCAGTCGTCGGCACCACCCTCTTCGACGCGATCGAGCGCCGGCACTCGATCGCCCGGCAGCGGGTCGCCAAGACCCTGCGCGGCGCCCGCTACCTCGCCCTGCTCGCCGCGCTCGACGCCCTGCTGGCCGACCCGCCGCGGACGGCGAAGGCCGGCGCGAGCGCGAAGAAGCTCGTCCGCCGCTCCCTCGCGAAGGAGGTCGCCCGCGTCGACGCGGCGAGGAAGGGCGGAGACGACCTCGAGGCCCGGCACGAGCTGCGCAAGAGTGCGAAGCGCCTGCGCTACGTCGTCGAGGCCTGGAGCGCGGTCGTCCCGGACGCCGTCGGCGCGACGCAGCGACGGATCGCGAAGGCGGCGAAGGCCGTCGCGGACGCGCTCGGCGAGGAGCGCGACGCCCTCGCCGCCCGCGACGTGCTCCGCGGGCACGCCCTCGTCGCGGCCCGTCGCGGCGAGCCGGCGTTCGCCCTCGGCGTCGCCTCCGCCCGAGAGGAGAGCCGGGCTCACGAGGCCGCGCGAGCCGGGGACGCGGCGCTGGAGCGGCTGCACTCCCTGTCAAGCTGAGCAGGACGGTCATCCGCACGAAACGGGCGGCGGATAATGTGAATCATGCCTTCCGTCCGTCCTCTGCCGTCAGCCCTCCTGCGTCCGCGCCATTTCGACCGTGACGACGTGGTCGTCCATGCCGGTCTGTTCTCGCTGGTCAACTCGAGTACGACCCCGCAGGCGGCCTGGACCGAGGACCTGATCGCGCTCGGCGAGGTGCTCGACGAGGCGGAGTTCCCCTACCGCCTCATCCGCGGCACGAAGGGCGCGCCCTTCCTCGCGATCGACCGCTCGCTCGGCGCCGAGCTGGCCACGCTGCTCGCGCGCGCCTTCGCGACCGAGCCGTTCTACGTGAAGACGCTCGACAAGCGCGGCACCCCGCCGCTGCTCCTGGCCGAGGGGGCCATCGCCCCGTATCCGCGCGCCGCGGTCTTCTCGCTCTTCCGCCCCCGCGTCTCCTCGAGCGGCTCGCTCCGCTACGGCGCCCGCAGCGGCGTCCGCCTGGAGTTCTGGAAGGTCGGCGAGGAGGAGATCACCACTCCCGCCGAGAACGCGCTGATGCGCAGCAGCCTCCCCGTCGCCGAGGCGATCGACGCGCACGTCGAGGCCTACGGCCGCACCTGGCCGACCTTCGAGGGCATGTTCGAGCCGCTGGTCAGCGACATCCGCTTCGACGTCGACATCGTCTTCTCCTGGGTCGACGGGACGGACCTGGAGTTCCAGCGCGCCCGCGCTGCCCGGATGGCCAGCTACGTCGTGGGCGAGGGCGACGACGCCCCCGCGCGCTTCCGCCAGATCGACGAGCTCAAGTACGCCCTCCGCAGCGTCTACATGTACGCGCCGTGGGTCCGGCACATCTACATCGTCACCGACTCGCCGCGCCCGCGCTGGCTCGACGAGCACCCCGACGTCACCCTGGTCCGCAGCGAGGACCACTTCCGCGACCTCTCGGTGCTGCCCACGCACAACTCGCACGCGGTCGAGAGCCAGCTGCACCGCATCCCGGGCCTGGCCGAGCATTTCCTCTACTCCAACGACGACATGTTCTTCGGCCGGCCCGTCGACCCGTCGATCTTCTTCTCGCCCGGCGGGATCACCAAGTTCATCGAGGCGACCACCCGCATCGGGATGGGCGACTCCAACGCCTCCCGCAGCGGGTTCGAGAACGCGGCGCGCGTCAACCGCCGGCTGCTCCGCGAGCGCTTCGGCGCGATGACGACCCGCCACCTCGAGCACGCGGCCACGCCGCTCCGCAAGAGCGTGATGGCCGAGCTGGAGACCGAGTTCGAGCCGGAGTTCACCGCGACCGCCGCGAGCCGCTTCCGCTCGGCGAGCGACGTCTCCGTCACCAACTCGCTCTACCACTACTACGCGCTGATGACCGGCCGCGCGGTGGTGCAGGAGAACGCCTCGGTGAAGTACGTCGACACGACGATGCACCAGGGCCTCAAGGACATGAAGAAGCTGCTGAAGAACCGCGGCGTCGACTTCTTCTGCCTCAACGACGGCAGCTTCCCCGAGATCTCGGCGGAGGTGCGCACCCGCGCCGTGATCGACTTCCTCGAGGAGTACTACCCGATCCCGGCGCCGTGGGAGCGGGTGGACTGAGCATGGCCTGGGCGATCGGCGGCGGAGTCCTCGGGCTGCTGCTCGGGCTCGCCAGCGCGCTCGTCTTCCCCGGCATCGGGGTCGGCGCGGGCATCGGCGTCGGGATCGCGCTCGGCGCGGCTCTCGCCTTCGCCGGACACCTGTTCGCCCTCGACCGCAGTCGTCCCAAGCGCTGACGTCCGTTCTGCAGGCGATCCGCGGCTCCGGAGCCTCGGTCCCGCGGACGGGATCGTCTCTCGGCGCGGATCGCCTGCAGACCGGACGCAGTCCTTTAGGCGCTGACGCTGACGGGCTCCGCGACGGGCGGGTAGAGGGCCTCGACCTGCTCGAGCGGAGCGGCGGTGGCCGGGGCGATCTCGACGCCGTGCGAGGCGAGGATCCGCTCGGTCTCGTTCGCCGAGACGTAGGACACCTCGGTCGAGGCTCCGATCGGCACCACCGAGTGCAGCACCGTGCCGTCGTAGACGTGGATGAGGTTGAAGGCCTGCGCGGAGTTGCGGGCGCGAGTGCCGCCGACCGGCACGTTGAGGTCCTGCGTGTAGCAGGTGGCCGACGCGACCGAGACGGGGATGCCCGCGAACGTCGCGGTCGAGGAGTAGTGCAGGTGGCCGGCGATGATGCTGCGGACGTCCGAGCCCTCGAGCACCTCCGCGAGCGCGGGCTGGTCGCGGAGCTCGACGAGCACCGAGAGGTCGAGGACGCTCGGCACCGGCGGGTGGTGCAGCGCCAGGATCGTGCCGTGCGGCGCGGGGCTGGAGAGCTCCTCCGCGAGCCAGTCCAGCTGGGCGTCCGAGATCTCGCCGTAGTGCGCGCCCGGGACGGTCGAGTCCAGCGCGATGATGCGCAGGCCGTTCACGTCGTGCACGCGGTCGATCGGCTGCGTGGTGGGCAGCTGGTCGAGCAGCCCGGAGCGGAAGGCACCGCGGTCGTCGTGGTTGCCCATCACCCAGATCACCTCGGCACCGAGGCGGGCGGCGGCCGGCTCGACGACGGCGCGGAGCTTGGCGTACGCCTGCGGCTCGCCCTTGTCCGCCAGATCGCCGGTGA
The DNA here is from genome assembly GCF_022815545.1 of Rathayibacter sp. VKM Ac-2928. Taxonomy (NCBI): domain Bacteria; kingdom Bacillati; phylum Actinomycetota; class Actinomycetes; order Micrococcales; family Microbacteriaceae; genus Rathayibacter; species Rathayibacter sp. VKM Ac-2928. The sequence goes on from NZ_JALGRU010000001.1 coordinate 1,046,384, forward strand.
TGACCACGGCCTCCGGGCGACCGCCCGAGGCCTCCAGCTCGTCGAACAGGCGGCGGAGCTGAGCCTCGCTGTCGACGTCGGAGCCGTACAGCCCGCCGTCTCCGGCGATGAAGTGGGTGTCGCTGAGGTGAAGGATGAAGTGGTTCGGCCGGGGGTACTCGGCCTGGCGGACAGTCATGATCCTCGGGTTCCACGATCGGTGGGGCCGGCTCGATCGAGTCGGCGTCGGTACGGGATGTCGCATGGTGCTGTACTGCTGGTCCGCGGGCTGGGAACTGCTCCCGCGAGGCTCAGTCCATCATCGCGGGGTGAACGGACGGCCAACGAGGATCGGCGCGTCATCGAACGGTTTTCCCAGATTCGGCGCCGGACAGTGCCTTCGTCCTCAGGAACCGCGCTCACCGAGCGCGCACTCCCCGCACACCGATCGCCCACGCCCCGCATCGGCGTCGCAGAGGGAGTCGTCAGAGCTCGAGCAGGAGCCGTGCGTAGAAGGCGATGGCGCGCTCGAACTGGTCGACCTCGACCGACTCGTCGGCACCGTGGATGCCGAGCTGCTGCTGCGGGCTGATCTCGAACGGGATGAAGCGGTAGACGCCGTCGCTGATCGCGTGGAAGTGGCGGGCGTCGCTGCCGCCCGTCTGCACGTAGGGCGCGACGATCGCCTCGGGGAAGACCTCCTGCACCACGCGGCGGAGCACGTCGTACGGGCCGCCGTCGCCGGGCTCGCCGGTGGGGGAGACGGGGGAGGGCTCGTGCGCGACGCGCACCTCGATCTCGACCTCGGGGTCGTCGATCACCGCGCGGATCCGCTCGACGACGCCGGCGACGGTGCCGCCCGGATTGATCCGCACGTTGGCGACCGCGCTGGCGGTGGACGCGAGGACGTTCGCCCCGGTGCTGCCGCGCAGCTGCGTGATCGCCACGGTCGTCCGCAGCATCGCGGCGGAGCGGTTGGAGTGCGCGGCCAGGGCCGCGATGACGGCGTCCGGGTGCTCGTGCGGCTTCGCGTACCAGACCGCGTGCGCGGCGTCGGCTCGGGGCGCGGCGGCGCGCACCAGCTCGGCGATCGGCTCCGGAAGGGTCGAGGGGAACGGGTTCTCGGTGAGGCGGTGGATCGCCCGCGCGAGTCGCTGCGTGGCGAGCATGCCGGGCAGGGGCGGCGGGGCGGAGGCGTGCCCGCCCGCGTCGCGGCAGGTCAGCTCGAGGTTCATGATGCCGCGCTCGGTGACGCCGATGACGGCGATCGGCGTGGTCACTCCGGGCACGATGCCGCGACGGACGTTGCCGCCCTCGTCGAGCACGAAGCGCGGGCGGACGCCGCGCGCCCCGAGCAGCGCGACGATCGACGGCGCGCCGTCCCCCGCCGTCTCCTCGTTGTGCGTGGAGACCAGGTAGACGTCGCGGCGGGGCCGCTCGCCGCGCAGGACGGCCGCCTCGACGGCCTCGAGCAGGGCGACGAGGGAGCCCTTGTCGTCGAGCGCGCCGCGCCCCACGATCGCGGTGCGGCCGTCCGGGCGGAGGACCGTGTCCGCCGCGAAGGGCGCGATCGACCAGTCGTCGGGGGTGACGCTGACCACGTCGTAGTGCGCCATCAGGACCGACGGCTCGCCGTCCTCGGTGCCGCGCCAGCGCCAGACGAGGGAGTGCCCGGCCACGGTCTCGCGCTCGAGGGCGCTGTGCAGCGCGGGGTAGAACTGCTCGAGCAGCTCCTGGAAGACGCGGAACCGGCTCCAGTCGGTGTCGGACTCGTCGGAGTGCGACACCGTGTCGACCCGCAGCAGGGCCTGGAAGCGCTCGAGCGCGGTCGTCGTCACCGGGCTAGCCTACGACGGCGGTCCCGACCCCCCGGACCCGGCGAGCGGAGGTGCGGCATGGGCGTGCGGCCGCCGACCGATCCGCTGCCCGAGGTCTGCGTGGTCTACGTCCTCCGCGAGTCGCCGCGCGGCACCGAGGTGCTGCTCGGAAGGAAGCTCCGCGGTCTCGGCGAGGGCCGGGTCGTCGCGCCCGGCGGCAAGCTCGAGCCGGGGGAGTCGCCCGCGGCGGCGGCCGTCCGCGAGCTGGCGGAGGAGGTCGGCCTGCGCGCGGAGCCGACCGACCTCGAGCCCCGCGGGTCCCTCGACTACCTCTTCCCGCACCGCCCCGCCTGGAGCCAGCGCTCGCACGTCTTCGTCTGCCGCCGCTGGTCGGGAGACGTCGTGGCGTCGGGGGAGCTCGCCGCCGCCTTCGTCCCGCTCGACGATGTCCCCTACGACCGGATGTGGGACGACGCGCGCTTCTGGCTGCCCGCGGTGCTGCACTCCGGCGCCGAGGCGTCGGGCACCTTCGAGTTCGGCGCCGACCTCGAGCACGTCGTCGATCGGTCCTGATACCGCCGTCCGGTCGCATCACCGCCGGATCCTCGACGCCTCCTCGGTCGAACGTCCTCGAACCCACCGGCACGGCGCGACCTCGATCAGGTCGAGATCCTCGACTCCCGCATCCTCTGACGAGCGCGCACTCCGTGCGGCTAGACGTCGAGCACGTCGCCCGGCTCGAGGGCGTGGTACTCGCCGCCGCCCTCGCGGGTCGCCCAGCCGAGGCGGTCGTGGCCGAGCTTCTGGCCCGCCTCGGACAGCACGCGCTCGTGCGTCGCGAACGCGTGCCGCGGCGCGAGCTCGAGGACGTAGTCGATCGACTCCGCGATCTTCATCCAGGGCGCGCCGGAGGGGGCCGCCAGCACCTCGACGTCGACGCCGGCCGGCACGGTGAAGGAGTCGCCCGCGTAGTAGAACCGGCCGTTCACCAGGACCCCGACGTTGTCGATCACCGGGATGGAGGAGTGGATCACCGCGTGCCGGGAGCCGAAGAAGCGCAGCTCGAACGGTCCGACCTCGACCACGTCGCCCTCGGCGACCGTCTCGACGTCGAAGCCCTCGGCCGCCGCGGCGACACCGGCCGGCCCGAGGATCCGCAGCGCCGGGTTCGCGGTGCGCAGCCGCTCCAGCTGCTCCGCCGTCCAGTGATCGGCGTGCTCATGGGTGATCACGACCGCGACGGTGTCGGCCGAGCCCTCGACGGGACGGGTGAAGGAGCCGGGGTCGAGGACGAGCCGCGAGCCCGCCTCCTCGACGAGGACGGTGGCGTGCTCGAGCTTGGTCAGTCGCATGCTCCGAGCCTCTCGCGGGGGGCGACCACGGTGCAAGACGGCCCCGGGGAGCGCGCCGTCCGCCCGCTCGATTTGCACCGGTGCGGATCCGTGTGCAACACTCTTCGAGTTGCAAAAACGCGGCCCCATCGTTTAGCGGCCTAGGACGTCGCCCTCTCACGGCGGTAACGCGGGTTCAAATCCCGCTGGGGTCACCACGGCAACACGAGCAGAACCCCCGGTCATGGCCGGGGGTTCTTCTCGTTTAACGGCCCGCTCCCCGGGGAGAGACCGTCGGAATCCACTCACCCCCGGAAGGTCCCCATGCAAGAGCTGCCCGTCTGGTTCGTGACCGGCTCGTTCGTCGTCCTGAGCCTGATCCTGGCCGCGGACCTGCTGCTGGTCTACAAGCGCCCGCACGTGCCGAGCCTGAAGGAGTCCGGCCTCTGGGTCGGCTTCTACGTCACGCTCGCGCTGATCTTCGCCCTGGTGATGCTGCTGCTGGGCGGGGGAGAGGTCGCCGGTCAGTTCGTCGCAGGCTGGCTGACCGAGTACAGCCTGTCGATCGACAACCTGTTCGTCTTCGTGATCATCATGGGCCGCTTCGCGGTGCCGCCGAAGTACCAGCAGGAAGTGCTGATGGTGGGCATCATCATCGCGCTGATCTTCCGCGGGGTGTTCATCCTGCTGGGCGCGCAGCTGATCGAGAGCTTCAGCTGGATCTTCTACCTCTTCGGCGCCTTCCTCGTCTACACGGCCTGGAACCAGGCGTTCGGCAAGGAGGACGAGAACGAGGGCACCGACAACCTCCTCATCCGCCTGCTGCGCAAGCGCGTGAAGATCTCGGACGAGTTCGACGGGTCGAAGATCCGCACCGTGAAGGACGGCAAGAAGTACTTCACGCCGATGCTGATCGTGTTCCTCGCGATCGGCTCGACCGACCTGCTCTTCGCGCTCGACTCGATCCCGGCGATCTTCGGCATCACCGAGAGCCCGTTCATCGTCTTCACCGCGAACATCTTCGCCCTGATGGGCCTGCGCCAGCTCTACTTCCTGCTCGGCGGCCTGATCGACAAGCTCGAGTACCTCAAGTACGGCATCGCGTTCATCCTCGCCTTCATCGGCGTGAAGCTCGTGCTGCACGCCCTGCACGAGAACGACCTCCCGTTCCTCAACGGCGGCGAGCCGCTGCCGGTCTGGGACATCGACACGATCACCTCGCTCGCCGTCATCGTCGTCAGCATGACCGTCGCCACGGTCGCGAGCCTGGTCAAGATGCGCCGCGAGCACTCCCACATCGAGCTGCACGACGGCCACCCGGAGGTCGTCGCCGACGCCGACGGGGAGGACCGCGCCGAGAAGAAATGAGCCCGGTCCCGTGACTGCGACGACGAGCACGACCAGCATCGATCTGCCCCAGGGCGTCCTGCACCTGACGGTGTCGAGCAGCACCGACGTCGGCGCCGTCCGGCGGGTGAACGAGGACGCCCTCCTGGTCTCGCCGACGCTGGTCGCCGTCGCCGACGGCATGGGCGGGCACGCTCGCGGCGACCTGGCCAGCTCGACCGCCGTCGAGAGCCTGCGGGCGAGCGCGGCCGAGGCGATCGGCCCGGTCTCGGACGTCTTCGCCGTCGTCGAGACGGCCAATGCCGCGGTCCGCGACCTCGACGTCGGCGGCGCCCTCTGCGGAACGACGCTCACCGGCCTCACCCTCGTCCGGCCCGACGACGGCGGACCCGCCTCCTGGGGCCTGTTCAACGTCGGCGACTCCCGGGTCTACCGCTGGGACGGCGCGGGTATCCAGCAGCTGACCGTCGACCACTCGGCGGTGCAGGAGCTGGTCTCGGCCGGCCTGCTCAGCCGGGAGGCGGCGGAGTCGCACCCCGACCGCAACATCGTCACCCGGGCGCTCGGCGCCGACGACGAGGTCGAGACGGACGTCTGGACCCTGCCGATCGTGCCCCGGGCGACCTACCTGCTCTGCTCCGACGGCCTCACCAAGGAGCTCTCCGACGCCCGGATCGCCGAGCTCTTCGCCCGCCGCGACGCGGGGGACCTGCACGGCGCCGATCTCGCCGAGGAGCTCGTGCGCGCCGCGGTCGACGCCGGCGGGCGGGACAACGTGACGGTCGTCGTCGTGGGGGCCGTGCTCGCCCCCCGACCGGACGCCGAGGCCTGACTCCACGGGCCACGCCCCTCGAACAGGTGGCAGCGACTCCGGCTCCGAACTGCAGAGCCGGGCTGTCGATGGGCATACTGGAGGGATGGACACCGTCGAGGCTCTCGATCGCGCGAAGACGCGCTTCGCGGAGGGCGACGTCCGAGGGGCCGTGTCGCTGCTCGAGCGCTGCGTCGAGGCCGACCCCGTCTGGATCGACCCCCGCGTCCTCCTGTCAGAGCTCTACCGGAGGTCCGGCGACCTCATCGAGGCCGGCCGCTGGGGCTACCTGATCGAGAACTGCGCCGCTCCCGAGGAGCGCCGGGCGTTCGAGCGCGCCCTGGTGCGCACCGACGAGGACCCGTTCGAGTTCGCGGAGCGGGCCCTGGTGCGTCCGCTCGAGCTCGCGGCCGAGTCGCCGCACGCCGCGATGATGCTCGCCGAGCTGCCGGCCCGGATCGACGAGGCCGAGCGGTTCGAGCAGGAGTCGCCCGATCCGCTCGACGGCGACTGGTTCGAGCACGAGGCCGTGCCGGTGAAGCGGCGCTCCGGTTTCGTCGGGATGGTCGGCGCCGCGGTCGCCGCGGTCTTCGTCGTCGGCGGCGTGGTGGTCGGCGCGGCGGCTCTGCTGGTGGTCCCCGCGGTGCTCATCGCGATGCTCGTCGCGCCCTGACGGCCGCTGCCGCCCTCCCGATCCGCTCGGGCCGCGCCTCCCTGCCGCTCGTCGGCGCGGTGCTATCCTCGGTCAATGCTGTTCGGCCGGCTCCTCCTTCTCCGCCGCGACGAGACCTCGATCTGACAGGCCTCCCTCGTCGCGGTGTCTCTCGCGGGCTGACCACATTCCTGAGGAAGAGAAACCCGTCATGAACGACAGTTCCCCCGACACCGCCGCGCCCTCGGCCGCCGACACCCCGGCCGCCGAGCGCCCGCGCACCCTGGCCGAGAAGGTCTGGGACGACCACCTCGTCGCCAAGGGCGAGGACGGCACGCCCGACCTGATCTACATCGACCTGCACCTGGTGCACGAGGTGACCAGCCCCCAGGCCTTCGACGGCCTCCGCCAGGCCGGCCGACCCGTCCGGCGCCCCGATCTGACGATCGCGACCGAGGACCACAACACCCCGACCGTCGGCATCGACAAGCCGATCGCCGACCTCACCAGCCGCACCCAGATCGAGACCCTGCGGCGCAACGCCGCCGAGTTCGGCGTCCGCCTGCACTCCCTCGGCGACATCGAGCAGGGCATCGTGCACGTCGTCGGCCCGCAGCTCGGGCTGACCATGCCCGGCATCACCGTCGTCTGCGGCGACTCGCACACCTCGACCCACGGCGCGTTCGGCGCGATGGCGTTCGGCATCGGCACCAGCGAGGTCGAGCACGTGATGGCCACGCAGACGCTGCCGCTCAAGCCCTTCAAGACCATGGCGATCACCGTCGAGGGCGAGCTTCGCGAGGGCGTCACCGCGAAGGACATCATCCTCGCCGTGATCGCGAAGATCGGCACCGGCGGCGGTCAGGGCTACGTGCTCGAGTACCGCGGCTCGGCGATCCGCGCGCTCTCGATGGAGGGCCGGATGACGATCTGCAACATGTCGATCGAGGCGGGCGCGCGCGCCGGCATGGTCGCGCCCGACGAGACGACCTTCGCCTACCTGAAGGGCCGCCCGCACGCCCCCGAGGGCCAGGACTGGGACGACGCGGTCGCCTACTGGCGGACGCTGCCGAGCGACGAGGGCGCCGTCTTCGACGCCGAGGTCGTCCTCGACGCGGACGCGCTCGAGCCGTTCGTCACCTGGGGCACCAACCCCGGCCAGGGCGTCTCGCTCTCGCAGGCCGTGCCCGACCCCGACGCGATCGCCGACCCGAACGAGCGCTCCAACGCCCGGCGCGCGCTGGAGTACATGGACCTCGAGGCCGGCACCCCGATGAAGGAGATCCCGGTCGACGCGGTCTTCATGGGCTCCTGCACCAACTCGCGCATCGAGGACCTCCGCGCCTTCGCGTCGATCATCGCCGGCCGCACCAAGGCGCCCGGCGTCCGGGTGATGGTCGTCCCCGGCTCCGCCCGCGTGCGCATCGAGGCCGAGGCCGAGGGCCTGGACAAGGTGATCACCGCGTTCGGTGCCGAGTGGCGCTTCGCCGGCTGCTCGATGTGCCTCGGCATGAACCCGGACCAGCTCGCCCCGGGGGAGCGCTGCGCCTCCACCTCGAACCGCAACTTCGAGGGCCGGCAGGGCAAGGGCGGCCGCACCCACCTGGTGTCGCCGCTGGTCGCCGCCGCGACCGCCGTCCGCGGCACCCTCTCCAGTCCGTCGGATCTGGAGCCCGTCCGCGAGCTGGTGGAGGCCTGATCATGGAGAAGTTCGAGACCGTCACCGGCATCGCCGCGCCGCTGAAGCGCAGCAACGTCGACACCGACCAGATCATCCCCGCCGTCTTCCTCAAGCGGGTCACCAAGACCGGCTTCGAGGACGCGCTCTTCCACGGCTGGCGCCAGGACCCGGAGTTCGTGCTCAACCAGCCGGCCTTCCAGGGTGCGCAGATCCTCGTCGCGGGCCCCGACTTCGGCACCGGCTCCAGCCGCGAGCACGCCGTCTGGGCGCTGCGCGACTTCGGCTTCCGCGTCGTGCTGTCCTCCCGCTTCGGCGACATCTTCCGCGGCAACTCCGGCAAGCAGGGGCTGCTCGCGGCGGCACTGGCGGAGAGCGACATCGACCGGCTCTGGGAGCTGATCGATGCGACGCCGGGAATAGAAGCGACCGTCGATCTGGTTGGTCGTACGGTCACCGCCGGTGGCGAGACCTTCCCTTTCGAGGTCGACGACTACACTCGTTGGCGCCTGATCGAAGGGCTGGACGACATCGGCCTGACCCTGCGCGACGAAGCGCTCATTTCCGAATTCGAGACCCGTCGCGCGAGCTGGCGGCCCAAGACATTGCCGGTGAAATAGCGTGAACACACTTCTTCAGGACGCCAAGGCGGCGGGAGCACAGGATGCGAAGGCGGCGGGAGCCCGTGTGGGGATGACCACCGAGCGGATCACCATCCACGGCGGGCGGCCGCTGAAGGGCCGGATCGAGCTCAAGGGCGCGAAGAACCTCGTCACCAAGGCGATGGTCGCCGCACTCCTCGGTGAGACCGCGTCCACCCTGCGCGACGTCCCGGACATCAGCGACGTCCGCGTCGTGAAGGGCCTCCTCGAGGTGCACGGCGTCAAGGTGAAGCAGGGCCCCGAGGTGGGCGAGCTGATCCTCGACCCCTCCAACGTCGAGTCCGCGCACTTCGCCGACATCGACGCCCACGCCGGCTCGAGCCGCATCCCGATCCTCTTCTGCGGACCGCTGCTGCACCGCCTCGGCGAGGCGTTCATCCCCGACCTCGGCGGCTGCCGCATCGGCGACCGCCCGATCGACTACCACCTCGAGGTGCTCCGCAACTTCGGCGCCATCGTCGAGAAGCTGCCCTCCGGCATCCGGATGTCGGCGCCCGAGGGCCTGCACGGCGCCAAGGTGTCGCTGCCCTACCCGAGCGTCGGCGCGACCGAGCAGGTGCTGCTCACCGCGGTCCGCGCGTCGGGCATCACCGAGCTGTCCGGTGCGGCGATCGAGCCGGAGATCATGGATCTCATCAACATCCTGCAGAAGATGGGCGCGATCATCTCGGTCGACACCGACCGCGTGATCCGCATCGAGGGCGTCGACCGCCTGGAGGGCTACACCCACCGCGCGCTCTTCGACCGCAACGAGGCCGCCTCCTGGGCCGCCGCGGCCCTCGCGACCGACGGCGACATCTTCGTCGGCGGCGCTCGCCAGCAGGAGATGACGACCTTCCTCAACGTCTTCCGCAAGGTCGGCGGCGCGTTCGAGATCGCCGAGGACGGCATCCGCTTCTACCACCCCGGCGGCGAGCTCAAGCCGGTCATCATCGAGACCGACGTGCACCCCGGCTTCATGACCGACTGGCAGCAGCCGCTCGTCGTGGCGCTGACCAAGGCCAAGGGCGTGTCGATCGTGCACGAGACCGTCTACGAGCAGCGCTTCGGCTTCGTCGACGCGCTGGTCGAGATGGGCGCGACCATCCAGATCCACCGCGAGTGCCTCGGTGGCCAGGCCTGCCGCTTCGGTCAGCGCAACTTCATGCACTCCGCGGTCATCTCCGGCCCGTCGAAGCTGCACGGCGCCGACATCGTCGTGCCCGACCTGCGCGGCGGCTTCTCGCACCTGATCGCGGCGCTCTCGGCCGAGGGCACCTCCTCGGTCTCGAACGTCGGCATCATCAGCCGCGGCTACGAGAACTTCCTCACCAAGCTCGAGCTGCTCGGCGCCGACTTCTCCCTCGACGCGTAATCCCGCAGCACCTCCGGCACGCTGGAACGGCTCCGGCTCGCAGAATCCCCCCGATCCTGCGAGCCGGAGTCGTTTCCACGTGCTGGACGTCCCACCGCCGCTCGTCGGCTCGACCTCCGGCTCGCGGAATCGCCTCCGGCTCATCGGATCGGCGGGATCCTGCGAGCCCGAGTCGTGTCCGCGTGCCGGAGTCTCGGCCGCACGGTCGCTCCGCGGGTCCGGCCGGTGTCCCGCGGGACCACCCCTCGCGATCGATCCCCGCAGGCCGTGCTGAGCCACGAGTCCCGTTGCGGTGCCGTGCTCAGTGGCTGTCGGGGACGCGGACCCGGCCGCCTCCACCCGCGCGCGGAGCCGCCCGTGGAAGCGGTCGACGCTCTCAGCCGATGCCGGCCGCAGTCCGAGAAGCCCCGGCTCCTCGACGAGACGCAGGTCCGCGGACCGCGGCCTGAACCCGCGAGACACCGTCACGCCGATCGCGGTCCGGCTCCCGAGGCCGACGGTGCGTCGCTCGAGGGTGCGGATCTCGTCCCAGAGGATCTCGACGCGCCGATCGCCGGCGAGCACCACGAGGGCCTCCTCCGCCGGATCGAGGACGAGGTACGGGTGCAGATCGGGCGTCGGGAGGGTCGGGTCGCCGAACCGCAGCAGGCGCGAGACCGCCGGTCCACCGACGACCACGACACCGCCGATCGCGCTCGCCTGGACGAGGGCGCGCGGAGCGGTGACGAGGCGCGCGGCGACGAGGACCACCAGGAGCACGATCGTGACTGCGGCGGTCGCCGCAGCGACCAGGAGCGCGGGGCTCTCCGATGCGGCGGCGAGCACCGCTTCGAGGAGGCGAGGGGCGCGGATCACGTCGACACGGTACCCAGGCGATCCGCTGCACGGTGACGGTGACGCATGGGACGTGTCCGGAGGGGCATCGCCGCATCCCGCCTGCGCGGCGACCCGAAGCGGATCGCTCCTCCCAGCCGGTGCAGCTCCTCGAGGGTGGCGTCACTCGTCGGGAGTGCCCCAGGCCGGCGCGGGCTCGCCCGGTGGGAGCGCCGCGGCGATGCGGCGATGGAGGAGGACGAGCGTCTGCTCGGAGGCGGGGCTCTGACCGAGCAGCCCCGGCTGCTCGACCGGGACGAGCGTGAGCGACCGCGTTCGGCCGCCCCCGGCCCGGGAGAGGTCGACGACGACGGCGTCGTGCCGGCGCAGCCCTCGACGGACCCGGCGTCGCCGGACGGCGCGGACGCGCGACCAGGGGACGATCACGACGTGCGAGCGGAGGATGACGGAGAGTCCCCTCGCTCCGGGGACGACGACGGCGTAGGGGCGGGAGACCCGCCGCGGGAGGCGGGGCTCCACCCAGCGGAGGACGTCGACCAGGTCTCCGTGGCCCAGCACGACCTCGCCGTCGCTCGCCTCGGCCTCGACGTGCGCGAGCGGGCCGCCGACCGCGCGCGCGACGGAGCGCACGACGACCAGGACGAGCCCCGTGGCGACGGCGACTCCGACCGCGACGAGGCCGGCCCACGCGAGCAGCTGGGCGAGCAGCTCCGGGCTGCGGGTGCCGATCGAGTAGACGGCGACGAAGTCGAGCAGGAGGACGAACGCGAGCGTCTGGAGCGCCGTCACCGAATCGGTGAGCCCGCGGAGCGCGGCGGACACCGGGTTCTCGCGTCGCTCGCTCACTCCGCCACGCTAACGCTGCGGCGTCCCCGCGTGATCGGCCGGAATCTCGTGCCGGAGTCGTCTCGGCCTGCCGGACCCGCGAGCGGTGAGCGCGCAGCGGCGGCAAGACGGACGTCGTGTGGGAGAGGGGTCTCGGTGCGCCCCTGCGGGGCTGCTCGACCAGCATGGTCTGCGGGCGTCTCCTCCAGTCGATGCGCGCCCTCGAGCACGGCAGGGCGCTTCATGCTGATCGAGTAGCCCGCGGAGCGGGCGTATCGAGATCCACGCACTGGGGGACGGTGGGTCTCGATACGCCCCTTTGGGGCTACTCGACCAGCATGAGCCCACGGCGCTGCAGCCGTCTCCTCATCGCCGAGACACGGAGCCGCGCCGCGCGTTGGCGTGGGCGGCGGGGGCGGCGGAGCCGGGGTGCGAGGATGGGCGGGTGTCTGAACGAAGCCGTCCGTCCATCTTCTGGCTCCTCGCGGCGTTGGTGATCCCGACGCTCACCGCCTCCGTGGACCTCCGGGTCCGCGACATCGACAAGATCCCGGGCAAGGGCGCGTTCGTGTTCGCGCCGAACCACTACAGCGAGATCGACCCGTTCATCACGGGCTGGGTGCTGTGGCGCGCCGGTCGCGCGCCGCGCTTCCTGGCGAAGGCGTCGCTGTTCAAGATCCCTGTGGCCGGAGCGATCCTGCGCGCCTCGGGGCAGATCCCGGTCGAGCGGGCCGGTTCCGTGCGCGGCAGCGAGCCGCTGAAGGCGGCGAAGGAGCTCGTCGACCGGGGCGGCTCCGTCCTGATCTACCCGGAGGGCACCCTGACCCGCGACCCGGAGCTCTGGCCGATGCGCGGCAAGACCGGCGCGGTGCGGATGGCACTGCAGTACGGGCTACCCGTCGTGCCCGTCGCGCACTGGGGCACCCAGCAGGTCATGGGCCGCTACTCGAAGAAGATCACCCTCTTCCGCCGCAAGCGCGTCGACGTCCTGGTCGGCGATCCCGTCGACCTGTCGGCGTTCCGCGGGCGCAGCCTCGACTCCGCGACCCTCAACGAGGCGTCGACCGTCGTGATGGCCGCGATCACCCGCCTGCTCGAGGAGCTCCGCGGCGAGACGGCACCGGAGAAGCGCTGGAACCCGGCCGAGCACAATCAGAAGGGCACGGGACGCTTTGAGCAGGGGCAGTAGGGCCGAGAAGGCGCCGATCCCCGTGCCGCGCCGCGTCGCCGTCCTCGGCGCCGGCAGCTGGGGGACCACCTTCGCCAAGATCCTCGCCGACGGCGGCTCCGATGTCGTGATGTGGGCGCGGCGGGCCGAGCTCGCCCGCGAGATCACCGAGGCCAAGCGCAACAGCGACTACCTCCCCGGCATCAACCTGCCGCGCAACATCCGGGCGACCCCGCGGATCGAGGAGGCGCTCGAGGGCGCCGACCACGTCTACCTCTCCATCCCGTCGCAGACCCTGCGCGGGAATCTCGAGGCGATCACGCCGTTCCTCACCGAGCGGACCGTCCTCGTCAGCCTGATGAAGGGTGTCGAGAAGGGCACCGGCCAGCGGATGAGCGAGGTGATCTCGCAGGTGCTGCCGATCGATCCGAGCCGGATCGCGGTCGCCTCCGGGCCGAACCTCGCGCTCGAGATCGCGAAGGAGCAGCCGACCGCGGCGGTCATCGCCTCGGAGAGCCTCGTCACCGCGCAGGAGGTCGCGCTCGCCGCGACCAACCGCTACTTCCGCTCCTACGTCAACACCGACGTGATCGGGACCGAGTTCGGCGGCGTGCTGAAGAACCTGATCGCCGTCGCGATCGGCATCGTCGACGGCGTCGGCTACGGCGAGAACACCAAGGCGTCGATCATCACCCGCGGCCTCGCCGAGATGACCGACTTCGCCGTCGCGTACGGCGGGCGGCCCGAGACGATGTCCGGGCTGGCCGGCCTCGGCGACCTGATCGCGACGTCGAGCTCGTCGCTCTCCCGCAACAACACGGCCGGGCGCCTGCTCGGCCAGGGCTACAGCTTCGGCGATGTCGTGAAGTCGATGCAGCAGACGGCGGAGGGGCTCTCCTCTGTCGCGCCGATCCTCGAGCTCGCCCGGGCCCGCGGAGTCGACATGCCCATCGTCGAGCAGGTGTCGCAGGTGCTCGCCGGTACGCTCGATCCGAAGGACATCGCGCCGCACCTGACCACGGATTCGGACGAGCCCCAGGGTGAGAGGAACCTCGATGACCAGCAAGCTCGCAGTGGCCGTTCTGTTCGGGGGGCGTTCAAGCGAGCACTCGATCAGCTGCGCAACGGCGGCGGGGGTGCTGCGGGCGATCGATCGTGACCGCTTCGACGTGATCCCCGTCGGGATCACCGCCGACGGCGCGTTCGTGCTCGAGGAGGACCGGCCGGAGAAGTTCGCGCTCGACGCGAGCGCCCTGCCGCGCGTCGAGGACAACGGGACGCGCGTGCGCTGGCCGGAGTCGGCGCTCTCCCGCGAGCTGACCGTCACCGCGGCCGACGGCTCCGTCCGCTCCCTCGGCGACGTCGACGTCGTCCTGCCGATCCTGCACGGCCCGTGGGGCGAGGACGGCACCGTCCAGGGGATGCTCGAGCTGGTCGGGCTGCCCTACGTCGGGTCGGGCGTGCTCGCCTCGGCGCTCGGGATGGACAAGCACTTCACCAAGACCGTCTTCCGCGCCGCGGGCATCGCGGTCGCCCCCTGGTACACCGTGACCGAGGCGGAATGGCGCGAGGACCCGAGCGACGCGGCGTCGGCCCTCGACGAGCTCGGCCTGCCCGCCTTCGTCAAGCCGGCTCGTGCCGGGTCGAGCGTCGGCGTGAGCCGGGTCGACGAGCGCTCGCAGCTCGACGCCGCCCTCGAGGAGGCGTTCACGCACGACTCGCGGGTGCTGATCGAGTCCGCGATCGTCGGCCGGGAGGTCGAGATCGGCGTGCTCGGCGCGCGCCGCGGGGAGTCCCCGCGGGCGTCCGTGGCCGGCGAGGTCGTCGTCAGCGGCGGCGGCTTCTACGACTTCGAGGCGAAGTACCTCGGCATGAAGGGCGTCGAGCTGGTCTGCCCGGCCGAGCTCACCGAGGACGAGCTCGCCGAGATGCGGGCCCTCGCGGTCAGCGCCTTCACCGCGATCGGGGCCGAGGGCCTCGCTCGGGTCGACTTCTTCCTCACGGCCGACGGCTTCGTCATCAACGAGATCAACACGATGCCCGGCTTCACGCCGATCTCGATGTTCCCGCGGATGTGGGGCGCGAGCGGCGTCGACTACCCCGACCTGATCAGCGAGCTGCTCGACCTGGCGCTCGAGCGCGTCCCGGCCGCGGTCCGATGACCGCGGCGGGCCTCGGGCTCCGGCTCGAGCCGGGCCCGCGGGCGCCGTTCGAGCAGATCCGCGAGGGGATCACCGCGCAGGTCGCCGCGGGGTCGCTCCTGGTCGGCACGCGGCTGCCTGCGGTGCGGACCCTCGCCGAGGAGCTGGGCGTCGCTCCGGGGACCGTCGCGCGGGCGTACAAGGAGCTCGAGGCCGCGGGGATCGTGGAGACGCGGGGACGCGCCGGGACGGTCGTGTCCGGCGGCGTCGACTCGGTCGAGCACGAGCTGCAGCTGGCGGCCGGCGCGTACGCCGCGCGGGCCCGGGCGCTCGGAGCGACGCCGGAGCGGGCGCTCGAGGTCGCGGCCGCGGCACTCGGCACGTCGGGCTGACGACGGCTCAGCCCGCGGGCGTGCTCGGCGGGTCGAGGGTGTCTGTGTCGGAGACGTTCGTGCAGGCGCGCTCCTGCGGCAGGTAGGAGACGGCGTTCGCGAGGTCGACGACGGCCGAGGTTCCGGAGGCGCGGCTCTGGTCGACGGTGATCTCGACCGCCGGATCGCGGCCGTAGGTGGTCAGCGTATAGACGTCGTCGGCGGCCTGCGACTCGTCGATGATCCAGTCGACGCCGCTGACCGAGACGCAGAGCTCGGTGGTGGGGCCGGGGGGAGTGACACCGCAGTGCAGGATGACGGCGGCGGGGGTGCCCCAGGCCGCCGTGCCCTGCGCGTTCGTCTCGCGCTCGGGCAGCTCGGCGACGACGTCGGGCAGGCGCACCGAGACCTCGGCGCAGCCCTCGTTCGTCGCGTCGTCGGCCGGCTGCAGCGCCACGGCGGCCGAGCAGCCGCTCAGGAGCAGGACGGCGGCGGCGACGACCAGGGGGGTGCGGAGGAGGCGGGAGGACATCGACGGCAACGCTAGCGTGTGAACCATGGCACCGGATCCGAGCCCCACCCTGGCCGAGCTCAGCGAGGGCGAGGTGCTCGCGCGGATCCTGCCGAGGCTCGGCGGCGGTGCCGAGACGCTGGTCGGGCCGGGCGACGACTCCGCCGTGCTGCGGGCGCCGGACGGCCGCTTCGTGGTCACCACCGACATGATGGTGCACGGCCCGGACTTCCGGCTCGCCTGGTCCTCGCCCTTCGATCTCGGCTGGAAGGCCGCCGCCTCCAACCTCTCCGACGTCGCCGCGATGGGCGCCCGCCCGACCGCGCTGGTGGTCGCCATCGCGGCACCGCAGCGGCTCGGGGTCGACGTGCTCGAGGGGATCGCGGACGGTCTCGCCGAGGGCTGCGCGGCGATGGCTCCCGGCTGCGGCGTGGTCGGCGGCGACCTGTCCGCGTCCTCGACGCTGACCCTGGCGATCACGGCCTTCGGCTCGCTCGACGGCCGGCCGCCGGTGCTGAGGAGCGGCGCGCGCCCGGGTGACGTGATCGCGACCGCCGGGCCTCTCGGCGTCTCCGGGCTCGGCCTCCGGCTGCTCTTCGAGCGTGCCCGGACGGCCGGCGAGCCCGACGCGGCCCTCGCCCGCGCGCTGCGGGCGGAGCATCCCGAGGTGCTCGACGCGCAGCTGCGGCCGACGCCGCCGATCGCGGCCGGCATCGCGGCGGGCGGCGTCGCCACGGCGATGATGGACGTCTCCGACGGCGTCGTCCTCGACGCGCGGCGGCTGGCCCGGGCGAGCGGGGTCGTGCTCGATCTCGATCCTGACGCCGTCGACGCCCACGCCGCCCCGCTGACCGCCGTGGAGGGGATCGACGCGGCACTGGCCCGCGCGCTCGTGCTCGGCGGCGGCGAGGACCACGCGATGCTCGCCTGCTTCCCGCCCGGCACGGCGCTGCCGCGGGGGTTCACCGCGCTGGGCACGGTGCGCGAGGGCGCGCCGGAAGTTCGGCTCGGCGGAGTCTCGCTGGACGAGCGCGGCGGCTGGGACCCCTACCTGGGCTGGGACGGCGCCGCGGGCTGATCCGCGGCGGCGGGCGGCTCGGCTACTGGCTCGCCGCCGGCGACGCCCACCAGATCGTCGTCTCGCCGTAGTCCTTCCGCCGGTCGCGCTCGAGCCCGGCGGGCCAGCGCGGCTCCGGGCTGCGCGAGCTCCGCTCGACGACGACGACGGAGTGCTCGGCGAGCAGCGGGAGGAGACCGGCGAGGTCGGCGGCCAGCTCGTCTTCGGGGAGGTCGTAGGGCGGGTCGAGGAAGACCGTGTCGGCGTTGACGGCGGGGGAGCCGTCGAGGAACGAGCGCACGGAGGCGATCACGACCTCGATCCGCGGCTTCGGGCGCTTGTTCGAGGCCGCCGCCGTCGCGATCGCGCGGGCGTTCTCGCCGGCGGTCTTCGCGGCCTTCGGGTCGCGCTCCACCAGCAGCACGGACGCGGCGCCGCGGCTGGCCGATTCGAGGCCGAGCGCACCGGAGCCCGCGTAGAGGTCGATGACCGTCGCGCCGTCGAGGGCGTCGCGCGCCTCGAGCGCCGAGAAGATCGCCTCGCGCACCCGGTCGCTCGTGGGTCGCGTGCCGGCGCGGGGGACCCGCAGGGTGAGCGATCCGGCGAAGCCGGCGATGATCCTGGTCACCGTTCCGAGCATAGGACTCGCGCCGAGGGCTGGGAGCCCCCCGGAAGCCTGAGCCGTTTTCCGGTTCGCACTGCGAGAATCACCAGTTATGACGTCCCTCGATGAGACCCGCTCCGCAGTCGGCACGGCATCGGACCGCGGTGCGGCTCCCGGGTCGGCGATGACCCGCGAGGAGTTCAGCGCCCACTGCGCCGCGATCCTGAAGAACCTGTGCAGCGTGATCGACGGCAAGGACGCCGAGGTCTCGATGGCCCTGACCGTGTTCCTGGCGGGCGGCCACCTGCTGATGGAGGACGTCCCCGGCACCGGCAAGACCGTGCTGGCGAAGTCGCTGGCGGCCTCCGTCGGCGGCACCGTCTCGCGGATCCAGTTCACCCCGGACCTCCTGCCCTCCGACGTCACCGGCGTCTCGGTCTTCAACCAGGCCACCCGCGACTTCGAGTTCAAGCCCGGCCCGGTGTTCGCGAACGTGGTGATCGGCGACGAGATCAACCGCGCCTCGCCCAAGACCCAGTCGGCGCTGCTGGAGTGCATGGAGGAGCGCCAGGTCTCGGTCGACGGCGTGACGCACATCCTGCCGCGGCCGTTCGCCGTGGTGGCGACGCAGAACCCCGTCGAGATGGAGGGCACCTACAGCCTCCCCGAGGCGCAGCGCGACCGCTTCATGGCGCGGCTCTCGCTGGGCTACCCCGACGAGCGCGCCGAGCTCGAGATGATCCGCACCCGCGACGCCGCGAGCCCGCTGGAGGAGCTGCGCCAGGTCGTCGGCCACGATCAGCTCGCCCGGATGATGGACTACGTCCAGTCGATCTACGTCGCCCCGCCGGTGCAGGAGTACGTGGTGGCGATCATGCAGGCGACCCGCATCGACCCCGAGCTGCGCCTCGGCGGCAGCCCGCGTGCGACCCTGCAGCTGATCGCCGCGGCGAAGGCGCTCGCCGCGATCAACGACCGCGACTTCGTCGTCCCGGACGACATCGACGTGCTCGCGGTGCCGGTGCTCGGCCACCGGCTCCTGCCCGCCACCCGGCTCCCCGGCCGCTCCGGCACCGGCGCCTCGCACTCCGTCACCGAGATCGTCCAGCGCATCGTCGCCGCCACCCCCGTCCCGTTCAGCGGCCGTGCCGACTGAGCCGCGCGGTCCCCGGTCCGGCGCGCCCCTGTCTCGCGAGCCCGAGCGGCGCGGAGCGGAGCGCCGGACGCGGCGCGTCGGCGCGCTCCCGGCCGTCCGCGGGGTCGCGCTCACCCTGCGCGGCGGGGCGCTGGTCGTTCTCGGCGCGCTCGGGATCGTCGTCGCGCCGATCATCGAGTTCCGCGAGCTGCTCTTCGTCGGGATCGTCCTCCTCGGCCTGCCCGTCGCCGCCGTCCTCGCGCTGCTCGCCGTGACGCCCGTGCTGCAGGTGCAGCGGCGCTTCGCCCCGCAGGTCGTCGCGGTCGGCGACGTGGTCGATGTCGACGTCGTCCTCGACAACCGCGGCGCGGCGCTGCGGGCCGGTGCCCGGGCAGAGGACCGGCTCGACCGGGTCGAGCGCGGTCTCGTCTCCGGACGCACCGTCGCCCGCGGCGCGTTCACCCTGCCGGCGGTCGCACAGCGGGGCAGCGGCTCGAGCCGGGTCCGCGCGCGCTACCGCCTCCCCGCGGGACGGCGCGGCATCCACCGCATCGGCCCGCTGCGGCTCCTCCGCGGCGACCTCTTCGGCCTGGCGGTCCGCGAGACGATCGCGGGCGCGGCGCAGCCCTTCGTGGTCACTCCGCGGGCCGTCCCGCTGCAGAGCGACGTGCTCGACGCGCACGGCGCCGGCGGCTCCAGCCCGGTCGCCCACGCGACCGCCGGGGCCGGGACCGACGACGTGATCCCGCGCGACTACCGCCCCGGCGACGCCATGCGCCGCGTGCACTGGCGGGCCAGCGCCCGCTCGGGCGAGCTCAAGGTCCGCCAGGACGAGCAGAACACCGACCCGCACGCCTGGATCCTGCTGGAGACGCGCGCCGCCCGCATCCTCGACGAGCGCGGCGGCGACGAGCGCCTCGAGTGGGCGGTCTCGATGACCGCCTCGCTCGCGGTGCACCTGCTCGAGCGCGGCTTCGAGACGCATCTGATCGAGACCGGCGCGCCCGACCAGGCCGTCCGCTCCGAGGACGAGCGCGAGGCCGCGCACGACGTGCTGCTGCGCCTGGCCGAGCTCGCCCCCGCCGCCGAGTCGGTCGAGGCGGTCGGCCGCATCGCGGCCGAGATGCGCGACGCCGGCGGCAGCCGCCCGGTCTTCGCCGTCCTCTCCCGGCTGCACGAGGAGGACCTGGCGGCGCTCGCCTCCCTCGCCGCCCACGCCCGCCCGGCCGTCGCCTTCCTCGTCGGCGGCACGCCCGAGGAGGAGGCAGCGCTGGCCTCCCTCGGCTGGTACCCCGTCCCGGTCACCCCGCGCACCGCCGTCGAGGAGGCGTGGGCGCAGGCCCTCGCGCTCCGGGTGGTCGCGTGAGCCGCCGCGGGCGCGACGCCCGCTCGGGCTCGGTCCTGCTCTCGGTCCTGCTCTGGCTCTCGCTCGTCACCGCGTCCTCCGGCATCAGCCGCCTGCTCGAGGGGATCGGCTGGCTCGTCCAGCTGGCCGTCGCGGTCGGCGTCGTCTTCGCCGTCCCGGCCGCCGCGCGCGCCGTCCGCGCTCACCCGGTCGTCCCGCCGATCCTCGGCACCCTGGCCGCCGTCGGCGTGCTCACCGCGATGTTCGTGCCCGGACGGGCGCTGCTCTTCCTCGTCCCGACGCCGGGAGCGATCGCCGACGCGCAGACACTCGCCCAGGCCGGCTTCACCTCGATCGCCGAGCAGGGCCTGCCGGCGGTCGCCGACAACGGCATCGCCTTCCTCCTCGTCGGCGGTGTCGTCGTGCTGGCCTGGGCCGCCGACCTCTTCGCCTTCTCGGTGCGGCTGCCCGCGCTCGCCGGTCTCTTCCCCGCCACCCTGCTGGCGGTGCCGGCCGTCATCGACCCGGCCGACGTCTCCTGGCCGAGCCTGCTGCTCACGGCGCTGGTCTATCTCGGGATCCTCGCGGTCAGCGCCCGTCCCGAGCGCCGCGCACCGCGCGGGGGCTCGCTCGGCGCCGCCGTGCCGTCGATCGCGATGGCCGGGGTCGTCGTGATCGCCGCCGGGCTCATCGCCGGCTCCGCGGGCGGCTTCACCCGCGTCTCCACGCCGTCCGGCGTCTCGGGCACGCTCTTCAACGGCTCCATCGACCCGGTCGTCGCCCTCGGCGCCGACCTCCGCCGCCCCAACCCGGTGACCGTGCTGCGCTACTCGACCGACTCCGACCTCCCGGTCTACCTCCGCGTGCTCACCGTCTCGGACTTCGAGGGCGAGGACTGGGCGCCGAGCGACACCGAGGAGACCGCGGACATCGCCGCTCCCATCGCTCCCGCCGGTCTCGGCGAGGCCGTTCCGCGCGAGACCGAGGAGGTCGACGTCTCGGTCGAGACCCTCCGCAGCCGCTGGCTGCCGGTGCCCTACCCGGTCTCCGAGCTCAGCGGCGTCGGCGACGGCTGGCTGCAGGACGTGCAGGACGGCTCGATCCGCGGCGACGCCACCACCCGCGCCGGCGACGAGTACCAGGTGCAGGCGCTGCGCCTCGAGCCCGATCCCCAGCAGCTCCTCGACGCGCCGGTGCCCACCGGCTTCGAGCGCTACCTCTCGCTCCCGGAGGACGTGCCGGAGATCGTCCGCAGCACGGCGACGGAGGTCACGGCGGACGAGGTCACCGCCTACGACCGGGCCCGCGCGCTGCAGACCTTCTTCCGCTCGTCCGAGTTCCGCTACTCCGAGGACACTCCCGCCGAGGAGGGCTACGACGGCGACGGCGTCGGCGTGCTCGCCTCCTTCCTCGAGGTCCGCGAGGGCTACTGCGTGCACTTCGCCTCGGCGATGGCCGTGATGGCGCGGGAGCTCGGCATCCCCTCCCGGCTCGCCATCGGCTACCAGCCCGGCTCGGTCGTGCCCTCGCCGGGCACCGAGCTGACCAGCTACCGCGTGCAGTCGTCCGACCTGCACGCCTGGCCGGAGCTGTACTTCGAGGGCGTCGGCTGGCTGCCGTTCGAGCCGACGCCGAGCCGCGGCGCCCCGGCCTCGTACACGCTGCCGAGTGCGACGACCTCCGCCCCGTCGACGACCCCCGGGGCCGCAGCGAGTGCCGCGCCCGGCGCGGCGCCCGGCGAGACCGCGACGCCGACTCCCACCGCGTCGACCGCGACGGCGACGCCAGGGGCCCTCGGCGGCTCCACGGCGTCCACCGCCCCGGTCGTCACGCTCTGGTCGCTGCTGGTCCTGCTGCTGCTCGTGCCCTGGCTCCTGCGCGTCGTCCAGCGCGCCGTCCGCCGGCGCCGGGCGGCCGACGGCTCTCTCGAGCCGGCCTGGGCCGAGCTGGTGGCGAGCGCGCGCGACCTCGGTGTCCCGGTCGAGGACGGCGAGTCGCCGCGAGCCCAGGAGGCTCTGATCGCCGATGCCCTCGGCGAGGACGAGGGCGCCCGCTCGGCGCTGCGGGAGCTCCGGCAGGGGGTCGAGCGCGTCCGCTACGCGCCGGTGCTCGCGGAGCAGTCCGCGGGCTGGCGCGCGGCGACGACGGTGGTCGCCGGACTGCGCTCCTCCGTCGGCACCGGCCGCCGCCTGAGCGCGGCCGTCGCGCCGCGATCGGTCCTCCCGGGCCTCGCGCGGGCCCGGCGTCCGAGGTCCGACCTATGATCGTCGGGTGATCCCGGACCCCCTCGACGCCTCGCTCGCGCCGCTGATCGGCCCGCGCACGGCCAAGCCGATCGAGAAGGCGTTCGGCTACCGCACGGTCGGCGAGCTCCTCGGCCACTATCCGCGCCGCTACGCCAAGCGCGGAGAGCTGACCGACGTGTCGCGGCTGCCGGTGGGCGAGAACGTGACGATCGTCGCCGAGGTCCGCGAGGTGCGCTCGCGCGAGATGAAGAACCGTCGCGGGGGACTGCTCGAGGTGATGATCTCGGACGGCACCGGCACCCTCTCGCTGACGTTCTTCGGCCAGCCCTGGCGCGCCGCGCAGCTGCGCCGGGGCGTGCGCGGCATCTTCGCCGGGACCGTGTCGATGTTCCGCGAGACGAAGCAGCTCACCCACCCCGACTACCGGCTCTTCGACGACGAGGAGGTCACGGCGCACGGCCCGATCGCGAAGTCGGCGCTCACGAAGGACTGGACCGAGCGGCCGATCCCGAT
Source organism: Rathayibacter sp. VKM Ac-2928 (assembly GCF_022815545.1). NCBI lineage: Bacteria > Bacillati > Actinomycetota > Actinomycetes > Micrococcales > Microbacteriaceae > Rathayibacter > Rathayibacter sp. VKM Ac-2928. Next base: position 1,068,765 of record NZ_JALGRU010000001.1, read on the forward strand.
CTACCCCGCGACCAGCACGATCGCGAGCTGGCAGCTGCAGGCGGCGATCGACGTGGTGCTCGACGACCTGAAGTACGTGCAGGACCCGATCCCCGCCGAGGTGCGCGCGAACCGCAAGCTGCTCGACCTCGGCGCCGCGCTCGAGCTGATCCACCGGCCGCAGCGCGAGGGCGAGGAGATCCCGGCGCGCGACACCCTGCGCTTCCACGAGGCGTTCCTGCTGCAGCTGGCCCTGCTCGAGCGGCGGGCGGCGGCGCGCTCGACCCCGGGCACTCGGCGGGTCGCCGAGGCCGGCGGGCTGCTCGAGCGCTTCGACGCCGCGCTGCCGTTCACGCTGACCGACGACCAGAGGACGGTCGGCCGGGAGATCGCCGGCGACCTCGCGGCCGAGTCGCCGATGTCACGGCTCGTGCAGGGCGAGGTCGGCTCGGGCAAGACCCTGGTCGCGCTGCGGGCCATGCTCGCGACGGCCGAGAGCGGCGGGCAGTCCGCGCTGCTCGCACCCACCGAGGTCCTCGCCGGTCAGCACCTGCGCTCGATCGTGCGCACCCTCGGGCCCGAGCTGGCGGCGGAGCTCTCGCCGACCCTCCTGACCGGCGGACTCGGCGCCGCGGCCCGCCGCGCGGCCCTGCTGCGGATCGTCTCTGGCACCGCGAAGATCGTGGTCGGCACGCACGCCCTGCTCGGCGACAAGGTCTCGTTCTACGACCTCGGTCTGGTGGTGATCGACGAGCAGCACCGCTTCGGCGTCGACCAGCGCGACGCGCTGCGGCGCAAGGGGGCGCAGCCGCCGCACGTGCTCGTGCTGACCGCGACGCCCATCCCGCGGACGGTCGCGATGACCGTCTTCGGCGACCTGGACGTCTCGACGATCCGCGAGCTGCCGGCCGGCCGCCCGGGCATCACCAGCCACGTGGTGCCGCTGGCCGATCACCCCGCCTGGATCGCCCGGGCCTGGGAGCGGGCCGAGGAGGAGATCCGCAAGGGCCACCAGGTCTACCTCGTCTGCCCGGCGATCGAGCCGGGGGAGGCGGCGGAGGGTCCGCTCGCCGGCGAGGACGAGCCCGCGGCCACCCCGCTGTCGACGGTGTCGGAGACGATCGAGGGCGTCCGCGGGCACGCCCTGCTCGGGAAGCGGCGCTCGGCCGCCCTGCACGGCCGGATGACGGCGGAGGAGAAGGACGCCGTCATGCGGGCCTTCGCGGCCGGCGAGATCGACGTCCTCGTCTCGACGACGGTCATCGAGGTCGGCGTCGACGTGCCGAACGCGTCGATGATGATCGTCCTGGACGCGGAGCGGTTCGGCGTCTCGCAGCTCCACCAGCTGCGCGGCCGGATCGGGCGCGGCGGCGTGCCCGGAGTCTGCCTCTTCGTCACCGCGGCCGAGGCCGGCACGACCGCGCGCGAGCGGGTCGAGACCGTCGCGGCGACCCTCGACGGCTTCGAGCTGGCCGAGGCCGACCTCGAGCTGCGCCGCGAGGGCGACGTGCTGGGCGACTCGCAGTCCGGCGGGCGCTCCTCCCTGCGCCTGCTGCGTGTCGTGCAGGACTCCTGGCTCATCCTCGAGGCGCGGGTCCTGGCCGAGCGGCTGCTCGAGACCGATCCGGTGCTCGCGACGCACGACCGCCTGCGCGCCGCACTCGAGCGGCGCGTGCAGGAGCGCGACCGCGAATTCCTCGGCAAGAGCTGACCCCCGACGGGATGGTCGGGGCCCGGCCGGCCCGCCGGGGCGCCCGATACGCTGGGGGCATGGCTCGCATCGCCGTCGTCCCCGGCTCGTTCGACCCCGTCACCCTCGGGCATCTCGACGTCATCGAGCGCGCCGCGCGCCTCGTCGACGAGCTGCACGTCGTCGTCGTGCACAACCCGTCCAAGACCGCGCTGCTGCCGATCGCGCAGCGCGTGGCGCTGATCGAGCAGTCGATCGCCGAGGCCGGCATCGAGGGGTCGATCGTCGTCGCCTCCTGGAGCATGGGCCTGCTCGTCGACTACTGCACCGACGTCGGCGCGAGCATCCTGGTGAAGGGCATCCGCTCGCAGGTCGACGTGGCCTACGAGACGCCGATGGCCATCGTGAACCGCAACCTCGCGCACGTCGAGACCGTCTTCCTCCTGCCGGACCCCGCGCACGCCCACGTCTCCTCGTCGCTGGTGCGCCAGGTGTCGGGACTGGGCGGCGACGTCTCGCCCTACGTGCCGCCGGCCGTCGCGGCGTACCTCGCCTCCTGACCGCCCACTCGCACGGTCCGGGCCCGGGCCGCAAGCGCCCCGGGGGCGTGCGCTCCGCGTCTTCGGCGCCTGGGACAATGGCGGGATGAGTGCGATGCGCGTGGCGGCCTGGGTCCTCGAGGGCATCCCCGAGGTGGTCCCGGGGAACGACCTGCTCGAGCTGATCCTCGCGGCGGTCGCGGCCGCTCCCGAAACCGACCGTCCCGTCGACGGCGACGTCCTCGTGGTGACCAGCAAGGTGGTCTCGAAGGCCGAGGGCCGGGTCGTCGCGGCCGACGACCGCGAGGACGCCATCACCGCCGAGACGGTCCGCGTCGTCGCCACCCGCGCGCACGCGCACGGCGTCACCCGGATCGTGGAGAACCGCCTCGGCATCGTCCAGGCCGCGGCGGGGGTCGACTCCAGCAACGTCGCGGAGGGCACCGTCCTGCTGCTGCCCGAGGATCCGGACGCCTCGGCCCGCGCGCTCTGCGCCGGTCTGCGCGAGCGGCTCGGTGCGCGCGTCGGCGTCGTCGTGAGCGACACGCTCGGCCGTGCCTGGCGGGTCGGCCAGACCGACGCCGCGATCGGCGCGGCCGGCCTGCTGGTGATCGACGACCTGCGCGGCGCCGTCGACGCGCTCGGCCGGACGCTCGCGGTGACCATGCCCGCGGTCGCCGACGAGATCGCTGCGCTCGGCGACCTGGTGAAGGGCAAGGCGACCGGGCACCCCGTCGCCGTCGTCCGCGGCCTCGACCGCTTCGTCAGCGGCCTCGATGCACCGGGCGCCCGCACGCTGACCCGCACCGGTCCGGACGACATGTTCCGCGTCGGCGCCGACGAGGCGCACGCGGAGGGCTACGCCGAGGGCCACGCGGCGGGGCTCGCGGCAGCGGCCGGGCGGGTGGCGTCGTGAGCGGCGCCTGGACCGCCGTCGTCGTCTACCGGGGCCGCGGCACCTCCAAGACCCGCCTCGAGCTCGTGGCGCGCTCCGCCCTCGCCGAGGCGTTCCTCCTCGACACCCTGGCCGCGGTCGGCGCGGCGGAGTCCGTGGGCGCCGTCGTCCTCGTCACCTCCGACATGTCCGCGGCGGAGCGGGCCGCGCTCGAGCACCCCGGACTGCACGTCGTCGGCGATCCCGGACAGCTCAATCCCGCCGTCGCCGCGGGCATCGCGGCGGCGCAGGACCACCGCCCCGGCTCGCCGGTGATCGCGCTGACCGCCGACCTGCCCGCGCTCACCGCCGCGGATCTCGACGCCGCGCTCGCCGCCGCCGGCGACGACCCGGCGATGGTCGGCGACCGCGCCGGCAGCGGCACGACCGCGCTGCTGCTGCCCGGCGGGACCGGCCCGGAGCCGGCCTTCGGTCTCGACTCGCGGGAGAAGCACGTCGCTGCCGGCTACCGCGTGCTCGGCCTGCCCGAGTCCTCGACGCTGCGGCTGGACGTCGACACCGTCGACGACCTGCGCCACGCCGAGTCGGTCGGGGTCGGCGCCTGGACGGCGCGCGAGCTCGCCGACGCGGCCTGAGCGCCCGGGACACGTCAGTCGGCGAGCAGTCCCTGCTCGAGGGCCGAGGTCAGTGCACGGTCCACGGCGAGCGGCTCTCCGTCCACCGAGTGGATCGGCACGGCGCGCCGGGTGCTCGACACCAGCCAGGCCGCGTCGGCGCCGGCCAGCGCCGCGACGGGCAGGTCCCGCCGCGCGGAGGAGAGGCCGCGCCCCTCGCCGATCGCCAGCACTCGCGCCACCGTCGTCCCGTCGAGGATCCCGGCGCCGGCGGCGGGCGTCACGAGCACCCCGTCCGCGAGCAGGACGAGACTCGAGGTCGCGCCCTCGAGCAGGAGGCCGTCGCTCGTGCGCCAGACCACGTCGTCCGCGCCCCGCCGCTTCGCCTCGCGCAGTGCGGCGCGGGTGACGGCGCCGGAGGTCGTCTTGACGCCGCCGAGCAGCCAGGGGGCCTCCTCCTGCACCCCGTGCGGGTAGCCGCGGTCGAGCACGGCGACGGCGACGCCCCGGGTGCGCAGCTCCGAGGAGTCGGCGGTCGGCTCCGCACGGACCGTGGCCCGCGCCGTCGCGGCGTCCCGGTAGCCCGCGACCAGCCGGATGCTGAGGTCCTCGACCGCGTCGTGCTCGGCGACCGCGAGGCCGATCGCGGCGGACCACGCCGCTGCGGACGGGATCTCGAGCCCGACGGCCGCGGCGGAGGCCGCGAGGCGCGCCAGGTGCTCGTCCTGCCCGCGGGCTCGGCCGCGGATCACGGCCAGCGTCTCGAAGACGCCGTCGCCGCGCAGATAGCCCGGCTCGTCGACGCGGACGAGGCCGGCCCCGGGATCGCGGAGCAGGGGAGTGCCGGAGTCGTCGATCTCGACGAGGACGGGGGAGGTCATGCCCCCATCCTGGACCGCTCGGCGGCTCGGCGTGCGGCTCAGCGGGCGGTCAGACCGCGCGCCACGTCCTCGGCCGTGCGCAGCTCGCGCGGCGGCTCCGCGCGCGCTCCGGCCGCGCCGAGGACGTCGACGGCGGCGAGGGCGTCGAGGTCCAGACCCGTCGGCCCGGCCAGGCTCGCCACCGCGACCTGGAAGGTCCGGTAGGCGCCGAGCGGGGCGAGGCCCTCGCGGTCCTCGCCGTCGACGATCCGGCGCACCAGCGCGGTCTGGTCGAGCAGGTACGCGCTCGCCGCGAGGGTCGTCCCGTCGGGGCTCCAGGCCGCGATCTTCCAGAACCGCAGCGGGATGCCGATGCCGCGGTAGACCGGGTCGCCCTCGGCCAGCACCGGGCCGGTGAAGACGTCGATCCGGGCGCGGTTCGCCTCCGCGTACTCGAGGACGAGGTCCTCGAGGCCGAGCCACAGCTCCTTGGACTGGTTGAAGCCGCTGGCCTGCGGCGCCGCGTTCGTGTAGCAGAAGCTGTCGACGTTGCCGGCGCGCGCCTCGGCCGGCTCGCCCCAGACGGGGTCGCGGCGGCGGACGAGGTGGCCGCGGTCGAAGTCGTTCCGCGCGTACACCTCCGGCCCGGTCTGCTCGCTCGCGGGCACGCGCTCGTCGAGGTGCCAGTCGTCGCCGCGGCCGAGGTCGAGCAGCCGCGCCCCGTCGATGTTCACCGCGGTCGAGAGCGCGAGCCGGCGCTCCGGGGCGAGGAGCACCTCGAAGTGCGTGTACGGCAGCTGCCGCACCACGCGGGCGCCGGAGGGACGGGGTGCCGTGAGCGGGGCGCCGAGGAAGCCGGGATCGAAGCCGCTCACTGGTCGACCTCCGCCGTCGGGGTGACGGTGGGCGTCGCGGTCGGCAGCGGCGTCGGAGTCACGGTCGGCTCCGCGGTGGGCTCGGCCGTCGCGGTCGGAGCCGTGGTCGCCGTGGGAGCGGGCGCCTGCGTCGCGGGAGCGGGCACCAGGGCGCCGTTGCTCACCAGCAGCGTGATGCTGGAGTAGCGGGCAATCGTCGTCCCGGCGCCCGGGTCGGTGCCGGCGACGGTTCCGGCGGGCGTCGCGGCGTCGACGGTGGCGCCCTCCTCGACGTCGAAGCCGAGGTCCTCGAGCACCTCCGTCGCGTCGTCGACGGACTGCCCGGCGACGTTCGGCACGGCGATCTGCCGACCGTTCAGCAGCGCGCTGCTCGGCTCGGCGAAGTCGTCTCCGCCGTACTTCTCGTCGGCGGCCGTCATCACCCTGTTCCAGATGTAGTGGCGGATGTTCGATGCGTAGGGCCGCGACTCCAGGTCCGAGTTCGGGAAGCGCACCTCGCGCATCGAGACGTGGCCGTCGATGTTGCCGACCCAGACGACGGTCGCGACGCGAGAGCTCGCGCCGTCGATCCAGGTGGATTCGGCGTTGTCGGTGGTTCCGGTCTTGCCGATGTGCTCGATCCCGTCATCGGGATCCGACTGGGCGGCCGTACCGGACGTGACGACGCGCTGGAGCGCGTAGTTCGCCACGGCGGTCAGCTCGGGCGAGAGTGCCTGGTTGCAGGTCGACGTCGGCGGCTGCACGCCGACTCCGGTCGCATCCGTGATGGAGTCGATCGCGATGGCCGAGCAGGCCGAGCCGTTGTTCGCGAATCCGGCGAAGGCGGTGACCATCGAGATCGGCGAGATCAGGGTGTCGGAGCCGAGGATCGAGGACGGCTTGTAGTCGATCACGCCACCGTCCGCCGCCTTCACTCCGAAGGCGACCGCCTGGTCGCGGATCGCGCAGAGATCGAGCTGCTGCGCCATGGAGACGAAGACGGTGTTGATCGAGCGCATCGTGCCCTCGAGGACGCTGTAGGTGCCGTTCTCGTTGTCGTCGTTGCCGACGGCGGGATAGGACAGGTCCTCGCCGCCGTTCGGGTCGCAGCTCGCCGTGAAACCGGAGAAGCCGCGCTCGCGGCCGTTCACCGTCTCATAGAGCGTGTGCCCGTTGGCGAGCCACTGCGCGAGGGTGAAGACCTTGTAGGTCGACCCCACCTGGAAGCCGGCGGAACCGCCGTAGGCCGTGTCGGTGTTGAAGTTGATCGCCGAGAAGTTCGCTCCGTTCACGGAGCCGGCGGCGTCGTAGTCCTTGTTCTGGACCATCGCCAGGACGCGGCCCGTGCCCACCTCCATCGAGACGGTCGAGCTGCCGATGTTGACGTCGTTCGTGGGCACCTTCGGCACTGCGGCGTTCGTGGCCGCCGTCGCGACGTCCTGGAGCTCGCGGTCGAGCGTCGTGTAGATCTTGTAGCCGCCGCGCTGGAAGTTGGCGAAGCGGGTGTTCTCGTCGTCGCCGAACGCGGGGTCGTTCTGGATGACGCGGGTCACGTAGTCGCAGAAGAAGGCGGCGTTGCCGGCCTGCTGGCAGCCCGTGGGCGTCTCCTTGATCGCCGGGACGACCTCCTCGGCCACCGCCGCGTCGTGGTCGGCCTGGGAGATCTTCCCCTCCTCGAGCATCCGGTCCAGGACGTAGTCGCGCCGGACCTTGTTCTCGGGGATGTTCTCCGGCTGGTCGATGCGGAGGCCGTTGGGGTTGTTCACCGTCGCGATCAGGCTGGCGGCCTGGGCGAGCGAGAGCGTCGCCGCGGTGCTGGAGAAGTAGTACTCGGCCGCGGCCTGGATCCCGTAGACCTGCCCGCCGAAGCCGGCGATGTTGAGGTAGCCCAGCAGGATGTCGTCCTTGCTGTACTTCTTCTCGAGGTCGACGGCGAGCTTCATCTCCTTGAGCTTGCGCGCCGGCGTCGTGGCGGTCGCCTCGTCGTAGGCGGCCTGCGAGGCGGCGGCGTCGGTGTCGCTGAGCGCCTCGGCCTTCTGCACGAGGACGTTCTTGACGTACTGCTGCGTGATCGAGGACCCGCCCTGCAGATCGCCGCCGACCACGTTGCTCAGCACCGCGCGGATCGTGCCCTGCAGGTCGACGCCGCCGTGCTCGTAGAAGCGCGGGTCCTCGGTGGAGACGGCCGCGTCCTTCACGAACTGGCTGACCTGGTCGAAGGCCACCTCCTCGCGGTTCTGCGCGTAGAACGAGGCGAGGAGACCGTCGGTCCCGTCGCCGTTCTTCGCGTAGATCTCGGTCTTCTGCGCCAGCTGGCCCAGCTCGAGGTACTCGGGCACGGTCTCGAAGAGGCCGATCGGGTTGTTGGCGGCGAGCCCGGTGACGGCGAGGGCGGGAGTGACGCCGACGGTGATCAGCAGCCCTCCGGCCAGGCTCGCTCCGACGACACCGAGGACGCGGGCGAGCACGCCGCTGCGGGCGGTTCCTTGCGCAGACATGGCTACGAGAGTAGGCGACGAGTCTGTACCGGCGGTGCCGCGCTGCGCCGCGTCGGCTCGGAGTACGGTGAGCGGATGAGCCGGCAGCAGCGATGAGCACCTCCGCAGACACCGCGACGAGCCGCCCGCGCGCGGTCCTCGTGGTCGCGATCCTCGCCTCCTTCGTGGCGTTCCTCGACGGCACGGTCGTCAACGTGGCGCTGCCCGCGATCACCCGCGAGCTCGGCGGCGGGCTCGCCGTGCAGCAGTGGGTGGTCGACGGCTACCTGATCACCCTCGGCGCGCTGATCCTGGTCGCCGGCTCGCTGGCCGACCGGATCGGGCGCGCCCGTAGCATGACGATCGGCCTGATCGGCTTCGGCGTCACCTCGCTGCTCTGCGCGCTCGCGCCGACGGCGGAGGTGCTGATCGTCGCCCGGATGCTCCAGGGCGCCGCCGGGGCGATCCTCGTGCCCAGCTCGCTGGCGCTGATCATCGCGACCGTCCACGGCGCCGCGCAGGCGAAGACCATCGGCGCGTGGACCGCGTGGACGGGCACGGCGACGATCGCGGGCCCGGTGATCGGCGGGCTGCTGGTGGACGCCGGCTCCTGGCGCTACGTCTTCGCCCTCAACCTCCTCCCGATCGCGGTGACGCTGCTGCTCCTGCGGCGGCTCGGCCACGTCGACTCCGGCACCCGGGTGCCGATCGACGGCGTCGGCGCGGTGCTCGGCGTGATCGGCCTCGGCGGGCCGGTGTTCGCGCTGATCGAGCAGGAGCGGCTCGGCTTCGGGAACCCGCTGGTGCTCGTGGCCCTGATCGGCGGTCTGGCCGCCCTGGTCGCCTTCGTGCTCTGGGAGCGTCGGACGCCGAACCCGATGCTGCCGCTCTCGCTGTTCGCCTCGCGCAACTTCACGGTCGGCAACGTCTCGACGGCGTTCGTCTACGGGGCACTCTCGTTCGGCTTCTTCGCCCTGGGTCTCTACCTGCAGCAGGGGCTCGGCTTCTCGGCCACGCTCGCCGGCCTCGCCACGCTGCCGCCGACGATCCTGCTCCTGCTGCTCTCGCAGGTCGCCGGCTCGCTGACGGCGCGGTTCGGGCCGCGGCTGTTCATGGGTGTCGGACCCCTGGTGGCCGGCGTCGGCTTCCTGCTGCTGGCCGGCGTCCGTCCGCCGGCCGACTACGCCACCCAGCTGCTGCCCGGCATCCTGCTCTTCGGGCTGGGCCTCGCGATCACCGTCGCCCCGCTCACCTCCACCATCCTCGGCGCGGTCGACAGCCGGCACAGCGGAGTCGGCTCCGCCATCAACAACGCGGTCTCGCGGATCGCCGGGCTGGTCGCGATCGCCGCCACCTCGCTGATCGTGGGTGACACGCTCGACGCGGAGGGCTTCCGCCGCGCGGCGATCGCGACCGCCGCGCTGCTCTTCCTCGGCGGGCTGGTCTCGCTGCTCGGCATCCGCAACCCGGTGCGCGACGCGGAGCCGACGGCCGCGCGCTGACAGATCGGCCCCCCGGCGGCTCAGCCGTCGAGCTCGGCGACGTCGTAGCCGAAGATCGCGCCGTCTGCGTCCTCCTCCGCGATGCCGGCGTAGGCGAAGCCGAACGGGTTCTCGCCGTCGACGATCGCGTTGTAGACGCCGTCGAAGGAGAAGCGTCCGGTCACCGGGTCGACCGGGGTGAACCGGCCCGCGTCGCGGCGGAGATCGACTCGCTCGTTCGGGTCCGAGAAGTTCACGAACGCCTTCGAGGGCATCGGACCGCGCGAGATGGTGACGGTGCCGGTCAGCGGCGGGAACTCGACCCGGTCGCCGACGCGGGTCCCGCGGTACTGGCGGGGGGTGAAGACGATCGTCCCGGTGATCTCCGTGGTCGAGGCCGCGGCGCCGGGGGAGGCGAGTGCGGCTCCGACCACGGGAGCGGCCCAGGCGCCGGCCAGCACGGTGCGGCGGCGGAGGGCGTCGGCGGGGGTGGGGGCGTCGGTCATCGGTGTCTCCTGTCGAAGGGCGCCTCCGGAGGGGCGCCGGCTCTGGCCGGGGATCGCGCGGATGCTGCGGGGCCGTCCTCAGTCTTCGTCGTGCTCCGCGCGGACTCGCCCGCGCCGTGGCGACCGTCTGTGCCCCTTCCGAGGGTGGAAGGCGGCATGGAAGTGTCCATCAGTCGTCGGACAGGGGTCCCGTGTCGAAAAAGGTTGTCGCTACATGGAATACTCGATCCGTCGATGCGCTTGCATACATCGGACGGGGACGAGCTTCCCGCGCGATTCACACTCTCGAGGAGAAACCATGAGCGACACCACCACCATCCCCGGATACCGCGCCGGCACCTGGGTCATCGACCCCACGCACAGCGAGGTCGGCTTCAGCGTCCGCCACCTGATGATCAGCAAGGTCAAGGGCAAGTTCGAGCGCTTCACCGCCACCTTCACCACCGGCGAGAACCCGCTGGACTCCAAGGTCGAGGCCACCGCCGAGGTCGCCTCCATCAACACCAACGAGCCCAACCGCGACGGACACCTCCGCACCGGCGACTTCTTCGAGGCCGAGAAGTACCCGTCGATCCACTTCGTGTCGACCGCGGTCCGCGCGAACGGCGACGACTTCCTCGTCGACGGCGAGCTCACCATCAAGGACGTCACCAAGCCCGTGACCTTCGAGGTCGAGTTCGGCGGCTTCGGCTCCGACCCCTACGGCAACTACAAGGCCGGTCTGACCGCCAAGGCGACCATCGACCGCACCGACTTCGGTCTCACCTACAACGCCGCCCTCGAGACCGGTGGCGTGCTCATCGGCGAGAAGGTCACCATCACGCTCGACCTCCAGGCCGCGCACCAGGCGTAGTCCGCCCCGCCACGACCGAGGCCGCCCCTCCCCACCCGGGGAGCGGGCGGCCTCGGTCGTTCGCGGCACGGCCGCTGGGCGCGGCTGCCTCATGCTGATCGAGTAGCCCGCGGAGCGGGCGTATCGAGATCCACCGTCGCCGGAAGTCGACTCTGCAGACCCGCCGAGCTGACGACGCCGGGTCTCGATACGCCCCTGCGGGGCTACTCGACCAGCATGCAGTTGCGCCCCCGCGGAGCTGCTCGGCCGGCACGGCCTCCGGCACGGCCTCCGGCACGGTCAGAGGATGCCGAGCTCGGTCAGCTGCTCGGAGATGCCGGCGCCGTCCGGGGCGTAGACCCACGGGGTGCCGCTCGTCTCCGAGAGGTCGGCCGCCTTCGAGCGGCCGCCGGCGAGCACCGCCTCGCCGTTGGAGAGCTGGCGGATCGCGATCGCCGCGACCTTCTCGGGGTGCTCGTGCGCGAAGTCGGAGTAGATCTCCTCGTCGTGCTGCCCGTCGTCGCCGACCAGCAGCCAGCGGACGTCCGGGAACTCCATGGCGAGGCGGCGGAGGTTCTCCTCCTTGTGCTGCTTGCCGCTGCGGAACCAGCGGTCGTGCGTCGGCCCCCAGTCGGTCAGGAGCAGCGCGCCCGCCGGGTAGAGGTGCCGCGACAGGAACCGCGTCAGCGCCGGCGCCACGTTCCAGGCGCCGGTGGAGAGGTAGATGACGGGCGAGCCCTGATTCTGGCGGGAGAAGCGGTCGAGGAAGACGGCCATCCCCGGCGTGGGCATCCGCGCGTGCTCGTCGAGCACGAAGGTGTTCCAGGCGGCGACGAAGGGCCGGGGGAGCGCCGTGACCATGACCGTGTCGTCGACGTCGGACACGACGCCGATCCTCGCCTCCGGCCGCACGATGAAGACGGGGGCCTCGACCGGCGCGCCGCCCTCGACGGTGAGGGTGATGCGGTGCCAGCCCGGCTCGAGCGTGATCGGGATGTCGGTGTCGATCACGCCGCCGCGGTCCGCGACCATCCGGTGGCTCTGCCCGTCGACCGAGACCGAGACGACCGCGCCGCTGATGTAGAGGCTCGTGAAGCTGCGCCAGCCGCGGACGCTCTCCACGGGCTGGACTTCCTGCGCCCCGGGCGGGGTGGGCCGGGTGTAGAGGACGCGCGCGAGCACGCGGAGCTGCTCGGTGGTGCCGTAGCCGGTGTAGGGGATGATCCGCGGCACGTAGCCCTTGCGCGTCACCCGGCGCATGCGCAGCGCGTGGATCCGGTCCTCGATGCGTGCGGCGCGGTGCAGGACCTCGGCCGCCCCGGCGCTCATCGGTTTGCTCTCGGGCGTCAGCGGCATCCGCCCAGTGTGCCAGACGGCCCCGGCAGCCGGACGCCCCCGTCCGGCGGGCGCCGCGCTGCGCCGGAGGAGGGACGCCGGTCCGACTCAGTCCTCGACGGGCTCGATCAGCTCCGGCCCGTTGCTGCCCACCGTGCCGACCGCGGCGCCGACGCGGTGCACGTCGAGCTCCTCGGCCAGCTCGGCCGCGCCGTCGGACGCCGCGCGCAGCAGCGAGCCGTCGCCCGGGGTGAGCGGGTCGAGCCAGTCCTCGATCAGCTCCGGCTGCAGCAGCACGGGCATCCGCTCGTGCACCTCGGCTGACGCGCCCGCGGACGGGCGCGTCAGGATCGTCGCCGACAGCAGCCACGGCGCCCCGGGCTCCGCCGAGCGCCACCACTCGTACAGCCCGGCGAACAGCACGAGTGCCCCGCCGCCCGGGGAGACGAACACGGGTGCCTTCGCGCCGTCGGCGCCGACCCGCCACTCGTACCAGCCTGAGGCCGGCACGATCGCCCGTCGCGCGGCGAAGGACTCGCGGAAGGAGGGCTTCTCGGCGACCGACTCGATCCGCGCGTTGAAGAGCGGCGCACCGGACGGATCCGCGGCCGAGCGGGGCACCAGGCCCCAGCGCGCGCCGGCCAGGCGGCGGCGCGGTGGCTCGCCCTCCTCCACGCCCTTCATCGACTCCGCGACGACGGCGATCCGCTGCGTCGGCGCGATGTTCCAGGACGGGCCCGGAAGATCCGCGCCGGGCTCGTCGATGTCGAAGAGCGCGACCAGGTCGGCGCTGGTCTGCGAGAGGACGAAGCGTCCGCACATGGGTCCTCCTGGGGTGCCGCTGCGCGCCCACCCTACGCGGGGCGAAGAAAGCGAGAGACATTCGGTGATTCGACGCGGACGGCACGTCCGCGTGCGTACGATTGTAGAAACCGATACCGAAGGAGCTTCGCCGTGCCGCTTGGAAACCTCGTCGATCGACCTTTCGGAGAGTCGCCTCAGGTCCGCAACGAGCCCGTCCAGGTCCGCAGCGCGGCCCGGCTGGCCTCCCTCCTCGACGCCGCCGCGGCCGTGGTCGACGAGGTCGGCTTCGACCGCCTGACCACCGCGATGGTGGCCGAGCGCGCGGGCGCCGCGATCGGCACCGTCTACCGCTACTTCCCCGACCGCATCGCCGTGCTCCAGGCGCTGCGCGAGCGCGCGCTCGAGCGCTTCCGCAAGAAGGTCATCACCGACATCCGCGAGAAGCACCCGGCGGACTGGTGGGGCGCCGTCGACTGCGCGGTCGACGCGTTCTGCGACATGCACCGCACCGAGGCCGGCTTCCGCTCGATCCGCTTCGTCGACACGATCCACGCCCCCGAGGTCGCGGGGGAGGCGTTCGAGGCCGGCTTCTTCGCCCGCCGCTTCGCCGAGATCCTCGCCTCCGAGTACGGCCTGCCCGGGGGCGCTCAGCTGTCGTTCCGCCTCGAGGTCGTGATCGAGGTCGCGGACGCCATGCTCACCCGCGCCTTCCTCATCGACCCGGCCGGCGACCAGCGCTTCATCGACGAGGCCCGGGTGCTGCTGCGCAACTACCTCTCGATGCACTACGGGCCGATCGAGGCCTGACCGCGACGGCCGCCGGCGGCCTAGCTCTTTCCGCGCTCCGGTGCAACACTGCGCCATCCGGGTTGGCACGCGTCTCCGAATGATGTTTTGCTGATCGCCAGGTTCTGACCGGGACCACGGGACAGGGAAGAGCAGGACCGTGATCGAATTCCGCGGAGTGAGCAAGCAGTATCCGGACGGCACGCGGGCGGTGGACGACTTCTCGCTCGTGCTGCCCTCCCGGCAGACGACCGTCTTCGTCGGCTCGTCCGGCTGCGGCAAGACGACGATCCTGCGGATGATCAACCGCATGATCGAGCCGACCGGCGGCACGATCGAGATCGACGGCGAGGACATCTCCACGCTCCCGGCCGTCTCCCTCCGCCGCCGCATCGGCTACGTCATGCAGAACTCGGGCCTCCTGCCGCACCGCCGGGTGATCGACAACATCGCCACGGTGCCGCGCCTCAACGGCGTCGCGAAGAAGCCCGCCCACGACCGCGCGCTCGAGCTGATGGACACCGTCGGCCTCGACCGCTCCCTCGCCACCCGGTACCCCAGCCAGCTCTCCGGCGGTCAGCAGCAGCGCGTCGGCGTCGCGCGCGGTCTCGCCGTCGACCCCAACATCCTGCTGATGGACGAGCCGTTCGGCGCCGTCGATCCGCTCGTGCGCGCCGACCTCCAGCGCGAGACGCTCCGCCTGCAGCGCGAGCTCGACAAGACGGTCGTCTTCGTCACCCACGACATCGACGAGGCCTTCCTGCTCGGCGATCAGGTCGTCATCCTCGAGAAGGGCGGCCGGATCGCGCAGAAGGGCTCGCCCGCCGAGATCCTCGCGAACCCGGCCAGCGAGTTCGTCGCCGGCTTCGTCGGCGCAGACCGCGGCAAGCGCTCGCTCTCGATCGAGGAGCGCGACGGCGCCCGGATCGTCGTCGACGGCGACGGGCGGCCGACCGGCGTCCTGCGCGCGCAGGACGGCGTCGACGCGTGAACTGGGTCGTCAACAACACCGATCAGATCCTCGCGAACCTGCTGGCGCACCTCGCGCTCTCGGTCCCGCCGATCCTGCTCAGCTTCGTGATCTCGCTGCCGTTCGGCTGGGTCGCCAACCGCTACCGCTGGAGCCGCGGCACGCTGCTCACCGGGCTCGGCGTGCTCTACGCGATCCCGTCGCTGGCGATGTTCATCCTGCTGCCCGCGCTGCTCGGCATCCCGCTGCGCTCCACCGCGAACGTCATCATCGGCCTCACGCTCTACGGCATCGCGCTGATGGTGCGGACCACCTCCGACGCGCTCTCCGCGGTATCGGAGGACGTGACCCAGTCGGCCACGGCGATGGGCTACTCCGCCTGGGCCCGGTTCTGGAAGGTCGAGTTCCCGCTCGCCGGTCCCGTCCTGCTCTCGGGTCTGCGCGTGGTCACGGTGAGCACGGTCAGCCTGGTGACGGTCGGCGCGGTGCTGGGCATCCAGAGTCTCGGCCTGCTCTTCACCGACGGCTTCCAGCGCGGCATCCAGGGCGAGATCATCACCGGCATCGTGCTCACGATCGTGCTGGCCCTCGTGCTCGACGGGCTCCTCGTCCTGCTCGGGCGCCTGCTGATGCCGTGGACCACCCTCGACCGGAGCCGCTCCCGCCGCAGGAGCGCCGCGAGCGCGAAGGCGGTGACCGCGTGAACCTCATCGCCCAGGCCTTCGCCTGGATCGGCGACCCGACGCACTGGGAGGGCATCTACGGCATCCCGACCCGCGTCGCGCAGCACCTCGGCATCAGCCTCATCGTGCTGGTGATCGCCGCGGCCATCGCCATCCCGCTCGGCTACCTCATCGGCCACACCGGCAAGGGCAAGGGCATCGCGGTGCCCGTCGCCGGCGGCCTCCGCGCGCTGCCCACCCTGGGCGTCCTGGTGCTCGCGGCGATGAGCCTCGGTCTCGGCCTGGGCGCGCCGCTGATCGCACTGGTGATCCTGGCGATCCCGTCGATCCTCGCGGGCGCCTACTCCGGGCTCGAGGCGGTCGACCGCCGCACCGTCGACGCCGCGCGCTCCGTCGGCATGACGGAGTGGCAGATCCTGGCGAAGGTCGAGATCCCGCTCGGCCTGCCGCTGCTGATCGGCGGTCTGCGCGTCGCGGCCCTGCAGATCATCGCCACGGCGACGCTCGCCGACTACATCGGCGCCGGCGGCCTCGGCCGCTACATCTTCCAGGGCGTGAAGGCGGGCGACTACCCGCAGATGCTCGCGGGATCGATCATCGTGATCGTGCTCACGCTGCTCAGCGAGGTGCTGTTCGCGGTCCTCCAGCGGATCGCCGTGCCCCGCGGAGTCGTGCTCGGTCTCGGCCGCGCCACGACCGAGCGCTCAGGTTTCCGCGCGTCGTCACTCCGACGCCGCGCGGTGGTGGGAATCCCCATCGACGAAGGGAAATAAGAGATGTTCACAGCAACCAAGAAGGGCCGTGTCGTTCTCAGCGCACTCGCGGTCGGCGCCGTGGTGGCGCTGGCAGGGTGCTCGTCCAGCGATCCGCTCGACGAAGGATCGGGAGCGACCGCCGGCGGCGACACCATCGTCATCGGCTCGCAGGACTACTACTCGAACGAGATCATCGCCGAGATCTACGCGCAGGCCCTCGAGGACGGGGGGATGACCGTGCAGCGCGACTTCCGCATCGGTCAGCGCGAGATCTACCTGCCCGAGATCGAGAGCGGCTCGATCGACGTGTTCCCCGAGTACGGCGGCAGCCTCCTGCAGGCGCTGGAGCCGGACACGACCGCGACCACGGCCGACGACGTCTATTCGGCGCTCACCGACGCCCTGCCCGACGGACTGCGCGCGCTCGACGCCGCGGACGCGAGCGACCAGAACTCCTACACGGTCACCCAGGCCTTCGCCGACCAGTGGAACCTGACCGACATCGCCTCGCTGAAGAACGTCACCGATCCGATCGTGCTCGGCGGCAACTCCGAGCTGCAGACCCGTCCCTACGGGCCCGACGCTCTGCAGTCGAAGTACGGCATCACCACGACGTTCCAGGCGATCGAGGACAGCGGCGGATCGACGACCGTCGACGCGCTGGCCAGCAACCAGATCCAGATGGCGAACATCTACACCGCCGACCCGAACATCGAGTCGAACGATCTGCTGCCCCTCGCCGACCCCGACGGCCTGTTCGTCGCGGACAACGTGGTGCCCATCGTCTCCGACAAGGTCGACGACGACGCCGCCGAGATCATCAACGGGGTCAGCGCGAAGCTGACCGCCGACGACCTCGTCGCGCTGAACTCCGAGAGCGTCAACGAGCAGAAGTCGGCCGCGGCCATCGCGACCGAGTGGCTCACCTCGGCAGGCCTGATCGGCTGACCCGACCCGCTCACGCCCGGAGGCGCGTCACTCGTCGAGGTGACGCGCCTCTGCGCGTGAGAGGAGCTTCTTGACCCCGATGACGACCAGCACGAAGACCACGATCGCCCCGACGAAGAGGTAGCCCGCGTAGTGCAGGCTGTCCGACAGCTCGCGGTAGCCGCCCGCCGCGGCGGCCCCGACGCCGACGTAGGCGAACGACCAGAGGATGCACGCGGGCGTCGTCCAGGCCATGAAGGTCCGGTAGCTCATGCCGCTCATCCCGACGGTGAGCGGGATGAGGGAGTGCAGCACCGGGAGGAAGCGCGAGAGGAAGACGGCGATGCCGCCGCGGCGCGCGAGGTAGCGCTCGGCCCGCAGCCAGTTCTTCTCGCCGAGGCGGCGACCGAGGCGGGAGCCGCGGATCCGCGGTCCGAACCAGCGGCCCAGGTAGAAGCCGACCGATTCGCCGCAGAGCGCCCCGATGATCACGGCGATCGCGAGGGCGACGAACTGCAGGGGGGACGTCACGCCGGTCGCGCTGACGATCACGACGGTGTCGCCCGGCACGATCAGCCCGGCGAGGATCGTCGTCTCGAAGAAGACGGCGAGGCCGGCCAGCAGCGTCCGCCAGACGGGCGGCACGCTCACGACGAAGGCGAGGATGCCGGTCAGAGCGTCGTTCACGGCCGCGTGCGCTCCGGCATCTCAGCGGACCCGCTTGAGCAGCGACCAGAAGGTCTCGACGATCGAGCCCATGTCGACCCGGTCGTCGAGCAGCCACTGCACCTGCAGGCCGTCGGAGAGCGCGGTGATCATCTTCGCCGCGAGCTCGGGGTCGATGTCGGCCGCGATGAGCCCCTCGCTCTGGTCCTCGCGGACGCGGGCGGCGAAGACCTCGTTGACCGTCCGGTAGCGCTCGATGAAGAACTCGTGCGCGGGGTGCGACTCGTCGGTCGCATCGGCGGAGAGCGTCGCGTAGAGGTGGACGAGACCGGGCACCTCGCTGTTGTGGCGGATCAGCTTCACGACCTGCTCGATCGCCTGATCGCCCTTCCGCTCCAGGTCGTAGACGGCGCGGTCGGTGTCGTCGCGCTTGCGGAGGACCTCGGCGAAGAGCTCCTCCTTCGAGTCGAAGTAGTGCAGGAGCCCCGCCTGCGTCAGGCCGACCTCCTCCGAGATCTCGCGCAGCGAGGCCTTGCGGTACCCCTGCCGCGAGAACACCTCCAGGGCGGTCTGCAGAATCTCCTCGCGCTTCGCGACACCCTTGGCGTAGCTCCCCTTGCTCGGCATCCCTCGATCGTAGGGGGCGCGGCCGAGCGGGAGCCGCGAGCGTCGCGCGGTGACGGCGCACGATCTCTCAGTGCGGACGCGGGACGCCGGAGCAGCTGTGAAAGACCTGTGAAGATGCGAGCTCGACAGCGCGAAGCGGGGTCGCGAGCGATCGCTCGCCGTCGAGAGGTCCGTCGCCGACCCTCTGACGGACGCGGGCGCTGCTCGACCGGACCCACGGGAGGAGATCTCTCGACGTCTAGACGCTCTGTCTCGACGTCGAGACGTCACTGACGCGCGGGTCGGCGGTGGGCGGCTCGGACCGTCCCGGAAGGGTGTCGCCGGGGGCCCCGCGGGAGGCGCACATCCGCCCCAGTACTGGGATCCGAGGGCATCGCGCCCCTTTGGTCGACCTAGGCTCGGAGCCGTGAACGAACTCCTGGACCCGCTCCTCCTGTCGCGCTGGCAGTTCGGCCTGACGACGATCTACCACTTCCTCTTCGTGCCGCTCACCATCGGCATGGCGCTCACGGTGGCGATCTTCCAGACCTGCTGGGTGCGCACCGGCCGCGTGCACTACCTGCAGCTGACGAAGTTCTTCGGCAAGATCTTCCTGATCAACTTCGCGATGGGCGTGGTCACCGGCATCGTCCAGGAGTTCCAGTTCGGGATGAACTGGAGCGACTACTCCCGCTTCGTCGGCGACGTGTTCGGCGCCCCGCTCGCCTTCGAGGGCCTGCTCGCGTTCTTCCTCGAAGCGACGTTCATCGGCCTCTGGATCTTCGGCTGGGACAAGCTCCCGGCGAAGCTGCACCTCGCGACGATCTGGCTGACCACGCTCGGCACGACGCTCTCGGCCTACTTCATCATCGCCGCGAACGCCTTCATGCAGAACCCGGTCGGCTTCCGGATCAACGAGGCCAAGGGCCGCGCCGAGCTCACCGACATCTGGGCCCTGCTGACCAACAAGGTCGCGCTCGCCGCGTTCCCGCACACGATCTTCGCCTGCTTCATGGTCTCGGCCGCGGTGATCGTCAGCGTCGCCGCCTACCACCTCTCGCGGAACCAGCACCTCGAGACGATGCGCCCGGCGCTGAAGTTCGGCGCCTGGATGATGCTGGTCAGCGGCGGCCTCACCCTCTTCACCGGCGACTCGCTCGGCCTCGCGATGGTCGACACGCAGCCGATGAAGATGGCGGCCGCGGAGGCGCTGTACAAGACGTCCACCGGCGTCGACGCCTCGTTCTCGGTCTTCACCTGGGGCACCCCCGACGGCTCGAGCGAGCTCTTCTCGATCCGCATCCCCTACCTGCTCTCCTTCCTCTCGACGCACACCTTCACCGGCACCGTCGAGGGCATCAACGACCTGCAGGCGCAGTACAGCGCGGTCTACGGACCGGGCGACTACACGCCGATCATCTGGGTCACCTACTGGTCGTTCCGATGGATGATTGCGCTCGGCGTCCTCGCCATCGGCGTCGCCGCCGCCGGCCTCTGGTTCACCCGCAAGGGCCGCCGGCCGAAGCAGTGGATGTGGAAGATCGCGATCTGGGCGGCACCGCTGCCGCTGATGGCGATGATCGTCGGCTGGGTCTTCACCGAGATGGGCCGCCAGCCCTGGCTGGTCTTCGGCCTGCTGAAGACCGCGGACGGCGTCTCGCCCGGGGTCAGCGGCCTCGAGGTGCTGATCTCGCTGATCGCCTTCACCGCGATCTACGGCACCCTCGCGGTCGTCGAGTTCCGGTTGATCAAGCGGGCGGCCCAGGCCGGCCCCGACGACGCCCCCGAGATCGACGAGGAGAGCGGTCGCCCGCAGCTCGTCGGCACCGTCTACTGAGAAGGGCACTGCGCACATGGATCTCGGATCGCTCGATCTCGCCACGCTCTGGTTCTGGATCGTCGCCGTCTTCTTCATCGGCTACTTCGTCCTCGACGGCTTCGACTTCGGCGTCGGGATGTCGCTGCCGTTCCTCGGCCGCGACGACACCGACCGCCGCGTCCTGATCAACACGATCGGGCCGGTCTGGGACCTCAATGAAACCTGGGTCATCGTCGCGGGCGCTGCGATGTTCGCCGCCTTCCCCGAGTGGTACGCGACGCTCTTCAGCGGCTTCTACCTGCCGCTGCTGCTGATCCTGCTGGCGCTGATCGCCCGCGGCGTCTCCTTCGAGTACCGGCACCAGCGTCCGGAGGCCGCCTGGAAGAAGCGGTTCGACACGATGATCGTGATCGGCTCGGCCGTGCCCGCGTTCCTCTGGGGCGTCGCTTTCGCGAACATCGTGCAGGGCGTGCCGCTGGACGCGGACCACAACTACATCGGAACGGTCTTCGATCTGCTGAACCCGTACGCGCTGCTCGGCGGCGCGACGACGCTCCTGCTCTTCTTCACCCACGGCGTCGTGTTCGTCTCGCTGAAGACCGACGGCGAGATCCGCGAGCGCGCGCGCCGGCTGGCGACGCGGGCGGGGCTGGTGACCGTCGCGGTCGCCGCGGTGTTCCTCGGCTGGACGAACCTGGCGCAGGGGAGCGGTCCGTCCTGGCTGCTGTCGATCGCCGCGGCGACCGCCCTGGTGCTCGCCTGGCTCGCGAACGTCCGCGGGCGGGAGGGCCGTGCCTTCGCCCTGCTGGCCGGCACGATCGGCCTCGCGGTGCTCGCGCTGTTCACCACGCTCTTCCCGGCGGTGATGCCCGCCTCGAACGACATCGCCAACAGCCTGACCATCGAGAACGCCTCGAGCACGCCCTATACCCTGACGGTGATGAGCTGGACGGCGCTGGTCTTCGTCCCGCTCATCGTGGGCTACCAGGCCTGGACCTACTGGATCTTCCGCAAGCGCATCACCCGGAGCCACATCCCGGTCGACGCGCACTGACCGATCGCGACCGTGAAGCCCCTCGACCCCCGACTGCTCCGCTACGCCCGCTCCGCACGGCTGTTCCTCGTGCTCGGCGGGGCGCTCGCGCTGGCCCGCACGGCGACCGCGGTCGCGTTCGCGTGGCTGGTGGCGCAGCTCGTCGCCGGGGCGGTCGACGGGCGATCGGCGACCGACCTGGCGCCGTCACTCGCGGCGCTGCTGGGCGTCGTCGCGGTGCGCGCGGTGCTGGCCTGGGCCGTCGAGGTGAACGCCGCCCGGGGCGGCGCCGGCGCGAAGGCGCAGCTGCGGTCGGCGGTCCTCGCCGCGCTGGTCGCGCTCGGGCCGGCCGGCCGGACGGGTGGTTCGGGCGGGGTCGTCGCGCTGCTCGGCGGCGGGCTCGACGCGCTCGACGGCTACTTCGCCCGATACCTGCCGCAGCTGATCGCCACCGCGATCACCACGCCGATCCTGACAGTCGTGGTCTTCCTCGCGGATCCGCTCAGCGCGCTCTTCCTCGTGGTGACGCTGCCGCTGATCCCGGTCTTCATGATCCTCATCGGTTGGGCGACCCAGGCGGTGCAGAAGCGGCAGTGGAGCCGCCTGCAGGCGCTGGCCTCCGGCTTCGTCGACACGGTCGGCGGACTGGCCACGCTGAAGATCTTCGGACGGGCGGAGCGGCAGAGCGCCCGCATCCGCGCGCTGACCGAGGACTACCGCGTGCACACCATGAAGGTGCTGCGGGTGACCTTCGTCAGCAGCTTCGTCCTCGAGCTGGCCGGTTCGCTCTCGGTCGCGCTCGTCGCGGTGTCGATCGGGCTGCGGCTGGTCGACGGCTCGCTCGGGCTCGCGATCGGACTCTTCGTGCTGGTGCTGGCGCCGGACGTGTTCCTGCCGGTCCGCCAGGTCGGCGCCGAGTTCCACGCGGCGGCCGACGGCGTGCAGGCGGCGGACGAGGCCTTCGCGATCATCGAGGCGGCGGCGACCGTCCCCGGGCGAACCGCGGTGCCCGGCCGCTCGGGAGCGCTCGAGCTGCGCGGTCTCGCGGTGGACGACGGTGCGGGCCGCGTGCTCGCGCCCGTCGACGCCGTCCTGCCCGCCGGCTCGATCACGGCGCTGACCGGGCCCAGCGGATCCGGGAAGTCGACCCTCCTCGCCGCCCTCGCCGGCTTCGCTCCCGCGACCGGCTCGATCGCCCTCGGCGGGGTCGCCGTCGACGAGTCGACCGGCCGCGACTGGCTCGCCTGGTCGGGGCAGCGGCCCGATCTGCTGCCCGGGACCGTCGGCTCGAACGTCGCGCTCGGCGCGCGCTCGCCCGACCCGGAGCGCGTCCTGCGGGCGCTGGCTGTCGCGGGTGCCGACCTCGACCCCGGCCGGCGGATCGACGCGGACGGCAGCGGACTGTCCGGTGGGCAGGCGGCGCGCGTCGCCGTGGCGCGTGCCGTGCACCGCGTCCTCGAGCGCGGCTGCACCGTATTGGCCCTCGACGAGCCGACCGCCGCGCTCGACGAGGAGTCGGAGCGCGCGCTGCTCGCCGGGCTCCGCTTCCTCGCCGACCAGGGCGTGATCGTGCTCGTCGCCACGCACCGCCCGGCGACGATCGCCGCCGCCGACGCCGTGCTGGCGCTCGCCCCCGCCGAGGCGGTGCTCCGGTGAACCGCACCGATGTGCTGCGGGCGGCGATGCCGACGCCGCGGCGCTTCCTCCCCGGACTCTCCTTCGGGCTGCTGTCGTCCGCGTCGGTCGTCGCCCTTCTCGCCTGCTCGGCCTGGCTGATCGTGCGGGCGGCCGAGCAGCCGCCGATCCTCTTCCTCTCGATGGCCGTCGTCGGCGTGCGCGCCTTCGCGCTCTCGCGGGCGTTCTTCCGCTACCTCGAGCGCCTCTCCGGGCACGACGCAGCGTTCCGCGCGCTGGCCGAGTTGCGCGCCGGCGTCTACGACCGGCTGGTCCCCGTGGCGCCGGACGGGCTCGGTCGGGTCCGGCGCGGAGATCTCGTCTCGCGGGTGGTCGCCGACGTCGACGCCCAGCAGGACGTGCCGCTGCGCATCGTGCAGCCGCTGGTCGTCGCCGCCGTGGTCTCCGCCGCCGCGGTGGTGGGCGTCTGGCTCCTGCTGCCCGCGATGGGCGCCGTGCTGCTCGGTCTGCTCGTGCTCGCGTTCGTCGGCGGAGCCCTCGGCTCGGGGCTGGTCTCGGCGCGCGCCGACCGCGAGCTGGCGCCGCTGCGCGGCGAGCTGGCCGAGCGCCTGAACCTGCTGGTCACCCGGCTCGACGTGCTGATCGCCTTCGACGCGGCCGACGACGCGATCGACGACGTCGCGCAGGCGGAGGCGGCGCTCACCCGGGCCGCCCGCCGGCGCGCGGCGTCGACCGGGCTCGCCGCCGCCGTCCTCGCCCTGTGCTCCGGCGGTGCGGTCTGGGCGGGTCTCGCGCTCGGGATCCCCGCGGTCGGCGAGCTCGGCGGCCCCGCGCTCGGGGTGCTCGCCCTGGTGCCGCTCGCCGTGTTCGAGGTCGCGGCCGCCGCTCCGCTGGCGGTGCAGAGCGCGCGCTCGGCGCTCTCGAGTGCGCAGCGGCTCGCGGACCTCGACGCGCAGGCCGCGTCGCCGGCGCTGGCGACCGACGCCGACGTCGATCCGTCGGCCGCCGTCCCGCTCGGCCGCGACATCGTCCTCCGCGACCTCTCGGTCTCCTGGCCCGGAGCCGCGACGCCCGCGCTCCGCGACGTCTCGCTCGAGCTCCGCGCCGGCGAGCGGATCCTCGTCACCGGCGGCAGCGGCTCGGGCAAGACGACGCTCGCGCACGCGCTCGTCCGCTTCCTCGACCACACGGGCTCCTACCGGATCGGCGGAGTGGAGGCCCGGACGCTCCCGCAGGACGAGCTGCGGCGCCTCATCGGTCTCGTCGAGCAGCAGCCCTACCTCTTCGACGACACCATTCGGCAGAACCTGCTCTTCGCCCGGCCCGAGGCCGACGACGCGGTGCTGACCGCCGTCCTCGAGCGGGTGGGCCTCGCCTCCTGGACCGCGGCCCGCGGCGGTCTCGACGCCCGGGTCGGCGAGCGCGGCTCGCTCGTCTCGGGCGGTCAGGCGCAGCGTCTGGCGCTCGCCCGCGCCCTGCTCGCCGACTTCGACGTGCTGGCGCTCGACGAGCCCACCGCCTCGGTGGACGCGCCGGTGGCCGACGCCCTGCTCGCCGACCTGCTGCATGCCGCCTCAGGCCGCACGGTCGTGCTGATCGCGCACCGCGTCCCCGCGTCCCTCGCCTTCGACCGGCGGATCACGGTCGTGGACGGCACCGCGCGCTGACTCCTGACAGAGCGGATCCCCGAGCCGAGAGGACGGCCCGGGGATCCGGCTCCGTGCGGGTGCAGGGGTATCAGCGGCTCGACCAGCTCGCCCGTCCGCGCCCGTCGTACTGCACCAGGTTGCCGTCGTCCTGCATCACCAGGCGGAACGGCGGCACGGCGGGGCCGACGTTGACGAAGTACCGCGGGAGGACGGTCCAGCTCACGCCGCCCCGGCTGGAGACCGACATGAAGCCGTCGTCCTCGAGGGAGAGGACCGCGCCGGGAGTGGGGTTCCCCGTGGACCAGATCGCGCCGGCCGGTCCGTAGACGACGAAGTTGCCGTCGGCCTGCATCACCGCGCGGTAGGCACCGTTGCCGGAGCGGAGTCCCTCGCCCGGATAGAGCGCGGCCGGAGCGAACAGCGTGCTGTTCGGGAAGGCGGTCCGGCTGCTCCAGAGCGGGGCGTCCTCGAGACTGTAGAGGACGAGCCGGCCCGCGTTGTCGAGGTTCATCCGCACCCCGGAGCCGCTGGTGCCGGTGAACCACTTCACCGAGCCGTCCGCGCCGTAGATCACGGCATTGCCGTCCTCCTGCAGCACGAAGCGGTTCCCGTCGCCGGAGGTGCCGGTGCTCCAGGTCACGCCGTTCGGTCCGTAGCCGACGAAGTTGCCGTCGCCCTGCATCACGGCGGTGAAGCGGCCGTCGCCGGAGGTCAGCCGCTGACCGGCGCGCAGTGTCTCGGTGGGGTAGAGCGAGTCGGTCGGCGGCGCCGCGATCGTCGTGCCGATGCTGCTCGCCCACGCGGGGGCGCCGTTGGCACGGCTGACGACGAGGTTGCCGTCGTTCTGGATCCGGACGCTCGCGCCGGTCTCGTCACCCGTTCCGGTGAACCAGACGGGCCGCCCGTCCGCGGCGTAGATCACGAGGTTGCCGTCGGCCTGCATCACCAGGCGATCTCCTCGACCCTGGGTGCCGGTGCTGAAGGTGGCACGCCCGCTCGCGTCGTAGGTGACGGCGTTGCCGTCGGTCTGCAGCACGAACCGGTAGCCGCCGCCGACCGAGACGATGCTCTCGCCGCGCGCGAGCTGCTCCCCGCTGACGAGGGCGTCGGTGAAGACGTTCGCGGCGGTCGCGACCGCGGTCGTGACGGGCCCGGAGCCGGCAGCCAGGGCGGGGGGCGCTCCGAGGAGCAGGGCGCCCGCGGTCGCGAGCACCACCGCCCCGGAGAGGAGTGTGCGGGCGGGGTGGCGAGGCGTCATCGCGGGTCCTTCGAGCGGATCGGTGGGCAGTTCTCCCGCATGCTCCCATGCCGCTCGCCCGCGCCACGCCGCCGGAACGCGGTCGTGACCGAGTGGTGATCCGGCCCTGTCAATCCGCCGGCCGGACCCGTCTCTCGGCCTCGGCGAGCGTCCCGCCCTCGGCGGCCCACCGGTCGAGCACACCGTCGACGCGGGCCCGCGCGGATCCGCTGCTGCTCGCGCGCAGTGGAAGGATCACGTCGCGGGCGAGCGGTGCCGTCAGCTCCTCGACCCGTGCATCGCGGACGAAGCCCTCGAGCCGGGTCAGGTCGGAGGCGCGCAGGATCGCCGCCCGCGACTGCAGCAGGACGATCGCCGCGAGCCGGGCCTCGAAGACGGGCGGCGCCCACAGCTCCGAGGACAGCGCCGTGACGTCGTCGTGCTCGAGCCCGCGGAACTTCTTCAGCGCGTCCCGCACCGTGCCGCGGACCGCTCCGACGGAGGCACCGGTGGAGTCGAGTCCCGCGCCGAGCCGCTCGCGCACGTCCTGCGCCCGCCAGACGTCGCCCTCGTACTCGAGCGCCGTGCGGATGAAGTCGCCGGCGTCGCTCACCCCTCCATCATGCGACCCGCGGGGGAGCAGCGACGAACCGTGCGCCGCTGCGGGCCGCGCGCCGGAGGTGGCGGTCCGCCCTTCGAGTCGGGTCCTGCAGTGCGGGAACGCCGACGGCCCGGCCCGTGCAGGGGATGCACGAACCGGGCCGTCGGTGCGGGTCCGCGGGAGGGCGGGACCCGATCAGAGGAGCGTCGAGTCGACCGCGCTCAGCGGCTCGCCCACACCGCCTGGTCGCGTCCGTCGTACTCGACGAGGTTGCCGTCGTCCTGCATGACGATGCGGAACGGGGCGACCGCGCCGGCGCGGGGCGTGACTGTCCAGGTGCCGATGCCGTCGCCGCGGACGACGGCCATGAAGCCGTCCTCGTACAGGTTGAACGAGCTGCCCGCGCCGGACGTGCCCGTCGACCAGATCGGGCCGGAGCGGCCGTAGACCACGAAGTTGCCGTCGCCCTGCATCACGGCGCGGTAGACGCCGCTGGCCGAGCGGAGCAGGCTGCCGGCGGCGAGCCCGTTCTCGGCGTAGAGGCTCGAGCCGGGCAGCTGCGCCTGGCTGGTCCAGAGCACGTTGTCCGCCTGGTCGACGATGATCAGCGAGCCGGCGTTGTTGATGCCGAGGCGCAGGTCGCTGCCGCGGGTGCCGGAGGACCACTGGACGGAGTTGTCGGGACCGTAGATCACGGCGTTGCCGTCGGTCTGCAGGACCAGGCGGTTGCCGGCGCCGCGGGTGCCGGTGTTCCAGACGACGCCCTGCGGGCCGTAGCCGACGAAGTTGCCGTCGGTCTGCATCACGGCGCGGAAGCGGCCGTCGGCCGAGGTGAGCTGGCGTCCGCCGCGGAGGGTCTGGCCGGTGAAGAGGGTGTCGGTCGCCGGCTCGGCGATCCTCCCGTTCACGCTGCTCGCCCAGGCGGGGGAGCCGTTCTCGCGCGAGACGACGAGATTGCCGTCCTCCTGGATGATCAGGTAGGCGCCGGGCTCGTCGTTGGTGCCGGTGCTCCAGACGGGGCGGTTCTCCGCGGAGTAGATCACGACGTTGCCGTCGGTCTGCATCGCGAGGTGATCGCCCCGGCCGGTGGTGCCGGTCGCGAAGACGACGCGGCCGTCGGGCGCGTAGGTGACGGCGTTTCCGTCGGTCTGCATCACGAACTCGTAGGCGGGGCCGGGGTTGTCGGAGACGATGCTCTCGCCGCGGGCGAGCTCCTCGCCGCCCTCCAGCGCGTTGTAGTAGGCGCCGGCGGCGCGGGACTGCTGATCGGCGTTCGTCTGCAGCGCAGGCGCCGAGTCGGAGGAGGAGGAGAGCGTCTGCTGCACCGCCTCCTCGGCGAGCGCGGGCGTCGCGGTGAAGAGGAGGGCTCCGGTCGCGACGAGCGCGACGAGCCCGGAGCCGACGAATCGGGAGAGCCCGGTGGAGCGGGAGTCTCCGGTGGAGCGGGAGGAAGAGGGAGGCGTCATCGCAGATCTTTCTCGAGAGGTCGGCATCGCCGAGCGGATCCTCGAATGCTCGCACGCGCCGGCGACATCGGGCGTGCGCTCAGGACGCCGTGTCCCGGTGGCGCGTGCGTCGGCGCCGCCGAAGCGCTCGCTCGCCGGTGGCCCGGACCTCGGGCCTTCACGACGGCGGCCCGGTCCGTGCGGGAGGCGCACGACCGGGCCGTCGGTGCAGGGCGGACCGCCTCGGCGGAGCCCGCTGGTCGATGCCGTCAGCGGCTGGACCAGACGACGTGGCCCTGTCCGTCGTACTCGACGAGCTTCCCGTCGTTCCCCAGCACGAAGTGGAACGGCCCGGTCGCGCCGGAGGCGGAGCGGTTCGCCCAGACCACGGTGTCACTCCAGTCGTAGATCGACGCGACGCCGTTCTCGGCGACGTACAGCCCATTGGCGATGCCGTGAGTCCCGGTCTGCCAGTTGAGACCCGTCGGGCCGTGGACGACGAGGTTCCCGTCGGACTGCATCACCGCCAGGTACAGACCGTCGTCCGAGCGCAGCACGTCACCGGTCGAGAGGTGGTTCGGGGCGTACAGGACCGACCCCGGCAGCTGGGACTGGCTGTCCCAGCCCAGGTCGCCCTCGTCATCGACGATCGTGAGCACTCCGCTGTCGTCGAGCTCGACGGCGAGGTTCTCGACGTTGGAGTCGGTCGACCACGCGGCGGTGCCGGACGACCACTCGACCGAGCCGTCGGTGCCGAGGACGACGGCGTCGCCGTCGTCCTGCATGACGAAGCGGTTGCCGGCGCCGCGGGTGCCGGTGTGCCAGATCATTCCGTCGGGTCCGTCGCCGACGAGATCGCCGTCGGTCTGCATGACCGCGTGGAAGAGCCCGTTCTTCGACGTGAGCTGGTCACCCGGTGCGAGGGTGCCGCCGGTGGGGAGGGTGTCGTGCGGCGGTGCGGCCGTCGTCCCGGCACCGTCCGACCGGGCGGGAGTGCCGTTCTGCGAAGCTGCTGCGCCGACGGCGCTCTGAGCGAGGGCGGGTGTCGTGCCGAGGAGCAGGGCTCCCGCCGCGACGAGCGCGACGAGGACGGAGGCGAGGGAGCGTGGATGTGATGTGGACGTCATGGCAGTTCCTTCTCGAGAGATGGGCACCGCCGTCGACGAGGCGGCATCGCCGAACGGTCTTCCTCCCACCGAAGCACTGCCGTCGGACTTCCACGAGGTCTGGCGCGGGGCGCGGGGTCGCTGTCGCGTCGTCCCGCTTGTGCGCTCGCGGAGACACTGCGCAGCTCCGGACCGCCGCGGGAGCACGCCGACGGCCCGACATATGCAGCGGGTGCATGTGCCGGGCCGTCGGGAGGCGTCATCGCGCCCGCGGGCGCTTCGACGTCGGCGCCGTCAGCGGCTGGACCAGACGGCCCGACCCTGTCCGTCGTACTCGACGAGGTTGCCGTCGCTCTGCATCACGAGGCGGAACGGGCCGACCGCACCGGAGGCCGGGCGGGACGTCCACGTCACTGCGCCGCTCGCGGTCTCGATCGTCGCGACGCCGTTCTCGGAGAGGACGAGCGTGCTGTCGATGCCGGCGGTGTGGCTCTGCCAGATCGCGCCCTTCGGGCCGTAGACGACGAAGTTCCCGTCGACTTGCATCACCGATCGGTGGGCGCCGTCGCCCGAGCGCAGCAGGTTCCCGACCTCGAGGACGTTCGGAGCGTACGCCACCGACCCTGGCAGGGCGACCTGGCTGTCCCATTCGACCGCTCCGCCGGGATCGACGATCCTCAGTACTCCGCTGTCGTCGAGCGTGACGGCGAAACCTTCACCGCTGGTACCGGACGCCCACCTGACCGAGCCGTCGGCGCCGTAGACGACCGCGTTTCCGTCGTCCTGGATGACGAAGCGGCTGCCGATGCCGCGGGTGCCGGTGCTCCAGATCGCTCCGGAGGGCCCGTAGCCGACGAGGTTGCCGTCGCGCTGCATGACGGCACGGAACAGCCCGTTCTCGGAGGTGAGCTGGTGCCCGTACGAGAGGGTCTGACCTGTGTCGAGGGTGTCGTGCGGCGGCTCGGCGATCTTCCCTGCGCTGGCGGACCAGGCCGGGGTGCCGTCCTGGCGGTAGAGGACGAGGTCGCCGTTCTCGCCGAGCACGAGGTGCGCGCCCGGCTCGCCATCGGTTCCGGAGCTCCAGATCGGGCGCTCGTCAGCGGCCCTGACCACCAGGTTCCCGTCCCTCTGGAGAAAGAGGTAGTTCTCCTGGAGTGTCGGCCCGATGTAGGTGGTGTTGAAGGTCTGGGTACTGAACAGAACCTTCCCGTCGCCTGTGCGGAGGACCGCGTTGCCATCGAGCTGCATGCTGAAGACGTAGCTTCCGGGGAGATCGGACTGGAGGCGACTGTCATCCCCCGGCCGATCGGAGTTCAAAGTGCCACCGCTGAGCAGGGCGTTGTAGTAGGGGTTCAGGGAACGTGGATCGGGCCAAGGCCTGAGTGCCGGTGTCGTAGGGCTCCACTGCGACGACGAGGCGGAGTCGGACGAGGCGTCCACGGCGAGGGCGGGCGTTCCGCCCAGAAGCAGGGCCCCGGCTGCGACGAGTGCGACGAGCCCGGAGGCTCGGCGTCGTGGGTGGGTGACGGATGTTATGGCAGTTCCTTCTCGAGAGATCGGCACCGCCGCTGACGAGGCGGCGTCGCCGAGCGGTCTTCCTCTCCACCGAAGCACTCGCGCTCGACCCCGACACCACTTGGCGTTCGATATGGGCTCTCTGTCGCGTGGTCCCGTTCCCGGCCCTTCCGAACGGCATCGGAAGTCGTAGCGCAAGCTCCTCACGCGCTTCTCCGAGGGAACGACGACGGCCCGGCTCGTGCAGGGCGTGCACGTGCCGGGCCGTCGGGAGCAGGGGTCACGGCAGCCGCCAGTGCCTCGGACGGGAGGTGGTCAGCGGCTGGACCAGACGGCCCGGCCCTGCCCGTCGTACTCGACGAGGTTGCCGTCGCTCTGCATCACGAGGCGGAACGGGCCGGTGCCGCCGGAGGGCTTCGCCGTCCAGGTGACGGAGCCGTCGGCGGTCACGACCTGCAGAGCGCCGTCCTTCGTGAACTCGAGGGAGCTGCCCGCGCCGGAGGTGGCGGTCTGCCAGACGGCTCCCTGAGGGCCGTAGACGACCACGTTGCCGTCCGCCTGCATGACGACGCGGTACTGGAGGCTCTCGGACCGGAGGATCTCGTCGGTCTTCAGGGTGTTGGGCGCGTACATGCTCGGGCCGGGCAGCTCGGACTGGCTCGACCACACGACGGCATCGGCCTCGTTGTCCATGCTCAGCACACCGTTGTCACCGAGAGTCACCGTGTCGACGTCGCCGGAACCTTCGGGAAGACTGATCCACTTGACCTGCTCATCGGCGTCGATGATCGTTGCGAAGCCCTCGTCCACGACGAACGTGTTGTCCGAGCCGCGGGTGCCGGTGCTCCACAGGGCTCCGTCCGGGCCGTAGCCGACGAAGTTGCCGTCGCGCTGCATCACCGCGCGGAAGAGGCCGTTCTTCGAGGTGAGCTGGTGGCCCCGGTGGAGTTCGTCACCGTCGGAGAGGCTGCTGAACGGCGGCTCGGGGATCGTCCGGTTCACGCTGCTCGCCCAGGCCGGGGTGTCGTCCTCGCGGTACAGGACGAGGTTGCCGTCCCCCTGGATGACGAGGTGCGAGTCCGGTTCGTTGTCGGTCCCGGTGTTCCAGAGCGGGCGGTCCTGGTCGGAGTAGATCACCACGTTGCCGTCGTCCTGCAGGACGAGGCGACTGCCGCGCCCCGTGGTGCCCGTGTTGAAGAGGGCATGACCGACGGCGTCGTAGACGACGGCGTTCCCGTCGTCCTGCATCCGGAAGGTGTGACCGCCGGTGGCACTGTCGGAGGCGAGGAAGTCGCCCGGGAGTAGCTCGTCACCGGCATCGAGAGTGTCATCGGCGGACTCGTGAGGATCGATCGGGGGGTCGGTGACCACCGGGGAGGCTTTCGCGGACACGGCGCTGTGCGCGGTCTCGGCGAGGGCAGGTGTTCCGGTGAGGAGCAGGGCTCCGGTCGCGACGAGCGCGACGAGCCCTGAGGCGCGGGGGCGTGGAGAGGTGTGAGGTGTCATCGCAGTTCCTTCTCGAGAGATGAACCGTCGAGACGAGAGCGGCGCCGGACGGACTGCTTCGAGGCTGACACGCAGGGATCGTCGTAGCCTCCGCCGGACGCGCAGTGAACGGCCCGTGGCGCGTCGCTCGCGCTGAGCGCGGATCCGCTCCTCCGCGGCGTCCCGAGAGTCAGGGGAGGGGACGGCGGAGAGCGTCGAGTCGCTTGCGCCAGGCGTCGAGCCGGCCCGGTACTGCGGCGAGCGCCGGTCCGTCGACCCAGCCCGTGGCCAGGCGCAGGCCGTGCAGGGCGTTCGCCGTCCAGACCTCGTGGCCGTCGAGGTCGGCGGGCTCTGCCGGGGCCTCGATGACGTCGACGCCCAGTGCTCCTGCGAGTACCGAGACCGTGCGGGCCGTGACGCTCAGGACCCGGCGGCTGCTCGCGGGCGGGACGACCAGCGCGTCGCCGAGCCACCACAGCACGGCGCTCGATGCGCCGTCGATGACCGCGCCGTCGGCTCCGAGGATCACGGCCTCGTCCGCGCCCGCGGCGCGAGCACGCGAGCGCGCGAGCGCAGGAGCGCGGGTCGAGCGATGTCGGGTCCCTTGCGCTCCGGGGTGCGCCGCGGATCCACGGGACTGGTCCACAGGACGACGGTGCGGCCGCGCGGCGGGGCGGGGCGGAGGCGCAGGCGCAGTCCCTCCGCGGTCAGCACGACCCGTCGGGGCGGTCAGCGGCTGAACCAGACGGCTCGGCCCTGTCCGTCGTACTCGACGAGGTTGCCGTCGCTCTGCATGACCAGGCGGAACGGGGCGGCTCCGCCGGCGGCCGGCCTCGCCGACCAGGTCACGGCGCCGTTGCCGGCGACGACCTGGGCGGTGCCGTCCTTCGAGAACTCGAACGAGCTGTCGACGCCGGAGGTGGCCGTCTGCCAGATCGCTCCGGTGGGGCCGTAGACGACGACGTTGCCGTCACGCTGCATCACAGCACGGTATCTCCCGTCGTCGGAGCGCAGGTGGTCGTCGATCTCGAGCGTGTTCGGGGCGTACATGCTCGAGCCGGGAAGCCCGGACTGACTCGTCCAGAGGATCGCGTCGTCCTGATCGAGGACGGTCAGCACGCCGCTGTCGTCGAGGGTGACGCGGTGGACCCCGCCCCCGTTTCAGCCACCCACTTCCGTGTCCCGTCTTTGCGCTCGACTGTGACGCTGTCCGGCCTCACGGCTAGCCAGTTGTCGATTCCACGAGTCCCCGTGTTCCAGACGACACCCCCGGGGCAGTAGCCGACGAGGTTGCCGTCGCGCTGCATCACGGCCCGGAAGAGACCGTTCGGTGAGGTGAGCTGATGGCCACCGCCGAGCACGTCGAGCTGGAGAAGGGTGCTGAACGGAGGCTCGGCGATCCGGCCGTTGACACTGCTCGCCCAGGCGGGCGAGGTCTCCGGGCTCACGCTGAAGTAGAGGTAAGCGCGGTAGAGGACGAGGTTGCCGTCTCCCTGGATGACGAGGTGCGAGGGCGGGTCTTCGTCCGTTCCCGTGCTCCAGAGCGGGCGGCCGTCGACGGAATAGATCACGACGTTGCCGTCCTCCTGCAGGACGAGGTGATTACCGCGCCCCGTGGTGCCGGTGCTGAAGACGGCATGGCCGGCGGCGTCATAGGTCACGGCGTTGCCGTCGTCCTGCATTCGGAAGGTGTAGCCGCCTCCCGACGGGCTCGAGGCGATGGACTGGCCGGCAAGGAGCTGCTGGCCGGGTTTCAGTGCGTCGGAGGACGACGCGCGGGCGGCGGCGGCGGAGACGCTCGAGGGCGCGGCACTGAGACCGCCCTGAGCGAGGGCGGATGTCGCGCTGAACAGCGGGGCACCGGTCGCGACGAGCGCGACGAGTCCAGAGGCGAGCGAGCGTGGGGAGGTGTGAGGTGTCATGACTGGTCCTTCTCGAGAGGGTGAACCGTCGGTGCGAAGGCGGCGTCGCCGAGCGGTCTTCCCTTCCACCAAACCACTCACGCTCGAGCCGCTCAGTCTTCGGCGTGCAGTGCGGCCTCGTTGTCGCGTGCCGGACAGAGCCCGCCACGCGTGTCCGACCTCCCTCGGTACGTCTGCGCGGTGACGACCACGGCCCGGCTCGTGCAGGGCGTGCACGTGCCGGGCCGTCGGGAGCAGGGGTCAGGGCATCCGCCAGTGCCTCGGACGGGAGGCGGTCAGCGGCTGGACCAGATCGCGTGGTGGTGGGCGTCGTACTCGACGAGGTTGCCGTCGCTCTGCATGACGAGGCGGAACGGGGCGGTGCCGCCCGCGGGCGTCGCCGTCCAGGTGACAGCGCCGTTGCCGGCCACGACCTGCGCCGTCCCGTCCTTCGAGAACTCGAACGAGCTCTCGACGCCGGAGGTGCCGGTCTGCCAGACCGCCCCCGTCGGGCCGTACACGACGAAGTTGCCGTCACCCTGCATCACGGCGCGGTAGCGGCCGTCGTCGGAGCGGAGGAGGTCGTCGACCTCGAGGGTGTTGGGGGCGTACAGCTGAGCGCCGGGCAGCCCGGACTGGCTCGACCACAGGACGGCGCCGTCCTCATCGAGAGCGGTCAGGACACCCCTGTCGTCGAGCGTGAGGGAGGTGGCCTCACCCCCGGTGTCGGCCGCCCACCTGATCCCCCCGTCCGCGCCGATGATCACGGCGTAACCGTCGTCGGAGACGAGGAGCTGGTTGTCCGTGCCGACGGTGCCGGTGTTCCAGACGACGCCGTCCGGGCCGTAGCCGACGAGGTTGCCGTCGCGCTGCATGACCGCACGGAAGAGTCCGTTCGGCGAGGTGAGCTGGTGCCCTCGGGAGAGCGCGTCGTCCACGTAGAGGGTGCTGAACGGCGGCTGGGGGATCCTGCGGTTCACGCTGCTCGCCCAGGCCGGCGAGCCGTCTTCCCGGTAGACGACGAGATTGCCGTCCGCCTGGATGATCAGAGACGCGTCCGTCTCGTTGTCCGTCCCGGTGCTCCAGAGCGCTCGGCCGTCGGCGGAGTAGATGACGACGTTGCCGTCCTCCTGCATCACGAGGCGGTTGCCGCGCCCCGAGGTGACGGTGCTGAAGAGGGCGTGGCCGACTCCGTCGTAGACCACGGCGTTGCCGTCGTCCTGCATCCGGAAGGTGTAGCCGCCTCCCGACGGGCTCGAGGCGATGGACTGGCCGGCGAGGAGCTGCTGGCCGGGATTCAGTGCGTCGGGGGCCGACGCGCGGGCGGTGGAGACGCTCGAGGACGCGGTGCTGAGACCGCCCTGAGCGAGGGCCGGTGTCGCGCTGAAGAGCAGGGCCCCGGTCGCGACCAGCGCGACGAGTCCTGAGGCGAGCGGGCGTGGGGAGGTGTGTGGTGTCATGGCAGTTCCTTCTCGAGAGATGGGCGCCGTCGGGGTGAGGGCGGCATCACGAGCGGACTGCCTCGATCCTGACGCGAGCGGGTGCGCACGACGATCGATCGGCGCGCGGTGACCGGTCCTTGGCACGCCGTCCGTCCCGCCGCTTCGTGCGAGTCAGGGGAGGGGACGGCGGAGGGCGTCCAGGCGCCGGCGCCAGGCGTCGAGCCGGCCCGGAACCGCGGCGAGCGCCGGTCCGTCGACCCAGCCCGTGGCCAGTCGCAGGCCGTGCAGCGCGTTCGCCGTCCACACCTCGCGGCCGTCGAGGTCCATCGGTTCAGCCGGGGCCTCGATCACATCGACTCCCAGTGCGCGCGCGAGCACGGAGACCGTGCGGGCCGTCACGCTCCGGACCCGGCGGCTGCTCGCGGGCGGGACGACCAGCGCGTCGCCGAGCCACCAGAGCACAGCGCTCGAGGCACCGTCGATCACGGCGCCGTCGGCACCGAGGATCACGGCCTCGTCCGCGCCGGCGGCGAGAGCACGGGAGCGCAGGAGTGCCAGCCGTGCGATGTCGGGTCCCTTGCGCTCCGGGGTGCGGCGCGGATCCACGGGGCTGGTCCAGAGGACGACGGTGCGGCCCCGCGGCGGGGCAGGGCGCAGCCGGAGGCGCAGACCCTCGGCGGTGAGCTCGACGCGGGGGAAGGAGTCGCCGGTGCGGGGGAGCGCCGCGATCGCGGCGTCGAGGAACGCCTCGGCGTCGTCGGGGTCTCCGCCGACGGGTCGCCCGGCGTCGCTGAGCGCGCCCAGGAACCGCTCCCGGTGCAGCTCGAGACCGCGGACGCGGCCCGCCGACACCAGCCAGGAGTCGGCCGCGAGGAGGGCGCCGGCCGGAGCGTCGACCGCGGGACCGAGCTCGTGCCCCTCCCAGACCCGCACCAGCTCGCCGTCCATGACGGCCTACGCTAGCCCAGTGGCCGCGCTCCCCGAGGTTCCTGCCGCCCGGCGGCAGCTGACCTGGGTCGATCCCGAGCGAGCATACCTCGACTTGTTCGCCTCGGCGGACGCCTCCTTCTGGCTCGACTCCGGCCGCGACGCTGTCGAGGGCCTCTCCTTCCTCGGATCCTCGGACGACGTGCTGACGGTCGGGCCCGGCGCGGACGTGTCGACGGCGCTCGCCGCCGTCGCGGCGGAGCGCACCGGCGATCGGGCGCTCGGCCGGTACGGCTGGATCGCCTACGAGGCGGGTGCGCCGTTCGTCGCCCTTCCGCCTGCACCCGTCGGTGGGGACGCTCCGCCCGCGCTCGCGCTGATCCGGGGCGATCCGGTGCTCGAGTTCGACCACGCCCGGCGGACCCTGCACCTCGTTTCCTCCCCGGAGCGGGAGCCGGAGGCGCGGCGGCTGGAGCGAGCCCTGACGGCGCTCGCCGAGACCCCGGCCGACGCCGGCGAGCCGCGCGACGCGGAGCCGTCCGGGCCCGCCGAGTGGCGGCACGGTCCCGAGCGGTACCGAGCGTTGATCGCCCACTGCCAGGCCGCGATCCGCGCGGGTGACGCCTACCAGCTCTGCCTCACCAACGAGGTGGTGGTCGAGGGCGCGTTCGACCCGCTGGAGGCGTACCGGCGCCTCCGCCGCTCGAGCCCGAGCCACCACGGCGGACTGATCCGGGTCGGCGGGCTCGCCCTCGTCAGTGCCTCGCCCGAGCGCTTCCTCGACGTCACGGCCGACGGCCGCGTCGCCACGCATCCGATCAAGGGCACCCGGACCCGCAGCGCCGACCCCGTCGTCGACGCGGAGCTGCGGGCCGAGCTGCTCGCGAGCGTCAAGGAGCGCGCCGAGAACGTGATGATCGTCGACCTCGTGCGGAACGACCTGGCCCGCATCGCCGCTCCCGCCTCGGTGCAGGTGGACCGCCTCCTCGAGATCGAGACCTATCCGCACGTGCACCAGCTGGTGAGCGAGGTGTCGGCGCAGCTCGCGCCCGGCGTCGGACCGGCCGAGCTGCTCGCCGCGACCTTCCCCGCCGGATCGATGACGGGAGCGCCGAAGCGCCGCGCGATCGAGCTCCTGCGCGAGTGGGAGGCCGGGCCGCGCGGTCTCTACGCCGGCGCGTTCGGCCGCCTCGGCGGCGACGGGTCGCTCGATCTCGCGATGACCATCCGCACCCTCGTGCTCGACGGCGCCCGCGCCAGGATCGGCACCGGCGGGGGCATCACCGCTCTCTCCGTCGCGGACGAGGAGGTGGAGGAGACCCGCCTCAAGGCCCGTGCGCTGCTGGCCGCGCTCGGAGTCGACCTGCACGTCACGGCGGAGTCGTCGCCCGGTCGCTAGAGGCCAGTAGGGTTGTTGGTCGGACGCAGGCGCCCTCCGAGCGCGCGCCCACCCCCACCCTCACAGAAGTAGGACACACCTGTGGCAGAAGAGACCTCCCAGCAGACCGGCCCGACCGACGAGGAGCGTTACGACTTCCGCGCGCTCCAGGAGAAGTGGCTCCCGATCTGGGAGGAGACCCGGCCGTTCGCGACCGGCGACTCCACCGACAAGCGCCCGCGCAAGTACGTGCTGGACATGTTCCCGTACCCCTCCGGCGACCTGCACATGGGCCACGCGGAGGCGTACGCGCTGGGCGACGTCATCGCGCGCTACTGGCGCCAGCAGGGCTTCAACGTGCTGCACCCGATCGGCTGGGACAGCTTCGGCCTGCCCGCCGAGAACGCGGCGATCAAGCGCGGCCTCAACCCGGTCACCTGGACCTACGACAACATCGAGCAGCAGAAGCGCTCGATGAAGCGCTACGCCGCGTCCTTCGACTGGGACCGCGTGCTGCACACCTCCGACCCCGAGTACTACAAGTGGAACCAGTGGCTGTTCCTCAAGATGTACGAGAAGGGCCTCGCGTACCGCAAGGACAGCTGGGTGAACTGGGACCCGGTGGACCAGACCGTCCTCGCGAACGAGCAGGTCCTCGCCGACGGCACCTCGGAGCGCTCCGGCGCCGTCGTCGTGAAGAAGAAGCTCACCCAGTGGTACTTCAAGATCACCGACTACGCCGACCGCCTGCTCGACGACCTCAACCAGCTCGAGGGCTCCTGGCCGTCGAAGGTCATCGCCATGCAGCGCAACTGGATCGGCCGCTCGATCGGCGCCGACGTCGAGTTCGAGATCGAGGGCCGCGAGGAGCGGATCACGGTCTTCACGACGCGCCCCGACACCCTCTTCGGCGCGACCTTCATGGTGGTCGCGCCCGACTCCGACCTGGCCGCCGAACTGGTC
This sequence comes from Rathayibacter sp. VKM Ac-2928, assembly GCF_022815545.1. Classification (NCBI taxonomy): domain Bacteria; kingdom Bacillati; phylum Actinomycetota; class Actinomycetes; order Micrococcales; family Microbacteriaceae; genus Rathayibacter; species Rathayibacter sp. VKM Ac-2928. The sequence continues at coordinate 1,107,160 of NZ_JALGRU010000001.1, forward strand.
GAGGGCGCCGAGCCCGAGCTGCAGACCGCCTTCCGGAGCTACCTGGAGAAGGTGCAGAAGTCGAGCGAGATCGAGCGCCTCACCGTCGACCGCCCGAAGACCGGCGTGTTCCTCGGCCGCTACGCGATCAACCCCGTCAATGGCGAGCGCCTGCCGATCTGGTCGGCCGACTACGTGCTGTCCGACTACGGGCACGGCGCGGTGATGGCCGTCCCCGCGCACGACCAGCGCGACCTGGACTTCGCCCGCGCCTTCGACCTGCCCGTGCGGGTCGTCGTCGACACGACCGCCTCGGTCACCGGCGCGATCCCGGTCATCCCGAAGGACCCGGAGGAGCTCGCCGCGCTCGAGAAGGAGTACTCGCTCGACCCGGCCACCACCGGCGAGGCGCTGACCGGCGACGGCCGCCTGATCAATTCCGGACCCCTCGACGGACTGTCGAAGCGCACCGCCATCGAGCGCGTGATCAAGCTGCTCGAGGAGCGCGGCCGCGGCCGCTCGGCGAAGAACTACCGCCTGCGCGACTGGCTGATCTCGCGCCAGCGCTACTGGGGCACGCCGATCCCGATCATCCACGGCGAGAACGGCGAGCTGATCCCGGTCCCCGAGGACCAGCTGCCTGTGCGCCTGCCCTCGACCGACGGCCTGGACCTGCAGCCGAAGGGCTCCTCGCCTCTCGGTGCCGCGGAGGACTGGGTGAACGTCGCCAATCCGAACGACGGCAGCCCCGCGCGCCGCGACCCGGACACGATGGACACCTTCGTCGACTCCTCGTGGTACTTCCTCCGCTTCCTCTCGCCGAAGGACGACACCCAGGCGTTCGACCCGAAGCTCGCCGAGAAGTGGGCGCCCGTCGACCAGTACGTCGGCGGCGTCACCCACGCGATCCTGCACCTGCTCTACGCGCGCTTCATCACCAAGGTGCTCTTCGACCTGGGCTACGTCTCCTTCACCGAGCCGTTCACCGCGCTGCTCAACCAGGGCATGGTGCAGATGGACGGTGCCGCGATGTCGAAGTCGAAGGGCAACATCGTCCGCCTCTCCGACCAGCTGGACGAGTTCGGCGTCGACGCCGTGCGCTTGACGATGGCGTTCGCCGGCCCGCCCGAGGACGACATCGACTGGGCCGACGTCTCGCCGTCGGGCAGCGCGAAGTTCCTCGCCCGCGCCTGGCGCCTGGCGAAGGACGTCACGACCAAGCCCGACGTGGAATGGAAGAACGGCGACGCGGCGCTGCGCCGGCAGACGCACCGCTTCCTCGCCGAGTCGCCCTCGCTGATCGAGGCGTTCAAGTTCAACGTCGTCGTCGCGCGCCTGATGGAGCTGGTCAACGCGACCCGCAAGGTCATCGACTCCGGTGCCGGCGCGGGCGACCCCGCCGTCCGCGAGGCGACCGAGGTCGTCGCGATGGCGCTCAACCTGTTCGCGCCGTACACCGCCGAGGACATGTGGAACCGTCTCGGCTACGAGGGCTCGGTCGCGCACGCGCTCTGGCGCAAGGCCGACCCGACGCTCCTGGTCGAGGAGAAGGTCACCGCGATCCTCCAGGTCGACGGCAAGGTCCGAGACCGCATCGAGGTCTCGCCGAAGATCTCCTCCGACGAGCTCGAGCAGAAGGCCCGCGCGGCCACCGGTGTCGCGCGGGCGCTGCAGGGCCGCGAGGTGGTCACGGCCGTCGTCCGCGCACCGCGCCTGGTGAACCTGGTGACGAAGCCGGCCTAGGTCCTCCCGAGCACCGGCTCACCTCGAAGGGGCTCCTCCACTGCGGAGGGGCCTCTTCGGCGTTCCCGCCGGTGACGCGCTGTCAGGCGGGCGGCACGGCGCCGTTGCGGATGTGCTGGTAGACGACCGAGGTGCGGACGTCGGCGACCTCGCGGCGCTCGGTGAGGCGGTCGATGACGAAGGCGTAGAGGTCGTCGTTGTCGCGGACGGCGACGTGGATGATGAAGTCCTCGTTGCCGGCGGTGACGAAGACGCCGAGGGTATGCTCGAGGCCGCTGACCCAGTCGCGGAACGATTCGATGACCTCGCGGGACGGCGGCCGGATGCGCACGGCGATCAGCGCCTGGACGCCGCGGCCGATCGCGGCGAGGTCGACGTCGAGGGTCGTGCCGCGGATGACGCCGCGGGTGCGCAGGCGCCGCATGCGGTCGAGCGAGGTGGTGGGGGAGACGCCGATCGCGGTGGCGACGTCGCGGTTGGACATCCGCGCATCCGACTGGAGGAGGCGGAGGATGGCGATGTCGATCGCGTCGAGGACCACTCCAACGCGGTTCTGCTGGTCGTTCATACGGACATCCTGCGGCACGCGCGCGCATCCGCCTATCTTGGGCGCGGCCGGTCGGGAGGATCGACCAGAGAGGGACGACGATGAGCACGGCACCGGTCGGCTACGCCGAGGACGAGATCGACACCGCGGCGCCCACCCGCTCCGCCCGTCTGAAGTGGGTGGTCGTGGTCGACGAGGCGCTGCCGATCGGGCGGGCGGTGAACGCCGCCGTCTGCGTCGCGGCCGCGACCGGCGCGCAGGTGCCCGGACTGCTCGGTCCTGCGGCGCAGGACGCCTCGGGCTCTGAGCACCCGGGGCTGCCGTGGGCGGGCTGCACCGTGCTCGCGGCCGACGCGGCGACGCTGCGGACGATCCGGGCGAAGGCGGAGGCGCACGAGGAGACGTTCGTCGCCGACATGCCCGCCGCCGCGCAGGACACCCGCGTGTACGACGAGTACCGCGAGGTGCTCGGGGCGACCGGGCCCGAGCTCGTCGAGTACCTGGCGGTCGGTCTGATCGGGCCGAGGAATCGCGTGGACAAGATCGTCGGGCGGCTGCGACTGCTCTGAGCGGTCGGGTCGGGCGTCCTCCACAGGACGGGATGTCGAGCTTCGTCCACTGAACCGCAGGAGTCGCTAATCGCCCGAACCGGGCCGCTCTAGCGTCGTCGGATGCAGCAGACGAGCCAGGCCGACGACCCCGCGGGGCTGCTGCGCCGTCCGCGGCGAGCGCGCTCGCGCTGGCGGATCGGGGTCGGTGCGGCGATGGTGCTGGTGATCGCGGCGGCGGTCGTCGCGGTGCTCCTCGCCGGGACGCGGGCGAGCGGCCGGACGGAGGTGCTCGCGCCGGCCGGTGGTGTCACTGCTGCGGCGGGTCCGTCCGGAGCGCCCTCGTCCACGGAAGGGAACGCGACGCCCGCGGCGAGCAGCAGCCCCGGTGAGGTGCTCTACGTGCACGTCGCCGGAGCGGTCGCCGCGCCCGGCCTGTATCTGCTCGATCCCGGTGCGCGGGTGGCCGATGCGCTCGCGGCGGCGGGTGGTTTCACGGAGCCGGCCGAGCGGGCCGCCGTGAACCTCGCGCGCCGGCTCGTGGACGGCGAGCAGATCCTCGTCCCGGAGCGGGGTGCGGCGGTCGCACCGGGCGGCCCGGCTCGGGCCGCCGGAGGTGCTGCCGGCGCGGGCGGGATCGTCCGCTTGAGCACGGCCACGGCCGCACAGCTCGAGGAGCTTCCCGAGATCGGGCCCGCGACGGCGGCGAAGATCGTCGCCTACCGCGAGGAGCACGGGCCGTTCACCTCGGTCGACCAGCTGCTGGAGGTGCCCGGCGTCGGCGAGAAGACGCTCGAGGCCTTCCGCGAGCAGGTGGCACCGTGATCCGGGCCCAGGACCTGCGGCTGCTGCCGCTCGCACTCTCGGCCTGGGCGGCGGCCGCGGCGACCGGGCTGCTGCCGGTCACCGCCGTCCTCGGCGGCGGGGTGCTGCTCTGCACGGTCGCGTGGTCCGTGTGCCTCGTCGCCGTTCTGGCTCTCGGCGTGCTCCGTCGGCGCCGCGCGGCCGTCGTCCTGGCTGGGATCGCGGTCGCGTTGGGGGGAGCGGCGCTGGCCGTCACCTCCGTCGTCGTCACGACTCCCGAGCGGCATCCGCCGGAGCTGCGGGCGGCCGCGGAGTCCCGAGCGGCTGAGGCCGTGCTCGTCCGCGTCGAGACGTCCGCGAGACCGCTCGTCACCGGTGGGGTGTGGTTCGACGGCACCGCGCTGCAGCTGGAGGATCAGCCGATGTCGGCGCCGGTGCGGGTGTTCCTCGCCGAGCCCGGAGGGCGGCTGCCGGTCGGCTCCGAGGTGGTGCTGCGGGCTCGGGCCGAGGAGCCGGGCGTCGTCGGCGAGAGCACGCTCCTGACGGCGAGCGCCGTGCTCGAGCGGCGTCCGCCCGTGGGGGTGGCGGCGGTCGCGGAGGTCCTGCGCTCGGGCTTCCTGGCGCGGACCGCGGTGCTCGGGGGAGACGTGGCCGGCCTGCTGCCCGGGCTCGCGACCGGGGACACCTCCGCCCTGTCGTCCGATCTGGAGGACGACATGCGGACCGCCTCGCTCACTCACCTCACCGCGGTGTCCGGAGCGAACTGCGCGGTCGTGGTCGCGGCCGGCTGGCTCGTCGCCGCGCTGCTCGGCGCCGGCCGTCGGCTCCGCACCGTCTCGGCTCTGGCGGTCCTCGCGGCGTTCGTCGTGCTGGTCACTCCGGAGCCGAGCGTCGTCCGCGCGGCCGTGATGGCGAGCGTCGTGCTGCTCGCGCGTCTGGGACGCCGGTCGGGTGCGGCGGTCCCGGCACTGCTGGCGAGTGTCGTCCTGCTGATGCTCGTCGATCCCGCGATCGCGGGGCGGCTCGGCTTCGTGCTGTCCGTGCTGGCGACGGGCGGGCTGCTGCTCGCGGCGGAGCCGATCGCGGACCGGCTGGGCGACGTGCTGCCGCGTCCGCTCGCGCTGGTGGTCGCGGTCCCGCTGGCGGCCCAGCTGGCCTGCCAGCCCGCGGTCCTGCTGATCGACCCGTCGATCCCGGTCTACGGGGTGCTGGCGAACCTGCTCGCCGAGCCGGCGGCGCCGGTGGGCACCGGACTCGGGCTGATCGGCTGCCTCCTGGCGCCGTGGTGGCCGGGTGGCGCCGATGTCGCGATCCGTCTCGCGGCCGTACCTGCCTGGTGGATCGCCTCGATCGCGCGCGCCGTCGCCACCTGGCCGTCTCCGCGCATCGCCTGGCTGCCCGGACTCGGCGGGATGCTGGCGCTCATGGTCCTGACCGTGCTCGCCCTGCTGCTCGTCACCCGTTCGCGTCGCCTCACGCGGGCGCGACAGGTCGCGGCGACCGTGCTCGCCGGGGCGCTGGTCGTCGGGGGAGCGTCGAGCGTGGCGACGCCGCTGCTGCGCTCCGGAGCCGTCCCGTCGGACTGGCGGGTGGCGATGTGCGACATCGGGCAGGGCGACGCGGTGCTGGTCCGCGGCGACGCCGGGGTGGTCCTCGTCGACACCGGACCGCTGCCGGAGCGGCTCGACGCGTGCCTCGACCTGCTCGGCATCGACCGCCTCGCGCTGCTGCTGCTCACCCACTACGACCTCGACCACGTCGGCGGCCTGGCGGCCGTCGTCGGTCGCGTCGACGAGGCGCTCGTCGGCCCGGTGGCGGACGAGGGCGACACCCGCGATCGCGCCGACCTCGTGTCCGGCGGGGCAGCGGTGCAGGAGGCGGCGCGCGGCGACAGCGGCTCGGTCGGCTCGCTGCGCTGGCGGGTCGTCTGGCCGGAGCGGGGGACCACCCTCCGCGGCAACGAGGCGAGCGTGACGCTGCGGATCGACATCCCGGCGGACGCGATCGGCGGGCCGCTGTCCCTGGCCATGCTCGGCGACCTCGGCGCCGAGGAGCAGGGGCGGCTCGCGCGTCTGGATCCCGGCCGCGTCGACGTCGTGAAGGTGGCGCACCACGGCTCCGCCGACCAGTCGCCCGCCCTCTACGACGCACTCGGCGCCCGCACCGGGCTCGTCTCGGTCGGCGCCGACAACACCTACGGCCATCCGACGCCCTCGCTGCTCGCGCTACTGGCCGAGCGCGGCACCCGCGCCCTGCGGACGGACCTGGAGGGGACGGTGCTGCTCTCCTCGCGACCCGAGGGGGTCGTGGTCTGGACGAGCGGTGCCGCCGCGCAGGTGGCCGCTCTGGACGACCAGGGAGGTGCAATCACGCCTGTGCTCTGCCGAGGGTCGCCGGTCGCCGGGGAGGATGGTGCTGCGGGAACCCGATCCGCGGGTGTCTTGCGACGGAGTGGACAGCGTGGCGCCGCGGATCGGTCGCGGACGTCGCCGACTGCTTGGATACGGGATCGACGTGGCGTGACGAGGAGAAGGAGTCGGCGTGACTCGGAAGGAACGACCCGAACTCCGGAAGGATCAACCCGGCGTCTCGATCTCTCTGGTCATGTTCGCCCACGTGGCACTCCTCCTGTTCCTGGCCGCGGTGCCTCACCAGCCGCCGTGGTGGATCGTCGTCTCCGCGGTCGCGCTGATCGGAACAGGGATCGGCGCCTTCTCCGATTCCCGCAGGTACCGACGGAAGTACCTGGAGAGGCAGCGACGGGGCGGTCCGTCCTGACGGCGCGTCCTCTCCTCGCTTCTCCAGCGCGTGTCTCCGGACTCGTAGAATCGAGGGTCACGGAAGGACGACGGCATGGCAGGCAGAGCCCCGGCGCGCGGCAAGGCGGCCCCCTCGAAGGCGGCGATCCCGCAGCTCGCGTGGGACCAGACGCGACCCGCTCCGATCGTGCTGATCACCGGTCCCGAGCAGTTCCTCGCCGATAGGGCACTGCGGTTCCTCCGCGAGTTCCTGCGCGCCGAGGACCCGAGTCTCGAGGTCAACGACATCGACGCCGGCGGCTATGCGCCGGGAGAGCTGCTCACGCTGGCGAGCCCGTCGCTGTTCGACGAGCCGCGGCTGCTGCGCGTCTCCAACGTCGAGAAGTGCTCGGACGCGTTCCTCGTCGAGATGATCGAGTACCTCGCCCAGCCCGCGGACGGCGCGACCGTCGTGCTCCGGCACGGCGGAGGCAATCGCGGCAAGAAGCTGCTCGACGCGATCCGCTCGGGGACCGGCGGCGGCATCGAGATCGTCTGCGCCGAGCTCAAGCGGGAGAGCGACAAGGTCGACTTCGCGATCGCGGAGTTCCGCACGGCCGGGCGTACGGCGACCACCGGTGCGGTGCGGGCGCTGGTATCGGCGTTCTCCGACGACCTGGACGAGCTCGCGTCCGCCTGCCAGCAGCTCGTCTCCGACGTCACCGGAGACATCACCGAGGCGACGGTCGCGAAGTACTACGGCGGTCGCGTCGAGACCACCGCGTTCACGGTCGCCGATGCCGCGATCGCCGGCCGGCACGGGGAGGCGCTGCTGGGGCTCCGGCACGCGCTCGCGTCGGGTGCGGACCCGGTGCCGATCGTCGCGGCGTTCGCGAGCAAGCTGCGCACGATGGCGAAGGTCGCCGGGTCCCGTGAGGGGTCCGGTCAGATCGCCTCGCGGCTGGGCCTCGCGCCGTGGCAGGTGGACCGCGCTCGCCGCGATCTGGCGGGCTGGACCGGCGACGGCCTGGGGACGGCGATCCTGACCGTCGCGGAGGCGGACGCGAACGTCAAGGGCGCGACCCGCGATCCGGTGTTCGCGCTGGAGCGCATGGTGTCGGTCATCTCGGCGCGCGGGGTCTGACGTTCGGCACTTCTCCTGCCGGGGGCGGTGGGTCTCGATACGCCCCTGCGGGGCTACTCGACCAGCATGCACGGGCAGCGACGACCAGCAGCAGCAGCAGCTTTTCGGCCAGCACAGCCGGGCGGCGGTGATCGAGCATCAGGCGGGCGGCACCCGATTCATGCTGATCGAGTAGCCCGCGGAGCGGGCGTATCGAGATCCGACCCGTCAGCACCCACGGTCTCAGCCCGCTTCGATCAGCCGGGTGAGTCGATCCGCGGCGGAGGAGATCGTCGAGACGGCGACGAGCGTGAAGACGCAGGCGACGCCCCAGAACCAGGTGCGGCCGGGAGCGTGCGCGCGACGGCGGTCGAAGGCGAGCCACCAGGCCGCGACGACCGAGACGAGCGCGGCGATCACCGACCCGAGGGCCATCCTGACCCAGTCCGCGGCTTCCGGCTCCGTCCAGGAGTTCGTGCCGACCACGATCGCGGTCGGCACGACGACCATCCCGAGCAGTCCGAGGAGGATCGCCCTGTCCTGGCTCAGCGGCTTCGCCGTCTCCGTGCTGGTCATGATCCCCCGATCGCGCGCCGGGCAGCTCCCTGCGGGAGCCGTCCGTCACGGCGACGCTACCGGACGTCCTTGCGGTGGGTGGGTCTCGATACGCCCCTGCGGGGCTACTCGACCAGCAGGTGGTCGCCTCCAGGCTGATCGACCAGCATGTGGTCGCCTCCAGGCTGATCGACCAGCATGTGGTCGTGCGGGCTCGTGCTGCGTGATGTCCTGGCGAGCCGGCGCCGGTGGGCTCAAGCCGCGGCCTCGCAGGCGAACAGGCGATTCGCGTGCCAGCGAATCGTCGTAGCCGGAACGCGACCCGCTCCACTCAGCGAGACCCCTCGGGAAGCCGACCGCGCGACGGACGACGAGGAACGAGGAGTCCGTCGACGGCGAGCGGCAACGACGAAGGGCCCGGCCAGAGGCCGGACCCTTCGTCGTTGCCGTGAGACGCAGCCTTACAGCGCGGCGACCTGCTTCGCGATGGCCGACTTGCGGTTCGCGGCCTGGTTCTTGTGGATGACGCCCTTGCTCGAGGCCTTGTCGAGCTTCTTGGCGGCGAAGGCGAGCGCGGTGGCGGCCTTCTCGGTGTCGCCGGCGGCGATGGCGGAGTGCACCGCGCGGACCGCGGTCTTCAGCTCGCTCTTGACGGCCTTGTTGCGCTCGTTCGCCTTCTTGTTGGTGAGGTTGCGCTTGATCTGCGACTTGATGTTTGCCACGTCTATTACCTTCTTCTCGGATGTGTGTGCAGCCGGCTACTCGACGGAGTGCCCCTTCCGGTGGCGTGGAAACGCCATCCCGGTGCGACTGGAGGTCGCCGGCTTCTGAATCACTCCACACACGCCAATGGTGGAGCGCAAGCCAACAAGGAACTTTAGCGCACCCGCCGCCACCCTTCAACCGCGCCGCGCCCGCCGCCCACGTCCCGTCCCGCGAGATGCCACTTGCGTACGCGACACGCCGCGCGAGGCGTACGCAAGTGCCATCTCGCGGCGGGAGCCCGCCAGTAGCCTGACCAGCGATGCCCCGACTCGCCGATCACATCCCCGCCGTTCCGCCCTCGGGCATCCGCCGGCTGTTCGAGATCGCCCTCCGCCTGGACGGCGTGACGCTGCTCGCCGTGGGGGAGCCCGACGTCGCCGTCGCACCGCACATCATCGAGGCGGCCCGCGCCGCCTGGGCCGCGGACGACACCGGCTACGGCCCGAACGGCGGTCTGATGGAGCTGCGGCGCGCGATCGTCGCCAAGCTCGCCCGCGACAACGGGTTCCGCGCCGACGTCGAGCAGGTCTGGGTCACGGTCGGCGCCACGCAGGCGCTCTACCAGGCGATGACGCTGACGCTCGGCCCGGGCGACGAGGTGCTCCTGCCCGACCCCGGCTACACCACCTTCACGATGAACGCGCGGATGATCGGCGCCGTTCCGGTGCCCTACACGCTGCGCGCCGAGAACGGCTTCCTCCCCGACCTCGACGAGCTCGAGCGGATCGTCACCGACCGCACCCGCGCGATCATCGTGAACAGCCCGTCGAACCCGCTCGGCATCGTCCTGCCGCGACCGATGCTCGAGCGCCTGCTGGACTTCGCCCGCCGCCACGACCTCTGGATCATCAGCGACGAGGTCTACGAGTGCTTCACCTACGGTCGCCCGCACGTGAGCCTCGCCGCGCTCGCGCAGGAGGCCGGCCACGACGACGACCGCGTCTTCAGCGTCTTCTCGCTCTCGAAGACCTACGCGATGACCGGCGTCCGGGTCGGCTACCTGGTCACCCCGCCCGGCCTGACCTCGACGATGGTCACCGTCCAGGAGGCGTCGATCAGCTGCGTCGCGACGCCCGACCAGCGCGCGGCCCTCGCGGCGCTGACCGGGCCGCAGGACGCGGTCGCCGACGCCTCCGCGCACTACCTCGCCAACCTGCGGCTCGCGACGGCGCTGCTCGACGAGCGCGGCATCCGCTTCCGCGAGCCGGAGGGCGCCTTCTACCTCTGGATCGACGTCTCGCACGCGAGCGACGGCGACGTCGCCTCCTGGGCCGAGGCCTTCCTGCTCGAGACCCTCGTCGCCGTCGCGCCGGGCAGTGCCTTCGGGCGCACCGGTGAGGGCTGGATCCGCGTCTGCCTCGCCGCCGACCCCGCCGACCTCGAGCACGGGCTGCGCGCCCTGCCGGCCCCGATCGCGGCGGCGAGCGCATGAGCGCCGACGACGTCCTGGTCCGCCGGGTGCGCCCGGAGGAGTACGCCGAGGTCTCCCGACTGCGCCTCGCCGCGTACGCCCACGACTACGAGCTGGGGGAGGAGTACGCGGCGGACGTCGCCGACGTCGCCCGGCACGACCGCGAGGGCGAGGTCTGGGTCGCGGAGGAGCACGGCGCGATCCTCGCGACCGTCACCACCGCGGCTCCCGGCGCCACCCTGTACTCCCTCGGCCGTCCGGGCGAGCTCGACTGGCGGCTGCTCGCGGTCGCTCCGGAGGCGCGCGGTCGCGGGCTGGGCCGCCTGCTCACCGAGTTCGTGGTGATGCTCGCCGTCGAGCGGGGACTCCAGCGCGTGGTCATGAACAGCGGCACCGACATGCTCGCCGCGCACGCCCTCTACGAGAGCATGGGCTTCGTCCGGCTCCCCGAGCGCGAGAACCCGCCCGGGATCGAGCCCACGCGCACCTACGGACTCGACCTCTAGCGAGGACCGCCCGCAGAACATCAGCGGAGAAGGGCGTTCATCGCCCCTCAGCGATGAGGTCCCTCCACAGCTGACGTTCTGCCCCGCATCCGGCCGGTCCCGGCCCCTCGCCCTCCGCCGCACCCCGGCCGTGGGACACTGGACGCACGATGTCTCCACGTGCACACCTCGGGCTCGAGCCCGCCGCGACCGATCCGGCGTCCATCCGCAACTTCTGCATCATCGCCCACATCGATCACGGCAAGTCGACGCTCGCCGATCGCATGCTCGGCATCACGGGCGTGGTCGAGGACCGCGCCATGCGCGCGCAGTACCTCGATCGGATGGACATCGAGCGCGAGCGCGGCATCACGATCAAGTCGCAGGCCGTCCGCATGCCGTGGGAGCGCGACGGGCAGACCTTCGCGCTGAACATGATCGACACCCCCGGTCACGTCGACTTCTCCTACGAGGTCAGCCGCTCGCTCGCCGCCTGCGAGGGCGCGATCCTGCTGGTCGACGCCGCGCAGGGCATCGAGGCGCAGACCCTCGCGAACCTCTACCTCGCGCTCGAGAACGACCTGGCGATCATCCCGGTCCTCAACAAGATCGACCTCCCCGCCGCCGACCCGGAGAAGTACGCGGCCGAGCTCGCGAGCCTCATCGGCGGCGACCCGGCCGACGTCCTCCGCGTCTCCGGCAAGACCGGCGTCGGCGTCGAGGCGCTGCTCGACCGCGTCACGGAGCTGGTGCCCGCGCCGGTCGGCGACAAGAACGCTCCCGCCCGCGCGATGATCTTCGACTCCGTCTACGACTCCTACCGCGGCGTCGTCACCTACGTCCGGATGATCGACGGCCAGCTCTCGCCGCGCGAGAAGATCCAGATGATGTCGACGCGCGCGACGCACGAGATCCTCGAGATCGGCGTCTCCAGCCCCGAGCCCGTCTCCACCAAGGGCCTCGGCGTCGGCGAGGTCGGCTACCTGATCACCGGCGTGAAGGACGTCCGCCAGTCGAAGGTCGGCGACACCGTCACCACCGCGTCCAAGCCCGCCACCGAGGCGCTGCCCGGCTACACCGAGCCGCTGCCGATGGTGTTCTCGGGTCTCTACCCGATCGACGGCAGCGACTACCCCGACCTCCGCGAGGCACTGGACAAGCTCAAGCTCTCCGACGCGGCGCTCGTCTACGAGCCCGAGACCTCGGTCGCGCTCGGCTTCGGCTTCCGCTGCGGCTTCCTCGGCCTGCTGCACCTCGAGATCGTCACCGAGCGGCTCGACCGCGAGTTCGGCCTCGACCTGATCACCACGGCGCCGTCCGTCATCTACGAGGTGACCACCGACGACAAGAGCAAGGTCACGGTCACCAACCCGAGCGAGTTCCCGGTCGGCAAGATCGCCAGCGTCACCGAGCCGATCGTCCGGGCCGCGATCCTCGCGCCGAAGGACTACGTCGGCACGATCATGGAGCTCTGCCAGAGCCGCCGCGGCACGCTGATCGGCATGGAGTACCTCGGCGAGGACCGCGTCGAGATCCGCTACCACATGCCCCTCGGCGAGATCGTCTTCGACTTCTTCGACAACCTCAAGTCGAAGACGGCCGGGTACGCCTCGCTCGACTACGAGCCCGCCGGCGACCAGGAGGCAGATCTGGTGAAGGTCGACATCCTGCTGCAGGGCGAGCAGGTCGACGCGTTCAGCGCGATCGTCCACCGCGACAAGGCCTACGCCTACGGCGTCCTGATGACGGGGCGGCTGCGCAAGCTGATCCCGCGCCAGCAGTTCGAGGTGCCAATCCAGGCCGCGATCGGCGCCCGCATCATCGCGCGCGAGTCGATCAGCGCGATGCGGAAGGACGTCCTCGCCAAGTGCTATGGCGGTGACATCACCCGCAAGCGCAAACTGCTCGAGAAGCAGAAGGAGGGCAAGAAGCGCATGAAGATGGTCGGCCGCGTCGAGGTCCCGCAGGAGGCGTTCATCGCCGCCCTGAGTGGTGACGTCGAGACGAAGGACAAGAAGTGAGCGTCCGGCGCTCGAGCTTCGAGGGGCAGCCGCAGGTCACCTACGCGGCGGTCGGCGGCACGCTCGCGCCGGACCTGCTCGAGTACCCGCCGGACGGCTTCACCGCCGAGCGCTTCGAGGCGCGCCTGGGCTCGGGCGCCGAGCGCTTCGCGATCACGACCGCGTCGCTGATGACGTGGGGCGTGCAGCGCGGCAGCGGCATCGCCGTCACCGACATCACCGCCGGCAGCGGCGTGCAGTACACGGGCGTGAACTTCGACTCCGCCGGCACCCCGATCGACCTCGCCAGCCGCCCGACCGAAGAGCAGTTCTCGGCGGACGGCACGCCCTACATCACCGCCGGCGTGACGGCCGTGCTCAAGATCACGCTGCTCGGCCGGACGGTGAACGCCCCCGTGCGGGTCGTGTACGTCGTCGACGAGCCCGACCAGGTCGGCTTCGCCTACGGCACCCTCGAGGGCCACCCGGAGAGCGGCGAGGAGTCCTTCGTGGTCGAGAAGCGCGCCGACGACTCGGTCTGGCTCGTCATCCGCGTGTTCTCGCGGCCCTCCACCGCCCTCTACCGTCTCGGCACCCCCGTCCTCCGGGTCGTGCAGAAGCGGCAGGTCAAGAAGTACCTGCGCGCGCTGCTGCCGGCGCGCGTCAGCTGACGTGGGCAGCGCCCTCCCGCTCGCCGACCCGGCGCCCCTCGACGGACTCCTGCCGGCCTCCGTCGCCGACGGCGTGGAGACCCGCGACCTCGGGCTGTACGTGCACGTCCCGTTCTGTCGGGTGCGCTGCGGCTACTGCGACTTCAACACCTACACCGCGACCGAGCTGCGCGGCGCGAAGCAGCAGGACTACGCCGACGAGGCGGTCGTCGAGATGGCGCTCGGCGAGGGCGTGCTCGCGGCCGCGGGTCTGCCGCGACGGCCTGCGGCGACCGTGTTCTTCGGCGGCGGGACTCCGACGCTGCTGCCCGCCCGCGATCTGGTGCGCATGCTCGACGGGCTCCGGCGTCACTTCGGCGTCGCCGACGGTGCCGAGATCACCACGGAGGCGAACCCGGATTCTGTCGACGCCGCCTACCTCCGCGAGCTGGCCGACGCCGGGTTCACCCGGGTCAGCTTCGGGATGCAGTCGGCCGTGCCGCACGTGCTCGCGACGCTCGAGCGCACCCACGATCCCGAGCGCGTGCCGCTCGTCGTCGAGTGGGCGCGCGAGGCAGGGCTGCAGGTCAGCCTCGACCTGATCTACGGCACGCCGGGGGAGTCGCTGCCCGACTGGGAGCGCTCGCTCGATTCGGCGCTGGCCAACCGGCCCGACCACCTCTCGGCCTACGCGCTGATCGTCGAGGACGGGACGAAGATCGCGCGGCAGATCCGCCGCGGTGAGGTGGCCACTCCGGACGACGACCTGACCGCCGACATGTACGAGCTGGCGGACGCTCGGCTCGCTGCGGCCGGCTACTCCTGGTACGAGGTCAGCAACTGGGCGCGCGACGACGCCCACCGGTCGCGGCACAACCTGTCCTACTGGCTGGGGCACGACTGGTGGGGCGTCGGGCCCGGTGCCCACAGCCACGTCGGCGGGGTGCGCTGGTGGAACGTGAAGCACCCGGCGGCCTACGCCGAGCGGCTGCACTCCGGCTCGTCGCCGGCCGCCGGACGGGAGACGCTCGACCCGGCGACCCGCCGGGTGGAGGACGTGCTGCTGCGCTCGCGCCTGGCGGACGGACTGCCGATCGACGCGATCGACCCGGAGCGCCGCCGCGAGGTCGCAGGGCTGATCGCCGACGGCCTCGTCGACGGCCGGGCGGCCCTCCGCGGGCGCCTCGTGCTGACCCTGCACGGCCGGCTGCTGGCCGACGCGGTCGTCCGCCGCCTGACGGACGGCTGAGCCGGACCGCTCCCACTGATCGAGCAGCCCGCGGAGCGGGCGCATCGAGATCCCCTGTCCGATGTGCGTGGGTCTCGATACGCCGCCTGCGGCGGCTACTCGACCAGCATGGGGTTCCGCCTGCGGTGGCTACTCGACCAGCATGAGGTGGAGCAGGCGCGTCATGCTGATCGAGCGGCCCGCATCGTGGGCTCCTCATGCTGATCGAGTAGCCCGCGGAGCGGGCGTATCGAGATCCCGCTCGGTGCCTACTTGAAGAAGGGGATGCTCAGCGGGTACGTGTAGTACTCGCCGGCGCTGGCGCGCACCGAGGCGATGATCGCGAAGACGATCACGAGGATCGGCACGACGATGAAGACGATGAAGCCGACGAGCACGAAGCTCAGGATCGTCCCCGCGACGTAGGCGATCAGGGTCGTGAGGTGGAAGTTCAGCGCCGTCTTCGCGTGCGCCTCGAGGAAGGGCCCGCGGCCCTTGAAGACGAGGTAGACGATCAGCGACGGGATGAAGCTGAAGAAGATGCCCGTGATGTGGGTGACGATCGCCCAGGTCTTCTCGTCGGCCGGGTTCAGCGGCGGGGCGGGCGTCGAGTAGGCGGGCGGCGGGGGCGGGGTGGCCGACATGGTGATCTCCGTCTCAGGAATCGGCGCGCCGGGCGACCCCGGGCGCTCGGCGTCCATCGTGGCAGAGAGCGAGCCGCGACGGGACGGATCCAGGGCGAGCCCCGCCCTCCTTCCTCCTGCGCGGTTATGATTGGCACTCAATCTCGCGGAGTGCCAAGCTCCGCGCGGCGCCACGGCGCCGAGGTGGTCGTGCCGCGAGGCACCCGGAGTCCGGCGGGAGGTCGGTCGTATGGTGACGGAGCGCGGTCTCCAGGTCCTGCGCGTGATCGTGCAGGACTACGTCGCGAACCGCGAGCCGGTGGGCTCCAAGTCCATCGTCGAGCGCCACGCGTTCGGCGTCTCCGCGGCGACCATCCGCAACGAGATGGCGCAGCTCGAGGAGGAGGAGCTGATCGCGGCCCCGCACACCTCCTCCGGCCGCGTCCCCACCGACAAGGGCTACCGC
Source organism: Rathayibacter sp. VKM Ac-2928 (assembly GCF_022815545.1). NCBI lineage: Bacteria > Bacillati > Actinomycetota > Actinomycetes > Micrococcales > Microbacteriaceae > Rathayibacter > Rathayibacter sp. VKM Ac-2928. The sequence goes on from NZ_JALGRU010000001.1 coordinate 1,122,825, forward strand.
CTCTTCGTCGACCAGCTGACCGACCTGCGCCCGCTGACCGCGGCGCAGCGGCAGGCGATCGAGACCTTCCTCGGCCAGAGCCCCGACCTCGACGAGGTGCTCGTGCGAACGGTCCGGCTGCTCTCGCAGCTCACCAACAGCGTCGCGCTCGTGCAGTACCCGTCCTTCGGGGCCGCGCGCATCCGTCACGTCGAGCTGGTCGCCCTCGCCCCGCGGCGGTTGCTCTCCGTGCTGATCACCGACACCGGCCGCGTCGACCAGCGCGTGCTCGAGACGCCCGAGGACGTCGACGAGCTGCTGCTCGGCGAGATCCGGGCGAAGCTGAACACCGCCGTCCTCGGCCTGGGGCTCGCCGCTGCGGCGGAGACGCTGCAGAGCGCGACCGCGCAGTTCAGCCCGGAGCGCCGCGCCGTCGTCGACCCGGTGGTGCAGACCCTGCTCGAGCAGGTCGGCGCGAACCGGCAGGACCGCTTGGTGATGGCGGGCGCCGCGAACCTGGTGCGCACCGAGGAGGACTTCTCGGGCAGCATCTACCCCGTTCTCGAGGCGATCGAGGAGCAGGTCGAGCTGCTGCGCCTCTTCGCCGAGATGACGCCCGATCCGCGCGGCATCTCGGTCCGCATCGGCCGCGAGAACGCGCCGTTCGGCCTGCAGGAGACCTCCGTGCTGACCAGCGGCTACAACACGGCCGGCGGCCAGGTCTCGCGCCTGGGGGTCCTCGGACCGATCAGGATGGACTACTCCGGCAACATCGCGGCGGTCCGCGCCGTCGCCCGCTACCTCTCCCGCCTCCTCGGCGAGGAATGACCCGCTCCCAGACCCTCGCCGGAACCCCGGCTCCCGACAGGTCCGCCGCGCCCGGCGCTCCGACCACGAACGAAGGACGAAGCCCCCTGTGGCCGATCACTACGAAGTCCTCGGCGTCGACCGAGACGCCTCCGCCGACGAGATCAAGAAGGCGTACCGCCGGCTTGCACGCGAGCTGCACCCCGACGTCAACCCGAGCGCGGACGCGTCCGAGCGGTTCAAGCTCGTCACGCACGCCTACGACGTCCTGAGCGACGTCCAGCAGCGACAGCAGTACGACCGCGGCCCGCAGGACGGCTTTCCCGGCGGTGGTGGGCAGGGCTTCGGCGGCTTCGGCGACATCTTCGAGACGTTCTTCGGCCAGGGCGCGCAGGGCTCCTCGCGCGGCCCGCGATCGCGTCGGGAGCGCGGCCAGGACGCGCTGCTGCGCGTCGAGGTCTCGCTCGACGAGGTCATCTTCGGCACCCACCGCGACCTCGAGGTCGACACGGCCGTGCTCTGCGAGACCTGCCAGGGCTCGTGCTGCCAGCCGGGCACCTCGCCGGTCACCTGCGACATCTGCCACGGCTCGGGGCAGATCCAGCGCACCGTCCGCTCGCTGCTCGGCAACGTGATGACGGCCAGCCCCTGCGGCACCTGCCGCGGCTACGGCACCGTCATCGCCACTCCGTGCTCCACCTGCCAGGGTCAGGGCCGCGTCCGCGCGCGCCGGACCATCCCCGTCGACGTCCCCGCGGGCGTCGACACGGGCCTGCGCCTGCAGATGCCCGGCAGCGGCGAGGTCGGCCCGGCCGGCGGCCCGAGCGGCGACCTCTACCTCGAGATCAAGGTCAAGCACCACGACATCTTCAGCCGCAACGGCGACGACCTGCTCTGCACCCTCGAGGTGCAGATGACGGACGCGATCCTCGGCTCGACGACGACCCTCGCGGCGCTCGACGGCGACATCGAGATCGAGGTCAAGCCGGGCACGCAGAGCACCGAGATCGTCACGATCAAGGGCCGCGGCGTCACCAAGCTGCGCGGCAACGGCCGCGGCGACCTCCGCGTCGGCATCCAGGTGGTCACCCCGACCAAGCTGGGGCACCGCGAGCGCGAGCTGGTGCAGGAGTTCGCCAAGCACTATAAGCCGCAGAAGCCGGCCCTCACGCACTTCCAGCAGGGGCTCTTCTCCAAGCTCCGCGACCGCTTCCTGGGCTGACCGGATCCGGCGTGGCGCACCACTACATCGACGAGTCGCTCGACTCCGGGGACTTCGTCGCCGGCGGCCGGTTGGAGCTCTCCGGCGCGGAGGCGCGCCACCTCGCAACCGTGAGCCGGATCCGCGCGGGCGAGAGCGTCCGCGTCGGCGACGGCCGAGGCCGGGTCGCCGTGGCCGTCGTCGAGAGCGCGGAGGCGTCGCGTGTCGTCCTCGCGGTCGAGTCGGTCGAGGAGGTGCCCGCGCCGAGCCCGCGCCTCGTGCTCGTGCAGGCGCTCGCGAAGGGCGACCGCGACGAGCTGGCGATCCAGGCGGCGACCGAGCTCGGCGTGGACGAGGTCGTGCCGTGGCAGGCCGCCCGCAGCGTCTCGCGCTGGTCGGGCGTCAAGGAGGAGAAGGGCCGCGAGCGCTGGCGCAGCATCGTCCGCGAGGCGAGCAAGCAGTCGCTCCGCGCCCGGGTGCCGGAGGTGTCGGCGGTCGTCGGCCTGCGTGCTCTGGTGGAGCGGGCCGCGACGGCGCGCGTGCTCGTGCTCGAGCCCTCGGCCGAGGAGCGGCTCACCGCGATCGAGCCGGACGGGCGCGACCTCGTGCTCGTCGTCGGACCCGAGGGCGGCATCGCGGCGGAGGAGCTGCGCGCCCTCGCCGACGCGGGTGCCGAGACCGTCGCACTCGGCGACTCCGTCCTGCGCACCTCCACCGCCGGCCCGGCCGCGATCGCCGTGCTCTCGGCCCGTCTCGGCCGCTGGTGATCCCCGCGGATCCGCGCGCCCTGGGCGAACGCGCCCCCGTCGTCGCCCTCGCCCCGTTTAAGATGGATGCATGACCGAGCCCACTGTCTTCACGCGCATCGTCCGCGGCGAGATCCCCGCCGACGTGGTGTTCGAGAACGAGCGGATCCTCGCGATCCGGGACATCGCGCCGAAGGCGCCCGTCCACCTGCTGATCTTCCCGAAGACCCCCGAGTACGCGAACGTCGCCGAGCTCGCCGCGGGCGATCCGGAGCTCCTCGCCGAGATGGCCGTCGTCGCGCAGACCCTGGCCGACGCGCACAGCAACGGCCAGTTCCGCCTCGTCTTCAACTCCGGCGAAGAGGCCGGTCAGACCGTGTTCCACGTCCACGCCCACGTCCTGGGCGGCCACCTGACGGAAGGCTCCCTTGCCACCGGTTGATCACGCGGGCGATCGCTCCGCGGACCAGAACCCCACTCGAACCGGCTCGACGGAGCCGTCGGTCCCGCAGAGCGACGCGGACCGGACCACCGGCGGGACCCATCGCGTCATCGCCGTCGACGGAATCGCCATGGTGCGCCTCCTCGGACCCCAGGACCGCCTCATCCGGGCGGTCGAATCGCGATTCCCCGACGTCCGGGTGCACGTGCGCGGCAACGAGGTGACCCTCGACGGCGAGGGCGCCCCCGTCGCCGCGGCGGCGCGCCTGGTGGAAGAACTGGTGCTCATGACGGCAGGCGGCCACGACCTCGACCCGGAGGGCGTGCGCGAGTCCGCGCGCATCCTCGAGAACGGCGGGCCGGTGCGTCCCGCGGACGCGTTCGGCCAGGCCATCCTCACGGCGCGCGGGAAGAGCATCCGCCCGAAGACCCTGGGGCAGCGCGAGTACGTCGACGCCGTCGATCAGAACACGATCGTCTTCGGCATCGGCCCGGCCGGCACCGGCAAGACCTACCTCGCGATGGCCAAGGCGGTGCAGTCCCTGCAGCGCAAGGAGGTCGAGCGGATCATCCTCACGCGCCCCGCGGTCGAGGCGGGGGAGCGGCTGGGCTACCTGCCCGGCTCGCTCACCGACAAGATCGACCCGTACCTGCGCCCGCTCTACGACGCGCTGAACGAGATGATGGACCCGGAGATCGTGCCGAAGCTGCTCGCGGCGGGCACGATCGAGGTCGCTCCGCTGGCCTACATGCGCGGCCGCACGCTGAACTCCTCGTTCGTCGTGCTCGACGAGGCGCAGAACACGACGCCGGAGCAGATGAAGATGTTCCTCACCCGCCTCGGCTTCGGCTCGAAGATGGTGATCACGGGCGACATCACCCAGGTCGACCTCCCCGCCGGATCGAGCGGTCTCCGCCTGGTGACCCGGGTGCTCGACGACATCGACGACATCCACTTCGCCCGGCTGACCAGCGAGGACGTGGTCCGCCACAGCCTCGTCGGCCGGATCGTCGACGCGTACACCGAGTACGACCAGCAGAAGCAGGCGCAGAGCTTCGAGCGCGAGCAGGCCCGCGAGTTCGCGGCCCGCGCCGAGCGCCGGGCGGCCACCCGCTCGACCGGCGACGCGCAGCCCAAGCGCCCGCGCGCCTGAGCGCCGTACCACCGCCTCCCGCCCCGCCGAGCCCCTCCCGATCGAAGGAAAACCGCACCCCGTGAGCATCGAGATCAACAACGAGTCGAGCATCCCTGTGGACGAGGCGACCCTGCTGCGCCTCGCGGGCTACGCGCTCGACTCGATGCACGTGCACCCCGACGCCGAGCTCGCGATCGTGCTGGTCGACGAGGGCGCGATGGAGCAGCTGCACGTGCAGTGGATGGACGAGCCCGGCCCCACCGACGTGCTGAGCTTCCCGATGGACGAGCTGCGCCCCGGCACCGAGGACGAGCCGACCCCGGCCGGCCTGCTCGGCGACATCGTGCTCTGCCCGCAGGTGGCGCAGAGCCAGGCCGAGGCCGCCGGCCACTCCGTGCTCGACGAGCTGCTGCTGCTCACGGCCCACGGGCTGCTGCACCTGCTCGGCTTCGACCACGCGGAGCCCGAGGAGGAGCGCGAGATGTTCGGCATCCAGCGCGACATCCTCGTCGGGTTCCACATCAGCGAGCGACGCCGCTAGGCCCGGCGTGCTCACCGTCCAGCTCCTCATCGCGGCCCTCGGCCTCGTCGCCCTCGGCGGTTGGCTCGCCGCCACCGACGCCGCCCTCGGCGTGCTCTCCCGCAGCGACGTCCTCGAGATGGCGAACCACTCGCGCAGCTCGCGCGCCCTGCGGGCCATCGCCGGCGACATGAGCGCGCACGTCAACGTCGTCAACTTCACCCGGATCGCGGCCGAGACCACCGCCGCGGTCTTCGTCACCACCGTGCTCGTCGTCGTGGTCGACGCCCTGTGGCTGGCGCTCCTGCTCGCGATCCTGATCATGGCGGCCGTCTCGTTCGTGCTCGTCGGCTCCAGCCCGCGCAGCGTCGGGCGCGCCCACGCCCGCGCCGTGCTCGGCTCCAGCGCCTCGCTCGTGCACGTGCTGCGGGTCGCGCTCGGCCCGGTCGCGCACGGCCTCGTCGCGCTGGGCAACCGGGTCACCCCGGGCACCGGCCGCTCGGCCGGCTTCTCCTCGGAGGAGCAGCTGCTCAGCATGGTCGACGAGGCGACCGAGCAGTCGGTCCTCGAGCAGGACGACCGCGAGCTCATCCACTCGATCTTCGAGTTCAACGACACGCTGGTGCGCGAGGTGATGGTGCCGCGGACCGACATGGTGACGATCGAGGCCGGCGCCTCGGTCGGCGCCGGCATGGGCCTGCTGCTCAGTCGCGGCATCTCCCGGCTGCCCGTCATCGGCGACGGCGTCGACGACGTGCTCGGCGTGCTCTACCTCCGCGACGTCGCCCGGCACACCTACGAGCGCCCGGACGACGACGACTCGGCGGCCGACCTCGCCCGCCCCGCGCTGTTCGTGCCGGAGTCGAAGAAGGCCGACGAGCTGCTGCGCCAGATGCAGCTCGAGTCCAACCACCTCGCCATGGTGGTGGACGAGTACGGCGGCATCGCCGGGCTGGTCACGCTCGAGGACCTGATCGAGGAGCTCGTCGGCGACATCTCGGACGAGTACGACCGCGAGGTCGACCTCTTCGAGGAGACCGAGCCGGGCGTCTACCGTGTCTCGGCGCGGCTGCCCGTCGACGAGCTGGGCGAGCTGTTCGACCTCGAACTCGAGGACGACGACGTCGACTCGGTCGGCGGACTGCTCACCAAGGCCTACGGCCGCCTGCCCGAGCGGGGCGCGACCGCCCGGATCGACGGGGTGATCCTCGAGGCCGAGCAGGCGGATCCCCGTCGCGGCACCATCTCGACCGTCATCGTGCGGCGCGATCCCGACTACGATCCCTCAGGCGAGACCGGCACCGGACCGGTCGCGATCGTCGCCGAGACAGACCACCAGGACGAGGACGCACGATGACCGACCCCAGCACTCCCACGACCCCCTACCGGGCGGGCTTCGTGTCGTTCGTGGGCCGCCCGAACGTCGGCAAGTCCACGCTCACCAACGCGCTGGTCGGCGAGAAGATCGCCATCACCAGCTCGAAGCCGCAGACCACCCGCCGCGCCATCCGCGGCATCGTGCACCGGCCCGACGGCCAGCTCATCGTGGTGGACACCCCGGGTATCCACCGCCCGCGCACCCTGCTCGGCGAGCGGCTGAACTCCCTCGTCACCTCGACCCTCGGCGACGTCGACGTGATCGGAATGCTCTTCCCGGCCGACGAGCCGATCGGCCCCGGCGACCGGTTCATCAACGAGCAGCTCGAGGCCTTCCCGCGCGCCCGCAAGGTCGCGATCGTCTCGAAGGTCGACCTCTCCTCGAAGAAGTCCGTCGCCAAGCAGCTGCTCGCCGTCTCCGAGCTGCGCGAGTGGGACACCATCGTGCCGATCTCGGCGGTCACCGAGGAGCAGCTCGACGTGCTCGCGGTCGAGCTGCTGCGCCTCATGCCGGTCTCGCCCGCGCTCTACCCCGAGGAGGCCGTGACCGACGAGGACACCGGCTCGCGCATCGCCGAGTTCATCCGCGAGGCAGCGCTCGAGGGCGTCTCCGACGAGCTGCCGCACTCGCTCGCCGTGACGCTCGACGACATGGTCGAGCGCGAGGACGGCTCCTTCATCGACATCTACGCGAACGTCTTCGTGGAGCGCGACAGCCAGAAGGGCATCATCATCGGCAAGGGCGGTCAGCGCCTGCGCGAGGTGGGCGCCGTGTCGCGCGAGCAGATCGAGCGGCTGCTCGGCCGGCGCGTGTTCCTCTCCATCCGGGTGAAGGTCGCCAAGGAGTGGCAGCGCGACCCGAAGCTGCTCGGCCGCCTCGGCTTCTGAGCCGGTGAGCGCGGCGCCGGATCGGGAGGGGGACGGCAGTCACTCTCCCGGACGACGCCCCGCGGCGACGTCGCCGCGTAGCGTGGGGCTCATGCGTGCGCTCCTGGATCGTCCGGCGACGCTCCCGATCGCGGGAGCCCTGCTCGGGGTCCTCCACCTCGGACTGAGCGCGGCCGGCCAGATCGCGCCGGAGCACCTCAGCGGCGGTCTGCTGATCGCGCTCGGCCTCGGCCTCGCGGCCTTCCTGCCGGCCCTCGCACCGTCCCTGGTCGCCGTCGGGGCGGTCACCGGCGGCGGGATCCCGCTCCTCGGCGTGCCGGTGGACGGTGTCCTCGTGGGCCTGCTCGTCCTCTGGTCCACGGCGCGCCGGCTCGGGCCCTGGACGCGGACGCTGACCCTCGTCGGCGCCCTCCTGCTCGCGGGCGTCGCCGGGCTGGTCGCCGCACTGAGCGGGACCGAGCAGCTGCTGCCGCAGGAGGCGAGCGCCGACCAGGTCCTGCTCTTCCGCGCCGTCGCCGCGCTGGTCGTCGCCGCCCTCCTCGCCGGCCTGAAGGTCCTCGTCTGGCGCGCCGGGGTGCGGCGGCCGGTCGGTCCCGGCGACAGGATCGATGCGCTCGTGGTGCGCGTCGCCGGTCCGCAGGACGGCTTCGCCGTCGGAGCGGCCGGCTGGCAGGCGCTCCTCCTGCTGCTGATCTCGACCGTGCCGTTCGCGGCGCCCGACGGCTCGCTCCAGCCGGTCGTCGGCGGAGTGCTGGCGGTCGCGCTGGTCCTGCACCGCCGGGCGCCGGCGCTCTCCCTCACGATCGCCTGGGGCGGGGCGCTCCTGCAGATGGGTCTGCAGCTGGCACCGGGACCGGCCGACCTCGCGATCCTCGCGGTGCTCTTCGGCACCGGTGCGTCCGAGCGGCGCCGGGTGCGCGCGGCAGGGGCCGTCTCCGCGGTGCTCGGCGCGATCGTGGCCGTCGTCTACCTGATCATCGTCTTCCGGCTCGTCCAGTCCATCCCCTCGCCGATCCTGACCGGGGGAGCGGTGTTCGGCGGGATCCTCGCCACGCTCGGCCTCTCCTGGACGGTCGGCCTGCTGTCCCGCTCGGTGCGGCGAGCGCGCGAGGGGCAGACCCTCCGCGCCGAGGCCGAGCGCGAGCGCGCGGCGGCGCAGCGCGAGCTGGACACGGTCGAGGAGCGCAACCGCATCGCCCGCGACATGCACGACGTCGTGGCGCACTCGCTCGCCGTCGTGATCGCGCAGGCGGACGGCGCCCGCTACCTCGGTGCGTCCAGCCCGGCACAGACGGACGCCGCCCTGCTCACCATCTCCTCGGTCGCCCGCGACGCGCTCGGCGACGTCCGCGTCCTCCTCGCTCAGCTCCGGCACAGCCAGAGCGACGGACCGCAGCCGGAGGCGCGCGACCTGCCGGCGCTGCTCGAGAGCGTCTCCGGAGCCGGGACGCAGCTGCGGTCCGAGCTCGAGGTCGACCTCGAGACCGTGCCGCGCGGCATCGGCCTCGCGCTCTACCGCATCGTGCAGGAGGCGACGACGAACGCGCTCCGGCACGGCCGGCCCGGCGCCCCGCTCGACGTCGCGCTCCGCCGCGAGTCCGGCGAGATCGTCCTCACCGTCCGCAACGCGCGCTGCGCCGACGCCGAGGCCGCCGCTCGCGTGCCCGGGGAGGGGCACGGCCTCGTCGGCATGCGCGAGCGCGCCGCACTCGTCGGCGGAGTCCTCCGCGCCGGCCCCGAGGGCGACGACTTCGTGGTCGACGCGCGCCTGCCCGCCCCCTCGTCCACCGCCCTGCCCGTCGCCTCTGGAGGCCACCCCGCATGACCGACACCATCCGCCTCGTCCTCGTCGACGACCAGGCGCTCTTCCGCGCCGGCATCCGCATGCTGCTCAGCTCCCAGCCGGACCTCGAGGTGGTCGGCGAGGCGTCCGACGGCGCGGAGGGCGCGGAGCTCGTCGGCCGGCTGGCCCCGGACGTGGTGCTGATGGACATCCGGATGCCGGGGGTCGACGGCATCGAGTCGACGCGCCGCATCCTCGCCGACGCCGCGGAGAAGGGCGTGGAGCCGCCGCGCATCCTGGTGCTCACCACCTTCGACCTGGACGAGGCGGCCGCCCGCGCGATCCGCGCCGGGGCGAGCGGCTTCCTGCTCAAGGACACCGAGCCGGGCTTCCTGCTCGCCTCCGTCCGCACGGTGCACGCCGGCACCGCCGTGGTCGCCGCCTCCGCGACGCGCGAGCTCTTCGAGCACTTCGGCGCGCCGGGGAGCGGCCGCGAGACGCCGGCCGCGTTCGGCACGCTGACCGACCGCGAGCGCGAGATCTTCCACCTCGCCGCGCGCGGCCTCAGCAACACCGAGATCGCCCGGGCGGAGTTCCTCAGCGAGGCGACGGTCAAGACGCACATCAGCCGCACGCTCGGCAAGCTCGGGCTGCGCGACCGGGTGCAGCTCGTCGTCTACGCCTACGAGAACGGTCTCGTCGCCTGAGGACGACGTCCGCGCCGCAGTGGTGCCTCGTGGGTGCCGACCCGCGGGCGCAGTGCTACCGTGGTCGCGTGCGCATCGGTCTGCTCCTTCTTAGCCGCCGCGACGAGATCTGATCCTCAGGCCCTCCTCGTCGCGGAGTCCGTCGTCGGCTGAATCAGACCCATCGTCACCACAGACCACCCGCGTGGTTCGATCCGCATCCGGATCCCCGCGAGACGAGAGACAGGCGCGTCCGCGCGCCGGGAGAGCACCCTCATGAAGAACACCCAGAAGCCGTCGTCGCTGCCGATCGGCAAGTACAAGCCGTTCCACGAGCAGATCGTCGTCGAGCTGCCCGACCGCACCTGGCCGGCCAAGCGCATCACCACGGCGCCGCGCTGGTGCGCCGTCGACCTCCGCGACGGCAACCAGGCGCTGATCGATCCGATGAGCCCCGAGCGCAAGCGGATCATGTTCGACCTGCTGGTCCGGATGGGCTACAAGGAGATCGAGGTCGGCTTCCCGAGCGCCAGCCAGACCGACTTCGACTTCGTCCGCAGCCTCATCGAGGAGGACGCGATCCCGGAGGACGTCACCATCCAGGTGCTGACCCAGGCGCGCGACCACCTGATCGAGCGCACCTACGAGTCGATCCGCGGCGCCCGCCAGGCGATCGTCCACCTGTACAACTCGACCAGCGTGCTGCAGCGCGAGGTCGTCTTCCGCAAGGACCGCCAGGGCATCATCGACATCGCCCTCGCCGGCGCTCGCAAGTGCCGCGAGATGGAGGCGTCCGTCCCCGGCACGGCCGTGTACTACGAGTACTCGCCCGAGAGCTACACCGGCACCGAGCTCGACTTCGCCCGCGAGATCTGCGACCGCGTGGTCGAGGTCTTCGAGCCGACCCCGGACCGCAAGGTCATCCTCAACCTGCCCGCCACCGTCGAGATGGCGACGCCGAACGTCTACGCCGACTCGATCGAGTGGATGTGCCGCAACCTCGCCCAGCGCGAGAACATCATCGTCTCGCTGCACCCGCACAACGACCGCGGCACCGCGGTCGCCGCGGCCGAGCTGGGCTACCTGGCCGGCGCGGACCGCATCGAGGGCTGCCTCTTCGGCAACGGCGAGCGCACCGGCAACGTCGACCTGGTCGCGCTGGGCGTCAACCTGTTCACCCAGGGCATCGACCCGCAGATCGACTTCAGCGACATGGACGGCATCAAGCGCACGGCCGAGTACTGCAACCAGCTGGCCGTGCCCGAGCGCAGCCCCTGGGCCGGCGACCTGGTCTTCACCGCGTTCAGCGGCTCGCACCAGGACGCCATCAAGAAGGGCTTCGAGGCGATGGAGGCCGAGGCGGAGCGCACCGGCGTCAGCCGCGACGAGCTGACCTGGGCGGTGCCCTACCTGCCGGTGGACCCGAAGGACCTCGGCCGCTCCTACGAGGCGGTCATCCGCGTCAACTCGCAGTCCGGCAAGGGCGGCGTCGCGTACCTGCTGAAGACCGACCACGCGCTGGACCTGCCGCGCCGCCTGCAGATCGAGTTCTCCGCGGTCGTGCAGGCCAAGACCGACGCCGAGGGCGGCGAGGTCACCAGCGAGCAGATCTGGACGATCTTCCAGGACGAGTACCTGCCCGCGCCCGCGCACCGCGCCGAGGACAAGTGGGGCCGCTTCGAGCTGGCCCGCACGAGCACCTCGAGCGACCTGGGCGGCTCGATCGCCCTCGACGCCGTGCTGCGCGTCGGCGACGAGACGGTCACCGCGAGCGCGACCGGCAACGGCCCGATCAACGCCTTCGAGGCGGTGCTGGCGCAGCACGGCGTCGAGGTCCGCGTCTTCGACTACGTCGAGCACGCTCTCAGCGCCGGCGGCGACGCGCTGGCCGCCTCCTACGTCGAGTGCTCGGTGAACGGCCGCACCCTCTGGGGCGTGGGCGTCGACGCCGACATCTCGACCGCCTCCCTGAAGGCGATCGTCTCGGCCGTCAACCGCGCGCTCCGCGAGGAGGCCCCGGACCGAGAGCTGGCGACGGCCTCGGCCTGAGCCTCGCGCGGCCCGAGTAGCCCGCGGAGCGGGCGGGCCATGCTGGTCGAGTAGCCCGCGGAGCGGGCGTATCGAGACCCCCGTCCATGCGGTGGTGGGTCTCGATACGCCGCGTGCCGCGGCTACTCGACCAGCCTGTTGCGGAGCCGTGCCGTCAGGCGCGGCCCTGCAGGATGAGGTTCCAGTAGACCCAGGGGAGCAGGTAGCGGTCGGCGAGGAAGGTGAGGCGGCGCTCCCTCGCAAGGCCCTTCCAGAAGGGGATGGTCGGCTTGGGGCGGTAGCGGTCGTCGAACTCGGCGAAGACGACGGTCGAGCGCGAGACGACGAACGGGCAGACCGAGTAGCCGTTGTAGACCTGGGGGAGCGGCTTCCCCTGGCGCGCGGCGACGAGGTTCTTCGCCAGGGTCTTCGTCTGCTGCCGGAGCGCGCCACCCGACTTCGAGTTCGTGGTCGCCGCGGCGTCTCCCAGTGCCCAGACCTCGGGGTGGCGCGGATGGCGCAGCGTCAGCGGATCGACCTCGACGAATCCGCCCGTGCTCCCCTCCGCCACGAGCCCGGTGCCCGCGAGCCAGTCCGGAGCGGACTGCGGCGGGACCGCGTGCAGCACGTCGTAAGAGAGCGTCTCCCGCTGCTCGGTGCCGACGTGCCCGGCGTCGTGGTCGACACCCAGCTGCGCGCGGCGGCCGTCCTCGCCCGCGATGACGACCGTCCGCTTCTCGGCGTCCACCTCGACCAGCTCGCGGCTGAAGCGCACGTCGATCCCGTACTCCGCCACCTTGCGCTCGAGCTCCGCGTCGATCAGCGGCATGCCGAACATCGTGGGTGTCGGCACGACCAGCACGACGTGGACGTCCGCGAGCACGCCGGTCTCGCGCCAGTAGTCGCAGGCGAGGTACATCGGCTTCTGCGAGGCTCCCGAGCAGGTGGCGGGTCCGCTGGGCTGGGTGAAGACGACGGTGCCGGAGCGGACCCCGCGGAGGACACTCGAGGCTTTCCGCGCGTACTCGAACTCGTAGTTCGAGACGCCGACCGGCGACGCCATCGCCTCCGTCAGCCCGGGCACCGCGGACCAGTCCTTCTGGATGCCGGGGCAGACGACGAGGTCGCCGTAGCCGACCCGCCGACCGGAGGCGAGCACGACCGACTTCGCAGCGGGATCGATGGCCTCGACACGGTCCCGGATCCAGGTGACTCCCTTCGGCGTCACCGAGCCCTGCGGCCGGGTCGCCTTCGAGGCGGGAGCGGTGCCGCCGGCGACGTGGGAGAACATCGGCTGGTAGAGGTGCGTCTCGCGCGGCTCGATCACCGCGACGTCCGCCACCCCGTAGCGGCGGAGGCGCCCCGCGACCGAGAGTCCCGCGTTCCCCCCGCCGATGATCAGCACGTCGTGTCGGTCGGTCGTGGTGCCCGCAGCGGTCATGCCGCCACCCTAGGTCGGACCTCCGACACGGGCGCGGGCTTCCGCGAGCCGTCCCGACGTGCATCCCCGCCGTCAGCCGCGCTTCCGCCAGCCCAGACGCGGCACCCGGCTCAGCGCCCGCTGCTCCGGCAGGCTCCAGCCGTAGCGCACCGCCAGCAGCCGGATGACGGCCGTGACCAGCACCGCGATGGGCGCCGCGTAGTCGATCACCATCCCGAACCGCAGCGCGACCACCAGCACGACGGTGCCGGCGGTCGCCGCGATCGCGTAGAGCGAGCCCACGTGCATCAGCGCGATCGGCCGGTTCAGCAGGATGTCGCGGATCACCGAGCCGCCGACGGCCGAGACGGTGCCGACGAACACGGCGGGCACCTCCGGCACGCCGAGCGAGAGCGCCTTCGTCGTGCCGATGGCGCCGAAGAGCCCGATCGTCAGCGCGTCGAGCGCCGTGATCGTGCCGTCGACCCGGTTGAGCACGTGCTGCAGCAGCATGCCGAAGAGCGAGGCCGTCACCGCGACGAGCAGGTAGGCGTTGGTGTGCAGCGCCACGAGCGGGGTCTGCAGCAGCAGGTCGCGCAGCACACCGCCGCCGAGGCCGGTCGCCGTGCCGATGATGGTGACGCCGAGCAGGTCGATCCGGCGGTCGCGGAACTCGCCGGCGAACATCGCGCCCTGCAGGCAGCCGATCGCGATGGCGAGGAGGTCGGCCCAGGCGGGGATCTCGAAGAGGGAGGCGGCCACCGAGCCATCGTTCCACGGGCGGGAGGGGGCGGGTGCCGGTCCACCGCGGGGTTGTCAGGGGTGGGGAGGATAATCGAGCGCATGCCCACCTACCGTGACGAAGCCGTCGTGCTGCGCACCCACAAGCTGGGCGAGGCCGACCGCATCGTGACGCTGCTCTCGCGCAGCCACGGCAAGATCCGCGCGGTCGCCAAGGGCGTGCGCAAGACCGGCTCCAAGTTCGGCTCGAGGCTCGAGCCGTTCATGGTCGCCGACCTGCAGCTCTACGAGGGCCGGAGCCTCGACATCGTCACGCAGGCCGAGTCGCTCGGCGCGTACGGCGCGATCATCGCGGCCGACTACGACAGCTACACCGCGGCGAGCGCCATGGTCGAGACGGCCGACCGCCTCACCGACGCCGACGCCTCGCTGCAGCAGTACCTCCTGCTCGTCGGCGCCCTGCGCTCGCTTTCGAAGCACGAGCACGAGCCGGTGCTCACGCTCGACTCCTACCTGCTGCGCGCGCTCTCGATCGCCGGCTGGGCGCCGAGCTTCGAGGACTGCGCCCGCTGCGGCGCCCCCGGCCCGCACGGCGCGGTGGTCGTCCAGCTCGGCGGGGTCGTCTGCGAGGACTGCACGCCCCCCGGCGCCCCGCGCGTCGCCCCGGAGGTGGTCGTCCTCCTCGGCGCCCTGCTCACGGGAGACTGGGAGCACGCCGAGACGACGGAGCCCTCGACCCGCTCCCGAGCGAGCGGCGTGGTCGCCGCCTACACCCAGTGGCACCTCGAGCGCGGACTGAGATCTCTGGAGCACGTCACCCGATGAAGCCGTTCACCCACAGGGACGCCGTCCCGTTCCGCCCCCTCGACTGGACCGGCGTGCACCCGCCGGAGCTGCCGCGCAAGGCGGTGCCCGAGCACGTCGCGATCGTGATGGACGGCAACGGCCGCTGGGCCAACTCCCGCGGGCTGACCCGGGTGGAGGGGCACAAGCGCGGCGAGGCGTCGCTGCTCGACGTGGTCGCGGGAGCGATCCAGATCGGCGTCAAGCACCTCAGCGTCTACGCTTTCTCGACCGAGAACTGGAAGCGCTCGCCCGACGAGGTGCGCTTCCTGATGGGCTTCAACCGCGACGTGCTGCACCGCCGCCGCGACCAGCTCAACGAGTGGGGCGTCCGGGTGCGCTGGGCCGGCCGGAAGCCGCGGCTCTGGGCGTCGGTCATCAACGAGCTGCAGTACGCCGAGAAGCTGACCGAGGGCAACGACGTCCTCACGCTCACCATGTGCGTCAACTACGGCGGCCGCACCGAGATCGCCGACGCGGTGCAGCGGATCGCCGCCGAGGTCGCCGCGGGCAGGCTGAAGCCGTCCGGCATCACCGAGAAGACGATCGGCAAGGCGCTCTACCTGCCCGACATGCCGGACGTCGACCTCTTCGTGCGCTCCTCCGGCGAGCAGCGCACCAGCAACTTCCTGCTCTGGCAGAGCGCCTACGCCGAGATGGTCTTCCTCGACCGGCTCTGGCCCGACTTCACCCGCGAGGACCTCTGGGGCGCGATCGAGCACTACGCCGGCCGCACCCGCCGCTTCGGCGGCGCCGTGGACGTGCCGGGGGCGTCGTCATGACCGGCGGGAGGACCGTCCGCGTCGGGCTCGTCGGCTACGGGCTCGCGGGGCGGATCTTCCACGCGCCGTTCGTCGAGGCGGACTCCGACTTCGACCTGGTCGCGATCTCGACGAGCGATCCCGAGCGAGGGGCGGCGGCGACGGCCGCGCATCCCGGCGCACGGATCGTCCCCGACCTCGACGCGGTGCTCGCCGAGCGACCCGACCTGGTGGTCCTCGCGACGCCGCCCTCCGTGCACCGCGAGCAGGCCGAGCAGGTGCTCGCCGCCGGCGTCGCGGTCGTGATCGACAAGCCGTTCGCGCCGAGCACGGCCGACGTCGACGCGATCCTCGCCGCCTCCGAGGCGGGCGGCGCGCCCGTGTTCGTCTTCCAGAACCGCCGCTGGGACGCCGACTTCCTCACGCTGCGCCGGCTGCTGGGGGAGGGCGCGCTCGGCGACGTGATCCGCTTCGAGTCGACGTTCGAGCGCTGGAGCGCTCCGAAGACCGGGCGCTGGCAGACGGCGATCGGACCGGCACGGGGCGGCGGCATCCTCTTCGACCTCGGCAGCCACCTCGTCGACCAGGCCCTGGTGCTCTTCGGTCCGGCCGTCGTCACCGCGGCGGAGACCCGCGTCGTGCACGCGGGCGGCGCGAGCGAGGACGACGCCTTCGTCTCGCTGCTCCACGAGTCCGGAGTGCGCTCGCACCTGACGATGAGCCGGATCGCCCGCGCCTCCGCCCCGCGCTTCCGGGTGCTCGGGACGCGGGCTGCGTTCTCGGTCGACGGCCTCGACCCGCAGGAGGGCGCGCTGCGCGGCGGCGGCGCCACTCCGCTGGACGAGGACTTCGGCGTCGTCCCGCCGGGCGCGGAGGGGATGCTGGCCGACGAGCGCGGCACGACGGCCGTGCCGAGCGAGCGTGGGAACTACGCCGCCTTCCTCGCGGGAGTCGCCCGCGCCCTGCTCGACGGCGCTCCGTCACCCGTCGACGTGCAGGACGCTCGAGCAGTGGTCGCGCTGATCGAGCAGGCCCACGCCCTCGCCGCGCGGTGACGCACGACGCGCCCGGTCCTGCCGCGAGGTTGGCGATCCGGGCGTCGAGGGGGATCCTCGGAGGGTGAGCACCGCACCCCCGGCCCCCGCCGACCTCCGAGCGCTCTTCCCCGGCGCCCGCGGGTACCACAACGCCTGCACGCTGGGCCTGCCGCCTCGCGCGACCGCCGAGGCCCTGCGCGCGGACCTCGACGAGTGGTCGGCCGGCTGCGGCACAGCCGCGGGCTACGGAGCGGTCGCCGAGCGCGCACGAGCCTCCTTCGCGCAGATCGCCGGAGTGCCGGTCGACCGGGTCGCGATCGGCTCGCAGACCTCGGCGATGGCCGCCGTGCTCGCCGCCTCGCTCCCGGACGGAGCGCACGTCCTCTGCGTCGACGGCGACTTCTCCTCCATCGTCTTCCCCTTCCTCGCCCAGGCCCACCGCGGCGTCGTCGTGCGCTCGGTGCCGCTGGAGGCGCTCGCCGATTCGGTCGAGGACGCCGACGACCTCGTCGTCTTCTCGGCCGTGCAGTCCAGCAGCGGGGCGCTCGCCGATCTCGACGCGGTCGTCGAGGCCGCCGCCCGCCACGGCGTGCGCACGGCCTGCGATCTGACCCAGGCCGCGGGCGTGCTGCCGGTGGACGCCTCCCGCTTCGACGCGACCCTCACCCACGCCTACAAGTGGCTCTGCTCGCCGCGCGGCGTGGCCTTCCTCACCGTCTCGCCCGAGTACGCGGCCGAGCTGCTGCCGGTGCAGGCCGGCTGGTACTCGGGGGAGGACGTCTGGTCCTCCTGCTACGGGCCCGCGATGCACCTCGCCGAGAACGCCCGGCGCTTCGACGTCTCGCCCGCCTGGCAGGCGTTCGTCGGGGCGGAGGCGTCGCTCGAGCTGTTCCGCTCGCTCGACCTCGACGCGGTCTGGGCGCGTGCCTCCGGGCTGGGCGATCAGCTCTGCGAGCGCCTCGACCGCGCGCCGCAGCACCGCGCGATCGTCTCCTGGCCGGACGAGGACGGCGCCGATCTGGCGCGCCTGCAGGCCGCAGGGCTACGCGTCTCGGGCCGGGGCGGACGTCTCCGCGTCGCCTTCCACCTCTGGAACGACGAGTCCGACGTCGACGAGCTCGTCCGGGTGCTGCGGGAATAGCTCCCCGTCGCCGCGGTTGTCCTCGGAGTGAGCGAAGCGCAGACCCCCATCACCGTCGACATCTGGTCCGACATCGCGTGCCCCTGGTGCTACATCGGCAAGCGCAAGTTCGAGCGCGGGCTGGCGGCGTTCCGTGCCGCGCACCCCGACGCGCCGGAGGTCGCGGTCGAGTACCGCAGCTTCGAGCTGTCGCCGGAGACGCCGGAGGACTACCGCGGCGGTACGGCCGAGTTCCTCGCCCAGCACAAGGGCGTCCCGCTGGAGCAGGCACAGCAGATGCTCGACTCCGTCACCGCGATCGCGGCGGGGGTCGACCTCGACTACCACTTCGAGTCGGTCGTGCACGTCAAGACCGTCCGGGCGCACCAGGCGCTGCACCACGCGAAGGCGAACGGGCTGCAGCTCGAGCTGAAGGAGCGACTGCTCCGCGCCTACTTCGTCGAGGGGCGCGACCTCGCGGACTCCGACGTCCTGGCCGCCCTCTCCGCCGAGGTCGGGCTCGACGCCGACGAGGCTCTACGCGCGCTGGACGAGCAGCGGCACCTCGCCGACGTGCAGTCCGACATCGCGCAGGCCCGGGAGTACGGGATCAACGGGGTGCCGTTCTTCGTGCTCGACGGCCGCTTCGGGGTCTCCGGCGCGCAGGAGCCCACCGCGTTCACCGAGGTGCTCGAGCACGTGCTGTCGCAGCGGGCGGTCGTCGCGTGAGCGAGCCAGTGCCGAGCGGGCCGTTCGAGATGCTCGGCGCGACTGACGTGCCCGTCTGCGAGGACGGGGTCTGCGAGGTCCCGGCGTCCGCGGCTCCCGCTGTCAGCGAGCAGGCTCCTCGATCGTGATGTCGGCGACCGTCGCGCCGTAGGCGGCGATCAGCGCGTCCGCGTCGACGAAGGCGCTCCGGCCGCTCGTGCCGGCGCCCAGGGCGATCCGGCGGCCGACGACCCGCTCGTCCGCGACGACGGGCCAGGCGGTGGTCGAGCCGATCGGCGTGATCGTGCCGCGGCGGTAGCCCGTCGCCTCCAGGGCCACCGACTCGTCGGGCAGCCGGAGCTTGTTCACGCCGACCACCGCGCGCAGCAGCGGCCAGGAGATCTGCCGGCCGCCGGGCACCAGCGCGAAGACGAAGCCGCCGTCGTGGCGCTTGACCACCAGTGATTTCACGATCGAGCCGGGCTCGATGCCCAGCAGCTCGGCCGCCTCGGCCAGGCTGCCGGCCTCCGGGCGGTCGACGATCTCGACGTCGAGTCCGCGCTCGCGCGCATCCGCCTCGAACCGCGCCGGGCCGTCCTCCACAGTGCGGTCCTCCGCGGTGCCGACCTCCGTAGCTCCGTCCTCCACAGTGCCGTCCTCCACAGTGCCGTTCCCGTCCATCCGTCCCCACCTCTCCGCTCGTTCGCCTTCCCCAACACAGGATCTGGGAGAATCGATACCGATGTCCTCCACTCTCATGGCCGCACCGCCCGCGCGCACCGCGCCGGCGCTCCGGATCGGCCCCCTCGAACTCGACGCCCCCGTCGTCCTCGCGCCCATGGCCGGGATCACCAACACCGCGTTCCGCCGGCTCTGCCGCGAGTTCGGCAACGGGCTCTACGTCAGCGAGATGATCACCTCCCGCGCGCTCGTCGAGCGCACCCCGGAGTCGATGCGCCTCATCCGCCACCACCCCAGCGAGAAGGTCCGCTCGATCCAGCTCTACGGGGTCGACCCGAAGACGGTCGCCGAGGCCGTCACCATGCTCGTCGCCGAGGACCGCGCCGACCACATCGACCTCAACTTCGGCTGCCCCGTCGCCAAGGTCACCCGCAAGGGCGGGGGAGCGGCCCTGCCGTGGAAGCTCCCGCTGTTCCGTCAGATCGTCGAGGGCGCGGTGCGGGCCGCGGGCGACGTCCCGCTGACGGTCAAGATGCGCAAGGGCATCGACTCCGACCACCTCACCTACCTCGAGGCCGGCCGGGCCGCGGAGGGCGCGGGAGTCGCGTCGATCGCGCTGCACGCCCGCACCGCCTCCGAGTTCTACAGCGGCCAGGCCGACTGGTCGGCGATCACGACCCTCAAGCAGGCGATCTCGAGCGTCCCGGTGCTCGGCAACGGCGACATCTGGTCGGCCGAGGACGCGCTGCGGATGATGAGCGAGACCGGCTGCGACGGCGTCGTCGTCGGGCGCGGCTGCCTCGGCCGCCCCTGGCTCTTCGGCGACCTCGCCGCTGCCTTCGCGGGCTCGGACGAGCGCTTCACACCGACCCTCGGCCAGGTCGCCACGGCCTTCCGCCGGCACGCCCAGCTGATCTGCGAGTTCTTCGAGAGCGAGGAGCGCGGCTGCCGCGACATCCGCAAGCACGTCGCCTGGTACTTCAAGGGCTACCCCGTCGGCGGCGACCTGCGCGCGAAGATGGCCTCCGTGGTCACCCTCGCCGAGCTCGACGAGCTGCTCGCCACCCTCGACCCGGACGTGCCCTACCCGGGCGAGGCGGCCGAGGGCCAACGCGGCCGCGCCGGCTCGCCGAAGACGCCGTCGCTGCCCGACCGCTGGCTCGAGTCCCGCGAGCTGAACGCCGACCAGCGCGACGCCGTCGCGGCCGCCGAGATCCACCACAGCGGTGGATGACCGCGCGCTCTGGGGGTACTCGCTCGTCGACGTCGAGCGGTTCCTGCCGGAGGACCACAGCACCCGCCGCTCCGACTTCGCCCGCGATCGCGCCCGGCTCTTCCACTCCAGCTCGCTCCGCCGCCTCGCGGCGAAGACGCAGGTGCTCAGCCCGACCGCCGGCGTCGACTTCGCCCGCAACCGACTGACGCACTCGCTCGAGGTCGCCCAGATCGGCCGCGAGCTCGCGACGAGCCTCGACCTCGACCCCGACGTCGTCGACACCGCCTGCCTCGCGCACGACATCGGCCACCCGCCGTTCGGGCACAACGGCGAGCGCGCCCTCAACACCTGGGCCGAGTCGATCGGCGGCTTCGAGGGCAACGCACAGACCTTCCGGCTGCTGACGCGGCTCGAGGCGAAGGTGTTCGGCGAGGACGACCGCCCGTACGGCCTGAACCTCACCCGCTCGAGCCTCGACGCCAGCTGCAAGTACCCGTGGCCCGACACCCGCTCCGTCGCCGACCCGTCCGGCCGCGCCAAGTACGGCTTCTACGCCGACGACGAGCCGGCCTTCACCTGGATGCGCGAGGGCGCCCCCGAGGGCGTCCGCTGCATCGAGGCCGAGGTGATGGACCTCTCCGACGACATCGCCTACTCGGTGCACGACTTCGAGGACGCCGTCTTCTCCGGCTACATCGACGTCGCCGCGCTCGGCTCCCGCGTGGACCACGACGACCTCGTCGAGTCGATGCACTCCTGGGTCGGCGGCGAGATCGGCCACGACGAGCTCGTCGCCGCCTTCGACCGCCTCGACTCCCTCGACGTCTGGGTCGACTCCTGGGACGGCTCCCGCCGAGACCAGGCCCGGCTGAAGAACCTCACCAGCCAGCTCATCGGCCGCTTCGCCGCCTCCGCCACCGAGGCCACCCGCGAGGCCTACTCCCACCCCGACCTCGTCCGCTTCGGCGGCCACGTCGTCGTGCCCCGCGAGCAGCAGGCCGAGATCGCCGTCCTCAAGGGCATCGTCGCCACCTTCGTGATGTCGCGGAACACCCGTCAGCCGATCTACGCCCAGCAGCGCGAGGTCCTCACCCGCCTCGCCGACACCCTCCTCGAGCGCGGCGCCGGCGCCCTCGACGCCGGCTTCGCCGAGGACTGGAACGCCGCCGGCACCGACGACGCCCGCCGCAGGGTCGTCGTCGACCAGGTCGCCAACCTCACCGACCAGAGCGCCCTGAGCTGGTTCGAGAGGCTGTGCCACTGAGCTCGCCGGGCGCAGCCCGGCTCGCTCGGACGCCGGTCCCCGCCCGGCGTCCGCGCAGTCGGCTCCTCGGGGTGGTGCGTTCCGCAGAGCGGAGCGCGGACGCCCAGCGCGATTCGCTGGCACGCGAATCACGCGTTCGGCTGCACCCTGCGCCGTGCCCGCCGGTCGGCTGAGCTTTCCGGCATCCATGCTGGTCGAGTAGGGCGCGGAGCGGCCGTATCGAGACCGACGAGTCCGGTTCGGTGGGAAGCCCATGCTGATCGAGTAGGCCGCGCAGCGGGCGTATCGAGATCCACCAGCGTCAGCAGGACGAGTCTGCAGACCCGCTCTGCTGATGACGGTGGGTCTCGATACGCCGCGTTCCGCGGCTACTCGACCAGCATGTGCGCGGGAGGCGGGTGCGCCGTTCGGCGCTCCTCCTTGCTGGTTCCGCGGCTACTCGACCAGCATGTGCGCAGGAGGCGGGTGCGCCGGTCGGCGCTCCTTCCTGCTGGTTCCGCGGCTGCTCGGCCGGCAGGGGAGGGGCGGAAACGGCGCACTCGGCCGGGGGGCGGGTGGCGGCGGATACGATGGGAGGCATGCCTCGGATTCGACAGACGGATGTCGAGGAGGTCAAGGCCAGGGTCAACATCGCGGACGTGGTCGGCGAGTACGTCACCCTGAAGTCGGCGGGCGTCGGCTCGCTGAAGGGGCTCTGCCCGTTCCACGACGAGCGCAGCCCGAGCTTCCACGTGCGCCCCCAGGCCGGCTTCTACCACTGCTTCGGCTGCCAGGAGTCGGGCGACGTCTACAGCTTCGTCATGAAGATGGACCACACCTCGTTCAGCGAGACGGTCGAGCGGCTCGCCGGCCGCATCGGCTTCCCGCTGCAGTACGAGGAGGGCGGCGGCCAGGCCCCCGAGACCGGCGGACGCGCCCGGCTCATCGCCGCGAACAACGCCGCCGAGGAGTTCTTCCGCGAGCAGCTCGCGACCCCCGGCGCCGACGTCGGCCGCCGCTTCCTCGGCGAGCGCGGCTTCGACCGCGCCGCCGCCGACCGCTTCGGCGTCGGCTTCGCCCCCGACGGCTGGGACGGCCTGACCACCGCACTCAAGCGCCGCGGCTTCTCCGAGGAGGAGCTCACCACGGCGGGCCTCGTCAGCAGCAGCAACCGCGGCGGCGTCTACGACCGCTTCCGCGGCCGCCTCGTCTGGCCGATCCGCGACGTCACCGGCCAGACCGTCGGCTTCGGCGCCCGCCGCCTGCTCGAGGAGGACAAGGGTCCGAAGTACCTGAACACCCCCGAGTCGCCCGTCTACCACAAGTCGCAGGTCCTCTACGGGCTCGACCTGGCCAAGCGCGACATCTCCCGCGGCCACCGGGTGGTCGTCGTCGAGGGCTACACCGATGTGATGGCCTGCCACCTCGCCGGCGTCACGACTGCGGTCGCCACCTGCGGCACCTCCTTCGGCGTCGACCACATCAAGGTCCTGCGCCGCGTGCTCGGCGACGACAGCGGGGTCGGCGAGGTCGTCTTCACCTTCGACCCGGACGCCGCCGGCCAGAAGGCGGCGATGCGCGCCTTCCAGGAGGAGCACCGCTTCGCCGCGCAGACCTTCGTCGCCGTCGCGCCCGAGGGCCTCGACCCGTGCGACCTGCGCCTCAACCGCGGCGACGACGCCGTCCGCCGGCTCATCGACGACAAGAAGCCGATGTTCGAGTTCGTCATCCGGCAGCTGCTGGCTCGCTACGACCTCGACACGGTCGAGGGCCGGATCGCCGCCCTGCGCGCCGCCGCGCCCGTCGTCGCCGAGATCCGCGACCCGGCGCTGCGCCCCGGCTACTCCCGCGAGCTGGCCCGGATGCTCGGCCTGGACATGTCCGAGGTCAACTCCGCCGTCCGCTCCGCCGGCTCGCGCGCGCGCAACGCCCCGGGCGGCCGGGACGAGCGCCCGCAGGAGGACGCCCCCGAGGCGCCCGCCGGCGCCCGGATCGCCGACCTCCCCGTCGACGTCGTCACGCGGATCGAGCGCGAGGCGCTGATGGCCATGCTCCAGCTGCCGCAGGTGATGGGGGAGTCGCTGCTCGCCCGGGCCGCGCACGCCGCCGTCACGAACGAGACCCTCCGCGTCGTCCGCGACGCCGTGGTCGCCAACCTCGAGCGCGCGCAGGACCGCGACTGGGTCGAGCACGTGGCGGCCGACGTGCCCGGGCCGTTCGCCTCGCTCGTGCACCAGCTCGCCGTGGCGCCCATCCCGGCCGCCGACGAGGCCGGCCTCGCCCGCTACTCGAAGGACGTCGCGATCTCGCTGATCGAGCGCGACCTCCTGCGCGAGATCGCCGAGCTGCGCGGCGCCCTGCAGCGCGCCTCGACCGACCCCGTGCTCTCCCGCGCCGTGCAGGTCCGCCTGGTCGAGCTGGAGCGCGAGAAGCGGGCCCTGCGCACCGAATGAGGGCGCCGCGGGTGCCCCGTGCCCTCGATGAGGGACGTGTTGCAGTCGTGTGAAGAAAGCGCTCGACGGCCCGCGCCGGTTCGGAGAGCGCTTCCGCATGTGTTACCACTGAGGAACAGCAATGCGGGCGCTCAGCGTCGTGGCCCCCGTGCGCCCAGAGAACACCGCGCGCCTGAAGGACAGTGCGCCGGATCGACACCGCTCCGCACGGACCCCGTGCGCGACGGACTCTGCGCCGCGGGACCGCGTTCCACGCCGAGGTCCGCATCCGATTTCTGACAGGAAGAGGCAGACGGAGATGACATCCGGATTCACTCGCGGTTCGCGGGCACTCGGCACGGCAGCAGGCTTCGCCGCGGTCGCGCTCGTGCTGGCGGGCTGCTCCGCCGGCGGCGGGGACTCGACCGGCGGCGCGGCCGGCGGCACGCTCACCATCGGCACCACCGACAAGATCACCACGCTCGACCCCGCCGGTTCGTACGACAACGGCTCCTTCGCCGTGATGAACCAGGTGTTCCCGTTCCTGATGAACACCCCCTACGGCAGCCCGGACGTCGAGCCCGACATCGCCGAGTCGGCCGAGTTCACGGCGCCGACCGAGTACACGGTCACGCTCAAGGACGGCCTGAAGTGGGCCAACGGCCACGACCTGACCTCCTCGGACGTCAAGTTCTCCTTCGACCGCCAGGTCGCGATCGCGGCCGAGAACGGCCCGTCGTCGCTCCTCGCGAACCTCGACAGCGTCGCGGCGCCGGACGACACCACCGTCGTCTTCACGCTGAAGTCGGAGAACGACCAGACCTTCCCGCAGATCCTCTCGAGCCCCGCGGGCCCGATCGTGGACGAGGAGGTCTTCTCGGCCGACGAGCTGACCGCCGACGCGGACATCGTCTCGGGCGACGCCTTCGCCGGGCAGTACACGATCGCCAACTACGACGTGAACAACCTCATACAGTACAAGGCGTACGACGACTACCAGGGCGTGCTCGGCGCGGCGAAGACCGGCACCGTCAACGTCAAGTACTACGCGGACAGCTCGAACCTCAAGCTGGACATCCAGGAGGGCAACATCGACGTCGCGTACCGGAGCCTCTCCGCGACCGACGTCGAGGACCTCCGCGGGAACGACGCGGTCAAGGTCGTCGACGGTCCCGGCGGCGAGATCCGCTACATCGTCTTCAACTTCGACACGCAGCCGTTCGGCGCGACGACCGCCGAGGCCGACGCGGCCAAGGCTCTCGCCGTCCGCCAGGCCGCGGCCGATCTGATCGACCGCCAGGAGATCGCCGACCAGGTCTACAAGGGCACCTACACCCCGCTGTACTCCTACGTCCCCCAGGGCCTCACCGGCGCGACCGAGTCCCTCAAGGGCCTCTACGGCGACGGCCAGGGCGGTGTCGACGCCGACAAGGCGGCCGCCACGCTCCAGGCCGCGGGCGTCACCACCCCGGTCACCCTGAACCTGCAGTACTCGAACGACCACTACGGTCCGTCCTCGGGCGACGAGTACGCGCTGATCAAGGACCAGCTCGAGTCCACCGGCCTGTTCACCGTGAACCTGCAGACGACCGAGTGGGTCCAGTACTCCAAGGACCGCTCGAGCGACGTCTACCCGGCGTACCAGCTCGGCTGGTTCCCGGACTACTCCGACGCCGACAACTACCTGTCGCCGTTCTTCATCAAGGAGAACTTCCTCGCGAACCACTTCGACGACGCCGACGTGCAGAGCCTGATCGCCGAGCAGGTCTCCACCACCGACGCCGATGCGCGCACCGCGCTGATCGAGGAGATCCAGGACAAGGTCGCGGCGCAGCTGTCGACCCTGCCCTACCTCCAGGGCTCGCAGGTCGCGATCGTCGGCAGCACCGTGAGCGGAGCCGAGGACACCCTCGACGCCTCGTTCAAGTTCCGCTACGCGGCGCTCAGCAAGGGCTGATCCACCCCTCCGGCCGGCGCCTCCCCACCCGGGAGGCGCCGGCCGTTCTCCACGAAAGGCATCACGTGACGACAGCCACGACGGCTGCGGCGACGGCGCCCACCCGGCGACCGCGCGGCTCCGGAGGAGGACTCGGGCGCTATCTGCTCGTCCGCTTCCTGCTCATCATCCCGACCGTCTTCATCCTCGTGACGATGGTGTTCCTGCTCATGCGCTCGACGGGCGACCCGATCACCGCGGCGCTGGGCGGTCGGCTCACCGCCGACCAGCTGGCCGAGCGCGTCGCCGCGGCCGGCTACGACCGCCCGCTGATCGTGCAGTACCTCGAGTACCTCGGCAACCTGCTGCGCGGCGACTTCGGCACCACCCTGAGCGACAACCGCCCGGTCACCGAGGTGCTGGTCACCTACGGCGCCGCGACCGTCGAGCTCGCCTTCTACGCTCTGATCGTGGCGTTCCTCGTCGGCATCCCGCTCGGAATGCTCGCCGCCTACCACCGCGACCGCACGCCCGACGCGGTCCTGCGCATCTTCGCGATCCTCTGCTACGCGACCCCCGTCTTCTTCGCGGGGCTGCTGCTCAAGCTCGTCTTCTCGGTCTGGCTCAAGTGGTTCCCGGTCGCCGGTCGCGCGACCACGAACACCGAGCTCTCGCTGCAGTTCCTCGAGAACAAGACCGGCATCTACCTGATCGACGCGATCCAGACCGGCGACCCCGCCGCCGTCGCCGACGTGCTCTCGCACGCGGTGCTCCCGGCGATCGCGCTCGGCCTGCTCACCGCCGGCATCTTCCTCCGCCTCGTGCGCACGAACGTGATCGGCACCCTCGGCACCGACTACGTCGACGCCGCCCGCTCGCGCGGAGTGAGCGAGTTCCGCCTGGTCCGCACACACGCCTACCGTCCGGCGCTCATCCCGATCATCACCGTCATCGGCCTGCAGATCGCCCTGCTGCTGGGCGGCGCGGTGCTCACCGAGACGACCTTCGAGTGGAAGGGCCTCGGCTTCCAGCTGGCCGAGTACCTCCAGGCGCGCGACTTCGTCGCCGTGCAGGGCATCGTCGCCCTGCTGGCCGTGATCGTGGCGCTGACCAACTTCATCGTCGACGTCATCGCGGCGCTCATCGACCCGCGAGTGAGGTACTGACCCATGAGCACCACCACTCCGGCGCGCCCGCGCCGCCGCCTCGTCGACCGGCTGCCGGTCGTCCACCAGCTCCGGCAGAGCGTGGGCCTGCAGCGCGGGATGCTCGTCACCGGTCTCGTGATCACCGGCGCGTTCCTCCTCGTCGCGGCCCTCGCCCCGCTGATCGCCCCCTACGGCTACTCACAGCTGCGCACCGGCACCGAGTCGTTCGGCGCGCAGCAGCCGCCGAGTGCCGAGCACCTGCTCGGCACCACCGTCGGCGGCTACGACGTGCTCTCGCGCGTGATCTGGGGCGCCCAGACGGCGTTCCTCGTCATCGTGGTCGCCGTCGTGCTGTCGATCTTCCTCGGCGTCTTCCTCGGTCTCGTCTCGGGCTACCTCGGCGGCTGGCTCGACCGCGTGCTCGTCGTGATCTGCGACGCGATCTACGCCTTCCCGACCCTGCTGCTCGCGATCGTGATGTCGATCGTGATCTCCGGCGGGCAGTCGAACCTCTGGTCGGGCATCTTCGCCGCCGCGGTCTCGATCACGGTCGTCTACATCCCGCAGTACTTCCGGGTGATCCGCGCCGAGACGGTCCGGATCAAGGGCGACGCCTTCGTCGAGTCGGCGAAGGTCATCGGAGCGTCGACCCCGCGGATCATGTTCAAGCACGTGCTGCGCAACGCCACGCGCACCCTGCCGCTGATCTTCACGCTGAACTCGTCCGAGGCGATCCTCACCCTCGCGGGCCTGGGCTTCCTCGGCTTCGGCATCGAGCCGACCTCGGCCGCCGAGTGGGGCTACGACCTCAACAAGGCGCTGTCCGACGTGACCAGCGGCATCTGGTGGACCTCGGTCTTCCCGGGCCTGGCCATCGTCCTCGTCGTGCTCGGCATCACGCTGGTCGGCGAGAGCCTCAACGACCTCGCCGACCCGCGCCTGCGCGGCCGGCGCGCGGTGGCCGCCGGTTCCGGCGACGTCGCCGCGACGTCCGTCGTCCCGGGCGGTGCGCTCCCCGCGGACGGCCTGGAGACGCCGGGACATGATCCCGTCGCCGGAGTGGAGAAGACCCGATGAGCGTCCAGCGTCCCGCCGACAGCCGTCCCGCCGACGCGGGCTCCCGCCCGATCGTCGACATCCAGGACCTCGAGGTCGCCTTCGCGAGCGATCGCGGCGCCGTTCGCGCGGTGGCCGGCGTCAGCCTCCGCGTCGAGCGCGGCGAGGTGCTCGCCATCGTCGGCGAGTCCGGCAGCGGCAAGACCGTGACCGCCAAGACCATCCTCGGGCTGCTGCCCGAGACGGCGACGGCGTCCGGCGTCATCCTGCTCTCGAAGAAGGACGGCAGCTCGTCGACCGACGTCGTCTCGGTGCCGAAGTCGCGCCTGCGCGAGCTCCGCGGCACCGACGTCGCGATGGTCTTCCAGGAGCCCGGCACCGCCCTCAACCCGGTCTTCACCGTCGGCTGGCAGATCGCGGAGGGGCTGCGCGCGCACGCCTCCGTCTCGCGCAAGGACGCGCGGAAGCGCGCCATCGACGTCCTGCGCACGGTCGGCATCCCCGAGCCGGAGAAGCGGGTCGACTACTACCCGCACCAGTTCTCCGGAGGCCAGAAGCAGCGCGTCGTCATCGCGATGGCGCTCGTGCTCGACCCGGGGCTGATCGTCGCCGACGAGCCGACCACGGCCCTCGACGTGACGGTGCAGGCGGAGATCCTCGACCTGCTCCGCCGCTGCCGCGACGACTTCGGCACCTCGATCGTCCTGATCACCCACAACATGGGCGTCGTCGCCGACCTGGCCGATCGCGTCGCGGTGATGTACCAGGGCGAGCTGGTCGAGGAGGCGCCGGTCGCCGAGCTGTTCGCCGCACCGAAAGCCGAATACACCCGCAAGCTCCTCGCCGCCGTGCCGCACGTGGGCCAGGGCGTCGCCCGGGCGAAGGAGCGCGCCATCGAGCGCGCCGGCGCCCCGGAGGCGGAGACGCTCGTCCTCGCCGAGGATCTGCGGATCCAGTACCCGGGCCGCCTCGGCCGCCCCGGCTTCGTCGCCGTCGACGGCGTCTCCTTCCGCATCCGCGCGGGCGAGGTGCTCGGCCTGGTCGGCGAGAGCGGCTCGGGCAAGACGACCATCGGCCGCGCGATCGCCGGACTCACCACCGTCACCGGCGGCTCGCTGCGGGTGCTCGGCAAGGAGATGCGCGGCATCCGCGAGCGCGCCTTCCGCCCCGTCCGCGGCGACATCGGCTTCGTCTTCCAGGACCCGGCGTCGAGCTTCAACCCGCTTCTGACGATCGCCGAGTGCGTCGCCGAGCCGCTGATCGTGCACGGGCGAGCCCGCGACGCCGGTGCCGCCCGGAAGCGGGTCGACGAGCTGCTCGAGGCGGTGCAGCTGCCGCGCTCCTACGGCGACCGCTACCCGCACGAGCTCTCCGGCGGCCAGCGCCAGCGCGCGAGCCTCGCGCGCTCGCTCGCCCTCGAGCCGAAGCTGCTGATCGCCGACGAGCCGACCTCGGCGCTCGACGTCTCGGTGCAGGCGCGCGTGCTCGAGCTGTTCGCGGAGCTGCAGCGCGAGTTCGGCTTCGCCTCGCTCTTCATCAGTCACGACCTCGCCGTCGTCGACCTGCTCGCCGACCGGATCGCCGTGCTCTACCGCGGCGAGCTGGTCGAAGAGGGCACGGGCGAGGAGGTGCTGTCCGCGCCGAAGCACCCGTACACGCAGCGGCTGCTGGCCTCGCTGCCGGTGCCGGACCCGGGGGAGCAGGCCGAGCGCCGCGAGCTCCTGCGCAGCATCGTCGAGGCGGAGCGGAAGGCGTGAGCCGAGCCGCCGCCGCCTCGGCGCCCATCGTCGTCGACGACCTGAGCGTCGAGTACCCGCCGCGCGGCATCAGCGGGCGCTGGACCGCGCTGCGCGGGGTCAGCCTGCGCGTCGAGCCGGGTGAGGTGCTCGGGATCCTCGGCGGCAGCGGCTCCGGAAAGTCGACGCTGGCGCGCGTCCTCGGCGGCGAGGGTCTCGATGGCCCGGCCGGTGCCGGGGCGCGGACGCGGCCGGTGATCATCGGCGGCGAGGCCACCGTCTCCGGCCACCGACTCCGCGGGATGCCCGCCCGCGAGGTCAAGCGCTTCACTTTCGACGTCGCGCACCTCGCGCAGGACGCCGGCGCGGTGCTGCGCCCGGAGCTGACCGTCTCCGAGCTGATCGCCGAGCCGATCTTCCTCCGCGACCGGCACTACGACCCGAAGAGCGCCGCGGTGCGGGTGGCGACGCTGCTCGACTCCGTGCACCTGCCGCTGTTCCTGCTCGACCGCTTCCCCTACGAGCTCTCCAGCGGTCAGCGGCAGCGCGTCGCGATCGCGCGCGCGCTCGTCCTCGGCCCGAAGGTGCTGATCGCGGACGAGCCGACCTCCGGCATCGACGCGACCGTCCGCGAGTCGATCGTGGACCTGCTGACGGATCTGCGCCGGCAGGAGGGCTTCGCCGCGGTCGTCGTGAGCCACGACATCGACGTCCTCAGCCGGGCCACCGACCGGATCGCCGTGCTGGTCGAGGGCGAGGTGGTCGCCTACGGCCCGCTGCTCGAGGTGCTGAACGACTCCCGGCACCCGTACGTCCGCGAGCTCGGCGCCGCCTTCGCCGAGTTCGAGCGCTTCGACGCCACCCGCGCCGCGCGCACGGCGCCCGCGGAGGAGGCCGGATGAGCGCGCCGCGCGTCGCCGTCCTGCCCCGGCCGAAGCAGACCTTCACCGACGCGATCGAGGCCGGCGGCGGCACCGTCGTCGGCGTCGAGGACGCGGAGGCGCTGCTCTGGCTCTCCTACGGCCGCACCGACGAGCTCGCGGCGGTCCTCGCGGAGCACCCGGGCCTCCGCTGGGTGCAGCTGCCCTGGGCGGGCGTCGACGTGTTCGCGCCCGTGCTGCGCAGCACCGCGCATCGAGGGCTGCGCTGGACGAGCGCGAAGGGCGCCTACGCCGAGCCGGTCGCCGAGCACGCTCTCGCGCTGACCCTCGCGCTGCTGCGCTCGCTGCCCGAGCGCGCGCGTGCCGACTCCTGGGGGGCGAAGCGCGCCAGGACGCTGCACCGCGCGCGAGTCGTCGTCGTCGGCGCGGGCGGCATCGCCGTGGAGCTGCTGCGGCTGCTCAGCGTCTTCGACGCCCACGTCACCGTGGTGCGCCGGACCGACGCCGCCCTGCCCGGAGCCGACCGCACGGTCCCCGCGGAGCAGCTGCCCGACGTGGTCGCCGACGCGGACGTGCTCGTGCTCGCGGCCGCCGCGACCGACGGCACGGCCCGGCTGGTCGACGCCGAGCTGCTGCGGCGGCTGCCGGCCGAGGCCGTGCTGGTCAACGTCGCCCGGGGGAGTCTCGTCGACACGGACGCTCTCGTGACCGCCCTCGCGGAGGGACGGCTCGCTGGAGCCGCTCTCGACGTCACCGACCCGGAGCCGTTGCCAGACGGGCACCCGCTGTGGAGCGAGCCGCGCTGCCTGATCACCCCGCACTCCGCGGACACCCCGGAGATGACGACGCCGCTGCTCGCCGAGCGGGTCCGCGCCAACGTCGCCGCCTTCGCCGCGGGCCGCGAACTGCTCGGCGTCGTCGACCCGGTGCTCGGCTACTGATCCAGGATTTGGAGTTCGCGCAGACTTTGCTAAAGTAGTCACGCGCTGCTTGCCTCCGGGTGAGCGGATGATCCTCGATAGCTCAATTGGCAGAGCAATCGGCTGTTAACCGGTAGGTTCTTGGTTCGAGTCCAAGTCGGGGAGCGAAGGGCCTGGGACTCCACTCCTGGGCCCTTTTTCGTGCCCTCGAGTCGGTCCTCCGGGCCCGGTCTCCGCGCCTCGTTCCCTGCGTGCTCACCGGTCCGCCGTGCTCCCCGCCACGACCCCGACCGGAGCCCCCATGCGCGACGACGTCCTCGACCTCCTCCGCCGCCGGCCCGACGTCGAGGCCCCCGACCTCGTCGCGGTCGACGCGAGCGACCGCCTCCTCCTCGACCTCGCCGCGGGGCACTCCCGGGTCGCCGTCGTCGGCGACGCCTTCGGCGCGCTGACGCTCGCCCTCGCCGCCGACGGCGTGGCGGTCTCCTCCGCCCAGGACTCGATCGTCGCCGAGCGGGCCCTCGCGGCCAACGCCGAGGCGGTCCGCGCCGCCGGCATCGAGCTCGCGCTCTTCACGATCGCCGACTCGATCGCCCAGGCGGTCGAGGGCGCCGAGATCGTGCTGCTGCGCCTCCCGCGCTCGCTCGACGCGCTGGCCGCCGTCGCGGCCGAGGTCGCGCTCGCGAACCCCGCCGCGCAGCTCATCGGCGCCGGGCGGATCAAGCACATGTCGCTCGGCATGAACGAGGTGCTGGCCCGCCGCTACGACCGGATCGACGTCAGCCTCGCGCGGCAGAAGTCGCGGGCGCTGCTCGCGAGCGAGGCGAAGGCGGAGCAGCCCCCCGCCGCCGGTGCGGAGCGCCGCCGTCTGGCCGAGCACCGGCTCGAGGTCGTCGCACTGCCCGGCGTCTTCGCCGGCGCCAAGCTCGACCTCGGCACCCGGGCGCTGCTCGCCGCGCTCGACCCGGCCGCGCTGCCCGGGGGAGTCGCGGTCGACCTCGGCTGCGGCTCCGGAGTGCTCGCCGCGTCGCTCGCGCTCGCCCGCCCGGACCTCGACGTGATCGCCACCGACAGCTCCCGCGCGGCCGTCGAGTCCGCCGGCCTGACCGCCGAGGCGAACGGCCTGGGCGACCGCATCCGGCTGCTCCGCGACGACAACGCCTCCACGCTCGCCGACGGCTCGGTCGACGTGGTGCTCTGCAACCCGCCGTTCCACTCCGACGGCGCGGTGACCGACCTCGTCGCGCGCCGGATGATCGCGGCCGCCGGCCGCATCCTCCGCCCCGGCGGCGAGCTGTGGACGGTCTTCAACTCGCACCTCGCGCACCCGGCCGAGCTGCGCCGCTCCGTGGGGCCGACCAAGATCATCGAGCGCAGCGCGAAGTTCACCGTCGCGCGCAGCCGCCGCGAGGGCTGAGCGCTCACTCGAGTCGGGTGAGTCGACCGCAAGCCCCGCCGCGCCTCCGGCTCTCGCGCCCGCTCCCGGGTACCATCGCTCTCCGGCGTCCCCCCGCGCCGTTCCCTGATGCCCCGGAGGCCGTCGTGCTCGAAGTCGTCCTCGTCCTCGCCCTGATCGTCGCGGCGGGGGCGATCGTCCTGTGGCGCCGCTCCGCCGCCGCCGAGCGCCGCGCGCTCGACAGCCGGGCCGAGGAGACGGCGCGCGCCGTCGCCCTCGAGCTGTCCGTCCGGGAGCAGGAGGCGCGGCTGCGCATCGTCGGCGAGCTCGAGCAGCTCGCCGTCCGCGCCGCGTCGAAGGTGGTCGAGGAGGCCGAGAGCGTGCGCCTCACCATCGACCGCGATCCCGCCGCCGCCTCGCGCTCCGCCGGGCGGGCCGTCAGCGCCGCGGAGGCGTCGCTCGCCCAGCTGCGCCGCATCGCGACGGTCGCCGCGGTCGATCCGCGCGAACTCCCCGCGACCGGCGGGACGGACGCCCTCATCGAGAGCGCCCGCGAGCGCGGCCTGGTCGTGCAGGAGGAGACCTTCGGCGAGCCATTCCCGCTGCAGGACGGCGCGGACGTCGCCGTGATGCGCGTCCTCGAGTACGCCTTCGACGAGGCCCTGGAGTCCGGCGGCACCGGCACCGAGCTGCGGATCACCTCCCGCTGGACCGCCACCGGCCTCCGCGTCGAGGTCGACGACGACCGCGAGCGCCACGCCGGCGCGGAGTCCGACGCGAGCGCCGTCGACGCCGACCTGCATGCGCTGACCGACCGGATCGACAGCCCCGCGCTCTCGGAGCTGCGTGAGCGGGCCGGCCTCTTCGGCGGCGACGTCGTCGAGAAGCGCACGCCCGGCGTCGGACGCAGCGTCACCGCGTCCTTCCCGACCGTGCGCCACCACAACGGCGTGCACGGCGTCGACCTGGCCTAGGTCGGGGACCGCCGGCCGGGAATCGGAGCGCAGTCGGGGCGCCTCGGACGCTCAGTCCTCGAGGTGCTCGACGCCCGGGGTCCAGGAGACGCCGGGCACGCCCCAGCCGCGCTTGCGGGTGATCTTCGCGACGGGCTTGGCGTACTCGTGCTCGAGGCGGTCCGTGTAGAGGACGCCGTCGAGGTGGTCGAACTCGTGCTGGAAGACGCGGGCGAACCAGCCCTCCGCCTCGATCTCGAACGGCGCGCCGTCGAGGTCGACCGCGCGCAGGATCGCGCGCTCCGAGCGCCGCAGCGGGAAGCGCTCGCCCGGGAACGACAGGCAGCCCTCGGACTCGGTGTCCTCGTCGGCCTCGCCCAGCGGCGTCGGCGTGACGAAGAGCTCGGGGTTGATCGCGACACCGCGGCGGGGAGTGCCGTCGTCGGCCTCGTAGTCGTAGACGAAGAGCCGCAGCGGCACGCCGACCTGCGGTCCGGCCAGTCCGACGCCGGGCGCCGTGTCCATCGTCTCGAACATGTCCGCGACGAGCGTGCGGAGCGCGTCGTCGAACTCGGTGACGGGGGCGGCGGGGGAGTGCAGGACGGGGTCGCCGGCGATGCGGATGGGGAGGACGGCCATGGGGATCAGGGTATCGCGGGCCCTGCGGGCGGCCGTCCTGATCGTCATCCGCTGGTTAGCCGAGGTCCCCCGTGCGTCGGAGGATGCGCGGATCGATCGTGGGTAGGGTCGTGCCCATGCCCACTGACCTCGCCGACCTTCTGAACGACCCGGCGAAGTTCATCGGCATCCCGATCGCTCTGATCGGCGCGGTCTTCCTCTCCCTCGGCGCGCAGTTCCAGCACCGCGGAGTCGTCAAGGTCGAGCGGTTCTCCAAGCGCTCCGGGTCGAGCGGGCTGAGCGGCGGGCAGCTCTTCGCGCTGCTCTCGCGACCGTCCTGGGTGATCGGCACGCTGATGCTGGCGCTCGCGATCGTCTTCCAGCTCACGAGCCTCGGCTTCTCGCCGCTGATCGTCGTCCAGCCGCTCGGTGCGGTCGCGCTCGTCATCACGGCGATCGTGAACGCCCGGGTGAGCAAGGTGCGGCTCAACGCGTCCTCGATCCGCGCGATCATGCTCTGCGTCGGCGGCGTCGGGGTCTTCGTGCTGGTCGCCGCCTTCAATGCGGTCGACGAGTCGATCCGGACCTCGCAGCTGATCACGATCCTGGTGATCCTCGCGGTCGTCATGACGATCTTCGTGATCGCCTTCCGCGTCTTCCGCAAGAAGGCCCGCGCGATCTTCTACATCCTCGGCGCCGGCGTCGTCTACGGCTTCGTCGCCACCCTTGCGAAGGTCGTCCTCAACCGGATCAAGTTCGGCGAGTTCGACCCGCTGACCGTCGTCTGCATCGTGGCGCTCCTGGCGGCGACCGCGCTCGGCGGCTACTTCGTGCAGAACGCCTACGCCTCCGGGCCGCCGGACCTCGTCGTGGCCGGCCTGACCGTCGTCGACCCGCTGGTCGCCGTCGCGATCGGCATCATCGTCCTCGGCGAGGCGCAGTACGCGGCGCCGTGGGCGATCCCGCTCTTCATCGCGGCGGGAGTGGTCGCCATCTGGGGCGTCTTCCTCCTCGCGAAGCACCACCCGCAGGCCCGCTGAGCCGCCCGACGCGAGGCGCCGCAATCCCGGGTTCCGGCGCCCTCCCCGCCTACACTGGGACCGCTTCGAGACGCCGTGCACCCGCCCGAACCCACGCCGATCGCTCCACTCCCTCGAGCGACACGACATCGTTAGGACCCACTCCGTGTCAGATCCCCGCGACGCGTCACGCCCCGAGTCGTCGACCGGCGACTCCGCTCCGGCGGACGCCGCCCGCCGCCCGCTGACCGTCGTGATCGGCTGCGACACCTTCGCGCCGGACGTCAACGGAGCCGCCAAGTTCGCCGAGCGCCTCGCCGCCGGCCTGCAGGCGCGCGGCCACGAGGTGCACGTCGTCGCCCCGTCCGCCGACGGCTGGAGCGGCACCCGCGTCGAGGACCACGAGGGCCAGCGGATCATCGTGCACCGCCTCTTCAGCCTCCGGTGGCCCCCGCACGACTGGCTGCGCTTCGCGATGCCGTGGCGCATCCGCCAGAACAGCGCGCGGATCCTCGACGAGGTGAAGCCCGACGTCGTCCACTTCCAGTCCCACGTCATCGTCGGCCGCGGCCTCGGCCAGGAGGCGGCCAAGCGCGGCATCCGCATCATCGGCACCAACCACTTCATGCCCGAGAACATGCTCGAGTTCACGCTCCTGCCCAAGGCCGCCCAGGCGAAGGCCGTGGCGATGGCCTGGCGGGCCGCCCGCCGCACCTTCGGCCGCGCGGAGGCCGTCACGACGCCGACCCGCAAGGCCGCGCAGTTCCTCGAGAAGTACACCGGCCTGCAGGGTGTGCACGCCATCTCCTGCGGCATCGACGCCGACAACTACACGCCCGACTTCACCCCGCGCACCGCCAACCGCATCCTCTTCGTGGGGCGCGTCACCGGCGAGAAGCACATCGACGTCCTGCTCCGCGCGGTCTCTCTGCTCGACCCGTCGCTGGATGCGCAGCTCGAGATCGTCGGCGGCGGCGACCAGATGCGCAACCTCCAGCAGCTCGCCACCACCCTCGGCATCGCCGACCGCGTCCACTTCACCGGCTACGTCTCCGACGCCGAGCTGAAGCAGGCGTACAGCCGGGCGACCGTCTTCGCGATGCCCTCCATCGCCGAGCTGCAGAGCATCGCCACCATGGAGGCGATGGCCTCCGCCCTGCCCGTGGTCGCCGCCGACGCGATGGCCCTCCCGCACCTCGTCCACGAGGGCGAGAACGGCCACCTCTTCGAGCCCGGCAGCGCGCAGGCCCTCGCCGACGGCCTCACCGACGTCCTGACGGCCGACCCCGAGCGCCTCGAGGCCCTCAAGCGCAGCTCGCTCCGCATCGTCGCCGCCCACGACATCAACCGCACGATCAGCACTTTCGAGAGCCTGTATCGTGGGGAGCCGGTGGCCGATCCGGCCGCCGACGCAGCGTCCGCTCCGGCAGGCCGAGCCGCCTCCTGACGGCCCGCCCCGCTCGCCTCGGGCGCCGCGGGGCGTTAGCTCAGCCGGTCAGAGCAGCGGACTCATAATCCGTCGGTCACGGGTTCAAGTCCCGTACGCCCTACCAATTAAGTACTGGGGAGTGCGGCTTTCCGGTTGGAAGCTCAAGAAGCAGATTCCCTCCGATATCTTTCCGAGGGTCTCATATTCGCTTCGACGGAGGCTCCTACTGGCTCCGTGCGCTCGCTTCGGAGCGTGAGCGGATGCGTTCGATAACTGCAACGCTCTGAAAGATTTCGTGCAGCAGCTGATCTATGAGCGAGAGCACGTCTTCAGCATCCTGCGCCTTCACTTCGTTGGCAATGTCGCTGTGTGCCTTGGTTTTCCGAGGAGACGAATCGCATGGGCAGCCTCCGCTAACCCTGCCCCCTGCTTCACGTAGCGCGTCAATCTTTTCACAAAGATTTCCTTTCAGAATCTGCTTCTCCTTCGCTGATGCCTCCAGAACCGTTCGTGCCATCAAGGTCGCGGCCGTTTGAGAGTCGATGCTACTGCACGTGTGAGCTTTTTTCGAAGCCCGCGCAATGTGATTGGTATATCGGGGAAAACAGGAGATACCCCGGTTCGTGGTAACCATGACCAATCGGAGTCGCTGTGGAATCTAAAGTACGAGAGGGGCGAGCTGGTCGAGTCACGAGGGCCCCGGTTCGCAATCCCGATGCTCGGCAAGTAGCACTGGTCACACTCGAATCCGACCTGCATACTTTAGGTTTGGGAGGTTGGATCATCGCACATGGAAGTACAGCGCTCCCTCGTAGGGGACCACCGGCCGCAGTATGCGCATGTAGTCGATGTAATCTATAGACCATTGCAGGAATCACCAACATCTGCTGGACGGTTCTCTCTGGCCGTGCGACGCCCACCATAGTCCGCGGGCCCTCAGCAGCGCTGCGGCCATGGTCGGGCGAGCGGTACTCCTCAAGCTGGCCCATATCGGCTGCGTGATCGTCTGCGAAGAAGTGCAGCTAGACCTTGCAGGTAGTGGCGGTATCGGCGCGGCACAAGATGCGCGAGATCCTTGCCAGCGGCACCCTCGACGCCGCGAACAGCGACGTTACGATGTACCGGAGGTCATTGGAAGCGTCGCCAGCAGGGCGACGGCCTTTGGTACGTCTATGGTCTAATGTAGACATACGACTTTTTCGTCCGTGTACATCGACAATTCGAGTACGGCGCGAAAACAGCCGAAACCCGGCGTAGTTGCGCCCGACCAAAGCGACTCTGTTGGCTGTGCAGCGTACGGGTGCTCGGCGAGACTCTTGGCCAGCTCATGCCGCAGCGGCATCGACCAAATCGACGTGGCCGATTTAGGAAAGTCCTCACCGAAGCCGTCCCTCGTTCGGAGCAGCATCAGTCGAGTCGCCAGCGGCAGACGAACCAAGTTGACGTCGCGCATCTGTGGCGCTTGAACCGTGTTGCAGCGGATGTCAGTGTTGGCGGCCGCCCGCAAGAACTGCGCATGCGGCGAGTGGTCGTCCGAGGCAGCACTGAGTAGAGTTACCTTCGAGGCGATACATTAGCGCCGTAGCGGAACACCCCACTGGCCAAGATGACAGTTTGCTCGAGTCGTAAGACAGTAGATGAAACTTGCTGGTTTCGTGAAAACACAAAATTTGGCGCCGCCCCTTTCCTTTTGACGACAGGCTCTTACTGAAA
This sequence comes from Rathayibacter sp. VKM Ac-2928, assembly GCF_022815545.1. Lineage (NCBI taxonomy): Bacteria > Bacillati > Actinomycetota > Actinomycetes > Micrococcales > Microbacteriaceae > Rathayibacter > Rathayibacter sp. VKM Ac-2928. The sequence continues at coordinate 1,161,424 of NZ_JALGRU010000001.1, forward strand.
ATTCAAATTTCAGTCGGATCCATAGCGTATTACTGGAGTCCGTCGATGTTTTTGTGCCAGCTAGGGTGACGCTCATCGAGTGGTGGAGTGCGCAAGCGAAAAGTTCCGCGGTGACTGCTGGCGACACATACGCTCCGAACGGAAGGAACGCCGCGTGAAAGTCGCACTTGGCCCGCAATCGGTGCAAAACTCGCGCTACCGGAGCAACGATCTGATGGGTGGTATCTCCTGCGCGCATTACCTCAGTAGTAACTGTGTCGGCAGGTGAGGACAAAATTTCTTCAATCCATCCGGCGAAAATGCTGCCCGACCTCGAGCGCAGTCCCGTTCTCAAGCTAAAATCGCCAAGATGTGACCACTTCCGTTACTTGTGTCCCTCGATCCGATGCCGGTATGTTCAGGATCGGCGTTTTGTCATAAAACGATTGATCCTCATAGGCGCGAAGATTGGAAGCTGATGCAAGAGGCACTTGTAAGTGCAATTCGTGGCGGTTCGGCGATCCTTGTTGTTGGTACGGGTCTATCGATGGCGGGTAGTAGAAATGCTGATTGCGCAAGTTGGGCAGGTTTGCTTAAGAATGGAATCGGTCGTCTAATCGACATCGATGTGAAGGACTCGGCTTGGGCGAAACTTGTCGAGTCAATGCTCGACGCCGGTTTTGAAGGAGATGATTCGTCATTTGCAGTGCAGGCTGCTTCTCAGGTGGGTGAGGCATTCGAGGCACTTGGTGGAACTGCTTACGCGGACTGGCTCAATGGTACTGTCGGAAATCTTGCCGTTATTGACGCCGCCGTACCTAAAGCTGTCTGCGCACTAGGAATACCAATTTTGACAACCAATTACGATACTCTTATTGAGCAGGTCGATGATCGCGGATCTGCCACGTGGAAAAACCCGACAGAGATGCAAAGAATTATTTCTGGTAATTCTTCGTCTATTGGGCATCTCCATGGCATATGGTCAGAACCAGATTCAGTAGTTCTTACTAATGCGGATTACGAAGGTCTTCGGGCGAGCCCCGCGGCGCAAGCAATTCAGACCGCATTCGCGACTGACAAAAGTATCATTTACATAGGTGTCGGTAGTGGGTTAAGTGATCCAAACTTTTCCCGGTTCATTCGGTGGCAGAGGGAGACTTTCCCTAATCCCGGAGTCAGACATTATAGGTTGTGCACGAATCGGGAGAAAGCTGCCCTCGAAGTGATACACCGAGCTGATCCGATCGAGCTCATCGTGTACGGTGAGAAGCATGAAGAGCTAGAGACGTTCCTTGCTTCAATACGAGAAATGGTCAGGGAGCCACTACAGGACCCGATCAAGAATCTCGTACCCTCAGTGAAGGATGCACGTGACGCCTTCGTGGACGCAATTAAAGCGGAACTGATCGGTAACGCGTCCGGCGAGGATGCGGAGAAGACTGTTGACGAACTATCTTTAACGCCAATTTTTCTTAGCGTTCCCTATTCGCAATACCTCGCGTCAAAAATGTCAAACGAAAAGGTTGAAAAGCAAAAGCGGCTCGATCCACTTCTGGACGTCACGACAACAGAAGTAATACTTATCGTTGGTGAAGAGAACTCGGGCTTGAGTTTTGCTGCGAAGTGGCTCGCACTCAAACGCGCCGAGCACGAGGGTAACTTACCGCCGGTCTATGTAAACTTCACAGAATGCAAAAAGGGGCCCAAGCCGCTTATCTCGCGGATTCGCGCGGAGCTTAATGCAAATGGATATAGCATCGGTCGGCGCGATACGACACCTGAAGTCTCGTTGGTCCTGGACGATTATAGTCCTTACGTTAGAGGCATTTCGGATCGGGTTATTGATGATATCATGGCTCTTGAAAAAAGTCGACTTGTTGTATGTGTAAGACAAGGTACTGAAGAGGATACGAAGGCTCGTCTTCAAGCTCGTGGACTCGATGTTTCCGTTCGCTACATTGGTCGAATGGAGCGACTCGATGTTCAGCTCTTAGCTGAAATAGTTGCTCCAACTAGAGCAATTTATTTGACGGTCGAAGTGATGAAGCTCCTCCGCTCCGAGCATTTGCCTAGAACGCCTTTCACGGTTTCGCAGCTACTCTATATATTAGTCCGAAATGGTTCGGTTGGGGCGAGTGCAAGCTCAACTTCTGTTTTGGAAGAATTCGTCGCGGTCTTACTCGGACGCGGTGATCCTCATGATGATGCCCGTTTCGACATCGATCACGTTCAGCGGATGACAATCCTCGAGCGATTAGCCGAAAAGTTCGTCGTGGAAGATGAGGCGGGTCTGAGCGAAGCAAGTGCGGTTGCTTCTTTTGAAACGACTTTAGATAGCCTTGGCTGGCCAGAATCCGCGACGGATGTCATTCGTAATTTTGTCGATCGGCGTGTTCTTGCCAAGCGGGGGAAGTTCATCGTCTTTGCTCGAAGCAGCTTTCTTCATCTTTTTGCTGCAAAACGCGCGCAGAAGAGCATTGAATTTCGTGATAACATGTTGGCTCGTCCTGTTTATTATGCATCTGCCATCACGGACTATGCTGCCCTGAATAGGCATGATACGCAACTCTTGAATAATATGGAAGAGCTGCTTGGTACACTGCAGTTCGATGCTCCAAAAGCGAAAACGTTCGAAGAAGTTGAGTTGAGAAGTCCAAATATGGATCCGCTCGACATCCCGGAGCTTGATGATCGGGACGCCGATCGCCAGCCTAATCCATTTGAAGGAGCCGCGGATCTCGAACATCCCAGTGATATCGATGATGATGATCCGCCGCCCTTTCCCGTGGCGAAGGAGGAGGATATTCCCCCGGTTTGGAGGGCACTTCAGGCGGTAGATCTCGCATCTCGAGTCGTTCGAGACGCGGATGAAGCGGGGGACGTTAGCGACAAAGAGCGACTTCTGGGAAAGCTCTTGTTTGCCTGGGGTCAGGTCGCGAATTTGGTAGGTGCTGACCCAAGCTTTCAAAATATGGTCCAAGAATCTGCTGAGGCGGCGCGAAAGGAGGGCACCTCGCATGGTTTTTCAGAAGTCGATGATGACATACGCGCGACGGAGAATATCGAGCGAGTACTGCCTGCTGCGGTCATATTCGGCGGGATCAACGATTCCCTCGTGACGCGGAAACTTCTCGTGCCCATGAACAGAATCATCGACCGTCGCGCGGATGATCTTGAGACTGAATCTGCACTCGCTGCGATCGCGTTCTTATTTGCCGCTGAAGAGCGCGGGTGGCCGAGTAAAGTCCGAACAATTTTAAAAGATCAGCCCAAAGCCTGGATCTTTCAGCAGTTTATTTTGCTGGTCCTCATAAATTCACATGGGCTAGCACAACTCGATCCGACTGACGAGGCTGAAGTGGTTGAAGCAATAGTTGATCTTGTGGCGAAAGGAGCAAAGTATTCAAACGACGCGCAGAGAAAACAGCACGCGAAAAAGATTCGTTCCGATCTACCGAGAATGCGAGAGGAAGCGCACAAGAAGGCGAAAGCGCAAGAGGCGATCTCTCGTGGACGGGAAATCGACAATTCGGAGTGAAATGATCGATATTCATACCCTCGATTTACTCTTGCTGCCCTTAGTGCCTTCGGGCTGCTCTGTGAAAAGAGTTCCTGCTACGTGAGTGTCTCGATGTGCTTTCAGTGGAGAGCTCGCGGTAAGGCTTCAATAGAATGTATCGACCATCTTCTATGAGAAGAATTTCATTTCCTTGAGTTGCAGTAACATTTTGTCTCTTTTATTTGTCTGAAACGATCGGTTATGTTCTCAGAATTCTTGAACATGGTGTTGCAAGAGGATCTTCATGCCCCTTACCTTTCACTGCCATCGACTTCGAGACCGCGAACGAGCAGCGGGCCTCGGCCTGTGCTGTCGGCGTGGCACAGGTGACGAACGGGGTCGTCACCTATCGGGCCTCGACCAGGATCCGCCCGCTGACGGGCGACACCTTCTCGATGCGGAACACGTTGATCCACGGGCTGACGTGGGAGGACTGCGCAGGAGCCCCGGAGTGGCCGGCCGTGTCGGAATGGCTCGGGCAGGTCGTTCGCGATGCTCCGATCGTCGCTCACAACGCCTCCTTCGAGAAGGGGGTCCTCACCGCTTCGAATGCTCTCGCCGGGATGGACCGCCCGACACCGGACCTGCTGTGCTCTGTGGCGCTCTCGAAAGCCCACCTCGTGCTCGACTCCTATCGGCTCCCCGCGGTCGCCCGGCATCTGGGAGTCCGGCTCGACGACCATCACGATGCCGAGGCGGATGCCGTCGCCAGTGCCGAGGTCGTGCTGGCCATCGCCCGGAGGACGATGCGCGACGACATCGCTCATCTCTGGGAGGAGACGCGAACGGCGAAGAGAGCCGTACCGGCCGCGCGTCAGTACGGCCGCCTGGCGGATCTTCCTCAGGCCAGTTCGAGCGCTGACCCGGACAGTCCTCTGCTCGGAGAGGTCGTCGTCTTCTCCGGCGAGATCGAAGGGATCCCGCGAAAGGAGGCGCAATCGCTGGTCGCGCGCTTCGGTGCGACCGTGGGGTCGAACGTGACGAAGAAGACGACTCTCGTCGTGCAAGGAGTCTTCGGCCCGGGTGAGTTGAAGCCTGGCGAGACGGTGAGCGCGAAGATCCTGAAGGCGCGCGAGCTGGCGTCGAAGGGTCAGCGCGTCGAGGTCATCGACCAGACGGCGTTCCTCGATCTCCTGCGCTCGGTGGGCGCGGTGCTCTGACCTGGAGCAGCGCGGCGAACCGTCCGCGATCAGTGCGCGTGCCGGTACACCTGTGCTCGCTCACGTGCGCGAGTACGCAGAAGTCGGCGTACTCGGGCGGCGAGTACGACGACTTCTGCGGAGTGGGCGGAGTGGCGGCCGGTCAGTCGTCCGGGCGGGACTTCTTCAGGCGGGACTTCGCGGCGCGCTCGGTGAGGACGGAGAGGTAGTCCTGGACCGGGCGGTCGGCGAGGGAGTCGAGCTCCTTCTGGACGGCCGACTCCACCTCAGCGGCGGGGCGGTCGGGGAAGCGGGTGCGCAGGCGCGCGGACACTTCGGAGACGATCTGGTCGAGGTTCACTTCAGCGGTCACGGGCGGATCTTCCTCCCCGTTGGTTAACGGATGGTGTTCCGTCGGCGTCGACCACGTCCGCGCTAGCACGTCCGCCGCCCGGAAGCCCGTAGTGGCCGGTCTCCGCACGACGTGGTTCGCTGTTCTCGTGCCTGACCTCCCGATGTTCCCGCTCGGCTCCGTGCTGCTGCCGCACATGCCGCTCCCGCTCCGGCTGTTCGAGCCGCGGTATCTGCGGATGCTCGGCGACGTGCTCGAGGACGACACGCTCTCGTTCGGCGTCGTGCTCATCGAGCGCGGGCAGGAGGTCGGCGGCGGCGACCAGCGCTTCCCGATCGGCACGGTCGCGCGCATCCTCAACATCGACGGCGCCGAGTCGTTCGTCACCATCGACAGCGTCGGCGAGAACCGCTTCGAGGTCGTCCGCTGGTACGACGACGACCCGTATCCGAAGGCCGAGGTGCGTCCCGTCGCGCCGCTGGAGTGGGCGCCGGAGCACGAGGAGCTGCTGCGCTCCGCCGAATCGGCGGTGCGGACGGCGCTGGCGGTCGCGAGCGAGTTCGTCGAGCAGCGCTACGGCGCCGTCGTCGAGCTGGCCGAGGACCCGGCCGCGCACGCCTGGCAGCTCGCGGGAGTCGCTCCGGTGACCGAGCTCGACCGGCTCGCATTCCTGCGCAGCACCTCGATGATGGAGCTGCTCGAGGCCGTGCGCGAGCGCTCGTCCGAGGCGACCGAGTCGTTCCGGGCCGGCTGGGCCTGATCGTCGCCTCGCGCTGATCTACTTCAGCCGCTGATCCGGTGACTCGCGCCGACCGCGAGAGCCCGCCTCATTCCTCGAGCGCGACTCCGCGCTCGGCCGCGAGCTTCGCCAGGTCGTCGACGACGACGAGTGCCATCCGCACCGAGCGGTCTCGCTGATACTCCTCGTCGTCCGCGTCGATCAGCGGCGCGCGGTCGAGGGTCTCCTCGATCGACTGCGACAGCTCGCGCCAGGCGTCCTGCCGGGCGTCGTCGACGAGCGAGGCCAGGTACTGCTCGTCCCGCGCGCGGTGGCGCAGGGAGTCGGCGACCGCGAGCGAGAGCCGCTCGCGGTGGTCGAGGTTGTCGATGTCGGCGGAGCGGTAGTCGTGCACGTGGTCGGAGCGGCCGCCGACCAGGGTCGCGTCCGCGGCAATGGCGCGCAGGCGCTCGGCCGCCGCCTCCGACTCGTCGGCGAGCTTCTCCAGCTCGGCGGCGGCGATGACGGAGTAGTGCCGGACGTCGAAGGGGACGCCCTCGGCCAGGCCGTCCATCAGCACGCGGTTCTTCACGGCCATCCGGCTCGCGTACTGGGCGAGCAGCAGGCCCTCCTCCGCCGCCTCCTCGACCGAGACGGGCTCGCGCGACGGGTTCTCGTCCGGGTCGTACGGCTCCATCTTGAACCTGCGTCGACGGCGGAACCACACGCGCGTCACCTGCACCCTCGGTTCGAGCGCCCCGCCCGCCGGAGCACCTCTTCGAGAGTACCGGTCGGGCGGGCGCGATGGTCGGCCGGTCAGGCGTCCCGCCAGTCGTCCTGCAGCAGGTGCGAGCCGGCCTGCGGCCCCATCTGCAGCATGCCGCCGTCGACGGCGTAGGACGCTCCCGTGATGTAGGCGCCCGCGGGCGAGGCGAGGAGGGCGATCACGGCCGCGATCTCGCGCGCGTCGCCGGGACGGCCGAGCGGGATGCCCGGGCGGTCGATGCCGTGCGGATCCACGTCCTCCGCGTCGTTCATCGGGGTCGCGATCTCGCCCGGTGCCACCGCATTGGCGGTGATGCCGTAGCGGCCGAGCTCGAGGGCGGCGACCTTCAGCAGCCCGCCGAGTCCGTGCTTGGCCGCGACGTAGGCGCTCGCGCCGACGCGGGGCTGGTGCTCGTGCACGCTGGTGACGCCGATGAGGCGGCCGCCGGTGCCCTGCTCGACCATGATGCGGGCGGCGCGCTGGAGGCCGACGAACGCTCCGTCGAGGTTCAGCGCGACGACCTCGCGCCAGCTCGCCAGGCTCTGCTCGAGGAAGGTCTCGCCGCCGCCCCCGCCCGCGTTGTTGACGAAGACGTCGAGTCCGCCGAGGCGGCGAGCCAGGTCCTCGATCACGTCGCCGACCCGGTCGAGCTCGGTCGCGTCGAGGCGGGCGACCTCGGCGCGGCGGCCGTGCGAGCGCACCTCGTCCGCGGTCTCCAGGGCGCCCTGCTCGTCGCTGTGCCAGGTGATGCCGACGTCCATGCCGGCCTCGGCGAGGGCGACGGCGGCGGCCCGGCCGATGCCGGAGTCCGAGGCCGTGACGACGGCGCGGGTGGGGCGGAAGTCGCGGGGTCCCTGGGTCATGACGTCTCCTGTTCCGAGGTGGCGGCGCGCCTCCTCGATCCCGATCCCAGCACCGGCGTCGCCCGGCCGGCAGACGCTTGACACGCCGACCGCCGCGGTCGCGGGCGTGGCGGATGTCCGGGCGGGGGCCCGGATCGAGTTGACTGTCCTGATGGACTCCCGACGCATCTCCGTCGTCGTCCCCGTCAAGGACGACGCCCGGCACCTCGAGCGGCTGCTCGCCCTCCTGGCCGAGCAGACCCTCGCCCCCTTCGAGATCGTCGTCGTCGACGACGGCAGCACCGACGACAGCGCGGACGTCGCCCGTGCAGCGGGCGCGCGGGTGATCGTGCACGGCGGGACCGGCATACCCGCCAGCACGGCGCACGGCTTCGACGAGGCGGAGGGCGACGTGCTCGCCCGGCTGGACGCCGACTCTCAGCCCGACCGGCACTGGCTCGCGCGGATTGCCGCGCACTTCGCCGACCCGGGCGTCGGAGGGGTGACCGGCCCCGGCCGGTTCGTCGAGCTCGGCCCGGTCGCGCGAAACCTCGCCCGGATCGTCTACATGGACGCGTACTTCGTGCTGATGGGCTCCGCGCTGGCCAACTGGCCGCTCTTCGGCTCGAACTGCGCCGTCCGCCGCTCGGCCTGGCAGGAGATCGCGGGGGAGATGCACCGCGACGATCCCTACGTGCACGACGACGTCGAGATCAGCGTGCACCTGGGCCTGCGCCACCGGATCGTCTACGACCGCCACCTGGAGGTCGGCATCTCGGCGCGACCGTTCGGCGCCGCGGCCGACATGGTGCGGCGCCTCGACCGCGCCCTGCACACGCTGCGCCGGCACCCCGGGCTCGGCGACCCGGTGCAGCGCTGGATCCACCGCACCCGGCGCGGGCACGTGGAGCGGCTGAGGGCCCTCTCCGCCGCCCGCCGCGCTCCGCGCTAGGACTCCGCGGGGGTCGCGGCCGGAGCCTCGGCCGGTCGCGGGTCGTCCTTCGGCATCGCGCGGACCGCGAAGAGCATGCCGACGGCGAGCACCGTCAGCGCGATGCAGACGAAGCGGGTGCCGGCCGCGAGGCCCTCGGGCGTCGGATCGCCGCCACCGGCCTGGGCGTTGACGATCGCGCCGAACACCGCGACGGCGATCGCGCTGCCGATGTTGCGGGCGAAGAAGTTCGTCGAGGACACGACGCCGCGCTCGTTCCACTCGACGCTCGCCTGCGCGCGGATGAGGGTCGGCGTCGCGACCAGGCCCATCCCGGCGCCGATCAGCACGCAGAAGCCCGCGATCTCCCAGAGGCTCGACGAGGCGCCGAGGAGGATCGTCAGCCCGGTGCCGATGGTGACCAGCGCCGCGCCGAGGAAGGCCGTGCGGCGGAAGCCGATCCGCAGGTAGAGCCTGCCGGAGAGGCTCGCCGCGACCGGCCAGCCGATCGTCATCGCGGCGACCGCGAAGCCGGCGCCGAGGGCGGAGCTGCCGAGGACGCCCTGCGCGAAGGTCGGGAAGTAGGAGGTGACGCCGAGCGTGATCGCGCCGACCGTTACCGAGACGAGACTCGTCGAGAGCAGCACCCGCCGCGTGAGCACCCAGAGCGGCAGCACCGGGGCGACCGCTCGGCGCTCGATGGCGACGAAGCCGGCGAAGGCGAGCGCCGCGACGACGAAGACGCCGACGCCCGCGGGCGAGAGCCAGGGCCAGGCGTTGCCGCCCTCGAGCAGGCCGAGGATCAGCAGCGCGGTGCCGACGGCGAGCACCGACGCGCCCGCGAGGTCGAGCGGGGTGCGCTCGCCGCGGGTGGTCTCGCGGAAGCTGCGGATCAGGAGGAAGGCCGCGAGCAGGCAGAGCGGGATGTTGACCAGGAAGATCCAGCGCCAGGCGCCCAGGTCCGAGAGCACGCCGCCGAGAGTGGGGCCGACGACCGAGGAGATGCCCCAGACGCTGGCGAGGTAGCCCTGGGTCTTCGCCCGCTCGGCGACCGTGTAGATGTCGCCGGCGATGGTGATGCCCATCGGCTGGATCGCCCCGGCGCCGAGGCCCTGCAGGGCGCGGAAGGCGATCAGCGCGGGCATGCTCCAGGCCAGGCCGCAGAGCAGCGAGCCGACGAGGAAGAGGCCGATCCCGATCAGCATGATGGGCTTCCGCCCGATCACGTCGGAGAGCTTGCCGTAGAGGGGGACCGAGACCGCCTGGGCGAGCAGGTAGATCGAGAACAGCCAAGGGAACTGCTCGAAGCCGCCGAGGTCCGCGACGATCGAGGGCACCGCGGTGGAGAGGATGGTCGCGTCGAGGGCGACCAGCGCGGTCGAGATCATCAGCGCCAGGAGGATCGGACCGCGCTCGGAGCGCAGTCCGACGCTCGCGCGCGTAGGGGAGTCGGTCATTCCGCTCACGCTATTGCAGAGCCGGGCGATGGAACGGGGGCTCGACGCACTCGGTAGACTGGCCCTATGGAACTCGTGCTCTGGCTCGTCGTAGCCGCCATCGCCGGTGTCGGCCTCGTCTCCGGAGTCGCGGCTCTGGTCGCCATGACGAAGGCGCCCTGGTCGGACGGCAAGTAGCGGGGTCCGGGATCGCACCCGCCCGCCCTCACTCGTAGCACCGCACCACGCTCCAGCACGGATCTGTCGAGGCGACGACGTCGAGCACGAACGCTCCGCCCGTCTCGAGATCGGTCGCCTGGAAGCGCCAGCCGCCGATGCTGACCGGCACGCCGCCGAACGTCGGCGGGAAGCCGTCGAGCGGCGCCCACCAGTCGCTGGTGCGCGTCCAGACCGTCGGCCGATCGCTCACCCGATAGCTGGCGCCGCGCCATTCGAGTGCGACAGGCACTCCGTCGCCGTCGGTCGCGACCATCGCCGTCTCCTCGATCACCGCCATCGTGGGTGCTCCCGCCTGCTCCGTTCGACCCGCCGGACTCGACTGGCCGTTCGAACATGTGTTCGATAGTCTGCGAGTGTACGCCGCGGCGCCCGTGCTCGCCACGGCAGCGGATCGACCGGGCAGGAGGCGAGATGATCGAGTGGAGTCCCCTCCAGATGCTGCGCAGCAGCGGGCCCGACGAGTGGGTCATGGTGGACGCGATGCGGACCGGGCGGATCGGGCTGATCCGCAGGATCGAGACGGGACCGTACCGCGAGAGCTGGTATCGGGCCGTCACCTGGGCCGCGGAGCCGGGCAAGCGGACGCTGGTGGGCTACTCGCGGTCGATGGAGACCATCGCGGCCACGCTGTGGGCGCATCAGCCGCTGACCGCGCAGGAGAAGCCGTTCCCGGGCTACCCGGCATCGAGGCCGGCCGGGGCGCCCGCGCCGTGAGTCCGGCGGCCGAGGCCGTCGTCCGAGCTCGCGCCCCCGCGGAGGAGAATGGCCGGATGCTTATCGCGCTCACCGGTGGCCCCACGGGGGAGTGGCGGGCGGTCGTCGCGGACGGCTCGGGGGCCGAGGCGGGCGGCGGGCGCGGTCCGGTCGAGCTGGCCGCCTTCGTCCGCCAGCGGGAGGCGGAGCGTCCGCGCTGGGTCTGGGACGACACCGCCCGCTGGTACCAGGCGCTCCTGGCCGAGGGCGTACACATCGCGCGCTGCCACGATCTCCGCCTCGCCCGGGCGATCCTCCGCCGTTCGGAGCAGACGGCGCGCTCGCCGCTCGCCCGCTCGGCTCCCGACGCGTGGGACGCCGGGGCCGCCGCCCCGGTCGCCGGCGACACGCTGCTCGGCTTCGAGGAGGCGCCCGCGGAGACGGACGAGCTGGACCCGCTGGTCGAGCTCGCCCGGCAGGAGGAGGCGCTGGCTGCGGCCGCGCAGGGCGGGCGCCTGCGGCTCCTGCTCGCCGCGGAGTCGGTCGGCGCGCTGATCGCCCGCGAGATCGCCGCGGCCGGGCTGCCGTGGCGCGCCGACGTCCACGACCGCGTCCTCACCGATCTGCTCGGCCCGCGTCCGCGCTTCGGCGGTCGGCCGGCCCGCCTCGAGGCACTGGCCGACGACATCCGCCGCGAGCTGGACGCGCCCGAGTTGAACCCCGACTCACCGGCGGACCTCCTGCGTGCGCTCCGCCGCGCCGGACTCACGGTCGAGTCGACCCGCTCCTGGGAGCTGACCTCGATCGAGCATCCGGTGATCCCGCCGCTGCTGGAGTACAAGAAGCTCTCGCGCCTGCTGACCGCCAACGGCTGGGCCTGGCTCGACGCCTGGGTGCACGACGGGCGCTTCCGGCCCGAGTACGTCGTCGGCGGCGTCGTCACCGGCCGCTGGGCGACGTCGGGCGGGGGAGCGCTGCAGCTGCCGCGGCAGATCCGCGCCGCAGTGACCGCCGACGCGGGCTGGAAGCTGGTGGTCGCCGATGCGGCGCAGCTGGAGCCGCGCATCCTCGCCGCGCTGGCGGGCGACTCCGTGATGGCCGCGGCCGGGCGGGGCAAGGACCTCTACCAGGGCATCGTCGACGCGGGCGTCGTCCCGGACCGGCCGCGGGCGAAGGTGGCGATGCTCGGCGCGATGTACGGGGCGACGAGCGGTGAGGCCGGGCGGCTGCTCCCGCGGCTCACGCGCGCATACCCCCTCTCCGTCGCGCACGTCGAGGCGGCCGCCCGCGCCGGCGAGCGGGGCGAGCGGGTGTCGACCCGGCTCGGACGCAGCTCACCGCCCGGCGACGTCGACGCCGGTGGTCAGCGCGCCCGCGACTGGGGGCGCTTCACCCGCAACTTCGTCGTGCAGGGCACGGCCGCCGAGTGGGCGCTCTGCTGGATGGGGGAGCTGCGGGCCCGGCTGCGCGCGGAGGGCGCGCTCGCGCACCTCGTCTACTTCCTGCACGACGAGGTGATCGTGCACGCGCCCGCGGAGGAGGCGGAGCGGGTCGCCGCGGTCATGCGCGAGGCCGCCGTGCGCGCCGGGCGGGCGCTGTTCGGCGATCAGGACATCGACTTCCCGGTCACCGTCGCGATCGTCGACGCCTACGACGAGGCGAAGTGACGCGACTGCCCGACCGAGGCTCCAGTGCGGTGGCTCAGTACCAGTGCGGCGAGCGGTTGTTCCAGGCCGACCAGGCCGCGCACGGCGAGCCGTAGCGGTCGGAGATGTAGGCGAGACCCCAGTCGATCTGGGTCGCGGCGTTGGTCTGGTAGTCCGCGCCGTAGGTCGCCATCTTGCTCGCCGGCAGCGCCTGCGGGATGCCGTAGGCGCCCGAGGAGCGGTTCAGCGCGTTCCAGCGCCAGCCCGACTCGCCGTTCCAGAGCGGGATGAGGCAGCTGTCGGCCTGGTCCTGGCCCCAGCCGTGGACGCCCATGACGGAGCGCGCGTAGTTCTGCGCCTGCGCCGGCGACATGCCGTCGGTCCGGCCGGCGTAGCTGCCGAGCGCGGCGATGGTCTTCGCACTGCTGTCCTTGCCGGACGCGTCGTCGTCGCCGAGCTCGACCGGGCCGCCGCCTCCGCCTGTCGACGGGGCCGCGGGCGCCGCCGGTGCCGGAGCGGAGGGTGCGGACGGCGCCTTCGCGGCCTGCTGACGCCGGGCCTCCGCCTCGGCGGCGAGGCGGGAGAGGCGCTCCTGCTCCTCGAACGCGGCCTTCGCCTCCTGACCGGTGGCGAACTCCTCCTCGAGCGCGGCCGTGGTGTTCTTCAGCGAGGCGAGCTGCTCGTAGAGCCCGGCGCTGTACTGCTCCTGGTCGGCGACCTTCGCGTCGGCCTCGGACTGCGCGGCCTGCGCCGTGGCGAGCGCGTCCTGCGCGGCGCTGACGAGGGAGAGCCGCTCCGTGCGCGCCTGCTCCGCCTGCTCGGCGAGGGAGGCGGCGGCGTTCTCGGTCGACTCGGCATCGCTCTGGAGGCGGCTGGTCTGCAGGGTGAGCTGGCTCATGGTGCCGAGGCGGTAGAGCAGCTGGTCGGACTGATCGCCGCCGACCAGGAGGTTGAGCGTGGCGTCGGTGCCGCCGTTGCGGTAGAGCTGAGCGGCGAGCCGGCCTGCCTGCTCCTTCGCGGCGTCCGCGTCGGCACGGGCCGCGGCGGCGCGCTCCTCGAGGGCGGTCACGCGCTGGGTGGCCTCGTCGAGCGCGCTCTGAGCGGCGTCGGCTTCGGCGGCACGGGAGATGGCGGCGTCGGTGAGGGCGGCGGCCTGATCGCGCAGGTCGGCGAGGATCGCGGTGATGCGGTCGACCTCGGCGGCGGTCGCGGTCTCGCTCGACTTCGCGGCCTCGACGTCCGACCAGGACGGGTAGTCGGCCGGGTCGTAGGCGTTGGCCGCCATCGGCGCGGCCAGGGCGGCGCAGAGGACGAGGACCGTGCCCGCTCCGGCTGCGACGAGCCGTCGGCGCGCGGAGGTGGACACGCGGAGGCCGAGAGGCGAACGGATCATAGCCCCCACCCTAGGCGACGGCGCCCGCGCCTGTCTCGTGCCGGTCGTTCTGTGCGCTCAGCGGCCCCTCGGTCGCGGCGTCGTCCCGCGCCGCCGCCTTGCGTCCGCGCCGCGGGCGCTCGAGGGCGTAGCCGCGGACGGCCGCTCCGTCGCCCGCCCCGGCGAGCTCCTCTCTGGCGGCGTCGAGGAGCCGGCGCAGCGCGTCGTCGCGCACCAGCACCGCCCGTGCGGCGAGGCGGCGCTGTGGGTGCTCGTCGAGAGCCTCCTGCTCCTCGGGGAGCGTGCTCCCGTAGGCGTCGAGGACCGCATCGAGGTCGGCGTCGGAGAGGCTCGAGGCGAGGAGGATGCGGTCGAGCACGTCGTCCCAGTCCTCCTCGGCGGAGGCGCCGTCGCCGCTCAGCCAGGCGAGCGCCTCGGCCCGGCCCTCGTCGGTGAGCGCGTGCAGGGGGAGGCCGTCCTCCGTCGATCCCGCCGCGGTGACGAGGCCGCGCTCGCGGAGCCGGTCGAGCGTGGAGTAGATCTGCCCGACGTTGACCCGGCGGCGGTGGGCCGCCCGATCGAGCAGCTCGGCGTGCAGCTGCAGCCCGTACGCGGGGCCGAGGGTGAGGAGAGCGAGCAGACCGTCGCGGACCGACACGGGGCTCCTCTCGAGCGGGTCGCGGGCCCGGATCCGGGCGACGCCGCGGTTCGGGCGGACTTTCCCGAGTATAGGCAGGGGATCTGCGCGACCCGGCGGCGGGAGCGGCGAGGCGCCTTGTCGTGGCGCGGAGGGTCCTGCATAATCTCGACTGGTGGCTCGTCCACCGCACAAGAAGGCACTGCACGTCGCTCGTGGTCCAGGTCGTTGGGGAAGACGCACCAGGACGGACGGAGGACAGCGTGGTGACGCAACAGACTCGGGGTGTGCTCTTCGTGCACTCCGCCCCCCGCGCGCTCTGCCCCCATCTGGAATGGGGAGCGGGTCGCGCTCTCGGTCGTGCCGTGAACTTCGACTGGATCGAGCAGCCGGTGCAGCGCGGCGCCCAGCGCACCGAGTACGCCTGGGAGGGACCGGTCGGCACCGGCGCGGCGATCGCCTCCGCGCTCCGCGGCTGGGCCGACGTCCGCTACGAGGTGACCGAGGACCCCTCTCCTGGCGTCGACGGCGGCCGCTGGATGCACACGCCCGAGCTGGGCGTCTTCTACGCGCAGACGGACAGCGCCGGCAACACCGTCGTCCCCGAGGACCGCATCCGCTCCGCCATGGAGACCGCCGGAGCCGACCCCATCGAGCTGCACCGCGAGCTGCGCCTCGCCCTCGGCCAGGCCTGGGAGGACGAGCTCGAGCCGTTCCGCGCCGCCAGCGACTTCGCGCGGGTCATCTGGATGCACAGCGTCGGCTGAGCGGGCGGTGCCCACTTCTGCGCCGCTCCTTGCGCGGCGCAGCGCGGTCGGCTCGGGGAGGTGGTCGCGTTCTGCAGAGCGGGGTGCGGGCGGCGACGGCGATTCGCTGGCACGCGAATCGCCGGATGCGCCTCGGGGCGCCCGGCGATACGGTGCGCGCGACACTCTGAAGGGTGGGCGCATCTTCGGCTCGTGAGACGCGCTTCGGCTCGTCGGAACGTCGGGATCCGGCTGCTGGTCCGCCGTGCTGGGGACGGTGGGTCTCGATACGCCCCTGCGGGGCTACTCGACCAGCAAGCTCGTCATGGTGATCGAGTAGCCCGCGCAGCGGGCGTATCGAGATCCACCACCGCCTGAACGCGGGCCGGCGTCGGTGGGTCTCGATACGCCCCTGCGGGGCTACTCGACCAGCATGGCCGGGCGCTGGCGGAGGTTCCGGACGGAGCGAGCCGCAGGCGATGCGGTCACTTCACCCGGAGTGCTGCAGCGAGTGCCCGGCCGAGCGAGCCGCAGGCGATGCGGTTTTGTTGCCAGAACTGTGGGCGAGGGCTCGCGGTGAACGACCACCCTAGCGGCACGAGGCGCATCCGGCGATCCGCGTTCCAGCGGATCGCCGTCGCCGCACCGCACCGGCCCTGCGGAACGCGACCATGCAGGGAGCGGACGCGCCTGCGCCGCGCGATGCGCGGCGCAGCCCGCGTTCCGCTCGGAGTGACGGGGCTACGCCCCGTTACACCGACCGGAACGCGGCAACAGCATTGTGCCCCCCGAACCCGAACGAGTTGGAGAGGGCGACGAGGGGCCCTGCTCCGAGGTCGCGCGGGCTGGTGACGACGTCGAGCGGGATCTGCGGGTCCTGCTCGAAGAGGTTGATGGTGGGCGGGGCGGTGCGCTCGTGCAGGGCGAGGACGGTGAAGATCGCCTCGAGGGCGCCGGTGCCGCCGAGGAGGTGGCCGGTGGCGGCCTTGGTGGCGGAGACGGCGATGTTCGGGAGGTGGTCGCCGAAGACGCGGGCGAGGGCGCGGTACTCGGCGATGTCGCCGACGGGGGTGCTGGTCGCGTGGGCGTTGACGTGGGTGACGTCGGTGCGGGCGGCGCCGGCCTGCTCGAGAGCCTCGATCATGGCGCGGGCGGCGGCGGAGCCCTCGGGGTCGGGGGCGGTGATGTGGTACGAGTCGCTGGTGACGGCGCCGCCGGCGAGCTCGGCGTAGATGCGGGCGCCGCGGGCCAGGGCGTGCTCCTCGGTCTCGAGGACGAGGGTGGCGGCGCCCTCGCCGAGGACGAAGCCGTCGCGGGAGACGTCGTAGGGGCGGGAGGCGGTGGCCGGGTCGTCGTTGCGGCGCGAGAGGGCCTGCATCGAGGCGAAGGCGGCGAGGGGGAGCGGGTGGACGACCGACTCGGTGCCGCCGGCGATGACGACGTCGGCGAGGCCGCGCTGGAGGTGCTCGTAGGCGTTGGCGATCGCCTCGGTGCTGGACGCGCAGGCCGACACGTCGGTGCGGGCGTAGGCGCGGGAGGGGATCGACATGCTGATCGCGGCCGCGGCGGCGTTGGGCATGAGCATGGGGATGGTCATCGGGAGGACGCGGCGGGGGCCGCGCTCGCGGAGGGTGTCCCACGCGTCGATGAGCGTCCAGAGTCCGCCGATGCCGGTGGAGTAGTCGACGCCGACGCGCAGCGGGTCGACGTCGGTGATGCCGGAGTCGGCCCACGCCTCGCGGGCGGAGATCAGGGCGAACTGGCTGGAGGGGTCGAGGCGCTTGGCCTCGGGCCGGGGGAGGACCTCCTCCGGGCGCACCTTCGCCTGCGCGGCGAAGGTGACGGGGAGCTCGAGCTCGGTCACCCAGTCGGCGTGGATCGTGCTGACGCCGGACTCACCCGCGAGAAGGGCGTTCCAGGACTCGCGAGCGGTGCCGCCGAGGGGCGTGCTGGCTCCGATGCCGGTGACGACGATTTTCTTGGGACTCATGACGACGATCTCTGTTCCGTGACGGGTGGGTTCCGGGCGCACCCCGGCCGGGCTCAGGGCCCTGGCCGGGGTGTCCGCCGCGAGGACGGGAAGCGCGGGGCGCTGGTTACGCGGAGGCCTTGACGATGAAGGTGACCGCGTCGCCGACCGTCTTGAGGTTCTTGACCTCGTCGTCCGGGATCTTCACGTCGAACTTCTCCTCGGCGTTGACGACGATGGTCATCATCGAGATGGAGTCGATGTCGAGGTCGTCGGTGAACGACTTCTCCATCTCGACGGAATCGGTCGCGATGCCCGTCTCGTCGTTGACCAGTTCGGCCAGGCCGGCGAGGACTTCTTCGTTGGACAGTGCCATGGTTCTCTCCTTGAGGGGTGTTCGATCAGGGTGTTTCGACTCGGTGTACGTCGAGATCGAGGTGTTCGTCGTGTGACCGTAGGTCAGTTTAGGGGTGGGCCTGCGCCCCCTAAGGGAGCACCACGACCTGCGCGCCGAAGACGAGTCCGGCGCCGAAGCCGATCTGCAGGGCGAGTCCGCCGCTGAGCTCGGGGTGCTCCTCGAGCAGGCGGTGGGTCGCGAGCGGGATGGAGGCGGCCGAGGTGTTGCCGGTCGTCTCGATGTCGCGGCCGATGGTCACGGTCTCGGGCAGCTTCAGCTGCTTCGCGAGCTCGTCGATGATGCGCATGTTCGCCTGGTGCGGGATGAATGCGGCGAGGTCCTCGGGCGCGACGCCCGCCTCGGCCAGCGCCTGCTTGGCGACCTTGGCCATCTCCCAGACCGCCCAGCGGAAGACGGAGGGGCCGTCCTGGCGCAGCGTCGGCCACTCGGCGACGCCGTCGCGGTAGGCGGCGAGCGGGTTGTCCATCCCGACGGTGTCCCACTTCGAGCCGTCGGAGCCCCAGACGGTCTTCGAGATGCCGACGGTGTCGCTCGGGCCGACGATCGCGGCGCCGGCGCCGTCGCCGAGGAGGAAGGAGATGCTGCGGTCGGTCGACTTCACGATGTCGGAGAGCTTCTCGGCCCCGACGACGAGGACGTACTCGGCGAGGCCGGAGCGGACGAACGAGTCGGCCTGGGCGATGCCGTAGGTGTACCCGGCGCAGGCGGCGGAGATGTCGTAGGCGGGGGCCGGGTTCGCGCCGATCCGATCGGCGAGGAGCGCCGCCAGCGACGGGGTCTGCACGGTGTTGCTGATCGTGGAGACCAGCACGAGGCCGATCTGGTCGGCGCGGATCCCGGCCTTCTCGATCGCCTCGAGCGAGGCGGTCGTCGCGAGGTCGACGGCCTGGATCTCGGAGGAGGCGCGGCGGCGCTCGACGATGCCGGTGCGCTGGCGGATCCACTCGTCGGAGGAGTTGATCGGGCCGACGAGGTCGTCGTTCGGGACGACGAGGTCGCCACGGGCTGCGCCGATGCCGAGGATGCGGGTGTACTGGCTGCCGCTGGACTGGGTGAGGGAAGGGGTCGTCATGGGTCTCTCCTGCTAGGCGGCGTGCTCGTCGATGAAGGCGCGGGCGGCGTCGAGGTCGTCGGGGGTCTTGATCGCGAGGGTCGGGAGGCCCTTGAGGCCGCGCTTGGCGAGGCCGACGAGGGCTCCGGCGGGGGCCAGCTCGATGAGCCCGGTCACGCCGGCCTCGGCGAAGGCCGCCATGCAGAGGTCCCAGCGGACGGGCGAGGCGACCTGGCCGACGAGCAGCTCCAGGAAGCGGGAGCCGCTGTCGACGACGGAGCCGTCGCTGTTCGTCCAGAGGCGCAGCGTCGGGTCGGCCGGGGTGATCGAGGCGGCGACGCCGGCGAGGGAGTCGCGGGCCGGCGCCATGTAGCGGGTGTGGAAGGCGCCGGCGACCTGCAGCGGGACGACGCGGGTGCCGCGGAGGGGCTCGTCCTTCAGCGCTTGCAGGGCGTCGACCGCGCCGGCGACGACGATCTGGCCGCCGCCGTTGTAGTTGGCCGGCTCGAGGCCGAGCTCGTCGAGGCGGGCGAGGAGCGCCTCCTCGTCGCCGCCGAGAACGGCGCTCATCGCGGTGGGCGTCGCGGCGGCCGCGGCGGCCATGGCGCGGGCGCGCTCGCGGACGAAGACGAGGGCGTCGGGCTCGGAGAGGACACCGGCTCCGGCCGCTGCGGTGATCTCGCCGACCGAGTGGCCGGCAATGCCTGCGATGCGCTCGCGGCGGCCGCCCTCGAGCAGCGCGGCCAGGCTGACCAGCCCGGCGGAGACGATCAGCGGCTGGGCGACAGCGGTGTCGCGGATCGTGTCCGCGTCCGAGACGGTGCCGTGGGCGGCCAGGTCGATGCCGACCGCCTCCGAGTGCGCGGCGACCTGCTCGGCGACCGAGGGGACGGCGAGCCAGGGCTCGAGGAATCCGGGGGTCTGGGAGCCCTGACCCGGGGCGACGACGACGATCACGCTTTCAGTCTTCCGATCCGCGCCGGTTCGTGCGGCGCTCTGAGGTACTGACAAACCACAAAGAGCTTGTGGCGGTTCTACAACGGGGTGCGAGGAGGGAGCGGCTCACTTGCGGGTCGGACGGCGGCGGACCGCTCCGTCCGGGTCGCTCATCGAGCCGAGGATGAGGGCCGACTGGAGGATGAGCGCCTCGCGGGCGCCCGTCGCGTCCCAGCCGATCACCTCCGCCACCCGCTTCAGGCGGTAGCGGACGGTGTTGGGGTGCACGAAGAGCTCGCGGGCCGTCGCCTCCAGCGAGCGGCCGTTGTCGAGGTACGCCCACAGCGTGGTGAGCAGCTCGGTCGAGTGCTTCTGCAGCGGCTTGTAGATCTGGGTGATCAGGCTGTGCCGGGCGAGGGGATCGCCGGCGAGGGCGCGCTCGGGGAGGAGGTCGTCGGCGTTCACCGGCCGTGGGGCGTTGCGCCAGGAGCGCGCGACCGCGAAGCCGGCCAGGGCGGCGCGGGCGCTGCGCGAGGCCTCGACGAGCGTCGGCACCTCGTGGCCGAGGACCAGGTGACCGGAGCCGAAGCCCGGCTCGAGCGCGTTCGCGATCTCGAGGAAGGCGACCGGCGGGCCGGTCTCCTCCGTCGCGTTCTCGCTCGGCTCGGCGCGGCCGATCACCAGCACGAGCCGGCTGCCCTGCACGCCGATCAGCACGTCGGCGCTCATGTGCCGGGCGGTGCGGCGGAGCTGGTCGACGTCGAGCATCTTCGGCGCGGTGCCCACGAGCACCGCGACCTCGCCGTGGCCGTGCCAGCCGAGGGCCGCGATGCGGCTCGGCAGCTCGTCGTCGGCCTCGCCCGTGAGGATCGAGTCGACGACGAGCGCCTCGAGCCGGGCGTCCCAGAGGCCGCGCGCCTCGGCCGCACGGGCGTAGACGTCGGCCGCGGCGAAGGCGATCTCGCGCGAGTAGAGCAGGATCGCCTCGCGCAGGTCCTCGCCGCGGTTGGTGATCCGCTCCTCGACGACCTCGACGGTGACCTTGATCAGCTGGAGGGTCTGGGTCAGCGAGACGGAGCGGAGCAGCTCCCGGGGAGCCGCTCCGAAGACGTCGGCGGCGATCCACGGCGTCGCCGAGGGGTCGTCGAACCAGGAGATGAACGAGGTGATGCCGGCCTGCGCGACCATGCCCACCGCGGAGCGGCGGCCCGGGGGCATGCTGCCGTACCAGGGCAGCGTGTCCTCGAGCTTCTTGATGGTCTGCGTGGACAGCTCGCCCGAGAGGGTGCGCAGCCACGCGAGGGTCTGCTCCTTCGTGCGCGGAGCGCCCGGCCGGGTGGCCGGACGCTCCGCGGAAGGGGCAGTGCCCCGCGTCGACTGCGCGTCGTCGGAGGAGAGCACCGAGCCGTCCGTCAGCTCTCGCCGCCCGCGTTGCCGGTGGTGCCGGCGTTCACGTCGTGGAGGCTGTACTTCTGGATCGCCTGGGCGGAGAGCGAGGGGTCGACCTCGCCGCGCTTGGCGAGCAGCTGCAGCGTGCGCACCACGACCGACGGTCCGTCGATCTTGAAGTGGCGACGTGCGGCGGCGCGGGTGTCCGAGAAGCCGAAGTCGTCCGCTCCGAGCGTCGCGAAGTCGCCCGGGATGAACTGGCGCAGCTGGTCCGGGACCTGGTGCGAGAAGTCCGAGACGGCGACGAAGGGGCCCTTCGCGTCGGCGAGCTTCTGCGTGACGTAGGGGACCTGCGCCTCGTCCTCGGGGTAGAGGAAGTTGTGGTGCTCGGCGTTGATGCCGTCGCGCCGCAGCTCGTTCCACGAGGTGACCGACCAGACGTCGGCCGACACTCCCCAGTCCTCGGCGAGGAGCTTCTGCGCCTCGATCGCCCACGGCACGGCGACGCCGGACGCGAGCAGCTGGGCCTTCGGGCCGTCCCACTGACCCCAGGAGACCCGGTGGATGCCGCGGACGATGCCGTCCACGTCCACGTCCTCGGGCTCCTTCGGGTGCACGATCGGCTCGTTGTAGACCGTCACGTAGTACATGACGTTCGGCTCCGGGTGCTTGCCGCCGTACATCCGCTCGAGACCGGACTGCACGATGTGCGCGATCTCGTAGCTGTACGCCGGGTCGTAGCTGACGACGGCCGGGTTGGTGGCGGCGAGGATCGGCGAGTGGCCGTCCGCGTGCTGGAGGCCCTCACCGGTCAGCGTCGTGCGACCGGCGGTCGCCGCGATCATGAAGCCGCGGGCCATCATGTCGCCCGCCGCCCAGATCGCGTCGGCCGTGCGCTGGAAGCCGAACATCGAGTAGAAGACGTAGACCGGGATGAGCGGCTCGCCCTGCGTCGAGTAGGACGTGCCGACCGCGGTGAACGCCGCGAGGGCGCCCGCCTCGTTGATGCCGACATGCAGGATCTGACCCTGCGGGCTCTCCTTGTAGGCCAGGAGCAGCTCGCGGTCGACCGACGTGTAGTGCTGACCGCGCGGGTTGTAGATCTTCGCGTTCGGGAAGAACGCGTCCATGCCGAAGGTGCGGGCCTCGTCGGGGATGATCGGGACGACGCGGTTGCCGAAGTCCTTCGAGCGCAGGATGTCCTTCAGGATGCGGACGAACGCCATGGTGGTGGCGATCTCCTGCGTGCCGGAGCCCTTCTTGCCGATCTTGTAGGCCGAGTCGTCCGGCAGCGAGAGCTGCGTGTACTTCGACCGGCGCTCGGGCAGGTAGCCGCCGAGCGCGCGGCGGCGCTCCTGCATGTACTCGATCGCCTCGTCGCCCTGACCGGGGTGGTAGTACGGCGGGAGGTAGGGGTTCTCCTCGAGCTGGGCGTCCGTGATCGGGATCCGCATGGTGTCGCGGAAGCCCTTCAGGTTGTCGAGCGTCATCTTCTTCATCTGGTGGGTCGCGTTGCGGCCCTCGAAGCTGCGGCCGAGACCGTAGCCCTTGATGGTGTGCGCGAGGATGACGGTCGGCTGGCCCTTGTGCTCCGTCGCGGCCTTCATCGCGGCGTAGATCTTGCGGTAGTCGTGACCACCGCGGCGCAGGCCCCAGATCTGCTCGTCGCTGTAGTCCTCGACGAGCTTCTTCGCGCGCTCGTCGCGGCCGAAGAAGTTCTCGCGGACGTAGGCGCCGTCCTCGGTCTTGAAGGTCTGGAAGTCGCCGTCGGGCGTCTTGTTCATCAGGTCGAGCAGCGCGCCCTCGGTGTCGCGGGCGAGCAGGTCGTCCCACTCGCGGCCCCAGATGAGCTTGATGACGTTCCAGCCGGCGCCGCGGAAGAACGACTCCAGCTCCTGGACGATCTTGCCGTTGCCGCGGACCGGGCCGTCGAGGCGCTGCAGGTTGCAGTTGATGATGAAGTTGAGGTTGTCGAGGCCGTCGTTCGCGGCGACCTGGAGCTGACCGCGCGACTCGACCTCGTCCATCTCGCCGTCGCCGAGGAACGCCCAGACCTGCTGGTCGGAGGCGTCCTTGATGCCGCGGTTGGTGAGGTACTTGTTCGCCTGCGCCTGGTAGATCGCGTTGATCGGGCCGAGGCCCATCGACACGGTCGGGAACTGCCAGAACTCCGGCATGAGGCGCGGGTGCGGGTAGCTGGAGAGCCCGCCGCCCTGGTGCGACTTCTCCTGGCGGAACCCGTCGAGCTGGTGCTCGCTCAGGCGTCCCTCGAGGAAGGCGCGCGCGTAGGGGCCGGGGGAGGCGTGGCCCTGGATGAAGATCTGGTCGCCGCCGCCCGGGTGGTCCTGGCCGCGGAAGAAGTGGTTGAAGCCGACCTCGTAGAGCGAGGCGCTCGACGCGTAGGTCGAGATGTGCCCGCCGACGCCGATGCCGGGGCGCTGCGCGCGGTGCACGAGGATGGCCGCGTTCCAGCGGATCCAGGCGCGGTAGCGGCGCTCGACGTCCTCGTCGCCGGGGAAGTCGGGCTCGTTCTCGGCCGCGATGGTGTTGATGTAGTCCGTCGTCGGCACCATCGGAACGCCGAGGTGCAGCTCCTTGGAGCGCTTGAGGAGGCTGAGCATGACGTCGCGTCCGCGACCGGCACCCCGCTCCTCGACGAGCGCGTCCAGCGACTCGTTCCACTCCGACGTTTCCTCGGGATCCGAGTCGACGTGTCCGACGGAATACGGGTCCTGATCGTTAACAGTCACCCTCGACCTCTCTCTGGGGGCAGATCGTGCCCGAGACATCACTCTCATGAAGCGGTGCGGATCCGCGCGCAGGACCCTCGGATGACGAGGAGCGCGCGGGCACCCGTGCAAGCCTAGCGATTCCGGTCATGTGTGGCGATCCACGACGGAACCGCACAGGGCACTGTGGGATTTCTCCATCCGGACCGCGTCCAGCGGCCGATCGTCGCGGTCCCTTGGCCGATCGGCGGAGCGGGTCTAGCATTGCCCCTCGTGCTCGCGCGACATTCGTGCGCATGGAAGGACATCGTCCGATGGCTCTCGAGAAGCTCACGCTGGCTCCCGACTTCGAACTCGCGAACCAGTACGGCGAGCGCATCCAGCTCGGCGACTTCCACGGGCGGCGCAACGTCGCCCTCGTCTTCTTCCCCCTCGCCTTCTCCGGCACCTGCACCGGCGAGTTCTGCGCACTGCGCGAGAACCTCTCGCTGTTCGAGCACGCGGAGGTCGAGCTGATCGGCATCTCCGTCGACTCCAAGCACACCCTGCGCGCCTGGGGCGAGAAGCAGGGCTACGACTTCACGCTGCTCTCCGACTTCTGGCCGCACGGCGACGTCGCCAAGCAGTACGGCGTCTTCCTCGAGGGCAAGGGCTACGCGACGCGCGCGACCTTCCTCATCGACAAGGAGGGCGTCATCCGCGACACCTTCATCACGGCTCCCGGCGAGGCCCGCTCGATGGACGACTACCGCGCCGCGATCGACGCGCTCACTCCGGCCCACGCCTGACACCCTCCGCGAGATGCCACTTGTGACCGCCTTTCACGGCGTGTCGCGCTCATAAGTGGCATCTCGCGGGAGGGGTGCAGGGGTGCACACGCCAGGGCGTCAGTTGAGGATGTTCACCGCTCGGGAGATGACCAGGGCCAGCAGGACGAAGCCGGTGAAGCCCTCGAGGGCCATCAGGAGCTTCACCCGGCTGGACAGCGGCATCGTGTCGGTGGGGCTGAACGCCATGGTGTTCGTCGTCGAGACGTAGAGGTAGTCGACGAAGCCGGGGCGCCAGTCGGCCTTCTCGGAGGAGCCGACCGCGACCTCGCTGACGGTGTCGCGGTAGGTGTCCTGCGGGAAGGCGAAGTCGGCGGGCGGCAGCTGCGCGCGCTCGAGCGTGCCGCGCGAGACGGGGCCGCCGCGGTCGAGCTCCCAGTAGATCAGCGCGTAGGCGACGACGTTGGTGACCCAGACCTGCAGCGCGGTGAGCAGCAGGAGCGGGCCGTCGGCGGATCCGTCGACGAGGTCGATCACGACCCGGACGACGTTGATCTGGTTCGCCGCGGCGAGCACGACCGCGAGGGCGATCGACACTCCGCGGGACCAGCGGGTCTCGGTGTCCAGGCGCCGCGGGTTGACCACGAACAGCGGGATCAGCAGCGCGAGTGTCAGGACCGCCGCGGCGATCCGGACGACCGAGGTGCCGGGATCGTGCCCGACGAGGTTGAGCGCCACGGCCACGAGGATCGCGGCGGACGCCGGCCAGCGGCTCTCGGCCCGGCGCCTCGCGCGGGTGTCGTCCGTGTCCGCCATGCGCCGAGAGTAGCGCTGCGAGCCGTGTCGTAGGATCGATCCGATCGTCCGCGGCCCGGCCGCGACGGGGGCCTTTAGCTCAGTTGGTAGAGCGCCACGTTTACACCGTGGATGTCATCGGTTCGAGCCCGGTAGGGCCCACAGGAGAACCTCGCGGGACCTCGGGTCAGCGGGACTGGCGGCGCTTGTAGGGCTTGGGCTGGCCCTTGACGACGGGGGCGCGGCCGGTGCCCTTCGAGGCCTTGGCCTTGCCGCCGGACTTGGGGGCCTCCTCCGGCTCGTCGCCGAGGGCGGCGAGCTCCTCGCGGGCCGAGACGAGGCGCTGGCGGCCGGCGGCGGTGAGGGTCGTGGCGGCGGCGCCGGGCTCGAAGAGCGGGCGGCCGAGGTCGAGCTCGACGGCGGCGACGGAGGAGTCGAGCTTCGCGCGGGAGATGCCGAGCTTCTCGGCGGCGCGCACGAAGTGGAGCTCCTCGGCGACGGCCACGAAGTGACGCAGCTGGCTGATCTTCATGAGGAACCCTTCGCGGCCGCTCGCTGCGACCGCCTCCACCCTAGGCGGACCCCGGCGCGCGGCGGACACGCGCCCCGGCGCGGACGGACCCTCGCGGACACCCGCCCGGTCGACGCCGGCCCTACGCGGACGGCGTCAGCCGCTGATCGCCGACGACCCCGAGCAGCCGGAGGGCCTCGGCGGAGGCGGGCGATCCGGCGCGCGGCGTGAGAACCAGCAGCACCTGCGCCTGGTTCTCGGTGAAGAGGGCCTGGCAGTCGACGTCGATCTCGCCGACCTCGGGGTGGCGCAGGGTCTTGTGGTCCTCGAAGCGGGCGGTGACCTCCTGGAGCTCCCAGTAGCGGCGGAACTCCTCGCTCCGACCGAGCAGCGACT
Organism: Rathayibacter sp. VKM Ac-2928; assembly: GCF_022815545.1. NCBI lineage: Bacteria > Bacillati > Actinomycetota > Actinomycetes > Micrococcales > Microbacteriaceae > Rathayibacter > Rathayibacter sp. VKM Ac-2928. Next base: position 1,187,441 of record NZ_JALGRU010000001.1, read on the forward strand.
CGATGATCCGGGCGGCCAGCGGGTCGGCGTCGGGTACCGCGGCGGCGAAGCGCAGCTGGGCGGTCTGCATCCGCCCCTGGTGCTCGTGCTCGCGCTCGGGGTAGCTGCGCCGGGCCTCGTCGGGGTGCGCGAACCAGCGGTGGATGCCGCTGCGGTCCAGGCCGGTCCAGTCGGCGCCGTCGCCGAAGAGGGCGCGGGCCAGACGGTTCTGCACCAGGGTCTCGCCGAGTTCCGTGATCACCAGCGCGGGAGTGTCGTCCAGCCGGTCCAGCACGCGGAGCAGCCCGGGGGAGACGTGCTCGTCGCGCCGGTGCCGCGCGGGCGGGGTCTGCCCGGCGAGTCGGAAGAGGTGGTCGCGCTCGTCGAGGTCCAGGCGCAGCCCGCGGGCGATCGCGGTGAGCATCTGCTCGGACGGCTGCGGTCCGCGCTGCTGCTCCAGCCGCGACCAGTAGTCGGCGGACATGCCGACGGCGGCGGCGATCTCCTCCCGGCGCAGGCCCGCGGTGCGGCGGCGCGCTCCGGGCGGCATGCCGACGTCGGACGGCTGCAGCCGCTCGCGTCGGCCGCGGAGGAACTCGGCGAGCGCAGGTCGGTCCATGCGCTCATCCTGCCGGTCCGCGCGCATCGCGGACCAGGGACCGCCGATCCCTGGATCGTCCAGCCCTTCCGGCCCGTGCGGCGCAGGGCGACGCTGGGGTCAGCCGGGCGGGACAGCCCGGGACACGGAGGAGACCACATGAAGACCACGGGCAGCACCATCCTGATCACCGGCGCGACCTCGGGCATCGGCCGGGGCCTCGCCGAGCGCTTCCTCGACGCGGGCAGCACGGTGATCCTCGGCGGTCGCCGCAGCGAGCTGCTGGACGAGTTCACGGCGGCCCACCCCGGCTCGCACTCGGTCGTGATCGACGTCACCGATCCGGAGTCGATCGCCGCCGCGGTCGAGACGGTCACCCGGGAGCACCCCGACCTCGACGTTGTCGTCACGATGGCCGGCATCATGCTGCCGGAGGACCTGCGGGACTCGGGGCACCTCGACACCGCCGCGGCGATCGTCGAGACCAACCTGCTCGGCACGATCCGCACGCTGACCGCGTTCACGCCGTGGATCGCCGCGAAGCCGGACGGCGTGCTGATGACGGTGTCCTCGGGGCTCGCGTTCGTGCCGCTGCCGGCGACCCCGACTTACAGCGCGACCAAGGCCGCGGTGCACTCCTACACGCAGAGCCTGCGGGCGCAGCTCGCGGAGACTCCGGTGCAGGTGATCGAGCTGGTGCCGCCGGCCGTGCAGACGACGCTGATGGGGCAGCAGGACGACCCGAGCGCGATGCCGCTGGACGAGTTCCTCGACGAGACGGTGCGGATCCTCGCCACGCAGCCGGAGGTGGAGGAGGTGCTCGTCGACCGGGTGCGCTTCCTCCGCGACGCCGAGGCCGAGGGGCGCCACGCCGACGTGCTGGCGCTGCTCAGCAGCAGGCACTGAGCCCGGAGGGGGACGCCCCGCGCCGCTCGGCCGTCGTTCGGCGACTGTTCTCCGGCAGCCGTTGCGCTGGAGCGCTCTCACGCCTACCCTCGCGGGCGTGGTCGGAACCCGAATCCGGCTGCAGAGGAGGCCGATGTGGGCGCGCTCGTCTACAGCGGTGTCGCCTCGATCGACGGCTACACCGTCGACGAGACCGGGGATTTCAGCTGGGCCACGCCCCGTCCCGAGGTGCACCGCTTCATCAACGAGACCGAGACCGGGGTGGGCACGTACCTCTACGGTCACCGGATCTACGAGACCATGCGCGGCTGGGACGCGGGCTACGAGCTCGCCGAGCAGTTCGCCTTCATCCACGACTTCCAGGAGATGTGGCGCGCGGCCGACAAGGTCGTCTACTCGACGACCCTGCCCGCCGTGCGCACCCGCCGCACCCGGCTCGAGCGGACGTTCGATCCGGTGGGCGTGGCGCAGGAGGTGCGCTCGAAGCCGCACGACGTCTCCGTCGGCGGTGCGACCCTCGGGGCGCAGGCGCTCCTGGCCGGCGTGGTCGACGAGATCCGCTGGTACGTGGCGCCGATCGCGGTGGGCGGCGGAACGCCGTTCCTCCCGCACGGCTTCCGCAGCCGCCTCGAGCTCCGGCAGCAGCGCAGCTTCGCGGACGGAACGGTGTTCCTCCGCTACGGCGTGAAGCGCTGAGGAGGAGCGACGCGGGCGCCGGTCAGGCGCGGGCCGGCTCGTCCGCGCCGACCAGTGCGGCGATCCGGGCGGCGATCCGCGCGCCCTGCGCCCGGCCGGCCTGCGCGGCGGCGGGACGGACCTCGGGGTCGAGCGAGTTCGGGCCGAAGGCGGCGATCGACGCCTCGTCCGCGTAGACGACCTCGACGCGCGAGCCCGACAGCGCCTCGAGCTCGGCGGTGGGCAGCGTGCCGACACCGGGCGAGCCGATGCCGGACATCGGCGTGATGACGACCACCCAGTCGGCACCCGCGGCGAGGTCGGCGTTGCTCCCGGAGCGCACGCCGCCGTCCATGTAGCGGACGCCGTCGATGCTGACCGGCGGCCAGACACCGGGCACCGCGCAGCTGGCGGCGATGGCGTCGACGAGGCCGACGCCGCTCGTGCGGTCGAAGACGGCGAGCGCCCCGGTGGCGGTGTCGATCGCGGTGATCAGGAGGCGCTGCTCGGGCCAGTCGGCATCGGCGATCCGCGCGGCGATGACGTCGCGGCGGGACTCCTCGGAGAGGGTCGCGGTCTCGAGGGCGAGCACGCCGATGCGGCGCCGGGCGTCCTCCGGCGAGGTCGCGCCCTCGATCGCGGCGGCGTAGCTCGCCTGCAGGCGCTCGACGTCGACGACGGCGCCGATCTCGGCGGACTCCTCGCGCAGCTGCGACGCGTAGGCCTCGTCGAGGCCGACGGAGGTGCTCAGCTGCGAGGCGACGGCGGAGCCGGCCGAGGTGCCGATCAGGGTCGTCGAGGGGTCGAGGAGGAGGCGGGCCGCCTCGGGCGAGGCGTCGCTGAGGCCGCGGACGATGCCGAGCTCCCAGGCGATTCCGGCGAGGCCGCCTCCGGCGAGGACGAGGGCTCCGGGCATGGGTGGTCCTTTCGATGGTGCGGTGAGGGGTGCTGCCAGCCTGGCCCCCGAGGCTGGGAGGCGCCGGCCGGTGGCGCGTGTCCGGCGCCGGTCAGGCGCGGGCTGCGGCGATCGCGTCGGCCGCGAGCCGCGCTGAGCTGTCCCGGTCGCGGAGCCAGAGCGGGACCGAGTGGACGCGCAGACCGGTGCCGTCGAGGGCGCCGACGGCCGCCGCGTCCTCCTCGCCGACCAGCCAGGCGTCGAGCAGGCCGCCGGCCGAGCGGGCGCCGTAGTGCCGGCCCACCGCCTCCGCCGAGGTCTCGACGCCGATCGCGGGCAGGCAGTGGTCGGCCATGCCGCGCACCACCGCGCCGCCGATGATCGGCGAGACGCCGACGACCGGAGCCGACGTGGTCCGCACGGCCTCCGCGATGCCGGGAACGCCGAGGATCGTCCCGATCGACACCACCGGGTTGGACGGCGCGATCAGGACCGCATCGGTGTCGGCGATCGCCTCGAGCACGCCCGGGGCGGGGCGCGCCTCCTCGACGCCCCGCTGGACGAAGCGGCGGGCGGGCACCGACGCGCGCAGCCGCACCCACCACTCCTCGAAGTGCAGCAGCCGGACGCCCTCGCCGGGCAGGTCGACCTCGACGTGGGTCTCGACGTCGGAGTCGGACATCGGCAGCAGGCGGACGCCCAGCGGCCAGCGCGCGGTGATCCGCTCGGTGGCCTCGGAGAGGGTGAGCCCGTCGCGCAGCATCGAGGTGCGGGCGAGGTGCGTGCCGATGTCGAGGTCGCCGAGGGTGAACCACGGCCAGCCGACGCCGAACGCGGTCAGCTCGGCCGAGACGCGCTCGCTCTCGCCGGCCCGGCCCCAGCCGCGCTCGGTGTCGTTGACACCGGCGAGCGCGTAGGTGAGCGAGTCGAGGTCGGGGCAGACCTTCAGGCCGGTCAGCCACATGTCGTCGCCGGTGTTGGCGACGACCGTGATCTCGGAGGGACCGCCGCCGGCCGCCTCGAGGTCGCGGAGGTGCTCGCGCACCGCGGAGGTGAAGCGGGCGCCGCCGACGCCGCCGGCCAGGATCGTGATGCGCATCCGTCGACGCTACCGCGGACCGCGGACACCGCGGATTCCGAAGGGGCCGAGGCCTTAATGCTGCGGATCCGCGCCGGAAACACCCGGGAAACGTCGGAGGACGACGATGAACCCCTGTCCGGCGCACGGAGCGGAAGCGGTCATTGCCTTCGACCCTCGCGCGGACCACAGTGAGACCACGGCCCCTCGGCGCCGCCTCCCGCGTCTCGCGGGACCTCGGCGGAGCCTCGACCGGGCCGACCGAAGCATGGAGGTACCGATGACCATCGTCCGCGCAGCGATCACCCAGACCACGTGGACCGGCGACAAGGAGTCGATGCTCGACAAGCACGAGCAGTTCGCCCGCGACGCCGCCGCCCAGGGAGCGCAGATCGTCTGCTTCCAGGAGCTGTTCTACGGCCCGTACTTCGGCATCACCGAGGACAAGAAGTACTACCGCTACGCCGAGCCGGCCGACGGCCCGATCGTGCAGCGCTTCGCCGCGCTGGCGAAGGAGCTCGGCACGGTGATGATCCTGCCGATCTACGAGGAGGACATCACCGGCGTCTACTACAACACCGCCGTGGTCGTCGACGCCGACGGCACGATCCTCGGCAAGTACCGCAAGCACCACATCCCGCACCTCGACCGCTTCTGGGAGAAGTTCTACTTCCGCCCCGGCAACCTCGGCTACCCGGTCTTCGACACCGCCGTCGGCAAGGTCGGCGTCTACATCTGCTACGACCGGCACTTCCCCGAGGGCTGGCGCGAGCTGGGCCTGAACGGCGCGCACATGGTGTTCAACCCGAACGCGACCAAGCCGGGCCTCTCGAACCGCCTGTGGGAGGTGGAGGGCCCGTGCGCCGCCGTGGCGAACGGCTACTTCGTGCTCCAGCCCAACCGGGTCGGCCGCGAGGACAACGAGTACGGCGAGCTGGCCGTCGACTTCTACGGCACCAGCCAGGTGATCGACCCGCGCGGCAACTTCGTCGGCGAGCGCGGCTCGGGCGACAGCGAGGAGATCCTGATCCGCGATCTCGACCTCGACATGGTGCAGCAGATGCGCGACGACTGGCAGTTCTACCGCGACCGCCGGCCGGACTCGTACACGAGCATCCCGAAGCCCTGACCGCCGACGTCCTGACCGCGCGACCGCCGCAGCACCGGAACCACCGAGGAGCATCGATGAAGACCCTCATCACGAACGGCACGGTCGTCAACGCGACCGGCACCGCCACCGCCGACGTCCTGATCGACGGCGAGACCATCGCCGCGGTGCTCGCGCCCGGCTCGACGCTGCTGGGCTTCGACCTCGCGGCGAACGTCGACCGCGTGATCGACGCGACCGGCAAGTACGTCATCCCCGGCGGGATCGACGCGCACACGCACATGGAGATGCCGTTCGGCGGCACCTTCGCCTCGGACACCTTCGAGACCGGCACCCGCGCCGCGGCCTGGGGCGGGACCACGTCGATCGTCGACTTCGTCGTGCAGTACCCGGGCGAGAGCGTGGTCGACCGCTACCAGGCCTGGCAGGAGAAGGCGGCCGGGAACTGCGCGATCGACTACGGCTTCCACCAGATCCTCTCCGACGTGCAGGACTCGTCCCTGGTGGCGATGGACGAGCTGATGGACGAGGGGGTGACCAGCTTCAAGCTGTTCATGGCCTACAAGGGCGTGTTCCTCTCGGACGACGGGCAGATCCTGCGGGCGTTCCAGAAGGGCGCCTCGAACGGCGCGATGATGATGATGCACGCCGAGAACGGCGCGATCATCGACGAGCTGGTGAAGCAGTCGCTCGCCGCCGGCAACACCTCGCCCTACTTCCACGGCACCTCGCGGCCGTGGCAGGCGGAGGAGGAGGCGACGCACCGGGCGATCATGATCGCGGACCTCACCGGCGCGCCGCTCTACGTGGTGCACGTGTCGGCGAAGCAGGCGGTGGAGCAGATCGCGCAGGCCCGCGACCGCGGGATGAACGTGTTCGGCGAGACCTGCCCGCAGTACCTCTACCTCTCGCTCGAGGAGCAGCTCGGCGCACCGGGCTTCGAGGGCGCGAAGTGGGTGTGCTCGACGCCGCTGCGCTCGAAGGCGGAGGGGCACCAGCACCACATGTGGCAGTCGCTGCGGACCAACGACATCCAGATGGTCTCCACCGACCACTGCCCCTTCTGCATGAAGGGCCAGAAGGACATGGGCGTCGGCGACTTCTCGAAGATCCCCAACGGCATCGGCTCGGTCGAGCACCGGATGGACCTGATGTATCAGGGCGTCGTGTCCGGGCAGATCTCGCTGCCGCGCTGGGTCGAGCTCACCTCGACCACTCCGGCGCGGATGTTCGGGATGTACGGGAAGAAGGGCGTGATCCAGCCCGGGGCCGACGGCGACGTGGTCGTCTACGACCCGAACGGGCACACCTCGATCGGCATCGGCGAGGGCCGCAGCCACCACATGAACATGGACTACTCCGCCTGGGAGGGCTTCGAGATCGACGGCCACGTCGACACCGTGATCTCCCGCGGCAAGGTCGTCGTCGACTCCGGCGACTACATCGGCACCAAGGGCGACGGCAAATACATCAAGCGAGGTCTCTCGCAGTATCTGATCTGACCTGAAGTCATCTTTTTCCCACCGCAACGAAGGAAGCCCCATGGACTTCGGAGTCGTCCTCCAGACCAACCCGCCCGCCTCGCGCACCGTCGCGCTCGCCGTCCTCGCCGAGACCTACGGCTTCGACTACGCGTGGACGTTCGACTCGCACCTGCTCTGGCAGGAGCCGTACGTCATCTACTCGCAGATCCTCGAGAAGACCCACCGGATCACCGTCGGCCCGATGGTGACCAACCCGGCGACCCGCGACTGGACCGTCATCGCCTCGCTGCACGCGACCCTCAACGAGATGTACGGCAACCGCACCGTCTGCGGCATCGGCCGCGGCGACTCCGCCGTCCGCGTCACCGGCGGTGCTCCCACCACGCTGAAGACCCTGCGGGAGTCGATCCACGTCATCCGGGAGCTCGCCAACAGCCGCTCGGTCGAGTACAACGGCTCGACCCTGCAGTTCCCGTGGAGCCGCGGCTCCTCGCTGGAGATGTGGGTCGCCGCCTACGGGCCGCTCGCGCTCAAGCTGGCGGGGGAGACGGGCGACGGGTTCATCCTGCAGCTCGCCGACCTCGACATCGCGCGCTGGATGATCCAGACGGTCAAGGACGCGGCGGCGAACGTCGGCCGCGACCCGGAGTCGCTGCAGTTCTGCGTCGCGGCGCCGATGTACATCGGGACCGACCGCGCGCACATGTACGACCAGTGCCGCTGGTTCGGCGGGATGGTCGGCAACCACGTCGCCGACATCGTCGGCCGCTACGGCACGAGCGGCGCCGTCCCGCAGGCACTGACCGACTACATCGCCGGGCGCGAGGGCTACGACTACAACGAGCACGGGCGGGCCGGCAACTCGCACACCGCGTTCGTGCCCGACGAGATCGTCGAGCGCTTCTGCGTCCTCGGCACCGCCGACGAGCACATCGCGAAGCTGACGGCGCTCGCCGAGATCGGCGTCACGCAGTTCGCCGGCTACCTCCAGCACGACAACAAGGAGGAGACGCTGCGCGTGTACGGCGAGCGGGTCATCCCGGCCCTCGGCCCGCACATCGTGGCGAAGGCATGAGGTCGCCGGCCGCGACGCGCGGGGTCCTGCTCGGCGCGGCCGGGCTGCTCCTGCTCGCGGTGCTCTGGGAGGTCTACAAGGCCCTCGGGCCGGAGACCGGCGTCGTGATCCAGGGCGTCACCGTGCTCCCGCGCACCAGCGCCATCGCGATGCCGCACCTCTGGGAGATCGCCGGCCGGCTCGCGGAGCCGATCACCGGCGCCCGCAACGCCCCGGTGCTCTGGCTCGCTGTGCTGCAGGCCAGCGCCTTCTCGCTCGGGGTCGCGGCCGTGGGCTGGGTCGTCGGCGTGGTCGTCGGGCTGCTGCTCGCCGTGCTGATGCAGCGCTTCCGCACGGCCGAGTCCGCGGTGCTGCCGTGGATCGTGCTGAGCCAGACGGTGCCGCTGATCGCGATCGCACCGCTGGTGCGCCGCTGGGGCTCGCAGCTCGAGCTCGGCGCGTTCACCTGGGAGAACTGGATGTCGGTGGCGCTGATCGCCTCCTACCTCGCCTTCTTCCCCGTCTCGATCGGGGCGCTGCGCGGGCTCAACGCGCCGTCGGCGCACCAGGTCGAGCTGATGCGCGTCTACGGCGTCGGCTGGTGGAAGACGCTGCTGCGGCTGCGCCTGCCCGCGAGCGTGCCGTTCCTCCTCCCGGCGCTGCGGCTCGGTGCCGTCAGCGCCGTGATCGGCACCGTCGTCGCCGAGGTCTCGATCGGCCTGCGCGGCGGCATCGGTCGCATGATCATCGAGTTCGCCTCCTCCGCCGGGGGAGACCCCGCCAAGCCCTGGGCGCCGATCCTGGGCGCGGTGCTGGTGGGCCTCGCGGCCGCCGGCGTCGTCGGCCTGATCGGCACCGCCCTCCGTCCGTTCCGCAGAGGGGAGCAGCCCGCATGAGCGCTGCCGAACCGGCCGTCGTCGTCGACTCCGTCACCAAGACGTTCACCACGAAGAAGAACACGAGCGTCATCGCGCTCGACACCGTCTCGCTCGAGATCGCCGCGGGGGAGTTCGTGTCGCTGATCGGGCCCTCCGGCTGCGGCAAGTCGACGCTGCTGCGCCTGATCGCCGACCTGGACGAGCCGACCTCGGGCACGATCTCGGTGTTCGGCAAGACGGCGCGGCAGGCGCGGCTCGACCAGGAGTACGGGATCGCGTTCCAGCAGGCGGGGCTGCTGCCCTGGCGGAGCATCCGCGCGAACATCGCGCTGCCGCTCGAGCTGCACGGCGTCGGCACCGCGGCCCGCCGGTCGCGGGTCGACGAGCTGCTGGCGCTCGTGGGGCTCGGCGACTTCGCCGACTCCTACCCCGACCAGCTCTCCGGCGGGATGCAGCAGCGGGTGGCCATCGCGCGCGCCCTCGCCGAGAGCCCCCGGCTGCTGCTGATGGACGAGCCGTTCGGCGCCCTGGACGAGATGACCCGCGAGCGGATGCAGACCGAGCTGCTGCGCATCCGGAGCGAGACGGGGGCCGCCGTGGTCTTCGTGACGCACTCGATCCCCGAGGCGGTGTTCCTCTCCGACCGCGTCGTGGTGATGTCGCCGCGGCCTGGACGGATCCGGGACGTGCTGCGGATCGCGCTGCCCGACTCCTCCGAGCGCGAGGCGGGGGTGCGCGAGGACGCGGCGTTCTTCTCGGACGTCGGGGCCGTGCGCGAGCTGCTGCACGGCGACGCCGCGGCTGTGCCGCGCGGGGTGGAGAACCGGTGAACAGCCCCGCGCTCGCCCGGGCGGTCGTCGCGCCGCTCGTGCTCGGCGTCGCGGCGCTGCTGCTCTGGCAGGTCGGCGTCGCGGCGCTCGACGTGCAGCCGTTCGTGCTGCCGTCGCCGCTCGCGATCGGGGCGGAGTTCGCGCAGAACGCCGGCTCGGTCCTCGCCGGGAGCCGGGTGACCGGCGGCAACGCGCTGATCGGGCTCGTCGCCGGGGCGGTGCTCGCGGTGCTCGTCGCCGCGGTGTCGGCGCTGGTGCGGGTCTTCGACGGGCTGACGGCGGCGATCGTCGCCGCCGCGGCCGTCGTGCCGATCGTGGCACTGGCCCCCGTGCTCTACACGATGTTCGGCGCCAACGTGGAGACGGCGCGGCAGCTCGTGGCCGCGCTCGCGGTCTTCGTGCCGGTGTACGTCAACACGCTGCGAGGGCTCCGGCAGGCTGCTCCCGTGCACCGCGATCTCATGCGCGCCTACGCCGCCTCGCCGTGGCAGACGGCGCGGACGATCACGCTGCCCGGGGCGGTGCCGTTCTTCTTCACCGGACTGCGGATCGCCTCCTCGCTCGCCGTGATCTCGGCGCTGGTCGCCGAGTACTTCGGCGGGCCGATCGGGGGCCTCGGCAAGTCGATCACCTCGGCGGCGTCGGGCAGCGACTACGCGCTGGCCTACGCCTACGTGCTCGGCGCCGTGCTCGTCGGCCTCGTCTTCTACTGCGTCACCGCGGGCCTCGAGGCGCTCGCGCTGCGGCGCAGCCACGCGCGCTGAGACGCGCCCCTCGACTCCCGCCGGCTCGCGCCGGACGGGCACTTCGGCACCACCCGAACGCACCACCCGCACCACTGCACTCGCACCACCGCACTCGCTCCATCCGCTCCACCGCTCCATCCGCACCACGGCACTGACGGCCCGTCCGGGCCGCATCCCGCACCGCACCGCACCAGGAGGAACAGTGAACAGACGCACGCGCATCGCGATGACGACCACGGCGGGGCTCGCCGCCGTCGGCCTCGCGCTCACCGGCTGCAGCGCAACCAGTGACACCGGCTCCGGAGCCTCGGGGGACTCCGGGGATCTCACCCCCGTCACCCTGCAGCTCCAGTGGGTCGCCCAGGCCCAGTTCGCCGGCTACTACGCCGCCGTCGACCAGGGCTACTACGAGGACGAGGGCCTCGACGTGACCATCGCCGAGGGCGGCGGCGACATCGTGCCGCAGGACGTCCTCGCCTCCGGGGACGCCGACTACGCGATCTCCTGGGTCCCGAAGGTGCTCGGCTCGATCGAGAACGGCGCGAACATCACCGATGTCGCGCAGATCTTCGAGCGCAGCGCGACCACGCAGATCTCGTTCAAGGACAAGGGCATCACCTCGCCCGCCGACCTCGCGGGCAAGCAGGTCGGCAGCTGGGGCTACGGCAACGAGTGGGAGCTCTTCGCCGGCATGCAGAAGGACGGCGTCGCGCTCAGCGACATCTCGCTCGTGCAGCAGCTCTTCGACATGAACGGCTTCCTCGCCGGCGACATCGACGCCGCGCAGGCGATGACCTACAACGAGTACGCGCAGGTCCTCGAGACGGTGAACCCCGACACGGGCGAGCTGTACACGCCGGACGACCTCAACGTGATCAGCTGGAACGACGTCGGCACCGCGATGCTGCAGGACGCGATCTGGGCCGACGCGGACAAGCTCTCGAGCGACGACGCCTACGCCGAGCAGACCGTCGCCTTCATCAAGGCGTCGATCAAGGGCTGGATCTACGCGAAGGACAACCCGCAGGAGGCGGCGGACATCGTCACCGCGGCCGGCTCCACGCTCGGCACGAGCCACCAGCTCTGGATGACCAACGAGGTCAACAAGCTGATCTGGCCCTCGACCGACGGCGTCGGCATGATCGACGAGGCCGCCTGGGACCAGACGGTCGACATCGCCAAGACGACGGAGAACGAGACCGGCGCGACCATCATCAGCGAGGACCCGCCGGAGACCGCCTACTCGAACGAGTACGTCGAGAAGGCGCTCGCCGAGCTCGCGGACGAGGGCGTCGACACCAGCGGCGCCGACTACGAGCCGATCGAGGTGACCCTGCAGGAGGGCGGCGCCTGACGCGTCCTTTCCCACTGACCACCCTCTCCACTCCGCAGAAGTTGCGGTAGTCGATCCCGGCTACCGCAACTTCCGCGTACTCGGCCGCATCTTCTGAGGAGTGAGGGTGCGGGGTGTCGGCGGGATCCGCCGGACCTCCGCCCGGGCGTGGCGCGGGGGACTAGGCTCGATCCTCGTGACTACTTTCAAGAAGACGCCGTTCACCGTGAACGTGCGCGACATCGTGAACCGCCCGGGGGAGATGCGCGAGCACCGTCTCGACCTCGAGGCGCCCGAGGCCTTCGGCGAGGGAATCGTCGCCGTCCGCCAGGGCGCGCCGCTCGATCTCGACGTCCGGATCGAGTCGGTGCACGAGGGCATCCTGGCCAGCGTCCAGGTGTCCGCGGAGGCCGTCGGCGAGTGCAGCCGCTGCCTCACCGACATCTCCCTGCCTGTCGATGTCGAGTTCCAGGAACTTTTCGCGTACTCTTCTGACGAAGCTTTCGACTATGAGGTTCACGACGACCACGTGGATCTTGAACCTCTGGTCAGGGATGCGGTGGTGCTGTCGCTGCCGTTCCAGCCGGTCTGCCGGCCGGATTGTCCGGGCCTCGACCCTGTCACGGGGGAGCGGCTGGCCGAGTCCTCCGTGTCCGAGCCCGAGGCTCCGCGCGACTCCAGGTGGGCCGCGCTCGCCGGGTTGGGCGAGTCGGGGACCGGTGGGGCCGCAGCGCCCGGAGCTTCCGCAGACAGTGGTGCCGGCGCCGAGCCGCGCACCGAAGACGACCGAACCTGATCAGCCCCGCCTGATCCGACCGAGCTAGAGAAGAGAGAATCATGGCTGTTCCCAAGAGGAAGAAGTCCCGCGCGAACACCCACGCTCGTCGTTCGCAGTGGAAGGCGGAGGTCCCGCCCCTGGTGAAGACCGTCGAGAACGGCAAGACCGTCTACAGCCTCCCGCACCGCGCCAAGGTCGTCGAGGACTCCGCGGGCACCGCGCTGTTCCTCGAGTACAAGGGCCGCAAGGTCGCGAACGTCTGATCCAGTCCCTTCGGCTCCGCGTCGCTCCGCGACACGAGCCGTGCGGTCCATGGTGAACCAGACCTCTGCCACACCCTCCAGCGACGACCGGTCGCGTCTGGAGGCCACGCTCGGCGTGAGCCTCGATGGTGAGCTCTTCGAGCTCGCCCTGACGCACCGGTCGTTCGCTTTCGAGCACGGCGGCCTCCCGCATAACGAGCGCCTCGAGTTCCTCGGCGACTCGATCCTCGGGCAGGCCGTGACGGTCATGCTCTACACCGAGTACCCCGCGCTGAGCGAGGGCGACCTGGCCAAGCGCCGGGCGAGCCTGGTATCGACGGTCGCGCTGGCCGAGATCGCCCGCGGCATCGGCCTGGGCGAGCACCTCCGCCTCGGCCGCGGCGAGGAGATGACCGGCGGCCGCGACAAGTCGTCGATCCTCGCGGACACCGTCGAGGCGATCATCGGCGCGGTCTACCTCGGCACCGGCCCGGACGCCGCGCGCGATCTCGTGCTGAGGCTGATCGCCCCGCTGACCGCGGATCCGCTGCGCTTCGGCGTCTCGATGGACCCGAAGACGAGCCTCCAGGAGGCGGCGGCCGAGCGCGGTGCGCCCGCGCCCCGCTACGAGATCGCGGCGACCGGACCGGACCACAGCAAGGTCTTCGTCGCCACCGTCGTCGTCGGCGGGCTCGTCACGGCGCGCGGCGAGGGGACGAGCAAGAAGGCGGCCGAGATGGCCGCCGCTCTCGACGCCTGGACGCGCCTCTCGGCGACGGCTCCGGGTGAGCCGGTCGCGCCCGCGGCGCCCGCCGCTCCGATCGAGGGCTGACCGTGCCCGAGCTGCCCGAGGTCGAGGTGGTGCGGGCCGGGCTCGCTCCCGCCGTCACCGGCTCGCTGGTGACGAGTGTGGAGATCGTCGACGAGCGCTCGCTCAAGCGCCATGTGCACCCGCTCGGCTCGTTCGAGGGGCTGCTCGTCGGGCGGCGGCTGCGCGGCGCGGTGCGGCGCGGCAAGTTCCTCTGGCTGCCGGCCGGTCGCGACGAGGCGCTGCTCGTGCACCTCGGAATGAGCGGGCAGGTGCTGCTGCGGACGGCCGACGCGGCTCTCGCGAAGCTGACCCGGATCCGGATCGGCATCGAGCATCCGGAGCACGGCGAGCTGGCGCTGCACTTCGTCGACCAGCGGATCTTCGGCTCGATGGCGATCGACTCGCTGGCTCCCACCGCGGACGGTGCTCCGGGCGGCTACGCCGGCGACGACGCGGTCGACGGCGACTGGCTGCGCGCCGTGCCCTCGCAGGTCGCGCACATCGCCCGCGATCCGCTCGACCCGTTCTTCGACCTCTCCGCGGTCCTCGGCGTGCTGGCCCGCCGGAACAGCGGCATCAAGCGCTCCCTGCTCGACCAGACGCTGGTCAGCGGCATCGGCAACATCTACGCGGACGAGTCGCTCTGGGCGGCCGAGCTGCACCCCGAGACGCCGAGCTCGTCGCTGACCGAGGCGCGGATCCGCCGTCTCTTCGCCGAGGTCCGCTCGGTGCTCGAGCGCGCCCTGGCCGAGGGCGGCACCAGCTTCGACGCCCAGTACGTCAACGTGAACGGCGCCTCCGGCTACTTCTCGCACAGCCTCAACGCCTACGGCCGGACCGGCAAGCCCTGCCCGCGCTGCGGCGAGCCGATCGTCCGCGTGCCGTTCATGAACCGCTCGTCGCACCTCTGCCCGCACTGCCAGCGCGCACCGCGCTGAGCGGTGCGACCTCCGGTTCGGTCGGCGCTGCCTCCGATGGAGGAGCCGCTGCAGAACATCAGCTGAGGTGGCAGGTCAGCGCTGATGGGCGATGAGCAGGACTCCTGGCTGATGTTCTGCGTCGGCCCGCTCTGTAGGGCGGGGTCGAGCCGGGTCAGGCCGCGGCCTTCTCCTCCGCGGGGATGGCGTGCTTGACGTGGGCGAGGAGGTGGCCGAGGAGCGAGGCGATCAGGGTGATCGCGGCGGCGATCGCGAGACCGAGCCAGAGGCCGACATTCAGTGCCAGGGCGCCGACTCCGGCGCCGGCGGCGATCAGGACGACGGCGGTGGCGCGGCGGAACCAGGGCTGGCCCTTGCCGCCGCCGAGTCGGGAGTCGGCGGCGAGGCCGGTGATGGTCGAGGTGACGACGACGGTGGTGACGTCCTTGACCGCGATGTGGCGGGCGGTCGCGGCCTGGAGGCCCATCGCGAGGCCCAGGACGCCGGTGACGGTGAGGGCGAGAAGCTCGGGGTGCTCGGGGACGACGCCGAGCACGACGGCGAGCACGGCCATCAGCAGGCCGACGACGGTGAAGAGCCAGGAGGAGCGGGTGGTCCAGCCGGCCTTCACCGGGCGCAGGACGCGGCCGCCGATCGCGGCGCCGAGCATGAAGCCGGCGAGGGCGATGATCGGGCCGACGATGGGGAGGTCGTCGGCGCCGGCGAGCGCCATGCCGAGGATGACCACGTTGCCGGTCATGTTGCCGGTGAAGACCCGGTCGAGGCCGAGGTAGCCGACGGCGTCGATGATGCCGGTCGAGAAGGTCAGGGCGAGCATGAGGCCGAGGTGGACGTTGTCGGTGCGCGTGCGCAGGCGTCGGAACACGGGGGTCCTGTCGTCGGAGGGGTGGGCGGGCACCGCGAGATGCCACTTGTGAGCGCCTCCGTCGGCGTGTCGTGTGCACAAGTGGCATCTCGCGGGAGGGAGCGAGGGTGGTGCGGGGCCGATACTGCCATGGATGCGGCGGGCGGCCGGGACACGAGGGCGCAACACGGCGCCGCTACTGTCGGACGGAGTGCGGGGCGGGCCCGCGCGGAGAGGCGGCCATCGTGCAGGACGTGCAGAGGCGGGACGCGCAGGGGCGGCCTGCGCAGGAGCGGTCGGCGGTGTGGGCGGTGCAGCCCGGGGAGGGACTTCCGGAGGGGGTCGAGTACCTGCCGGCCGGTCCGGGATCGGTGCTGTGGGGGCGGCTGCCCTGCGCGAGCGACCGGGCGGTGCTCACCGTGGACTCCGGTGCCGAGGTCGTCATCGACACGCTGAGCCACGAGGGGGTTCTGGAGGATCAGGGGCGCGATCCGGTCGCGTTCTTCGGGGCGCACGGTGTGGCTCCCGAGGGGGTGCTGCGCGACGCGATCGAGCTCGCCGCGGCCGGGCCCTTCCGCGACACCGCCGTCGACGGGCCGCACGTGGTGACCGGGCCGATCGCGGTGCGCGGCGCGCAGCCGGGCGATCTGCTCCGGATGACGCTGCTCGAGGCCGAGCCGCGCGTCCCGTACGGCGTGATCTCGAACCGGCACGGGCGCGGCGCGCTGCCGGGGGAGTACCCGCTCGCTGCCGGCCCGTTCAGCGCCTTCGCTCGGGTGGAGGAGGGCGTCGACGGCATCCGGCGGGGCGTGCTGCCGCTGACCCCGGGCGGTGAGCGCTCGGCGCGGTTCGAACTGCACCCGTTCCTCGGGATCATGGGCGTCGCGGTGGCGGGCGACGAGCGGCCGCACTCCGTGCCCCCGGGCGCGCACGGCGGCAACATCGACATCTCGCTGCTCACGGCGGGCACGAGCGTGTACCTGCCGGTGCAGGTGCCGGAGGCGCTCGCCTACGTCGGGGACCCGCACTTCGCGCAGGGCGACGGCGAGGTCGCGCTGACCGCGATGGAGGCGAGCCTGCGGGTGCGGGTGCGCTTCGAGGTGATCCCGCGGGCGGAGGCGCTCGCCGCGTTCGGCGAGATCGCCGGGCCGCTCGGCGAGACGGCCGAGTTCCTGGTGCCGACCGGGATGGACGAGGACCTCGACGTCGCGGTGCAGAACTGCGTGCGGGCGGCGATCGCGCTGCTCCAGGCCCGCTACGGAATGGACGCGAGCCTGGCCTACGCGTACCTCAGTGCCGCGACGGACTTCAACATCTCGCAGGTCGTCGACCTGGTGAAGGGCGTGCACGCCCGCGTGCGGACGGCGGACTTCGATGACTGAGCAGGACGGCCCTGATCCGCGCGTCACGACACTGGAGGGGCAGCTGCCCGACGGGCTCGTCGACGCGGTGCTCGCCTACGAGGCCGCGCTGGCGGCCGACGACGTGCCGGCGCTCGCCGACGCCTTCGTCCGAGAGCCGACGACGCTGCGCGGCGACGCCTCCGGGCTGCTCGTGGGGCACGAGGCGATCACGGGGTTCCGCGGTCGGCGCGGCGGGACCCCTCCGAGGGCTCTCGCGGAGCTGCACGTGCGGGCCCTCGGGGCGGACGACGCGCTGGTCGTGACGGTGAACCTGCCGGCCCGCGGGGGGCGCGGGCTGGTGACGCAGCTGTGGACGCGGGACTCCGGAACCTGGCGGGTGCGCGCCGCGCAGGTGCAGGCGCCCGCGCCGGCGCTCGACGTGCGGGTGTGGCGGGCGGTCGGGGCGCCGCTCGTGCCCGCCTCCGCGTCGGGGCCGCTCGACGGGCTGGACGTGGCGGTGAAGGACCTGTTCGCGATCGAGGGGCAGCGGATCGGCGCGGGGATCCCCGTGCGGCTGGCGGAGGCCGAGGTCGAGCGATCCACCGCTCCCGCCGCCGCGATGCTGCTGGGCGCGGGGGCATCGGTGCGCGGGATCGCGCAGACCGACGAGTTCGCGTACAGCATCGCGGGGCGGAACTCGGGCTACGGGACGCCGCCGAACCCGGCGGTCCCGGGGGCGATCCCAGGCGGCTCCTCGAGCGGACCCGCGACCGCGGTCTCGCTCGGGCAGGCGGCGGTCGGGCTCGCCACGGACACGGCGGGGTCGATCCGCGTGCCCGCTTCGTACCAGGGGCTCTGGGGGCTGCGGACGACCCACGGCGCGGTGCCGGTCGCGGGGCTGCTTCCGCTCGCTCCGAGCTTCGACACGGTGGGGTGGCTGACGCGGGATCTCGAGACGTTGCGGAAGGTCGCCGCGGTCGCGCTGACCGGGCCTGCGGAGTCGCCGGTGAGTGGATTCGTCGTGGCCGAGGCGCTGCTCGAGAGGGTCGACGCTTCGGTCGCGACCGCGTTCTCGGCGGTGGTCGACGGGCTCGAGGTGGAGCGGATCGCGCTGCCGCCGGTGGCGGAGATGTTCGAGGCGTTCCGGCTCGTGCAGGCCGCGGAGGCGTGGGCGTCGGACGGTGCCTGGGTCACCGCGCACCCGGGCGTGCTGGCGCCGGACGTGCAGGGCCGGTTCGACGCGGCGGCGCGGACCGATGCCTACACCGAGGCGGCGGCGCGGGAGCGTGTCGCGGGGTTCCGCGAGCAGCTCGACGCGGCGCTCGGCGGGCGGGTGCTGCTGCTGCCGTCGGCGTCGTCGGTGGCGCCGGCGCTCGACGCGTCGGCCGAGGTCATCGACGCGGCTCGGACGGCGACTCTCGGGTTGACCTGCCTCGCGGGGATCGGCGGGTATCCGGCGCTGTCGGTGCCGCGGTTGAGCGTCCACGGCAAGCCGGTGGGGCTGTGCCTGGTCGGGCCGCGCGGGGCGGATCTGGCGCTGCTGGAGCTGGCGGCGGAGGTGCTGGGGTAGGCGGGTCTCCCGGAGCAGAGCACCTTGTCGATGGTGGATGACCCCACGCATGCTGATCGAGCAGCCCGCGGAGCGGGCGTATCGAGATCCGCCCGCGCCAGGACAGGAGTCTGCAGACCTGCCCTGCTGATGACGGTGGGTCTCGATACGCCGCTGCGGGGCTACTCGACCAGCAAAGGCTGCGGGCGTCTCTTCCCCGTGGACCCTCCGGCGCCGAAACATCGACGAAACGTCTGTTGCAGTAGAGTCGTGACCTGAAACAGGTTTTTCTCTGCACGTCCGACTGCGAAGAAGGTGGCTCCCATTCCGACCGCGCCCGCGATCTCGACGTTCCTCCCCATCGACCCGCCGCCCCGGCTGCTGATGGGCCCCGGCCCGATCAACGCCGACCCGCGGGTGCTCCGCGCGATGTCCGCGCAGCTGGTGGGCCAGTACGACCCGTTCATGACCTCGATGATGAACGAGACGCAGGAGCTCTACCGCCGCGTCTTCGCCACCTCGAACGAGAAGACGATGCTGGTCGACGGCACCAGCCGCGCCGGCATCGAGGCGGCGCTCGTCTCGATGCTCGAGCCGGGCGACAGGGTGCTGGTGCCCGTCTTCGGCCGCTTCGGCCACCTCCTCCGCGAGATCGCCGAGCGCTGCGGCGCCGAGGTGCACGTGATCGAGGCGGAGTGGGGCCAGGTGTTCCCGGTCTCGGTCATCGCCGAGGCGATCGAGCGCGTGCGCCCGAAGGTGCTCGCAGTCGTGCACGGCGACACGTCGACGACGATGGCGCAGCCGCTCGAGGAGCTCGGCGCGGTCTGCGAGAAGCACGGCGTGCTGTTCTACACCGACGTCACCGCGTCGCTCGCGGGCAACGCGTTCGGCGCCGACGAGCTCGGCCTCGACGCCGTCTCGGCCGGCCTGCAGAAGTGCCTGGGCGGGCCGTCCGGCTCCGCTCCCGTCACCTTCTCCGAGCGCGCCGTCGCCGTGATCGAGG
The DNA here is from genome assembly GCF_022815545.1 of Rathayibacter sp. VKM Ac-2928. Lineage (NCBI taxonomy): Bacteria > Bacillati > Actinomycetota > Actinomycetes > Micrococcales > Microbacteriaceae > Rathayibacter > Rathayibacter sp. VKM Ac-2928. Next base: position 1,206,513 of record NZ_JALGRU010000001.1, read on the forward strand.
CGCGCAAGAGCATCGAGGCCGGGATCCGCGACGAGGGCGACGCGGTCAGCGCGCACCCGGTCCGCTCCAACTACTTCGACCTCGGCATGGTCTTCGACTACTGGGGTCCGCGCCGGCTCAACCACCACACCGAGGCCACGACGATGCTCTACGGCGCGCGCGAGTGCGCCCGGCTGATCGTCGAGGAGGGCCTCGACACCACCATCGCGCGGCACGAGCTGCACGGTGCGGCGATGCTCGCCGGCGTCCAGGGTCTCGGCCTCCGCGTCTTCGGCGACCTCGCGCACAAGATGAACAACGTCGTCGCAGTGCACATCCCGGACGGCGTGAACGGCGATGCGGTGCGCGGCGCGATGCTGGAGGACTTCGGCATCGAGATCGGCACCTCCTTCGGGCCGCTGCACGGCAAGGTCTGGCGGATCGGCACGATGGGCTACAACGCGCGCCAGGACACGGTGCTGACCACCCTCGCCGCGCTCGAGGCGGTCCTGCGCCGCGCGGGCGCGACCGTCGCTCCGGGCGGCGGCGTCGCGGGCGCCTACGGCGTCTACGACTCCGCACGGGGAGGCGCGGCGTGAGCGTCGTCGACGCCGCCGCGATCATGGCGCGCTGCGACGAGCTCGCCGCGGTGTCGAGCACCCGCGGCGCGATCGAGCGCGTCTACCTCTCTCCGGAGCACGCCCGCGTCAACGCGATGGCCGCGCGCTGGATGGAGGACGCCGGCATGCGCACCTGGCAGGACGCGGCCGGCAACCAGTGCGGCCGCTACGAGGGCGCCACGCCCGGACTGCCCGCGCTGCTGCTGGGCTCGCACCTGGACACCGTGCCCGATGCGGGGCGCTACGACGGGATCCTCGGCGTGATGCTCGCGATCGCGGTCGTCTCCCGGTTGAACGCGGCTAGGACCCGGCTGCCGTTCGCCGTCGAGGTCGTCGCGTTCGGCGACGAGGAGGGCACCCGCTTCGGCACGGCCCTGCTCGGCTCCCGCGCGGTCGCCGGCACCTGGGACGAGCGCTGGTGGGAGCTGGAGGACGCGCACGGCACGACCCTCGTCGAGGCGTTCCACGAGTTCGGCCTCGACCCCTCGCGCATCTCGACCGCGGCGCGCGACGCCGCCGACGTCCTCGCCTATCTCGAGACGCACATCGAGCAGGGCCCGTACCTCGAGGAGGCGGACCGCGCCCTCGGCGTCGTCTCCTCCATCGCCGGCGCCCGCCGCTTCGCGCTGACCCTCACCGGCAAGGCCGGGCACGCGGGGGGCGTGCCGTTCGACCGCCGCCGCGACGCGCTGACCGGGGCCGCCGAGGCCGTGCTCGCCGTCGAGCGCATCGCCCGCGAGCACGGGGCGATCGCCACCGTCGGCCGCCTGGAGGCGTTCCCCGGCGCGGTCAACGTGATCCCGGGCCGGGTGGAGTTCTCGCTCGACCTGCGGGCCGAGTTCGACGACGTCCGCGACACCGTCTGGGACGGGATCGAGCACGCGATGTCGGAGACGGCCCGCCGCCGCCGGCTCGCGCTGACCGTCGAGGAGACGCACGGGGCGCCCGCCGTCGTCGCGGCCGACTGGCTGCAGGACGTGGTCCGCGCCGGCATCCGCGCGACCGGCGACGAGGAGCCGATGGTGCTGTTCTCGAAGGCCGGGCACGACGCGATGGCGATCGCCGACCTCACCGAGTACGCGATGCTCTTCGTCCGCTGCGAGGGCGGCGTCAGCCACCACCCGGAGGAGAACGTGACCGAGGCCGACGTGGCGACGGCACTGGACGCCTTCGAGGCGGCGGTGCACGCGTTCGCCGAGGCGCGGGCAGGACGGGTGTGACCGCCTCGGCGCCGATCTCCGAGCACCGCGCCGAGGCCTCCGCACCGAGCATCGGCCGTCGGATCGACGCGGGCTACGCCTCGCTCTCGCGGCAGGAACAGCGCGCGGCCGACTTCATCCTCGACCATCTCGGCGACCTCGCCAGCTACACCGCCACCGAGCTCGCGCAGCACAGCGGGGTGTCGAAGGCCACGGTCTCGCGGCTCTTCCGCCGCCTGGGCTTCTCCAACTCGCAGGAGGTGCGCGAGCACGCCCGCGCGCTGCGCAGCTCCGGGGTCCCCGTCGGCCCGGCCTCGGCCGGAGCCCCCGCCGACGCGCTCGCCGCGCACCTCCAGAGCGAGCACGCGAACCTCCGCCGCCTCGCCACGACCTTCGCCGACGGGCGGCTCGAGGAGTCCGTCCGGCTGCTCTCCGGCGCCCGCGAGGTCGTCGTGATCGGCCTGCGCAACAGCTACCCGGTCGCGCTGCACCTGCGCCAGCAGCTCGCCCAGGCGCGCGCCCGAGTGCGGATCGCGCCGCAGCCCGGGCAGTCGCTCGGCGAGGAGATCGCCGGGCTCGGTGCGGAGGACGCGGTGGTGCTGGTCGGCTTCCGGCGGCGGCCCGCCTCCTTCGCGGTCGTCGTCGAGGTGCTGGCCGCGCACGGGGTGCCGGTCGTGCTGCTCGCCGACGCGCACGCGCGGCGGTTCGCCGACCGCTGCGCGGTCTGGCTGGAGTGCCCCGTCGACAGCGAGACGGCCTTCGACAGCTACGCGGCGGCGATGAGCGCGGTCGCCGTGCTGGCCGCCGGGGTGCTCGGCGCCGTGCCGCGCGAGTCGCGCGAGCGGATCGCGGGCATCAGCACCCTGTACGCCGAGCTGGCCGAGTTGGAAGAGCGGCCGTGAGCGCCGAGGCGGCCGAGCTGATCCGGGCGCACGCGCGGCACCCGGTCGGGCGCGACGACGCGATGCCGGCCGGGGTGCTCGGCCGGGCCGAGCTGCTCACGCCGACCTGCGGCGACCGGATCGAGGTCCGGGTCTCCGGAGACGCGACGGCGCTGGCGATCAGCTGGAGCGGGCGCGGCTGCGAGGTGTCGCAGGGCTCCGCGTCGCTGCTCGCGGACGAGCTCGACGGGCTCGACGCGGTCACTGCCCGCGGGCGCGTCGCCGCCTTCCTCGACGCGATGGCGGCGCACGACGCGGTGTCCGGTCGCGGGGCGGATCCCGACGGCCCGGCGGGCCAAGCGCTCGGCGACGAGGCGGCGCTGCTGCTGGTCGCCGCGAACCCGGTGCGCTCGGTCTGCGCGGCGCTCGCCTGGCGCGCGCTGCGCGACGCGCTCGACGTGAGCGGGCTCGGATGACCGCGTCAGCCGGGTCCGTCGCGGTCGGCCCCCGAGGAGAGATCGCCGCACTCCACCGCGAGGGCGCCGTGCCGCGCGAGGTAGTCGCGGGCGCCGGAGTCGCCGGTGAGCGTTGCCGCGAGCGGCCGCCAGTGCGCGCTGCCCAGCAGCACGGGATGACCGGGGCGACCGCGGTAGGTCGCGCGGGCGAGCACCGACGGGCCGACGGGGGAGTCGCGGAGGACGCGCTCGCCGACCGCGGCGGGTTCGTCCGGCAGATCGACGAGCGTCACCAGGGCGGCGTCACCGTGCGCGGCGCGCAGCCCGGTGCGCAGGGAAGCGGACAGTCCCTCGGCCCAGTCCTCCGCGACGACGACCGCCGCTCGTTCGGGCACCAAGGGGCGCGCCTCGTCGGCCTCAGCGCCGAGCACGACCAGCACGCTCCCGCAACCCGCGTCCTCGAGTCGCGCCACGGCACGCTCGACCCAGCTCACGCCCTCCGCATCGACCCGCAGCGCCTTCGGCCCGCCCGCCCGGCGGCCGGCACCCGCGGCGAGCACCACCCCCACCACGTCCATCCGACCATCGTGCCGCACACCCGGGCCGACGAGGAGACCGCATGACCGACCCCACCCCCCTCCGCGACGCGCTGCTGGCGTGCCTCGCCGTCCCGCGCTGGGCCGATGAGGTCGCCGCGGGCGCGCCCTACGCCTCGACCGGGGCTCTCGCCGCCGCGGCCGACGCGAGCGCGCGCACGCTGACCGCCGACGAGGTGGAGGCGGCGCTGGCCGACCACCCCCGGATCGGCGAGCGGCACGCGGGGACCGGACGCTCCTCCGACTTCTCCGCCGCCGAGCAGGCGTCGAGCCTCTCGCCGGACGAGGCGCTGGCCGAGCGGCTGCTGGCCGGCAACCGGGCCTACGAGGAGCGGTTCGGGCGGGTGTTCCTCATCCGCGCGGCCGGGCGCGACCGGGCCGAGATCGTCGCCGAGCTGGAGCGCCGGCTCGGCCTCGACGAGGACACCGAGCGCGGGATCGTCGCCGACCAGCTGCGCGAGATCACGGTGCTGCGGGTGCGCGCGCTCGGACCCGAGACCGGCGCCGTCGCGGAGGCGGCTCGATGAGCGCGCACCGCAGCCACGTCACGACGCACGTGCTCGACGCCGTGCTCGGCCGGCCGGCGCAGGACGTGCCGGTCGCGCTCGAGGCGCGACGAGGATCCGGCTGGGAGCTGATCGCGACCGCGCGGACCGACGCCGACGGCCGCGTCGCCGAGTTCGGTCCGGTCGAGCTGCCCGCGGGGATCTACCGGGTCGTCTTCGACACCGCCGTGTACTTCGAGCGCTCGGGCACCGCGTCGTTCTACCCCGAGGTGGTCGTCGCGTTCCGCCTCGAGGACACGGCCGCGCACTTCCACATCCCGCTGCTGCTGAGCCCGTTCGCCTACTCGACCTACCGGGGGAGCTGAGCGTGCAGCTCCGGGAGCTCCTCGACGCGCCGACACTGCGGATCCGCGCCGTGCACACCACCGAGGAGGCGCTCGCTCGCGAGGTGAACTGGACCTTCACCACCGATCTGCTCGACCCGCGCCGCTACCTGGCGCGCGACCAGCTCGTGCTCACCGGCATGATGTGGCGGCGCACGGCCGAGGACAGCGAGACCTTCGTGTCCGCGGTCGCCTCCTCCGGCGCCGTCGCGCTGCTGGCCGGCGAGGGGCTCCTGGGCTTCGTGCCCGACGACCTTGTCGCCGCCTGCCGCGCGCACGGCGTCGCGCTGTTCGCCGTGCCGGCCGACGTGTCCTTCGCCGCGATCACCGCGCACCTCTCCAATGCGCTGGCGGGCGACCGGGTCGCGCGGCTGACCGCCGGGCTCGCGCGCCAGCGGCAGCTGCTGACCGAGGTCTACCGCGGTCAGCTGCTCGACGAGCTGATCGCCCGCACCTCGACCGAGCTCGGGAGGCCGGTGCGGGTGCTGACCGCGACCGGGCGCTCCGCCGCCGCGTCCGCGGACCCGCTGAGCGCCGACGAGGTCGACCGCGTCGTGCACGCCGCCCTCACGTCGCGCCGCACTCCGGTGACGGTGCCGGACGCGCACGGAGGAGTGCTGTCGATCCTCGCCGTCGCGGGAGCGGAGGAGCACCGCGCCGCCTCCTGGTTCGTCGTCGTCGCCGGCGACTGGAACGAGTGGCACCCCTCGCTGCTCGACGCGATCACCGAGCTGACCGGCGTCATCGGGCTCTACCGGCTGCAGCGCGAGGCGGCCCTGCTCGCCGACGCGGCGCTCGTCGACCGGCTGCTCGAGCTGATCGAGGAGGACAGCGAGCAGCCCGAGACCACGGTCTACCTCCGCCAGCTGGGCCTCGGCGGCGTCGAGCGCTTCGCGGTGCTGGCGGCCGCGGCGGACGGCGACGGCGAGCTCGCGCGCTCGGTGCTCACGGATGCGGTGGCGCACCTGGGGCGGGCCGTGGTGGGGCGCGATGCCGACGGAGCGGTGGCGCTGGTCCCGGTGGCGGACGACGAAGCCCTGGCCGTCGTGACCGCGGCGCTGCGCCGGGCCGGTGCGGCGTTGGACGGCGCGGTGCTGCGGGTCGGAGTGAGCGCGCCGAGTCCGCTGGCCGCGCTCGGCGGGGCGCTGCGGTCGGCGCGCTACGCGCTGCGGCTGCCGTCCGCGCCGGGCGACGCGTCGCCGGTGCGGATCGGGACAGCCGGCGAGGTGACTTCGGCGGTGCAGCTGCTGAGCGCGGTGCCGGACCACCTGCGCGCGGTGTTCGTCGAGCTGGTGCTGGGCCGGCTGATCGAGCACGACGCGCGCTACAACTCGCAGCTGGTGGCGACTCTGTCGGCGTTCCTCGACTGCGGCGGCTCCTGGGTGCGCGCGGCCGAGCAGACGCACCTGCACCTCAACACGGTGCGCTACCGCATCGCCCGGGTGGAGGAGCTGACGCAGCGCGACCTCTCGAACACGTCGGACCGCGCCGACCTCTTCCTGGCGCTGCGGCTGCGCTGAGCAAACCATGTCGATCGAGTAGCGCGCGCAGCACGCGTATCGAGATCCACCGTCGTCTGCGCGCGTGGGTCTCGATACGCCCCTGGCGGGGCTACTCGACCAGCATGAAAGGGGCCCTGCGGGGCTGTTCGACCAGCATGATGCGTGGGCGCAGGCGCTTCCTTCGCTGGTCGAGTAGCGCGCACAGCGCGCGTATCGAGATCCACCCACCGTTCGGACCGGGTGGGTCTCGAGACGCCCCTCCGGAGCTCCTCGACCACCATGAAGCCCGGGGCTACAGGGACGGAGCGACGACGCGGCGGCCCTGCACGTGGACCGCCGCGATGGCGGGCTCGCGCAGGCCCAGGAGCAGGGCGAACAGCAGCTGGGCCGTCGCCTCCTCCGGGTCGTCGGCGCGGACGCCGAGGGCGAGCACCTCCGCGAGCGGCTCCCAGCGGTCGGGCTCGATGCGGAGGAAGTCCGCGTCCTTGCCGAGGTCGAAGTTGCCGAAGCGCTCCTCCATGTCCAGCGCCCGCGCGCCGGCCAGCGTCGCGGTGAAGAGCAGCTGGGCCGGGTGCAGCGCGATCGACGCGTCGCCCTCCTCCGACAGGTGCACCTTGAAGGTGTCGTTCGCCACCCGCGCGAGCAGCCACTCGTCGCCGGCGCCGATGTCGCTGCCGAGCGCGATGGTCACGCCCGCCGCCGCGGTGCGCCGCCACGGCATCGTCCCCGAGCCGAGGAACTGCTGCGAGGTCGGGCAGTGCGCGATCGAGGTGCCGGTCGCGGCCATCCGGTGCAGCTCGGCGTCCTGGCAGTGCACGGCGTGCGCGAGGATCGTGCGGCGACCGAGCAGGGACGAGCCGCCGCGCTGCGAGCCGGGCAGGAACAGCCCGTCGTAGGTGTCCAGGTAGCTGCGGGTGCCGAAGCTCGCCCGGACCGCCGCGATCTCGCCGTCGCCCGGCCGGTCGTTCTCGTTGAGGTGGCTGTGCACGTACACGCCGCGGTCGCGCACACCGTCGTAGAGCTCGCCGAGCCCGGCGAGCGTCGTCGGCGTCACCGACAGCGAGAAGCGCGGCACGATCGCGACCTGCTGCAGCGCCGTCGAGGGGTCGCCGGTGTCGACCGCGTGCCAGCGGTCGATCTCCTCGGCGACGAGCGCGAGCGCCTCGTCCTCGCCGGTCAGCAGCGCCGCGGCGGACGGCGGCCCGACCGTCTGCAGTCCGCGACCCGACACCGTGCGCAGGCCCGCCGCGACACTCCGCTCGAACAGCGCGTCCTGCGCGTGCGGGAACGCCGAGCCGAAGACCATCGCCGCGGTCGTCCCGGCGCTCACCCGGCGGCGGGTGAAGGCGCGTGCGATGCGGCTCGCGAACTCCTCGTCGGCCAGCCGCGACTCCGCCGGGAAGATCGCCGTGTCCAGCCACTCCAGCAGCTGCCCGCCGCCGAACGCGTCGGTCGAGTACGTCTGCGGGAAGTGCAGGTGCGTGTCGACGAAGCCCGGCAGGAGGAACGCGCCCGCGTCGCCGGTGACCGGCCAGTCCGCGTAGTCGCGGGGGAGGGCCGCGTGCGGTCCGACCCAGAGGATCGTCCCGGTGTCGCCGACGACGAGCGCGCCGTCGGGGATCGAGACCAGCGCGTCGGCGGCCGTCTCGACGGTGGGCCGGCCGGCCACGTGCAGGACGTGGCCGCGGTGCACGCCGCGCGGGCCTGCGCCCGGACCGGACCCTCCGCTCACACCAGTCCCGAGTACGCGTACCAGGCGGGCCCGGCGTCCGGCGCGTCGTCGCGGGTGACGGCGGCCTGGATCAGCCCGTACGGCCGGTCGGCGGCGTGGTAGACCTCGTTGTCGTTCTCCACGCCGAAGGGCGAGAGGTCGTAGAGGAAGTGGTGCTTGTTCGGGGCCGAGAGGCGCACCTCGACGATCTGCGGGAACTCCTCCAGCACCGCCTTGCCCATCTCGAAGAGCGTCTGCTGCAGGGCGAGCGAGTGCACGGTGGCGAAGCGGCTGATCATCAATGCCTTCACTCCGGCGTAGACGGCCTCCCAGTCGCTCGCGGCGATCTCCTCGTCGCTGAGGGCGAAGCGCCACTTCGCGACCAGCGAGGTCGCCATCACGCGGTCCCGGGTGGGCGGGAGCACCGTGTACGGGTCGGTGAGGAAGCCGTGGAACTCCGAGCCGGTGGACTTGAGGATCGTCAGGTCCTTGAAGCCGCCGGTGATCCAGACCTGCTGCGCGTCGCCGGTGCCCTCGACGGTGACGGAGGCGATGCGCACCTCCTGGCCCTTGCGGACCCAGGTGTGGTCGTGCTCGGCGCCGTCGACCAGGACGCGCTCCCAGGCGAACTCCTCGATCTCGATCCGCGCGCCGTGCACGGTCGCGGTGCCGTCGACGAAGTGCCGGGCCAGCTCGAGGCCGTACGCCTCGATCGAGCGCAGCCCCTTCTCCTTGGCGAAGGAGTAGGCGGTCTGCTTCTGGGTGTCGGTGGGGAGGACCGCGGACTGGTCACCGGTCAGGTGCGCGGCCGCGAAGTCGCCGCGCAGGGCGGTCGAGACGTTCACGTCGTGGATCTCGTGCCGGGGGCTGTCGCGGTAGATCCGGACGACGCGGTTCTCGGCCTTCCCGTACTGGTGGTCTCCGAGGATGATCGACATGTCCGCTCCTGTTCGCGTTCGGTGGTTCGTGGCGGTGCGCGGAGTCCGCGGCCGCGGCCGGGCGGTGCCCGTCTGCCAGGATGCCGCGCGCGGAGCCGCCGTCGCACCGGCGGAGCACTCAGCGTCCGGCGCCCGCCTCACCCGAGTCTTGTGCGATCCGCCCGGAACCGCGCCCGGAACCGCGGGAGTTCACACGGCGGAAACGTGACCGGAACACGCGGCCCGGCCTCGTCACTGCGACTCCGCTGCCGGTGACGGCTCAGGGCCGCTCGAGCAGCCGGCCGACCGGCGCCGAGGTCTCGCCCGTGACCCGGATTCCGCCGATCCACGTCGCCGCGACGGCGCCGCGCAGCACGCGGCCGTCGTAGGCGGAGACCTTGTTCTTGTGCGAGAGCGCGTCGACGTCCACCGGCGACGCGGCCTCCGGCTCGAACGCGACCAGGTCGGCGTCGGCGCCGGCCCGCAGCAGCCCCTTCTGCCCGAGCCCGGCGAAGGCGGCGGTCGCCGTCGACATCCAGGCGACGACCTGCTCCAGCGGGATCCCGCGCTCGCGCGCGCCCGTCCAGACCGCGCGGAAGCTCAGCTCGAGCCCCGAGATGCCGCCCCAGGCGAGGCCGAAGTCGCCGTCGTGCGCGAACTTGAGCTCGGCCGTGGCGGGGGAGTGATCGGAGGCGATCAGGTCGATCGTGCCGTCGAGCAGTCCCTTCCAGAGCAGCTCGCGGTTGCGCTCGTCCCGGATCGGCGGGCAGCACTTGAACTGCGTGCCGCCGTCGGGGATCGTCTCCGCATCGAAGGTGAGGTAATGCGGGCAGGTCTCCGCGGTGATCCGCAGCCCCTCGGCCTTCGCCTCGCGCAGCAGCGGCAGCGCCTCGGCAGAGGACAGGTGCAGGATGTGCGCCCGCCCGCCCGTCTCGCGGACGGCCTGGATCACGCTCGCGATCGCCGAGTTCTCGGAGGCGGGCGGCCGGGAGTCGACGAAGGCGTCGTAGGAGGTGCCGCCGCTGTTCGCGCTCGCCTCGAGCTCGTCCGGGTCCTCGGCGTGCACGATCAGCAGGCCGTCGAACGCGGCGATCTCGGCCATCGCCTCGAACAGCTGCTCGGTGCTGAGGTGCGGGAACTCGTCGACGCCGCTCGGCGAGAGGAAGCACTTGAAGCCGAAGACGCCCGCGTCGTGCAGCGCGCGGAGGGTGCCGAGGTTCTCCGGGATCGCCCCGCCCCAGAAGCCGACGTCGACGAGCGCCTGCGGACCGGCCGCGGCCTTCTTGGCGTCCAGCCCCGCGACGGTGGTGGTCGGCGGGATCGAGTTCAGGGGCATGTCGATGATCGTGGTGACCCCGCCCGCGGCGGCAGCGCGGGTGGCGGAGGCGAAGCCCTCCCACTCGGTGCGGCCGGGCTCGTTCACGTGCACGTGCGTGTCGACGATCCCCGGCAGCAGCACCTGACCGGCGGGGAGGACGACCTCCTCCAGGGTCTTCCAGGGCGCGTCGATGTCGCCGACGGCGACGATGAGGCCGCCCGCGACGGCGACGCTGGCGGGCCGCGTCCCGTTCTCGGTGAGGACGGCGGAGGAGCGGATCACGAGGTCGAGCGAGGGGGAGTCGTCGGGCATGGGTTCGACCATATACTCGGCATGTTTCCCGCGTGTGAGCGCCCGCCGGCCGCACGACCCGGCTCCGCGCCCTCCCGCCCGTCGACGTCGGAGGCCGCCGTGCTCGAACTCGCCGTACCGCTCCTCGCGCGCGTCGAGGCGGGCGAGAGCGTCGCCGTGGTCACCGTCACGCACGTCTTCGGCTCGGCGCCGCGTGCCCTCGGCTCCTCGATGGCGGTCGACGCGGCCGGCAGCGCCATCGGCTCGATCTCGGGCGGCTGCGTCGAGGCCCAGGCCTACGCGCTCGCGCAGGAGGTGCTCGGCTCCGGCGGCTCCGGCTCGGAGCACTTCGGCTTCGACGACGAGGCGGCCTTCGCGGCCGGTCTCTCCTGCGGCGGGCAGCTGCGGGTCTTCGGCCACGTCGTCGACGCGAGCTCGGGGGCCGTGCTGGCCGAACTGCGGGCCGCGCGGGCCGGGCGGCCGGCGGGACTGGCGATGATCGTCGGCGGGCCGGCCGAGCTCGTCGGCCTGGTGCTGACGGGCGCGACCCGCGCTCAGGACGTGGTGGGACCGTCGCTGGACGAGGACACGGTGCGCCGGATCCTCGCCGAGCGGGCCGCGCGCCTGGCCTCGGGCCGCTCGGCGACGGTGGAGATCGCCTGCCAGGGCACCGAGCTCGAGGTGACCTACGTCGTGAGTGCCGAGAAGCCGCGTCTGCTGATCTTCGGCGCCGTCGACTTCTCCGCGGCGCTCTGCGCGGCCGGGGCGCTGCTCGGCTACCGCGTGACGGTCTGCGACGCGCGACCGGTCTTCGCGACGGCGGAGCGGTTCCCGGGCGCCGACGAGGTCGTGGTCGACTGGCCGTCCGACTACCTCGCGGCGACGGAGGTGGATGAGCGCACGGTGATCGCGGTGCTCACCCACGACGAGAAATTCGACGTGCCGCTGCTCGAGACGGCGCTGACCCTGCCGGCCGCCTACATCGGCGCGATGGGCTCGCGGCGCACGCACGAGCGGCGGCTGCGGCTGCTGCGCGAGGCCGGGGTGGCGGAGGAGTCGCTCGCCCGGCTGCACTCGCCGATCGGCCTGGACATCGGCGCGTCGACGCCGGAGGAGACGGCGGTCTCGATCCTCGCGGAGGTGCTGGCGGTGCGCGCCGGGGCATCCGGGGCGCCGCTGGCGGGGCGGTCGGGTCCGATCCACGCCTCGAGCTAGAGGTCGGTACCGAGGGCGGATGCGCTGAGGGGCGGGCGCGCTCCGCTCCGGGGTGCGGATCCTCCGATGGAAACCGCAGCGAAACACCGCGCTGGCATTCTGGGGGGATGCAGCGTCACGTCATCACCGGAGCCCACGTCGCCACCGTCGACGCCGCCGGGGCCGAGCACCCCGGCGGCCACGTGGTCGTCGACGACCGGCGGATCGTCGCCGTCGGCGCGGGGGAGCCGCCCGCCTGGGCCCTGGACGGCCGGGCGCCGACCGGGCTCCCGTCCGCGGAGCCGGTCGTGCTCACCCGGGTCGACGGCCGCGGCCACCTGCTGACCCCGGGGCTCGTCAACACCCACCACCACCTGTACCAGTGGCTGACCCGCGGCTGGGCGCAGGACTCGATCCTCTTCGACTGGCTCGTCGCGCTGTACCCGGCCTGGTCGCGGATCGACGCCGATCTGACCCGGTCCGCCTCGCTCGGTGCGATGGGGGTGCTCGCCCGCTCGGGCTGCAGCACCGTCGGTGATCACCACTACGTCTTCCCGCGCGGGTCCGGCGACATCGTGGGCGGGATCGTGGACGCCGCCTCGACGCTCGGGCTGCGCCTGCACGCGACGCGGGGCTCGATGGACCTCGGCGAGTCGCAGGGCGGGCTGCCGCCGGACTTCGCGGTCGAGACGACCGCGGCGGCGCTGCAGGCGAGCGGCGAGGCCGTCGAGCGCTACCACGACGCCTCCTTCGAGGCGATGGTGCGCGTCGCGATCGCGCCGTGCTCGCCGTTCTCGGTGACCCCGGACCTGCTGCGCGAGTCGACGGTCCTCGCTCGGCAGCTCGGCGTGCGGCTGCACACCCACGGCTCCGAAACGGTCGAGGAGGACGCTTACACCCGCGAGACCTTCGGGATGTCGCCCACGGACTACCTCGAGTCGCTCGGCTGGCTCGGCGACGACGTCTGGATGGCGCACGGCGTGCACCTCGACGACGACGCGATCGCGAAGTTCGCCGCCACGGGCACCGGAGTCGCGCACTGCCCGTCCTCGAATGCGCGGCTCGCGGCGGGCATCGCGCCGATCCCGCAACTGCTGGCGGCCGGGGCTCCGGTCGGGCTCGGCGTGGACGGCGCGGCGTCGAACGAGTCCGGGCAGCTGGGCTCCGAGATCCGCGCGGCCGTGCTGATGAACCGGCTCCGCGCCGGCGCAGACCGGATGGGCGCGCGGCAGGCGCTCTCGATCGCGACGATCGGCGGCGCGCGCGTGCTCGGCCGCCAGGACGAGATCGGCTCGATCGAGGTGGGCAAGCTCGCCGACCTGGCGCTGTGGCGGATCGACGGGGTCGAGCACGCCGGCATCGCCGATCCGGTCGCGGCCCTCGCGCTCGGCGCGCAGCCGCCGCTGACGCTGCTGCTCGTGAACGGGCGGCCCGTGGTCGCGGACGGGCACCTCGTCTCCGCGGACGAGGACGCGATCGCCCGCGAGGTCGCCCGCGCGAGCGCGGAGCTGGCGGCGCGCGTCTGACTGAGCACGGCCCGGATTGCGGACCACCCTCCGCCGCTGAGGGAGCGACCCGTGCGGCGGCCCGCCCGTTCTTGCTGATCGAGTAGGCCGCGAAGCGGGCGTCTCGAGATCCACGGTCGTCCGTGGGGCGGTCTGCAGACACCGCGTGCTGGCGGTGGTGGGTCTCGATACGCCCCTGCAGGGCTACTCGACCAGCACGGGCGGCCCTGGCCACGGCCGCCGCTCGGGTCAGCCGGGGGGCGCGCCTGCATCGACCGTCGGCACGGGGGGCGCGTCGGGGTGGAGCAGGCGCCAGACGCGGTCGCGGGAGACGGGCAGGGCGTGCGGCCGGACGCCGACGGCGTCGCGGACGGCGTTGGCGAGGGCGGGCGCCACCGGGTTGTAGGGCGCCTCGCTCATCGATTTCGCGCCGAACGGGCCTAGCTCGTCGGCCGTGTCGGCGAAGTAGACCTCGGTCGGCGGCACGTCGGCCATCTGCGGGATGTGGTAGTTCCGCAGGATCGCCGTGGTCACGGTGCCCTCGCCGTCGAGGATCACCTCCTCGTACAGCGCCGAGCCGATCGCCTGGGCGACGCCGCCCTCGACCTGCCCGCGGAGCTGCGCCGGATTGATCACGAAGCCCGCGTCGACCGCCTGCACCGACTGCAGGATCCGCACCTCGCCGGTCGGCGCGTGCACCGCGACGCGGAAGCCCTGCACGTTGAAGGCGAGCGAGCGCTGCGCGCCGTCCTCGCTTCCGGTCGCCGACACCGGTCCGCCGGCCGCGAGCACCAGGTCCGCGTAGCTCACCCGGGTCCCATCGGCGGCGAGGAGCCCCTCGTCGTCCGGCTCGAACTCGCTGCCGTCGTGACCGGTGAGCCGCTTCGCCAGCGAGCGCAGATCGGCGAGGAGCCGCAGCGCCGCGCTGTACACGGCCTTGCCGGCGACGACCGTCCCCGCGGAGCCGAACGCGCCGGTGTCGTACCGGGCCGCGGCGGTGTCCGACTGGCGGATCCGCACCCGGTCCGCCGAGGCGCCGAACGCACTCGCGACGAGCTGCGTGTGCACGGTCGTCGTCCCGTTCCCGAACTCCGCGGTGCCCACTCCGATCGTCAGAACGCCGTCGGCGTCGACCGACACGGTCGCCTCCGAGAAGTGGCCGCGCGGAGGCAGCGTCGCGATCATCGCGACCGCCATGCCGCGCCCGGTGCTCCAGCCCGGTCCCTCCGGAGCCGGCGCGCCCGTCGCGCGGTCGAGCGCCGCCTCCGCGAGATCGAGGCACTGGTCGAGCCCGTAGGAGGCGAAGCCGATGTCGTCGCCCTCCACATGGGTCACGACGAGCGGCTCGCCCGGCTTCACCGCGTTGATCCGCCGCAGCTCGAACGGGTCGATGCCGAGCTCGCCAGCGAGCTCGTCCATCGCGGACTCGATGCCGAAGATCACCTGGCCGAGGCCGTAGCCGCGGAACGCGCCCGAGGGCAGGTTGTTCGTGTAGACCGCCTGCGCGTCGACGCGCTTGTTCGGCGCCGTGTAGGTCGCGACCGACTCCGACGTGCCGTGGAACATCACCCCGGGGCCGTGGTTGCCGTAGGCGCCGGTGTCCGAGAGCACGTCGACGCTCAGCGCGGTCAGCGTCCCGTCGCGGCGCGCGCCGAGCGTGACGTCGACCCGCATCGGGTGCCGGCAGGGCGCCATCGTGAACTCGTCGGAGCGGGTGAACTCGAACTGCACCGGCCGCCCGGTCGCCAGCACGGCCAGCGCGACGACGTCCTCGGTGAGGATCTCCTGCTTGCCGCCGAAGCCGCCGCCGACCCGCGCGGTGAAGACCCGCACGGTCGCGGGGTCGCGGTCGAAGATCCGCGCGATCTCGTCGCGGACCAGGAACGGCACCTGGGTGGAGGTGCGCAGCACCAGCTCGTCGCCCTCGAGCCAGCCGATCGTGCCGTGCGTCTCCAGCGCGGTGTGCGCGACGCGGGAGGTGGTCCACCGCCCCTCGACGACGACGTCCGCCTCGGCGAGGCCGGCCGCGACGTCGCCGTACTCGCCGTGCAGCTCGGCGACCACGTTCGAGCCGGGGTCGGCGATTCGCGAGGCGATCGGGTCCTTGTCCGCGTGCAGGAGCGGGGCACCGGGCGCGCGCGCCTCCTCCGGGTCGAAGACCGCGGGCAGCAGCTCGTACTCGACCTCGATCGCGCGGCAGGCGGCCTCGGCCACTCCGACCGACTCGGCGACGACGACCGCGACGCGCTGGCCGCGGAAGCGCACGACGGTGTCGAGCATCCGGGTGTCGTCGGGGTCGTCCAGCCGCGACTCGTGCCGCGCGGTGGAGTAGAGGATGTCCGGCACGTCCGCGGCGGTCAGCACGGCCACGACGCCGGGCATCGTCGCGGCGACCGCGGTGTCCATCGAGAGGATGCGGGCGTGTGCGTGCGGGCTCTGCAGCACCTTGAGGTGCAGCAGCCCGGGCACGGCGACGTCGAGCGTGTACGGCTCCTGGCCGGAGACGATGCGGCGGCCGGCGGGGGCGCCGAGCGAGCGGCCCACCCGTGACTCATCGGCGGAGGTGCGCCCGGTGCGCCGCACGGGGGTCAGCCCGGTGGGCGGCGCGCAGACGTGCTCGGACACCGCCTCGCGGATCGGCCGGTAGCCGGTGCAGCGGCAGAGGTTTCCCTTCATCAGGCGGGGGAGGTCCCCCTCCCGCGCCCCCTGGAGGGCGCTCGCGGTGACGACCATGCCCGCGGTGCAGAAGCCGCACTGGAACGCGGCGTGGTCGACGAACGACTGCTGCACCGCGCCGGGTTCCTCCGGAGTGCCGAGTCCCGCGGCGGTGGTGACCTCGCGCCCCTCGATGCGGTGCGCGGGGTAGAGGCAGGAGTGGAAGGGCGTGCCGTCGACGAGCACCGAGCAGGCGCCGCAGTCGCCCGCGTCGCAGCCCTTCTTGACCTCGAAGTGCTCGTGGTCGCGCAGCAGCGTCCGCAGCACCTGGCCGGGGCGGGGCGACGCGTCGACCGGTTCGCCGTTGACGGTGAATCTCATGCGGCGCCTCCCGCGGTCGGGGTGGTCTCGCCGCTCGTCGCCGGCTGGTCCGCTCCGCCCAGCTCGTCGCGGATCTCCTCGGCCAGCACGCCGACCACCGCGCGCCGCCAGTCGGCCGTGCCGTGCGGGTCGGTGAACCAGGTCGTGATCGCGCCGAGCGCGGCGTCGAGCTCCTCGGCCGTCGGGAGCGCCGTCCAGCGCAGCACCTCGGGCCGGATCGTCGCGGCGGTGACCGTGACCACGACCTCCCCGTCGGCGTCCACCCGGCCGATGACGAGCGCGCCGGAGCGCCCGAGCGGCGACAGCGCGATCTTCCGGTACGCCGTCCGCGCCGCCAGCGCCCGGCGCGGGATCTCGATCGAGCGGATCACGTCGCCGTGCCCGAGCGAGGTCGTCATGTTGCCCGTGACCAGCTCGGCGACCGGCACGAGAGCGTCGGAGCCGTCCGCGCGCCAGACGAGCGCCTCGGCGTCGAGCGCCGCGGTGAGGCTGATCATCGGCCCGGCCGGGAGTGCGTTGGCGATGTTGCCGCCGACCGTCGCGACGTTCCAGATCTTGAAGGAGCCCAGCAGTGCCGTGCAGCACTGGAAGAAGAGCGGGTGCGCGGGCCGACCGCCGTCCGGCATCGCCGACAGCTCGGCGAGCGTGCAGGTCGCCGCGATCGAGAGGCCCTCGGCCGTCTCGCGGTACGGCTCCCAGCCGAAGCCCTGCAGGTCGAGCAGCTCGTCGAGGTGGTCGTGCGGGAGCGAGAACACCCAGGACCCGCCGCCGATCACCGCGGTGCGCGGACCCATCGCGGCCAGGTCGGCGCGCTCGCGGACGACGCGCACGCGCTGGATCGTGTTCAGGTCCATGCCGCGCCCTCCGCTCCGTGCGCCGACGGCGCGCTCCTCCCAGTGAACCCCAGACGTGTGACGCTCGTGTTTCCGAGCCCGCCGCGGCCGATCAGCCGAGCGACGCGACCCACTCCGAGCTGCCGTCGACGAACGACTGCTCCTTCCAGATCGGCACGGTCGCCTTGATGTCGTCGACCAGCGCCGCGCAGGCCTCGAAGGCCGCGGCGCGGTGGGCGGAGGCGACGGCGCAGGCGAGCGCGAGGTCGCCGACCACGAGGTCGCCGACCCGGTGCACCGCGGCGACGCGCACCTCCGGGAACCGCTCGACGATCCGCCGGGCCGAGGCGAGCAGTGCGGCAGGCGCCTCGGGGTGCGCCTCGTAGGAGAGGCGCAGCACCCCGCGGCCCTCGTCGTGGTCGCGGACGATCCCGGCGAAGGTGACGACGGCGCCGTGGGTCGGCGACTCGACGGCGTGCTCGCACTCGTCGACGGTGACGGGGTCGCGGGCGATCCGGGCCAGGGCGACGGGATCAGCGGACATGATCGCCCCCGCCCAGCTGGTCCAGCACGTGGCCGATGATCGGCTCCAGCACCTCGATGCCGTCGCGGACGCCCCCGGGAGAGCCGGGCAGGTTCACGATGACGCTCCGGCCGCTGACTCCCGCGCGCCCACGGCTGAGTACCGCGGTGGGCACGTGCGCGGCCCCGCGCGCGCGGATCGCCTCGGCGAGTCCGGGCAGCTCGCGCTCGAGCAGCGGCGCGGTCTGCTCCGGAGTGACGTCGCTCGGTGCGACGCCCGTGCCGCCGGTGGTGATCACCACGTCGATGCCGGCCGAGAGCGCATCGGAGATCGCCTCGCCCACCGCGTCGCCGTCGGCGACGACGACCACGCGGCCGCTCCAGCCGCGGCTCTCGAACCAGGTGAGCAGCGCCGGACCGGTGCGGTCCTCGTAGACGCCCGAGGCGGCGCGGGTGGAGGCGACCACCGCGACCGCGGTGCGGCTCACGACCGGCTCCACGAGCCGCTCCTGCCGCCCTCTTTCGCCAGGACCCGTATCCCGGTGATGACGGCGCCGCGGTCGACGGCCTTGATCATGTCGTAGACCGTGAGCGCGGCGAGGCTGACCGCGGTGAGCGCCTCCATCTCGACGCCGGTGCGGCCGCTCGTGCGCACGCGCGCCTCGATCCGGACCCGGTCGTCGCCGGGCTCGAGGTCGATGTCGACGCCGTCGAGCACCAGCGGGTGGCAGAGCGGGATCAGCGCGGAGGTGGCCTTGGCGCCCATGATCCCGGCGATGCGCGCGACGCCGAGCGCCTCGCCCTTGGGCAGCTCGCCCTGCGCGAGGAGGCGGACGACGTCGGGAGTCGTCTCGACGAACCCCTCCGCGACCGCGACCCGCGAGGTGACCTGCTTGCCGCCGACGTCGACCATGTGCACGGCGCCGTCGCCGCGGACGTGGGTCAGCTCGGTGCCGTCGGCCGTCCCGCCTCTTCCGGTCGTGTCCGTCGTGTCAGTCATCGATCCTCCAGATCTCGACCGTGTCTCCGGTCGCGGCGTGCTCGGTCCCGATCGGGACGTGGATCAGCACGTTCGATCGAGCGTAGGACGCGAGCAGGTGCGAGCTCGGCCCGCCGACGGCGTGCACGAGCCCTTCGTCGTCGAGGGTGCCGCGCCGGATCTGGTGCAGATGCCCGGGGGAGTCGAGCGGCGTGGCCAGCCGCGCGCGCAGCCGGGGACGCTCGGCCGGCAGCCGGCCGGCGAGGGAGCGGAGCACGGGGCGCAGGAACAGCTCGAACGAGACCAGGGCGCTGACCGGGTTGCCCGGCAGCGAGACGATCGGCAGGTGCAGGTCGTCGCGGACCCGGACCAGGCCCAGGCCCTGCGGTCCGCCCGGCTGCACGGCGACGTGGCCGAACTCGGAGCCGGCCGCCCCGAGCGCGTCGCGGACGACCTCGTAGGCGCCGGCGCTGACCCCGCCGACGGTGATCGCGAGGTCGGCCTCGGCCGCGTGCGCGTCGAGGAGCGCGAGGAGGTCCTCCGCCCGGTCGCTGCCGCAGGGCACCACGATCGGCAGGCCACCGGCCTCGCGGACCGCCTCGGCCAGCAGTGAGCCGTTGGCGTCGAAGATCTGGGCGTCCTCGAGCTCCGAGCCGGCCGCGCGGATCTCGTGCCCGGTCGGCACGACCAGCACGCGGACGCGGGGGAGCACCTCGACCTCGGTCAGGCCGAGCGAGGCGAGCAGCCCGTAGTGCGCGGCGCGGAGGACGGTGCCGGCGGGCAGCGCGAGCTCGCCCTGCCTCGCGTCGCTGCCCCGGGCGCGGACGAAGGCCGCCGCGACGACGGGGCGCGAGAAGGCGACCTGGGCGTCGGTGCTGCCAGGGGCAGGGAAGCGCGGCGGGTCGACGGTCTCGATCGCGACGACGGCGTCGGCGCCGGCCGGCAGCGGCGAGCCCGTCATGATCGGCACCGCGGTGCCCGCCTCGTGCCGGGGAGCGCGGTCGCCGGCCGGGATCGGCGCGGCTACAGGCAGCGAGACCGGGCTGCCGGCGCTCGCCGCGGCGAGGTCCGCCGCGCGCACCGCGAAGCCGTCCATCTGCGAGTTGTCGAAGCGCGGCAGATCCAGCGGAGCGTCGACCGAGCGCGCGAGCACGCGGCGGTCGTACGCACCCGGGTCGGCGGCGACGGCGGCGGGAGCGAGCGTCAGCGTCTCGCGGGCGCCGCGGGTGGCCAGCGGCGAGAGCAGCGCGCGCACGCGGGCGGCGTGCAGATCGATCGAGGTCATCGGGTCCTCTCGGAGGTCCTGGCCGGCGAAAGCGCTCCTGACGGGGCGGGGCGTTCCTGACGGGGCGGAGGCGTTCCTGACCGGCGGCAGGGACGTCTCCATCTTGCCCGCTCCGGCCCGGATCCGGCGCGTAGTCTGTCCGGATGAGCACAGCACTCGGGATCCCCGGCATCCGGCCCCGCCCACGCGGTGCGGTCCTCCCGGCCGAGCGGCCCGAGACCCCGCTGCTGCTCGACAGCTACGGCCGCGTCGCCGACGATCTGCGCATCTCGCTGACCGATCGCTGCAACCTCCGCTGCACCTACTGCATGCCGGCCGAGGGACTGCCGTTCCAGCCGCCCGCGTCGCTGCTGAACCGCGAGGAGATCGTCCGCCTCGCCCGCATCGCCGTCGAGCAGTTCGGCGTCCGCCAGATCCGCTTCACCGGCGGCGAGCCGTTGCTGCGCAAGGACCTCGTCGACATCATCCGCGACGTCGCCGCGATCGAGCCGCGCCCCGAGATCTCGCTGACCACCAACGCGATCGGCCTCTCCGGCCGCGCGCAGTCCCTCGCTGACGCGGGCCTGGACCGGGTGAACGTCTCGCTCGACTCCATCTGCGCCGAGACGTTCGCGAAGGTCACCCGCCGCCCCTTCCTCGACCGGGTCCTCGCCGGCATCGACGCGCTCGGCCCCGCCGGGCTCCAGCAGACCAAGATCAACGCCGTGCTCCTGCCCGGGATCAACGACCACGAGGCGCCCGAGCTGCTCGCCTGGGCGCTCGCCGGAGGGCACCAGCTCCGCTTCATCGAGCAGATGGCCCTCGACGCCGACCACGGCTGGGACCGCTCCACCATGATCACGGCGGCGATGATCCGAGACCTGCTCTCGGAGCGCTTCGTCCTCACGCCGAACGCCGCGCCGCGCGACGGCGCGCCCGCCGAGCTCTTCGACGTCCGCGCGATCGGCTCCGACGAGCTGCTCGGCACCGTCGGCATCATCGCCTCCGTCACCGAGGCGTTCTGCGGCGACTGCCGCCGCACCCGGCTCACCGCCGAGGGCGGCGTTCGCAGCTGCCTCTTCTCCAACGAGGAGACCGACCTGCTCGGCGCGATGCGCTCCGGCGCCGACGACCATCACGTCGCCCAGCTCTGGCGCGGCGCGATGTGGGCCAAGCCGGCCGGCCACGAGATGAACCGGGCCGGTTTCGTGCAGCCCGAGCGCACCATGAGCGCGATCGGCGGCTGAGCGTGCGCGTCCGCTACTTCGCCGCGGCGAAGGCCGCCCTCGGGCGCGCCTCCGACGAGCTCGACGGCGTGGCCGACCTGGCCGCCCTGGAGGCGGAGCTGGTCGCCTCCGCGCCGTCCGCGGCCGACGTCCTCGCCCGCTGCAGCTACCTGGTCGACGGCGTCTCGACGACCGACCGCGCCACGCCGCTGCCCGCCGGCGCCGCGGTCGACGTCCTGCCGCCCTTCGCCGGCGGCTGACCCCTGCGCCCTCGCCGTTCTGCAGGCTCGTGTCCGTTGTGCAGGAGATCTCGGCTCCGGTCGGCCGCGCCACGCGGCGAGACGGCACAGGGAACGCGGAAGACCTGCGAATCGGACCTCTGACCGGATCAGCGCCAGCCCACCATCCCGCCGAGCAGAGAGTCGGAGGCGATCCCCGCCGCCGCCGCCCGGTCGGCCGCGATCCGCGAGCGCACTCCCGAGGCGCAGTGCAGCACCAGCGGCCCCGCGGGCAGCAGCGCCGGATCGAACCGCGACATCGGCAGCCGCACGGCCCCGGGGATCGCGACGGAGCGGTCCTCGTCGTCCTCTCGCAGATCGACGACCGTCGGCGGCGTCGGCCCGGCGAGCCGCGCCCGCAGCTCGTCGGCGGTCACCGCTCCGGCCACGGCGAGCACCACAGCCACCGGCGGCACCGCGCGGGCCAGCGGCAGCTCGCTCCAGGTGCTGTCCAGCGCGTCGTGCACGACGACCCGCCCGAACAGCGGCTCGCCGACGCCCGTGACGAGCTTGACCACCTCGCTCGCCATCGCCGAGCCGATCGCCGCGCAGAGCGAGCCGAGCACCCCGACCGTCGCACAGCTGTCGGCCGCGTCCTCGGCCCCGGGGTGCAGGGCGCGCAGGGTGACTCCGCCCCCGGGCGCGTCGGCCCAGAACGTGGACAGCTGCCCGTCGAAGCCGAGCGCCGAGCCCCAGACGTGCGGGACCCCGGCCCGGGTCGTCGCGTCGGAGGCGAGGTAGCGCGAGCCGAAGGTGTCGAAGCCGTCGACCACCACGTCCCAGCCGGCGACGAGCGCGTCGGCGTTCGCAACGGTGAAGGAGACGGGGAAGGCCTGCACATCGATCCCGGGGGAGAGCCGCCGCGCGGTCGCTGCCGCGGACTCCGCCTTCGACGAGCCGATCGACGACTCGTCGTGCGCCGTCTGCCGCGCGAGATTCGACGCCTCGACGACGTCGCCGTCGACGATCCCGAGATGACCGACTCCGGCCGCGGCGAGCGCCGTGATCACCGGGGAGCCGATGCCGCCCGCGCCGAGGACGAGCACCCGCGCATTCCGCAGGCGTCGCTGCCCGAGCTCGCCGAGCGGCGACAGCCGGATCTGCCGGGCGAAGCGCTCGCGCTCGGCGGCGGTCAGCGGCGGCCCCGGCTCCACCAGCGGGATCACGGCGCCACCTCGTCGAGCCGCCACTGCCCCTCCACGGCGATCGCCCGGAACCCCACGGCCTCGTTGACGGCGAGCATCGGCCGGTTCTCCTCCGCGTTCCAGGTGTAGACGGCTCGGCAGTCGGGATCGGCCGCGGCCAGGTGCTCGAGCGCGTCGAGCTTCAGCAGCATGCCGAGCCGGTGCCCGCGGTGCGCCGGCTGCACGAGCGTCGCGCCCCAGAGCGCCGCGCGGCCGGGCAGCACGTCGACGGTGCAGTAGCCGACCGGCCGGTCCTCGTGCAGGGCGACCGAGGTCAGCTCCACCCGTCCACCGGCGGTCGACTCGCGGTCGTGCGCCTCGAGGCGCTCGCGGGTCCAGGTCTCCTCCGGCACCGACAGCCCGGCCGTGGGCGCCTGCGCGGACATGCTCGCGCGCAGGGCGAGCATCCCGTCGACGAGCTCCGCGGGCGTCGCACCGCTCCAGTGCCGCAGCTCGTAGCCCTCGGCGTGCGCCAGGGCACCGCGGCGCCGGGACGCGGCGAGCACGGGGTCCAGCGGCAGCCGCACCGCGCTGACCCGCTCCACCTGCTCCAGCACCCAGCCGCGGGAGGCGAGCCAGCGCGCGCCGGGGTCGTCGGCCGGAACGGAGCCCGCCCCGGAGCGCGCGGCCCGGCGCGGCCCCGAGCGGTCGGCCCGGTGCGCCGTCCAGGTCTGCAGCACGGTGCGCCCGAGCGCGTGCGCCTCCGCCGTCAGCCGCTCCAGCAGGGCGGAGCCGACCCCGCGCCCGCGCTCCGCGGCGAGGACGGAGAACGCCAGCCAGGCCGCGTCGTCGCCCTCCTCGGTGCTCCAGTGCAGCTCGCCGCTGCCGACCGCGCGGACTCCCTCGGCGTCCACCAGCTCGGCGAGGAATGCGCGGCGCGGGTCGAACTCCTGCTGCCGCCACTCGCCGAGGTTCGTCTCGGCGGGGAAGCCGAGCTCGTCCGTGCCGGTGCCCTCGGCCTCGACGGCGTTGCCGATCGCGGTGAGGGTGACGAAGTCGTCCCAGCCCCCGGCGCCCGGGTGCTCGGGGATCGGCAGCTCGCGGATCCGGAGCGCGGGGTCGGTGGGGCTCGTCACCTCCCCAGTGTGCACGCCGCCGGGCCGCACCGCGCGGTTCCGGGGCACGACGGAGCCCGTCGAGTACCGTAGGGAGCGTTTTCGAGCGGAGCGAGGCGGCCGGGTGTACCTGAAGAGCCTGACCCTCAAGGGGTTCAAGTCCTTCGCGCAGCCGACCACGTTCGCCTTCGAGCCCGGGGTCACCTGCGTCGTCGGGCCCAACGGCTCGGGCAAGAGCAACGTCGTCGACGCTCTCGCCTGGGTGATGGGGGAGCAGGGCGCGAAGACCCTCCGCGGCGGCAAGATGGAGGACGTCATCTTCGCCGGCACCTCCACCCGCGGCCCGCTCGGCCGCGCGGAGGTCGCGCTCACCATCGACAACACCGACGGCGCGCTGCCGATCGAGTACACCGAGGTGACGATCAAGCGCACCCTGTTCCGCAACGGCGGCAGCGAGTACGCGATCAACGGCCGCGCCTGCCGGCTGCTCGACGTCCAGGAGCTGCTGAGCGACTCCGGTCTCGGCCGCGAGATGCACGTCATCGTCGGCCAGGGCCAGCTCGACGCCGTCCTGCACGCTACCCCGGAGGAGCGCCGCGGCTTCATCGAGGAGGCGGCCGGCATCCTCAAGCACCGCCGCCGCAAGGAGAAGACCCTCCGCAAGCTCGACGGCATGCAGGCGAACCTGACCCGCCTCTCCGACCTCGCCGGCGAGATCCGCCGCCAGCTCAAGCCGCTCGGCCGCCAGGCGGAGGTCGCCCGGCAGGCGCAGACCATCGCCGCCGTCGTCCGCGACGCCCGCGCGCGCCTGCTCGCCGACGACGTCGTCACTCTCCGCACCGCGCTCGACGGCTTCGCCCGCACCGAGAGCGAGCGGCACAGCGAGCGCCTCGTGCTGCAGGAGCGGCTCGAGCAGAGCACGCTGCGCACCGCCCGGATCGAGTCCGAGATGGTCGGCGACGCGGTCGACGACGCCCGGCGCACCACCTTCGAGCTCGAATCGGTGCAGGAGCGGCTGCGCAATCTGGCGGCGCTCGCCGGCCAGCGCCTCGCCCTGCTCGAGGCGGAGTCGGAGCAGCCCGCCGTGCAGCCCCGCGTCACGGCGCCGATGGTCGAGGAGGCGCGCGCCGAGCTGGAGCGCCTCCGCGTCGCCGTCCTCGACGCCGAGACCGCGTGGACCGACTCACAGAAGGCGACGGTGCGCGCTCGCGGCGCCCTGGACGCGACCGACGAGGAGATCGCGGCGCAGTCGGCGCTCGTCTCCCGGCACGACCTCGAGCTGTCCAAGCTGACCGGCCAGGCCGACACCGCCGCCTCCCGCCTCGCGGCCGTCCGCGGCGAGGTCCTCCGCGCGCAGAACACCCTCGACTCCGCCGTGCAGCGCCGCGAGGCGGCCCAGCGCCAGCTCGACGCGCTCGAGGACGAGATCGGCGAGGCCGGCGGCGGCACCGACGGCACGCTCGACGAGGGCTACGAGCTCGCGCAGTCCTCGGTCTTCGAGGCGGAGGGCGAGATCGAGCGGCTCCGCGAGGAGCTGCACGCGCTCGAGCGCGAGCGCGACGGACTCGCCGCCCGCCGCAGCGCCCTCTCGCTCGCCCTCGACGTCTCCGACGGCTCGGCCGAGCTGATCGCCACCCGCCTCGACGGCATCCGCGGCCGCGTCGCCGAGCGGATCCAGGTCCGCCCCGGCTACGAGGCGGCGATCGCCGCGGCCCTCGGTGCCGCCGCCGACTCCGTGCTCGCCGACTCGCAGCCGCACGCCGAGGCCGCACTCGACGAGGCGATCCGTCGCGAGCTCGGCCGGGTCGAGCTGCTGATCGGCGACGCCGCCCGCCCCGCCCTCGCGATCGAGGTGCCGGAGGGAGCCACCCGCGCCCGCGATCTCGTCACCGGCCCCGACGGCGTCCTCGCCCTCCTCGAGCAGGTCGTCGTCGTCGACGACCTCGACACCGCCCGCCGGCTCTGGCCCGCGCTGGCCGGCGGCGAGCACCCCGTCACCGTCGTCACGCGGGACGGCGCCTCGGTCTCCGACGCCGTGCTCAGCGGGGGAGCGGGCGGGCAGCGCAGCCGCCTCGAGCTGGTCTCCGAGCGCGACGCGGCTGCGAGCCGGCTGGAGGAGATCGAGGGCCGGATCGACCGCCTCCGCTTCGACCTCGCCGAGCAGACCGGCGCCCTGCGCGCCGCCAAGGAGCAGTCGCGCCTCGCCCTCGCCGCCCTGCGCGAGCACGACGCCGCCCGCGCCGCGCACACCGAGCGCCTCGGCCGTGTCCGCGCGCAGCTCGAGGGCGCCACCGCCGAGCTCGGCCGCGGCGAGAAGGCCCTGACCATCGCCACCGAGCGGGTCGGCGACGCCGAGGCCGCCGCGCAGAGGGCGAAGGGCGAGCTCGACGTCGCCCGCTCGCGCCCGCGCCCGGTCCTCGACGTCAGCGCCCGCGACGGCCTCCAGCGCGAGGTCGACGCGGCCCGCGAGCGCGAGATCGAGGCGCGCCTCGGCGTCGAGACCGCCAAGGAGCGGGTCCGAGCCGAGCAGTCCCGCGGCGAGTCGCTCGAGCGCCAGCTCGCCGCCGACCGCGCCGCCGCCGACGAGGCCGCCCGCCGCGCCGTGATCCGCCGCCGCCAGCACGACGCCGCGGCCGACGTGACCGGCGCGATCCCCGCCGTGCTCGCCTCCGTCGACCGCTCGGTGCAGCAGTCGCGCGCCGAGCTGCTCCGCGCCGAGACCGCGCGCTCGCAGCAGAACGAGGAGCTGCAGGCGCTGCGCCGCGAGGAGGGCGTGCTCCGCGACCGGCTGCAGAGCGTCACCGAGAGCGTGCACGGCCTGGAGCTGCAGATCTACGAGAAGCGCCTGCAGCTCACCGGGCTGCTCGAGCGCGCCGGCTCCGAGCTCGGCCTGGTCGAGGACGTGCTCGTCGCCGAGTACGGCCCCGAGGTCCCGGTCCCCGACGAGGCCGACGCCGAGGCGCCCGCGCGCCCGTTCCTCCGCGACGAGCAGCGCCGCCGGCTGGACAAGGCCGAGAAGCAGCTCGGCCAGCTCGGCCGGGTGAACCCGCTCGCCCTCGAGGAGTTCGCGGCTCTGGAGCAGCGCCACGTCTTCCTCACCGAGCAGCTGACCGATCTGACGAACACGCGGCGCGACCTGCTCACCATCATCGAGGAGCTCGACGAGACGATGCAGACGGTCTTCGCCTCGGCCTTCGACGACACCCAGGCCGCCTTCGCGGACGTCTTCCCGGTGCTCTTCCCCGGCGGCACCGGCAGCATCCGGCTCACCGACCCGGAGAACCTGCTCACCACCGGCATCGAGGTGGCCGTGCGCCCGGCCGGCAAGAAGATCGAGCGGCTGTCGCTGCTCTCCGGCGGCGAGCGCTCGCTCGCGGCGGTGGCCTTCATGGTCGCGATCTTCAAGTCGCGGCCGAGCCCGTTCTACATCATGGACGAGGTGGAGGCGGCGCTCGACGACGCGAACCTCGGCCGCCTGCTCAGCATCTTCCAGGACCTCCGCACGTCGAGTCAGCTGATCGTCATCACGCACCAGAAGCGCACGATGGAGATCGCCGACGCCCTCTACGGCGTCTCGATGCGCCAGGACGGGGTCTCCGCCGTGGTCGGTCAGCGCGTGGAGGCGCCGGCGGTCTGACGCCCGCGTCCGATTCGCAGGCGATGCCGGCCGGCAGGCCCGTCCTGCCGCAGGTGCAGGCGCCGCGAAGGGCGGATCGCCTGCAGATCGGACGTCCACCCGCCGGTAGCCTGGGCGCATGGCAGAACGCAGCTCCTGGTCGCTCGGTCGCGCACTCCGCGGCCTGTTCGAGAAGCGCACGATCGACGAGCAGACGTGGGACGACCTCGAGACGGCCCTGATCACCGCCGACTTCGGGCCCGACATCACCGAGGAGATGGTCGAGGACCTCCGCGCCAAGGTCGCCCGCTACAACACGACCGACCCCCGCGACCTCCAGCGCATGCTCCGCGAGTCGCTCGAGGAGCGCCTCTCCAAGTACGACACGACCCTGAAGCTCAGCGAGCGGCCCGCGGTCATCCTGGTCGTCGGCGTCAACGGCGTCGGCAAGACCACGACCATCGGCAAGTTCGCGAAGTTCCTCCGCAACTTCGACCGGAGCGTCGTGGTCGGCGCCGCCGACACCTTCCGCGCCGCCGCGGTCGACCAGCTCGCCACCTGGGCGCAGCGCGCCGACGCGCAGATCGTCCGGCCGCAGCAGGAGCGCCAGGATCCGGCCTCCGTCGCCTACCAGACCGTGGAGTACGCGAAGACCCACGGCATCGAGATGGTCATCATCGACACCGCCGGCCGCCTGCACACCAAGGGCGGCCTGATGGACGAGCTCGGCAAGATCAAGCGCGTCGTCGAGAAGCAGGCACCGATCTCCGAGATCCTCCTCGTCCTCGACGCGACCACCGGTCAGAACGGCCTGATGCAGGCCCAGGCCTTCATCGAGCACGCCGGCGTCACCGGCCTCGTCATCACCAAGCTCGACGGCTCGGCCAAGGGCGGCTTCGTCCTCGCCGTCCAGGAGAAGACCGGCATCCCCATCAAGCTCGTCGGCCAGGGCGAGGGCATCAACGACCTCACCGGCTTCACCCCCCACGTCTTCGCCGCCCAGCTCGTCGCCTGACCCGGGGAGCCCTCCCTCCCCCTCCGCGAGATGCCACTTGTGCACACGACACGCCGTGAAAGGCATGCACAACTGGCATCTCGCGAAGCAGTTCAGTCCCCGCCGCAGCGTGAGTCACCACTGACCGCCGGGCCGAGAGTGGACGCGAACCGAGTTCTGCGGGCGGGCAATGGCCCGAGACGGATCGACTCGGCGAACAGCCCTCTCGGAAGACCGGCCACTTTGCTGATCGAGTAGCCCGCGGAGCGGGCGTATCGAGATCCACCAGCGTCAAACAGCGAGTCTGCAGACCACCCCTGCTGACGATCGTGGGTCTCGATACGCCCCTGCGGAGCTACTCGACCAGCGAGGGTCCCCAGGACCTCGTCCGCGAGATGCCACTTCTGCACTCGACACGCCGTGCAAGGCGTGCACAAGTGGCATCTCGCGGGGAGAGCGGGTCAGACCGCCTGGGAGAAGCCGAGGGCCGCGTCCGCCAGGTGGCGCAGGTGCTCCGGGACCGGCAGGCCCTTCGACTCCATCGAGCGGGCCCAGAGGCGACCGGCGCGGTACGAGGAGCGGACGAGCGGGCCGGAGAGCACGCCGAGGAAGCCGATGTCCTCCGCCTCCTCCTTGATCGCGACGAACTCCTCCGGGTGCACCCAGCGATCGACCGGCAGGTGCCGCGGCGTCGGGCGCAGGTACTGCGTGATCGTCACGATGTCGGTGCCCGCGTCGTGCAGGTCCTGCAGCGCCTGCGAGATCTCCTCGCGCTCTTCGCCCATGCCGAGGATGAGGTTCGACTTCGTGATCAGCCCCGCGTCGCGCCCCTGGGTCAGCACGTCGAGCGAGCGCTCGTAGCGGAAGGCCGGCCGGATCCGCTTGAAGATGCGCGGCACCGTCTCGACGTTGTGCGCGAACACCTCCGGCCGCGCGTCGAACACCCGCTGCAGGTGCTCGGCGCGCCCGGTGAAGTCGGGCACCAGGATTTCCACGCCCGTCCCGGGCGCCTGCGCATGGATCTGCCGGATCGTCTCGGCGTACAGCCAGGAGCCCTCGTCCGGCAGGTCGTCGCGGGCCACCCCGGTCACCGTCGCGTAGCGGAGGTTCATCCGCGCCACCGACTCGCCCACCCGGCGCGGCTCGTCGGCGTCGTAGTCCGCGGGCTTGCCCGTGTCGATCTGGCAGAAGTCGCAGCGCCGCGTGCACTGCGAGCCGCCGATCAGGAAGGTCGCCTCGCGGTCCTCCCAGCACTCGAAGATGTTCGGGCAGCCGGCCTCCTGGCAGACCGTGTGCAGCTCCTCGTCCTTCACCAGCGACTGCAGCTGCCGGTACTCCGGGCCCATCACGGCCTTGGTCTTGATCCACTCGGGCTTGCGCTCGATCGGCGTCTCGGCGTTGCGCACCTCGAGGCGCAGCAGCTTCCGGCCGCCGGTCTCGGCGCTCACGCCGCGACCCCCGCGATCGCGTCCACGGCCGCGAAGGCGGGCGCCGCCTCCCGGAACCGCGCCTCGACCCGTGCCCGCACCGCCGCCATCGACGGCGCCTCGCCGCGCTCGCGCTCGCGCTCGACGGTGGTGACTCCGGCATCGGCGATGCCGCACGCGATGATCCGGGAGTAGGGCTCCAGGCTGTTCGACACGTTGAGCGCGAAGCCGTGCATCGTCACGCCGTGCGCCACCCGGATGCCGATGGCCGCGATCTTGTCGGCGCCCTCGCCCCGGCGGATCCAGACCCCCGAGCGCCCGTCGACCCGCACCCCGGCGACACCGAGGTCGTCGAGCACGTCGATCAGCACGCCCTCGAGCGAGCGGACGTAGGCGACCACGTCGACCGGCTCCCGCAGCCGCACGATGGGATAGCCGACCAGCTGCCCCGGCCCGTGCCAGGTCAGCCGTCCGCCTCGGTCGACATCGACCACGGGGGAGCCGTCGACCGGGCGCTCGTGCGACTCCGTGCGCTTGCCCGCCGTGTAGACGGCGGCGTGCTCGCAGAGCACGAGCGTGCCCGGCCGGGAACCGGCGACCACCTCGCCGTGCAGCCGGCGCTGCAGCTCCCAGCCGTCGCGGTAGTCCAGGGGATCCGCGGCGTCGCCCGCGAGCAGTGTCTCGATCACCCGGCCACCCTAGACGAGTTCCTGCACTCGGTACAGTTAATCGACGCGGGCCGCCGTCGTCCGACCCCCGGGAAGGCTCCGGTAGAATTCCCGGCATCATGGCTACTTTCGGCACCCTCTCCGATCGACTCGTCGAGACCTTCAAGAACCTGCGCACGAAGGGCAAGCTCTCGGCCTCGGACGTCGACGGCACCGTCCGCGAGATCCGGCGCGCGCTGCTCGACGCCGACGTCGCGCTCGACGTCGTCAAGGCGTTCACCGGCAAGATCAGGGAGCGCGCCCTCGGCGACGAGGTGAACAAGGCGCTGAACCCCGCGCAGCAGGTCGTGCAGATCGTCAACGAGGAGCTCGTCGCGATCCTCGGCGGCCAGTCGCGCCGCCTCGAGTTCGCCAAGCGCCCGCCGACGGTCATCATGCTCGCCGGCCTCCAGGGCGCGGGAAAGACGACCCTCGCCGGCAAGCTCGGCAAGTACCTCGGCAAGGTCGGCCACACGCCGCTCCTCGTCGCGGCCGACCTCCAGCGCCCCAACGCGGTGCAGCAGCTGCAGGTCGTCGGCGAGCAGGCCGGCGTCGCCGTCTACGCGCCCGAGCCCGGCAACGGCGTCGGCAACCCGGTGAAGGTCGCGCAGAACGCGATCAAGTTCGCCACCGACAAGCAGTACGACACCGTCATCATCGACACCGCCGGCCGCCTCGGCGTCGACGCCGACATGATGAAGCAGGCCTCCGATATCCGCCGGGTGACGAACCCGGACGAGGTCCTCTTCGTCATCGACGCGATGATCGGCCAGGACGCGGTCGCCACCGCAAAGGCCTTCCAGGAGGGCGTCGACTTCACCGGCGTCGTCCTCTCCAAGCTCGACGGCGACGCCCGCGGTGGTGCGGCTCTCTCCGTCGCCTCGCTCACCGGCCGCCCGATCCTCTTCGCGTCCACCGGTGAGGGCCTCGACGACTTCGAGCAGTTCCACCCGGACCGCATGGCGAGCCGCATCCTCGACCTCGGCGACGTCCTTACCCTCATCGAGCAGGCGCAGAGCGCGTTCGACGAGGACGAGGCGCGGAAGATCGCCGAGAAGATCATGGGGGACACGTTCACCCTCGACGACTTCCTCGGCCAGATGCAGCAGCTGCGCAACATGGGCTCGATCAAGAAGATGATCGGCATGCTGCCCGGCGCGAAGGGCATGCGCGAGCAGCTCGACCAGTTCGACGAGCGCGAGATCGTGCGCACCGAGGCGATCATCCAGTCGATGACCAAGGCCGAGCGGGTGAACCCGAAGCTGCTGAACGGCTCGCGGCGCCTGCGCATCGCGCGCGGCTCCGGCATGACTGTGACCGACGTCAACCAGCTCGTCCTGCGCTTCGACCAGGCCGCGAAGATGATGAAGACCGTCGCCAAGGGCGGCGTGCCGAACGTCCCCGGCATGGGCCCCGTGCCCGGTGCCGGCTACCAGGGCCGCCCGAAGCCGCAGAAGAAGAAGAGCAGCAAGTCGGGCAACCCGGCCAAGCGCGCCGCGGAGAACGCGGCGATCAGCTCCGGTCCGCAGTCCACGAACGCGGGCGGCTCGGGCTTCGGCCTCGGCGGCGGCTCCGGTGCGGGTGCGCAGCCCACTCCGGAGGAGCTGGAGCAGCTGCAGAAGCTCCTCGGCCGATGAGGGGCCTGCGCGCCGGTCTCGCGGTCGCCGCGGCGGCCGCTCTCGCCCTAGGGCTGGCGGGCTGCTCCGAGGGCTCGGGAGTGGACGCCGCCTCGGCCCCGTCGCCGGACGAGCTCGTCGGCCGCTGGGTCACGGGAGTCTCCTACGAGTCGCCGGACGTCCCGTTCCTGCTCCTCGCTGAGGACGGCACCTGGACCGGCTCCGACGGGTGCAACGGCGTGCAGGGCGAATGGTCGATCGACGGCGAGGGCGCGCTGACCGTCGACGCCGGCCCCAGCACGATGATCGCCTGCGACGGCGTCGCCCTGCCGATGATCTTCGCCGACGCGATGATGGCCTCGATCGACGGCGGCCGCCTCCGCCTCTTCGACGCCGACGGCGCCACCACCGTCAAGCTCGCCCGCTCCACCAGCGACGACGCCCCCACCGCGTCCCCCGACCCGGCCGGCGAGTAGCCACCCCGGCCGGCCTCCCTTGGTCCGCTTGCTCTGCATGCTGGTCGAGTAGCCCCGCAGGGGCGTATCGAGACCCACAGCCGTCAGCACGAGAGCCGTGCAGTCCGCCCGCCGCGAGGTCTAGCGTGAAGGCATGACAACCGCTTCTCCGCGCCCCGTCCGCATCGGCGTCCAGATCGCTCCGCAGCACGTCTCCTACGAGGTCATCCGCGACACGCTCGCCGAGCTCGAGGACATCGGCGTCGACATCGCCTTCAACTGGGACCACTTCTACCCGCTCTCCGGTGAGCCCGACGGCCTGCACTTCGAGGGCTGGAGCATGCTCGCCGCCTGGGCCGAGCAGACCAGCCGCATCGAGTTCGGCCCGCTCGTCACCTGCAACAGCTACCGCAACCCCGACCTGCTCGCCGACATGGCCCGCACCGTCGACCACATCAGCGCGAAGGGCGCCGAGGGCCGCCTGATCTTCGGCATCGGCTCCGGCTGGTTCGAGCGCGACTACCAGGAGTACGGCTACGACTTCGGCACCGCCGGCTCGCGCCTCGACGAGCTCTCCGAGGCCATGCCCCGCATCCGCGCCCGCTGGGACAAGCTGAACCCCGCTCCCACCCGCGACATCCCCGTGATGATCGGCGGCGGCGGCGAGAAGAAGACCCTCCGCATCGTCGCGGAGCACGCCGACATTTGGCACAGCTTCTCCGACGTCCCCACCCTCGAGCGCAAGCTCGGCGTCCTCGCCGACTGGTGCGGACGCGTCGATCGCGACATGGACGCCATCGAGATCTCGACCGGCGCGAGTGTCCGCGGGGGCGTCGGCGACGCCTCCTTCGGCGTGCTCGACCAGCAGTTCGACCTCGGCGCCCGGCTCTTCACGCTCGGCATCACCGGCCCGGACATCGACCTCCAGCCGGTGCGCGACCTGCTCTCCTGGCGCGACGGCAAGAACAGCACCACCCGCTGAGCGGCTCCCCGGGGGTCAGCCGGGCGCGTCCGTCGCCCGCTGGTCCCCGGGGATCGCCTGCGCGAGCCCGGCCTTCTCCGCGGCGAGCACGAAGGCGTCCGCGAGCGCGACCTGGCCCTCGGCCGTCGGATGCACGCCGTCCTCGGCGAGCAGCCCGTCGGCGCGCAGCGGGTCCGGGTACTCGAGGGCGATCCCGCCTGCCGCGTCCACGGCGCCGACGAGCACCGCATCGTACGCGTCGAGGTCCTCGGGTCGCGGATCCGGCCCCCACACCGAGTCGAGCGCGATCAGCTTCGCGGAGGGGGAGGCCTCCGCGATCGCCTGCACCGCCGGGCCCATCGCGTCGGCGACCTCCTCGGGCGTCCAGCCGAGGTCGTTGCTGCTGGCGATCAGCACGATCGCGTCCGGCCGGGTGTCGGCGATCTCCTCGGCCCGGTCGCCGATCGCGACGCCGCAGTCGCCGGGCTCGATGAAGCCGCCGCCGTCGCAGCCCAGGTTGACCACGTTCCAGCCCAGGTCGTCCCCGACGAGCGCCGGCCAGGCCTGTCCGGGATCGAGCCCCAGACCGCGGACGATGCTGTCGCCCACGATGGTCACCCGCGCGCCGGCGGGCAGCGCGCCGCCGAGGGCGAGGGGAGCGGAGTCGGACAGCGGATCCGAGGTCGGCGACGGCAGGGCAGTGGCCGTCGCGGTGGACGCCGTGGGTGTCGCACCCGCTCCGGCGGGAGCGCCGCTGGCACTCGAGCACCCGGCGAGAGCCAGCACGCTCGCGCCGAGCAGCAGCGCGCCTGGGAGGAGCCGTCGTGTCATGCCCGCG
Source organism: Rathayibacter sp. VKM Ac-2928 (assembly GCF_022815545.1). Classification (NCBI taxonomy): domain Bacteria; kingdom Bacillati; phylum Actinomycetota; class Actinomycetes; order Micrococcales; family Microbacteriaceae; genus Rathayibacter; species Rathayibacter sp. VKM Ac-2928. The sequence continues at coordinate 1,240,561 of NZ_JALGRU010000001.1, forward strand.
GGTCCTTGAGTCCGTCACGCAGCTCGCCCGCCAGAGCCCGGACCACGGCCTTCAGATCGCCGTCGTTCTCGGCCGCGGTGCGCAGCTGGCGCTGGTAGCTCGCTCCCGCGACCAGGATCAGCTCGACGTCGGCCAGCTCCGCCGCGCAGTCGAGCCGCTCCGCCACCGGCGCGAGCGTCGTGAGCAGATCGCGGATGTCGTCCGTGACGAGCCGCTCGTTCCCGGCGGCGTCGAGGATGATCTCGGCATCGAGTCCGTAGCGCGCCGCGCGCCACTTGTTCTCCCGGACGTACCAGGGCTGCATCGTCGCGAGCGTCCCGCCCTCGTCGAGCTGGGTGGAGAGGTGCTCGACCAGGCACTGGATCAGCGCCGCGACCGCGCCGATCTCCTCCGGCGAGGACAGCCCGTCGCAGGCGCGCATCTCGATCGTGCCCCACTGCGGCGAGGGGCGGATGTCCCAGCGGACCTCGGTGTGGTCGTCGATGACGCCGGTGCGCATCATGTCGTCGACGTACTCCTCGTAGTTCGCCCAGGCGCCGAACTGCGGCGGCAGCCCGGCGGTCGGCAGCTGCTGGAACATCAGCGCGCGGTTCGAGGCGTAGCCGGTGTCGACGCCGCCCCAGAACGGGCTGGACGCCGAGAGCGCCTGGAGGTGCGGGTAGTAGTCGAGGAGCGCGTTGAGGATGGTGAGGACCTTGTCGCGGTCCTCGATCCCCACGTGCACGTGGATGCCCCAGATCATCATGTTGCGGCCCCACCATTGGGTGCGGTCGATGAGCCGGTGGTACCGCTCCTTGTCGGTGATGGTCTGGTCGTACCACTGCGCGAACGGGTGCGAGCCGGAGCAGACGAGGTCCAGGCCCATCGGGTCGGTGATCTCGCGCACCTGGCGCAGCTGGTCCTGCAGGTCGGCGACGGCGTCGCGGACGGTGCGGTGCACCCCGGAGACCAGCTCGACGGTGTTCTTCAGCAGCTCGCCGGTGATCCGCGGGTGCGGCGATCCGTCCTCGCCCCGGAGCGCCTCGAGCACGACGTCGGCGACGTTGGCGAGGTCGCCCGTCTGCCGGTCGACGATGGCGACCTCCCACTCGATCCCGAGGGTGGAGCGGTCGGATTCGGCGAAGGTGATCTCCATGACGGCGTCCTCGTCAGTCCGGCGTCCACCGGGCGGGACGCGCCCCCACATCCTCGCACCCGAGACCGGAGCGGACGCCGAGTGACGGGTGTCAGTGTCGGGGCCGCAGGCCGGGGGTTTTTCTGGCAGAATGATCCGTCGGGTCCGAGGCGGTCGACCCTCTACTCACCGCCGAAGAAACCCCCTCGAGCTTCCGGCCGGGTGTGCACCCCACGCTCACGGCTCAGTTCATCCATCATCGACCTCACGGTCAACGACCACACAGGAGAATTGTGGCTGTCAAGATTCGTCTGAAGCGCCTCGGCAAGATCCGAGCGCCCTACTACCGCATCGTCGTCGCCGACTCGCGCACCAAGCGCGACGGCCGCGTGATCGAGGAGATCGGCCAGTACCACCCGACCGAGCAGCCCTCGTTCATCAAGGTCGACTCGGAGCGCGCGCAGTACTGGCTCGGAGTCGGCGCGCAGCCGACCGAGCAGGTCGCCGCGATCCTCAAGCTGACCGGCGACTGGGGCCGCTTCAAGGGCGACGCCGACGCCGTCAGCACCGTCCAGGTGAAGGAGCCCAAGGCTCCGTTCGTCGTCGACGCCAAGAAGAAGCCGGTCCTCAAGCCGAAGTCCGAGGCTCCCGCCAAGGCCACCGCGCCCGAGGCGCCCGCCGCCGACGAAGCCTCCACCGAGGCGTAGTCCATGCTCGCTCCCGCCGTCGAACACCTCGTCAAGGGGATCGTCGAGAACCCCGATGAGGTCAAGGTCGTGGCTACGAGCTCCCCGCGCGGAGAGGTCCTCGAGGTGCGCGTGCACCCCGAGGACCTCGGCCGCGTGATCGGACGTTCCGGTCGCACCGCCAAGGCCGTCCGCACTCTCGTCGCTGCCCTCGCCGACGGGCGACGCGTGCGCGTCGACGTCGTCGACACCGACAAGTAGGGTGGCGGCCCCCGCAGCGGGCACGACGCAGCTCCGCGTCGCCCGACTCACCAAGGCCCACGGGCTCAAGGGCGCGATCAAGCTCGAGCTCTACACCGACGAGCCCGACAAGCGCTTCACCCCCGGCGCCTCCTTCACGCTCCAGGTGCCGCGCACCTCCGAGTGGCACGGCAAGAAGCTCGAGCTCGTCGAGCTGCGCTGGTACAACAGCCACCCCGTCGCGTTCTTCAAGGGCATCGCCGACCGCGACGCCGCCGAGACCCTCCTCAAGGCGATCCTCTGGATCGACGAGGAGGTGCAGACCGAGCCCGGCGACGACGACTCCTGGTACGACTACCAGCTGGTCGGCATGTCCGTCGTCCGCGACGGCCGCGAGGTGGGCACGGTCCGCCGCGTCGACCACTTCCCCGCGCAGGACCTCCTGATCGTCGGCACGCCGTCCGGCGAGGTGATGGTCCCGTTCGTGAACGCGATCGTCCCGTCCGTCGACCCGGTCGCCGGCGTCGTCACCGTCACGCCGCCGATCGGCCTCTTCGAGGAGGCTCCCGAGGAGGAGCCCGCCGAGGTGGACCTCAGCGGTATCGACCTCTCCGACCCCGAGCTGGCCGCGGCCGCTCCGGTCGAGGACGAAGCCGACGCCGACGCCGAAGCCGAATCCGAGTCCGCCGACGTGACAGCCGACTCCGCTCCGGCCGACTCCGCCGACGCCGACGCCGCGGATGCCGCGACCCCGGACTCCCAGGAGGAGCCGCGGTCGTGAGGATCGACATCGTCACGATCTTCCCGGAGTTCTTCGGCGTCCTCGACATCAGCCTGCTCGGGCGCGCGCGCCAGAGCGGGCTGATCGAGCTTGGGGTGCACGATCTCCGCTCCTTCACCCACGACCGGCACCGCACCGTCGACGACACGCCCTACGGCGGCGGCGCCGGCATGGTGATGCGGCCCGAGCCGTGGGGCGAGGCGTTCGACACGATCCTCGATCCCGCGGCGGACCCGCTGGTGATCTTCCCCTCGCCCGCCGGCGAGGTCTTCACCCAGGCGACCGCGCGCGAGCTCGCGCAGGAGTCGTCCCTCGTGTTCGGCTGCGGCCGCTACGAGGGCATCGACCAGCGCGTCGTCGACCACACCGCCGAGCGCGCCCGCGTGCGGATGATCAGCCTCGGCGACTACGTCCTCAACGGGGGAGAGGTCGCCGTGATGGCGATGATCGAGGCCGTCGGCCGCCTCGTGCCCGGCGTCGTCGGCAACCCGGCGAGCCTGGTCGAGGAGAGCCACTCCGACGGCCTGCTCGAGTACCCCAGCTACACCAAGCCCGCCTCCTGGCGCGGCCTCGACGTCCCCCCGGTGCTGCTCAGCGGCAACCACGGAGCGATCGCCGCCTGGCGCCACGAGCAGAGCGTCGAGCGCACCCGCCGCGTCCGCCCGGAGCTCCTGCCCTGACCCGCCTCCGCGCCTGGCCCCGATCCCGCGAGATGCCACTTGTGCACACCTTCTGCGGCGTGTCGCGCTCATAAGTGGCATCTCGCGGAGGGGGGTTACGTCGCGCGCGTCAGGGTGAGGTGGCGCTCGCGGAGGGCGAGGAAGAGGGGGAAGGCGAAGGCCAGGGCGACCAGGGGCGCGAGCAGGACGAGGATCCACACCCGCTTCATGCCGATGCGGCGGCCCTCGGCGATCATGAAGGCGACGGCGGCGATCGCCACCACCAGCAGGTCCGTCGTGATCGACGAGACCGCCGGTCCACCGCCCGCGAGGTCGCCGAGGAAGTCGACGCTCTCCAGCACGGCCCGGACGTTGTACGTCCAGGTGCCGACGAGGCCGGCGACGGCGAGCAGCAGGTAGATCACGGCGGGCGGCGTCCAGCCGCGGCGCAGCCGGCTCATCGCGCCACCTCGGCGGAGGCGCGGCGGACCGCGACGACTCCCGCGATCACGAGGGCGAGCACGACAGCGCCGCCGACGGCGAGGGTGAGCGCATCCGGAGCCACGATCGACTGCCCGCGCAGCGCCTGCCAGCAGGTCAGCGCGACGACCGCGGACCACGTGAGCGCCGCAAGCGCGACGAGCCGCAGCCGGAGAGTCGCATCGCCGAGCAGCCGCGCCCGCGTCCCCAGCCGTGCGAGTGCGAAGGCCAGCAGCGGCAGCCCCTGCAGCGCGTGCATCCCGAGGAAGTGCGGGATCCGCAGATCGCCGCCCGTGGTGCTCCAGCCGAGCAGCGGCAGACCTGCGCCGCCGTCCTCCACGCCGACCGCGTGCGCACCGACGAATCCCTGGTAGTCCGAGAGCTGCGACGCGGTCGGCCCGGTCATCAGGAAGGCGAGCGCCATCCCGACGAGTCCGATCACGAGGCCGGCCCGGACCGCGAGGGTGAGCGAGGGGTCGCCGAGCGGCACCCGCGCCAGGAGCGCCGCCAGCACCAGCGTGACCAGCCAGACGACGACGATCGACACCGCCATCGCCGCCCAGAGCGCCGAGTGCAGCGGGGTGGTGACGTTGAAGTGGCTCGTGACGCCGACCGCCGCGGCGCCGCCGATGACGACCATCTCGATCGCGAGACCGGCGACCGCGATGCTGCCGAGGATCCGCGCGAGTCGCCGGCGGCGCTCGGGGACGAGGCCGATCAGCCAGGCGAGCGTCAGTGCGTAGACGGCGATGGAGAGGCAGAACTTCAGCGGCTTCGCCCAGAGCGGCTGGCCGCCGAGCTCGCGCGTGTCGACGAGCAGCAGGACGAGGCAGGCCAGGACGCCGACCGCCATCGCCGCGGCGAGGACGAGGAGCGGGCGGTGCGGGCGGGCGGGGACCGCTGCCGCACGCTCCGGACGCTGGATCGTGGCGGTCAACGCGCCACCTCGGCGTTCTCTCGCACCGCGCTGTGCTCGGAGGCGGAGGTCGAGTCCTGCCGCTCTCCGAACCGCCGCTGCGTCTCCCGGGCCTGGGCGACCCGGCGCATCGACTGCAGCACGACATCACCGAGGGCCGTGCCCACCGCCGCGATCGACGTCTGCTCACTCACGCTGCTGCGCGCCTCGAGCTCGTCCAGGTCCGCGCTCGCGACGATCGCCGCCGCCCGGGCGTAGGCGTCGAGCCAGGACGGCGTCATGCCGCCCCCGGAGAGCTCCAGGGCGTCGAGCGCCCGAGCCGCTGTCCGCACGGCCGGGTGCTCGCAGTAGTCGTCCCCGACGATGGCCCGCACCCGCTCGAGCGTGTCGTCTGAGGCGACGGCCTCGGAGTCGACGTTCGCGGAGACGACGTCCTGCGCTACCTCGAACGCGACCGCCGGGGGAGCGCCCTCGTCCAGAACGGCAGTGATCCGCTTCGCGCCGGCGATGCCGACGCCGCCGCTCTCGATCAGCGCGCGGAGCAGGCGGAGCCGGGCGAGGTGCTCGTCGCCGTAGTCGGACCGCTGCGGCCCCGAGGCCGTGCCCGGCGGCAGCAGCCCCTCCCGGATGTAGTACTTGATCGTAGGCAGGCTGACGCCGCTGAGGCGGCTGAGCTCCGAGACTCGCATGCGGATAGTATTGCTATCAGATACCGCTCCTGTCCAGTACTCGGCGGGAGAACCTCCAGGGGTGGGCTCAGTCGCGCGCGGAGAGGACGACGTTGCCGGTCTCCGTGATGGCGATGGTGTGCTCCATGTGCGCGCCGCGCGAGCCGTCGCGGCTGCGGAGGGTCCAGCCGTCCTTATCGGTGTAGATCTCGTCGGTGCTCTGCAGGAACCACGGCTCGATCGCGACGACCAGGCCCGGGCGCAGCGGGTAGCCGCGGCCGGCGCGGCCGTCGTTTGCGATGTGCGGGTCGCCGTGCATGGTGCGGCCGACGCCGTGGCCGCCGAAGTCGGTGTTGATGCTGAGCCCCTCGGCGCGGGCGACCGCGGCGATGGCGGCTGAGATGTCGCCGATCTTCTTACCCGGCTGCGCGGCGGCGATGCCGGCCTCGAGCGCGCGGGTCGTGGTGTCGACGAGCTTCAGGTCCTCGGGGCGGGGCGTGCCGACGGCGACGGTGATCGCGGAGTCGGCGACCCAGCCGTCGACGGAGGCGGCGAAGTCCAGGGTCAGCAGGTCGCCGTCGCGCAGGCGGTAGTCGAAGGGGAGGCCGTGCAGCACGGCGTCGTTCACCGACGTGCAGATCACCTTGCCGAACGGGCTGGCGCCGAACGAGGGGTGGTAGTCGATGTAGCAGGACTCCGCGCCGGCCGAGCGGATCATGTCGTGGGCGAGGCGGTCGAGCTCGAGCAGGTTGACGCCCACGGCGGCCGCGGCGGACGTCGCCTTCAGCACCTCGGCGACGAAGCGGCCGGCCGGGCGCATCTCCTCGATCTCGGCGGGTGTGCGCAGCTCGATCATGCTGATCCTCTCTCGGGGGTCGCTGAGGCGTTCTTCAGCGGTCGTGGGTACCGTCGGTGCATGCGCACGAGACGGGCTTTCGGTTCCTGGCTGTACCCTGCGGCGGTCGTCCTGCCGCTCTGGATCCTCCTGGGGTACGGACTCTTCGGAGGATCGAGCGGCTGGACCGTGCTCGGCCTGGTCATCGCCCTCCCCATTCTGGCGGTCGCTCTGGCCGTCGTCGCGAGCGTCGTGGCGTTTCGGGTGACCGTGCGGCCCTCGCGGACCCCCGCCTGGGGCGACGTGGCGGCGCTCGGCGCCTGGCACGTCTCGCTGATCGCCTTCGGCTTCTTCCCTCCCGGGGCGTGGGCGCTCGGCCTGCTCTCGATCCTCCTGGGCGTCGTCGCCTTCACCCACTCCGTCTGGCGCTTCTTCACGGACGCGCGCGCGACGCTCCTCGCGTTCGCCGCGGCCGCAGAGGTGCAGGCCCAGGGCGGCCCGCAGCCGCAGCCGGTGACGGACGAGCGCTTCGACCCGGACCGCCCCCAGGACGGGCAGACGATCGTCCTGTGAGGCCGCGCGCCGGGCTCGCGGCGCCTCCGACTCCGCCGCCGAGTCCTCGAAAGTTGCGGTAGTCGAGCGCGACTACCGCAACTTCTGCGTAGCGGCGAGAATCCGGCCGGCCCGCCGCTTTGACGCCGGCTCCGGCGCCATGGCAGAATGAGCGCTTGTGCCTCGCGCAGGCTCTGCCACAGGGGAGCCGCGACGACGTGGGCACGACCGACTTCCATCAACGAAACGGTGTTCGACCTGTGGCGGGCACGGAGAGCGATACAGCATGCACATCCTCGACTCACTCGATGCGGCGTCACTCCGCACCGACATCCCCGAGTTCCGCGCCGGCGACACCGTCAAGGTGCACGTCAACATCGTCGAGGGCACCCGCTCGCGCATCCAGATCTTCCAGGGCGTCGTCATCGGCCGCTCGAACGAGGGCGTCCGCGAGACCTTCACGGTCCGCAAGGTCAGCTTCCAGGTCGGCGTCGAGCGCACCTTCCCGGTCCACTCCCCGGTGATCGACCACATCGAGGTCGTCACCCGCGGTGACGTGCGTCGCGCGAAGCTCTACTACCTCCGCAACCTCCGCGGCAAGAAGGCGAAGATCAAGGAGAAGCGCGACTCCTGAGCGGCGTCCGCACAGCGATTCCCGGACCCCGGCCCATCTATGATGGACCGGGGTCCGACCCTTTTCCGGGGCGGTACGACCCGGTGATCCACAGACCGGCGCGGCACCGCGCGGGTCGACCACAGTAGGGGCCACGGCACGCGATGACAGACAGCACGGCCCCCGTGACCCTCCCGCACGACGGCGGCCGCCACTCCGCCGATCCGGACGGCGAGCACCGCCCGCGCCGTCGCCGACGGGGGGTGCTCCTCTTCCTCCGCGACGTGCTGATCATCGTCGTCGTCGCCGTGCTGGTGTCCTTCCTCGTCAAGACGTTCCTGATCCGCTCGTTCTACATCCCGTCCTCCTCGATGGAGCAGACGCTGGTCGAGAACGACCGCATCCTCGTGAACGAGCTGGTCCCCGGGGTCGTCCCGATCTCGCGCGGCGACGTGGTCGTCTTCCGCGATCCGGGCGGCTGGCTCTCGCCGACCTCCGAGCCCGAGGTCCCCGCGTTCCAGGCCGCCATCGACTCCGCCCTCGCGCTCGTCGGCCTCACCGCGCCCGACAGCAACGACCACCTGATCAAGCGTGTCATCGGCCTGCCCGGCGATCACGTCACCTGCTGCACGCCGCTCGGCCAGGTCGAGATCAACGGCAATCCGATCTCGGAGCCGTACGTGAAGCTCCCCGACGGCGTCCAGGCGGTCTCGGCGACCCCGTTCGACGTGGTCGTGCCCGAGGGCTCGCTCTGGGTGATGGGCGACAACCGCTACAACTCCGCCGACTCCCGCTACAACACCGACAAGCCCGGCAATGGCTTCGTGCCGATCGACAACGTCGTCGGCCGCGCGATCCTGGTCACCTGGCCGGTGCAGCAGTGGGCCTGGCTCGACGACTACCCCTCGGTGTTCCGTGGCGTCGACACCGAGGCGTCCGACGAGCAGTCGGAGGACGACCGGGCCAGCGCGGGCGGGCGCTAGGTGGTCGTCGCCGACCCGGACCTCCGCGAGGAGCGCCGGCTCTTCCGTCAGGGCTTCGAGAGCGTCATCGGCTGCGACGAGGTCGGCCGCGGCGCGATCGCCGGACCGGTCTCCGTCGGCGTCGTCGAGATCGGCTCGCGCTGCGGCCGCTTCCCGGAGGGCCTGCGCGACTCGAAGATGCTCGCCCCCGCCCGTCGCGAGGCGCTGCTGCCCGGCGTGGTGAAGTGGGTGTCCGGCTGGGCGATCGGCGAGTCCTCCGCCGACGAGATCGACGACACCGGGATCATCGCCGGCCTCGGCCGCGCCGCCTCGCGCGGCATCGAGCGCCTCGTCGACCAGGGCGTGGAGCTGTCGCGCGCCGTCGTCCTGCTGGACGGCAAGCACGACTGGCTGACGCCCGCGCTCGGCCCGTGGGCGGCGGAGCTGACGATCGTCACCCGGATCAAGGCCGACCGCGACTGCGCCTCCGTCTCGGCCGCCTCCGTGCTGGCGAAGGTCGGCCGCGACGGCCAGATGGTGCGCCACCACGACGACTTCGCCGACTACGCCTGGGACAGCAACAAGGGCTACGGCAGTGCCGCGCACTGGGCCGGCCTCGACCGCGTGGGGCCGTCGCCGCTGCACCGGGTGACCTGGCTGTCGCGCTCGCGCGAGGCCGGAGTCGACGCCGTCTCCGCCTAGGGCGGTCCCGGCGCCGGGCGGTGTCGCGTAGAATCGACGGACGATGGATGAGGACGAGTTCGAGGACTACGACCGCGAGGTCGAGCTGGCACTGTACCGGGAGTACCGCGACGTCGTCTCGCAGTTCTCGTACGTCGTCGAGACCGAGCGGCGCTTCTACCTCGCCAACGAGGTCGAGCTGGTCCGCCGCGACACCGAGCACGACTTCTACTTCGAGCTGACCATGCGCGACGTGTGGGTCTGGGACGTCTACCGCTCCGACCGCTTCGTGAAGTCCGTCCGCGTCCTCACCTTCAAGGACGTCAACGTCGAGGAGCTCTCCCGCAAGGAGTTCGAGCTCCCGAAAGAGCTCGCCCTCGACGAGTAGGGCCTTCGGCTCGTTCTCTCCGGGTTGAGGAGCGCTTCCAGCGCACACTCCCCCCTGCCGAGGAGCGCTTGCAGCGCTTCATTCTCCGGCTGAGGAGCGCTTGCAGCGCACTCTTCCCTCCGCTGATCGAGTAGCGGTGGCGCTCATCGAAACCTCGCAGACGGACGTCGCTGACGGCTCTTCCCTCGCGACGCCGCCGGCACCACCCATGCTGGTCGAGTAGCCGCCGAAGGTGGCGTATCGAGACCCACCCTCACAAGGGGCCGGCAGCGGCTGGTCTCACGATTCCGGCATGCATCACGCACCGCCCGGCCTTCATGCTGGTCGAGTAGCCGCCGCTGGCGGCGTATCGAGACCCACTGTCGACGGACGATCCCGCGCCGATCGACGCCGCCGGGCCCGCCCTCCACAGCTCCGGATTCCCCGCTCCCTCCCCAGTTCTGCCGCCGCTCGCCCCGTGCCCCTTCTCCCTCCGCGACCCTTCCGCAAGGAGGTTCTGCATGGACAAGGACGAGTTGGGCCGCCGTGGCGAGGAGATCGCTGCGGCGCATCTGAGGGAGCGCGGTTTCGAGATCCTCGACCGCAATTGGCGGGTGCGGGAGGGGGAGTTGGACATCGTGGCGCGGGAGGGTGCGGCGCTGGTGGTGGTGGAGGTGAAGACGCGGTCGTCGACGCGGTTCGGGTTGCCGATCGAGGCGATCACTCGGGTGAAGGCGCAGCGGTTGCGGCGGCTCGCATATGCGTGGGCTCGGGAGCACGACGAGCGTTCGCGGCACCTGCGGATAGACGCGGTCGGGATCGTCGCGCCGGAGGGTGTGCCGTCTCAGGTGCGGCACGTGCGGGCGGTGGCGTGATGGGGCTGGGGCGGACGTCCGCGGTCGGTCTGGTCGGCTTCACGGGTGCCGTGGTGGGAGTGGAGGCGCATTCCGCGGACGGCACTCCGGGGATGGTGATCATAGGGCTGCCGGATGCGGCGCTGTCGCAGGCGAAGGAGCGGGTGCGGTCCGCGGCGATCAACTCGGGGAGCGGGATCGCGGAGTACAAGCTGACGGTGAACCTGTCGCCGGCGGCGATGCCCAAGCACGGGTCGGCGTTCGATCTCGCGATCGGGCTCGCGGCTCTGGCGGCGCTGGGGGAGGTGAACCGGGAGTCGGTCGCGGCGGTCGTGCACATCGGCGAGCTCGGGCTGGACGGGCGGCTGCAGTCGGTGCCGGGGGTGCTGCCCGCGGTGCTCGCCGCGGCGCGGGCCGGCCGATACAGGGTGATGGTGCCTGAGGACGACCGGCTCGAGGCGGAGCTGGTCGAAGGAGTCGACGTGATCCCGGTCTCCTCCCTGGCGGCGGCCGCCGTCTGGCACGGGGCGGAGTGGGACGTGCCGGTCCTGCCGGAGCGCTCTACTGCGCCTCCTGCCGCTCGTGAACCGGAGTCCCGGCTCGACTTCGCGGACGTGATCGGCAACGAGGAGGCGGCGTCCGCGATGGTCGCCGCAGCGGCGGGCGGTCACCATGTGTTCCTCCTGGGTCCGCCCGGTGCGGGGAAGACGATGCTCGCCTCGCGCCTGCCCGGCATCCTGCCGGATCTCGACGACGAGGCGGCACTCGAGGCGACCTGCATGCGTTCCCTGGTCGGGGAGCACACCGGCGGGACACTGGTGAGGCGTCCGCCCTTCGAGAGCCCGCACCACTCCGCCTCCGCCGCCGCGATCGTCGGCGGTGGCAGCGGGAGGATCCGCCCGGGAGCCGTGGCTCGCGCCACCCGCGGGGTCCTCTTCCTGGACGAGGCGCCGGAGTTCTCCGCCGTCGCCCTCGACGCGCTGCGGCAGCCGCTCGAGTCGGGCGTGATCCGCATCCACCGTGCGAACGTCATGGCGGAGTTCCCGGCCCGCGTGCAGCTCGTGCTCGCGGCGAACCCGTGCCCCTGCGGGCGCCACGGCATCCGGGGTGAGATCTGCTCGTGCTCGCCGCCGGTGCGGCGCCGCTACCTGGCGCGGCTGAGCGGTCCGCTGCTCGACCGCGTCGACATCCGGCTGACGGTACGGCGCATCGGGGCGGCACAGCTCGCCGTCCGTCGCGACGAGCCGGGCCTCTCGACGGCGCAGGCTCGTGCCCGAGTGGTCGCCGCGCGTGCTCGCGCTCGGGCGCGTCTGGCAGGCACCCCCTGGTCGGTGAACGCCGAGGTCGACGGCGCGTGGCTCCGCGCGAGCCCGCAGCGCCCGACCGCCCGGGAGTCGAGCACCCTCGACCTGGCCCTGGAGCGCGGGCTGGTGACGATGCGCGGCTACGACCGCGTGCTCCGCCTCGCCTGGACGCTCGCCGACCTCGACGAGGTCGACCGCCCCGCTGCGAGCCACCTCGCCCGCGCACTGATTCTGCGGGGAGCGGGCTCGTGACGGCCGTCGCCGAGCTGTTCGACCGGACCGAGACGCGCCTCGCGAGGCGCCTGCTTCCCGAGGACAGCGAGTCCGACCCGGTGGAGACGCTCGCGCGCGCGGCCTGGTCGTCGCTCGCCGAGCCGGGCGATGCGGTGGCAGGAACGCTGATCGAGCGATTCGGTGCCGGCGGTGCGCTCGCCCACGTCGTGGGGTCGGCGTCGGCGGGGGAGATCCTCGCGGAGTCGGCGGCGGCGGACGTGCGCCGGGTCGAGGCCGGACCCGCGGACGACGCTGCTTTGGAGACCGGCCGCTCCGAGAACTCGTTCGACTCGACGATGGGCGGAGAGAGCGACGGCGACGATTCCCGGAGCGGAACGAGAGTCCTCGCCGCCGGATTGGCGCGCTGGCGCCCCCGCGTCGACAGGGCCCTGCTCCTCCGCCGCCTGGAGATCGCGCACCGTCTCGACGCACGCCTCCTGCTGCCGGGCTGCGAGGGCTGGCCCCAGCCGCTCGCCGACCTGGGGGAGCACGCGCCGTTCATGCTCTGGAGCCGCGGCGATCCGCTCGCCCTCGCCGCTCCGTACCGCCTGGCCGTCGTCGGGGCCCGCGCCGCGACCGGCTACGGCGAGCACGTCGCCGCGGACCTCGCCGCCGGTACCGCCGAGCGCGGCGTCCTCATCGTCTCCGGAGCCGCCTTCGGGATCGACGCGGTCGCACACAAGGCCGCCCTCGGAGCGGGTGGCAGCACGGTCGCCTTCCTCGCCGGCGGCTCCGACCGGCTCTACCCGACGGCGCACACCGACCTCCTGCACCGCGTCATCGCGACGCCCGGCTGCTTAGTGGTGACGGAGGTGCCGCCGGGCACGACGCCGACGCGTTGGCGCTTCCTGCAGCGCAACAGGCTGATCGCCGCGTCGACCGCTGCCACGGTCGTCGTGGAGGCGGGAGCCCGCTCCGGGTCGCTGAACACCGCCGGCCACGCTGCGGCGCTCGGGCGCCCGCTCGGTGCAGTGCCCGGCCCAGTGACGAGCGCCTCGTCGGCGGGCTGCCACCGGCTCCTTCGGGAGTACGCCGCGACCTGCGTGACGTCGGCTCCGGAGGTCGTCGAGCTGCTCGGCATGTCCGCGGTACTCGCTGCTGTACCGGAGGTCTCACGGACGGCGTCGCGCGTCCTGGACGTCCTCCGCTCGGACGGTGCGCACGAGACCGAGGTGCTCGCGCAGCGCTCCGGCCTGTCCGTCTCCGAGATGCTCGACCTGCTCGGGACCTGCCTCGCGACCGGGCTCGTCCAGCGCGACGCGGAGGGGAGGTGGAGGGCAGCCGCGTGAGAAGCGGGTGAGGGGAGGTGGCGGTCCGCCGCAGGAGGACGGGGTGACGTTCCGCTCCGTCCCTCGCCGTCCGGCGAGGCATCCGGTCCTCGACGGCCCTGAAGGCGAGCGACTCGCGGGACGAGGTTCTTCCGGCCTCGCGAGGCGCGGCGAAAGGCCCCGCCTCAATTCACGGCGAAGCAAGCCAGTCCGGAGCATCCCGCGCGCACGGCCTGCCGCCGAGGCGACGGGGCGCTGTCGGCGGTGCGCCCTACGCTGTCGATCAAGCAGCGAGGGGAGCCGCATGGGTGACGAGACGACGACGAGGACGCAGCCGGAGAATCCGCAGCTCGGGCACTTCCGGGCCGCCGACCGGGTGGTCGCGCACCTCAGCGACATGCACTTCCTCGCGGAGGGCGCTCCGCTCTACGGGCGCGTCGACACCGTCTCCCGGCTCGAGCAGGCCGTCGCGCGGCTCGTCGAGCGCGGCGGTCGGCTCGACGCGATCGTCGTCACGGGGGACGTCGCCGATCGCGGTGAGGAGGACGCCTACCGGCGGGTCAAGGACGTCCTCGATCCCGTGGGCGAGCGCTTCGACTGCCCGATCGTCTGGGTGATGGGCAACCACGATGAGCGCGGTGCGTTCCGCCGGGTGCTCCTCGATCAGGAGCCGGGCGACGTGTCCAGCGATGCCCCGATCGACCAGGTCGTCGACCTCGGCGGGCTGCGGCTCATCGCGCTCGACAGCGCGGTGCCGGGCTACCACCACGGCGCGCTCACCGGCGAGCAGCTCGAGGCGCTCCGAGCCGAGCTCGCGACGCCTGCTCCACTCGGCACGATCCTCGCGCTGCACCACCCGCCGCTGCCGACGCCGCTCGGAGCGATGACCGTGCTCGAGCTCCGCGGAATGGACCGGCTGGAGGAGGTGGTGCGCGGGACCGACGTGCGCGCGATCCTCGGCGGGCACCTGCACTATCCGACGGCCGCCACCTTCGCCGGCGTCCCGGTCTTCGTCGCCGGAGCGACCAGCTACACGATGGACCTCGGCGCTCCGGAGCGCGAGCTCGCCGGCATCGACGGCGCGCAGAGCTTCTCGCTCGTCCACGTGCACCCGGAGACCGTCGTCACCTCGCTCGTCCCGAGCGCCACCGCGCCGATCGCCACCCGCTTCGGCACGGATCTGATCGAGAAGCTCGAGAGCCTCGACGAGCAGGGCCGCATCGACCTGTGGTCGCGGATGCCGGGCACCGATGGCTGACACGCCTCCCGCAGGCCTGCCCCCGCGTGGCGAGCCGCTCGCGGCGGCCGTCGAGGACTTCCTCCGCTACGTCCTCGACGAGCGCTCCCTCTCACCCGCCACGGCCCGCGGCTACCGCGCGGACCTCTCGACGCTGATCGACTTCGCCGCAGGCAGGAAGCAGCCGATGCTCGCCCAGCTCGACCTCGAGCTGCTGCGCGACTGGCTCTGGCACGAGTCGCAGACCGGCGTCGCACGCGCGACGCTCGCCCGGCGGACCGCGGCCGTCCGCTCCTTCTCGTCCTGGGCGCAGCGCTCCGAGCGCCTGCCGATCGACGTCGCCGCACGCCTGCGCACGCCGAAGGGCGGGCGCCCGCTGCCGCGCGTGCTCACCGAGCCGCAGACCGAGCACCTGATCGACGTGGTCGCGGCGCGCGGGGCGACCGAGGACCCGGTGGCCCTGCGCGACCTCGCGATCATCGAGCTGCTCTACGCCTCCGGCATCCGCGTCTCCGAGCTCGTCGCGATCGACGTCGGCGACCTCGACCTGAGCCGGCTCACCGTGCTGGTCACCGGCAAGGGGAGCAAGCAGCGCGTCGTGCCGTTCGGCGTGCCCGCGAAGGAGGCGCTCATCGCCTACCTGGAGAAGGCCCGCCCGCAGCTGCTCCCGGACGCGGAGGCCAGCGCGACCGGGACGAGCACCCCGGCCCTTTTCCTCGGCCGTCGCGGCGCCCGCCTCACCCCGCGCACCGTCTACGGCGTCGTCGCCCGGCTCCTCGACGGCGGCCAGGGCTCCGGCCCGTCCGGCCCGCACACCCTCCGGCACACCGCGGCGACGCACCTGCTCGACGGGGGAGCGGACCTCCGCGCCGTCCAGGAGCTGCTCGGCCACGCGAGCCTCGGCACCACCCAGATCTACACCCATGTCTCGACCGAGCGGATCCGCGAGGCCTACCGCCTCGCCCACCCGCGCGCCTGAGCGCGCCGCCGTCACCACCGCCTGCTCCGGATCGGCGACCGCTCCTGCGGCCACTCCGTCCATCGGCAGCAGCACCGCCCGCGGGATCCCGCCGAAGAACCGCATCGGGTTCACGTACTCCCCGTCCTCGCGCACCCCGAGGTGCACGCACGAGCCGTCGCAGTGCCCGCCCGAGCCCACCGAGCCGACGACGTCCCCGGCGCGGACCTCCTGACCCTCCGCGACGGACGGCTCGACCGGCTCCACGCTCGACACCAGCCCGTCGGCGTGCGCGATGCTGACCACGCTCCTGTCGACCACCCGCCCCGCGAAGGACACCCGCCCGTCCGCGACGGCCCGCACCGGAGAACCCGCCGTGGCAGCGAGGTCGATCCCGCGATGCCCCGCGGCGTAGCGATGCGCGGGCGCCCGCCACGGCTCGACGACGGAGAAGCCGTCCACCGGCGGGGTCCAGAGCATCGGAGCGAGCAGGGCGAGCACCAGGAACACGCCCGGGCGGAGGAGGAGAGGAGCAACCATGCGGACACCCTCGCCGACAGCGCAGAGGCGCGGGCGACTCGCGGCCCGACCGGGGGAGAAGCACCGGAGTACGCCGCCTGTGGAGGAGCGACTGCGAAAGCAGCGCTCCGCAACCCGTCCCGGCGGATTGGCAGGCGGGAGTAACGTGCCTGTGATCCGGAGCGGGCGCGGAGACACCGCACCCACCGGCGGCGAGAATCGGAGACGACCATGACCAGCGGACGATCTGACACCATCCCGAACCCCTCGGCGGCGAAACTGAAGAGGAAGGTGATCGGTCTCGCCATCGCGGCGGCGGTCGGCGGCTTCCTCTTCGGCTTCGACTCGTCCGTGGTCAACGGAGCGGTCGAGGCGGTGCAGGGCGAGTTCGAGCTGTCGGCCGCGCTGATCGGCTTCGCCGTCGCGTCGGCACTCCTCGGCTGCGCGGTCGGCGCCTACCTCGCCGGTCGCCTCGCGGACCGCTGGGGCCGCATCAAGGTCATGCTGCTCGGCGCAGGCCTCTTCTTCATCTCCTCGATCGGCGCCGGCGCGGCCTTCGCCGTGTGGGACCTCGTCCTCTGGCGCGTCGTCGGCGGCCTGGGCATCGGCATCGCCTCGGTGATCGCCCCCACCTACATCTCCGAGATCGCACCCAAGGCGATCCGCGGGGCGCTCGCGTCGCTGCAGCAGCTCGCGATCACGCTCGGCATCTTCGCCGCGCTGCTCTCGGACACCGTCATCGCCGAGGGCGCCGGCGGAGCGTCCGAGCCGTACTGGTTCGGCGTCGCGGCCTGGCGCTGGATGTTCATCGCCTGCGCCGTCCCCGCCGTGATCTACGGACTGCTCGCCCTGACGCTGCCGGAGTCGCCGCGCTACCTGGCCACGCGGGGTCGCTCGCAGGACGCGCGCAAGGTCCTCGCGACGGTGACCCCGCGCGACGAGGTGGACGAGGCACTGGCCGACATCCAGAAGAAGATCGACGAGGACGCCGAGAACGCCCAGCGCTCGAGCCTGCGCGGTCCGGCGCTCGGCCTGCTGCCGGTGGTCTGGGTCGGCATCCTGCTCTCGGTGTTCCAGCAGTTCGTCGGCATCAACGTGATCTTCTACTACTCGACCTCGCTCTGGAGCGCGGTCGGATTCGACGAGTCGAACTCGTTCGCCATCTCGGTCTTCACCTCGGTCGTGAACGTCGTGGTCACCTTCGTCGCGATCTTCCTGGTGGACAAGGTCGGCCGGAAGCCGCTGCTGCTCGTCGGCTCCGCCGGCATGGCGATCTCGCTCGGACTGATGGCGCTCGCGTTCAGCCAGTCGACGATCAGCGGCGAGGACGTCTCGCTGCCCGGCGCCTGGGGTCCGATCGCGTTGGTCTCGGCCAACGCCTTCGTGGTCTTCTTCGGCGCGACCTGGGGCCCGCTGGTCTGGGTGCTGCTCGGCGAGATCTTCCCGAACCGGATCCGCGCCGCCGCCCTGGGCCTCGCCGCCTCGGCGCAGTGGATCGCCAACTTCGCGATCACGGTGACGTTCCCGATCCTGTCGCAGGACGTCTCGCTGACCCTCGCCTACGGCCTCTACGCGGCGTTCGCCCTCATCTCGTTCTTCTTCGTCTTCCTGTTCGTGCCCGAGACCAAGGGCCGCTCACTGGAGGAGATGGACACCCTGCACATCCGCACCGTGATGAAGTCGGCGCGCAAGTAGGGCCGCACCGCGCCCCTTTCCGAGCTCCGGCTCGCGAGAACGCCTCCGGCTCGTGGAATCCCAGCGGTTCTACGTGCCGGAGGCGTTTCCGCGTGCCGGAGCCGCGTGGCTGAGCTGCGCGGCGGACTTCGGGCTCGTGATTGCGGGTCGGGCTCGTCAGATCGGGTGGTTCCTGCGTGCCGGAGGTGTTTCTGCGTGCCGGAGCCGCGCGGCGGGACGTCGGGCCCGAGGTTTCGGTCCGGGCTCGTGGGATCGGGCGGCTTCCGAGTGCCGGAGGTGTACTCACCTGCCGAACGTGGGTGGTGGAGCCCCGGGCTCGCGATTTCGGCTCGGGCTCGTCGGATCGGAGATTCTCCGCGTGCCGGAGGTGTTTCTGCGTGCCGGAGGTGAGCAGCGGGACCCCGGGCTCGTGATCTCGGCTCTGGCTCGTCGAATCGGGCGGTTTCCGCGTGCCGGAGGCGTCTCCGCGTGCCGGAGGTGGTCGGCAGCCGGGCGGCGGACGCGCGGGTCCCGCACCCGCGGGGGAGGCGGCCGTCCTGGTGCTAGTCTTCTCGGAGCACCTCGCTCGTCGGGGTGACTACGCGCGCCCATTCGGCCAACGCTCCCCACGGTCCCCTTCGCCCAGTGCGAGGAGGGCGGGAGCGCGCCGGGCGCCAGGGCGACGTGCCGACCGGCCGTCGCGGACAACCGAACGGGAGTTCGGCGCCGTCGTGCGCCCGAGCCCCAGAGAAGGAGAACGACTCATGGCAGTCGTCACCATGCGCCAGCTGCTCGACAGCGGCGTTCACTTCGGGCACCAGACCCGTCGCTGGAACCCGAAGATGAAGCGCTTCATCCTGACCGAGCGCTCGGGCAGCTACATCATCGACCTCCAGCAGTCGCTGGCCTACATCGACAAGACCTACGACTTCGTCAAGGAGACGGTCGCCCACGGCGGCACCATCCTCTTCGTCGGCACGAAGAAGCAGGCGCAGAACGCGATCTCCGAGCAGGCGACCCGCGTCGGCCAGCCCTACGTCAACCAGCGCTGGCTCGGTGGCCTCCTCACCAACTTCCAGACGGTCTCCAAGCGCCTCGCGCGCATGAAGGAGCTCGAGGAGCTCGACTTCGACGACACGTCGAAGAGCGGCTTCACGAAGAAGGAGCTCCTCATCAAGAAGCGGGAGCTCGACAAGCTGCACAAGTCGCTCGGCGGCATCCGCAACCTCTCGAAGACGCCGTCGGCCCTGTGGGTCGTCGACACCAAGAAGGAGCACCTCGCGATCGACGAGGCCAAGAAGCTGGGCATCCCGGTCATCGGCATCCTCGACACGAACTGCGACCCGGACGAGGTCCAGTACCCGATCCCGGGCAACGACGACGCGATCCGCTCGGTGAGCCTGCTCACCCGCATCGTCGCCGACGCCGCGGCCGAGGGCCTCATCCAGCGTCACCAGAAGCCCGAGGCCGAGGGCAACGTCTCCGCCGTCGAGCCGCTGGCCGAGTGGGAGAAGGAGCTGCTCACCACGAGCGACGACTCCGCCGCCTCGACCGACGCCCCGGCGTCCGACGTCCAGGAGCCCGCCGAGCAGGCCGGCGCCGAGACCGAGAAGGTCGCCGACGCCGAGCTCGCGACCGCCGACGAGGCCGTCGCCGAGGCCGAGGCGCCCGCCGAGGCCGACTCGACCACCGAGTCCGCGACCGACGAGACCCCGGCGTCCGTCTGACACCCGCACTGAGCCGGGGGTCGGACGGGTCGCGAGAGCGCCCGGCCGACCCCCGCTCATTCGGTGCACGTTCACCACGAAGCAGAACCGCCGACACCCCGGCGTGATGGAGTCCTCGACACCGAGGCCCGTCGCCGCGGGACCGGCAGACCACGACGTCCTGGCGGGCGCGGGTGCGCGAAGCACCGCGCCGACCGGACACAACAGAGGAGTTCGCAGAACTATGGCTAATTTCAGCCTCGCTGACGTCAAGACGCTGCGCGAGCAGCTCGGAACCGGCATGGTCGACACCAAGAACGCGCTCGTCGAGGCCGACGGCGACCTGGACAAGGCGGTCGAGATCCTCCGCCTCAAGGGCGCCAAGGGCAACGCGAAGCGCGCCGACCGCTCCACGAGCGAGGGCCTCGTCGCCGCCGCCGAGAAGGACGGCGTCGCCACCCTGATCGAGCTCGCCTGCGAGACCGACTTCGTCGCCAAGGGCACCAAGTTCATCGCCCTGTCCGAGGGCGTGCTGGACGCGGTCGTCGCCGCCGGCGCGACCACCGTCGAAGAGGCCCTCGCGGCCCCCGCCGGCGACAAGACCGTCGCCGACCTCATCAACGACGAGGCCGCGATCCTCGGCGAGAAGGTCGAGCTCCGCCGCGTCGCCACCGTCTCCGGCGAGCACTTCGCCGTCTACCTGCACAAGACCAACAAGGACCTGCCCCCGCAGGTCGGCGTGGTCCTGGGCTACTCGGGAGACGACGCGGAGACCGCGCGTTCGATCGCGCAGCACATCTCGTTCGCCAACCCCTCCTACCTGTCGCGCGAGGACGTGCCGCAGTCGGAGGTCGACAACGAGCGCCGCATCGTCGAGGAGATCTCGCGCGGCGAGGGCAAGCCCGAGGCCGCCCTGCCGAAGATCATCGAGGGTCGCGTCAACGCGTACTTCAAGCAGGTCGCGCTGCTCGACCAGG
Organism: Rathayibacter sp. VKM Ac-2928; assembly: GCF_022815545.1. Taxonomy (NCBI): domain Bacteria; kingdom Bacillati; phylum Actinomycetota; class Actinomycetes; order Micrococcales; family Microbacteriaceae; genus Rathayibacter; species Rathayibacter sp. VKM Ac-2928. Next base: position 1,260,885 of record NZ_JALGRU010000001.1, read on the forward strand.
ACTACGCCAAGGACAACAAGCTGTCCATCAGCAAGGTCGTGGCGGACGCCGGTCTGACCGTGTCGGGCTTCGCCCGCTTCAAGGTCGGCGCGTAGCACGCACAGCGAGGGGAGTCCGGGTCGTTCAGTCGACCCGGACTCCCTTCGCTCTGCCCGGGGGAGGCGCCCGGGCGTGGTCGCGGGGCGTCCCCCGCGCGGGATAGGTTTGTACGGGTCTACGGGAGGAAACGTCCATGACGGAGACGGATGCGAAGACGACGGGCAAGCGCCGCAGGGTGCTGCTGAAGCTGTCGGGGGAGGCGTTCGGAGCCGGCACTCTCGGGGTGAACCCGGACGTGATCAGCGCCCTGGCGCGCGAGATCGCCGACGCCGCGACCGAGGTCGAGATCTCGGTGGTCGTCGGCGGCGGCAACTTCTTCCGCGGGGCCGAGCTCTCGCAGCGCGGCATGGACCGCGGCCGCGCGGACTACATGGGCATGCTCGGCACGGTGATGAATGCCCTCGCCCTGCAGGACTTCCTCGAGCAGGCCGGCGCGGAGACGCGCGTGCAGTCCGCGATCGCGATGACGCAGGTCGCCGAGCCCTACATCCCCCGCCGGGCGATCCGGCACATGGAGAAGGGCCGCGTCGTGATCTTCGGCGCGGGCGCGGGCCTGCCCTACTTCTCCACCGACACCGTCGCCGCGCAGCGCGCGCTCGAGACGCACGCCGACGTCGTGCTCGTCGCGAAGAACGGCGTCGACGGGGTCTACGACGCCGACCCGCGGACCAACCCGGACGCGAAGAAGCTCGACACCCTCACCTACCAGGAGGCGCTGCAGCGCGGTCTCAAGGTCGTCGACTCGACCGCCTTCAGCCTCTGCATGGACAACGGCATGCCGATGCAGGTCTTCGGGATGGAGCCGGCCGGCAACGTCGCGCGCGCCATCCGGGGCACCCGGCTCGGCACGCTCGTCTCCAACTAGGGCGCCCCCGCCCCGAACTAGACTGACCACTTCCCTCTCTTAAGGAGCCCCCTGTGATCTCGGATGTACTCGCCGACGCGACCGTCAAGATGGACAAGGCCGTCGGAGTCGCCAAGGAGGACTTCTCCACGGTGCGCACCGGTCGGGCCAACCCCGGCCTGTTCCAGAAGGTGCTGGTGAGCTACTACGGCACGCCCACCCCGCTCTCGCAGCTCGCGTCGCTGCAGAACATCGAGGCGCGCACGCTGCTGGTCACCCCGTACGACAAGGGTGCCCTGCGCGACATCGAGCAGGCCATCCGGGACATGCCGAACCTCGGCGCCAACCCGACGAACGACGGCTCGGTCATCCGCATCAACCTCCCCGAGCTCACCGCCGAGCGCCGCAAGGAGTTCGTGAAGATCGTGCGCACCAAGGCGGAGGACGCGAAGATCGCCGTCCGCAACATCCGCCGCAGCGCGAAGAGCGACCTCGACGCGCTCAAGGGCGACATCGGCGACGACGAGCTCTCCCGCGGCGAGAAGGAGCTCGAGGCCCTGACCAAGCAGCACGTGGACGCCATCGACGAGGCGCTCAAGCGCAAGGAATCCGAACTGCTCGAGGTGTAGTGCCGTGCCCGTGAACCCCGAGGATCCCGAGAGCAGCGACGACGCTCCGGCGCCGCACGTTCCGGGCGCCCGGGGTTCGCGCATGGTCACGCGCGACGCCCTGCGCGCGCGGGCCCAGCAGGGCCGGGCCGACGTCGAGCGACAGCTCGAGGCGACCCGTGCCCAGCTCGAGGCGACCAACGAGCGGCTGACCGCGCGCTCGGGCCGGAACCTCGTCTCCGCGACCGTCATCGGCCTGATCGGCGGCGGCGCGATGGTCGTCAGCCTGCTGGTCGTCAAAGAGCTCTTCATGGTGCTGGCCGGCGCGTTGGTGCTGCTGGCGGCGCTCGAGCTGTCGAGCGCGTTGCGCCACGCCGGCCGCGACATCCCGCGCATCCCCACCGGGGTCGTAGCCGTGGTCGCCGTGCCGGCGGCCTACTACGGCGGGATGCAGGCCGCCTGGTTCGCCGTGCTGGGCGGCTCGGCGCTGGTCGCCCTCTGGCGGCTGGGGGAGCAGCTCCTCCGCCGGACGAGGTCGACCGGTCGCGAGCTCCTGCTCGACGTCGGGCTCGGCGCGTTCGTGCAGATCTACGTCACGTTCCTCGGCGCCTTCGCGATCCGCCTCGTCGCGGAGGAGGGCGGCCAGTTCTGGGCGCTGTCCTTCCTGATCCTCGTGATCGTCGTCGACACCGGCGCCTACGTCAGCGGTCTCACCTGGGGCAAGCACCCGATGGCGCCGCGGATCAGCCCGAAGAAGACCTGGGAGGGGTTCGCGGGAGCGGCGGTCGCGGGCGTCGTCGTCGGCGTTCTCCTCGCCCTCCTGCTGCTCGGCCAGCCCTGGTGGGTCGGCGCCGTGTTCGGCGCGGTCGTCCTCCTGACGGCGACGCTGGGCGATCTCGCCGAGTCGCTGATCAAGCGCGACATCGGCATCAAGGACATGAGCTCGTGGCTGCCCGGGCACGGCGGCTTCCTCGACCGGCTCGACTCGATCCTCCCGTCGGCCGCCGCGGCCTACGTGCTCTACTTCGTCTTCGCGCACTGACCGCGCACGCGCTGATCGGGCCGTGGCCGAGCGCACGGCCTCCGGCCCCTCGCGGCGCGGTCGACGCGTCGATTCCCGGACCGGGCCGCCGTCTTGGCAGAATGACGGGATGAACGCTCCCTTCCCCCGCGCGCGCGAGTCCCGGCCCGGCTACGACACGGACGAGGTCGACTCCTTCCTCGCCTCGGCCAGGGACGCCTACGCCCAGCTCTCGGGCGGTCCGGCCGACCTGCGCGCGGTGGATCTGCGGCACACCGCCTTCTCGCTGAAGAAGGGCGGCTACTCGGCGCCGCACGTCGACGCCGCGCTGGAGCGCCTCGAGGACGCCTTCGCCGTGCGCGAGCGCCAGTACGCGATCGCGGCGCAGGGCGAGGAGGCCTGGCTCCGGAGCGCCCGCGAGACCGCGCAGGAGATCGTGAACCGCCTGGCACGGCCCGCGCGGGAGCGCTTCACCCGCGCCGGCGTGCTGACCACCGGCTACAACATCCGCCAGGTCGACGCCTTCTCCGACCGCGTCTCCGGCTACTTCCGGGACGGCTCCGTGCTGACCGTGGACGACGTCCGGACGGTGTCGTTCGCGCCGCAGCGCGGCGGCTACTCCGAGCCGCAGGTGGACCTCGTGCTCGACGCCGTGGTCGACGTGATGCTGGCGGTGCGCTGAGCGGTCGGCCCCGCACTGGCGGATCGAGAGGTCCTCCGTTATGCTTTCGTGATCGTGGGTATGCATCAGAGAACGTCCGTCGCGCAGCCACCCGTCTCTCGATCCTCGGTCGAGACCTCGAAGCGCCCGGCGGCCCGTCGGTCCCGGACCCGTGTCCCGCTGGCGTTCCTCGCCTTCGCCGCCTCCATCGGCTTCGTCGCCGTCAGCGCGGTCGACCCGTCCAGCGGCGCCGTCGCGTCGCCCTTCTACCAGGCCCCGGAGCGCTTCAACGGCGACCCGGCCCAGCGCCTCGTCGTCGCCGAGGCGGCGGTCGAGCGCACCGTCCAGCGCGACACCTTCGACGCGCAGGCCAAGCCGACCCCCACGCCGACTCCGACGCCGACCCCCACTCCGACGAAGTCGAAGCAGGCCGTCGTCGAGGACGACGAGGAGGAGGAGTCGGCCGCCGCGGCGCCCGTCGCCCGCTCGGCCGCTCCGGACCCCGGCTCGGCGAAGGCCCTCGCCTACGACCAGATCGTGCAGCGCGGCTGGGCCGACAGCGAGTACGACTGCCTCGTGCTGCTGTGGAACCGCGAGTCCGGCTGGAACGTCTACGCCGAGAACAAGTCCAGCGGTGCCTACGGCATCCCGCAGGCGCTCCCCGGCAGCAAGATGGCGACCGTCGGCGGCGACTGGCAGACCAACGCCAACACCCAGATCACCTGGGGCCTCGGCTACATCTCGGGCCGCTACGGCTCGCCGTGCGGCGCCTGGGCGCACTCGGAGAGCGTCGGCTGGTACTGATCCCCGCCGCTGCCCGTCCGCAGGGGAATCGGCACGCCCGATAGCCTGATCGCGTGGATTACGCGCTGCTCGGGGTCGTCGGGATCATCACCGTCGTCACCGTCGCGCGCTTCTCGAGTCGGCTCGGGGTCGCAGCGCCGCTGCTGCTCGTCGTCATCGGCATCGGCGCGTCCTACCTCCCCGGCGTCCCCGAGATCGAGGTCGAGCCGGAGCTGATCCTCGCCGGGGTGCTGCCACCGCTGCTGTACTCCGCGGCGATCCAGGTGCCGCTCGCCGACTTCCGGCGGAATCTGCGCTCGATCTTCGGGCTGTCTGTGCTGCTCGTCGTCGTCACGGCGCTCGTCGTCGGCTTCTTCCTCTACATGCTGCTGCCGGACCTCAGCCTCCCGGCCGCCATCGCGCTCGGCGCCGTGGTCAGTCCGACCGACGCGGTCGCGGCCACCTCGATCGGCAAGAAGCTCGGCCTGCCGCCCCGGCTCGTGACGGTGCTCGAGGGCGAGAGCCTCGTCAACGACGCGTCGGCGCTCGTGCTGCTGCGCGCCGCCACGGCCGCGACTGCGGTGGTGGGCGCCTCCGTCTCGAGCGACGCCATCGACATCGGCGAGGTCGGCGTGCTCTTCGTGTACTCGGTCGTGATGGCCGTCGTCCTCGGGCTGGTGATGGGCGTGCTGACCGTCTTCGTGCGCTCGAAGCTGCGCGACCCGGTGCTCGACACCGCGGTCTCGTTCGCGGTGCCCTTCCTCGCCTACATCCCGGCGGAGGAGCTCGGCGCCTCGGGTGTCCTCGCAGTGGTCGTCACGGGCATCTACACCGGGCACAACAGCGCGCGCTTCCTCAGCCCGCAGTCGCGGATCAGCGAGCGGGTGAACTGGCGGACGGCGCAGTTCCTGCTCGAGAACGGCGTGTTCCTCCTGATGGGCGCCGAGATCAAGGCGATCGTCGGCGACATCGAGCCGGGCGGCGTCGGCGTCGACACCGCGGTCCTCCTCGGGCTCGCGACGGTCGTGATCCTGATCGTGCTGCGCACCCTCTTCGTCTGGCCGCTGCTGCTCTGGCTGCGCGGCTCGGGCCGGCGCGCGGAGCGGATCAACCGCCGGCTCGCGGTCGGGGTGATGCGCCTGCGCAACAGCGCCAGCAGCGACGAGCGGTTCGTCCGCCGCCAGCAGCGGGCGGAGCGGCTGTACCAGCGGCGGGAGACCGACCTCGCGGCGACGACGAGCGAGGCCTTCGGCTGGCGCGGCGGCGTCATCCTCTCCTGGTCCGGGATGCGCGGCGTGGTCACGCTCGCGGCGGCGCAGTCGCTGCCGGAGGAGACGCCGTACCGCTCGCAGCTGATCCTGATCGCCTTCACGGTCGCGGTGGTCACCCTCCTGCTGCAGGGGGCGACCCTGCCGGCGCTCATCCGGGTCACGGGCATCCAGGGGAGCGACGGCGACGCCGACCGCCGCGAGCTGGCCACGCTGCTCGACGAGGTCGCCTCGACCGGCATCCAGGCGCTGCCCGAGGCGGTCGAGGACCTGCCGGCCGGCAGTGTCGGCGAGCGGGTGCTGGAGCGGGTCCGCCGGGACACGCTGACCCGCTCGCAGGTCGCGTGGGAGCAGGTGGAGCGCGAGGCCGACGGCCCGCTGGGCCCGCAGGGGCAGTATCTGCACCTGCGGCGGGCGGTGCTCAGCGCCGAGCGCGAGGCGCTGCTGGAGGCGCGCGGTCGAGGGGTCTACTCCTCGCGGATCCTGCGGCGGGCGCAGCTGATGCTCGACGCCGAGGAGACGCGGCTCGAGATGGACGACTCCTCGCACTGACCCGCCCGGGAGGGACGGCTGCGAGCGAGTGCTCGCGCGGCGGCTCCTAGACTGGAGCAATGCCGCGCAGCAATCGACCCCGCGGACGCGGGCGCGAGGACGACGACGAGCAGCGCGACCTCTCGCAGATGCTCGCCGGCTGGCGCCGCACCGAGACGCGCCGAGGCCGGGAGTGGAACGTCCAGCCCGTCTCGTCGTCGCGCGCGGTCAAGAACTACCTCTGCCCGGGCTGCGGCCAGACCATCGACATCGGCCTCGCGCACGTCGTCGTCTGGCGCGGCGACGGAGCACTCGGCGACGCCGCGGACCTCGCCGGCCGTCGCCACTGGCACACCCACTGCTGGCGGATCGAAGGAGCACGATGACGCACGAGATCCGCGGAGGAGTCGTCCTCCCCGCCCGCCGCGAGGACGTGGAGCTGCGCACCGCCGACGGGCTGACCCTGGTCGGCGAGCTGGCCCTGCCGCTCGAGGGCGAGCCGGTGGCCACGCTGGTCACCCTGCACCCGCTGCCGACGCACGGCGGCTTCATGGATTCGCACATCCTGCGGAAGGCCGCCGCGCGGCTGCCCGCCCTGGCCGGGGTGGCGGTGCTCCGCTTCAACACCCGCGGCACGAGCTCGCCGCGCGGGACGAGCGAGGGTGCCTTCGACGGCGGCGCCGCCGAGCGGGCCGACGTCGCCGCGGCGATGGCGCTGGTCGCCGAGCGCGGGCTGCCGCACCCCTGGCTGGTCGGCTGGTCCTTCGGCACCGAGCTGGCGCTGAAGTGGGGGAGGGAGCACCCCGTCGACGGCGCGATCCTGCTGTCGCCGCCGCTGCACCGGGCGACGGCCGAGGAGGTCGCGGCCTGGGGCGAGGACGGCCGCCCGCTGGTCGCGCTGATCCCCGAGTTCGACGACTACCTGCGGCCGGACGCGGCCGCCGAGCGGTTCGTCTCGGTCCCGCAGCTCGAGCTGGTCGCCGTCGAGGGCGGCAAGCACCTCTGGGTCGGCGAGGCGCAGACGCGCCGCGTGCTCGACGAGATCGTGCGGGTGGTGGCGCCGGAGTCGTCGCCGCTGCCGACGGAGTGGGCGGGCGAGCTCGGCTGAGCCCGCCCGCGCCGGTCAGCGGTTCGCCGCGCCCCCGTCGTTCTTCGATCCGCCGCCGTCGTTCTTCGAGTCGCCGTCGTTCTTCGAGTCGCCGTCGTCGTCCTTCGATCCGCCGTCGTCGTCCGACAGGCCGTCGATGTGCCCGATCAGGCCGCGGAGGCCCGTGACGTAGCCGGCGATCGCGTCGCGCTCGGTGCGGATCTCGTCGAGACGGGACTCGGCCGTGTTCTGCAGCTCGCGGGTGCGCCGCTCGGCGTCGGCGATCATCTCGCGGGCGCGGTCGCGCGCGGAGTCGAGCAGCGCGTCCGACTCGTCCTGCGCCTCGCGGCGCAGGCGCGTGACGTCGTCGAGGGCGTCGCTGCGGAGCGCGTCGGCCTCCAGGCGCTTGTCGTTCGCGCGGCGGATGGCGTCGGCGAGCTGCAGGTTCGACTCGTCGAGGTAGCGCTGCGTCTGGGCGACCGCCTCCTGGTGGCGGAGCAGGTAGTCGCGGTCCGCCTCCTCGCGGCGGGCGGCGAGCTCGACGACGAGATCGATCCGGGCCTGCTCGACCTCGCGCGAGAGTGCTGCGGCCTCGTCGGAGGCGGCGGAGCGCAGCGCGGCGAGCTCGGCGTCCAGGAGGGCGACGGCCTCGGCCCGGTCGCGGGCGAGCTGGGTGCGCAGATCGGCGAGCTCGCGCGCGCCCTCGGCGCGACCGGTGGCCAGCTCCGCGGCGAGGTCGGCGCGGCCGGACAGGACCTCGGCCTCGAGGTCGGCGCGGGCGGCCAGGACCTCGGCCTCGATCGCGGCACGGGCCTCGGCGACCTCGGCGGTGACGGCGGCGCGCAGGCGGTCGACCTCGGAGGCGACCTCCGCGCGCAGCAGCTCGTTGCTCTGCGCCAGGCGGGCGGCCTCGGCGCGGGCCACCTCGACCTCGCGGGCGGCGACGGCGCGCATCTCGGCGGCCTCGCGGCCGGCCTCGGAGCGGATCGCTGCGGCCTCGCGCTTCGCGGTCGCGCGGGTCTCGGCGGCCTCGGTGGCGACGGTGCCGCGGATGGCGGCGGCCTCGCGGACGGCGTCCTGGGTCATCACGTCGCGGTCGTCGGCGGCCTTGCCGAGCGTCGCGGCGGCCTGCGCCTCGGACTCCTCGCGGGTGCGGTCGGCGCGGCGGCGCGCCTCCGTCACGAGGCGCTCGGCCTCGTCGCGCGCGTCCTTCAGCAGGCTGTCGCGGTCGTCGCGGGTCGAGCGGCGCAGCGCCGAGGCGTCGTTCTCCGCCTGGGCGATGATGCGCTCCGACTGCTCCTCGGCCACCCGGAGGGTGTGCTCGAGCTTCGCCCCGAGTCCCGCGTAGGTGGGCGCACCGACCTGCTGCAGCTCCTTCTCGAGCCCGTCGATCCGGGAGGAGAGACGCTTGGCCTCGCGACCGCTCTCAGCGGCCTGGGTGTTGGCGTGGATGAGCTCGCGGCGCAGACCCTGGATGGCCTTGTCGACCTCGTCCCGGTCGTAGCCCCGGAACACCTGGGTGAATTCGGCCTCGTCGCTTGCCACGTCGTCTCCTCCGGAACACGGCCGCGGTGGGGTCGCGGCACTCCAGGGAGTTTAGTCAGCGGGTGCCTCGCGGCCCGGGCCGACACCCGCACCGCGCGCCCCTGGATCGGGGCTCTCGGCCGATCCCTGGGTTCGGCTCGGCCCATCCGCTAACCTGGACTGTCTTTGTCTGTTGCCGTCGCGCCCCGGTCCGGCCGTCACCGGAGCCGTCCCGGGCCGCCACCCCCCCCCGATCCGGCAACGCAGGAGGAGTTCTTTCGTGCGGTTCGTCTTCGCCATCATCGCCACCGTCATCGCCGCGGCGCTCATCGCGCTCGGCATCGGCCAGCGGACGGTGTGGGCTCCACCGGAGTCGCTCACCGCGCAGACCGCGCTCGAGTCCGGCGCCCCCTACGCCGTCATCGACGGCAGCACGCTTGGCGCCAATCCCGGCCGGCAGACGATCACGGTCGAGGGCGAGGGCGACCTCGTGATGGCGTACGCGCCGACGACCGACGTGCTGGGCTGGGTCGGCGGCTCCGACTACGACCGCATCGACTACGCGAGCAGCGAGGACGGCGCGGACAGCCTGTCCGCCGAGCAGGAGACCGGGACGGCGCTGACGCTGGCCTCCGACGTGGCGGACGCGAACGCCGCCGTCGTCGATCCCCGCGATTCCGACCTCTGGCTCGAGCAGTTCGAGGGCACCGGCAGCATCACTGTCGCCCTCGACCTGCCGGAGGACGTCTCGCTGATCGTCGCCACCGACGGGACCGCCCCGGCCGCGAGCGACATCCGGGTGAGCTGGCCGGTCGACACCGCGACGCCGCTGGCCGGTCCGCTGCTGCTGGGGGGAGCCGTGTTCCTGCTGATCGGGCTGATCCTCTACATCTGGGCGTTCCTGCACCTGCGCCGCCAGCACGGACCGCGCCGCAAGGGCCCGCAGGGCAAGGTGCCGCGCGGTGTCCGGCTGCCGCGCGCCCGCGCCGGCATCCAGTCCTCCCTCGCGGCGGCTCAGCCCTCGCGGCGCCGCCGGCTGCTGGTGCTCCCGATGGCGCTCGGCGCGACCGTGCTGCTCGCCGGCTGTAGCTCCGACTACTGGCCCGACCTCGCCGCGAGCGCCTCCGGGACGCCGACGGCGTCCGCCACCGCGACCCCGGGCGCCGAGCCCGTCGCCGAGGAGCCGACCCCGGTCGTCACCACCCAGCAGGCGGAGGCGATCGTCGCCTCGGTCTCCGAGGTCGCGGCTGCCGCCGACGCCGCTCGCGACGCGAGCATCCTCGCGGAGCGCTTCCAGGGCGAGGCACTGACCGAGCGCACCACGAACTACGAGGTCCTGACGAAGGGCGGCACGATCGACGCGCCGCAGGCGATCCCGGCGTCGCCGGTGAGCCTCGTCCTCCCGCAGGACACCGACAGCTGGCCGCGGCTGGTCACGGCGGTCGTGCAGAACACCGCCGACGCCACGCAGGCGCCGATCGCCCTGATGATGAGCCAGGCGAGCCCCCGCCTCGACTACAAGGTCGACTACGCGATCTCGCTCGAGGCCAACGCGCGGATCCCCGACGTCGCGCCGGTCACGGTCGGCACCTCGATCGTCGCCCCCGACTCGAAGCTGATGAAGCTCGCTCCGGAGAACGTCGGCGCGGCCTACGCGGACATCCTCGCCAACGGCGACTCCAGCCAGTACGCCGGGACCTTCTCGGGCGACGGCGACACCCTCCGTGGCCAGGTCGGCGTCGACAAGAAGAACGCCGATCGCGAGGCGCTGCCGGACACCGCCTCGATCGAGTTCACCAACGCAGCGGGGACCTCGGACACCATCGCCCTCGCCACCAACGACTCCGGCGCGCTCGTCGCCGCGAGCATCGCCGAGACCGCGACGGTCCGCCCGACCGCCGAGGGCTCGACCGTGTCGACGTCCGGCGCCTCGCAGACCCTGCTCGGGATCGACAAGTCGACCACGGGCATCGCGACCACCTACGGTTATCAGTTGCTGTTCTACGTACCGCCCGTCGGATCGGAGGAGAAGATCGTCATGCTCGGATGGAGCCAAGGACTCGTCTCGGTGGTGCAGCTGCCGTGAGCACCCCCCTGCCCCCGCTGCCCGGCAACCTGCGCGGTGCCGTCGACCTGTCCACTCTCGTGAACCGGCGCACCCCGCCGGCCGCGCCCTCCGCACCCGCGGGCGGCGGTGAGGCCCCCCAGGGCGCCCCCGTCGCGAACCCGCTGCTGCTCTCGGCCGGTGACGCGGAGTTCGACCAGGTCGTCCAGCTGTCCTCGCGGGTCCCCGTGATCATCGACCTGCGCGGCTCGTGGTCCGACCAGAGCCTGAGCATGACCGCTCTGCTCGAGAAGGTCGTGATCTCCTACGCCGGTGCCCTCGTGCTGGTCGGCGTCGACGTCGAGTCGAGCCCCCAGCTCGCGCAGGCGTTCCAGGTGCAGTCGGTCCCGACGATCGCCGCGGTGATCGCCGGCCGCCCGGTGCCGATGTTCAACGGCCTCATCACCGAGGAGCAGCTCCGCGACCTGCTCGAGCAGGTCCTCCAGCTCGCCGCGCAGCAGGGCGTCACCGGCACCGTTCCCGTCGACCCGGCCGCCGGTGCCGAGCCGGGCGCCGAGCCCGAGGCCGCCCCGCTGCCCCCGCACCACCAGGAGGCGTACGACGCGATCGACCGCGGCGACTACTCCGCCGCGATCACCGAGTACGAGACCGCCATCGCGCAGAACCCGCGCGACGACCTCGCCGTCGCGGGACTCGCCCAGGTGAAGCTGCTGCAGCGCCTGCAGGGCCGCACCCTCGACGACATCCGCTCGACCGCGGCCGCCGAGCCCGCGAACCTCGACGCGCAGCTCGCCGTCGCCGACCTCGACGTCTCCGGCGGCCACGTGGAGGACGCGTTCGACCGCCTCCTGTCGATGTACCCGCGCCTCGACGCCGACGGCAAGGCGAGCGTCCGCGCCCGCCTGCTCGAGCTGTTCGAGATCGTCGGCACGACCGACCCGCGCGTGAACAAGGCGCGAGCGCGGCTCACGGGGTTGCTGTACTGAATTGAATTGCGGGAGGAGCGCTAGCGCTCCTCCCGCCGCGGTCGGCAGATCGTGTGCGTGCGTTCCGCAGAGCGTCCTGCGTCCGGCTCGCGAGAAACGCTGGCACGCGTTTCTCGCTCATCGCCTTGTGGGACTCGGCTGGTTCTGGGGACGGGCGGCTCAGCATTCGTTGTCGTCAGCGCACGTGCTCCGCAGAGGCCGACCTCTGGCCGCTGTATCCCGCATCCGGCCATGGTGGTCGAGTAGTCCCGCAGGGGCGTGCCGAACATGCTGGTCGAGTAGACCCGCGGGGGTGTGCCGGACATGCTGGTCGAGTGGCCCCGGAGGGGCGTATCGAGACCTGCCGTCGACCGGGGTGGAGGCTGCCGCCTCCGTGGATCGAGGGTTGCGATCGTGCCGCTGCGCGAGCTGCTCCTCGCGTGAGGCAGCAAGGGCGAGGCCTGAGGTCGCGGGTCGAGCAGTGCGCAGGGCTCAGCGGGGCCCGCTGGTGCAGGTGGAGGGGACCGGCGCTGCTGGTTCCGACCGTGGTGGATCTCGATACGCCCGCTGCGCGGGCTACTCGATCAGCATGCGGGGGCCGCGTCGGGGCGGGGTCGGCAGCGTTCGGGCGGGGCGTCGCGCTCAGCCGCAGGAGCAGTTCTCGGAGCGGGGGGCGGTGATGCTGCGCTGGTGGACGAGCACCTCGCGGGCCACGATCGGCAGGTCGAGACCGCTCGACGCCGCCTCGGCGCGCAGCGTGAGGAAGGCGACGTCGGCGGAGATCCGCAGGCTAGCGCTCAGGAAGCCGACGGCCTGGAGGACCGCCGCCTCCTCGTCCGTGACGTCGGGCAGGGACTCCACCCAGGAGACGAACACACCGTCGACCGAGTCCTCAGGCACGGGGGCCACCACCGGCACGACGACGGCTCAGGGAGGTACGGAACGGTGACAGCATCCCCATCAGTGTCACCGAAACGGTGACATGAGCGCGGGGGGCTCGCCGCTGCGGGAGGAACACGGACGAGGACGACCGGTCCCGCCTCGTGTCGGGCGCCTCAGGGGCGGTGCGTGCCGAGTGAGGAGTGGACACCCGGCGCTCGGAGTCGACGCGAGGTCCCGCGGTCAGCCGATCCGGCGGATCGCTTCGGGTCGGCGCGGATCGACCGCGGAGAAGTTCCATGGTGGTCGTCCTGTCTGCCGGGGTCTGGGGCGGATCGGATTGTCGGATCGACGCAGACAAGGTAACTTTTTTGCCGGTATCTCCTTCCTGTGCGGTTGTCCGCTCAGCGCACTCCTCGCACCGGGAGGTCGCTCACGGCGGCGGCTACCGCGGATCGGCACGGGCGGAAGGGGGAGCAGTGGCGGAGCACCTGCAGTTCGAGCCGAGCGGAGACCGGGCCGCGCGCCTCGTGGAGGCGGTCGTGCACGCGCAGGACGCCCAGCGCCGGTTGACCGCCCGAGGGCGGGTGCAGCTCGGCCTCGGCGCGACCGACATCGCGGCCCTGCAGTACGTGGCGCGGACCGGCCGCTCCCCGGTGACCCTCGGCCAGCTCGCCGACTGGCTCGACGTCACTCGCGCTGCGGCGTCGATGGCCGCCAAACGGCTGGTCGCGGCCGGCTACCTGCACCGCGTCGACGACGAGTCCGACGGCCGACGGCGCTGGCTCGCCCTCACTCCACGCGGTCGCGAGGCGATCGACGAGGCGTTCGGCCCTGCCGACCGGGATGCGTCGGCGCTCGTCGCGCAGCTCGACGACGCCGTGGTCGAGTCCGTGCTCTCGACCCTGCAGCAGCTCGCGACCGTGCTCGACCCGCCCGGTGGGCCGGAGCGGACGAGAGCGCAGCATGGCGACTGATCGGGCTCCGGACTCCGCACGGGAGGATCGGGGGAGCATCCGCATCGAGGCGGTCGGCACCGACCTCGAGCGCGCCTCCGAGGTCCTCGGCGGCTTCTACTCGGGGACGGGGTGGTCGGTGGCGGCCACCGAGCAGCCGTTCTCGTTCCGCTACGCGGCGCTGGGCGACCCGGTGATGACGCTGCGCACCTCGCAGATGCGCGGCGCGACCACCGGGGAGGACCCGGCCGGCGGCGACTACGTCGTGCAGTGGCTGGTCGAGGGCAGGGGGATCGTCGACGTCCACCGGGACGCGATGCCGGTGACGCGTGGTGTGCCGCTCCTGAATCCGGCCCATCGACCGTTCGTCTTCTCCTACGCCGACTACGACCAGAAGCTCGTGCACCTGAGCCGTGAGCACGTCGACCGCAGCGCCCGCGAGCACGGCTACCGCCGCACGGGCGCGCTCCGCTTCGACCACCTGCACCGCCACGGCGTGGAGGCCGTGGCGCAGTGGCACGCGGTGATCGGCGAGATCTCCACGGCGATCCGCACCGGCCGGGTGACGCCGCTGCTCTGGGACCGGCTGACCCGCCGGGCGGCGGCCGCGTTCCTGGAGCTGTACCCGCCCGAGGGCGCGGCGCTCCCGGAGGTCCTGCTCGCCCCGAGCAACGCCGGGATGCGCTCCGCCGTCGAGTTCGTGCACGAGAACGCGCATCTCCCGATCGGACCGATCGAGATCGCCGCAGCCGCGCACCTCAGCGTGCGCGGTCTGCAGGTCGCGTTCCAGCGCCTGCTCGGCACCACGCCGCTGCAGTACGTCCGCGACGTGCGCCTCGACCGGGTGCACGCGGACCTGCGCCTGGGCGATCCGGCGCGCTCGAGTGTCGCCGGCACGGCACGCAGCTGGGGCTTCGGACACCTCGGCCGGTTCTCCGCCGCCTACGCCGCGCGCTTCGGCGAGTACCCGAGCAGCACCCTCGGCCGCTGATGCGGGCGTCCGGTCAGGGGCGGTAGAGCGCCCACTCGTCCCGGGGCAGCTCGCGCAGCTCGTCGACGACCCGCAGCTGCCAGGTCGCCGGCGTGTGCCCCTCGAGGCGCCCGTGCACGGTCTCGCTGGTCCAGCCGTCGCGGGTGCGGGTGTAGCGGATGAATCGGACGTGCCGGCCCTCGAGGGGTGCTCCGCTGGTGGCCATCCCTCGATGGTCCCCGATCCGAGGGGCGGTTATCCGCTCTTGACAATGCGCGCGACCAGCTGGGCGACGTACGGGAAGGGGATCGGCGGCTGAGCACCGACCGCGGAGTGCGGTCGGGGCGCTCGCCACCGACCCCTAGGGTGAGCGGATGAGCACCGCCGCCCTCTCCCCGAGCGCCCGATTCCACCAGCGATTCCTCGTCGAGCAGCGGGAGATGACGGAGCCCGCCCGCCGCCGCCTGATGCGCGCGGGAGGCGGTTCGGTGGCGGTCGGTCTCGTGCTCTTCGCCGCGCTGATCGTCCAGGTCGCGACGGGCACCGGCCTGGCGGCGCTCGACCCCGCGGTCTCGGAGTGGTTCCGCGCGAAGCGCTTCGCGGAGGGGACGGTGGTGATGGACACGCTGGCCACGGTGTTCGGCCCGGTCTTCCTGCCGATCATCATCCTCGGCGTGCTCGTGCTGTGGATCGCGCTCGCCCGGCACCTCTGGCGGCCGCTCCTGCTCGCGGGCGGGATGATCACGGGGATGCTCAGCGTCCAGCTCGCCGCGCACCTGGTGCAGCGGATGCGGCCGCCCGTGGAGTACATGCTGCTCGGGGCCGACGGGACGTTCTCCTTCCCGTCCGGCCACGTGACCGGCGTCTGCGACTTCTTCCTGATCACGACCTTCCTGCTCGCCTCGCGCCGCTCCTCGCCGGTCTGGGCGATCGGCGGCTTCGCGCTCTCGCTCGGGATGATCGCCGGCCAGGTCGTCGCCCGCCTGTACCTCGGCTACCACTGGCTGACCGACACTCTCGCCTCGGTGGCGCTCGCGCTCGTGATGCTCGGGTCGGTCGTGCTCATCGACACCTGGCGCACCGCGGTGGCGCGCGGGGACGAGGCCTGACCGGAGGTCGCCGAACCGCACCGCTCAACGACGACGCCCCCGGGCCGCAGGGCTCGGGGGCGTCGTCGTCCATCGGGGGAGCGTCAGCCGCCGACGGCCTGGCGTGCGCTGTCGAGTCCGGAGGAGAAGGCGTCCGCCGACGAGACGTTGCCGGACTCCAGCTCGACCAGGGCGCCGGAGAGCGCCGCGCCGATCACGCCGGTGTCGGGCCCGTTGACGAAGGACGGGAACTGCTCGACGGAGGTGGCGATCACGTCGCCGATCTTCGAGTCGCCGAAGAACGGGTCCGTGTAGGCGCGGACGCTCTCGCTCTCGAGGGCGTCGGTCGCCGCCGGGAAGGTGCCCGAGGTGGCGAAGTGGTCCTCCTGGCCCTCGGCCGACATCATCGTCTCGATGTACTGCCAGGCGGCCTCGGGGTGCTCGGCGCGGGCCGGGATGGCGATGACGCTGCCGCCCCAGTTGCCGCCGACGCCGGGGACCGTGGTGACCCGCCAGTTCCCGGCGGTGTCGGGGGCGTCGGTCTTGATACCCTGCAGGATCCACGAGGGAGCGACGGTCACGGCGAACGCGCCGTTCGCGCGCCCGGGGCCCCAGCCCGAGGAGAACGCGGCGATGCCGGCGCTGATGCCCGCGTCGTGCGCCTGCACGGCGGTGTCGAAGGCGTCCTCGACCTGCGGGTTGGTGTCGTAGACCAGCTCGCCGTCGGGGGAGTAGTACTTCTCGGTCACCTGGTTGATGGTCGAGTAGAAGACGCTGGTCTCCACGTTGTCGACGAACGGCTTGCCGGTCGCGGCGGTGTACTTCTCGCCCGTCGCGAGGAAGCCGTCCCAGTCGCTCCAGAGCGCGGCGACCTCGGCAGGGTCGGTCGGGAGGCCGGCCTGCTCGAAGAGGTCGGCGCGGTAGGCGAAGCTCAGTCCGCCGACGTCGGTCGGGATGCCGACGACCGAGCCGTCCTGCGCGGTGCCGGCGTCGGCGGCCCACTTCAGATAGGAGGCGTCGAGGTCGTCGCCGCCGAGGGTGCGCAGGTCGAGGAAGTTGGCGCTGTTCTCGACGAAGCGGGGCAGGTCGTCGCCCTGGATCATGACCAGGTCCGGCACCTTGCCGCCGGCGAGCGCGGCGGTCAGGGCGGTGGCGGTCTCCTGCGAGGAGCCGACCTCGGTCAGCTTGACCTTCGCGTCGGGCTTCTTGGCCAGATACTCGCTGACGTTGTCCTTCGCCTGGATGCCGGTGAAGGACCAGAACTGGACCTCGGCGTTCGGGTCGTCGGACGCGCCGCCGCCACCGCCCGAGGAGCAGCCGGTCAGGGCGAGGGCGACGGTGGCGACCGCGGCGGCCGCGGTCAGGATTCTTCTTCTCACGGGGGAGTCCTCTTCATCGGGGAGTCGCGGTGGTGCCCCGCGCGCGGGCGGGAGAACGATCTCTAGCTCGACGCTATCCCGCGCCTGGCCCCCTACGCAACAGCTGTCGGTCTCGGCGAGAGTTCGATCTCCCATCCACGGCGGGTCCGTGCATGCTGGTCGAGTAGCCCCGCAGGGGCGTATCGAGACCCCAGGTCCTCTGCAGGGCGGTCTGCAGACTCGGCTTCTGACGCCGGGGGATCTCGATACGCCCGCTCCGCGGGCTACTCGATCAGCATGAGGTGGCCCGTTGCGCATGCAGATCGATCAGCATGCGGTGGCCCGCTCCGCGGGCTGCTCGATCAGCATGGCCCGGTCCGCTGAGCGGCCGCCCGACCGGCACGACGACGAAGGCGGGCGGAGGGACGCGTGTGCGTCCGCTCCGCCCGCCTCCGGGTGGGGTGGTGCCGGTCAGCCCAGGTGGCGCAGGAAGAGCGCGCCGAGCGGGGGCAGGATCAGCTCGGCCGAGGCGGGTCGGCCCGCCCAGGGCTCGTCGCGGGCCTCGACGGCGCCGAAGTTGCCGACTCCGGAGCCTCCGTAGATCTCGGCGTCCGTGTTGAGCAGCTCCTCCCAGCGGCCGGCCTCGGGGAGGCCGACGCGGTAGCCGTGCACCGGCGAGCCGGAGAAGTTGACGATGACCGCGACCGCGCGGCCGGCCTTGTCCTTGCGGAGGAAGGAGATCACGTTCGGCGCCGCGGCACCGCCGTCGATCCACTCGAAGCCGGCCTGGTCGTTGTCGAGCTCGTTCAGCGACGGGACCTCGCGGTAGAGCCGGTTCAGCTCGCCGACGAGGCTCCACAGCCCGCGGTGGCTGGGCTGGTCGAGGATCCACCAGTCGAGCCCGCGCTCCTCGGACCACTCCGAGTACTGCCCGAACTCCTGGCCCATGAAGAGCAGCTGCTTACCCGGGTGCGCCCACATGAACGCCAGGTAGGCCCGCACGTTGGCCAGCTGCTGCCAGTGGTCGCCCGGCATCTTCTGGATCAGCGAGCCCTTGCCGTGCACGACCTCGTCGTGGCTGATCGGCAGCACGAACTGCTCGCTGAAGGCGTAGACGAAGGAGAAGGTGATCTCGCCCAGGTGGTACTGGCGCCACAGCGGGTCGTTCGCCATGTAGCGCAGCGAGTCGTTCATCCAGCCCATGTTCCACTTGAGCCCGAAGCCGAGCCCGCCGGAGACGGTGGGCTGGGTGACGCCGGGCCAGCTGGTGGACTCCTCGGCGATCATCATGATGCCGGGGTAGAGCTTGTACGCGGTGGCGTTCACCTCCTGCAGGAAGCTGATCGCCTCGAGGTTCTCGCGGCCGCCGAACTGGTTCGGCAGCCACTCGCCCTCCTTGCGGGAGTAGTCGAGGTAGAGCATCGACGCCACGGCGTCGACCCGCAGGCCGTCGACGTGGAACTCCTCGAGCCAGAACAGCGCGTTGGCCACGAGGAAGTTGCGGACCTGGGTGTGCCCGAAGTCGAAGACGTAGGTGCCCCAGTCCATCTGCTCGCCGCGGCGCCAGTCCGGGTGCTCGTAGAGCGGCTCGCCGTCGAAGCGGGCGAGCGCGAAGTCGTCCTTCGGGAAGTGCCCGGGCACCCAGTCGACGAGCACGCCGATGCCGGCCTGGTGCAGCCGGTCGATCAGGTACTTGAGGTCGTCGGCGGTGCCGAAGCGGCTCGACGCGGCGTAGTAGCCGGTGACCTGGTAGCCCCAGGAGCCGCCGAAGGGGTGCTCGGCGAGCGGCATGAACTCGACGTGGGTGAAGCCCAGCGTGGTGACGTACTCGATCAGCGGATCGGCGAGGTCGCGGTAGCCGAGACCGGGCTTCCAGGAGCCGAGGTGCATCTCGTAGACGCTGATCGGCTGGGTGTGCGGGTCGATGCTCGCGCGCTGCTCCATCCAGCCGGAGTCGCTCCACCGGTGGTGGGAGACGGGGACGCGCGAGGCGGTCGCCGGCGGCACCTCCGTCGCGCGGGCCATCGGGTCGGCCTTCCGGACCCAGCGGCCGTCCCGCGAGAGCAGGTCGAACTTGTAGGAGGCGCCGGGCTCGACGCCGGGGACGAAGATCTCCCAGACGCCGTTGACGCCGAGGTTGCGCAGGGCGTGGCCCTCGCCGCTCCAGTCGTTGAAGTCGCCGACGACGCGGGCGGCCTGGGCGTGCGGCGCCCAGACGGCGAACGAGGTGCCCCAGACACCCTCGTGCTCGCGGTGCCGCGCACCGAGCGCCTCCCAGAGCCGCTCGTGCCGGCCCTCGCCGATCAGGTAGAGGTCGAAGTCGCCGACCGTCTTCGAGAAGCGGTACGGGTCCTCGGCGGTCCAGGAGGAGCCGTCGCCGTAGTGCGCCTCGACGGTGTACGCCTGCGGGTCCTCGTCGTGGACGCCCTGCCAGAGGCCGTCGTGCAGGTGCTCGAGCTCGACGCGGACGCCGCCGGCCAGGACGGCCGTGACGGCGTCGGCGAGCGGCCGGCGCACGCGGACGACCGCGCCGCCGCCGGGGAGCGGGTGCTGCCCCAGGACGTCGTGGGGGAGCGCGTTGCTGCCGGTCGCCAGCTGCTGGAGGACCCACTCGGGGAACTCGGGGAGCGCGTCGACCTCGGCGTCCGGCGCCGGGGCGGGGTCGGAGTCGCTCGTCTCGGCGATCGGTGCGTCGGCCGCGGCGGTCGGCTCCGGCGGCGTCAGCGGCTCGAGGGTCGCGGACGGAGCGGTCGGCTCCGGCGGCGTGAGCGGCTCGGGGGTCGCGGACGCCGTGGTCGGCTCGGGCGGCAGGAGCCGCTCGGGCGGCGCGACGGGCTCGGGCGGGGTGAGCCGCTCGGGCGCCGCGGACGACTCCTCGGCCGCGGGCTCCGCGACGTGCGCGCCCGTGGTCGTGGCCGAGCTCGTGCCGGTCGTCACGACCGTCTCCGTGCGCGGCTCGACGTCCGCCGCGTCGGCGGGGCTGCCGGCCTCGGCGGGGACGACGTTCTGCGCCGGCCCCGTCCCGCGCTCGCTCTCGTCCGTGCTCTCGGCCGGGCTCGTGCCCTTGCCCTCGGGAACCGTCATCGTCCGTCCGCCTTCACGCTCAGGATGTGCGCGGGCTCGACGAAGGAGTCGAGCCGCACGTAGTTGTCGCTGCCCCAGGTCCACACGGCACCGGTGATCAGGTCCTCGACCTCGTAGGTCGAGCTCCAGTCCAGCCCGAGGGACGGCAGGTCGATGTGCACCGTGGTCTCGCGCGCCGAGTGCGGATCGGTGTTGACGACGACCAGGAGGGTGTCGTCGCTGCCGGTGCCGGTGAACGCGCGGTCCAGGTGCTTGGAGTAGACGAGGATCGCGTCGTCGTCGCTGCCGTGCACCTGCAGGTTGCGGCGCTGGGCGAGCGCGGGGTGCGCCCGGCGGATCTCGTTGAGCCGGGTGATGTACGGGGCGATCGTGGTCCCGGCGGCGTCGGCCGCGGCCCAGTCGCGCGTCTTGTACTCGAACTTCTCGTTGTCGATGTTCTCCTCGGCGCCGGGGCGCGCGACGTTCTCGATCAGCTCGTAGCCGGCGTACACGCCCCAGAGCGGCGAGGCCGTCGCGGCGAGCGCGGCGCGGACCTTGTAGGCCGAGCGGCCGCCGTACTGGAGGTACTCGGTGAGGATGTCCGGCGTGTTCACGAAGAGGTTCGGCCGCATGTAGTCGGCCGTCTCGTGCGAGATGCTCGTGAAGAACTCCTCGAGCTCCTCCTTGGTGTTGCGCCAGGTGAAGTACGAGTACGACTGCTGGAAGCCGACCTTGCCGAGCGCCCGCATGATCGCCGGGCGGGTGAACGCCTCCGCGAGGAAGACGACCTCGGGGTTCTCGGCGTTGACCTCGTGGATGATCCACTCCCAGAAGTCGAGCGGCTTCGTGTGCGGGTTGTCGACGCGGAAGATCTTCACGCCGAGCGAGATCCAGTACCGCAGGACGCGCAGCGCCTCCTGGCGGATGCCCTCGGGGTCGTTGTCGAAGTTGATCGGATAGATGTCCTGGTACTTCTTCGGCGGGTTCTCGGCGTAGGCGATCGAGCCGTCCGGCAGCGTCGTGAACCACTCCGGGTGGCTGGTCACCCAGGGGTGGTCGGGCGAGGCCTGCAGCGCGAAGTCGAGCGCGAGCTCGAGGCCCGCGGCGGTGACGGCGTCGTGGAAGGCGGTGAAGTCCTCGACCGTGCCGAGGTCCGGGTGGATCGCGTCGTGCCCGCCCTCGGGGGCGCCGATCGCCCACGGCGAGCCGGGGTCGCCCGGGCCGGCGTTCAGCGTGTTGTTCGGGCCCTTGCGGAAGTTGCGGCCGATCGGGTGGATCGGCGGCAGGTAGAGCACGTCGAAGCCCATCGCCGCGACGGCGGGGAGGCGGTCGATCGCGGTGCGGAAGGAGCCGGAGGTGACGGTGCCGTCCTCGTTCCGGACCGCGCCCTCCGAGCGGGGGAAGAACTCGTACCAGGCGCCGACGCCGGCGCGGGTGCGCTCGACGTGCACCGTGCGCGGCTCCGAGACGCTCGCGAGACTCATCACGGGACGCGCGGTGAAGGCGCCGTGCACGGCGGGATCCTCGGCCGCGGCGAGGCGCGCCTCGGGGGAGAGCGACTCGTCGGCGACCGTGGCCGCCGCGTCGGACAGGAGGGAGCGCTCGGCCTCGGAGCGGGAGTCGTCGCCGGCCGCGGTGCGGAGGAGGCCCTCGCCGATCGCGAAGGTGACGGCGATGTCCAGGCCGGCCGGGATCTTGACCTCGGCGGTGTGCAGCCAGGTCGCCCAGTCGTCGGCGAAGGCGCGGATGCGGTACGTCCAGTCGCCCTCGTCGTCGAGGAGGACGAGGCGCCCGTAGCGGTCGGTGCCGGTGGCGATCAGTGCCATCCGGTGCTCCGACTCGGTGCCGGCGGGGGAGGTGAGCAGCAGGTCGACGCCGATCAGGTCGTGACCCTCGCGGAACGCCGTCGCCGCGAACGGGACGACCTCGCCGACGAAGGCCTTCGCCGGCCAGCGGTCGTCCTCGAGCCGCGGCTGCGGGTCGATGATCGGGATGCGCTCGGCGCGCACCCGGTAGCCGGAGCCGGTCGGAGGGGACTGCTCCGCGGTCTCCGCCGCAGCCTCGGGAGCCGGCGCCGCGTCGGCCGTCCCCGGTGCCACGGGCGCCTGCGCCTGCGCGGCCGGAGCCGGTGCCGGTGCCGTGCGATCCTGCGCATCCTGTGCCGCCGCCTCGGGCGACAGGGGTGTCTGCGCGGCGGGAGTCTCCTCCCGGGCCGCACCTCCCCGAGCCGCTCGTCGTGCGTCCTTGCCGTGCGAAGCCTTGCCGAAAGGTGTCTGAGCCACGTCACGACAGTAGCGACCGGCGATGCCTTTGGCACGCCGGTTGCGAACGCGCGCGCCGCTGTGCAAAAGGGCCTGCGCCACGGCCGACGGCGCCCGCGGGCACTCCGCTACAGTGTGCGAGCGCGACCGCCCCGGCCGTCCGCAGGGGGTGCTCGCCGGGGTCCGCAGTCGCCGGGATCAGCCGGTCGTCGTACCGGCAGAGAGTCGAGGAGTGCCGTGAAGGCCATCCGCCGCTTCACCGTCCGATCGGTCCTGCCGCCCGAGCTGTCCGCGCTCGGCGAGCTGGCGGGCAATCTGCGCTGGGCCTGGCACGAGCCGACCCGTCGCCTGTTCGAGCGGGCGGACGCCGAGCTGTGGCAGCGCAGCGGCGGCGACCCGACCGCGCTCCTCGGCGCGATCGCGCCCGAGCGCCTCGCCGAGCTGGCCCGCGACCAGGGCTTCGTCGACGACGCCTGGCGCCTCCGCGACGACCTCGAGCGCTACCGCACCGAGCCGCGCTGGTACCAGTCGCTGCCGGAGTCGGCGCCGCGCTCGATCGCCTACTTCTCGCCCGAGTTCGGCATCGCCGCGGCGCTCCCGCAGTACTCCGGCGGCCTGGGCATCCTCGCGGGCGACCATCTCAAGGCGTCCTCGGACCTCGGCGTCCCGCTGACGGGCGTCGGCCTCTTCTACCGCTCGGGCTACTTCTCCCAGGGCCTCTCCGCCGACGGCTGGCAGCTCGAGTCCTACCCCTCGCTCGACCCCGACGGCCTGCCGCTGCGGATCGTGCGGCTGGCCGACGGCTCGGCGGCGCGGATCGTCCTGGCCCTGCCGGACGGGCGCGCGCTCTACGCGCGGGTCTGGCGGGCCGAGGTGGGCCGGGTGACGCTGCTGCTCCTCGACACGGACGTCCGCGAGAACGAGGACGCCCTGCGGACGGTCACCGACCGGCTCTACGGCGGCGGCGGCGAGCACCGCCTCCTGCAGGAGCTGCTGCTGGGCATCGGCGGCGTGCGCGCCCTCGAGCTGTGGGCCGAGGTCTCGGGCACGCCGCTCCCGGAGGTGTTCCACACCAACGAGGGGCACGCGGGCTTCCAGGGGCTCGAGCGCATCTCCGGCCTGATCGGCTCGGGCCTCGACTTCGACCAGGCGCTGCAGGTCGTCCGGGCGAGCACGGTCTTCACCACGCACACGCCGGTGCCGGCGGGCATCGACCGCTTCGACCGCGGGATGATCGAGCAGTACTTCACCACCGAGCTGCTGCCGGGCGTGCAGATCGAGGACGTGCTGGCGCTGGGCTCCGAGTCGACCACGGGGGGCGCGAGCGACGTCTTCAACATGGCGTTCATGGGGCTCCGCCTGGCGCAGCGCTCCAACGGCGTCTCGAAGCTGCACGGCGAGGTGAGCCGCTCGATGTTCTCCGGTCTCTGGCCGGGCTTCGACACGGCGGAGGTGCCGATCGGCTCGGTCACCAACGGCGTGCACGCGGCGACCTGGACCGATCCGATCCTCCGGGGTCTCGCCCGCGACCGGCTCGGCACCGACGACACCACCCGCGCCGACTGGGCGTCCGGCGCCCTGAGCGACGGCGAGCTCTGGCAGGCGCGGCGCTCGATGCGCGAGCAGCTGGTGCGCGACGCCCGGGCGCGCGCCGCCCGCAGCTGGCGCGAGCAGAACCCCGGCGGCCTCACTCCGGCCTGGCTCGACGAGCTGCTCGACCCGGACGTGCTCACCATCGGCTTCGCCCGGCGAGTGCCCACCTACAAGCGGCTGACGCTGATGCTGCACGACCCGGAGCGGCTGCGCGCGCTGCTGACCCACCCGGAGCACCCGATCCAGATCGTGATCGCCGGCAAGTCGCACCCCGCCGACGAGGAGGGCAAGCGGCTGATCCAGAAGCTGGTCCGCTTCGCGCAGGAGCCGGACGTGCGCCGGCGGATCGTCTTCCTGCCCGACTACGACATCGCGATGGCGCAGCTGCTCTACCCGGGCACCGACGTCTGGCTGAACAACCCGCTGCGTCCGCTCGAGGCCTGCGGCACCTCCGGGATGAAGGCCGCGCTGAACGGCTCGCTGAACCTGTCGATCCTCGACGGCTGGTGGAACGAGTACTTCGACGGCGAGAACGGCTGGGCGATCCCGTCCTCCGACCGCGACCTCGACCCGGAGTCGCGCGACACGCTCGAGGCCGATGCGCTCTACGAGCTGCTCGAGAGCGAGGTCGTGCCGCGCTACTACGAGCGCGATCACGACGGAGTGCCGCGCCGCTGGGTGCGCTCGATCCGGCACACGCTGGCGACGCTCTCGCCGGAGCTGTCGGCCGAGCGGATGGTGCGCCAGTACGTCGAGGCGCTCTACCAGCCCGCCGCGGAGGCCGGGCGCGAGATCGCGGCCGACCACTTCGAGCCCGCCAAGGAGCTGTCGTCCTGGAAGCAGCGGGTCCGCGCGGGCTGGCCGGGAGTGGCGGTCGCCTCCGTGGAGTCCGGCGGCATCGACGCGGTGCCCCAGCGCGGCGACCGGCTCGCCCTGCGCGCGGGAGTGCGCCTCGGAGAGCTCTCGCCCGAGGACGTCGTGGTGCAGGTCGTCTCCGGCACGACCGCGGCGGACGGCTCGCTCGTCGACGTGCGCCTGCACGAGCTCGAGGTCGCCGAGGAGTCGGGCGCGGTCGTGCCCGCCGACGCGGTCGGCCGCGTGCCCTACGCCGGCGAGATCGTCCTCGACCGCAGCGGCTCCTTCGGCTACACCGTCCGCGTCGTGCCGCGGCACCCGCTGCTCGCCCGCTCGGCCGAGCTCGGCCTGGTCGCGGCGGCCGGCTGACGCGCCCCATGCCGGTCGAGTAGCCGCGCAGCGGCGTCTCGAGCGGGGAAGCCGCTCCGCGTCTCAGTGGTGAGCTGAAGGACGCGGCTGCGCCGCGACATGCTGGTCGAGTAGCCCCGCAGGGGCGTATCGAGACCCGACGTCACCAGAAGGGCTGGTCTGCAGACTCAGGTTCTGACGGTGGTGGATCTCGATACGCCCGCTCCGCGGGCTACTCGATCAGCGTGGAAGCCCGCTGCGCGGGCTGCTCGATCAGTATTGACGTGGCCTCAGTGCATGCCGGTGGAGCTGCCGCGAAGCGTCCTCTCAGATGCATGCTGGTCGAGTAGCCGCGCAGCGGCGTATCGAGACCCGCCCCGCTCAGCGCGCGATGTCCGCCAGGGTCGCGCCCGTCGCGGCGACGAGGTCCGCCGGCGCGAGCTCGATGTCGAAGCCGCGCCGCCCGCCCGAGACGAGCACGGTGTCGTACAGCTCCGCCGTCTCGTCGAGCACCGTGCGGTGCCGCGTCTTCTGCCCGATCGGCGAGATGCCGCCGAGCACGTAGCCGGTGCCCCGCTGCGCCAGCGCCGGGTCGGCCATCGCGGCTCGCTTGCCGCCGACCGCCGCCGCGAGCTCCTTGAGCCCCAGCTGCCCGGTCACCGGCACGATGCCGACGACCAGCTCGCCGTCGACGTCGACCAGCAGCGTCTTGAACACCCGCTCCGGCTCCACCCCGAGCGCCTCGGCCGCCTCGCCGCCGTAGCTCGCCGCCCCGGGATCGTGCCGGTACTCGCGCGGCACGAAGGCGATCCCCGCCGCGGTCAGCGCGAGCGTCGCCGGAGTCCCCGGTCCGCCCTTCATCAGCTCGCGGCGGCCGGACGCGGGCCGTGCGCGGCGAAGAGCTGCATCGACGTGCCGGCGACGCGGACGACCTGCCCCGGCTCGAACGACTCGCCGTGCTCGAGCGGCACCGACTCCTCGCTGCTCCAGAGTCGCGTGTACCCGGTGACCCCCTCGCTCTCGGCGAGGACCACCGAGGTGTCCGCCTCGACTCCGTGCACGATCAGCAGGACGCGGTCGAACTCCTCCGTCTCGGGAGTCGACGCGGCGAGGTACTGCAGCGTGCGGTTCTCCGCCGAGGTCCAGTCGTGCTCCGACATCGTCCGCCCGTGCGCGTCGAACCACTGCATGCTTGTGGCTCCCGGTGTCACCGCACCGCCGCGCCCGTAGTGCGAGGGCCGCAGCGCCGGGTGCTCGCGGCGCAGGCGGATCAGCGTCCGTGCGTGCTCCCGCAGCTCGAGCTGCCAGTCGCTGCGCCCGTCCCAGCGCAGCCAGGTGAGGTCGGAGTCCTGGCAGTAGGCGTTGTTGTTGCCGCGCTGGCTGCGGCCGAACTCGTCGCCGGCGGTGATCATCGGGACGCCGGCCGAGAGCAGGAGCGTCCCGAGCAGGTTCCGCATCGCCTTCCGCCGGCCCCGGTTGACGCCGTCGTCGGCGGTCGGGCCCTCGAAGCCGTGGTTGAATGAGCGGTTGGTGTCGGCGCCGTCGCGGTTCGACTCCCCGTTGCCGATGTTGTGCTTGACGTTGTAGGAGACCAGGTCGGCGAGCGTGAAGCCGTCGTGCGCCGTGACGAAGTTGATGGAGGCGAGCGGCCCGCGCTCGAGCGAGAACGTGTTCGACGAGCCGGAGAGCCGGGTCGCGAAGCCGCCGATGCCGACCGGCGCCGTTCCCGCGCGCCGGGCGTAGTCGATGTCCGAGAGCCAGAAGTTGCGCGCACGGTCGCGGTAGCGGTCGTTCCACTCCGACCAGCCGTCCGGGAAGTTGCCGGTCTGCCAGCCGCCCATGCCGACGTCCCAGGGCTCGGCGATCATCTTCACGTCGGCGAGCGACGGGTCCTCGACGGCCGCGCGCAGCAGCGGGTGGTCGCGCTGGAAGTGCGCGATCTCGTCCCGCCCCAGCGTCGCCGCGAGGTCGAGACGGAACCCGTCGACCCCGACCTCGTCGGACCAGTAGCGGAGCGAGTCGAGCACCAGGCGCTGCGCGACCGGCCGGCCGAAGTCGATGGTGTTGCCGCAGCCGGTCACGTCGATGTAGTGGCCCTCGCCGGTCTGGCGGTAGTACGCCTGGTCGTCGATCCCGCGCAGACTCGAGCGCGGACCCTGTGGCCCCTCCTCGGCGGTGTGGTTGTAGACGACGTCGAGGATCACCTCGAGCCCGGCCTCGTGCAGCAGCTTGACCATGCCCTTGAACTCGCGCAGCACCGCGGTCGGGCCGCCGCGCTGGGCGGCGGGGGAGGCGTAGGCGGCGTGCGGGCTGAAGAAGTTGAGGGTGTTGTAGCCCCAGTAGTTGGTGAGCCCCTGGCGCAGCAGCCGCTGCTCCGAGACGAACGCGTGCACGGGGAGGAGCTCGACGGCGGTGACCCCGAGGTCGAGGAGCGACGAGACGGTTGACTCGTGCGCGAGGCCGGCGTAGCTGCCGCGCAGCTCGACGGGCAGGGCCGGGTTGAGCTTGGTCAGGCCCTTCACGTGCGCCTCGTAGATCACGGTGCGATCCAGCGGCGTGCGCGGCTTCTCGGAGGAGCCCCAGTCGAAGGAGTCGTCCACGACGACGGAGCGCCACTCGTTCTCGGCGACCCGGTGCAGCCCGCGGGAGTAGGGCTCGAGCAGGGGGACCCGCGGATCGAAGCGCCCGGGGACGCCGGAGGGCCCGTCCACCTTGATCGCGTAGCGGCGGCCGACGGTCAGCTGCGCGGCCCGGGCCGACCAGACGGCGTCCTCCCCGCGCACCAGCGGCACCGTGCGGGTGACCCAGCTCGGGTCCTTCTCGTCGTAGAGCAGCAGATCGATGGCGGTCGCGTGCTCCGACCAGACCCGCAGCTCACCGCCCTCCGCGTCCACGACGACTCCGAGGCGGGCCAGGGAGTCGCGTGTCTGCATGCGACCTACAGTAGTGAGGGGCCGGAGACCTGCTCCGCACCCCGGACGCGGGACGGAGGGCGCCATGATCTATCTCGACCACGCGGCGACCACCCCGCTCCGGGCCTCGGCGCTCGCCGCCTTCGCCGAGGCGTCCGCGCAGCCCGGCAACCCCTCGTCGGTGCACGGCTCGGGCCAGGAGGCGCGCCGCCGGCTCGAGGACGCCCGCTCGGCGATCGCCGTCGCCCTCGGCTGCGAGCCGATCGAGGTGATCCTCACCGCGGGCGGCACCGAGGCGATCAACCTGGCGCTCAAGGGCCTCTACTGGCAGCGCCTCGCGGAGTCCCCGGCGCGCACGCGCATCCTCGTGCCCGGCGGCGAGCACCACGCCACGATCGACACGGTGGAGTGGCTCGCGGCCCACGAGGGAGCCCGGATCGAGTGGCTCGCGCTCGACGCGGAGGGGACGCTGCGGCCCGAGACGCTCGAGGCGGCGCTCGCCGCGGATCCCGGCTCCGTCGCGCTGGTCTCCGCGCTCTGGGTGAACAACGAGATCGGCACGATCGCGCCGGTCGCCGAGCTGGCCGCGGTCTGCGCGCGGGCCGGCGTGCCGTTGCACCTCGACGCGGTCGCGGCGCTCGGCCACGTGCCGCTCGAGATCGCGGCGGTGCGGCGCGCCTCCGGCTCCCGCGACGGCGCGGGTCTCGTCGCGGTCAGCGTCTCGGGGCACAAGGTCGGCGGGCCGATCGCGACCGGCGCCCTCATCCTGGCGCGCGACGCCCGGGTCGTGCCGGTGCTGCACGGCGGCGGCCAGCAGCGCGGCGTCCGCTCGGGCACCCAGGACGTCCCCGGGGCAGCCGCGTTCGCGGCGGCCGTGATGGACGCGGTCGCGGAGCTGCCCGGCGAGGCGCTGCGACTGGCGGCTCTGCGCGATCGGCTCGTCGCGGGGATCCTCGCGGCCGTCCCCGGTGCGACGCTGACCGGGCCGGCCGTCGACTCCGGCCGGCGGGTCGCGAGCAACGCGCACGTCGCCTTCCCCGGTGCGCAGGGCGACTCGCTCCTCTTCCTCCTGGACATGGCGGGCGTCTCGGTGTCCACCGGCTCGGCCTGCACGGCGGGCATCCCCGAGCCCTCGCACGTGGTGCTGGCGCTCGGCCGCAGCGAGGACGAGGCGCGCGGCGTGCTCCGGATGACGCTGGGCTGGACCACGACGGACGCTGACGTCGACGCGCTGCTCGCGGCGCTGCCGGACGCGTACGCGCGGGCGGCCCGCGCCGGGTTGTCCAGCCGCGCCGTGCTGCCCGGCTGACGCCGCCTCCGCGCGCCCGCCCGCCCGGTCCGTTGTGCAGGCGTCCGGCGCGAGTCGCCCGCTCCTCCGTGCAGGTCTGCACCGAACGCACGCGATCGCCTGCAGATCGGACGCGACGGGGGACGGACCGCCGCGAATCGCGCACACCGCACGCCCGCCGCCCGCTCGTAGACTCGGACGGTGAAGGTTCTTGCGGCGATGAGCGGTGGAGTGGACTCGGCGGTGGCCGCGGCCCGCGCGGTGGAGGCGGGGCACGAGGTGGTCGGCGTGCATCTCGCGCTGAGCAGGATGCCCGGCACGCTGCGCACCGGCAGCCGCGGCTGCTGCACGATCGAGGACTCGATGGACGCCCAGCGCGCCGCGAACGTCCTCGGCATCCCCTACTACGTGTGGGACTTCTCCGAGCGGTTCAAGCTCGACGTGGTCGACGACTTCGTGGCCGAGTACGCCGCCGGCCGCACCCCCAACCCGTGCATGCGCTGCAACGAGCGGATCAAGTTCGCCGCCCTGCTCGAGAAGGCGCTCGACCTCGGCTTCGACGCCGTCTGCACCGGCCACTACGCCTCCCTCGAGACCGCGGCCGACGGCAGCCCCGAGCTGCACCGCGCGAGCGACGAGGCGAAGGACCAGTCCTACGTGCTCGGCGTGCTCACCACCACGCAGCTCGAGCACTCGATGTTCCCGCTCGGCTCGACGCCGTCGAAGGCGGTCGTCCGCGCGGAGGCGGCCCGCCGCGGC
Organism: Rathayibacter sp. VKM Ac-2928; assembly: GCF_022815545.1. Taxonomy (NCBI): domain Bacteria; kingdom Bacillati; phylum Actinomycetota; class Actinomycetes; order Micrococcales; family Microbacteriaceae; genus Rathayibacter; species Rathayibacter sp. VKM Ac-2928. The sequence goes on from NZ_JALGRU010000001.1 coordinate 1,290,671, forward strand.
CTGAGCGTCGCGAACAAGCCGGACAGCTACGACATCTGCTTCATCCCCGACGGCGACACCCGCGGCTGGCTCTCGGAGCGCGTCGCCCCCGAGACCGGGGCGATCGTCGACCGCGACGGCGCGGTGGTGGGGGCCCACGAGGGTGCCCACGGCTACACGGTCGGTCAGCGCCGGGGCCTGCACCTCGGCGTGCCCGCGCCGGACGGACGACCGCGCTTCGTCCTCGAGGTGCGGCCGAAGACGAACGAGGTCGTCGTCGGTCCGCGGGAGGCGCTGCGCATCGGCGAGATCGCCGGCGCGCGCTTCACCTGGGCCGGCGCGGCGCCGGAGGACGCGTCGACGCCGTTCCGCTGCGACGTGCAGATCCGCGCACACGCCGACCCGGTCCCGGCGACCGCCGTGGTGTCGGACGTCTCTGGGAAGGTGGAGCTCGTGATCACTCCCGACTCGCCGCTCGACGGCGTCGCCCCCGGCCAGACGGCCGTCGTCTACCTCGGCACCCGCGTGCTCGGCCAGTGCACCATCGACCGCACGGTCGCGGCCGACCTCGTCGGTGCCTCCGCGAGCGGGGCGGTGCTCTGATGGCCGCGACGTCCGAGGCGGGCGCGACTCCGGCGGCGGACCTCGATCCGGCGCAGCGCGTCGACGAGCTGCGCGCGCGGATCCGCTCGGCGAGCGAGGACTACTACGCGGCCGACGCCTCGCCGCTCGCCGACGCCGAGTACGACGCGCTGGTCCGCGAGCTCGCCGAGCTCGAGACGGCGCACCCCGAGCTGGCCAGCGAGGACTCGCCGACGCAGACCGTCGGGGGAGTGGTCGCCGCCGGTCTCGACCCGATCGATCACGCCGAGCGGATGCTCTCGCTCGACAACGTCTTCTCGGCCGAGGAGCTGCGCGAGTGGTGCGACAAGACCGTCGCCTCCGCCGCCCGCCCGGTCGCCTGGCTGACCGAGCTCAAGATCGACGGCCTCGCCATCTCGCTGCACTACGAGAACGGCCGCCTCGTCACCGCGGCCACCCGCGGCGACGGGCGGACCGGCGAGGACGTCACCGTCAACGCACTGCGCGTGGCGGGCATCCCTCAGCAGCTGGCGGGCGAGGGGCACCCCGCGCTGGTCGAGGTCCGCGGCGAGGTCTTCATCCCCGTGCGCGAGTTCGCGGCACTGAACGCCCTGCAAGAGACCCTGCGGGACGAGGCCGTCGAGGAGGCGCGCGAGCGCTGGTCGGCCCGGCCGAGCGCCACCCGCAAGCCCTTCGACGAGGAGCGGGTCCGCGACAGCGCCCTGCGCCGCTTCCCCACCTTCGCCAACCCGCGGAACGCCGCGAGCGGCGGGCTCCGCCAGCAGCTCGACAAGAAGTCCGGCCTCGACCTCCGCGCCGGCGAGGCGCGCGTCGGCTCGCTCGCGCTCTACGTGCACGGCATCGGCGCCTGGCCGGACCCGCCGGTGCAGAGCCAGTCCGAGGTCTACGGGCTGCTCGCCTCCTGGGGGCTGCCGGTCAGCGCGCACAACCGGGTGTCGGAGTCGGTGGACGAGGTCCTCGCCTTCGTCGAGCAGTACGGCCGCGAGCGCCACTCGGTCGAGCACGAGATCGACGGCGTCGTCGTCAAGGTGGACGAGCTGGAGCTGCACGACGAGCTCGGCGCCACCAGCCGCGCCCCGCGCTGGGCCATCGCCTACAAGTACCCGCCCGAGGAGGTGCACACCAAGCTCCTCGACATCGTCGTCAGCGTCGGCCGCACCGGCCGGGCCACCCCGTTCGCGCAGATGGAGAAGGTCAAGGTCGCCGGCTCCGAGGTGCGCCAGGCCACGCTGCACAACGCCGACGTGGTGAAGGCCAAGGGCGTGCTGATCGGCGACACCGTCGTCCTGCGCAAGGCCGGCGACGTCATCCCCGAGGTGCTCGGCCCGGTGATCGAGCTGCGCGACGGCAGCGAGCGCGAGTTCGTGATGCCGACGCAGTGCCCCGAGTGCGGCACGACCCTCGCTCCCGCCAAGGAGGGCGACGTCGATCTGCGCTGCCCGAACGCCCGCTCCTGCCCCGCGCAGGTGCGCGGCCGCGTCGAGCACATCGGCAGCCGCGGCGCGCTCGACATCGAGGTGCTCGGCGAGGTGACCGCCGCGGCGCTGACCCAGCCGTTCGTGCCCGCGGAGCCGCCGCTCGACACCGAGGCGGGCCTGTTCGAGCTGCGGATCGAGGACGTCTTCCCGATCGAGGTCGTCGTCCGCGACAGCGAGACCGGGCTGCAGAAGCTCGACGACCGGGGCGAGGCGAAGGTCGTCGGCCCGTTCAAGCGCAAGCGGCAGAAGCGCGACGGCCCGTTCGACCCGGAGGCGGAGGTGTTCGGCGGCGACGCCGAGTACGTGCCCTCGACGACCGGCCTCGCGCTGATCGCCAACATCGAGAAGGCGAAGACCTCGCCGCTCTGGCGCTTCCTGGTCTCGCTCAGCATCCGGCACGTCGGCCCGGTCGCCGCCCGCGCCCTGGCCGGGCACTTCGGCTCGCTCGACGCGATCCGCGCGGCCAGCCGCGAGGAGCTCGCGGCGGTCGACGGCGTCGGCGGCATCATCGGCGACGCGGTGCTCGCCTGGTTCGAGGTCGACTGGCACGCCGAGATCGTCGACCGCTGGGCGAAGGCCGGCGTGCAGTTCGCCACGCCCGGCCACCCCGGCCCCGGCGCGGCCGACGCCGCGGGCGGCGTGCTCGCCGGGCTGACCGTCGTCGCGACCGGCTCGCTCGAGGGCTACAGCCGCGAGGGGGCACAGGAGGCGATCCTCGCCGCCGGCGGCAAGGCCGGCTCGAGCGTGTCCAAGAAGACGCACTACGTCGCCGCGGGGCCCGGTGCCGGGAGCAAGCTCGGCAAGGCCGAGGCGCTCGGCGTGCGGATCATCACCGCCGCGGAGTTCCACCTGCTCGTGACCGAGGGGCCCGAGGCGATCGCGCTGCCCGAGGAGGCGGCCTCGGAGGAGACGGCCGGCGACGCGCCAGTGGCCGACGCGCCCGCCGCCGACGGCACCGACCCGGTCGCCGCCGAGGCGCCGGCCGACGAGACCGCCGATGCGTCGACCGCCGATGCGCCCGCCGCCGAGGAGACCCCCGACGCGGATGCCTGACCGGCCCGGCGAGGAGCGGCGGGCGTTCCTCCGCCGCTCCCTCGCCGAGGCCGCCTCGACCGCGCTGGACGCCGCCGCCCGCGCCGTGCCGCTCACGACTCGCGAGCGCGAGGCCGCCGCCGCACTGGCCCGGATCGACCACCTCGTCGTCGTCTCCTTCGCCGGCCGGCCGCGCCGGGAGGTCTTCGGTGCCCTCGACGGCGAGCCGGGCACCGACTTCGCGGGCGGCACCGACGAGGTGCTGACCGCCCCCGGCCCCGGAACCGAGGGCGACCGCTTCGCCCACGCGATGCTCCCCGTGCACACGCTGCTCGCGCAGTCGTTCGCGCGCGCCGACCACTGGCGCGCGGACGGCCGTGACCCGCTCCGCTCACTGCTCGACTCGGCCAGGCACGTCGGCACCCCCTGGTGCCTGGTCGTCGACGACCGGCAGGGTGTCTCGACCACGCTGCTCGCCGACCCCGAGTGGCCGCACCACGACCCCGCGGCCGTCGCCGCCGCCGAGGGAGTCCTTCTCCCGCTCTCCCGTCTCGCGGAGGCGGCCGCCGCGGGCACCCTGCCGCCGGTCGTCCTGGTCGAGCCCCGCTCGCTCGTCGATCCGGCCGACTTCGCCGCCGCCGACGATCCGAGCGCCTCGCGGTCCGCGGACGCGCGGGTCGCCGAGCGGCTCCTGCACGAGACCGTCGACGCGGTCCGGGCGGCGGAGTCGGCCGGCCGCCGAGTGCTCCTGCTCGTCATCGCGCGCGGACCGGCCGGTCGCCCCGGCGACGTCCCGGCCCTCCTCATCGCCTCGAGCGCGCGGCCCGGTGATCGTCTGACTGCCCGGCTCGGCCCGGCGACTCCCGCCCTCCTGCACCGCGCCCGCTTCGCCGCGGACCGCCGGGCGCTGGCGGACGACGGCGTGCTCGCCGTCGCCGAGGCGCTCTCCGGGCCCGCCCGGCCGCTGTCGCGCTACCCGCGCACGGCACCCGCCTTCGCGCCGGAGGACCGGGAGCGCTCGATCGGGCCGGCCCTGGCCGCAGCCCTCGCCGCGGCAGGCGTCAGCGGCGCGCCCATCGACGTCGATCAGGCCCTCATGATGCTCCGAGCCGCCGCCCCGGGCGCGTCGCTACACTCCCGGGAGGCACGGATCCGCAGCACGCGGGAAGGGCGGGACGCATGAGCGGCACCGACGGCGGCGGCGATCGCACCCCGCGAGACGATGCCCCTCGTTCGCGCTCCCGCCGCCGCTTCCTGGCCGGCGGCGCGGTCGCCGGCGGAGTCGCCGCCGCGGGCCTCACCGGCGGAGCGATCGGCGCGGCCGTCGCCTCCGGCCGGGACCGCGAGGCGGAATCGCCGCTGCCCGAGCGCAGCGAGCCGGGCTTCGACCACGTCGTCGTCGTGATGTTCGAGAACCGCTCCTTCGACAACATCCTCGGGCAGCTCTACACGGCCGACGGCCCGCCCGCGGGCGCGACCTTCGAGGGCCTGCAGAGCGGCGAGCACTCCAACACCACCGCCGCGGGTGACACGGTCGCCGCGCACGTCTACCAGGGCGCGACCGACACCGTCATGCGCCAGCCCGATCCCGACCCGGGCGAGGAGTACCCGCACGTCAACACCCAGCTCTTCGGCACGATCGACCCGCCGTCGAACGCCGGGGCGTCCGTCGGCGCGATGACGGCCCCCTACAACGCGCCCGCCGACGCCTCCGCGCCGACGATGAGCGGGTTCCTCGAGGACTACGTGCAGAACCTCCGCCACCTGAAGAAGGGCGAGGAGCCGACCCGCGAGGAGTACGGCACCATCATGGGCGGCTTCTCGCCCGACATGCTGCCCGTCTTCTCGACACTGGCCCGCGAGTTCGCCGTCTTCGACCACTGGTTCTGCGCCGTCCCCTCGCAGACCTTCTGCAACCGCTCGTTCTTCCACGCCTCGACCTCGCACGGCTTCGTCACCAACAAGCACGGCGGCGGCTACGAGAAGTGGCTCGCCGACGACCTCGCCGACGCGCCGACGGTCTTCAACCGCCTCGAGGAGGCCGGGAAGAGCTGGCGGGTCTACTTCGACGCGCTCCAGGTCGTCTCCTACACCGGCTTCCTGCACGCGCCGGCGCTCGAGAAGTACTGGAAGACCAACTTCGCCCCGATGGAGCAGTTCCACGCGGACGTCGCGAACGGCGAGCTGCCCGACTACGCCTTCGTCGAGCCGCGGCTCGTCTTCGACCACAACGACATGCACCCGCCGACGGGCGTCCTGCACGAGGACGAGGTCGACGGGCAGCCGCTCTACGACAGCGCGCTCTCCGACGTGCGCGCGGGGGAGCTGCTGCTGCACGAGATCTACTCGGCGATCCGCGAGAGCGCGTCGACGACGGGCTCGAACGCGATCAACACCCTGCTGCTGGCCACCTTCGACGAGCACGGCGGTCTCTACGACCACGTGCCGCCGCCCGCCGCGACCCCGCCCGGCGACGGCCGCGAGGGCGAGATGGGATTCGGCTTCGACCGCCTCGGCTGCCGCGTGCCGGCGATCGCGATCTCGGCCTACACGCGGGCGGGCACGATCCTGCACGACGAGATGCATCACGGCGCCCTGATCCGCACGCTCAGCCGCCTGCACGGGCTCGAGCCGCTCACGGCGCGCGACGCGGACGCGCCCGACCTCTTCGGCGTGGTCACCCTCGACACCCCGCGGCAGATCGACGACTGGCCGACCACCGTGCCGCAGTACCTGCCGCCGAATCCGGAGGCGACCCCGCCGCACCCGGCCAACGCGAACAGGGACAAGCCGCTCAGCCCGCCGGCCCTCGGGCTGATGGGCCTGCTGCTCGCCCGCTACGGCGAGCCCGGCGACGACCTGCCGACCACTTACCAGGGCGCCTACGAGGCGCTGCTGAAGCACGGCACGAGCCTCTTCGGCACCGGCACAATCACTGCCTCGCCCACCGCCTCGCCCACCGCGTCGCCCGGGGCCTGAGCGGAGGGAGCGTCGGTGCCCCTGGCTAGACTGGACGCCGATTCCCACGAACCACCCGACGGAGACGCATGTCCGAGATCACGGCCGACACGGTCGCCCATCTGGCCTCGCTGGCCAGGATCGACCTCACCACCGAGGAGATCGAGAACCTCACCCGGGAGCTCGGTCAGATCGTCGACTCGGTGACGGCGATCCAGGCCGTCGCCACCCCCGACGTCCCGGCCACCAGCCACCCCATCCCGCTCGAGAACGTGTTCCGCCCCGACGTCGTGGGCGAGACGCTGACCCTCGAGCAGGCGCTCTCCGGTGCTCCCGAGCACGACGGCAGCCGCTTCCAGGTCTCCGCGATCCTGGGGGAGGAGCAGTGAGCGCCCACGGCGACGAGCTCGTCCGCCTCAGCGCCTCCGCCCTCGCCTCGCACCTCGCCGACGGCTCCGTCTCCTCGCGCGAGGCGACGCAGGCGCACCTCGACCGCATCGCCGCCGTCGACGGCGCAGTGCACGCCTTCCTGCACGTCGCGGGCGACGCCGCGACCGCGACGGCCGACGCGATCGACCGCCGCCGCGCCGAGGGCGAGTCGCTGCACCCGCTCGCCGGCGTCCCGCTCGCGGTCAAGGACGTCATCGTCACGAACGACATGCCGACCACCGCGGGCTCGCGCATCCTCGAGGGCTGGCGCCCGCCGTACGACGCGACCGTCATGCAGAAGGTCCGCGCGGCCGGCCTCGTGCCGATCGGCAAGACCAACATGGACGAGTTCGCGATGGGCTCGACCACCGAGCGCTCCGCCTACGGCCCCACCCACAACCCGTGGGACCTCGACCGCATCCCCGGCGGCTCCGGCGGCGGCTCGGCCGCGGCCGTCGCGAGCTACGAGGCGCCGCTGGCCCTCGGCTCGGACACCGGCGGCTCGATCCGCCAGCCCGCGCACGTCACCGGCACCGTCGGAGTCAAGCCGACCTACGGCGGGGTCTCCCGCTACGGCGCCGTCGCCCTGGCCTCGAGCCTCGACCAGATCGGCCCGGTCTCGCGCACGGTCCTGGACTCGGCGCTGCTGCACGACGTCATCGCCGGGCACGACCCGCGCGACTCGACCTCGCTCCGCGACGAGTGGCCCTCCTTCGCCGATGCGGTCCGCCGCGCCGACGTGAAGGGCCTGCGGATCGGCGTACTCAAAGAGCTCGACGGGGGAGAGGGCTTCCAGCCCGGTGTCCTCGCGCGCTTCCACGAAGCCCTCGCGGTGCTCGAGAAGGCCGGCGCCGAGATCGTCGAGGTCAGCGCGCCGAGCATCGAGCACGCCGTCGCGGCGTACTACCTGATCCTCCCCGCGGAGGCGTCGAGCAACCTCGCGAAGTTCGACTCCGTCCGCTTCGGCCTGCGGGTCACCCCGCAGGGCGGCGGCACCGTCGAGCAGGTCATGGCCGCGACCCGCGAGCAGGGCTTCGGCCCCGAGGTGAAGCGCCGGATCATCCTCGGCACCTACGCGCTCTCGGCCGGCTACTACGACGCCTACTACGGCAGCGCGCAGAAGGTGCGGACCCTGGTCCAGCGCGACTTCGACGCCGCCTTCGCCTCGGTCGACGTGATCGCCTCGCCGACCGCGCCGACCACCGCCTACCGGCTCGGCGAGAAGCTCGACGACCCGCTGGCGATGTACCGGGGCGACATCGCCACCATCCCGGCGAACCTGGCCGGCATCCCCGGCATCTCGGTCCCCGCCGGTCTCGCCGACGAGGACGGCCTCCCGGTCGGCGTCCAGTTCCTGGCCCCCGCCCGCCAGGACGTCCGGCTCTACACCGTCGGCGGCGCGCTCGAGGCGCTCCTGGAGGAGCAGTGGGGCCACCCGCTGCTCTCGCAGGCGCCCGATCTCGCCGCCGCCCAGCTCTCCGCCCCCCAGGAAGGTGCCGTCTGATGGCCTCCGCGCACGCGTCCGCCCCCGAGCTGATGGACTACGACGAGGTCTTCGAGCGCTTCGAGCCGGTCCTCGGCTTCGAGGTGCACATCGAGCTCAACACGAAGACGAAGATGTTCTCGGACGCCCCGAACATCGCCGGCTCCGAGCCGAACACGAACACGACGCCCGTGTGCCTGGGCCTGCCCGGCTCGCTGCCGGTCGTCAACGAGCAGGCCGTCCGCTACTCGATCAGCCTCGGCCTCGCGCTCGGCTGCTCGATCGCGCCGTCCAGCCGCTTCGCCCGGAAGAACTACTTCTACCCGGACATGGCGAAGAACTACCAGATCTCGCAGTTCGACGAGCCGATCGCGTTCGAGGGCTCGGTCGAGGTCGAGCTCGCCGACGGCAGCGTCGTGCACATCCCGATCGAGCGCGCGCACATGGAGGAGGACGCGGGCAAGCTGACCCACGTCGGCGGCTCCACCGGCCGCATCCAGGGCGCGGAGTACTCGCTGGTCGACTACAACCGCGCCGGCGTCCCGCTGGTCGAGATCGTCACGAAGCCGATCCACGGCGCGGGCAAGAGCGCTCCGGAGTACGCGAAGGCCTACGTCGCCACCATCCGCGACATCGTCCTCGCGCTCGGCATCTCCGACGCGAAGATGGAGCGCGGCAACCTCCGCTGCGACGCGAACGTCTCGCTCAAGCCGATCGGCCAGGAGAAGCTCGGCACCCGCACCGAGACCAAGAACGTCAACTCGCTCCGCTCGGTCGAGCGCGCCGTGCGCTACGAGATCCAGCGCCAGGGCGCGATCCTCGCCGCCGGCGGCACGATCACCCAGGAGACGCGGCACTGGCACGAGGACACCGGCCGCACCTCGGCCGGGCGCCCGAAGAGCGACGCCGACGACTACCGCTACTTCCCGGAGCCCGACCTGCTGCCCGTGGTGCCGAGCCCCGAGCTGATCGAGGAGCTGCGCGCCGCGCTGCCCGAGAAGCCCGCCGCCCGCCGCCGCCGGCTGAAGGCCGACTGGGGCTTCACCGACCTCGAGTTCCAGGACGTCGCGAACAGCGGTCTCCTGGTCGAGATCAGCGAGACCGTCGCCGCCGGCGCCTCGCCGCAGGCCGCCCGCAAGTGGTGGACCGGCGAGATCGCCCGGCTCGCCAATGCGGCGGGGCAGGACCCGGCCGAGCTGGTCGCTCCCGAGCAGGTCGCCGAGCTCGCGACGCTGATCGACGCCGGCACCCTCACCGACCGGCTCGCCCGCGAGGTGCTCCAGGGCGTCATCGCCGGCGAGGGCACCCCGCAGGAGGTCGTCGACGCCCGCGGGCTCGCGGTCGTCTCGGACGACGGCGCCCTCATCGAGGCGATCGACGCCGCCCTGGCCTCGCAGCCCGACGTGCTCGTGAAGATCCGGGACGGCAAGGTCCAGGCCGCCGGCGCGGTCATCGGCGCGGTGATGAAGGCGATGAAGGGCCAGGCCGACGCCGCCCGCGTCCGCGAGCTCGTCCTCGAGCGCGCGGCCGGCTGAGTCGATGCGCGGGGAACGGACGGCGGCGTGAGCACCCTGCCCGGCGACGCGTCCGTCCCCGCTCGGCTCGATCTGCCGGGCGGGGCGTTCCTCCGCCCGCTCGTGACGAGCGACGCGGATCTGCTGCACCCGGTGATCGGGCAGCGCCGCGGCTGGCTCGCCGCGCTGCTGCCCAAGGGCGACCCGAGCGGCCTGCCCTCCGCCTCCCCGGGTGACGACCTGCGCGCGCTCCGGCGGCTCGAGACCGCCGCGCGCGAGCGGCGCCTCTTCGCCTACCTCCTCGTCGGCGCGGACTGGACCGAGGTCCTCGGTGCCCTGAGCGTCCGGCCCGTCGGCGACGACCACGGCGAAGCGTCCTGGTGGGTGGTGCCGAGCCTCGTCGGGTCCCGCCTCGAGGAGGAGCTCGACGCCTACGCGCGACGCTGGCTGCTGCTGCGCTGGCCGTTCGAGCGCGTCGAGACCCCCGACAACCACCCCGAGGAGCCGGCCGCCCTGGCCGGGGCCAACCTGCTCCCGCTGCTCCCCGAGACTCCGGCGCGCACGCCGCTGCCCGAGCCGGACCCCGCGGCGGCGGAAGTACTCTGGGCCGCCTACCGGGCGCACGAGCCGACTGCGCCCGAGGAACTGCCCCTCGTCGAGTCCTTCGGCGACTCGGTCGAGCTCGCCGACGAGCTGCTCGCCCTGGTGCGGCGCGGCGTCAAGACCGCGACGGCCTCGCTCGTCGGCGACGAGCCCGTGCTCCGCGTCGGCGACCACTGGATCGTCTGCGACGGCGCCGGTGTCGCCCGCGTCGTGCTGCGGACCGTCGAGATCCGTCTCGGTCCCCTCGACAGCGTGGACGACGCCTTCGCCTGGGACGAGGGCGAGAACGACCGCTCGCGGGAGTCCTGGCTCGCCGGGCACCGGCGCTACTTCGAGCGCGAGTCACCGGGCGGCATCGGCACCGTCGTCTTCGAGCGCTTCCGCCTGGTCTGGCCGGAGGAGGATGCGACCGTCGCCGCGGGCTTCTCGCGGCGGATCGCCTCCGAGCGGCCGGACGGCGCACCCTAGGCCGGTTCGGGGGGTTCCCCTGATGCTCCACTCAGCGGCCCTGCGTCAGAGTGGAGGCATGGCTACTCTCGTGCGCCCCCGTCGGGGCAAGATCATCGCCGGCGTCTGCGCCGGCCTCGCTAACCGCTTCGGCTGGAGCCCCTTCCTGGTCCGGCTGCTCTTCGTGCTCTCCTGCCTGCTCCCCGGGCCGCAGATCATCGCGTACCTCGTGATGTGGGTGGTCGTCCCGAAGCAGAAGTGATCCCGGCGCTCCTCCGCCCCTCCGCCTCCCTCGGGAGCGGTGGCGGGGGAGCGTCTCTCTTCACGTGGTGAACGTTCACGGCGACGTACCGCGCCACGCTTGACCCGACCCCTCGTGCCGCTCTACCGTGATGCGTGAACGTTCACGTCGACGACGCCGCGAAAGGGCTACGCATGACCGACTCCACCACGACCACCGCCACCGCACCGGGCTGGGCGGTGCTCGGCCCCGGCAGCATCGCGCGCCGGTTCCTCTCCCAGCTCCCGGCGAGCAGCCGCGGGGCCCGGCTCGTCGCGGCGGGCAGCTCCGATCAGGGGCGCGCCGCCGCCTTCGCCGCCGAGGCCGTCGAGCACGGCTTCCCGGACGCGACCGCCGGCGACTACGCCGCGGTCCTCGCCGATCCGCAGGTCAGCGCCGTCTACATCTCCACGGTGCACACCGGCCACGCGGCGCTCGTCCTCCAGGCGCTCGAGGCCGGCAAGGCCGTGCTCTGCGAGAAGCCGCTCGCCGTCAATCACGGCACCGCGATGGCCCTGGTCGACGCCGCCCGCAGCGCCGGGCTGCCGCTGGTGGAGGCGTACATGTACCGCTTCCACCCGCAGACCGCCGCGCTGCTCGACCTCGTCCGCGACGGCGTGATCGGCGACGTCGTGCACATCGACGCCTCCTTCTCCTTCCGCACCGGCGCCCGCGAGGGCCGGCTGTACGACGTCGCGACGGCCGGCGGCGGCATCCTCGACGTCGGCGGCTACACCGTCACCGCCGCGGCGGCCGTGGTCCAGGCCGCGACCGGCGTCGCCGTCGCCGAGCCCGTCGAGTTCGACGCGCAGGGCATGCTCGGCCCGACCGGCGTCGACGAGTGGAGCGTCGCCCGCGCGACCTACCGCGGCGGCATCACCGCGACCCTCCGCACCGGAGTGGCGCTGGACGACGTGAACGCCCTGACCGTCCACGGCACTCGCGGCCGTCTGCACGTGGCCGACCCGTGGTTCGGCGCCGCGGAGACGGGCATCGAGATCAGCGTCGTGGGCGAGGAGCCCCGCCTCGTGGCCTTCGAGGGGGAGAGCCCCTACGCGCTCGAGGCGGACGCGACGACCGACGCCCTGGCCGCCGGCGCTGTCGAGGTGCCGCAGATGACCCTCGACGAGACGCTCGCGACCGCACGCACGCTCGACCGCTGGCGCTCCGCGGTCGGCCTGCGCTTCCCGTTCGAGGTCGAGACCGCGGACATCCCCACCGTCTCCGGTCGGCCGCTCCGCATCGCGGCGGACGCCCCGATGCTCTCCGGTGAGATCCCCGGCGTCGGCAAGCGGATGTCGCGGCTCGTGATGGGCGTCGACAACCAGCCCGACCTGGCGCACGCCTCGGCGATCTTCGACGCCTTCGTCGAGCAGGGCGGCACCGCCTTCGACACCGGCTACATCTACGGCGGCGGCGTGCTCGAGGGCCGTCTCGGGCAGTGGATCCGGAACCGCGGCATCCGCGAGGACGTCGTCGTGATCACCAAGGGCGCGCACACCCCGTACTGCGATCCGGAGTCGCTCACCCGCCAGCTGCTCGAGAGCCTCGAGCGCCAGGGCACCGACTACGCCGACATCTACCTGATGCACCGCGACAACCTCGAGGTGCCGGTGGGCGAGTTCGTCGACGTGATGGACGAGCACCAGCGCGCCGGGCGGATCCGCGCCTACGGCGTCTCGAACTGGACGCCCGCACGCTTCGACGAGGCGCAGGAGTACGCCCGGGCCAACGGCCGGGCCGGCTTCCAGGCGCTGAGCAACCACTTCGGCCTGGCCGAGGCGTACGACGTGCCGTGGGACGGCTGCGTGCACGTCACCGACCGGGCCTCGAAGGAGTGGCTGGTCGAGCGGCAGATCCCGCTGCTGCCGTGGTCCTCGCAGGCCCGCGGCTTCTTCACCGGCCGCGCCCGACCGGATGACACCAGCGACGCCGAGCTGGTGCGCTGCTACTACGGGCCGGACAACTTCGAGCGGCTCCGCCGGGCCGAGCAGCTGGCGGCCGAGCACGGCGTCGGAGCGACGGCGATCGCCCTGGCCTACGTGCTCGCGCAGCCGTTCCCGACCTTCCCGCTCTTCGGACCGCGCACGATCACCGAGCTGCGCTCGTCGATGCGCGGCCTGTCGATCGAGCTGACTCCGGAGCAGACGGCGTGGCTCGACCTCCGCGCCTGAGCGGTGCCGAGGCCGGCGGTCGCGCGACGATTCACGACGTCGCCGCGGCCGCCGGGGTCTCCCGCCAGACCGTCACCCGGGCGATGAACGGCATGCCGGGCATCAGCGAGGAGACGAAGCAGCGGGTCCTCGAGGCGGCGGAGCAGCTGTCCTACCGGCCGTCGCGCTTCGGCCGCGGCCTGGTGACGGGTGGCGAGCACCAGCTCGGGCTCGTCGTCGACGACCTGCGGAACCCGTGGTCGCCGGAGCTCGCCTCCGCCGTCGTCCGGGTCGCCGCGGCGCGGGGCTGGAACGTCTCGCTCGCGGACGTCGGCCTAGCCGCCGACTCCGACCGGATGATCCAGGCGCTCGGCGCGCAGACGGACGCGGTGATCGGCACCTTCGGCGATCGGGCTGCCGAGTGGATCGAGCGGCTCGGCTCCGTGCCGGTCGTCGAGCTCGATCCGACCGGGGACCCGCTGAGGGGCGCGGTGCTGCTCGACCATTCCGACGCGGTCGGGGCGCTGGCCGAGCACCTGGCCGAGGTGGGGGTGCGGCGTCCGGTGGTCGTCGACGTGTCGCGGGACGCGCGGCCGAGCCCGCGGGCGGAGCTCCTGCTGGGCGCCTTCGCCGCGCACGGGCTCGAGGCCTCGGTCGTCCGCGCGGACGTCCCGACCGCGCAGGCCGCGGCGGAGGCGACCGAGCGGATCGTCGCGCGGCCGCGGGTCGCGGATGCGATCGTCGCCTTCAACGACCTCTGCGCGCTCGGCGTGCTCTCCGCCTGCCGCCGCGCGGGCGTGGACGTGCCCGGTGACGTCCGGGTGGTCGGCATCGACGGCCTCTCGATCGGGCGGCTGCTCGCCCCGACGCTGACGACCCTCGCCGTCGACCTCGACGAGCTCGCCCGGCACGCCCTCGACCTCGCCGTCGCCATGATCGCCGGTGAGCTCCCGAAGGGGGGCCCGTCGGTGCACCGCACCGTCCGTCACCAGCTCGTCCTCCGCGAGTCCGCCTGACCCCCGCGGAGGTCTCGCGTGCCGCGAGCCGCGCCGTCATGCTGGTCGAGTAGCCCCGGAGGGGCGTATCGAGACCCGCCGTCATCAGCAGGGCGGGTCTGCAGACTCGTCTTCTGATGCTGGTGGATCTCGATACGCCCGCTGCGCGGCCTACTCGATCAGCATGAAAGGCGGGCGTTCCTCTGAGGTGGCGCCCTCCTGCTGGTCGAGTAGCCCCGGAGGGGCGTATCGAGACCCGCCGTCGTCAGCAGGGCGGGTGTGCAGACTCGTCTTCTGACGCTGGTGGATCTCGGTACGCCCGCTCCGCGGCCTACTCGATCAGCAGGGAGACGGAGTGGCGCTTCGCGCCACCTCTCCTGTCTCCGTCGACGGCTGACGACCGACGCTGGGCTCGCTCTGAGTGAACCCTCAGCGATCCCTGCGGAGGGAGGCATAGCGTTGCGCTGTGCGTGCGCATCCTGCCGCGCCGAGGAGGAGATCATGGGATTCCTGGACCGACTGCTGGGCCGCGAAGAGCGACCCGAGGAGCGCCGCGCCGCCGCCGGCTACCCGGCCCCTGCGGCCGCGGAGCGCCGCGCCGACGCCCCGTCCTACGGCACCCCGCCCGCGCAGTCCGCGCGCAGCAAGGACGAGATCGCGATCGAGCGCTACCGCTACCTCCTCCGCACCGCGCCGCCCGAGGCGATCGAGCAGGTGCACCGCGAGGCGTTCGAGCAGCTCACGCCCGAGCAGCGCCAGCAGGTCTTCCGCGAGCTCAGCGAGGGCGCGCCCGCGGGCGACGCCCCGCGCGCCGACGACGCGCAGTCGCTCGCCCAGTCCGCGACCCGCAGCGAGCTGCGCCAGCCCGGCTTCATGGAGCGGCGCTTCTCCGGCGGCGGCGGCGCCGGCGGCATGGGCTTCGGCGGCGTGCTCGCCTCATCGATGCTCGGCACCATCGCCGGCTTCGTGATCGGCTCGGCCATCGCCGACGCGTTCATCCCCGACGGGGTCGGCGAGTCGGTCCAGGCCGACGGCGGAGACGGCGGAGACGGCGGAGACGCGGGAGCGGACGGCGGCGACGCCGGTGCCGGCGACGCAGGAGGCGACTACGGCGGGGGAGACTACGGCGGAGGCGACTTCGGCGGCGGAGGCGACATCGGCGGAGGCGGCGACTTCGGGGGCGGCGACTTCGGCGGAGGCTTCGACTTCTGACCCCCGCGAGTCCTGAGGCCGGCGAAGGACCGCCCGGCCTCAGGACTCGTCGAGCAGCAGCGCCTTCACCTCGCGGCGCAGCACCTTCCCGATCATGCTCCGCGGCAGCTCGTCGACGACGACGATCCGCTTGGGCACCTTGTAGGGCGTGAGCGCCTCGCGCACGGTGCGGCGCGCCTCCTCCTGATCGAGGTGGGCACCCGGCTCGAGGACGACCGCGGCAGCGACCTGCTCGCCGCTGCGGGCGTCCGGCAGGCCGACGACGGCCACGTCGCGGACGGCGGGCAGTCGGCGCAGCACTTCCTCGACCTCCGACGGTGAGACGTTGAACCCGCCGGTGATGATCAGCTCCTTGATCCGATCGACGATGGTGACGAAGCCGTCCTCGTCGATCGTCGCGATGTCGCCGGTGCGGAACCAGCCCTCGGCGGTGAACACGGCCGCGGTCTCGTCGGGCTTGCGGTGGTAGCCGCGGAACACCTGCGGGCCGCGGACGACGAGCTCGCCCTGGCCGCCGGCCTCGACCTCGGTCTCCGGGTCCTCAGGATCGACGATCCGCACGTCCGTCCCCGGCAGCGGCAGCCCGACGGTCCCGGCCCGGCGCGCGGTGCTGACCGGGTTCGCCATCAGCACGGGCGAGGTCTCCGACAGCCCGTAGCCCTCGACGAGCGTGCCGCCGGTGAGCGCCTCGAACGACTCGACCAGGTCCGGGTCGAGCGGCATGGCGCCCGAGATCGCGATCTCGATGCCCTGCAGCGAGACGCCCTTCTCCTTCGCGCGGAGAGCGAGCCGCTCGGCGATCGGCGGGACCGCAGGCAGGAACGTCGCCGGGTGCTTGCGGACGACCTTGAGGACGAGGTCCGGATCGAACTTGGGGAACAGCACGAGCCGCGCACCCATGCTCATCGCGAAGGTGAGGCAGAGGGTCAGCCCGTAGGCGTGGAACATCGGCAGGACCGCGTAGACGACGCAGTCGCCGCGGCGCACCGTCGGCACCCACGCGCGGGACTGCGCGGCGTTGGCCGTGAGGTTGAGGTGCGTCAGCTCCGCGCCCTTCGGGGCGCCGGTCGTGCCGCTGGTGTACTGGATGACCGCGAGGTCCTCCGCCGTCGGCCGCGAGTGCGCCGGGTCGAGACGGCGGCGCAGCAGCGAGTCCCACTCGATCGCGCCGCGGACCTTCCCGGTCAGGGCGGCGCGCGACTCGCGGGCCTTGCGGATCGGCAGCCGGAGGGCCGCGCGCATCGGCGCGGGCATCGCCCGGGTCAGGTCGACGGAGACGATCGTCTCGACGCCGAGGTCCTCGGGGAGGTCCTGGACGAGCGGCACCACGCGGTCCCAGGCGATCGCGACCCGCGCGCCGTGGTCCTCGAACTGGTGCCGCAGCTCGCGCGGCGTGTAGAGCGGGTTGTGCTCGACGACGACCGCGCCGAGACGCAGGACCGCGTAGAAGGCGACCACGTGCTGCGGGCAGTTCGGCAGGATCAGAGCGACCGGGTCGCCGGACCGGACGCCGAGCCGGCGCAGGCCCTCCGCGGCCTTCTCCACGTCGTCCGCGAGCTGGGCATAGCTGGTCGAGCGGCCGAAGAACTCGAGCGCGACCTGGTGCGGATAGAGCCGCGCGGACTCGGTGACGATGTCGACGAGCGAGCCGGTCGGGAGCTCCAGCTCCTCCGGCACTCCCTCGGCGTAGCTGCGGATCCAGGGGCGGGGGGGGGGGGGGGGGGCCCCCCCCCCCCCCCCCCCCCCCCCCCGAGGGTCAGATCACTTCTGATACTTCGCGGCGACCTTCTCCGCGAGGGCCTGCCCGTCGGCGACGGCGTCCTCGACCGAGGTCTGCCCGGCGATCGCCGAGCTGATGGACTGCGACGCCTGAGTGGCCATGTCGGCGAACTCGGGGATCGCGACGAACTGGATGCCGGGCGCGGGACGCGGCTGGACACCCGGGTCGTCGGGAGTCGCGCTCTGGATCGCGTCGCGGGTCTGCTCGTAGAACGCACCAGCGGACGCCTGGTAGTCGGCGTTGTCGTAGGTCGAGGTGCGCTTGCCGGCGGGGACGCTGGACCAGCCAATCTGCTCACCGACGAGCTGCTCGTACTCCTTGCTCGAGGCCCACTCGATGAACTTCGCGGCGGCGTCCTGGTTCTTCGCGGCCTTCTGAATGCCCCACGCCCACGAGTACAGCCAGCCCGAGCTCTCGGTCTCCACGACCGGCGCGGCGACGTAGCCGAGCTTGCCCTTCACGGGCGAGTCGTCGGCCTCCAGCGAGCCGGCGGCGGCGGTGGAGTCGTACCACATCGCGACCTTGCCCTGCTGCAGGTTGTTGAGGCACTCCGTGTAGCCGGCCTGCGAGGCGCCGCTCTCACCGTGCTGCTGCACGAGGTCGACGTAGAACTGCACGGCCTCGGTGAACTCGGGGCTGTCGGCCTGCGCAGTCCAGTCCTCGTCGAACCAGGTGCCGCCGAAAGTGTTCACGACGGTCGTGAGCGGGGCGTAGACCTGGCCCCAGCCGGGCTGACCTCGGAGGCAGATGCCCTTCATGCCCGGCTCGACGCCGTCGACCTGCGCGGCGAGGTCGGCGACCTCCTGCCAGGTGGGGTTGTCCGGCATCGTGACGCCGGCCTTCTCGAAGACGTCGGTGCGGTACATCAGGAACGACGACTCGCCGTAGAACGGCTCGGCGTAGAGCTTGCCGTCCTCGGCGGTGAGGGACTTCGTGATCGGCTCGAGCACATCGGCCTGGTCGAAGTCCTCGCTGGCGGCGACGGTGTCATCCAACGGGGTCAGCCAGCCGTTCTTCGCGAACGTCGGCACCTCGTAGTTGCTGATGCTCGCGACGTCGTACTGGCCAGCCTGTGCGGAGAACTCCTGCGCGATCTTCGCGCGGACATCGTTCTCGGGGAGAACGGTGTAGTTCACCTTGATGCCGGTCTCCTTGGTGAAGTTGTCGGCAGTGAGCTTCTGCAGATCGGTCATCTGCGGGTTGTTGACCATGAGGACGTTGACCTCGTCCGCTCCGCCGCCGGAGGAGGTGTCGCCTCCGGCACCGCCGCAAGCGGTGAGAGCGAACGCGAGGATCGTGGTTCCGGCGATTGCGGAGGCGATACGCCTGCCTCTTGTGACCATGGAAGGACTCCTTCGTTCTTCGGCTCCCGACCCACCGCCGTGGTGGATCGGCCGGCATCCGAACCCCCGAGACGGGTGCCGTGCTGCCTGGAACGAGTGTGAAGCGGGGCAGCGACCCGTTCTAGCTCGTCCGCTAGCCCAAACTGATAGGAATCTGTACCGTGACTGACGTGGCTACCGTCAGAGAAGACGATCACGCGACGATGCTCGCGGAGCGCCTCACCGGCATGTGCGCCGCACGCGAGGTGATCACGCTCGATGAGAACCACTCCGTCCGGTGGACCGAGCACGACTATCCGACCCCGGTCGCCCGCTGGAACTACCACCCCGAGTACGAGATCCACCTCATCCGCCGAGGGACCGGCCGGTTCATCGTCGGAGACCATGTCGGCACCTTCGCCGCCGGTCACGTCTCGCTCATCGGCTCGGGCCTGCCGCACGACTGGGTCAGCGACCTCGAGCCGGGCGAGGTGATCACGAACCGCGATGCCGTGATCCAGATCGACCCCGCATGGATCGCACGGTGGATCGACCTGATGCCTGAGGCTCGAGAGATCCGGCCGCTACTCGACGAGAGCGCGCGCGGTGTCGAATTCGCACCGCGGACAGCGCTGCTCGCCGCACCCATCATCAACAGGATCGGCCCCGCCACAGGACTAGAGCGGGTCGCGCTTCTCGTCGAGCTGCTGAAGATCCTCGCCCGATCACCGCGCGCCGATCGCACTCTTCTAGCGACGGAGTTCTTTCGACCTCAGCTCGACGATCGCGCTGCAGCGATCGTCGACATCGTGCTCGAATACGCCTTCGCGGGCCATGCCGGTCAAGTCAGCGTGGCGGAGGCCGCCGACCTCGTCGGCATGCACGAGGCCACGTTCTCGAAGTACTTCAAGAAGGCGACCGGGCAGAACTTAAGCGAGCTGATCAGGAAGCTGCGCATCGCGCACGCCGGCCGCCTGCTGACCACCACGTCCCTCCCGATCGCCTCGGTCTGCTTCGAGGTGGGTTACGCGAATCTGTCGAACTTCAATCGTCAGTTCCTCGCGGAGAAGGGAGTGACTCCGCGGCAGTACCGCCAGGACGCCGACAAGAGGCCGCCAGAGACGGTGTCCACGACAGGCCCGACCCCTTAGGGAGAGACGCCTCCTCGTCATCGCCTCATCCGCTGTCGCGGCTCTTCGGCTGATCGAGCAGTCCAAGCACCTCGACTGTCGTCCCCGTCTCGCCGAGCACTGGCAGCACCCGCCGCAAGCTGTTCTCGTGCGACGGCTCCTGCAGATCGGTGACGGCGTCGACCACGACGACTACCGAGTAGCCGCGGTCGTAGGCATCACGCGCCGTCGATTCCACGCCGAAGCTCGTCGCGACGCCCGCGAGGACCACCTGGGTCACGCCGCGCTCCGCGAGCAGCTCGTGCAGTCCGGTGCCGGCGAAGGCGCTCCAGCCGCGCTTGACCAGGACAAGGTCCTCACTCGACCGGCCGAGCTCGATCAGCGGATCCGACCACTCCGGAGGCAGCACCGGTGCCATCCGCCCGCGTCCCACGTCGGTGCGCCCCGCGTTCGGGCGTCCGAGATCGACGGTGACAAGAACCACCGGCAGCACGCGGTCACGGAACGCGTCAGCGAGCGATGCGGCCCGGGCCACGACGTCACCGATCGGATGCACCATCGGATTCGCGACGGTCGCCCGCTGCAGGTCCACGACGACGAGCGCGACGCCCTCGTCGAGCGCCTCGACGCTCACGCGTCCGCTCCGAACACCACGACCACCTTGTCGGCTGCACCCGGAGTGGCCGCTAGCCGGAAGGCGCGGTCGGCTTCCGAGAAGTCGATCGTGTCACTCACGATCACGGCGTACTTCTCCCAGTTCGCCACGATGTCCTCGGTCACCTCGAAGATCTCGGTGGGGTAGCCCATCGCGAGAACGATGGTCAGCTCGGAGCCCAGGATCGCGCCGAAGTCGACATCGATGGGCGTCTTGTGGACCGCCACGATGCCGAGTGTTGCGCCGTGCTTCGCAGCACTCAGGACCGTCTGCACCACGATCGGCGCGCCGGCCGCATCGAGGAACACGTCGGTGGCAGGCTTCCGCTGCCCACGGCGCGCGGGCCCTTCGCCCTGCAGCTCGATCAGCCGCTCGACCACGTCCTCGGTGGACGAATCGATGACTGCGTCGGCTCCGACCTTCAACGCTTTCTCGAGACGAGAGGCGATCACGTCCACCACGGTGATGTGCCCCACCCCGAGGGAGCGGTACGCGAGAACTGCTCCGAGCCCGATCGGCCCGGCTCCGAACACCACGACCGCGTCCCCCGGACGCGGTGCGGTGCGATTGACCGCGTGGCGAGCGACGGCCATCGGCTCGTTCAGCGCCGCCACCTCGAAGGGCACGTCATCGGGCACGATCGCAAGAGAGCGACCGAGCACCGCTTCCTGGACCAGCAGGAACTCCGCCATACCACCGGTCGTACCGCCCGAACCGATGATGCCGGTCGGCGCCGCCATGGGATTGATCACAACATGCGCGCCCACCGGAATCCCGGCCACCTCCTCGCCGACCGCGACGACTTCGCCCGCGGGCTCGTGCCCGAGCGGGGTCCGCCCCTCGAGCCCGGGCAGCCCGCCGAGCCCGATGTACATCGCGTCGGAGCCGCAGATCCCACACGCGCGCACTCGCACGAGCACGTCAGCAGGGCCTGCCACAGGCGTCTCGACGTCCATCGTGGTCGTCTCGCCGGGCCCGGTCGCCATCGACAGCTTCATCACATCTCCTCCGCTCGTCGACGAGCGCCGCCGACCTGCGAGCAAAACTAGCCGATCGGCTAGTTTCTGTCGACGCCGCTCTAGGATCGTCAGCGGACAGGGAGGTGCGATGGTCAGGCGAGGGGAGTCTCGGGCAAAGCTGCTGCGGACGGCGCTCCGCCTCTTCGCAGAGCGCGGAGTGAACGGCACCTCGCTGCAGGCGATCGCCGACGAGCTCGGCGTGACCAAGGCCGCCGTGTACCACCAGTTCGCAACGAAGGACGAGATCGTGCTCGCAGTCGTGCGACCCGCGCTAGAGCGGATGGCCGAGCTTGTCCACGAGGCAGACGCCGGGATCGACCCCTTCGAGATCACCCTCACTGGGCTCGTGAGCCTCGCGGTCGAGCACCGCGAATTCGCCGCGGCAATCCAACGCGACCCTGCTGTCATTCAACTTCTGCGCCAAGATCCCACCTTCGTCGCCGCGACGACGGGCATCGACCGTCACCTGATCGGCACCGATCCGACCCCGGAGGCGCGCATCGCCCTCGCCGTCGCAGGCGGCGGTCTCATGATCGCCGGCATGGATCCGTCGCTGCGGGCCACTGACCCCGAAGTCCTCACGAGGGTGCTACTCAAGTCGGCACGGACAGTGTTGGCGCCCTACAAGACCGAGGCCGCCATAAACTGACATAATGTGCATTATCGGATGTCTGCACAACGTGCGGCCGAGAGCGCATGTTCCGCGAACAGGCACGGTCCACCGTTCCTTCCACAGACCAGTCGCGTGCTGCGCGTTCGTCGAGCCGGTCGAGCGGCACGGTGACATGACCCCACGGCAATCGGGCAACAGCCTGTTGCCCGATTCCCGGCTCGGGCCAGGCAGCGGTGAAAGCGCGCATGGAGAGCGCGGGTGACCCCCCCCATGCGATCAGGGCGCGGGCGCGCCCACCGGCGGCTCCGGCAGCACGCTCAGGCCTCGGCTGCTGTTCGCCTCCGCCATCAGGGCGCGCAGCCAGAGCGGGTTCGGGGCGACCTCGGCGGTGCCGCGGAGGGTGAAGGCCAGAGCGGTCGACGGGTGCATCCACAGCGTGCGGCGGCCGTGGCCGAGTGCCGCGCCGATCGGGAGCTGGAAGCAGAAGCCCTCGCCGCGACGGAGCTTCGCGAGGATCACCGCCTGGAGGTGGACGAGCGCGCGATCGTCGAACTGGAAGGGGACGGGCGGGGATCCGTAGAGCAGTGTGCCCACGAGCTGGAGAAGTCCTCACGGTCGGGAGAAGGCCTCGACCGGATGATCGAGCCTGCTCAGCAGGCTACGAACGACCACCGACATCGGCGGTCCTGGAGGGCCCCGGCCGGCCGAGCGGTCGGCTCTCCTCGCGCTCGAGCGGGGCCCGGGGTAGCGTGCCCCATGCCCACTCCGCCTCGTGTCCTCCGCCGCCTCGGCAGCGTCTCGCTCTCCGTCGCGAACCGCGCCGAGACCGGGCTGCGCGGTCGTCTCTCCGCTCGGGCCCGGAAGCAGGGCTGGTCCCCCGCGCTGCTCCCCTTCTCCGGCTACGCGAGCGCGGGAACGGCGCGGGTCCTGGCGCGGGTCGTCCTCGCCCCGGCCGCGGTGGAGCCGTCCGCACGGCGGGGACTGCGCGCCTGGCACCGCCTGCTCACCCTCGAGAGCCCCGGAGTGCCGGTGCGGATCGAGTTCGCGGGCGCGAGCGCCACGGGGACGAGCGACGACGCGGGGATCGTCGACGCGCGCTTCGCCGTTCCCGACGGTCTCGAGCCCGGGCCGGCGGAGGCCCTGCTGCAGGTCGCAGGGCGTGCTCCCGTTCCGGTGACGGTGCACGTGGTCACCTCGGAGCCCGCCCGCGGGGTGGTCTGCGACGTGGACGACACCGTGTGGGTGACTGGGATCTCGCATCCGGCGCGCGCGGCCTGGCGGACCTTCTCGACGACGAGCGCCACCCGGCGGTCGGTGCCGGGGATGGCGGAGCTGCTGCAGGAGGCGATCGCCGGGCAGGACGGGACCGCCGTCGTCTACGTGAGCAACGGGCCGTGGAATCTGGCGGGCGTCGTCTCGCGGTTCCTCGCCCGGCGCGGCTTCCCCGCCGGACCGGTCCTGATGACCGACTGGGGCACGAGCCCGCGGCGGTGGTTCCGCGACGGCGAGGAGCACAAGCGGGACTGCCTCGCCCGCCTGCGCGAGGACCTCCCCCACCTCTCCTGGGTCCTCGTCGGCGACGACGGCGAGCACGACCCGCAGCTCTACAGCGACTTCGCCCGCCGCCACCCGGACGCCGTCACCGCGATCGCCCTGCGAAGGGTCGCACCGGCCCGTCCCGGAGCGGCGCCCGACGTCGACGACGTCGCCGGCGTCCCGGTCGTGCGCGGCGTCGACGGCGACGCCCTTCGGCCCCTCCTGCAGGAGGCGCTCGGCCGCTCCCGTCGCTGACGCTCCTCCAGGCTCCCGGCTCTCTCCGGTGCCGGGGACGCAGCGAGTCCTCGGCCGCCCCCGGAAAGGGCCGGTCGGCGAGGCCGTGCGCCGGAGGCGGCCCGCCGTCCCGCCCGTAGAATCGCGGCCGTGCACTCCCCCGTCCTGACGACCGTCTTCCAGCCGATCGTCGACCTCGCCACCCGTCGGCCGGCGGCGTACGAGGCGCTGACGCGGGTCCGGGGGGCCGGCGGGGACGCGTTCCCGTTCGAGCTCCTCGAGGCGGCGCAGGCCGACGGCCGGATCGCCGAGTTCGACGGCGCCTGCTGGCGGAGCGCCTTCGGCTCCGCGACCGCGGCGGGTCTCACGACTCCGCACGCGCTCTTCGTGAACGTGGAGGCGGAGTCGCTGCGCGGGGGCCTCCTCGAGCAGGTCGCCTCCCCCGCGCCGATCGTCCTGGAGGTCACCGAGCGCGCCCTCCTGGCCTCGCCCGGCGGCCTGCTCGCGGTGATCGAGGAGGCGCGCCGGGCCGGCCACGCGATCGCCATCGACGATCTCGGGACCGACCCCGCGTCCCTCGCTCTGCTGCCGCTGATCGATCCCGACGTGATCAAGATCGACATGCGCATCATCCAGGGGCACGCGGACACCGACGCCGCCCGGATCATGAGCACCGTGAACACGCTGACGGCGGCGCGCGACGTGGTCGTCGTGGCGGAGGGCATCGAGACCGAGGAGCATCTGCTCACCGCGCGGGCGATCGGCGCGACGCACGGGCAGGGCTGGCTCCTCGGCCGGCCGTCCCCGGTCGTCCCGGCGGCGCCCTCCGCCTCGCTCCTCCGGCACGTCGTCGAGCCCACGGCGGACGAGGCGGGCGCGGGGACGCCCTTCGAGATCGTGGCCTCCGTGCTGCCCAGCCGCCGCTCCTCCCGCGATCTGCTCCTGCAGATGAGCCACTTCCTCGAGGCGCGTGCGCGAGCGAGCGGCGACTCCGCGATCCTCCTCTCGACCTTCCAGCAGGGGTCGAACCTCACGCCGCGCACCGCCGACCGCTACGCCGCGCTGGCGGAGGAGTGCGCTCTGGTCTTCGCCTTCGCGGCGGGAGCGCCGGACTCCCTCTCCCCCGCGATCCGGGTGCAGGAGATCGACGAGGACGAGCCGCTCGCGGCGGAGTGGGACGTCGTCGTCCTGACCGCCGACTTCGCCGCGACCCTCGTCGCGCGGGAGGTCGACCCGGCTCGGCACGCGGCCGGGCTCTACGACTTCGTGCTCACTCACGACCGCGGGCTCGCCGTCGACGTCGCGCGCCACCTGCTCCAGCGGACGACCCGCAGCGCCTGACGCGGGACGCCGCCGCCGACCGTCCCCGCTGACCCGCAGCCCTACCAGGTCCGAGCGGCTTCCGGAGCACCTTGTGGGCGAGTCCTCGTCCCGGCACTCTCGTGCCGAGACGGACTGTTCGTCACCGAGAGGGAGTCATGGACGACGAGACCCTGCTGGGCATTCTGCTGCGCGGGCGGCCCGCGACGCTCGAGGACGCGGTGCTCGCGACTCACCTCGAGCCCGCGCAGGTCGCGGCGGCCGTGCAGCGGCTCCGCGACCGGGGGCTCATCGGCGGCGCAGGCGACCTGCTGGCCTATCCCCCGCCCGCGGACTGGGCGAACGAGGCCGTCTCGGTGCACACCCGCCGGGTCCGGGTCGCGGCCGAGGACGCCATGTCCGGCATCGAGAAGATCCTGGAGAACCTGCCCACCGTGCTCCGCGCCTGGTCGACCGGCGAGGCGGCCGCCGACCTGGTGCCCACGGTGCTGCGCCACGGGCCCTACGCCGCGGAGGACCTGCTGTGGGAGCTCGTCGGGACCCCGTCGGGCTCCCTGGTCGCGGTGTTCGCCAGCATCGACCGGCTGATGACGGCGCCGATCGACCGGGCCGTCCGCTTCGGTGACGCCCTGCAGGAGAGGGACACGGTGCGCATCATCGTCCCCTCGTCCGCTGCCGCCGACCCGCGAGTGCTCGAGCGGATGGCCGTCTACGGACGTGTCGGGCTCGAGTACCGCTCGCTCGACCGGCCGCCGGGCTGGTTCTGGGTCGATGGCGACCACATCGCGCTCCCCTTCGTCTGGGGCGAGGCGACCCCGACGAGCGTGCTCGGAGTCCGCCACGCGGGCCTCGCGAACATCGTCCGCGCCTACTTCGACGAGCTCTGGCAGCGCGCGGACCCGCTGGGCAGCGACGAGCACTCCTGGCTGCCGCTCCTGCGACTGATGCAGCAGGGCAACACCCTCGACAGCGCCTCCAACCGCCTCGGCATCAACCCCCGCACCGGCCGCCGCCGCATCTCCGCCGCGATGGAGCACTACGGCGTGGACACGCTCTTCGGGCTCGGCGCGGCATGGGGCGCGGGACGAGCGGGCAATACGACGCGATCCGAGGGGTGACGGACTCCCGCCCGCTCAGGTCTGCGGGCGTCCGTGCCGAGGAGATCCGCCCTGCTGCTGGACCAGCCAGCTCCGGGGCGAGCTCACGAGCGCGAGCGCGCTGACTCCGCACCGCGGGACTCCTCCCGCAGCCGCATCGCGGCCTCGTCGTCGAGCCAGTTCGGCCCGGTGTTGCGGAGGAACACCGCGTAGACCACCAGGGAGACGGCGATCACGGCGGTCGCGTAGCCGATGAAGGCCGACACCTGGTCGGCGCCGAGCGCGCCGGCGTAGAGCAGCGGCGCGGTGCCGCCGAAGACCGAGTTGGCGAGCGCGTAGCCGAAGCCGAGCCCGAGGGCGCGGACGTGCGTGGGGAACAGCTGCGCCTTCACGACGGCGTTGATGGAGGTGTAGCCGGTGAGGATCACGAAGCCGCCGACCAGGATCGCGAAGGCGGCGAGCGGGGCGGTCTGCTGCGGCAGGGCGGTGAGGAGGAACCAGGTGTAGAGCACTCCCCCGATCCCGAAGAAGACCAGGAGGGTCTTCCGGCCGATGAGGTCCGAGAGCCAGCCGCCGAGCGGCTGCAGGAGCATCAGCGTCGTCAGGGCGATGAGGTTGATGACGGTGCCCGTGACGACGTCGTCTCCGGCGAACGCGCTCTTGATGATGCTCGGACCGGTCACCGAGTAGGTGTAGAAGGCGACCGTGCCGCCCATCGTCACCGCGAAGCAGAGCAGCAGCGGCCGCCACTGGTGGACGAGGAGCTCCCGCATCGAGCCGCTCCGGCGGGACTCCCCTGCTCTGACGGCGTCGATCCGGGTCGTCGCCAGCGATTCGTCCATGCTGCGGCGGAGCCAGAACACGACGACCGCGGCGACGCCGCCGATGCCGAAGGCCACCCGCCAGCCCCAGGCCGAGATCGCCTCGTCGGGCAGGGTCAGCACCATGACCAGCAGCGTCAGCTGAGCGAGGACGTGGCCGCCCACGAGGGTGACGTAGTGGAACGACGAGAGGAAGCCGCGCCGACCGGGGATCGCCGCCTCCGACATGTAGGTGGCGCTCGTTCCGTACTCCCCGCCGGTGGCGAAGCCCTGCAGCAGGCGCGCGAGCACCAGGAGGACCACCGCTCCCCCGCCGATCGACTCGGCCGTCGGCGCGAACGCGACGAGGAGGGAGCAGGCGGCCATCACGGAGACCGAGACGGTCAGCGCGAGGCGGCGCCCGTGCCTGTCGGCGAAGCGGCCGAAGAACCAGGACCCGATCGGCCGCATGAGGAAGGTGACCGCGAAGATCGCCCAGATGTAGAGGGTCGAGTTCTTCTCGCCGGGAGCGAAGAACTGCGACTCGAAGTAGACGGCGAAGACGGAGTAGACGTAGACGTCGAACCACTCGACGAGATTGCCCGCGGAGCCCTTCAACGTGTTGGAGATGGAGCGGCGGAGGCTGGTGGGGGTCGTCGTCGTCGTCGACATGATGGTCCGATCATCAAGGGTTCGGGGTGGAAAAGGTTCTCGGAGCGACGAGGGAGCCGCGGCGGCGTGGCCGTCGGCGCCCCGCGTCGCCGCGAGCCCAGGGGCATCTCTACCGCATTTCCGGTGGCGGATCCGGAAACCTAACGGTCTCCTGACGCGATCCGCTTCGGACCGCGACGAGGTCGCTCCGTCTCGCGCCAGTCAGGCGGCGATACCGACCAGACCAGTATGGTCCCTCGGTGGAGGTAGACGCATGAGGATCCGTACTGAGAACTCGCTGAGGTCATCGGTGACGAGGGCTCTTGCCGTCCTTTCGATCGTCGCCATCGCCACTTCGCTCTCCGGGTGTTCAGCGGGAGACGCCGCGCCGCCGAAGCCGACCGTCCCGCCGCTCCCGGCTGCCGAGGTGGAGCGCGCACTGGTCCAGAAGCAGGATGCCGCCTGGGAGCTGCTGGCAGTGAAGTATCCGAACGCGGTACGGCCCGAGGTCGACGTGATCCGCACCGTGAATCCCGCGGAGTCGACGTCATCGATCGCGGACTGCATGGTCTCAGCCGGCTTTCCGGAGACCAAGGCTGGTCCGGACGGCGGCCTCGACTACGGTTCCTTCCCCACGGAGCAGACGCAGACTCACGACATCGCCCTGTTCGTGTGCAGAGCGCAGTACCCGATGGATCCGAGATTCGACACGCCACCGACCGAAGCGCAGTACGAGTACCTCTACCACTATTTCGCGCACGACCTCACCGAGTGCCTGGAGAGTCACGGCATCGACGTGCCGGAGGCGCCCACCTACGAGACCTTCGGCGACACCATCAATTCGCGCGAGGCGTGGAGTCCCTACCTCAGCTATGAGCCGACCGGGAACACGCAATGGCTCGCCGTGAACACGGACTGCCCGCAGATGCCTCCGGGCTACTTCGGCGAGTGATGAGCGCCTCGCTGCTCCACTCGCTTGAACGCTGCGACCGCCGATGACAGTCGCCCTCTGACCGATCTCCGTGCGAAAGGCCTCTGCTGGTGAAAGGACTGTGCTGGTGAAAGCCGATCGATCGCCTTGGAGACGTCTTCTCTCTCCCGTCGCCGCTCTCGCCTTCTGCCTGGTGGTGCTGGCCGCCGCGGCGGGTGACTGGGCTGGAGCGGTGATCTTCGCGCCCGCGGAGGAGGTCGTGGCGGGGACCGACTACACGACCGCTGTCGCTCGCGCCGGTGCTGTCGGCGCGGCGGTGAACCTGGTGGCGACCGCCCACTGGACCCAGTCCCCCGCGGGGACCAATTCGGCGCAGGGCACGGTGACGACGGTGAGTCATGTGCCCGGCGAAGTCGCCCACCAGGGCGAGGAGCTCTACACCGTGGACCTTCGTCCCGTGGTTCTCGCGCGCGGCGTGATCCCCGCGTTCCGGGACATCGACGGGACGAGCGAGGGCGAGGACGTGGAGCAGCTGCAGGAGCTGCTGGGCGACCTCGGGTTCTACCGCGGCGCTGCGGACGGTGCACCCGGGCCGCGGACCGCGGCCGCGATCAAGGAGTGGCAGAAGGCCGCAGGATTTCCGGTGGACGGCGTCGTCCGACGGGGCGATCTGGTCTTCGTGCCCGAGGTTCCGACCCGGCTGGTCGTCGACGAGACCCTTATCGCTCGAGGAGCAGTGGTCTCGGGCGGCGAGGTCGTCGCGAGGACGCTGCCGAAGACTCCGACCTTCTCCGTCACGGCGACAGCGGCGCAGGCCGCCCAGATCGGCGTGGGAGTCGCGGCGGAGATCACCGGACCGGACGGACCCTGGCGGGCGGTCACGGCGGTCCAGGAGGTGAAGCCCGAGGTCGGGGTGTCGATAGCGCTCGGCGGCGTGGACGGCGAGGTCATCTGCGGCGAGGAGTGCGCGGATCTCGATGTGACGCAGGACACCCTCCTCCCCGTCCTCCTCACGACGACACCCGAGACGTCCGGTCTGACCGTCCCGACCGCGAGCATCCGGACCGACGTGAACGGGGATCTCGAAGTGACCGATTCGGCCGGCGAGAGGCATCGTGTCGAGGTCGTCGCTGCCGCGAAGGGCGTCTCGGTCGTGACCGGTCTCGTGGAGGGCGTGGAAGTGCGCGTCTACGGCGATGACGCCGCACCCCGATGATCACTGCTGAGAGCATCGGCTTCCGCTATCGACGAGGTCCTCGGATACTGACCGACTTCAGTGCTGCCGTGACGCACTCCGAGATGGTCGCGATCACCGGCTCGTCGGGGAGGGGCAAGTCGACCCTGCTCTACATCCTGGGCCTCATGGCGACTCCGGAATCGGGACGAGTCCGGATCGACGGCGTCGATGTGAGTGGCATGAGCGATCGATCGAGGTCGGAGTACCGAGCCGAGAACATCGGGTTCGTCTTTCAGGACGCCGCTCTGGATCCCACGAGAACGGTCCTCGACAACATCGTCGAGACGGCTCTCTATCGCGGGTGCCGGAACTCCGCAGTGGAACTCGCGGCGCACGGGCTGATGGAGCGCTTCGGGGTCGCCCTGCGCTCCTCGGCGAGACCCCACCAGGTCTCCGGCGGCCAGGCGCAGCGGATAGCACTGTGCCGGGCGCTCATCAACGATCCGACGATCATCCTCGCGGACGAGCCGACGGGGAATCTCGATCCGGACTCCGCGGCGGTGGTCGTCGACGCACTGCGAGAGCGCGCCTGCTCGGGATCCTCGGTGATCGTGGTCACGCACGACGAGACGGTCGTCGCCTCCTGCGATCGGAGGATCCGCCTGTGAAGCGGAGATTCGTCCTGCCCGTGTTCCGGGAAGCCCTCGCCTCCTCGCTCGCGCAACCGGTGACCTCCCTCCTCACCCTGGTGATGGTGGTGGCGATGTGCGCCGGGATCGTTCTGACGACCGGGCGGACGGTGGGAGCGGAGCAGAGCGTTCTCGCGACGGTGGACTCGGCGGGGACGCGGTCCATCCTGGTCCGAGGAGAGGCGGAGGCGGGCCTGTCGTCGGACGCAGTGGAGAGGATCTCCCGACTCTCCGGAGTGCAGTGGGCGGCGGCGTTCTCGGATGCCAGTGACGTCGGGAACTCCCGGATCGCGGAGGGGAGGAAGGTCGCTCTTCGATCGGTGTGGTCCTCCGACTTCGCAGAGCTGGGCATCGGTGCGGCGCGCTTTCCCAGCGGATCGGCGTGGGCGTCCGAGGACGCGCTCGCGGCTCTGGGCTTCGCCGAGGAGACCGGCTCGGTCTCGACGGGCAGTGGAGCCGGGGTCGACGTCGTCGGGACCTTCACCTCGTCCGAGTACCTGTCCTTCCTCGGCCCGTCCGTCCTGGTCCCGATGCCTCCGTCCTCGACCGGGAGTGTGGGCTATCTGATCGTCATCGCTTCGGAGCCCGAGATGATCCGCGCGCTGACGCGATCGATCGGCTCCCTTCTGGCTCCGACGAACCCGCAGGGCGTCACCGTGACCACGAGCGCTCGGTACGCGGACCTGCGCGCCGTTCTCGAGGGCACTCTCGGGGGCTTCGGGCGAGATCTCGTCGGTCTCATCGCCGGCGCCGGCGCCGTCCTGGTCGGTGCGACGCAGTACGGTCTCGTCCTGATGCGACGCAAGGACTTCGGACGCCGAAGGGCTCTCGGCGCCACGAGAGGCCTCATCGTCCTGCTCGTCGTCTGTCAGGTCCTCCTCGTCGCGACGGTCGGCGCTCTGCTGGGGACGGCGGGTTCCGCCGTGCTCCTGGTGGCCGGCGGCGACCCGCTCCCCGGCGTCGACTTCCTGGTCGCCACAGGCACTCTGGCGATCGTGGTCTCCGTCGTCGCCGCTCTGTTCCCCGCTCAGCGGGCGGCGAGCAGAGACCCTCTGCACGAGCTGAGAGTGCCGTGATCCTGTCGGATCTCGCTCGACGACGAAGCCGCGTGCGACCTGCCCCGCTCGCCGACATCCGATGGACGCGCTCCTCCGATGGACCGGCTCCTCCGATGGACCGGCTCCGCCGTTGGACAGGATCTGCTGTGCCGAACCCCGGTGAACAGCAGCGGATTCGCTACGCGGTGGTGGCCCGGGCGGCCCGGGTGCGCGTCCGCAGCCGGTACAGGCTGGTGGTGGCGGCGATGAAGAGGTCGGTGCCGTCCGGCCCGCCGAAGCAGACGTTCGCCACGACCTCCGGCACGGGCACGAAGAGCAGCTCGGCGCCGTCCGGGGCGAAGACGTGCACGCCGTCTCCGGCGGAGGACCACACCCGGCCGCGCTCGTCGACGGCGATCCCGTCGGGCAGGCCGTGCTCGATCTCCGCGAAGAGGCGGCCGTCGCGGGCGCCGGCGCCGCGGTCAGCGACGTCGTATGAGTCCTGCGCTTCGGAGCGCGGCCGAGCTCTCCGGAGCGCCCTGCGGCCGCGGTCCCCGGGAGGCGGGGCGCTTCGCACTACGCCGGGAAGGCCCCCGCGGCCCGGCTGCGCGTCCGCAGCCGGTAGAGGCTGGTGGTGGCGGCGATGAAGAGGTCGGTGCCGTCCGGTCCGCCGAAGCAGACGTTCGCCACCACCTCCGGCACGGGCACGAACAGCAGCTCGGCGCCGTCCGGGGCGAAGACGTGCACGCCGTCTCCGGCGGAGGACCACACCCGGCCGCGCTCGTCGACGGCGATCCCGTCGGGCAGGCCGTGCTCGATCACCGCGAAGAGGCGGCCGTCGCGGGCGCCGGCGCCGCGGTCGACGACGTCGTAGGCGCGGATCCAGTGTCCGGGGCCGTCCTCGAGGCTCATCGCGGTGTCGGTCACGTAGACGGTCGCGCCGTCCGGTGAGAAGGCGATGCCGTTCGGCTGCACGATGTCGGTGACGACCGGCGTGAGGCCGTCCTCGGCGCTCCAGCGGAAGACCCAGCGCTCCTCGTACTCGCGCTCGCCCGGGTGCCCCTCGGCCGGCTGCCGGATGCCGTAGTCCGGATCGGTGAACCAGTAGGAGCCGTCGGGCGCGACCGCGACGTCGTTGGGCGAGTTCAGCCGGCCGCCGTCCCAGCTCGAGACGAGCTCCTCGACCGTGCCGTCCGGCCGCTCGCGCTCCAGTCGGCGCAGCCCGTGCGAGCACTGCACGACGCTCCCGTCGGCGTCGAGGAGCCGGCCGTTGGTGAACTCCCCGCCCTCGCGGTGCACCGAGGTCTCCCCGGTCGCGCTGTGCCACTGCAGGATGCGGTCGTTCGGGATGTCGCTCCAGCGCAGGCCCCCCTCGGCCGGGATCCACAGCGGCCCCTCGCTCCAGACGGCGCCCGTCCACAGCCGCTCGAGCCCGCCGTCGCCCCGGAGGAGCGCCTCGTCGTCCGTGCGTCCCTCGTCCGTCCGTCCCTGGTTCGCTGTCTCGTCGCTCATCAGCTTCCCGCCCGTCCTGTTCCTCTCATTCTCGCGGAGGCGACCGCGGCGCCCGCCCTGGCGGAGGACCGCGTTCTCCGGTCGCGGGGTGACGGGTCTCGCTCGTTCGGGGGGTAGGGACGGCGTGAGATGACGGCCGGGACCCGTTGTCGCGGGTCATCGCGAGTGCCAGGGTCGGCACTGGGCGAGTCGTGCAGGCGCCCGGTCGCTCCACTTGGAGAGGAACCCGCTGATGCGTTTCACCATCCGCCGATCCATCGTCCCCCGCAGTCTCGCCGTCGCCGTGCTGGCGGTCGCGCTCATCGTCTCGGGCGCTCCCGCCCAGGCGGCGCCCGCTCCGGCGCAGGCGGTGGCAGCAGCGGCCCCCGTGGTCGGCCCGATCACCGGGGTCGCGTCGAAGCGCTGCCTGGACGTGCCGAACGGGTCGACCGCGAACCGGACGATCGTCGTCCTCTACGACTGCAACAGCGGCGCCAACCAGAAGTGGACGATCGCCACGACCGGCGAGATCACCGTCTACGGCGGCGCGAAGTGCCTGGAGGTGCGCAACCGCGCGACGACGGCAGGCGCCGACGTGCAGATCTCGGACTGCGTCGGCGGAGACGGGCAGCGCTGGCGAGTCGAGAGCGACGGCACGATCCGCGCCGTCGCCTCGGGCCTGTGCCTGAGCGTGAAGGACCGGAAGACGGCGAACCGCTCGTCGGTGCAGATCGCGGCCTGCGCCGGCGGGGAGTGGCAGAAGTGGCGGACCACCGCGGCCGTCGCGGACACCACGGCCCCGTCCGCGCCGACGAGCCCGCGGGTGACGAACCTGGCCTGCCGCACGGCGACCTTCTCCTGGAACGCGTCCTCGGACGCCGTCGGAGTGGCGGGATACGACGTGTACCACGACGGCCAGTTCATGACGTCGGTCGCCGGGAACGTCCTGTCGACCGGCCTCGACGTGGTGCCGGGCGCGCAGTGGGGGCTCTACGTGAACGCCCGCGACGCCGCCGGCAACGTCTCGCAGGCCAGCGCCACCGTCGCCGTCACCATCCCGCAGTGCAGCACCGACACGCAGGCGCCCACCCGTCCGACCGGCCTCACCGCGAGGGCGTCCGGCACGGCCGTCACCCTCACCTGGACCGCGAGCACCGACGACGTCGGGGTCCGCAGCTACACCGTCTTCCGCGGCTCCGCGCAGGTCGGCACGGTCGCCGGCAGCGGCGCGACGGCGCCCGTCACGACCTTCACCGAGAGCGGCCTCGCGGCGAACACCGCGTACTCGTACACCGTCGCGGCCGTCGACGCGCAGGGCAACACCTCCGCTCGCAGCGCCGCTGCCGCCGTGACCACGGGCGGGGCCTGCAGCACCGCGTTCTGCACCGTCACCCAGGTCGCCACCGACACCGACATCCCCTGGGGGCTGACCACCGTCCCCGACGGGACCGTGCTCTACTCCCGCCGCGACGCGCAGGACATCGTCCGCCTGAACCCCACGACGGGCGTGAAGACCAGCCTGGGGACGGTGCCGAACGTGCAGAGCACGGACGGCGAGGGTGGCCTGCTGGGCATCGCGGTGTCGCCGACGTTCACCACCGACCAGTGGCTGTACGTGATGCACACCTCCCCCACCGACAACCGGGTGATCCGACTGAAGGTCGTCGGCGACCGACTGGACACGAGCACGGTGCAGGTCCTCGCCTCCGGGATCCTGCGGAACAAGTACCACAACGGCGGGCGACTGCGCTTCGGCCCCGACGGCAAGCTCTACGTCAGCACCGGCGACGGCCAGAACACCGCCACCGCGCAGAACCTGAACTCCCTCAGCGGCAAGATCCTGCGGATCAACCCGGACGGCTCGATCCCCTCGGACAACCCGTTCGGGAACGCCGTCTGGAGCTACGGGCACCGGAACCCCCAGGGGCTCGCCTTCGACTCGCAGGGCCGTCTGTGGGAGCAGGAGTTCGGCAACAGCGTCATGGACGAGACGAACCTCATCGTCCGCGGCGGCAACTACGGCTGGCCGGCCTGCGAGGGCACCTCCGGCAGCTGCGGCACCGCCGGCTTCCTCGCCCCGAAGGCGACGTACCCGACCTCCGCCGGCTCCTGCTCCGGCCTGACGGTCGTCCGCGACGTCGTCTACATCGCCTGCCTCCGCGGCACCCGCCTCTACCGTGCCCCGATCACCGGCGACGCGCTGGCCACCCCGACCTCCGCCTTCGTCGGCACCTACGGCCGCCTGCGCACGGTCGAGCCCGACGGCCAGGGCGGCCTCTGGATGACGACCTCCAACACCGGCGACAAGGACAGCATCCCCAACAACAGCAGCGAGAAGATCCTCCGCGTGACCCTCGGCGGCTGACCCGCTGGATCGGCCGGCAGACCCGTCTTCTGACGCTGGTGGATCCCGATACGCCCGCTGCGCGAGCTACTCGATCAACATGCATCCTCGCTCGACGGCCGCATGCCGGCATGCCCCTCGCATGCTGGTCGAGTAGTGGCCGCAGGCGGCGTATCGAGACCCACCGTCCTCAGCGGGATGGTCTGCAGACCCGCCTTCTGGTGCGGGTGGATCTCGATACGCCCGCTCCGCGGGCTACTCGATCAGCATGGATCCCCGCTGCGCGGGCTACTCGATCACCAGGCATCCGCCCTATCTCTTCGCGCGAAGCGTGCGCGGCCTCTGACGAGCGCGATTGACTACGCAGTCAAACCGTGTTGTACTCGTCGGACCGCGCAGTTGACTGCGCTGTCAACCTCGGGTCCGAGGACGAGCGAAGGAGCTGCGACGTGGACGCATCGAAGGCTGTGCCGCAGCCGGACGACCGCGGTCGCCGGGTCTCGATGGCCGACGTGGCCCGCGCCGCCGGCGTGAGTCAGAAGACGGTCTCCCGCGTCGTCAACGGGGAGGCGCACGTCTCCCCCGAGATCGGCGAGCGCGTCGCCACGGCGATCCGCACCCTCGGCTTCCGGCCGAACGCCGCCGCCCGAGCCCTGGTCACCCAGCGGAGCCGCCGGATCGGCATGGTGACGATGAGCACCTCCCTCTACGGTCCGTCCGCGATCCTCGACGGCGTCGAGCAGGCCTCCCGTGCCGCCGGCTACTCCCTCAGCGTCGTGCGCACGGCGCAGAACAGCGGCGCGGAGCTGCAGGAAGCGGTCGACGCCCTCGTCGATCAGGGCGTCGACGGCATCATCCTCTCGGAGCCGGTCGATCTCGGGCATCCGCGCCTCACCATCCCCGCCGACGTCACGGTGCTCAGCTTCGACCACCCGAGCGAGGCGCACCGCCCCGAGGAACTCGTGGTCGGCACCGATGAGGCCGGGGCCGCCCGCAGCGCCACCGAGCACCTCCTCGCCCTCGGCCATGAGACGGTCTGGCACATCGCCGGCGCCGGCACCTGGTCGGCCACCCGCCGTCGCATCGACGGCTGGCGGACCGCCCTCGCCGACGCCAACGCCGCCGAGCCGCCCGTGCTGAGCGGCGACTGGAGCCCGCGCTCGGGGGCGGAGGCGATGGCGTCGATCCTGCACCGCCGCGATGTCACCGCTGTCTTCGCCGCCAACGACCAGATGGCCGTCGGGGCGATCCACGCCGCCGAGGCGGCCGGCCTGCGCATCCCCGAGGACCTCAGCGTCGTCGGCTTCGACGACGACCCGATCTCGGAGTTCCTGCACCGGCCGCTCACCACGGTCAAGCAGGACTTCGCCGAGGTCACGCGCATCGCGATGCACCGGATGATCCGCACCCTCGACGGCCACGCGCCGACCGAGCGGCACCGCTCGGTCCCCGCCCAGCTGATCGTCCGCGCGTCCAGCGGGCCCGCGAACCCCGAGCGCGCGGCGCTGGCGCCGGCGTCGCCCGTCCCTGTCCCGTAGCTCACCGTCCCGTAGCTCCCCGTCCCGTAGCTCCCCGTCCCGGCTCTCGGCCCTCGGCTCCCCCTTCCAGCTCTCTCCCTGTCCCTTCCCACCGCCGTCCGTGCGGTCAGCACGAGCCGCCTCCGCGCGGTCCCTCCGGCGCGCCCGCAGGCCCGTCCCTCCCCCTTCTCCGAAGGAGCTCCTCCATGCACCCACTGTCCCCCGCGCTCTCGCGCCGCGGGCTGCTCCGTCTCGGCGCCGCCGCCGGCGGCTCGGCGGCCCTCGCCTCCCTGCTCGCCTCGTGCGCCGCGACCGGCCCGCAGGCGGCCGTCGAGTCCGGAGCCGTCGACCTCTCGTTCTGGACGCACGACGACGGCTACGTGACGTTCTTCACGGAGGCGCTCGCCCTCGCCGATGCACGCACCGACTTCTCCTACTCGCTCGATGTCACCAAGATCGGCGCGACCGACATCGTCACCAAGCTGATCGCGCAGGCCGTCGCCGGCTCCGGCACGCCGGACCTCGTCGGCATCGAGGTCGCGAACTTCGCCCGCACGCTCCGCGGCTCGATCGCCCCCGAGCTGCTGGTGGACCTCACCGAGGCGACCGCCCCCTACCGCGACGACCTGATCGCCGCCCGCGTCGACGCGTTCAGCAAGGACGGCGCCCTCTACGCGCTCGACTCCGACACTCCGCTCGCCGTCTACTACTACCGGGAGGACGAGTTCGCGCGCCTCGGCGTGCCGACCGACCTCGAGACGTGGGAGGAGTTCGCCCGGGTCGGCGGCGAGATCAGCGCGCGGGAGGGCGTGTCCTTCGGCGCGCTCTCCGTCGGAAGCGATCTGCCGCAGGTCGTGCAGGGCTACCAGCTGCTGCTGATGCAGCGCGGCGGACAGCTCTTCGACCGTGACGGGAACCTCGACCTCGCCACTCCGGAGGCCGAGGAGGCCCTGCAGTTCGCGGTCGACGGACTCGCCTCCGGCTTCTTCACGACCGTCGCCGACTACTACGGCCCGAGCATGCAGAGCGGCCTGAAGCAGGGCTCGATCGTCGGGGTCGACATGCCCACCTGGTACTCGAGCTACGGCATCAAGCCGAACGTGCCCGAGCAGGCCGGCCTCTGGCGGGTGAAGACGCTCCCCCGCTTCGCGAACGGCGGCAGCCGCACGGCCGTGGGCGGCGGCACCGGGTTCGCCGCGGTCACCGGCAAGGCCAACAGCGACGCCGCGGTCGAGCTCGTCCTCGCCGCCTACCTCGACCCGGCCCAGCAGGTGAAGCGCTACCGCGACCTCGGCTATCTGCCGACACTGCGCTCGGTCTACGACGACCCCGAGCTCGCGACGATCACCGACGACTACTTCGGCGGCCAGGCGCTCTTCGACGTCTACGGCGAGATCATCGACGAGGTCCCGTCGCTCTTCCAGAGCCAGGACCAGCAGATCCTCACGACCGTGCTGTCGGGCTACCTCCTCCAGGCCTACAAGGGCACCCTCTCCCCGGCGCAGGCGCTCCGCGCCACGGCCGAGGACTTCCGCGGCCAGGCCCGCAGCTAAGGATCGATGATGTCGACTCTCACCACGGCCGGGGCGCCCGCCTCCGCTCAGGACGGCCGCGGCGGCTCACCGCTCGAGGCCCGGCGCGCCGCGAAGCGGAAGCGCCTGAACACCTCCGGCGGCCGGGCCCCGTACCTCTTCATCGCGCCGTTCTACCTGCTCTACGCGCTGTTCATGATCGTCCCGGTCGGTGCGGCGATCTACCTGAGCCTCACGGAGTGGGTCGGCCTCGGCTCCCCCGAGTTCGTCGGGCTGGCCAACTACGGCAACCTGCTCGGCGACACGAGCTTCGGCGTCGCGCTGGTGAACACGCTGATCTACACGCTGATCGCGGTGTTCGTCATCGTGCCGTGCTCGCTGCTGATCGCGCAGGGCCTGAACGCCCGCGGGCTCAAGGCGCGCGACCTCTTCCGGCTCACCTTCTTCATCCCGATGGTGCTCTCGCCGATCGTCATCGCGCTGATCTACAGCCTGATCTTCGATCGCAGCTACGGACTCCTGAACTCGCTGATCCGCGCGGTCTTCGGATTCGGCGACATCGACTGGCTCGGCGACCCGACGCTGGCCAAGGTCGCGATCGGCTTCGTCCTGCTCTGGCGCACGGTCGGCTACCTGACGATCTTCTTCCTCGCCGCACTGCAGGCCGTGCCGAAGGAGCTGTACGAGGCGGCCGAGCTCGACGGCGCCGGCGTGCTCGCGAAGTTCCGCACCGTCACGCTCCCCGCGATCCGCCCGGTGACCGCGTTCGTCGTCGTCACCTCCTTCATCAGCGCCGCCCAGCTCTTCGACGAGCCGTACCTGCTCACGCGGGGCGGACCGGGCGAGGCGACCCTCTCCGTCTCGATGTTCATCTACCGCGCCGCGTTCGAACGCCAGCAGTTCGGCTACGCCGCCGCGGCCGGAGTCGTGCTCTTCGTGCTCGTCTTCGCCGTCAGCCAGATCCTCAACCGCGCCCTCGCCATCGGGAGAACCTCATGACCGCCACCACGGGAATCGTCACCGCCGACGCTCCGGAGCGCCGCATTCCGCGGAGGCAGCGCCGGGCGAGCGGCGGCGAGCGCGCCCGCCGCGGACTGCTCTACGTCACCCTCTCGGCCCTGCTGCTCGTCTTCGTGTTCCCGCTGCTGTGGGCGCTGAGCGGCTCGTTCAAGAACCGCGGCGACATCTTCTCCACTCCCCCGTCGCTCGTCCCGAACCCCGCGACCACCGACAACTACGTCAACCTGCTGACCACGCAGCCCTTCTGGGCCTGGTTCGGCATGAGCGTCGGCACCTCGCTGCTCGCGACCGCGGTCTCGGTCTTCGTCTGCGCCATGGCCGGCTACGGCTTCGCGAAGTTCGCCTTCCGCGGCAAGAAGGTGCTCTTCACGATCATGTTCTCGTCGCTGTCGGTGCCGTTCGTCGTGATCCTGGTGCCGCTGTTCATCCTGATCGTGAAGGCGGGGCTCTCGAACCCGTGGTTCGCGCTGATCGTGCCGTGGGTCGCCCCCGCGTTCGGGATCTTCATGATGCAGCAGTTCATCGTCCAGTCGATCCCGGACGAGATCATCGAGGCGGCCCGGATCGACGGCAACAGCGAGTTCGGCACCTTCTGGCGCGTGGTGCTGCCGCTGCTGCGCCCCTCCCTCGGAGCGCTGGGCGTCTGGGGCTTCCTGCAGAGCTACAACAGCTTCCTCTGGCCGCTCGTGCTGCTCTCGGACTCGTCGCAGTACACGATCCCGCTGGGCCTGAACATCCTCTTCGCGTCGGAGAACCGCTCCTACGACCTCGTCCTGGCGGGCGCGGTCCTCGCCTCGGTGCCGACGATCCTGGTGTTCTTCCTGCTGCGCAAGCAGCTGCTCGACGGGCTGACCGCGGGCGCCGTCAAGGGCTGACACCCCCACCGCCCTCCTCCGCCACTCCTCTCCCGAACGTCCGAAAGGCCCTCCCATGCAGCACCTCACCGACCGCATCCTGTTCGGCGCGGCCTACTACCACGAGTACCAGCCGACCTCTCGGCTGGGTCACCGTGACCTCGCCGAGGACTTCCGGCTGATGAAGGCCGCGGGCTTCACGGTCGTCCGCGTCGGCGAGTCGGTCTGGTCCACCTGGGAGCCCGAGAACGGCGTCTTCGAGCTCGACTGGCTGCAGCCGGTGCTCGATGCGGCCCACGAGCACGGCATCGCGGTCGTGCTGGGCACGCCGACCTACGCGGCGCCGATGTGGCTCG
This sequence comes from Rathayibacter sp. VKM Ac-2928, assembly GCF_022815545.1. Classification (NCBI taxonomy): domain Bacteria; kingdom Bacillati; phylum Actinomycetota; class Actinomycetes; order Micrococcales; family Microbacteriaceae; genus Rathayibacter; species Rathayibacter sp. VKM Ac-2928. Next base: position 1,330,942 of record NZ_JALGRU010000001.1, read on the forward strand.
CTCGGCTGTACCCCGAGATCAACGTCGAGCGCTCGAGCGGTCGGCCGATGGGCTGGGGAGCCCGGCAGGAGATCGACTACTCGCACCCGGCCTTCCTCTTCCACGCCGAGCGGCTCATCCGGAGGATCGTCGAGCGCTACGCCGCGCATCCCGCGGTGATCGGCTTCCAGGTCGACAACGAGCCCGGCAACGAGATCTTCCACAACCGGCAGGTCTTCCAGCGCTTCGTCGACCACCTGCGCGCGCGCTACGGCACCGTCGAGACGCTGAACGACGAGTGGGGGCTCACCTACTGGTCGCACCGCCTGTCGACCTGGGCCGACCTCTGGACCCCGGACGCCAATCAGCAGCCGCAGTACGACCTGGCCTGGCGCCGCTTCCAGGCCTCGCTGACCACGGACTTCATCGGCTGGCAGGCGGACATGGTCCGGGAGATCACCGCGCGGGCCGGCCGCGAGGACCAGTTCGTCACCACCTGCATCTCCTACGAGCGCCGGACGGTGCAGGACGAGGAGCTCGTGCGCTCCCTCGACATCGCCGCCGGCAATCCCTACTACCGGATGCAGGACGGGCTCGAGCTGCCGGACGCGCGGGTGTTCGACCAGCACTGGACGACCTCGGGCACCTGGGCGCTCTACGCCACCGCGGACCGGATGTACGGATCGAAGCAGGCGCCGTTCCTGGTGACCGAGACCGACGCGCAGGCGATCGGCATGCCGTGGTCGAACGAGCCCGGCTACGACGGGCAGTGGCGCCAGGCCGCCTGGGCTCTGGTCTCGCGGGGCGCGACGATGATCGAGTACTGGCACTGGCACACGCTGCACCACGGTGCCGAGACCTACTGGGGCGGGATCCTGCCGCACTCGCAGGAGCCGGGCCGGGTCTACGAGCAGATCGCCGCGCTGGGTGCCGACTTCGCTGCCGCCGGCGATCGGGTGACCGAGCTGACCCCCGACTCCGATGTGGCGATCCTGTTCTCGAACGAGAGCAAGTGGGCACTCGAGGAGTACCCCTCGTTCAGTGACCCGACCCAGGGCACCGGCGCCGCCCGCGGCGTGCCCGTCGCGTCGACGCGCACCTTCCAGACCGTCTTCGACTCCTTCGCGCGCGGCGCCTTCGACGCGGGGCTGCAGTCGAACACGGTGCACCCCTCGCAGCTGACCGGGACGACGCCCGCCGCCTACGCGGCCGCGCATCCCGTGCTGGTCGCCGCCGCCTTCACCATCGCCGACGACGCGCAGCTGCAGTGGCTGGAGGCGTACGCGGCGGCGGGCGGGCACCTGGTCGTGGGCGTTCGCACCGGCTACGAGGACGAGGAGGCGCGGGCCCGGCTGCAGCGCAAGCCGGCGTTCCTCGACGAGGCCGCCGGTGTCCACTACGACGAGTTCGCGAACCTCGCGGTCCCGCTGCCGGTCGTCGCGGAGTCGGGCTTCCCGCTGCCGGTGGGCGCCACGGCGACCCTGTGGGCGGACGGCCTGCAGCCCGACGACGCCGACGTGCTGGTGCGCTACGTCCACCCGCACCACGGCCGGTTCGCCGCCGTGACGACGCGCGCGCACGGCGCGGGCCGGGTCACGACCGTCGGCACCGTGCCGGACCTCGAGCTGGCGCGGGCCCTGATGTCCTGGGCCGTCGGCGACGCCGCCTCGGGATGGCGCCGCGCGACCGCGTCACAGACGGTCACCAGCGCGACCAACCGCCACGGCGAGCGGATCCGCTTCGTGCACAACTGGTCCTGGGAGCCCTCGGTCTACGCCTTGCCGGCCGCGGCCACCGATGTGCTGACCGGAGTCGAGCTGCCCGCCGGCGCCGAGCTCGAGCTCGGCCCGTGGGACGTGCGGGTCCTCGCCGCGGACGACTGAGCGACCGGCCCGGAGACCCACCGTCCTCAGCAGTGCGGCCTGCGGACCCCGCTCCTGACGCGGGTGGATCTCGATACGCCCGCTGCGCGGCTACTCGATCAGCATGCATCCGCACCGTTGGATGGGCGTGCCTCCATTCATGCTGGTCGAGTAGCCCCGAGAGGGGCGTCTCGAGACCCGGCGTCCTCAGCAGTGCGGCCTGCAGACCCGGCTCCTGACGCGGCGGATCTCGATACGCCCTTCGGGCTACTCGATCAGCATGCACACGCACCCGCGGATGCGCGTGCCCCCCTCTTCATGCAGGTCGAGTAGCCCCGCAGGGGCGTCTCGAGACCCACCGCCCGCAGCAGTGCGGCCTGCAGACCCGCCTCCTGGCGCGGGCGGGGGCTCCGCGTCTCTGCCAAGGTGGTCACGCGCCGGGTCTCCAGGCGGGCGACGCGGTGTGAAGGGGGTGGCCGACGCATGAGCGATGCGGCTGCGGGGTACTCGACGGCGCGAGCCGAGGATCCGCCGGCCTCACCCGAGGTGCTCTCGGGCCGTGGCGGACCGCGCTCGGTGCGCGCGCTCCGGCTCGGCGTCGGCGGCGCGGGCCTCCTCCTGACGCTGGTCCTGCTCGTCCCGCACGCACCGGCGCTCCCGGGGCTGTGGCTGGCGTTCCTGGTGCTGCTCGCCGCGATGTGGATCACGGCCTCGTTCCGGCTCGAGCTCGCCTCCGGCATCGGCACGGTCACCTTCGGGGTCGGCGTGTCGGTGCTCGCCTTCCTGGCGCAGGACGTGCCGCGCGTCCAGGCGCTGCTGCTGTGGGTGCTCGCGATCGCGCTCTTCCAGGTGATCTCGCGGCGCCCCTGGGCCGCCGTCGTCTACTGGACCGGTCTCGCCGCGCTCTCGGGCGGGGCGTTCCTGCTCGTCCTCTCCCTCTTCCCGCAGACGGGCTGGTGGCCGGTCCTCGCGGCGGTGCCGGCGGTGCTGGCCTACGGACTGCTCTCGATCGGGGCCGAGTACCTGCAGGCCTGGCTGACCCTGGCCGACGTCAGCGACGTGCCGCGGCCGGCGCTCCGGCCCGGCCGGGTGCTGCTCGCCCTCGGCCTCAACATCGTGCTGGTGGCCCTCGCCTACGGCGCGCACCTCTCCGCCGGGGTCGAGCGCATCGATCTCGGCGCCGGCCTCGAGATCCGCTCGGCGAACACGCTCCTGATCGTCGCGCTGGCGGTCGCCGTGGTCAGCCAGTACCTCCGCCGCGCCCGGATCGAGCGCAAGCTGAACGGCCTGATCGAAGCGGCGCTGGCTCTGCCGTGGGGCGACCAGGAGGCGATCTTCGAGACGCTCGAGCGGGCGGCCCGCACGGCGATCCCGTCAGCGAGCACGCGGATCTCCGCCACTCCCGGGCGCGCGTTCGAGCTGTCGGCGCCGATCGCCACGCCCGGCCTGGGCCTGCGGCACGTTGTCCTGACGCGGCGCCCCGACTCCGGCGGCTTCACCGCACTCGAGCACCGCACCCTCCTCGCCCTCGCGCACATCGCGACCCAGGCCCTCTACGATCGCCGCAGCACCCGCGTGCTGCGCGACCAGGCCACGACCGACTCGGTCACCGGTCTCAGCAACCTCCGCGGTCTGTACGAGGAGTTCGCGGCGATCAGCGACCAGGAGGAGCGGGCGGTGCTGTTCATGGATCTCGACGACTTCAAGGCCGTCAACGACACCCACGGCCACTCGACGGGCAACACCGTCCTGCAGGAGGTCGCCCGTCGCATCCGCGAGAGCGTGCGCGGGGACGACGTGGTCGCCCGCATCGGCGGCGACGAGTTCGCCGTCCTCCTGGACTCGGTCACCGCCGGGGCCGTCGCGCTCCGCATTTCGCGCGCCGTCGAGCGGCCCCTGGTCGTCGGCGACGCCGAGCTCCACCCCCGCATCAGCATCGGCGCCCCGGTCGCTGTCGACGGCGGCTCATTCGACCGGGTGATGCAGGAGGCGGACGAGCGGATGTACGAGACGAAGAAGGAGCGCAAGGGCGAGGCGGCGCAGGAGGCGGCGGTGCAGGAGGCCGAGTCGAAGGAGCTGGATCTCGTCGCCGAGGTCCGCACCGCGGTCGCCGACGGGACGGTGCGGGTCGCCTTCCAGCCGGTGATCGACGTCGCCGAGCGGCGCATCGTCGGCTTCGAGGCGCTGGCCCGCTACACCCGGACCGACGGCACGGCGCTGAGCCCGATCACGCTCGTCGACATCGCGCGCTCGCTGGGCCTGCTGGACGAGCTGACGGTGCAGATCGTCGACCAGGCGGTGGCCTGCATGATCGAGTTCCGTGCGATCGATCCGTCGGTCACGTTCCTCAGCGTCAACATCGAGGCGGAGCAGCTGATGCACGACGGCGTCACCGAGGTGATCTGCGCACATCGCACCGCCGAGCAGGGCATCCAGCTCTGCCTCGAGCTGACGGAGGGCTCGATCGGGCACGTCGACGAGGCCGTCATCGAGCGGGTCCGCGCCCTCACCGCGGACGGCATCGCGATCGCGCTCGACGACTACGGCCAGGAGCACGCGGCCGCTGCGGCGCTGCTGACGGTGCCGCTGAGCATCGTCAAGATCGACCGCGTCTTCCTCGCCGACGAGGAGAACCCCCGGCACGCGACGATCCTCCGCTCGATCATCAACCTGGTCTCGGACCTCGACATGCACACGATCGTCGAGGGCGTCGAGACGACCTCCGCTCACGAGCTGCTGACGAGCCTGCATGCCGACCGGGCCCAGGGCTACTTCTACGGCCGCCCCCTCTTCCCGGAGCTCGTCAAGGAGCGCCTGCGCGCCACGGGCACGGCGGCGATGCCGGAGCAGCCGCCGGCGTAGCCCGCGCAGCGGCGGCCGCCTGCTGATCGAGGAGCCCCGGCCGTGTTGATCGAGTAGCCCGCGCAGCGGGCGTATCGAGCGGAGGGGGCGCCTTCGGCGCCAGCACAAGGCGGGGAAGAGACCGACGTCCTCGCGGTGGGTGGGTCTCGATACGCCCCTGCGGGGCTACTCGACCAGCATGTGCGCGGGCGTCTCTTCCAAGTAGATCCACCGTCCGCCGGAGCCCGGGTCCCGATACGCCCTGCGCGCTGCTCGACCAGCATGGATGGCGCAGACATGGCCGTTCTCGGAGTCATCGGACTAACGCAGATCGGCCATCACTCGCTTTCGCAAGAATAGCCGGAACTTTCGCAACAACGCCTTCTCCGACTTTCGAAAGAATCATCGCGCCCGTCTTTTCCGGGCGCCGATCGAGAAGTACACGAAACGTTTCGTTTTCTTATTGACACGGGTGTTATCGGCTGCTTAGTCTCGTCCTCGTTCCGAATCACCGGCGATTGGATGCTCTCGACATGACGACCCGACCTGGGGCACGCGACGCCTGCACGGCGACCCGTCCGCCCCTCCTCCCGACACCGGTCGGCACGGCATGGTGATGCCGCTGACCGGCGCGCCCGGGACCACCGTCCCCGGCTCGACCGTGCCCGGCGCCCCCGGCCCGGAGGCGCCCGTCCCCGGCGGCCCGGCGTCGATCCGTGGCCGCTCGAACGCCCGCGGCTTCCGCGCCGCCCGGCGCAGCTTCCGGCGGCACTGGCAGCTCTACCTGCTGATCCTGCCGCCGCTGCTCTACTTCATCGTCTTCAAGTACGTGCCGATGTCGAACGCGATCATCGCGTTCAAGGACTACAACGTCATCGACGGCGTCTGGGGCAGCCCGTGGGTGGGCTTCAAGCACTTCGAGCGGTTCTTCTCGAACCCGATCTTCTGGACGCTGCTGAAGAACACCTTCCTGCTTTCCGCCTACGTGGTGCTGGCCGGCTTCCCGTTCCCGATCCTGCTCGCGCTGGCCCTGAACGAGGTGCGGCTGCGCTTCTTCCAGCGGACCGTGCAGATGGTCACCTACGCGCCGTACTTCATCTCCACGGTCGTCGTGATCTCGATGACGATCCTGTTCCTCTCGCCCAAGCTCGGCCCGGTGAGCGACGTCACGTCGTTCTTCGGACTCGGGGCGATCGACTTCCTCGGCGACCCGGACTTCTTCCGGCACATCTACGTCTTCAGCGACGTCTGGCAGACGACCGGCTATTCCGCCGTCCTCTATCTCGCGGCCCTCTCCTCCATCGACACCTCGCTCTACGAGGCCGCCCGGATGGACGGCGCGAGCCGGCTGCAGAAGATCTGGCACGTCGACATCCCGGGCATCATGCCCACGGCGATCACCATCCTGATCCTCGGCGTCGGCAATGTGATGGCGATCGGATTCGAGAAGGCCTTCCTCCTGCAGAACTCCCTCAATCTCTCGCAGTCCGAGATCATCCCCACCTACGTCTACAAAGTGGGTCTGCTCAACGCCGACTTCAGTCAGGCCGCGGCCATCGGGCTCTTCAACGGAATGATCAATCTGGTCCTGCTCCTGGGCGTCAACGCGCTCGCGAAGCGGATCACGGGACAGGGGCTCTGGTGACCGCACTCGACACGCCATCGACCACCGCTCACGAGGACGGCGAGGCCGCCCGGCCGCCGCGTCGCCGGCAGCGCGCGACCCGGATCAAGGACCCGATGGTCGACCGCGTCTTCATGATCGCCGTCTACGTCCTGCTCACGACGTTCCTGCTCGCAGTCCTCCTGCCGCTGCTCTACATCCTGGCCAGCTCGTTCAGCTCGCCGCTGGCCGTCTCGTCCGGCCGGGTGAGCTTCTGGCCGATCGACTTCACCCTCGAGGGCTACGAGCGCGCCCTCGGCGACTCGACGATCGTCACCGGCTTCGCCAACTCGCTCTTCTACACGGCCGCCGGCACCTTCGTCAGCCTCGCGCTGACCGTCGCGATCGCCTATCCGCTCTCGCGGAAGGACTTCTGGGGCCGCGGCGGGATCACCCTCGGCGTCATCTTCACGATGCTCTTCGCCGGCGGCATCATCCCCACCTATCTGGTGGTGCAGCAGCTCGGCCTGCTCGACACCCGCTGGGCGCTGATCCTCCCCCAGGCCGTCGGCGTCTGGCAGGTGATCATCGCGGTCGTCTTCTTCCGCTCCTCCATCCCGGACGAGCTGTACGAGGCGGCGCAGCTGGACGGCGCGAGCGATCTGCGCTTCCTCTGGACGATCGTGCTCCCGCTCTCGAAGCCGCTGCTCGCGGTGGTCGCGCTGATGTACGCGATCTACCAGTGGAACTCCTACTTCGACGCCCTGCTCTATCTCCGCGATCCGAGCCTCTATCCGCTGCAGCTCGTGCTGCGGAACGTCCTGATCCTCAATCAGGCGACACCGGGCATGGACGCGGCCGCGCAGATCGAGCGCCAGCAGCTCGCGGATCTCCTCAAGTACTCGCTGATCGTCATCTCGACGGTCCCGGTGATGATCCTCTACCCCTTCGTCGCCCGGTACTTCAACAAGGGCATCATGCTCGGCGCCGTCAAGGGCTGAGCACCCCGAGCACGGCCCGCACAGGGCCGACTCCCCCGGTCGCGCGGAACTCCCCCGCGGCTCTCTCACCCATGGAAGGAAACACCTTGTTCTCTCGCACACAGCACGGCAGAGTCGCCGCGCGGAGGAAGCACCTCCTCCTCGGCGCCGTCCTCACCACCGCGATCATCGGGCTCACCGGCTGCACCGGCGAGAGCCCGGAGGCCGACCGCAAGGTCATCCGGATCTTCGGCGAGCAGGGCGCGCAGATCGACCTGAACACCAACTCGTTCACGAAGGTCCTCGAGGACAAGTTCGACGTCGACATCCAGTTCGAGACCACCTCGTACGGTGCGTCCGAGGCGGCCGAGGCGCGGCAGATCTCGCTCGCCGGCGGCGACCTGCCCGAGGCGTACATGCTCGTCCCGTGGGCCTCGCAGTTCAGCCGCGCCGAGCTCCAGCGCTACGGCGACCAGGGCCTGCTCGTGCAGCTCAACGACCTCATCGACGAGAACGGCCCGAACATCAAGGCGGCCCTCGACGCGGAGCCGGGCTTCAAGGAGCTCACCGAGACCCCGGACGGGAAGATCTGGGGCCTGCCGCAGTGGAACGACTGCTACCACTGCTCCTACCCGTACAAGTTCTGGATCAACACCGACTGGCTCGACACACTCGGGCTCGCCGCTCCCACCACGCCCGATGAGTTCTTCGCGGTGATGCAGGCCTTCAAGACCCAGGACCCGAACGGCAACGGCCAGGCCGACGAGATCCCGCTGACCGGCAGCACCCAGCAGTCGCTGGTGCCGTACATCATGAACGCCTTCATCTACAACGCGTTCAACACCGGCTCCGGCGCGAACGGGCAGCCCGTCTCGCTCGGGCTCGACGGCGACACCGTGCAGCTGCAGACCATGCAGGACGGCTGGCGCGACGGCCTGAAGTTCCTCCGCAAGCTGTGGGACGCCGGCCTGATCGACCCCGCCACCTTCTCGCAGGGCGGCGACCAGATGACCGCGACCGGCAACGCGGCGCAGGGCGTGCTCATCGGCGGCTTCACCGCCATCCACCCCGGCTTCGCCGTGACCATCGGACAGGAGGACGGGCGCGACACGCAGTACGACCTGCTCCCGCCGCTGACGGGCCCCGGCGGCCAGAACGCCACCTTCCTCCTCCCGAGCGTGCCCGGTGCGACCTTCGTCGTGACCAAGGCGGCCGACGAGGTGGAGCAGAAGGTCATCGTCGAGATGATGGACTACCTCTTCTCGCCCGAGGGCCACGTCCGCGGTGAGTTCGGCGAGGAGGGCATCGGCTGGCGCGCCCCCGAGGAGGGCGAGATCGCGCTCGACCAGAGCCTCGAGCCGTCCCTCGTCGACACCAAGATGGACGAGTCGAACGAGGCCGACTACAACGGCAACTGGGGCCCGATGGCCCAGGTCTTCGACACGGCCGAGTTCCGCGCCAGCCAGGTCCAGCCGCTCGACATCTACACCGAGGCGGGCTTCGAGCGCCGCCTGTTCGAGGCGACCGACCAGTACGCCGGCAAGGAGTCCGACGCGATGTTCCCCTACTGGAACATCTGGGTCCCCTCGGAGGACGCCAGCGAGCTCTCCACCCTCACCGCCAACGTCGAGAGCAGCGTCGCGACGGCGACCGCCGAGTTCGTCACCGGGGTCCGCGACCCCGCGAGCGACGCCGACTGGCAGTCCTACCTCGACGCCCTGACCAGCCTCGGTGCGGACCGCTACGCCGAGATCTGGCAGAGCGCCTACGACCAGTAGCGGCTCACCCGTCCCCTCCCCTCGCCCGCGGCCCGGGCGGCGGGAGGGGACTCCGCTGTCACCGCGCAGCACGCCGCACGCAGTACGCAGCACGCCGCGCCCGCCGCCCGGCACCTCACGCCTTCCGCACGACGCACCCCAAGGAGCCCCGCATGACCCTCGCCCAGGAGTGGAACGACCCCGACGTGTTCGAGTGGGGCACGGAGCCGGCGCACGCCGTGCTCACTCCCTTCGCCACGCTCGACGCCGCACTGGAGGGCGACCGTGCGAGCACGCCGCTCGCGCACAGCCTCGACGGCGACTGGCGCTTCCAATGGGCGCCGAACCCGGCCGCCCGCCTGGACGGCTTCGCGGCCGAGGACTGGGACGACTCGGCGTGGCCGACCGTCCCGGTCCCCGCCAGCTGGCAGCTGCACGGCTACGACTTCCCGATCGGCACCAATCTCGTGCTGCCGTGGACCGGCGCGAACGGGCGGCACGAGCAGCCGGACCCGCGCGGCGACTACCCGAACGCGCCGACCCTCTACAACCCGGTCGGCCAGTACCGCACCGCCTTCGAGCTGCCGGACGGCTGGGCCGAGCGCCGCACCTTCCTCCAGTTCGACGGCGTGGAGTCGGCATACTCGGTCTGGCTCAACGGGCAGCGCCTCGGCTACCGGGAGGACAGCTACACGACGGGCGAGTTCGAGGTCACGGAGCACGTGCGGGCCGGCTCGAACGTCCTCGCGGTCGAGGTGCACCGCTGGTGCACGGGCTCCTACCTCGAGAACCAGGACAACGTCCGCCTCTCCGGGATCTTCCGGAGCGTGCGGCTGCTCTCGCGCGCGGCGGCGATGATCCGCGACGTCACGGTGCGCACCCCGCTCGATGACACGTTCACCGCCGGGTCGGTCGAGGTCTCGGTCGCGGTCGACGCGCGCCCCGGAGCGTCCGCGGCCGGTCTCGAGCTCCGCGCACGGCTGTTCGACGGCACCGCGCCGGGTGCGGCGGAGGTCGGCGAGCAGAGCCGGACGGTCGCTCTCGACGCCGACGGCCGCGCGGCGAGCCTGGCGAGCATCCCCGTCTCATCCCCGCGACTCTGGTCCGCGGAGACGCCCGAGCTCTCCACGCTCGTCGTCGAGCTGAGCGACGCGACCGGCGCCGTCCTCGAGCGCGTCGCCGTGCGGGTCGGCTTCCGCCGCGTCGAGATCGTGGACGGCGTGCTGCTCGTGAACGGCCGGGTGGTCTCGCTCCGCGGCGTCAACCGGCACGAGTGGAGCCCGCGCACCGGCCGCACGCTGAGCCGCGACGACATGATCGCGGACATCCGGCTGATGAAGCAGAGCAACATCACGGCCGTCCGCACCTCGCACTACCCGAACGACCCGCGCTGGTACGACCTGGCCGACGAGTACGGGCTCTACCTCGTCGACGAGGCGAACAACGAGACGCACATCAACCGCATCGACGACGACGGGGCGCCCTTCCTGCCCGGCGACCGCCCGGAGCTGCGCGCTCCCCTGCTCCAGCGGATGCGCAGCATGGTCGAGCGGGACAAGAACCACCCCAGCGTGATCGCCTGGTCGATCGGCAACGAGTCCGGAGTCGGCGCGAACCTGCAGGCGATGTACGAGTGGGCGAAGGAGCACGACCCGACCCGCCCCGTCAGCTACCAGGACCCCGTCGGCTCCGGCACCTGGGTCGTCCCGGCCGGTCTCTCGGACTTCGACGGCGACTTCTACCCGCCGGTCGCGCAGTTCGCCGAGCGCTCGCGCCGGGATCCGCGGCCCTACCTGCTGGTCGAGTACGCCTTCAGCCAGGGCAACACCTCCGGCTACCTCGAGGAGTACTGGGCGGCCGCCCGCGAGGACCCGCGCGCGATGCCCGGCGGCTTCCTCTGGGACTGGGCCGACAAGGGCCTGTACTGGCCGCGCCCCGATCGGCCCGAGGAGGAGTTCCTCGCCTACGGCGGCGACTGGGGCGACGAGCCGAACCAGGAGAGCGCCCACATGAGCGGCCTCGTCCTCGCCGACCGCACGCCGACCCCGAAGCTGGCCGAGGCGGCGCTCGCCTACCAGCCGGTCTCCGTCACCGCGGTCGATCTGCGCGCCGGCGAGCTCCTCGTCGCCAACGAGCACCTGTTCACCGGACTCGACGGCTACGTCGTGCACTGGACCGTGTCGGCGGACGGCGAGCCGGTGCAGCAGGGCTCGCTGCCCGGCGCGGAGTGGGCCGTCGGCCCGCAGGAGGAGGGGAGGGTCACGCTGCCCTACCCGCTGCCGGAGCCGGCTGCGCAGGACGCGGCGCGCGAGTACCGCCTCGACGTGCAGCTGGCCCTCGCCGCTCCCACCGCCTGGGCGGAGGAAGGACACGTCGTCGCGCGCGCCCAGTTCGAGCTGCCCGTCGACGCCTCGCCCGCCCGCCGCCGGGCGCCGAGGGATCTGCCGCCGGTGACCGCGACCGAGGAGGGCACGGCGATCGTCGTGCGCGGGCCCGCGTTCTCCGCGACCGTCGACCGCTCCACCGGCCGCCTGACCTCGCTCCGCTACGGCGGTCGCGAGCGGCTCGCCGCGCCGCTGCTGCCGAACTTCTGGCGCACCCCGAACGACCCCGAGCTCTCGATCCCGGACATCCGGCTGGAGCGCCCGGAGCCGTCACTGCCCTGGCGCGGCGTCGGCGAGGAGTGGGCGATCGATCGGGTGGACGTCGAGGAGACGCCGGGCGCCGTCCGCATCACGGTCGACGGGTCGGTGACCACGGCGGTGCCGTTCCGGCCGAGCGGCCGGGTGACGACCTCTCCGCAGTCGATCGTCTACACGATCCACGGCACGGGCCAGGTCGACGTGCTCTCCACCTTCTCGCCGGTCGAGGGCACGCCGAACCCGCAGGTCGTCGGCACCACGTTCGGGCTCGCGCCGGAGCTCTCGACCCTGCACTGGCACGGCCGCGGCCTGCACGAGTCGTCCGCCGACCGCCGGGCGTCGGCGTTCTTCGGCCGCTGGAGCGGCGCCGTCGCCGAGCAGCCGACGCGCTACAGCCGGCCGCAGGACAGCGCGAACAAGGCCGACACCCGCTGGGCCGCCCTCGTCGACGGCGGCGGCGCGGGCGTGCTCGTCCTGGCCGGCGGCGGCACGTCAGGCGACGGCACGTCGGTCGAGAGCATGTTCTTCAACGCTCAGCCGAACAGCCCGGACGAGCTGGCCGACCGCCGGCACTGGCACGAGGTCCCTGCGTCGACGAGGACGGTCGTCCGGGTCGACGCCGCCCAGGAGGGCCTCCAGGGCGGCAACTGGGACGTGCAGACCCGCCCGGAGAAGTACAGCAACACTCCGGAGAAGGGCCCCTACCGCCAGCACTTCCGCCTCCTCCCCCTGCGCAGCGGCGAGGACCCGGCGTCGATCGCCGCCGCCGCCGTGCCCACCGAGTCCCCCGTGTCGCCGCCTGAGCGGGTGCCTGCCTGACCGCGGCGGGTCCCGATACGCCCTTCGGGCTCCTCGACCAGCATGTGCGGACTCACACCGACGTCCTGCGCGCTCGATTCATGCTGATCGAGTAGCCCGCGGAGCGGGCGTCTCGAGATCCACTGCCCTGCACGACGTGGGTCTCGATACGCGCTGCGCGCTACTCGACCAGCATGTGCAGACGCACGCCGGCGCACCGAACGCGCGGTTCAGGCAGCGCGTGCGGGCTCACACGGACGCGTCCTGCGGGCGATGCATGCTGACCGAGTAGCCCGCGCAGCGGGCGTATCGAGATCCACCGCTCTGCACGTCGTAGGTCTCGATACGCGCTGCGCGCTACTCGACCAGCATGTGCGGACGCACGCCGGCGCACCCTGTGCGGTTCCTGCAGCACGAGCAGGCTCACACCGACGTCCTGGGGGCGATGCATGCTGACCGAGTAGCCCGCGCAGCGGGCGTATCGAGATCCCCCCACCGTCAGAACGGCGCGGGAACATCGACGAAGTACGGCCGTGGGGGCGGGTCAGGCGGCCGCCCGGGCAGTGGGGGTGGCCGGTTGCTGATCCGGCGGCCGGTGGGGCTCGTCCACACGAGGGTCCCCTGGTCGTCGACTCTGTCGTAGCTCCACTGGTCCCCGTGCCGGACGTGGTGGTGCGAGGTGCAGAGCGAGACGAGGTTGTCGAGGGAGGTCTCGCCGCCGTTGCGCCACTCGAGGGTGTGGTCGGCCTCGCTGGTCGCGGCGGGCCGGGTGCAGCCGGCGAAGCGGCAGGTCTGGTCCCGCAGTTGCAGGTGCAGGCGCATCTGCGGCGGTGGGACACGGTGGGTGCGGCCCACGGAGACGACCGCGCCGGTCTCGGAGTCGGTGAGGACGCGGGTGAAGGAGGCTGCGGTGCGGATCAGCTCGCGGGCGATCGGCGCGGGGACCGGTCCGTAGCCGTCGAGATCCGCGGGCGCGTCGTCGAGACCGACCGCGGTCGAGGCGGCGAGGGTGAGGCGCACCTCGGCCCGCACTCCGGGGATGAAGGTCGGGTCGGGTCGGTGCTCGGGGTCCGGGGTGGTGCCGGCGATGTCGCCGTCGCAGAGCAGATCGACCGCGGCGTCCGCGCTGAGCTGCTGCAGGGTGCGGGGGTCGCCGTCATCGCGGAGGGTGCGCGCGATGCGGCGCAACCGGTCGTACGCGCCCGTCACCGCCGGCGCGGGAGCGTGGACGCAGAGCGTCGCCATGCCGTCGACATTCGGGGTGACCCAGACGGCACGCTCCTCCTTCGCGCGGGCGTGGCGCTCGGCGAGTGGCTGCTCGTGCAGCTCCTCCCGCCACCGGCTCAGGGCGCGGCGCAGCTGCGTGGTCGTCATGGTGACCGCGGCGTCGGTTGCGCGCTCATCAAGGGCCACGCGGGAGGCTTCAGGGAGACTGCTCGCCGTCCTGCAGATCGCCTCGCCGACCTCCCAGAGGATCCGGCCGTCGCGGAGCAGCGCACGGGTGAGCGGCAGGTGCTCCATCAGCATCTCCGCGGTCTCGAGCCGTCGGCAGACCTCCGGCTCGGACACGCCGAGCGTCACCGCGAGCTCGGCACGGATCGAGCGCTCGACGAGATCGCGGGTCTCGCTCCGGGACGTGCCGCGGGCGAACGCCTCCGGGACGGTGAGCGCGACGCGGTAGCCGCGGTGGATGCGTTCCGCGGCTCTCAGGCGCGTCGGGGACGCGGCGCGCTCGGCGGCCGCGGCGTCGGTGAAGCAGTCGCGCACCTCCGCGAGTGCTGCCGCATTCTCATCTTCTGACATACGCGTAGTGAAGCAGGGGCCTCCGACAGCTCGGACGGAACCACCGGCTGATCGGGGACAACACCGTCGGATCGCGAGTGTGGAGGAGACCCGCTCCCGGATCTCTCGGCGATGGTGGGTCTCGATACGCCGCCGGAGGCGGCTACTCGACCAGCATGACCGGCCGCCCCGCGGGCTGCTGGACCAGCGCGAACGGCTGCCCGGCGACTCCGACGACCGACTCCGCAGGATCGCGCTCCTCCTGCGCAGGATCACGACACCGCGGCGGCCGCGTCCGACCGAGAGTGGAACCGACCCGTTCTCCCCCAGGAAAGGACCACCATGTCGAGAGTCGTGATCGTCTCGGGCGCCTCGAGCGGCTTCGGGGCGATGACCGTCCGCGAGCTCGCCCTCGCCGGCCACCGCGTCTACGCGGGCATGCGGGCGATGGACGGCCGCAACGCCCCCGCCGCCGAGGACGCCCGCGCCTTCGCCCGCGAGCACGGCGTCGACCTCCGCCCGGTCGAGCTCGACGTCTCCGACCAGGCGTCGGTCGACGCCGCCGTCGCCCGGATCGCCGAGGAGAGCGAGCGGATCGACGTGGTGGTGCACAACGCGGGCCACATGGTCCTCGGGCCGACCGAGGCGTTCACCGTCGAGCAGCTCGCCGAGGTCTACGACGTCAACGTGCTCTCGACCCAGCGGCTCAACCACGCGGTGCTGCCGATCCTCCGCGCGCAGGAGGACGGCCTGCTCGTCTGGGTCGGCTCGTCCAGCTCCCGCGGCGGCACGCCCCCGTACCTCGGGCCGTACTTCGCGGCGAAGGCGGCGGAGGACGCGCTGGCCGTCGGCTGCGCGGTCGAGGTCGCGCGCTTCGGGATCGACACCGTCATCGTCGTCCCCGGCTCGTACACGACGGGCACCAACCACTTCGCGCACGCCGGCCGGGCCGCGCGCGCGGAGATCGCCGCCGCCTACGAGGACCGCTATCCGGGCCTGATGGACGACGTCTCGGCGCGCCTCGCAGAGCTCGCACCGGCCGACGCGGACCCGCGCGAGATCGCCGTCGAGATCGCCCGCGTCGTCGGGCTGCCCCGCGGCGAGCGCCCCTTCCGTGTCGTCATCGACCCGGCCGACGACGGCGCCGCCCGCGTCTTCGCGCTCGGCGACGCGGTCCGCCGCGAGTTCTACGAGCGGATGCGGATGCAGGACCTGCTGAGCCCCGCCGACACCGGCGTCCCCGCCACGACCGCAGCTCAGGGAGAGAACCGATGACCACCCAGGATCAGCCCCGCACCGCCCTCGTGACCGGAGGGTCCGGCGGTATCGGCCGCGCCGTGGTCGGGCGGCTCGCCCGCGACGGGCTCTCGGTGGCCGTGCACTACTCCGGCAACCGCGAGCGCGCCGAGGAGGTCGCGGTTGCCGCACGCAAGCACGGTGTCGAGGCCGTGGTCGTCGGCGGAGACGTCGCCGACGAGGCCGCGATGGCCGCGGCCTTCACCGAGGCGGAGGACGCGCTCGGCGGCCTGGACGTCGTGGTGAACACCGCCGGCATCATGATCCTCGGCCCCGCGGCGACCTTCGATCTCGCGGACCTCGACCGGATGCACCGCACCAACGTCCGCGGCTCGTTCGTCGTCGCGCAGCTCGCCGCGGCCCGCCTGCGACCGGGCGGGGCGATCATCACCTTCTCCACCAGCGTCACCCGCACCTCGTTCCCGAGCTACGGCCCCTACGTCGCGTCGAAGGCGGCCGTCGAGGCGCTCACGCTCGTCCTCGCCCGTGAGCTGCGCGGGAAGGACATCACCGTCAACG
The DNA here is from genome assembly GCF_022815545.1 of Rathayibacter sp. VKM Ac-2928. Lineage (NCBI taxonomy): Bacteria > Bacillati > Actinomycetota > Actinomycetes > Micrococcales > Microbacteriaceae > Rathayibacter > Rathayibacter sp. VKM Ac-2928. Next base: position 1,347,001 of record NZ_JALGRU010000001.1, read on the forward strand.
CCGTCGCGCCCGGCCCGACCGCCACCCCCCTCTTCCTCGACGGCAAGTCGGAGGAGGAGGTCGCCCGCCTCGCGGGCGCGGTGCCGCTCGAGCGCCTCGGGCAGCCCGAGGACATCGCCGAGACCGTCGCCTTCCTCGCCGGCCCCGGCCGCTGGATCAACGGCCAGGTCCTCTTCGTGAACGGCGGCCTCGCCTAGCTCGAGCAGGGACGCCGGGTCTCGACACACCGCTGCGCGGCTCCTCGACCAGCACGACGCCGACCCGCCCCCTCATGCTGCTCGACCAGCATCCGCAGAGCGCCCCCTCATGCTGATCGACCAGCATCCGCAGAGCGCCCCCTCATGCTGCTCGACCAGCATCCGCAGAGCGCCCCCTCATGCTGATCGACCAGCATCCGCAGAGCGCCCCCTCATGCTGCTCGACCAGCATCCGCAGAGCGCCCCCTCATGCTGCTCGACCAGCATCCGCAGAGCGCCCCCTCATGCTGATCGAGTAGCGCCCGCAGGGCGCGTATCGAGATCCACCGCACCCGCACCCGCCGCCGGCTCCGCCCCGTCGTACCGCGCCCGCGCCGCCTGCACCGCCGGCAGCTGCCGGTCGGTCCAGCGCAGCAGCGCGTCGACCAGCTCGTTCAGCGTGTCCCCGATCGGCGAGATGCGGTACTCGACCGCGATCGGCCGGGTCTCGAGGACGACGCGGCTGATCATCCCGTTGCGCTCGAGCCGGCGCAGCGTCGCGGTCAGCGACTTCTGCCCCACCGCCGGAACGGCCCGCCGCAGCTCGTTGAAGCGCAGCGGCCGCTCGCAGAGCTGATCGAGCACCTGCAGCGACCACTTGTCGAGCAGCTCGTCCAGCAGCTCCCGGTGCGGAGCGTCGACCTGCAGCAGCTCGGTCACGGTCGGGGCGGCAGCGGTCGGGGCGGCGGGCTCGGTGTCGTCCATGCCACCTAGTCTCGTTGAAGTGCCCTTCGTGCACCAGGTAGACAGAAGGAACCACCTACCCGAGAGAAGGACACCATGACCGTCAGCACCAGCTCCCCCGAGGGCATGCTCCAGCCCGTGAACTACGACCACGTCGCGGTCGCCACCGGCAGCCGTCACGTGCACGTCGCCGGTCAGATCGCGCGCGACGGCGCAGGGAACCGCCTCGCCCCCGACGACCTCGCCGGCCAGGTCGCCCAGGTCCTCCGCAGCACCGCCCGGGGGCTCGCCGGAGCCGGTGCCACCTTCGACGACGTCGTCCGGCTCCGCTTCTTCCTCACCCGCTCCACCCCGGAGATGTTCGCCGAGTGGGTCGCCGGGATCGAGCAGGTGCGCGAGGAGCTCGGCCTGCCGGACCCGCTCCCGCCGCTCTCCGCCATCGGCGTCGACTTCCTCTTCGAGCCCGACGTCCTGGTCGAGCTCGAGGCCTACGCCGTCCTCGACTGAACCGCGGCGCACTCGGGGGCATGCAGACCCGCCCCCTCCTTGCTGGTCGAGCAGCGCCGAAGGCGCGTATCGAGACCGACCCGCCCCCGCAATCGGACTCAGCACCGCGATCAGGGTCATCCCCGATGCCGCGCCGCCCACGACCTCCGAGAATCGACTCATGCCTTCTGCCCCGTCCCGCCCGCGCCTCGTGCGCGCCCTCCTCGTCGCCCTGGTCGGCGGCCTGCTCCTGGGCGGGCTCACCAGCCTCCTGCAGGGCTCGCTGCCCGGGCCGGTGAACTCCTTCGCCAACTCCTCGGGCGGCTGGTCGATGCTCGTCTTCGCGCTGGTGCGGCTCGGCGGCGCGCGGCCCGTGGCGGCGGCGGCGCTCGGCCTCCTGACCTTCTGGGCGCTCCTCGAGGGCTACGACCTGGTGACCGCCGCGCGCGGCTTCGGCTACTCCCCGCCCTTCACCGACGTGTTCTGGCTGCTGGCCGTGCCGGCCGGGCCGATCCTCGGCGCCGCCGCCGCCCTGACGCTGCACGGCTCGACGCCCTGGCGCGTGCTCGCGGTCGCCCCGCTGTCCGGCGTCCTGATCGGCGAGGGCGTCTGGGCCCTGCAGAACGTCGCCGACACCACCAGCCCGGTCTACTGGTGGCTCGAGATCGTCCTCGGCACGGCGTTCCTCGCTCTCGCGGTGATCCGGAGGCGACCGCGGTGGCCGATCGCCCTCGCGGCCGTCGCGGTCACGGCGGCGGCCGCGCTCGCCTTCGTCGTCGTCTACTCCGTCCTGTGAGCCGCCGCCGCCCCGGATCGCCCGCCCGATCCCTCCCCGTCCTCGCCGCCGGCCTCGCACTCGTGCTGTCCGGGTGCGCGGTATCGGGCACGCCCTCAACCTCGAGTCCGCCGACGGCGCTCCCGTCGATCTCCGCCGCATCGTCTCCGGAACCCGCCCCCGTCGACGTCTCCGCCGAGCTCGCCGCCCTCGAAGCCGAGTTCGACGCGCGGATCGGCGTCAGCGCCGTCGACACCGGCAGCGGCCGGCAGGTCCTGCATCGGCAGGACGAGCGCTTCGGCTACGCGTCGAGCATCAAGGCGCTGGCCGCCGCGGAGTTCCTGCGCAGCGTCCCCGTCGGCGAGCGCGACGAGGTCGTCACCTGGACCGCGGCCGACGTCGAGGCCGCCGGCTACTCCCCGATCACGAGCGAGAGCATCGACAGCGGGCTGCCGCTGGCGCAGCTGGCCGAGGCCGCGGTCCGCCGCAGCGACAACACGGCGCTGAACCTGGTGCTCGACCGCCTCGGCGGACCGGTCGCCCTCGACCGGGCCCTCGAGCAGCTCGGCGACACGACGACCGACGTGGTCGACGAGGAGCCCGCCCTCAACACGATCGCCCCGGGCAGCACCGCGAACACCACCACTCCGGCGGCGTTCACCGCCGATCTCACCGCCGTCGCACTCGGCGAGGCCCTTCCCAGCGCGGATCGCGCGCTGCTCCTGGACTGGATGAGCGGCAACGCGACCGGCGACGCGCTGATCCGCGCGGGCGCTCCCGAGGGCTTGACGGTCGCGGACAAGTCGGGCGGAGCGGGCGGCCTCCGCAACGACGTCGCCGTCGTCACGCCTCCCGGCCGCGACCCGATCGTGCTGTCCGTCCTGACCTCCCGCAACGACCCGGAGGCGGACTACGACGACGCCCTCGTCGCGCGGGCGGCGGCGGTCGTGCTGGGAGCTCTGGAGTAGCCGGACGAAGGTGAGCGGCTGTCTGCCGCTCCGACCCCCCTCGGGGTGGTGTGTCGCTCGTCAGGGAGTCCCTATCCTGACGAAGCTGGGAGGCTCCCTGAATCCTTCCACAGGCTCGGCACACGCTCCGGAGGTTCGCCCTCGGAGGTCCGCGAGCACGCGGTTCGCCCTCCCTCGGGAAGGTCGAGAAGCGCCTACCCGACCACCCGCTGCACGGCCGCTCCGGCGTCCGCGCCGCGGCGGCGTCACCGCGGCAGTGCCGCACCCCACAGCCCGGACCGCAGCGACGCGTCCTTCGGCACCGCTCCCCGGCGCGGCACCGATCCGCCGCCCGCTTCGAGGCTCCCTCGTCGACGCGCACCGGGCGACCTCCCGCACAGCACCAGTCCCCTCCCCGCACAGCACGAGTCGATCGGACGACACCACATGCCCCCGACCACCCGCTCCAGAACCGCTCTCCCCCTCCTCCGCCGCCCCAAGGACGCCCTGCGCGTCCTGGCGATCGCCGCCGCGGTGGCGATCGGCGTCACCGGAGTGTCGATCCCGGCCGCGTCGGCCGCGGAGGGCAGCGCCTCCCACGGGCCGGACGGCACGCACTACCCCTCGGCCACCCCCGACATCCGCTCCGGTGTCGCGGACTACACCGTCGTCGACGCCGCCGCGTCCGGCTCGGCGATCCGCAAGGCCCTCGACTCGCTCACCCGCACGCAGATCGCGGAGGGAGCCGTCGTCCGGGTCGCCCCCGGTCACATCTCCGACCTGTCCGCGCTCAACGGCTACCGCAACACCGGCAGCGAGAAGGTCCTGGTCACCGCCCGCGACGGCTTCCAGTCGGTCACCGGCGGCAACTGGGCGCTGCGCTCGGTCACCGGCATCACGCTCATGCGCTTCGACATCGACTCACTCGACGTGAAGGGCGCCACGAACGCCTCGTTCGCCTGGCTGCGGATCAACAAGAACTGGCTCGGCCTCGCCGCGTCGGCGGGCGTGCCGGTGCGCGACGTCGAGCTGATCGAGGTCGTGGTGCCGGACTCGACGGTCAAGAGCGCCGACTCCGCGCAGATCAAGGCGTTCTCGCCGGACGTGATGGGCGACGTCCTGGTCGAGGGCAGCTACCTGGCGCCCTCCTACTACGTCGACGCCGTCTACGGCGGGTCGAACCCGGCGCGACCGCACACGGACACCCTCCAGATCGAGGGCAGCGGCGTCACCGGCCAGATCACCCTCCGCGACACGGTCGTGTTCACCTCCAACAACAGCGCCGTCATCGTCGGCGGCGTCCGGAACGTGGCGTTCGAGGACTCGTTCATCGTCGGCGGCCCGCTCGCGATGAAGCGCTACCCGTTCCTGCGCGGCGGTGCCGGCTACGCCGGTGCGATCAACGGCGCGGGCAGCGTCAGCGCGATCCAGGGCACCGGAGGCGGCAACATCGACGCCTCCGACTCGATCCTCGCCGGCTCGCTCCAGCCGAAGTGGGACACCGTGACGAACACCGTCACGAACATCGCGGGCAAGACCGCCACCCGCGGCGGCTTCACGCTCGACAGCACGCTGAGCTCGATGAGCGTCGACGAGCTCGACTCGAGGACGCCCCGCCCGACCACGTCCCGCCTGGTCGGGATCTGGGACGACGTCGACACCTCGACGCCCACGCCGACGCCCACCCCGACCGTGACCCCGACGGCGACTCCCACGGCGACGCCGGAGCCGACCGCGACGCCGACGGCGACCCCGACGGCGACCCCCACCGCGACGCCCGAGCCGACCGCGACCCCCGAGCCGACGTCGACCCCGACGCCGACCAAGACCCCGGAGCTCCCCGCGGAGACGCCCGACGGTGAGGACGGCGGAAGCGGACCCGTCGCCGACACCACCGCCCCGAAGGTCGCGATCACCTCGCCGTCGGCCGGCGCCGTGATCAGCGGCTCGACCACCGCCACCGTCACCGCGACCGACGACACCGCCGTCACCGGCGTGGCGTTCTACCTCGGCAACCTCAAGGTCGGCGACGGCACGAAGACCGGCGGCAGCACCTGGTCGCTGACCACCAGCACCGCCGGGATGCGCGGCACCTTCCCGCTCACCGCCCGGGCGACGGATGCGGCGGGCAACGTCGCCGCGAGCGCTCCCGTGACGGTGACGCTGCGCTAGCTCCCCGCGCTCAGCCCTGAAGGGCCGGCCCCTCGGCGACGAGGCGCCGGCCCTTCGCCGTCCCCACCGATCGCGCAGGCCCACAGCAGCCCCCGCACGCTGGTCGAGCAGCCGCGCAGCGGCGTATCGAGACCCGCCGTCCCCACACCCTCACCGGCCGCGGCATAGTAGAGCCCGAATCAGCGTCAGCGCCAGTGCCCCACTGACGGGGCACGTCCCGTACATTGGCCGTGGAAGCACGCCACCCCTCCCCTTTTCCTGCCGCGCTGCCTCCACCTCCCCCGTCGACTCCGACGCGCCGCCGTCCCCGATCCTCCTCCGCGCACCACCCGCCCTGCTCTCCCCGCACCGACCGCCCGGACCGCACCGCCGCGGGACTCCGAGGCCCCTTCAGGAGCCCCGGACCGTTCAGCGCCTCGAGGCTCCTGCCGCGCCGTGCTCCGGGCACCCCTTCCCCCGCTGCCCGACCCGATCGGAAGACACCCCATGTCACGAGCCACTCCCCCCAGGTCGTCCCCCTCCCGTCCCCTCCGCCCCGCCGCGCGCCACGCGCGCCCCCGAGCGAGGACCGCCCTCGCCCGCATCCTCGCGATCACCGCCGCCGTCGGGATCGCCGTCGGCGCGACAGTGCTCCAGGACGCACCGGCCGCCTCGGCCGCCGTCTCCGCCACGACCTCCGGGCCCGACGGCACGCACTACCCCTCGGACACCCCCGACATCCGCTCTGGGCTCCCCCGCGGCACCACCGTCGTGGACGTCGCGGCCTCGGGCCCGGCGATCCGCACCGCGCTCGACCGGCTCACCGCGAACCAGATCGCGAACGGCGCCGTCGTCCGCGTCGCCCCCGGCCGCGTCGCCGATCTCTCGGCCCTCAACGGCTACACCAACAGCGGGGCATCCAAGGTCCTGATCACCGCGCGCGACGGCTTCCGCTCGGTGACCGGCGGCGACTGGGCGCTGCGCGGAGTCACGGGCATCACGCTGATGCGCTTCGACATCGACTCGCTCGACGTCAAGGGCGCGAAGCACGCCTCCTTCGCCTGGCTCCGCATCGCCGACAACTGGCTCGGTCTCGCCGCGTCGGCGGGCCTGCCCGTCCGGGACGTCGAGCTGATCGAGGTCGTCGAGCCCGACTCGACGGTCAAGAACGCCGACTCGGCGCAGATCAAGGCCTACGCTCCGGACCAGCTGAGCGACGTCCTGGTCGAGGGCGGCTACTTCGCGCCCTCCTACTACGTCGACGCGAGGTACGGCGGCAACCGCGAGCCGCGCCCGCACACCGACACCCTGCAGATCGAGGGCTCCGGGATCACCGGCCAGGTCACGCTCCGCGACACCGTCGTCTTCGCCTCCAACAACAGCGCCGTGATCATCGGCGGCGTCCGGAACGTCGCCTTCGACGAGACCTTCGTCGTCGGCGGCAGCACGGCCGCGCAGCGCTACCCGTTCCTGCGGGGCGGTGCCGGCTCCGCGGGAGCGCAGAACGGCCCCGGCAGCCTCAGCGCGATCCAGGGCTCGGGCGGCGGCAACGTCGACGCGTCCGGTTCGACCTTCATCGGCTCGCTGCAGCCCTCCTGGGACGCGGTGACGAGCACGCGGACGAACCTGCCCGGCAAGACGGCGCGGTCGGGCGGCTTCACGGTCGACCAGAGCCTCGGCTCGCTGACCGCCGCCGACCTCGACGCCCGCAGCCCCCGACCGACCACGGCCTACCTCACCGGGATCTGGGACGCCGTCGACCTCCGCGGCGGCGGCAGCACCCCGGCGGCGACCGCGACTCCGAGCGCCGCGCCGACGTCGACGCCCACGACCGCCCCGGCGACCCCCGCTCCGGCACCGACGGCGAGCCCGTCCGCGCCCGACGAGCCCGAGTCGCCCGCGGAGCCCGAGCCCCCCGTGGAGGACACCACCGCCCCCGAGGTCGAGATCACCGCGCCGGAGCCCGGTGACGTGCTCGGCGGACCGGCGACCGCCACCGTCACGGCGACCGACGACGTCGCCGTGACCGGAGTCGTGTTCCTCGTCGAGGGCGTCGAGATCGGCGACGGCGTCCCGACCGGCGAGGACACCTGGTCGCTCGCCTCCGACACCGCGGGCGTGCAGGGCACGTTCGCGCTCACCGCCCGGGCGACGGATGCGGCGGGCAACGTGACCGAGAGCGCTCCGGTCACCGTGACGTTGCAGTAGCGTCCGCGCACCGACGAGGGGCTGCCGTGCTGACCGCACGGCGGCCCTTCGCCCGGCGCCCGGGCGACGCGACAGCCCGCGCCACTCGCGCCTCCTGCACTGCACGACGGGGAGAAGGATGTGACACTTCCTCAGGTCACCCGCTTGCTCCGCCGAGCCCCCTACAGGAGTCGCAGATGCACACACGCCCACCGCAATCCCACGGACAGCGCCGACCGAGCAGCAGGCCGCTCGACGTCGCGGCGTCCCTCGTCCTCACTGTCGGACTGCTCGGCGCAGCCGCGCCCGTCGCCCAGGCCGAGACGACGCCGTCGACCGCGGCAGCCGCCACGCCGGCCGCCGGAAGCACCGCGTCACCGACCGGCACCCCGTCGCCCGCCCCGCTGGTGAACGGGGGGCTGACGACGTCGATCACGGCGACTTTCGGCAGCGCGCCCGACAAGATCCTGAACATCTACTCGAGGGTCCACTACGTCCTCACCGCCACGAACATCACCGACGCACCGCTCAACGTGGAACTCACCGACTCACCGGGCTTCGGGAACACCGTTCTTCTCGCTCCGGGTCAGTCGAAGGTCTTCTACGAGAGCGTGTTCCTCGGCGGTGACTCACTGCGCAAGGGCGTCTGGTCGGACCCGATCGAGCTCAAGACATGGACCACCTCGTACAACGAGACGACAACGGTGACGGTCGTTCCCGACATCCCCCTTCCGAGCGCGCAGGTGGAGAAGCGTGTCCCGTGGTTCTGGGAGCCGTCCGCGCTGAAGCCTGAGCCGAGCCCCAGTGCACCGAGCACCAGCGAGCCGATCCCGGAACCCGTCCCGGCGCCGACGGTCGCCACCCAGGAGATGACGGTGACCGTCACGGGGAGGTTCCTGACGAAGCCGGGCGAGCTCGTGAAGGAGGGCACTCGCGTCGAGTTCTCGCAGGACGTGAAGAACACGGGAGCGGTCGACATCACGAACGTCCTCGGGCACGACAAGCTCGCGGTCGGCGAGTCGTTCCACCTGACCACGACCGAGGCCGTCGTCACCGCGCAGAACATCAAGGACGGGTTCGTGACGCCGGACTCGGAGTCCTCGAACGAGATCCTTCCGGGCGGAACCCGGGTCATCGTGACGGCGCCGAAGCTGCCCATCCCCGACAAGGCTCCGGTGTCCACGGAGGCGCCGGACCTTGACGTGAAGGTCTCCGGCACGTTCCAGGTGAAGGAGGGTGAGCCCGTCGTCGCGGGCACGAAGGTGAAGTGGGTCGCCGCGCTCACGAACACCGGGGACACCGCTCTCCGCGACGTCAAGGTCGCCGACAGCGAGAAGATCGCCGAGCTGCCGGTCGGGAAGACCGGCGAGGTCACCTTCGAGAGCACCGTCAGCGAGCGGGACGCGGTCGATCACTCGGTCTCCGTCGCCGCTGCGGCGACGGCGACCACGAGGGACGGCTACGACTACTCGAAGCAGACCCTCGGCACCCTCGCGATCCCCGCGACGACTCCTGACCCGGCCGGACCCGACGCTCAGCCCTCCGCGACGCCGTCCAGCGCAGCGGCAGCCCGGTCGGTGACCGAGGTCGCCACCTCGTCCAGCCGCGGTGAGGTCGGCACGTCTTCGGCCGTGGGGACGACTCGGTCCACGGCAGGCCACCTCGCGTCCACCGGTTCCGACGCCGCCGCTATGCTGCCCGCTGCCGGTGTCCTCGCCCTGCTCGGTGCCGTCGGCGTCTTCCTGGGCCGCCGCCGCAGGAGCCGCACCGCCACCGAGTGACGATGCGCCGAGCCGGCGGGTGGCCTCTGTCGTCCGCCGCCTCGGCCCCGCGCTCCTCGAAGGGCCGCTGTGCAGTTCGCACCGCGGCCCTTCCGCGCGCCCGGCGACGGACGCGTGGCGCCAACCACAGTGCGAAGCCTCTGGGAACCCTAGAAATCTGTGAAGCTTCCTCGGGTCATCCACCTTGCTCCGCCGAGCCCCTACAGGAGTCGCAGATGCACACACCCTCACCTCAACCCCGCGGCGCGCGCCGATCGAGCAGCAGACCGCTCGATGTCGCAGCGTCTCTCGTTCTCACCGTCGGCCTGCTCGGCTGCGGAGCGCCTGTCGCCCAGGCCGCGGAAGCGGCGAGTGCGCCTCTCGCCAAGACGGCTGCCAACGACAGCACTCCAGCCTCTGCGGCGATGCCGCAGTCCTCACCGACGGCAGGCGCTCCTGCCTCGCAGGTCGCTGACGAGCATCCTTCGCTGAAGAGCTCGGTCACCGCGAACTTCACAGAATGGCCGCCTTTCACGGACGGCCGGCGGGTCTTCGAGGTGAAATACACGATTCATCTCACGAACACCGGAGACGTCCCGTTGACCGTGCCCCGCAGGGGCCTCCCCTTCCTGGTGAGCCCCACCACGATCGCCGTCGGTGAGACCAAGGATTTCGCATCCGGTGACACCGTCGTCGAGGACGAATTTGTCGGCGGTTCATGGCGGTTCGTCGGTACGGTCACCGCATACACGCCCAAGGGAGTCCGGGTCGACAGCGACATCGACACCCTGGTACCTGTTCCCGGGTACGTGCCTCCGCAGCCGAGCCCGGCCCCCTCGCAGCCGGCCACGCCGACGCCTGCCCCGAGCACCAGCGCGCCGGCCCCCGGCCCCACCGCAGCGCCCACCGCTGCGGCCCCGGCGGTGACGGTGACCATCACGGGGAAGTTCCTGACGGAGCCGGGTGAGCTGGTGAAGGAGGGCACCCGGGTCCAGTTCACCTACGACGTGAAGAACACCGGCGGAGTGGATCTGAAGGACGTGCTCGGGCGGAAGAAGCTCGCGGTCGGCGAGTCGTTCCTGCTCACGACGACCGAGGCCGTCGTCAGCGCGCAGAACCTCAAGGACGGGTTTGTTTCGGCCGAGTCGAAGCTGGTCAGGGGCACCCTTCCGAACGGGTCGCGCGTCACGGTCTCCGAGCCGTTCGTGTACAAGCTGCCGATCCCCGAGAAGCCTCCGATCCCGGTCGAGGCGCCGGATCTGGACGTGAAGGTCTCCGGCACGTTCCAGGTGAAGGAGGGTGAGCCGGTCGTCGCCGGGACGAAGGTGAAGTGGGTCGCCGCGGTCACGAACACCGGCAACGTCACTCTGCGCGACGTCCAGGTCGCGGACAGCGAGAAGCTCGCCGAGCTCCCCGTCGGGGAGACCGGCGTGGTCGACTTCGAGAGCACCGTGACCGAGCGAGACGTCTTCAACCACTCCATCTGGGTCGCGTCGATCGCCACCGCGACCACACCCACGGGAGTCACCTACACGAAGAACACCCTCGGCACGCTCGAGATCCCGGCGGTCGTACCCGTCCCGACTCCGACGCCCACGCCGACCCCGACGCCGAGTCCGGCCGCGTCGACTCGGCCGGCCGCTGAGGTCACGGTGCCCACAGCGTCTTCGGGAGCTGCGAGCACGGCCTCGAAGCGATCGGCGGCAGGTCAGCTCGCCTCGACGGGCTCCGACGCAGCGGCCGTGCTGCCCGCGGCCGGCGTCCTCGCCCTGCTCGGCGCCATCGGCGTCTTCCTGGGCCGCCGCCGGCGGAACCGCGCCACCACCGAGTGATCGCCGTGGGGGGGGGGGGGGGGGGGGGGGGGGGGGGG